>CAYURO010000025.1:0-67241 GCA_964447285.1 uncultured Enterobacteriaceae bacterium | reverse complement strand
CCGCTGAACCAGTCGTTGTTGCCGCCGCCGCCCAGCGACTGCGTCCACAACTGCGCGCCCGTGGCCCCCGCGATGCGCGTGATCCAGCCCTGCTGCGAGCCCCCGATGTCCGAGTAGCCGGCGGCGAAGTAGTCGCCGTTGCCCGCCGGAGCGATGGCGCGGAAGCCGTCGTCGTTGTTGCCGCCGCGCGAGGCGCTCCACCCGATGCTGCCGTCTTCCTTGATCGCCATCAGCAACCCGTTGTCGCCATTCTGGTTCGTCGGAACCCTGCCCGCCACGACGACGCCCTTGCCCCACGCCGCGATGCCGCGCAGCTCGGAACCCGCCAGCGTGGACACGGCCTTGCTGTACAGCGCGCAGGTCTGGCACGTCCCCTTGGTGCAGAAGGCATTGGGGCCACAGGGAAAGCCCTCGTTGGCAGCCTCGTTCAGGCAGCCGGTCTTGGCGCAGGTGTCGACCGTGCAGACGCTTTGGTCGTTGCAGTCTTGCAGCGCGGGCGTGACGCACTTGCCGGCCTGGCAGGTGCTGGCGGGCTGCAAGGACAGGGCGGTGCAGAGGCCATCGGCACAGCTGGAGCCATCGGTGACCGCCGCGTTCACGCAGCCCTTGGCCGGGTCGCACGCGTCGGCCGTGCAGGTGTTCAGGTCGTTGCAGTTCAGGGGGGCGCCGCCGATGCACTTGCCGGTCTTGCAGGCATCCTGGGTGGTGCAGGCGTTGCTGGCGTCGCAGGCCAGGCTGTTCTCGGTGAAGACGCAGCCCTTGACCGTGTCGCAGTTGTCGGTTGTGCAAGGGTTGTTGTCGTTGCAGTCCAGCGCGGCGCCGGCCACGCAGCTGCCGCTCTTGCAGGCGTCGGGGTCGGTGCAGGCGTTGCCGTCGCTGCAAGGTGCGGCGTTGGCGGTGAAGGTGCAGCCGGTCTTGGGGTCACAAGCGTCATCGGTGCAGGCGTTGCCGTCCTTGCAGGGGATGGCGGTGCCGGCGCAGGTGCCGTTGGCGCACGCGTCGCTCTCGGTGCACGCACTGTCGTCGCTGCAGACGTCCGAATTCGCTGTATTCAGGCAGCCTTGCGTAGAACGGCTTCTTGGATGGTGTCTGTGCGGCGGCCGCCCCTCCCCGGAGAATCCGCGCACAGGCACACCAATGTAGTGGGCCTCGCCGCCGGGGACCAGATCCTTACCGATTCCAAACACAAGAAATCGCAGCCGACCTGCCGACGGGCATCGCTGAACGCGCTACCGAGACGCAATTCGATTCGTCTTCCCCATTTGCAAGCTGGCCGGGGCGAGAGGATACTCGCCGCCCGCCCCACCCTCCCCCAAGGAGCCCGCGTCATGGTCGCCTATGTCCGCTTCGCCTGTGCCATTGTCGTTCCCGTCCTCGTCGTCACTGTCTGGTCTCTGCCAGCGCTTGCCGGCACCCCGGGCAGCGTCGAGCTTGGCGGCTTCGGTGGCTATGACGTCAACCCCAGCGACATCGAGCTCGGCAACGCCAAGGCCCGCGAATTCGTTCCGGAGTCGGCGGCCGGCATCGGTCTGCGTCTGGGATACGCCGTCCTGGATCAGCTTTCGGTGGAAGTGGAGGGAACCTGGTCGTTCTCGTCGCTCGCGAAGACCGGCGAGTCCGCCCCCGTGCTGGGGTTGCGCACCCACGCGTTGGTCGACTTGATGAGCGAGGGCATGGTCATCCCGTTCGCGCGGTTGGGCCTCGGCTCCGAGATCCTGCTGACCGGTTCGGACAAGGTGCTGGACAAGACCGACGCCGACGCGGCCGTGATCGGTGGCTTGGGTGCAAGGCTCGGCCTGACCGACGAGTTGTTCGTGCGGCTGGATCTGCTGGGCTTGGGCATCCCCGGGCAGCTGGGCACCAAGACGATCTCCGGCGAGGCCTGGCTGGGCGTGTCGTATGTGTTCGGCGGAGTGGTGAAGGACGCAGACGGCGACGGCATCTCGGACCGCAATGACGAGTGCGTGAACAGCAAGGAGGATCTTGACGGCTGGCAGGATCAGGACGGCTGCCCCGACCTGGACAACGACGGTGACGGCGTGAACGACGGCGCCGACAAGTGCCCGGACAAGGCTGAAACGCGCAACGGCTGCAAGGACGACGACGGCTGCCCCGACTCCGACGGCGACAGCGACGGCATTGAAGACAAGGACGACGCCTGCCCCAACGAGGCGGAGACCAAGAACGGTTACAAGGACGACGACGGCTGCCCGGACGACCCCGACACCGACAGCGACGGCATTCCCGACAGCAAGGACAAGTGCCCGAAAGACAAGGAGACTGTCAACGGCATCGACGACCTGGACGGCTGCCCCGACCAAGCGGCCGACATGGACGGCGACGGCGTCCCGGACGCGACGGACCGGTGCCCCCGGGTCAAGGAGACCGTCAATGGCTTCGAGGACCAAGACGGCTGCCCCGACAAGATCCCGGATCGCCTCAAGAAGTTCACGGGCGCCATCGCGGGCATCGCGTTTGAGTCCGGCAGTGCCAAGATCGTCGAGAAGTCCTTCGTCACGCTGGGTGCAGCGTCGTCCGTGCTGACCGAGTTCAAGAGCGCACGCCTCGAAGTCTCCGGCCATACAGACAATACCGGCTCTGCCGAGCTGAACACCAAGCTCAGTCTGGAGCGTGCAGAGGCCGTCAAGGCGTACTTCGTCGGCAAGGGAATCGCCGCCGACCGCATCACGACCGTTGGCTTCGGGTCCGACAGGCCGATGGCGGACAACAAGACGCCTGAGGGTCGCGCCAAGAACCGCCGCATCGAGTTCAAGCTGCTGTAGCCGACGGCGCGGCCCGGGGGGACCATGCATCGTCGCATATGGACGCACCTGCGAGGGCACCCCATCGGCACTGCCGTTTGGCTCGCCGTGGCGCTTGTGGTCGTGGCGGGGTATGCCGCTGTGCATGGTCGCCTGCTGATCCACTATCTGGACGACGCCTGGAGCACCTCGTTTGCCTGGCAGTGGATTCACCACGGCCGCTTCGAAGACGTCGTGTTCCGCCAGCCCGGCACCATGCCGCTGCTGTTCGGCAAGACCCACGCAGTGGCCCTTGCGCTGCTGGGCGAGCCCCTGGGCTGGACCCGCGGCCACATGCACCTCGTGTCGACCGCGGCCATCTTCGGCACAGGCGCGGCTTGGTACGGCGTGGGGCGCCGCGTGGGCCTTGCGCGCGAGTCGGCGGCGGTCCTCGGGTTCTCGCTCGTCCTGTTCCAACCCATGGTTCTTGCGGCGAATCTCGCCCGTCCCGATGCGGTGACGCTGCTGCTGGTGTCGATGTCGATGCTGGCGCTGGTCCATCAGCGCTTCCTGTGGGCGGGTCTGGCGGCGGCGGTGGCGGTCGAGTGCCACCTGATGGGCGTGACGGCTTTCTTCTACGGTTTTGCGTATCTCTGGGTCGCGCGTCACGAGCTGTTCCCGGACAGGACGACGACACGCAAGCGGTTGGGCACTCTGGCGCTGGGCGCGGCGGTGGGTGGACTGTGGTTCGTGGCGGCGAACGCTCCGGTGCTGAATCTCGAGGCGCTGCGCAAGCTTTGGCATGCCGCCCAGGACTTCGGGCCCGACCGCCGCTCTGCCTGGACGTGGCTGGACCACGCCTTCTCAGAGCGCAACCACGTCGAGCTTGCGGTGTTCATCGCCGCACTGGCGCTGTACGTCGCCCGGCCCCAGACCCGCCGCACGCCGCTGGCGCTGGCCTGGCTGGCAGCGATTCTGGTCTGCGCGGCGCTGATACGGCGACAGAACGGCTTCTATGTCGTGTACGCATTCCCCGCCTTCACGTTCCTGACCGTGCGCGCCGTCGAGTTCCGCCCCTGGCTTTTGCGCTTGGCTTTCGCAGTTCTGGTCGTGACCTTCGGGGTCCGCGCTGAACAGACGTGGCAGGAACGTCGGTCTATCCACTTCGAGGCGACGCTGCATCAGGTGGTGGCGGCCGTGCCTGAGGACGGTCTGCCTGTCGTGGGACTGACGGACTACTGGTTCGGGTTCCAGAATCGCGGGTTCGTGCCGTCGGCCTTCCAGGGCGACTTCCGGGCGTTGGGACTGCGGTCGTTCTACTGGGTCGACTCGACCATCAAGCCCACCGGATTCCAGCGCCTTCGCCCTGAGTTGGAACGCTGCCGCTTGATTCGCGAGGTGGCCCGCGTCCCCGACTCTGCCACGACCGAAGTGCGGATCGAGCTGCGCGAGGCCCCCTGACCGTCGCGACCTTTGGACGCCGCTCCAACCGCACAAACCCTCGTTTGCAAAGCGCATCCAGGGCCCAACCTCGCCGACACGACGAGAACCGTGTAGGGTTTGCCATACTCGAATTGCCACGACCGGGGGACAGGTCATGGCAGGCGGCCGACCGGGGGAAAAGCGTTGCAGGGACGAGACAAAGGTGCGCCGATTCGGGCTGGAGTGTGGGCACTGGCAGCGAGCGTCTGGCTGGTCGCGGGCTGCGGTGCTTCAGGTACGGACACGGCCGATGTCACAGAACAGGATGCTGCCTCTGAGATTGCGGATGCCCCCCCCGACACATCGGACCTCGCGCCCGATGTTGGCCCGGACTCGACGGAACCCGAGGTTGACGTCCCGCAGGACGCCGATCCACTTCCCGATGTCGTCCCTCCCGTTTGCCAGATCGACGCCGATTGCGCGCCCTTCGACGACGGAGACCGCTGCAATGGCGTTTGGACCTGCGACCTTTCTGGCACCCAGCCTGCGTGCCTGCCCAAGCCCAACTCGGCCGTGACCTGCGCCGACGCGGGCGCGTGCCAGACATCGACGTGCGTCCCCGCCACCGGGACCTGCCAGGTCGGTCTGGCCGACGACGGCACGCCCTGCAGCGACAGCAACGCCTGCACCCAGAACGATGCCTGCCAAGTCGGCGTATGCCAAGGCAATCCTGTCGACTGTGCCGACGGCAACCCCTGCACCGACGACACCTGCGACCCGCTGGGCGGGTGCGGCCACGCGGCGAACTCCGTGCCCTGCAACGACGGCGACGACTGCACCCTCGAGGACGACTGCGTCCAGGGCGCGTGTCTCGGTGTCGTCCTGTCCTGCGAAGACGGAAACCCTTGCACGGAAGGAACTTGCGCCCCACAGGCCGGCTGCGTTCAGCTACCCGTTACCGTCACCTGCACCGACGGCGACGCCTGCACCCAGCAAGATGACTGCGCGGACGGCAAGTGCCTGGGCAGCGCGGTCGCGTGCGACGACAGCAACCCCTGCACCGACGACGGCTGCGACTCGTCCGCCGGTTGCACCCACACGCCGAACGAGGCGACCTGCTCGGACGGCGACGCCTGCACGCAGAACGACCAGTGCGTCATGGGAAAGTGCGGCGGCTCGGCCGTACAGTGCGACGACACCAACCCATGCACGGCCGACGCTTGCGACCCGACCGGCGGCTGCACCCACGCGGCCAAGGCGGTGGCGTGTGACGACGGCAACGCGTGCACCGGAAGCGACGTCTGCGCGGACGGCAAGTGTCTGGGAACTCTGGTCGATTGCGGTGACGGCAACCCTTGTACCGACGACGCGTGCGCGGCCGGAACGGGCTGTTCCCATGCCGCCAACGCCGCGGGGTGCACCGACGGCAGCGCCTGCACCCAAGGCGACACGTGCCAGGACGGAAAGTGCGGCGGGGCGAAGGTGACCTGCGACGACGCCAACCCCTGCACCACCGACAGCTGCGCCAAAGAGACCGGCTGCGTCTTCGCCGCGAACACCTTGCCGTGCGACGACGGCAGCGCCTGCACCACGCAGGACGCCTGCATCGACGGCGCGTGCAAGGGACAAGCCGTGACGTGTGACGACGCCAACCCGTGCACCGACGACGCCTGCCAGACCAAGTCCGGCTGCGTGTTCTCGGCCAACGCCGCGCCCTGCACCGACGGCAACGCTTGCACGGTCGGCGACTTGTGCGTGGCCAAAGCGTGCGGACCCGGCGCCCCCAACGCCTGCGACGACAAGAACGTTTGCACGACAGATAGTTGTGATGCATCGACAGGTCAGTGCCAACACCTGACGCTGGAAGGCTGCTCGACGGACCTATGCAAGGACGACGCCGCTTGCGATGACGACAACCCGTGCACGGTCGATACCTGCAACCCCGCAAAAGGCTGCGGATACGCGTTCGCAACGACGGCGTGCACCGACGGCAACGCCTGCACGCAAGACGACGCGTGCAGCAAGGGCGCGTGTCAGGGCAAGCCGGTCGACTGCCAGGACGGCAACGCCTGCACCGACGACAGCTGCAGTCCCGCACCGGGCTGCGCCCACGCCGCGAACACCGCCCCGTGCAGCGACGGCGACGCCTGTACCCAAAGCGACGGCTGCGCGGCCGGCGCTTGCGGCGGCAACGCGATCGCATGCAACGACGGCAATCCGTGTACAGCAGACGCCTGCCAAGCCGGCCAATGCGTCCACCCCGCAGCGCCCGGCCCCTGCGACGACGGCAACGCCTGTACGCAAGGCGACGCGTGCGCGAGCGGCCAGTGCGGGGGCCAAGCGGTGTCGTGCGACGACGGCAATCCATGCACCGACGACGCCTGCGCGGCCGGCTCGGGCTGCACCCACAAGGTCAACGCGTCCAGCTGCGACGACGGCAACGCCTGCACTGCCGGCGATGTGTGCGGCGGCGGCAAGTGCGCGGGCAAGGCCACGACCTGCAGCGACGACACCCCGTGCACGGACGACGGCTGCGCCCCCGCGACCGGGTGCGTCTTCTCCGCCAACACAGCCGCTTGCAACGACGGCAACGCCTGCACGGGACCCGACGGTTGTAGTGGCGGCAAGTGCGGCGGCAAGCCGGTGACCTGCAACGACGGCAACGCGTGCACCAACGATGCTTGCGCGTCGGCGTCGGGCTGCCTCTACACCGCGAACACGGCCGCGTGCGACGACGGCGAGCCCTGCACGACGCTGGACACGTGCTCGGCCGGCAAGTGTGTTGGCAAGGCTGTGGTCTGCAACGACAACAACCCGTGCACCGACGACAGCTGCGTCGCGGGAAGCGGCTGCAAGTCGACCAACAACACCGCCACCTGCAACGACGGCAGCGTCTGCACCACCAAGGACGCGTGCTCTGGTGGCGCGTGTGTGGGCTCCAGCCCCGCGAATTGCAACGACAACAACGCTTGCACCACCGACGCGTGCGACAAGACGGCGGGCTGCACCCACGACGCCAACACCACCGCGTGCAACGACGCCAACGCGTGCACGACCAAGGATGTTTGCTCCGGAGGCACCTGCGTCGGCTCGGTCCCCCTCGACTGCGACGACAACAACGTATGTACCGACGAGCTTTGCAGCAAGACCAGCGGCTGCCTGCACTTCGCCAACACCGCCCCGTGCACCGACGGCAGCGTCTGCACCCCGAGCGACGGCTGCTCCGGGGGGGCGTGCGTGGGCTCGGGCGCGCTGCCCTGCGACGACGCCAACGGCTGCACCACCGACTCCTGCGACAAGGTGCTGGGCTGCCAGTCCGCCTCCACTGCAGGGTCCTGCTCAGACGGCAACGGCTGCACGGAAAATGACGCGTGCGCCTCGGGTTCCTGCTCCGCCGGCCCTGCCAAGAGCTGCAACGACAGCGATGACTGCACTACCGATGCGTGCGACGCCACCTCGGGTCAGTGCCAGCACACCGCCATCGTGGGCTGCGGCACCCCCACCTGGTCCAAGGTCTACACACAGGTGTTGGAGCACTGCACGGGCTGCCACGGCAACGCGGGAGGTCTGTCGTTTGGCCCCACGGCCGCCACTGCCTACAGCGCGCTGGTGAACCAACCGGTCTCCGGCTCGGGGTGCAAGGCGACGATGCGCGTGAAGCCCGGCAACCCCCTGCAGAGCCTGCTGTACTTGAAGCTCGCCCCCAACGCGGACTACGGTTGCGGCGGCCCGATGCCACCCGGACCTGCCCTGTCGACCGGCCAGATCCAGCTGCTGAAGGACTGGATCGACGCCGGCGCCCCGCCCTGAGGGCCGATTCCGCGCGAAGGACACCAGCCGTCCTCATCCCGGCCAGACCTTGACCGCAATCGGCTTGCATCTGCCTCGGGAAGCCATACGCTGGTGTGGTTGCGTTTGTCGCGTGGCTGCAGACCCTCCACGCCCCCCCCAACTGCCCGCCCCAAGTCAGGTTCCCGGACCGAAGGAGGCCGCGTGCGCTCGCTTCTCCGCCCCGACGCGAATCGTCCCTTCCGCCCCTTCCTCCAGCTCGCGCTTGCCGCGGTGCTGACGGGAACGCTGGGCGGTTGCGTCGATCGCGACCCGAGTTACGAAGATCCCCTCGACACCGCCAACCTCCTTGAGGTCGGCCAGAAGCTGCTGGTCCTGAACCCGGCGCGTCAGCGCGTCGAGGTGATTGCGGCCAACGGGACGGACGTCCAGACCTCCTCGTTCGGTCTGAAGTCGCGCCCGGAGGTTGTGCTGACCAGCGCCGATGGCTCCCGCGTCGTGTTGCTGGACGTCGAGCGGCGCGAGCTGGCGCTGCTGACGGTCGACGGGGTCAAGACCTGGCCGCTGCAGGCGGAATTCACGGGTCTGGCGCTGTCGGACGACGGCAGTCAGGCGGTGCTCTACCACTCTGCCAGCGGACAAGCCGTGTCCTCGATCGTCAGCACCGACCAGATCGCGCTGGTGGACCTGGCGGCGGCGCCCGGCACCGCGAACCCGCGGCTGGCGACGCTGGCAGGACTGTCGCGCGCGCCCTTGGCCGCCCACATCGGACCCGAGGTCAAGATCGGCGCCAATGCCCACCGTCTGGTGTGGGTCGAAGTGCAAAATGCCTTGGGCGTCGCTGACTTCTCGCAAGGCGAAGTGCGCACGACCATGGTGCCGCTGGCCGCCGACCCCAAGGCCAACATCCTGCCTGAGCGCACCGTTGCTCGCATCGCGACAAGTGGCACCGACCTTTACGTCATCGCCAATGGCTTGGACGACGTGATCCACGTCCGCATCGACCAGTCCGCGCAGGACTTGGGCGTGTCGCTGGACCAGATCGCGTCGGGCAGCGGTCCCGCCGACCTGCACGTGTTCGAGACCAAGGAGGGCCTGCGGGTCTTCACCGTCAACGCCGGCTCGCGCGACGTGGCGCTGCTGGACCCGGCCACGGGCACCAACCTTGCGATTCCGCTGCAATACATCGTCAACAAGATCGTACCCTACGTCGGCGCCGACGGCCTGCAACACGCGCTGCTGCTGCGCGGCGACGCCACCGTATTCACCGCCTACGTCGTCGATCTGGACGATCTGGCCAAGCGCAAGGGCAAGGCGCTGCACCTTGTGACGTTCGACCACGGCATCGGTCAGGTGGTACAGGCGGGACCGCGCTTCTTCGTGCGCCCGGCCAACCTCGCGGGCCTGACGGTGCTGGACCCGGACACCCGCAACAAGACGGCCTTCAACGGCGCGGGCGTGGTCGCGGACCTGCGGGTCAGCGGCGACGCGGTGTTCGTGCTGGGCAAGGTCGACGGCCAAAGCCGCCTGTCGCGCATCGATGCGGCCACGCTGCAAGGGTCCAGCCTGACGCTGGGTCACGTGGCGACCCGTCTGACTCGGCTGGGACAGGACGGCATCGCGGTCGCCGGAACCGGCGTGGCGGGGTGGTGGATCGCGGCGTTCCCGACGGGCGTGCTCGATCAGGCGTCAGGCCGCTGGGTCGAGGGCTTCGCGCTTCAGGGCGTGACGGAGGGCTGGTGATGCAGAAATTCCTCACGATCCTCGCGCTTTTGACGACGTCTGTGCCAGCCACGGCATTCGGTCTTGGGCTGGATCTCGAGCTGGGCGGCGCGACCCAGCAGCTGTATGACGACTCGGCCAACACCGTGACGGCCGACCGCTCGTTGGGCGGCGTCGTGCTGCGCGGTGGCGTCTCTGTCACCGACGAGCTGGCGGTGGGTGTCGAGTGGTGGCCGTCCAGTGAGCAGGCGGTGCTTGCCGGTCAGGACACGCTGCTGGATCTGGACACGTTCACCGTGGACGCGCAATACCGTCTGATCACGAAGGGTTGGGTTCAGCCCTACGTGCGTGGTGGTGTCGGCGTCACCTGGACGACATTCCGGATCGACGATCCGGCGTCGTTCTCGTCCGAGACGTTTGCGCCGCACGGACTGGCCGCCATCGGCTGCGCGGTGATGATCCCTCGCGAGCTGCCGGACCGCACGCTTGCCGCGTCATTCGGACTCAGCTTCGAGCTCGGCTACCAGCACGCGCTGGGTCAGGACCTGCAGCTGTCGAATGACCGCACCCGCTCTCCGAACCTCGCTGCCGCATCGCTGGATCTCGGCACGCTGACCCTGACCGGCCTGCTGGCGCGGGTCGCCGTCGTCGTGCGTCTGTAACACGCGCTCCGGAGGACACCATGCGGTTTCCGTTACCGATCTGGGGGGTTCTGGCGTTGCTGGCCGTCGGCTGCAGCGACAGTTCGATGGATGCGTGGAACTACTACGAGGCTTCCGACACGATCAGCCCGATGGACCCCAAGTACGACACGAATTCTGGGGACTCGAGCGGTGCGGCCGGCGACGCAACCCTGCCGCCAGAACAAGAGAAAGAGACCGACTTCGGCGCACCCCAGGGTAGCCCCAACTACGTCTACATCCCCGCCACTGCGGAGGATCGCATCGTTCGCGTTTCCGGTAACTCCCTGTCCGTACGCCTGATCGACGTCGGCGACCAGCCCACCGTCCTTGCCATCATCCCCAACCAGGACGCCGCTGTCGTGATTGACTATGGCTCCAACGAAGTCGCCGTCATCCGCTCGACCGAAGCCCAGGACTCCGTCGCCTACGTCCCCGTCCTGCCCTTCTGCAACGCCTTGGCCATGGACCCCACCGGCAAGTTCGCCGTCGTCTTCTACGACCACGCCCGAGCGCAAGCCGGCGACCCCGTTGGCAATTTTCAGTCCGTCACCGTCGTCGACCTCACCACCGGCAAAGAGCTCGGCCTGCGCGTGTCGGTCGGCTTCCGCCCACGCTCGGTCGCCTTCACCGCCGACGGCACCCGCGCCCTTGTCGTCACCGACGACGGCATCAGCGTGCTCGAGCTGGCCAAGCTGACCGACGGCCAGATCGTCGCTCCCATCCCCATCAGCAAAAACCCTTTGGACAAGCCCGCTTCCCGCGAGGTCCTCACCACCAACAACGGCAACTGGGCCATCGTCCGCTCGTCCGGCAAGGCCGGGCTGACCGCCGTGCACCTCCCCAGCAAGACCATCGTCGAGATCCCGCTCACCTCCGAGCCCACCGACCTCGACCTGTTGCCCGACGGCTCCGCCGCGCTGGCCATGCTGCGCGAGTCCAAGGAAGTCGCGTTCGTCGCCCTGCCCAAGGACGTGACGGACACCCTGCCCGCCATGATCGCCTCGACCGGAGAGCTGGTCGCTGGTCTTGCCCGCATCACCGACGACGGCAAAACGGCCGTGCTCTACACCTCGGTCGAGGGCATCGAAGAGGTCGCCATCCTCGACATCGCCGAGGGCACCGTCCTGCCCATCCTGCTGCGCAAGACCGTCGACGACGTGCTGCTGGTCCCTGGCGCCCGCAAGGCCATCCTCATCCACAAGCCCGGCGATGGTCCCGGAAGCCCCGACGAGACCGATCAATTCGTCGATGACAGCCAGGGTTACTCGCTGCTGGACCTGGACTCCGGCTACACCGCGCTGGTCCTGACCCCCGTCAAGCCGCTGGAGATCGGGCTGTCCACCGAGCCGCACAAGGCCTGGTTCCTGCTCAAGGATCCCAAGGGGCTGGCCCACGTCGTGCAAGAGGCCGACCTCTCGTCGTTCCAGTACACCGACCACGAGCTGGGCAGCGCGCCCGAGCACGTGCGTTTCCTCAGCAAGGCCAAGCAGATGGCGATCACCCAGACCCATCCGTCCGGCCGCATCACGTTTGTGCACACCCAGACCGGTCTGGCCAAGACCGTCACTGGCTTCGAGCTCAACGGCCAGCTGCAGTAACCCCTTGCCCGCCATGGGCTTCGGGGAGGTTGTCATGCGCATCCAGTTCGCCTTCCTGCTCGTCACTTTCCTGCTCGCGTGCGCGGGCTGCGGCTCGGATGCCACCGCGGGCGGCACAGGCTGGTGGCCGAACGAGTCCAACAACGAGGACGTGTGGACCGGCGCCGAAGACACCGCCTCCGACACCGCGAGCTACGACGCCGGCCTGCCGCCCGAGCAGGAGAAAGAGACCGACTTCGGCGCACCCCAGGGTAGCCCCAACTACGTCTACATCCCCGCCACTGCGGAGGATCGCATCGTTCGCGTTTCCGGTAACTCCCTGTCCGTACGCCTGATCGACGTCGGCGACCAGCCCACCGTCCTTGCCATCATCCCCAACCAGGACGCCGCTGTCGTGATTGACTATGGCTCCAACGAAGTCGCCGTCATCCGCTCGACCGAAGCCCAGGACTCCGTCGCCTACGTCCCCGTCCTGCCCTTCTGCAACGCCTTGGCCATGGACCCCACCGGCAAGTTCGCCGTCGTCTTCTACGACCACGCCCGAGCGCAAGCCGGCGACCCCGTTGGCAATTTTCAGTCCGTCACCGTCGTCGACCTCACCACCGGCAAAGAGCTCGGCCTGCGCGTGTCGGTCGGCTTCCGCCCACGCTCGGTCGCCTTCACCGCCGACGGCACCCGCGCCCTTGTCGTCACCGACGACGGCATCAGCGTGCTCGAGCTGGCCAAGCTGACCGACGGCCAGATCGTCGCTCCCATCCCCATCAGCAAAAACCCTTTGGACAAGCCCGCTTCCCGCGAGGTCCTCACCACCAACAACGGCAACTGGGCCATCGTCCGCTCGTCCGGCAAGGCCGGGCTGACCGCCGTGCACCTCCCCAGCAAGACCATCGTCGAGATCCCGCTCACCTCCGAGCCCACCGACCTCGACCTGTTGCCCGACGGCTCCGCCGCGCTGGCCATGCTGCGCGAGTCCAAGGAAGTCGCGTTCGTCGCCCTGCCCAAGGACGTGACGGACACCCTGCCCGCCATGATCGCCTCGACCGGAGAGCTGGTCGCTGGTCTTGCCCGCATCACCGACGACGGCAAAACGGCCGTGCTCTACACCTCGGTCGAGGGCATCGAAGAGGTCGCCATCCTCGACATCGCCGAGGGCACCGTCCTGCCCATCCTGCTGCGCAAGACCGTCGACGACGTGCTGCTGGTCCCTGGCGCCCGCAAGGCCATCCTCATCCACAAGCCCGGCGATGGTCCCGGAAGCCCCGACGAGACCGATCAATTCGTCGATGACAGCCAGGGTTACTCGCTGCTGGACCTGGACTCCGGCTACACCGCGCTGGTCCTGACCCCCGTCAAGCCGCTGGAGATCGGGCTGTCCACCGAGCCGCACAAGGCCTGGTTCCTGCTCAAGGATCCCAAGGGGCTGGCCCACGTCGTGCAAGAGGCCGACCTCTCGTCGTTCCAGTACACCGACCACGAGCTGGGCAGCGCGCCCGAGCACGTGCGTTTCCTCAGCAAGGCCAAGCAGATGGCGATCACCCAGACCCATCCGTCCGGCCGCATCACGTTTGTGCACACCCAGACCGGCCTGGCCAAGACCGTCACTGGCTTCGAGCTCAACGGCCAGCTGCCGTAGCTCTGCCGTCCCGTCGCACAGCTTCCGATCTCCCAGACATCCCGATGGGTTGCCTTGCCGCTGCGTTTCTCGTTGCGCGCCCGTGTCGACCCGGGCAGACTCGACCCGATCGCACACTCGAGCAGAACGGCTCTATCCCGGCATGGACCGACCCCACCGCAACGGAGGCGCCATGAAACCCATGGACGTGGTCTTCGAGCTCTTCGAGGGACTTCCCCGTCAGGGGCCCGGCAACGCAGAGGCGACTCGCAAGGCCCTCGCGTGCGTGCCCAACCTCCCCGATGCCCCGGTCATCCTCGACGCCGGCTGCGGCACCGGCGCGCAGACGCTGGTGCTTGCGCAAGGCACGACGGGGCGGGTGCTGGCCGTGGACCAGCACGAGTCGTTCGTCGCGCGCCTGACGCAATCCGCAACCGACGCCGGACTGCATGAGCGCATCTTGCCGCTGCGGGCCGACATGACGCGGCTGCCGTTCCCGGAGGGCTGTTTCGACCTGATCTGGTCGGAAGGCGCCATCTATGCCATCGGCACACGCACTGGCCTGAAGGCTTGGCGGCGGCTGCTGAAGCCTCAGGGATCTCTGGTGTTTTCGGAGCTGTCGTGGCTAGTCGATTCCCCTCCCGCGGAGGCCGCGGCGTTTTGGTCGGTGGCGTATCCGGCGATGCAGACGGTCGAGCGCAACCGCGCAATCGCGTTGGAAGAAGGCTACCGGGTCGTGACCCAGTTCAAGCTGCCCGACGAAGGCTGGTGGCAGGGCTACTACGAGCCGATGCTGCCCAGATTGCAGTCGCTGCGCGTGCGTTACGCGCGTGATCCCATGGCGTTGCAGGTGCTGGCCGAGCAAGAGCGGGAGATCGACATTTACCGCCGCCATTCCCAGAGCTTCGGTTATGTGTTCTACGTGCTGCAGCGGCAGAACGACCGGGTTTGGCGAACCACCGGCACCCACCGCCGCGTCGCCGGATTCGAAGAAGTGAACTGATCCCCGACCATTCCGCCCGCCACCGCCCACCATCTGGGGAAACGCCATGACGACCTCCCACGCGAGCCACCCGGGCCACTTCGTCCATCTGGTTGCAACCTTGCTGCTAAGTCTGGTGCTTGCGCCGTCCGCGAATGCAGCCGTGCCCGCGGTTGTTCAAGTCGAGGGTTTGTTGACCAGCACCGGGGGCGGTCCGGCGGCCGACGGCGACTACGACGGCACGTTTCGCTTGTACACCCAAGCCCAGGACGGCGCGGCAGCATGGTCCGAAGTCCAGAAGCTCGCGGTGAAAGGTGGCTTGTTCACTGCACAATTGGGCGGGACCTCGCCTCTGGCGGGGGTTCCCTCGGACGCGGGGTTGTGGCTCAGCGTGCAAGTGGGCAGTGACCCCGAGCTGCCGCGCCAGCGACTTGCGGCAGCGTTCTACGCGCTGCGGACGCAGGTTGCCGACGCGCTGCAGTGCTCTGCCTGCGTGACCGAAGCGATGCTGGACCCGAAGTGGCTGGCGACCGTGGCGAAGAAGGGCGATCTGGCCACCGTGGCGTCCACGGGTAACTACTCGGATCTCAAGGGAACTCCCGACCTCTCGGCGTTCGCCCAGACGGCGTCTCTGGCCACTGTGGCGGTCTCTGGTGCGTATGCCGACCTTGACGGCACGCCGGACCTGACGGCGTATGCCAAGACGGCTGCCTTGGCCAAGGTTGCCGGCACCGGCGCCTACGCCGATCTGCAAGGCCTGCCCGTGCTGGCCAAGGTCAACACCGCGTGCGGCACAGGTCTGGTCGTGCGGGCGCTGAAGGCCGACGGTTCGCTCGACTGCGTCGCGGCCATCGACCTACCCAAGGACGGTTTGGACGAGATCTCCAACGACCTGCTAACGACGCAATTCACTGAGACGACGGCCAGTTCCAACACCCCGGTCAACATTCCGGACAACAATCCTGTGGGCGTGTCGGACAACCTGACCATCGCGGACTTCGGCGTTGCCCAGGGCGTGACGGTCAGCGTGGACCTGGCGAACTCGGATATCTCCAAGCTCAAGGTGGTGTTGTACGACCCGGCCAACTCGGCCTATGTGCTGCACGACAAGTCGGGGTCGGGTTCGGTGCTGAAGACGACTTGGCCGACCTTGACCAAGACGGTGTCGGGCGATCTGGCGTCGTGGGTGGGCAAGAACCCCAAGGGCAAGTGGTCGCTTAGCGTCATCGACACCGCCTTCCTGAACAACGCGACGGACGGCAAGGTGAACGCTTGGAGTGTCTCGGTCCAGGTCCTGTCGGACAAGAAGGTGGCGGTCACCGGCGCCCTGCAGTTCTTGGTCGCGACCAGCCACCCAATCCCCTGCACCGTCTCGAACACCGGCGCCGCCTACGTCAACAGCGTCGACAAGGCGCTGTACATCTGCAACGGCAAGGACTTCGCCCCGCTGGCCCTGCAACCGCCGCTGGGCAGCGAGGCCAACCCCGGCAAGTCCTGCCAAGCCATCAAGACCGCCGCGCCGACCGCTGCGTCGGGCGTGTACTGGGTCCAGCCCAAGACCAAGGCCTTCCAGGCCTACTGCGACCTGTCGACTGCGGGAAAGGGCTGGACCATGCTCCTGAACCTCGACACGTCCGACGGTCACGTGATGTGGTGGGCCAACGATCTGTGGACGAACAACTTGACCAAGGGCGACGTCACCCAAGCGCTGAAGGCAGACTTCAAGAGCGACGCCTACATGGACCTGGACACCGGCGCCGAGATCCTGGTCGTCGTGCACGAACAGGGCAGCTACAAGGGCTGGAAGCGCTTCAAGCGCAACAGCACCGTGCCTCTGGTGACCTCGATGGCCGGCGGCGACAACGTGTTGATCGGCAGCGAGGTGCTGGGGGCGGACCTGACCGGCCTCTGGGCCGGCGAGGGGCTGGCGCGGCTGTCAACCAAGCTCTACGCCAACCACTGCGTCAACGAGGGCTCGGCCTGCACCTCCACCTCGAGCGCGGGCAGCTCTGACGGCGACCGCATCGGCTCGAACGAAGGCACGCCCACCGGCAACACCGGCGGCGGCTTGGGCAATTGGCACGACATGGCGTACTGCTGCGCGGGCAAGTCCTACGTCAGCAAGACGTGCAACGGCAGCGCCTTCCGCACCACGTCCGAGGCGCAGGCGGGCTGGGGCTACGTCGGGCAGAACGGCACCTTCGGCACCGACACGTTCGGCACCGCGACGACCACCCAGAACGACACCAACTGCGGCAACGCGAACTGGGCCAAGCTGAACGGCGTGGCGTACGACTACGCGATCTTCTTCGGCGGCGAGTAACGGACCCCAGTCTGCCGCGTTCCCGTCACGCCCAGCGGTCGATGCTGGCCCGCTTGCGCGCGTAAACGTCGCCCAACCCCAAGGCGACCGCTTGGTCACACAGCTCAACCGCCTTGTCGTAGTCGCCGTCGTCCACCGCTGCCGCGATGCCTCTCTCGAAGCACCTGATCTCCGGCAGGTATTTGGCGAACGCCCGGTCGGCGTCTTCCTGCGCGTGGGCAATGTAGCCCAGGGCCAGCCCAACGGCCTCGCGCAGCCGGGCGTCGTCGCCCACACGCGCGCAAGCCTCGGCCAGCAAGTCGTAAGTGAAGAACTTGACGGCGTTTGGCAGGCTGTGGTTGCTGGCGATCACCCGCTCCAGGTAGCGGCGCGCAGTCTCAGGCCCCTCGCGGTCGGCCTCGGCGTGGCCGTCGAGCAGGTCCTGCAGAATGTCCTTGGAACGTTTGCGAACCGGCTCGACACGCTTCATGCAGCCCCACCCGAAATGCCCGTCGTGTCCGGTTCCGACCCGCCCGCTGACCCGCGCTTGGCCCCAGCCGACCTGACGGCTCCAGCGACAATGGCGACGGCGGCGAGCATCAGCGGCAACATCGCCCCGTCCTTGCCAATCTCCATGCACTGCCCGGCCTCTGCGTAGCCCGCGGCCCGCAAGCTCTTGGCGTTGTCTTCGTCCGCGCCTGCCAAGGCTGCATCGACTTGCCCGCGTCCCAGTGACGTCCCAAGCATCCCGACGCCGTAAGGGGTGAACGCCACCGCCAGCGCTGCCAACGCCACAAGCCGCCCGACGCGCACCCGCCGCAGGACCAGCACCAGCGCGACCACTGCCAGCAGCAGGGCCACGACCGCGCAAGCGACCACCGCCCAAGCCGGCCAACCGCATGACGCAAACCCGTTGAACGACATCGCGGCCATGGGGTCCTCCTCAGAGGGCGACCCTAGCCCTCCGACCGCAGGGCGTCAAACCGGAAATGGGCGTGGGAGTTGGCCGGTTCGCGTGGCAGGTCAGGCGCTCGCGTCGCACATCGTCCCCAAAGCCCCGCGCAGTGCCGGCGAAATCTCCCGCACGACAGCAGCCAACCCCGCTTGGGCAAAGGACTCCTCGAGCGCCGCCACCACCGCTGCGGTCCGGCCCTGTCGCCGGTCGACCAGCGCGATGACGGTTGGCCCCGACCCGCTCAGCGCCGCTGCCGCCGCCCCCGCCTGCCGCGCCGCCCGCAACGCCTGGACCGCCCCCGGGATCCCGGCCAGTCGCGCGTCCTGATGCAGCCGGTCCTGGGTCGCCGTCCCAAGCAGGTCGTAACGCCCCTGCAGCAGCGCGCCGACCAGCAGCCCCGACCGCGCCAGATTGAACACCGCGGCCTCACGCGATACCGATGCTGTCAGCTGCGCGCGCGACTCGGCGGTTGACACCGCCATCCGGGGCGTCGCGACCACGCAGGTCAGGGTGGCCGGCGGCAGAAACCGCAGCACCCGCGTATGCCCTTCATCGACCGCGGCAACGACCACGCCGCCCAGCAGCGCCGGGGCCACGTTGTCCGGATGGCCGTCGAGTCGGGTGGCGCAATCCAGCATCTGCGCCGACGTCCAATCCGCCTGCAGCAGCCGACACGCCCCCACCACGCCCGCGACGATGGCCGTCGCTGAGCTGCCCAGCCCCGACCCCAGCGGGACACGTGCCGTAATGTGCAGGGAAATCGGGGGCGGCAGCTGTCCAAGCTCGCGGCAGGTACGCACGAAGGCTTGGTGGACGAGGTTGCCTGCGTCGCGTGGCAGCTCGCCGGCGCCTTCGCCTTCACACGTGATCTCAAGACCTTGCGTGCGGTGCTGGAAGACGACGGTGTTCCACAGGTCCAGCGCCAGCCCCACAGCGTCGAAGCCCGCGCCCAGATTGGCCGAAGTGGCGGGTACGTCGACGCGCACGGTCATGGCAAGCGCCTCCCGTGGGCTACTCCGACTCTTCCTCAGCTGCTGGAGCGGCCTTCTTGGCCGTGGCAGGTACAGGCATGGGCAGCAGGGCCTTCAGCGTGTCCTCGAACTCCGCGGGGTCGGCGTCCTCTGCGACCGCTTCGTGGCACAAGTCGCAGTCCTGGCTCAGCTTCTGCACCTTGCCGTCGGGCAGTTTGGCTTCGTGGGTGTCGTCGTGACAGCGGAAGCAGCCGATCATCTCGCCGTCGGCGCCGCCGTGGCCCAGGTGGCTGCGGTACGTGCCCCAGATCACCTTCATTTCGGGGAAGACGTTGCGCAGATAGAGCTCGGAGATCTGGTCTGCCGCGGCCGTCAAGCGGGTCGGATCGGCCGGCAATCCCTCTGCCTGCAGCTTGGCATACGCGCCGACGATCGCCTTGCGGAAGTGGTCCTTGGCCTGCGCGCGCGGCAAGTCGACCTTGCCCAACAGCGTGGCGGCAACTTTGGCCAGATACGGCAGCTGCCGGTCCAGCTTGCCCTCGTGCATCCCCCGGTCCACCGCCGCCTGCGCGGACTCGTCGAACACGTGGGTGGGGCGGTTGTGGCAGTCGATGCAGTCCATCGTCCGCTCGCCCAGGACCGTGCCCTTCAGACCCGGCAGGTTGTACTCGCGGACCACCTTGCCGGCCTGCACGACCTGGATGCGCCCGATCTGCAAGCGCTTTTCGTCCAGGTACTGGTAGCTGACCTTGAAGTCCTCGCTGACGTGCCAGTGGATGCCCTCGTGCTTGCCAGTGCCGGGATTCGCGCCGCCCAAGCGCACGACCATGGCGTTGTAGCCCGGCGTGTTCGTCTCGTCCTGGGCGAAGTGGGGAAACAGCGCGACGCGGGTGCCGTGGAAGCGCGACGGCCAGTGGCACTGCTCGCACGTGTCGCGGCTGGGGCGCAGCGTGTGGACCGGCGTGGGGACCGGCCGACTGTAGTCGCCGGTGATGACGCCCATGACCTGACGCAGGCCGTCGATCTTGGCCTTGACCGCCCACGAGGCTCCAGGGCCGATGTGGCAGCGCACGCAGTCGACGCGAGAGTGCGACGAGCGGGTGTAGGCGGTCCACTCGGGTTCCATCACCGTGTGGCAGGTGGTTCCGCAGAACTTCGGAGAATCCATAAACTTCGTCGACTCGCCGCCGGCAATGACGAGAATCGCGATGTTGATGATGCTGAATACGCCGACGAAGAAAATGCGCCCACGCGCGGCGGGGCTGCGCGCAGCGGCGATGAACGCCTGCTGGACCGAGTCGGGCGGGATGTCGCCGTACTTCTTGCGGTGCCGATAGAGGCCAAGCGGGATCAGCAGCAGGCCGAACACGAACACCGTCGGCAAGCCCATCAACAGCAGGGCGGTCGCGTAGGGGTTTGCGGCGGCCGTCAGCTGCCCGAACACTACGATCATGATGGCGATCGCGGCAAAGGTCGTCAGGATCGAGCCGGTCAGGGTCAGCCAGTTCGTCCACAAGCGGGGGAGAAATGCGAAGAGGGTGCGAATCATCGAATGTCCTTGGCGAGCCGTGCAGCGCGGACGAAGCACGGAGGCGGGCTACAGTGATGACGAGCGGGGGGGTCCCGTCACGGATGACAGGGGCGGGAGCATAGCCCGAGAAGGCCCCCGAAGGGAACTGTCGCCCCCCCGCCGACCGCTGCCGTCGGATTCGCAAACGTTGCCGAATTGTTCCGTCGTAGCTAAGGTTCGCAGTCGCGCGGGGATGCCTGCGCATCGGAGATGCCGCCCATGTTGCGTACCGCACTGCTGATCGTTCTTGCCCTGCTGCCCACGGCCGCCCTTGCGCAGGCTCCCGCTGCTCCCGTCGACCGCGTGCTCTGCGTGTATGACCCGTCGGGAACTCAAGGCGACATCTACAAGTTCGCCGAGCGCTATCAGGCCGCGGCCCTCGAGTGGGGCGTGCGATTCCAACTCAAGCCCAACACGAACGAGGGCGTCACCACCGCCGACTTCAAGGCCGGCCAGTGCCAAGCCGCGCTGGTGTCGGGTCTGCGCGCCCGCAGCTTCGTCAAGGCGACCGGCACGATCGAGGCGCTGGGCGCCCTGCAGACCTACGACCACCTCAAGCGCGCCGTGAAGATCCTGTCGAGCGCCAAGGCCGTCAGCTACGTCAAGGACGGCGCGTACGAGACCACCGCGATCCTGCCCGCCGGCGCGGTGTACCTGCTGCTGCGCAATAAGGACAACGCCTCGATGGCCAAGCTGGCCGGCAAGCGCGTGGCCACCCTGACCAACGACGACGCGGCCCGCACCATGGTCGACACGGTCGGCGCCTCAGTCGTATCGGCCGAGATGGGTACGTTCGCAGGCATCTTCAACAACGGCCGTGCCGACGTGGCCTATGCGCCCGCGACCGCGCTGAAGCCTCTGGAGTTGCACAAGGGCATGGGCAGCGGCGGCGGCATCGTGAAGTACGCTTTGGCGCAGCTGACGTTCCAAGTGCTCGTCAAGTCTGCGGATTTCCCTACTGAATTCGGTGGCAAGTCCCGCACTTGGGGCGCCGACAAGTTCGCCGAGGGTCTGGCCATGTCGCTCAAGGCCGAGCGCGCGGTGCCCGGTGGCCAGTGGATCACCGTCAGCCCCGAGGACAAGGCCATCTACGACACCAAGCTGCGCGACGTGCGCGTCAAGCTGCGCAACAAGGGCGTGTACCACGGCGGCATCCTCAAGCTGATGAAGCGCATCCGCTGCGAGTCCGACAAGGCCGCTGCCGAGTGCACGGACGGCGCCGAATAGCCGTAGTCCTGCCCCCCCCTCTCCCCATTCTGCTGGGCCCCACGCCCACGGAGGTGTCATGCAAGCCCCGACCCGCCGGAACGTTTTTCGCCCGCGGCTGCTGCTGGCCTGCCTTGCCCTCAGCCTTGCCGCACTGCCGACCTTGGGCTGCACCGGCACACTGCACAGCGCCACCGGCAGCACGATGTCCAGCTATGCCCAACAGCACATGGTGCCGTACCTGCTGGGTCAGGAGGACGTCGACGTCGCCTGCCAGACCGGCGCGGCGATGGGCGCGTTCGTGGCGTCGTTCGAGCGGGTCACCGACCGGCCCGACCTGCCCGTGCTGGTGTCGATGCTGGGCGCCGGCATGTGCTCGGAATCGCAGGCGTGGGAGGCGGATCTGCGGTACGCCCGCGCCGTGCGGGCGGGGGCCTCGGCCGAGGCGCGCGACGCCCAGATCCTGTCCGAGCGCCTGCATACCCTGGCCGCCCTGCGGTTCGGCGCGGCGTGGACGCGCACCACCCAGGCGTTCGGCGAACTGTCCGGTGCCTGCCCGCAAGTGCAAGAGGACGAACAGATCTTCCTGCTGCTGGGCCTTGCGTCCGGCCTGCAGGCGGTGATGCACGACCGGTCGGCGCGTGGGGCGGCCAACATCTCGCTGTCGATCCCGCAAACGGTGGCCCGGGCGTCGCAGTGCCTCGACTCGAAGAAGTGGTGGGGCGTGCCCAAGGCGCTGGCCGCCGCGGTGTATCTGACGGTGCCCGGCGCGCAGCCTGAGGGCGTGGACGCCGCGGTCGACCTCGAGCTGGCCGGTCTGCAGGGCGACACCGCGAGAGTGCGCTTGTCGCGCGGTCTGCAGGTCGTGACGTATGCAACGATCGGCGCCGAGGCGTCGCTGGTGCCCGCGCTGCAAAGCCACGCCAAGGCCCTGGCCTCCGACCCGCCAGCCCCCATGTGGAAGATGCTGGATGCGTACGGCGAGCAGATGAGCCGCCACGTCGCCGACCTGATCTGGACGCGCGCCGAAGGCTTCCGCTCGTCGGGCGACTTCAGCGACCTGCCCGGCCAGGTGACCGCGACCGACGGTGCCGGCGATGACGGCGTGCTCGACAACCTGGAAGAGCCCGCCGCGGCCCCTGCCGCCGCCCCTGCTCCTGCTCCCGCGCCCGCCAAGGGCCGTCCCGGCAAGAAGAAGTAACCCCAGCCCGTCACCGCCGAGGAAACCATGGCCAAACGTCTGGGCGGCGCCGCCGTCTTGTGTGTGCTGCTGATTCCGTTGCTGCTGGCCTGTGCTCAGCTGCTCCACGGCCAGCTTCTGGCTTGGGGCGAGCAGCAGTGGCCCGGCTACGCCGCAGGCCGCGCGTATTGTCAGGACGACCCGGGCGCCGCAGCCGCGACCCCGACCGCAGCAGCCGCCTCGACCGCCGCCGCTGCTGCAGCCCCCGACCCGCTGGTCGACGAGCTGATGGCCGAAGACGCCACCCCCGCCGCCGCCGAAGCCGCACCTGCCGCCGACCCCAGCGCGGTTGCCGAGGCGCCGGCGGGCGACGACGACCTGCTGGAGGGTCTGGATGCGGCGCCCGCTGCCCCGACTGCCGCTGCCGTCGCATCGGCTGCCGCTGCCGCCGCACTTGCTGCCCCGCCGATGCCTGCCGGCCAGCGTTCGTACTGCCGCTTTGAGCAAGGCGTTTCTCGCATCGGCGATCTGGGCATCACCTGGATGCCGGCGACGATGGTCATCCTGCTGCTGCTGTCGGCGTTCGTGACGACGCTGCGCCGCAAGCACATCGGCCTGCGCGATGCGGGCAACGCGCTGGAGGACCGCATCAGCAACGGCGCCCAGCTGCTGACCAACGGCTTTGTGCTCGCGTCGTCGTGGACGCTGTACGGCCAGACCGAGGGCGTGGCGCAGGATGTCGAGGGGTTGTGGGTGTTTGGCACGTGTGCGCTGGTCCTGGCCAACGTGGTGCAATTGGTGCGCCCGTTGCCACGCGCCGATGCGAACGGCGTGACCGGCACGACGGTCGGTCGCGTGCTGGCCACGATCCCGCTGTTCGCGTGGATGGGCGCCATCTCGGGCATCTGGTTCTTCGCCGTCGAGCACCATCCGGCCGGGATCGCCATCTATCTGCAGAAGATCACCGAGTATTCCACCCTGTACATCCAGGTGGGCCTGTACCTGTGGACGGGCTTGATGCTCCGCGACACGCTGCTGGGCGGTCTGGTGTTCGACCTGATTCGCCCGCTGCGGCTGCCGCCCGAGCTGTTTGCGGTGGTCGTTTCGCTGGCTGCCGCCATCCCGGTCGCGTACTCGGGTGCGTCGGGCGTGTTCGTGCTGGCCCTGGGCGCCACCATCTACACCGAGATGCGCCGTGCGGGGGCGACCGACGAGCTGGCGCGGGCCACCACGGCGATGAGCGGCAGCTTTGGCGTGGTCCTGCCGCCGTGTCTGCTGGTCGTGATTGTCGCCTCGCTGAATCTGGACGTGACGACCGACGAGCTGTTCTACCGCGGCTGGCAGGTGTTCGGCCTGACGGGCGTGATCTTCCTGGCGATTGCGTGGTTGACGCGGCGTGCGCCTTGGCGCTTCGGCATCGCCCCGACCATCGGCAGCGACCTGGGCAAGGCCGGCACCGGGCTGCTGCCGTACTTGGCCATCGCCGGCGTCGTGCTGGTGGCCTTCCGTTTGCTGCTGGACGCAGGGCTCGACGAGCACACCGCACCGTACCTGTTGGCGGTGGCCATGTTGGCCATGCGGCCGTGGGACCGCCGGTACCGCCACAAGCTCTCGGCCAAGCCGGCAGCCAACGCGGGCGACGCGCAGGACGGCGCCACCCGTCACACCGCGCTCGACACCGGTACCCAGATCGGCGCGCTGCTGATGCTGATGGGCCTGTCGGCGTGTCTGGGCGGCGTGATCGAGCGGTCGCAGATCATCGAGACCATGCCCACCGCGCTGGGCGGTCCGTGGCCGGCGATGACGCTGCTGGTGCTCGCGATGATCATCATCGGCATGATCATGGACCCGTACGGTGCCGTGATCCTGGTCAGCGTTACGCTGGCACCCATCGCCAAGGCCAACGGCATCGCGCCCGTGCACTTCTGGATGATGGCGCTGGTCGGCTTCGAGCTGGGCTACCTGACGCCGCCCGTCGCCTTGAACCTGCTGCTGACGCGCCAGATCGTCGACGACCTGCCCGCGCACGTGCGCACGCCCGACCCGCCGCAGAAGACGTTCTTTCGCCGGCACGAGCGGGTGCTGCTGCCCGTGCTGGTGCGCGGCGTGACGATGCTGATCGTGGCGTTCGTACCGCTGCTGCTAGGCTGACCCCCCACCGATGGACGACACCATGACCGATCTGGACCCCCAGCGCCTGGCGCAGCGCATCCGCCGCCGCGTGCTGGACCACACGATCCGCAACGGCGGCGGCTACTTGAGTCAGGCATGCTCATCCGCCGAGATCCTGGCCACGCTGTACGGCCGCGTGATGCGCCTGGGCGACAGCGTCGCGCCGATGGTCCCCGGACCGTTCCAGGGCGTGCCCGGCCCCCACAACCCGCACGCCCACACCGGCAGCGGTTACAACGGCCCCAAGGCGCCGGAACTCGACCGGTTCTTCTTCTCGCCGGTGCACTACTCGCTGGTGCTGTACTCGGTGCTGATCGAGACCGGCCGCATGGCGCCTGAGGGGCTGGCGCAGTTCAACCAGGACGGCAGCACGGTCGAGCTGATCGGCGCAGAGCACTCGCCGGGCATCGAGGTGACGGCCGGGTCGCTGGCGCAGACGCTAAGCCAGGCAGGCGGCGTGGCCCTGGCGCGGCGGCTGAAGGGCGACACCGGCCGGACGTGGATCTTCATGTCCGACGGCGAGTTTCAAGAGGGCCAGACCTGGGAGGCGCTGCAGGCACTGGCGTACTGGAAGCTGGACCGCGTGGGCGTGTTCGTCGACGTGAACGGCTATCAGTGCGACGGCAAGATGGACGGCATCATGAACATCGAGCCGCTGGCCGACCGCTGCCGGGCGTTTGGCGCCGACGTGCACGAGGTCGACGGCCACGACGTCGAGGCGCTGACCGCCCCCACGCGCAAGCCCCCGAACGGCAAGCCTTTGGTGGTGCTCGCCCGCACCGACCCCTGCCACGGCATCGAGTTGTTGCGCGACCGCACCCCCAAGCTGCACTACCTGCGGTTCAAGACCGACGCCGAGCGCAAGGCCTATGAGGCTGTGCTGGCCGCGTGGCAAGACTAGGAGTTCCATGGAGATCGTCACCCGGCCCCACGCGCGCAATCTGGTCCGCTGGGCCAAGGACCGCCCGGAAGTGGTCGTGCTGTCTGCGGATCTGACGGCGTCGTGCGAGGCCGACGAGTTTCGCGACGCCTATCCCGACCGCTTCTTCTCGCTGGGCATGGCCGAACAGAACCTGATGGGCTTTGCCGCCGGCCTGGCGCGCGAGGGGTTTACGCCCTTTCTGCACACGTTTGGCGTGTTCCTGACCCGCAGGCCCTATGACCAGCTGGCGATGTCGGTCTGCTATCCCAACCTGCCCGTGCGATTGCTGGGCTTTCTGCCCGGCGTCACGACCCCAGGCGGCGTGACCCACCAGGCCACCGACGACGTGGCGCTGATGCGGGCGCTGCCGAACATGACGGTGCTCGAGTGCGGCGATGCGACCGAGGTCGAGTCCGTGCTCGACGTCGCCCAGGCGGTGCGCGGTCCCGTGTACATCCGGATGCTGCGCGGCGAGGTGCCCCGGCTGTTCATGGCCGACGAGCCCATGCAACTCGGCAAGGCGCGGGTGCTTTCGGCAGACGGCGAGCTGACGCTGCTGACGGCGGGCATTTGCACCGAAGAGGCGCTGCGGACCACCGTCGCGCTGACGTCGCGGGGCATCCGGGTGCGGCACCTGCACCTCTCGACCCTGAAGCCGTTTGACGACCCGGCGGTGCTGGACGCGCTGCTGCATCCGGGACTGGGCGTGATCACGCTGGAAAACCACAGCATCGTCGGGGGCTTGGGTTCGGCGGTGGCCGAGGTGATGGCCGAGGCGGGCGTGGGACGGCCGCTGGTGCGTCTGGGCCTGCGCGACACTTTCGCCCATGGGGCCAGCAAGGCGTATCTGCTGAAGAAGTACGGTCTGGATGCGTGGGCGCTGACGCAGGCCATCGAGGCGATGGTGGGGCGGTCGAGCGGTCTGGACCCCGAGGATCTGGCCCAAGTCCACCTGACACCCGTGCACAGCGCGTCGAAGGCCGAGGCCCTGTAGCGCCGTTCCCCCCCGCAGTCCACCGAGAAAACCCCATGCGCGACCAAGGCCTGCAAAACCCCACCGACAAACCCCTGCGGCTGTCGGGCGCGCGCTTTACCGCCACCTATCTGCTGCACGGCCCGGCCATCGACGCCCAGCGCGCCGCCGAAGACTTGTGCATCGAGCAAACCATCGAATACCCGGCGGATTTGGTGCGCGACGAGGGCATTCGCTCGCAGATTTTCGGCCGCACGCTGGCGCTTGACCCGGTACACCCGCACCTGACCCGCGCGAGCATCTCTTTTGCAGTCGAGATTGCCGGCGGCGAGCTGACGCAATTGCTCAATACGCTGTTCGGCAACATCAGTCTCAAGCCGGGCATCCGCCTGGTCGACTTCGAGCCGGTACCCGAGCTGATCGCCCCCTACCGCGGCCCCCGCTTTGGCACCGCAGGCCTGCGCCAGCTGTTGCAGGCCCCGACCCGCCCCCTGCTGGCCACCGCGCTGAAGCCCATGGGACTGCCCGCCGACGTGCTGGCCGATCTGGCCCACGATCTGGCGCTGGGCGGCATCGACCTGATCAAGGACGACCACGGGCTGGCCGACCAGGAGTTCGGCCACTTTCGCGAGCGGGTCGAGCGCTGTTCGGCCGCCGTCCGCAAGGCCGCGGCCAAGACCGGGCGGCCCTGCCTGTATGCCCCCAACGTCAGCGGTCCGGCCGACCAGTTGCGCCAGCGCGCGCGGTTTGCCAAGGCGGCGGGGGCGGGCGCGCTGCTGGTGGCCCCGGGGCTGGTCGGCTTCGACGCGATGCGCATGCTGGCCGACGACGACAGCGTGGCCCTGCCGATCCTGTGCCATCCCGCGCTGTTGGGCAGCTTCGTGGTGCACCCGTCGCACGGCATCGGCCATGGGGTGCTGCTGGGCACGCTGGCGCGGCTGGGTGGGGCAGACGTCTCGATCTTTCCCAATCACGGCGGGCGGTTCTCGTTCTCGACCCAGGATTGCCGCGAGATCGTGCAGGCCTGTCGCACGCCCCTTTCTGCCCACCAGGCGATCTTGCCCGCGCCTGCCGGTGGCATGCGGGTCGAACGGGTGGCCGAGATGCGGCAGTTCTATGGCGACGACGTGGTGCTGTTGATTGGCGGCGACTTGCACCGCAGCAGCAACTTGATCGAGCGGTGTGGGGAGTTGCGGGATCTGGTGGCGGGCGGATAGGTTCGTTTGGGGGGACGGGCGGGCAGCCGGTCTTTCCATGTCCGGGTGTCAGGCTTCTACTGCCGCACCTTGGCGACGCCCAGCCCCACCGTCAAGTTGACACCCAAGCCCAGCCACGGACGCGACGCCCCTTGTGGCCACTGCCACTGCGGCGGCGGGGCCTGAGGATCCGGGAGCTCGCCGCCCAGCGACGGCGGAGTCATGCCGGGTTGTCGCCCCCCGGCGACCGCCAAGGTCAAGCGCAAGCCGTGAAAGATGCTCTCGAAGTTGCGGGCGACGTCGAAGGTGATGCCGGCGAAACCCGCGAAGTACGCACCGCTCAACGACCCTGAAGCGCGCCCCACCTGCCCCTCGCTGCCGCAGTCGCCAGCCCACCCCGACTCGTTGACGCACCATTGTCCGCTGGCGCCGATGCCGGTCACGGAGGCTCCCCACGTGAGGTGTGACTCAAACCACCGCCACCGCGGCGTGATGCGCAGGTCCATCGCCAGCTCGGCCCCGCCTCGCACGGCGTCGTAGCTTGCGCCCTCCTTGGCGAAGTGGTGGACAGTTCCGAACCCGGTGATGCCCCACGCCAGCCGCTCTTCGTCGTCCACCGCCGTGCGGTAGCGCACCAGCGGCTCGATGACCGCGTCGTCGCCGCTGTTGACCCAGCGCCCGCCCAAGCTCAGGTCTTGCGCCCAGCCGCTGAAGGGCTCGACCAGCGCCGTCCCTTGCAAGTGACGGACGCCGCCACCATCGCCCTTGGCCTTGACCGCGTCGGACAGGAAGTAGCCGGGGACCACGCCCATGCCGACCTCGCCGCCCGCGCGGTTGTTCGGGCTGACCGACGCAAAGGTCATCCCGGGCATGGGTCCCGCCGACATGCACGACGCGCACGCAGCAAGGACCGCAAGCGACAAGAGCGTCGTCAGGAGGCGTAAGGGCATGGTGCTGCTCCCGAAGCTGGGGCTGTGCGACGAAACGGGGCCTCTCTGCTACTTCGCGTTGGGCATCGCCTTGGGCTTGGCCACCTTCGCCTTGGCCACCTTGGCTTTCGATGGCTTGGCCTTCGCGGGCTTGTGCAGCGCCGCCTTCAGCTCGTCCAGCTCGCGCCGCAGGGCGGCCAGGTCCTCGTGGTCGGCTTGGGGCACAGGCGACGGCGCGGGCTCGTTCCCCCCATGTTGCGGTGCAACACCCGCGGGTCCGGCAGCGGCGGATCCGGCCGAGGGCGCCGCGCCCGGGTCAGCCCAGTCGGCAAAACCCTGTCCCCGACCAAGGCCATCGGGCGCACCGCCGAAACCGCTGAACGGGCTGAAATTACGCAAAAACCCGTGGGGACCCAACGCCAGGTTCATCAGAGGATTGAACTGCGCCATCGCCTCCGCGCCTTGGCGCGCGCGCAGGTAGACCTCCAGCGCCCACGACACGTAACGGCCGAAGAACTCAGCCAGGGCATCGTCGCGCATGCGGATCAACTGCACCAGCAGCGGCACCGGCAACAACTCCGCCGCGTGACGGCTCTCGAGGATGACCTGTGCAAGCGTCGCCTGAGTCAGGTCGTCGTCGTTCTGGGCGTCGACCACCCGCACGTTCGCGCCCGCGCGCACTCGGTCGGCAAGCTCGTCCAAGGTGATGTACCGGCTGGTCTCGGTGTCGTAGAGGCGGCGGTTGCTGTACTTCTTGATGAGCATGGGACCTCCGGTCGTTTGCTGCAGTGCGAAGGGGGCCATGACACACCAGCTGCGCGGATACGGCAAGCTCCGCAAAGCCGATGCCATGTTGCGGTGCAACAATCAGCCGCCTGTCGCGTCGTGCCGGTGGGTTCCGGAGGGTGCCGGTCTGGCGCGCCTGGCCCCCCTTGACCGGTCCAGGTGCTGGGCGTAGACGTCGACCCCCTGCTTGCCACCCCCTGCGACCGGAGTCTGGCCCCATGCCCCAGCGCACCATCCACCATACCGAGGCCCTCGCATGGCTGGGCGAGCAGGGCGTCGTTGCCGGCGCCAGCTTCGTGACCTCGCTGCCGGACTTCTCGGAGTTCCCCAAGCTCTCTCTGGACGACTGGAAGGTCTGGTTCACCGATGCCGCCGCGCGGGTGCTGTTGGCTTGCCCCCCGGACGGCGTGGTCATCTTCTACCAGCGCGACCAGAAGCAGGCCGGCTCTTGGGTGGACAAGGGATATCTCGTCCAGAAGGCTGCGGAGCGCACCGGGCACGCACAGCTTTGGCACAAGATCGTGTGTCGGGCACGTCCGGGGTGCGCCACTTTCGGGCAGCCGGGCTTCTCGCACCTGCTGTGCTTTTCGCAGGGTGTTCGCGCCGAGGTGGGGCTCTCGACGCCGGACGTCCTGCCGCTGGCTGGCGAGCAGACCTGGACGCGCGGGATGGGCCTGCTGGCCTGTGAGGTTGCCTGCCGCTTCATCCTCGACCAGACGCAAACCCGCACGGTCATTGACCCTTTCTGCGGCCACGGCACCGTGCTGGCCGTCGCCAACGATCTGGGCCTCGACGCCGTGGGGGTCGAGCTGGGGCGCAAGCGCGCGGAACGCGCCCGGGAACTCGAGGTCAAGGACGGGGTGCTGGTGCCGCGAAAACGACCCGGGGAGGCGCCGATCGGCGGCCCTGGGGACGAGGCGTAGGCTTGCCCGCTTGGTCCGGGTCGGACCCGGCTTGCTGCCAGCCGACGCCGTCGGCACAGACGCGGTCAGCGCCGGGTGCGGCGATGAGGCACTACGGCCGGATGGGCGTGAGGGACGGCGATTCGACCGGCGCGAAGCACGGCGCGCTCGAACTCGGTCAGCCGATGCATCGTCTGGTGGATCCAGCGCGCCAGAGCCGCCTGCTGCGCGCGGGCCTTGTGAACCCACCGCCGCGGCTGCAGTTTCTTCAGCCACTTGGCCGCGATGACCTGATCTTGGGCCGCGCCTGCGCGATCGTGGCGGCGATGGACCTTTTGGACACGACCCGACACGGCGAGCTTCGGCCTTGCTGCGGGTTTCGCCTTGGGAGTCGCCTCGATCTGCAAGGGCTGCGCCAAGGCAACTTCGGTGTGAACCGCGGCGGGTGCGGGCTTCGCTGCCGGCGGCGTCGGGTCAGGCGCGGGGACGTCGCGCGGCGCGACACCGGCGGTCGGTACGCCCGCCCAAGCTGTGGACGGCTCGGTCAGACCGAAGTCGATGCCGGACACCACCGGACCGTCCGCCCCGATGACCACACGCTGCGGGGGTGGCAGGCGCCAGTCGCTGGTTTCTTGGTCCGCCGCGACCCGCACCGAGTAGGTCCCCGGCATGACGTCCTCGAAGACAAAGAAGCCGTCATAGGCGGACTTCTGGCGCGCGACGACCTCCTCACCCGACCGAAGCTCGACCGACATGTCGGCCACCGCCCCGCCGCCCTGCGAAGCCACGTGCCGCAGCGAGCCCTCGATCGCGCCAGCCAACACCACCGGAAAGTCGACATCGACCGTGCCGCCGATGCGCGGCAACACCGACTGGAACTCGGGGCGCGGCAACGCATACACGTCGGGAAGTGACCCGCGATCCAGACGAATCTCGACCGGTACGTAGGCCTGCAGGCGCGTCAGGGTGGCATAGCCCTCCGTGTCCGTGATGGCCTTCGAGGTGTCCTGATTCTCGATACGGAAACGAGCGCCGGCGATCGCCTCGTCGCCCGCGCCGAAACGGCCATCGCCATCGCGGTCCACGAACACATGCGCCAGCACCGCCCCGGTGCCGCCCATCGACATCGACGACGCGGTCCACTTTCCGGTGCGCGGCTGGGTGCCCAAGTGCATCTCGAAGGTCAACCCGGCCGAGACGCCGGCGTCCGAGCCTCCCGCCACCTGCGCGCCCCAAGCGAAGGCGTCGCGCTGTTGACGCAGACCCACCCGGGCAAGCGTGGTGCCGTCGGTCAGGCTGTGCTGCAGCTCGACGTCCGCCGACGTCCATGAGCCCAGGCGCACGTCCGCGCCGACCTTGGCCTGGTCCAACGTGACGCTGCTGCCCGTGCCGTTCCAGACGAGGTCGACGTGGGGCGTGGCAAGCGTGGTGCGATAGCGACCGCTTGTGACGCCCAGCATCTGCCACTTGGAGAAGTCCTGCCCGCCCGCCATCGCCGAGGTCGCCAAGTACAGCGAGTCCATCGTCAGTCCGGTGCGGGCCGTGATGCGCGTGACCGAGTGGCCGGAAGCGAAGGTATCCACTTCGTTGTCCAGCCCGAGGCCGACCTGACCGAAGCCGCCGACCTCGATCGGGCTGTCGAGGCGCACGCGGCTGCGCGAGTCGAGCCCCGGCGCGCTGGCCGCCACCTCGCTGGCAAAATCGCGCCCAAATCTGGCGTGTTCGACCACCAGCGTCGTCGAGCCAAGACCGGTCTGGACGCTCGCATGCCCCGCGGCTCCGCCGTCGATCTGGGCGACCAGATCGCCCTCAGCATAGACGTTGCCGACCACCGCCCGTGCGCCGGCGCTGCCGTGGGTGGTGCGCGGTCCGATGGCCGAGGCGACGCTGGCCGCCCCTGCCGTCAGCGAGAACTGCCGGGTCACGCCCTGTTCCACACGGCCCATCACCCGCAGCTGCCCGGCGGTGGGCGAGGTGGCCAGATTCTGCAACGGCAGCACGGTCTCGCGGTCCTGGGTGACCGAGGCGGCGTACGAGAACTCGCCTGGCCGCACCAGATTGGCGCCGACAAGCGTTTGCTGCACCACCTCGCGCCGCTCGCCATGCGGCCCGTGCATCACGACCCGCAGCTCGTTGCGGCCGAACAGCAACGGCACGTCGGCAAACAGGTAGTGACCGTTGGTCGCGGCGGTAAAGGCCAGCAGCTCGCCGTTGCGAAACAGCTCTGCATCCCAACCCACGGGCAGCTGACCTTCCAGGCGGGTACGGTCGAACTCCCGGGGCGCCGCAAGCGGAAAGTTCGAGACGGCCACGCCCCGGCCCAGATCGCTTTGGACCACCAGCGGCATCGCCATGGTCGAGAGGTCGCCCGCCAGCAACTCACGCGCCCCCAGCGGACCCAACAGGCCGGCCAGCGCGTCGCGTCGCGCCATGCGCAGGCTCGCAAGCGACACGGGGTGGTGCTGCGTGCCCGCCACGCCCCAGTCCGACTCCATCCACAACAGGTCGCCTTGCCCGCCGACGTTGTACTGCGTGGTGCCCGCCGGGGGATGTGCGGAACCTCCTGCCGGGCCGAAAGCACCGCCTGCCGCCTCGACACGCAGATCCAGCAACGGCACCGCCAGCATCTTGGGGCCATTCGCCAGTGCTTTTGTGGGGTTGACCGCGCCAGCCCTCGGAACGACCTGACGGTGCAAGCGCTCGCGCTCGAGCCGACGCGCCAGCGGCAGCGATTCTTGGGTCGCCAGCGACAGCCGCATCGCCTGAAAGTTGAACGATGGGACCATCGACAGCCACTCGCCCAGCGCGTCCAGCCGCACATACAGCTCGTCGCGCCAGATGATCTGCTCGGGCTGGAACGCACGGGTCTTCGAGCCGACCCGGATGGTGCGCTTGCTGACGTCGAGCTCGAAGCGGCGGCTCTCGTCGATGAACCAGCCCGACGCGACGCCCGACGGCACGTCCACGGTGATCAGGAAGTCCAGCGCCCGCACGACCGGCCCCAGTGGCGCCCACACCTGGTCCCCTCGCTGCAACGCGATCAGGTCCGGCAGCAGCACCGTGTCGCCCAAGGCCAGCTCGAGCACCAGCTCGTCAAAGTCGTCGCGGGGATTCACGCGGGGCTGGCGGCGCGGCAAGGCGCGCGAACTGACAGCGACATCCAAGTCAGCGACGTCGATCGCGGCATCGGCGGGGCGCACGGATGCAGGCGCTTCGGCCCGGGCTGGGACGGCGAGGCACAGCATCAGCAATGGCAATGGCCAGGCCCGGGTCATGGTTCGCCGCCAAATCGCGTTCAGGAGGTCGGGCTAGGGCAGAAGGACGGTGGACTCCGCCAGGAGGGCGCCGCCCTGTTCGGTCGGCAGTCGGTACGACAGGGTCAGCCGTCCGCCGCGCAGCGATGCGGGAGCCGAAGCAGCCACATCGAGTTGAATCGGGCGCCGCTCGACCTCGGCGTAAACGGCCACGCCCTTGACCTGAGCGACCTCGACCGGCGCGCTGGAGCCCTTGGGCTGAAACGTCGCGGTCAAGTCTCCGTACGCCGACCGATTGCCGTCGCGCACCAGAGTCGCCGACACGGTGGCAGGCTTGCCGGCCGGATGCTCGATCCGCAAATCCGCCAAAGTGACGCGCACATCCAGGCGGCCGTGGCGCACGATGAGTGGCACGGAAACCGCGGTGAGGATGACGACCGACGCCGAGAACGCCTCGTCCGGCGCACTTGCGGCGCGAGTGCCGCCGGTGGGGATCTCCTCGATGTGCAGGTTGACGCGATACTCGCCGTCAGGAAGGTCGGCTGGCTTGCGCAACCCAAGGCGAATCCTTTGCGATCCAAAGGGCTGCACCACGAACTGGCGGGGCGACACCCGCACGAGGGAGGCCGCCAAGCGCTCGCGATCGCTCAGGTCGGTGACCTGGCGGACGGTGCCCGACGGGTCCATGCGCACGAAAGTGAAGCCGACCCGGAACGCCCCCGCCACGCTGCCGCCGCTGTTGACGGTGACATCGGCCGACCGGTCCGCGCCCTCGAGCACGACCCGCGTGGGAAACAGGGTGATCTCGGCGCGCACCTGGCCTGCGTCAGGGGTGGCGATCGCGGGATGCACCACCCCAAGCAAGGCAGTGGCCAGAACCGTAGCGGCCAGCGCGATTGGCGAAGTCGAAGGAGGCTTCAGCAAGGAGTGCTCCGGTCGTCCCCGTGAGGGTCCTAGTAGGTCAGAATGAGGTTGGGCAGCGCGATGTTGGTGCCCAGCGCGGCCGTCGAGGACACGGTGATCCTGCCGGCCACCTGAAACGTCGCCGTGCCGGTGCTGCCGGCCCGGATACGTTCCTTGTCGAGGCCCGGATTGCTTGTGTCGGTGTTGGGCGAGATGGTCGGAGCCGAGAGGGTGATGCCGGTCGGCGGCTTGGTCGCCCAAGTGACCGTCACGAGGTACCTGGTCCCGGGAGTGCCCCCGGTCAGGGTGGCAGAGCAGCTGTAGCTGAGGCCAAACACCCAAGCCCCTTGGCTGGTCTGCGTCGTCGTCACGATGCCGCTCGCAGGGTCCAGCACGAAGCTCGCGCTGCCGGTGGTCGGTCTGGCCAACGTGCCAAAGTGCACAGGCGTCACGGAGATGCTGACGGCGGCGTGGGCGGGCGCGGACCTGACGGCCAACGCGACGCCCAACACCACCGCAAACAGCGCAATCCGCCCGATGAACCGCGGGTCGAAGCGCGTGAATGCCGGAGTCGAGACGAACATCATGCGGCATACCTGAAACGAGGGAGGAAAGCAGACGAGCGCACCGAACAGCAGGCGGCCGCTATTCGTAGACGACCGTGAGCGTCAGCGTTGCGGCGTGGACGCCCGCGGCGGTTCCCTTGGCGATGGTGATGCCGGTGCCGACCGCGCACGCGACGGTGCCGGACGTCGCGTCAATCGTCAGCGAACGCGCGGTGGTGCCCGCACCGATGACGCCGTTGATGTCGATCGTGTCCGCCGTGTTCGAGACGCCGGTGCCATCCCAGTTGCTGATGGCGCCGGTGATGTTGATCTTCTTGCCCTTGGCGCCCGTGACCGTGATCGAGCCGGCAGCGCGCGCGGCATCGGCGAACACCTTGCCATCGCCTGCGCCACTGGTGACGGCGGCGTCGGTGGACGCCAGAGCAAACGTCTGGTCGGCCGTGGTCGGCGCCGACAGCGTGCCGAAGTTCATGCTGACAGCGTTGCCGATGGACAGGGGCGTGACGAGCGTCACTGAGCAAGGGACGGTCTGCGTGGCGGCCTGGGCTGCAGGAGCGGCGAAGGCGGCGAGGGCAGAGGCGGCAATGAACGAGCGAACGAAGATGGTCTTGGTCATTGAGGGATGCTTCCTTTGTCTTGGGGGAAAATGCGGTCGTAACCCTCTGTCCAATATGGAGAGGGTGCGAGAGGAACGGGATTTCCTGCTCACCGTGCGCAGTATGAGTCGGCAGCTTGGGAATTGGATTCACGATCGCAAGATCTAGTTTCCAAGCATCTGTAATAATTCTTGGTTTATTCAAATCTCCCGATGGTGCATAGGAGCCGGTGGCAGTGATTCCCAGTTTGGGCCAGTCTCAGAATGAGTCGCCGCGCCGTCCCAATGTGGGGCCCGTCGACCGTCGGTCCGCTTGACCCATCTGCGCCGGCAGGGTCGATGGCACGGTATCGGCGGCCTGTAGAACCAAGGAGCATGGTTCAGCGGAGCCCGCCGGCCAGCGCCGAACGTCGCGATTCCCAATACATTGCAGGAAGATCCACTCGACCATCGCACATAAGGGTCGCTGACCCGGCCGGTGGAGGTCGTGCGGGCATATGCGCTAACTTTGGACCGCAATTGCCTGAATCCACGGACTAAAGTCCGTTGGCTACCGTTCAAGAAGTCCCTGGGGGACTGGCACATGGTGCCTTGCGAGTCGAAGGGACGCGTTCGGGTGCGTGAGCGGCAATCGGCTGTGGCAGTCCGCGGCGTCATCAACGCGGACTTCTAGACGGGTAGCCCGCGAAGTTCACTTCGGGGGCGGCGGACTCCGGCAAGGTTAGCGCACATGGGTCGTGCGGGTGAGGGTGCGTCGGTCGTTTCGTCGCCTACGGCTGGTTGATCGCCATGCCCGCGCCGCCCGGATAGCCGTAGCTGACGTCGTCGTCGTAGCCGTACACCAGCAGACCGGCCTTCTGCGACGTCTCAAGCCGGTGCGTCCCGGCCGCGATGAGCATGCGCGCCACCATCCAGCCGGTGCCCGGGACAGAGACGAACGCCTGCGGCGCGATGCCGATGCCGTCGATGGTCGACACCGTGCCTTGAGGAGCCAGGATGTTGATGTAGTTGAACTTGTACTTGTCGGGCACCAGGAACAGGTACTTGTCCAAATACTGGTCGGTCGCCACGCCGAGGATCAGCGACGGGTCACCGATCGGCGCGCAGTACTTCTCGATCCCGCCGTACTCGCATTTGGCCATGAAGCCGTGTTGGGTCACGCACTGCGAGTCGCTGGTGCAGGTCGCCGTTCCCTTGGTAACGGTCGCGTACGAGCTGGCCATGTACTGGCCGACCTGAATCGGCTTGTCGGCCTGGATCATGAAGTCCTTGTCGGTCTCAAACTCGTACCATTGGCCCGCGCTGAGTAGCGGCACCGTGGCGATGGCCGGGGTCAGCGTGACCTTGGTGCCGTTTTCGGCGGCCAGGATGCGCCATGCGTCGCGCTCCTTGCCGCGCGGCTGCAACCGGCCGCCCACGTACTGCTTGCCCCACGCCGCGACCGGGAACATCTGCTCCTCCAGATGGTCAGAGCAGCACTCGGCCTCGCAGTCGGTGTCCTTGGTGCACGGTGTGCCGCCAGAACCGTCCAGCACCGTCGACGCGCACACCTTCTTGGTGCCCACGCCGCTGGGGACGCAGTTGCCGAAGGCCGGAGAATTGCTGGCCTCAGAGCCGCCGAACACCGCCACGGCGCGGTCGGACTCGATGTAGGAGCCCGTCAAGTCTGCCTTTTCCTGATCCGACTCGATGTTGAGGGACTCGCCCTGCTTGAGCTGGAACGACTTGGACTGGCCCTTTTCCATCGCCGGCACGTTCGGGCCTGCCAGCGTGCGCGCCGACGGCACCACCTTGACGTTGGTGACGCCGGGCAGGGTGGCTATGATGTTGATATAGCTGCGGTAGTTGCCGTCCTGCTGGCGGCTGAGGACGTAGTACTTGGTGCCCAAGCTGTTGGTCGGCAGCAGCAGCGAGGCGTCGTTGGAGAACACGCCGTAGTTCTGCAGCGGGTTGAACTGATAGGCGACGATCGGCTGGCTGGCCTGGATGCGGTAGACACGCCCGTTGATGTTCGTGCCGTCTTGGTTCTGGTTGGGGATCTGCCAGCTCGGGTCAGGCAAGTTGATGATCTGCAAGGCCTTTGGCTGCACCGTCCACGACTTGGTCTTGGCGCCCGTGGCCGACTTGTCCACGCCCAGCGTCACGTCGACGATCGCCGGGTTGGCCGAGGTATTCGACACGATGACGGAGAACTGCGCGTTCTGCGCGTCGTATACGCCGGCCGAATTCACTTCCAGGGCGTTGTCCAGGTCGACCGCCCAGTAGTCGCAGCCCACGTTCGTGTTCGACTTGATGTCGCTGGCGCAAGCGTTGACGCAAAGGCCGCCCAAGCAGGTCCACCCGCCCTTGGCGCAGTCTTGGGCCACTTGGAAGCCGGTGCCGTCAGACGCGCACTCCATGGCGGTGTCGCCCAAGCACGAGCGGGTGCCGGGCACGCACGCCTGGCACTTCAGGCCGGTGCAGATGGTGCCGGCCTTGCAGGTTTCCTTGGTCGTCGAGGCGCTGCCGTCCGCGTTGCACTGCAGCACGGCCATGCTGGTACCGCCTGAGGCCGCAGCCTTCTGGCAAAACAGCTTGTTGGGCTCGCAGGCCCGGCACTTGTCGCCCGTGCAGATTGGCTGGTTGTCCGGGCACGCCTGCTGGTCGACGCTCTTGCCGTCGGCGGCGCACACCTCCAGAAACTGGCCGGCACACTTCGACGTCCCCGGCACGCAGCTGACGTCGGTGCAGACGTTGGACTTGCAGGTCTTGCCGTCGGTGCAGTGCAGGTCGAACAGGCACTCGACGCACTTCTTCTGCGCGACGTTGCAGTACGGATTGCCGCTGACCTCTTTGCACGCCGAGGTGGTGGTGCACGCGGGGCCCGTATACTCGTCGGCGGGGACGTCCAGATCCGTCGAGTCGACCAGATCGGTGCCGTCGGCCAGCGGAACGTCGACCTTGGTGTCCGGCATGGTGTCGGGTAGCGTCGTGGCGTCGCCCTGCGGCAAGGTGTTGGCCTGACTGCAGGCGCCCAGCAGCGCGACGAAGGCAAATGCCGACAGCAAAGCGGCACAACGGGCAGACGAACGAAGAAGGGAAGCGGGCATGTAGGGTTCCTCCGAAAAGACGCGCAGCGCTGCCGGCGGGGGGGGGGCAGTGGCCGCGCCCGAACTCTAGGGATCTGGGAGGCAAACGGCAAGATGCTTGCGCCGACGCGGTGCGCGAATCCCAACGACCAGACGAGGGGTTTCGGACCAGGCGCACCCGGCTTTCGGCTGCTCAGCCCACGCAGGGGATAGGCGTTTGGACCGACTCACGGTAAAGTTGGTGCGCGTCGGCGTCCGGGGCTCCCCCTGGGCCGAGGCCCCCCTGTTTCCCCAAATACTGGAACATTGCTTATGCTTTCATCAGCTTTCCGCCTTCTCTCCTCGCTCAAGCTGACCGTGGCCCTGCTGGTCGTTCTGTGTCTTGCGCTCGGCACCGGCACCATCATCGAGTCGATGCATAACGCCGAGGCCGCCCGCGTGGTCTACTACGCGACCTGGTTTCAGGCGCTGTTGGGCCTGTTTGCGCTGAACACGCTGGCGGCGATCATCGATCGCGGCATCGGCACGCGCTGGCGCATCGGCTTCGCCCTGACCCACCTGTCGATGGTGCTGATTCTGGGCGGCGCCTTTGCCACCGACCAGTGGAAGGTCGAGGGCCAACTTTCGCTGTACGAGGGGGAAGACAGCACCACCTTCCTGACCTTTCCCCACGGCGACAAGGGCGTTCCGGTCGATCTGGGCTACAAGGTCAAGCTGAACGCCTTCGAGATCGACCGCTATCCCGGCACGATGCGACCCGCGATGTTTCGCAGCAAGGTGACCGTGACGCCACCGCAGGGCGCGCCCTTCCAGGCCGACATCGAGATGAACAAGCAGTTGACCTACGGCGACTTCAGCCTGTTCCAGTCGAGCTATCAGGAAGGCGTGGGCCCCGGCGGCGGCGACATGACCGTCCTGTCCGTGTCGAAGGATCCCGGCGAGAAGATCGTGTTCCTGGGCTACATCCTGCTGGTGCTGGGCATGTGCGTGGTGCTAACGACCCGCATCATCCAGAAGCGCATCGTGGATGCGGCGCAGGCGCAGATCGCGGCCGCCAAGAAGGCCAAGAGCGCGGCCGTGCCGGTTGCCCTGCTGGCGGCGGCACTGGCGTCGCTGGCGATCGCGCCGTCGGCGCAGGCGGCCCCTGTGCCGGATCTGCTGACAGACGCTCAGGTCGAGATCCTGCGCCGCCTGCCCGTGCAGCACGACGGCCGCGAAATGCCGCTCGACACGCTGGCGCGCGAGGTGGTCCACAAGGTCACCGGCGAGTGGCGGCCGTGGAACATGGACCCGGTCGAGATGGTCGCCGGCTGGACGTTTGACTCCAGCTACTGGGTGCATGCGCTGATCATCGCGTTGCCCGACTCGGTCGCGGGGCACATCGGCGCGCCGGCCACCGGCTTTGGGTCGTTCGAGGGCCTGGTGCAGAACAAGGCGCTGATGGCGCTGATCGACCAGGCGCAGGCGCTCGAGCACGACCAGAAGCCGCTCGAGAAGGTGCACAAGGACGCGCAGAAGTTGGAAGAACGGTTGGTCGCCTTCCAGGGCTTCCTGAACCGCGAGTCGATTCGCCCCGTGCCGGCTGCCACCCGCCCCGAGCGCTGGGGCGTGCCGACGCCCTTGGCCACGCCCGCCGACCTGCTGGCCGCCCAGACATCGATCCGCGCCGGCAAGACGCCCGGCCACTACCCCAGCGAGGCTGCCATCTCGCGCGAGATCACCTACAATCAGGTCGATCCTTGGCGGCTGGCGTGGCTGGTGCTGGTGCCCTCGACCATGTTCGGCTTTCTGACGTGGCGGCGTTCGCGCAAGTGGGCCGACATCGCTGCGGTCACTGGTCTGGTGCTCGGCTCGGCCGCCATGACGTGGGGCATCGCCCAGCGCTGGCTGATCGCCGACCGCATCCCTGCCTCCAACATGTTCGAATCGCTGCTGTTTCTGGGCTGGGGCGTGGGCTTCTTCGCCATCATCGCCTCGATCTTCATGCGCAATCGACTGGTCATCTTCAACGCGACCGCCATGTCGGCGCTGACGATGCTGCTGGTCGACTTGCTGCCCATGGACGGCTTCATCCACCCGATGCCCCCCGTGCTGTCCGGCACGCCGTGGCTGGCCATCCACGTGCCGATCATCATGGTCAGCTATGCGGTGCTGGCCCTTGGCGTGTTCGTCGCGCACATGCAGATCGCGCTCGGCATGTTCCCGGGCAAGCAGCAGCAGTCGCAGGCCATGGCCGATCTGAACTACTGGTACATGTTCGTGGGATCGATCCTGCTGATCGCGGGCATCCTGACGGGCTCGATCTGGGCGGCATCGTCGTGGGGCCGCTACTGGGGCTGGGATCCCAAGGAGGTCTGGTCGCTGATCGCCTTCCTGGCCTACATGGCGATCCTGCACGGCCGCTTCGACAAGTGGCTGGGCACGTTCGGCGTCGCCGTCGCCAGCATCGCCGCGTTCTGGATGATCCTGATGACGTACATCGGCGTGAACTACGTGTTGGCGTCCGGCATGCACTCGTACGGCTTCGGCGGCTCTGACGTCGTGTTCTGGATGGTCACGGTCGGCGTGGCCGAGATCGCCTTCCTGGTCAGCGCCTGGCTGATCCGCCGCAACCGCGGAGCTGCTGCGTAGCTGCCTGCCGCCGACGGCGGTGACAGAGTATGGACGGAGGTCCCCGGATGAACGGCTACATCCCTGAGCTCGCCATCGCCACCGGTCTGTTCGAAGTCGCGGCCGCTTGGTTTGCCTTCCACGGCCCGGGCAGACGCGAATTCCTGCGTCCGATCGGGGTGTTGCTGCTGCTGCTGGCAGGCTATCAGTTTCTTGAGGTGGCGGCCTGCGGACAGCCGAACAACACGAACTGGGCGCGCCTGGCGTTCGTCGACATCGTCTGGCTGCCGGCCGTGGGCATCTCGCTGGTGGTGCTGCTGTCGCAGTCCAAGTCGCAGTGGCCTACTTGGGTGGTCCGCGGGATGTTTACGATGGCGACGGTCCTGACCGGCTGGATCGCGTTTGACCCGACGTTTGTCAGCCGAACCGTGTGCAGTGTGGTGGTGGCCCGCTACGTCAACCCCAACCCCCTGTATTTGTTGTACGGCATGTACTATCAGCTTGGCCTGGTCGCGATGATCATCGGCGCGGCGGTGGCGATGCCCGTGGTCGAGGATCAGGTTCGGCGGCAGCACTTGTCCGACGTTCAAGTCGGCACGCTGGGCTTCCTGCTCCCCGCCGTGGCGACCGCGCTGCTGACCAATGGCTTGGACGGCTCGTTGCCCTCGGTGATGTGCCACTACGCCCTGACGCTGGCACTGTTCCTCGCGCGGATTGTGGCGCGAGAGCGGGCGCTTGCCGAAGAGCACCAGACGACCGACCAACCGCTGGCTGCCTGACCGCTTCCGCAGGTCGGCGCGCGGGGAATGCCTTCCGACTCCGCGTGTGAAGAGGGCGGGGCAGCGACGCCGCTATCCGAACCGACGCGCCGTCGACTTGTCGAAGTGCGCCACGGACTTGCCCGCGCGCTGGACCTCACCACGCCAGGCGAACACGTGGCGGTAGCGCGGGTCCATCGCCAGATCGAGATCGAGCCTCACGCTGTCGCCCGGTCGCACCGACACGGGGTCAACGGGAAACAGCATCTGCCCCCAGTGGGTGCGCGTGCCCGGACCGGTGTCCAGATCGACCGATGGCGACAGCGCAGCCGTGAACCAGCCGGCAAAGCCGTGCAGCGTCGCCGCTCGCTGAATGGGCAGGGTCACGGGACCGCGGACCACGTCCGGTGCCTCGGCCAAGGCAAACTGCTGCCAGCGCACCGGAGGTCCCAGCAGCAGTTCCGGTTCAACATGCACCACATAGGCGTGATTGCTGGCGAATTCCAGTGCGGCGGAGAAGTCGAGGCCGCCCACCGGCTCGGCAAAGAACGACACTTCCCGCCACTGCGGCACGAACACCGGCGCAAGCCACAGCGTGATACCGGTCGGCATCAGCCGTCCGCCGGGCCGCAAGAACCGCACCATGTCGCGAACGACCGGCTGCATCTCGTCGGTCACGAAGAAGTTGCCCATGCACTCGGTCAGCACCACGTCGGCCGGCTCGGGCAGGGTGACCTCGCGACTGTCCGCCTGAAGAAAAACGATGTTTTCCATGCTGTTGTCGGCCGCTACACTGCGCGCCACCTGAATGATCTCGTGCGGCTCGATGGCATAAACCCGTCGAGCGCCGGCCTGGGCCGCCCACATCGCCAACACGCCGGTTCCGGTGCCGACGTCGACCACCACGTCACCGGGCCGAACCGCCTCGGCGATGGCGCGCGCATACGCGTCCATGCGGGTCTGGTCGGCCAGCATGATGCGGTGATGGTTCAGGCCGATGAAGTGACCGCGGCTCATGAACGCCTCGTCTCCCGGGGTTGGCCTTGTGGCTGGCCGGGCATCACCCCACGCCGAGCAGCTCGACGTCGAACACCAGGGTGGCGTTGGGCGGGATGAGGCCGGGATAACCGCGCGTGCCGTAGGCGAGATCGCCGGGAACGGTCAACGTGCGCTTGCCGCCGACCAGCATCGACGCCACGCCCTCGTCCCAACCCTTGATGACCTGGCCCACGCCCAAAACGAACTGGAACGGCTGGCCGCGATCGACGGAGCTGTCGAACTTCTTGCCGTCGGTCAGGCGGCCGGTGTAGTGCACCGTCACTCGCTTGCCGCGGATGGGGGAGTCGCCGGCGCCGACGACGGTGTCGACATACTGCAAACCAGAGGCGGTGGTGATCATCGAGAGAACTCCTGCGAGGGTGAGGCTGCGATTGTCAGCGAAGGACTACCGCTGTGTCGCTGGCAACACGACAATGCGCTCGCCATTCGCGGCCTTTTCGATGCGACCCAGCTGTCGTGGCCGATACTCGGATCCCTGCGCCGATGCGGGGAACACCAGACTCGTGCCCTGCAGACGGCCCTGCGCGTCACGGCACGCCAAGTCCACCGCGACATAGCCCGCCACGCCTGACGCCACCCGCAGCGACGCAGACCGCGGCCGCTGCTCGCCCGGGTTCAGCCGCCCGAGCGACACCCGCCCGCCGCCATGGACCTGAACGCCGTCCAGACCGCGCAACGTAACCTCGACCTGCGAGCAAGCCTGCCGCGGCTGCACCGTGACCTGAAACCCGTGGTCGCGACCGGCGGCAACCGGACCCTGGCGGCTGGTCCACACGCGGAACGGCGACGCGGGGCTAGAGGCCAGTGGAAACAGCGGGTCCGTCATGGGGATCTTCGCGGCGACGGACACATCCGATGCGCCCGCGGGTGCCTGACACGCGGCCGCGACGACCAGGAACAGCAGGGGCCAGCAGCGAGTGGTCATGGCGTCCTCACGACGTTCCAGCCCGTCAGCTCGACGGGCGCGCCTGTCGGGGCGTAAATCCAGACGACGTAGGACTCGCCGGCCTTTGGTGTGAACGTGATGCTGGGGCAGCCCGTCGCCGACCCGTCCGAGGCGATCGAGGTCCCCACGCTCAACACCTGCATGTCCAGATTGTTCTGGGCACAGGTCCCGCCGACAGGACTGGCCACGGCGACCGTGGTCGATACCCCAGTGCCGACCAGGCGGTAGAAGCGGTTGGGGCCATACCAGTTGAAGTAGTCGAACGGGATGCCGAAGTGGATCTGCTCGTGCGCATCGCCGATGCGCGTGCCCGACGACAGCAGCGGGTACACCGTCCAGAAGCCGGGGGCGTACTTCTTGCCGGTGCCCGTCGTGTACTCAAAGGCCGTGGCGTATGCGACGCCAATGTCTCCGTCGCTGTCCCACGGGTCCGCCACGTCGCCCGAGCCCTTGCAGGCCCCCGCGCACAAAGCGTTGTACGGCGCACGCATCCAAGTGGACCAGACGTTGCTCAAGTCGTCGCCCGTCGCTCCGTAGGCTGCGTTGTAGGCCGCTGCAAAGGTCAGCACCGTCATCAGCGCGGGGCTGTTGGCCGTGCTCGCCAGCACCGCATGGATGCGGTCGTAGCTGCCAGAGCGAAGCGTGGTGTCGCGATTCTCCCACAGCGTCCACATGAAGTGCTGCACACCCCACTCGCTGTGCATCGACCGCTCGGTCGGCAGCGTCGCCTCACTGACGTCGAACGACCAGCCGCCAGCCTGACCCCAGCCCGACGTGTCGACCGGCACCGGGTCTCGCAGGGCCAGAGAGCCAAAGGCGTTTGCCGTACCCTCGCTGAATGACACCCGGATATCGAGGTTGTCGCCATAGCCGTGGGGGCCGCCCATGCTGTCGTCGCGATAGAACATGTCGGTCAGGAAGTGCGTCATCTCGTGCGCGACGATGTGATCGTCGTACTCGTCGGTGTTCGAGTCTTCCTTGCCCCGCAGGTAGATGACGGGCCGCAGCGTCATGCCAATCGACTCGCGTGTGTAGTGCGCGGTGGTGATCTGCCCCTTGGTCTTGTCCCCGCTGACCTCAACGTTGTTCACCGCCCAGTTCACCCACAGCGTTGGCAACGCAATGTTCGCCTGACCCTGGCACACGGTCTCCAGCACCGTGACCGCCGTGTCCGCAATCGCAAACGGCGCGGCCGTGCGGTCCAGGTACGCGACGTTCCACTCCATGCCTGCGTGCAGGTCGTTGGCCTTCAGCGGCGCGGCAACAGGGAGAGGGCCCTCCATCGTATACAGCGCGTAGCCCGACGTGTTGTCGCGCACTTGGAAGTCGAACGACGCGCCGTTGCAGTTGTCGTCGCCAATCCCGTCGGCCGTGTAGGCGGCGCTGTAGACGCGAGCCGACACCCGCACCTTGACCGGCACGCCGGGCGGCGTCGTCAGGGTGTAACTTCCCAGATCGTCGGTGGATGTGGCCGCCCGCACCGTCACGCCGTCCGCTGCGTCGATCGCCTCGACCAGTAAGCGCCGCGCCGGGCGGTCCGCCGCCGTACCATACTCGATGCGCGCCCCGCCCTCCGTGATGCTGTCGTTCGCGTTGACCCAAGTGTAGGTGACCGTGCCCTGAATCGATGGCGCGCAACCAGGCCCAGCCACGAAGGTATTCTTGCAAGAGCCGTCCGCGGGCTGGCAGGCATCGGTCGTGCACGGGTCCTTGTCGTCGCAGGTGATCACGGGGGGCTTGCACGCGCCGGCCGCGCAGACATCGGGGCCGGTGCAATTGTCGCCGTCATCGCAGACGGCGATGTTGGCGGGGTAGGTGCAGCCCAGCTTGGCGTCGCACACGTCGTCGGTGCAGACGTTGCCGTCGACACAAACCGCCGGCGTGCCCGCCACGCACAAGCCACCCGCACACTTGTCGCCCAAGGTGCAGGCCGTGCCGTCGTCGCAGGGGGCGGTGTTCGGGGGGAAGACACATCCGCTCAGGGGGTTGCACGAGTCGGTCGTGCAGGAATTGCCGTCCGAGCAGGGCAGCGGGGCGCCCGTCGCACAGGCACCCACCTTGCAGACGTCGCCATTGGTGCACGCGTCGCCATCGGTGCATGGCAACGCGTTGGCCGTCGAGACGCACCCGCCCGCGGCGTCGCACTTGTCGTCGGTGCAGGCGTTGCCGTCGTCGCAGTTGGGCGGAGCTCCCGAGGTGCAAACGCCGTTGAGGCACCCGTCGCCGACCGTGCACGCCGTGCCGTCATCGCAGGGGGCCTTGTTGGGCGTGAACTGGCAGCCGAGCCAGAAACTGCAGCTGTCGTCGGTGCAAGGGTTGCTGTCGGTGCAGACAACCGCCGGTCCCGGAACGCAGGCGGCAGACTTGCAGACGTCGCCGGTCGTGCAGGCGTCGCCATCCTCGCAAGCTCCCGTGCTGACTTGGAAGTCGCAGCCGGTGACCGGGTCGCACGCATCGGTCGTGCACGGGTTGCCGTCCAGGCAGGTCAGGGCGGCTCCGGGTGTGCAGACGATGCCAACGCAGGTCTCTCCCGTTGTGCAGGCGTCGCCGTCCACGCAGGGGCCGGCCATCGGCAGGTACTGGCAGCCGGTCGCCGGGCTGCAACTGGTGTCTGTGCACGGATTGCCGTCCTGACAGGACAGCACTGCGCCGGACGTGCAGCTGCCCGTCACGCACTTGTCGCCCGTCGAGCACGCGTTGCCGTCGTCGCAGGTGGCCACATTGTTCGTGAAGAAGCACCCGGTCGCGGGGCCGCACGCATCGTCGGTACAGGCGTTGCCGTCATCGCAGTTGGTCGCCAAGCCGCCCACGCAGCTGCCGGCCTGACAGGTGTCGGCCTGGGTGCAGGCGTTGCCGTCGTCACACAACCCGCTGATCGGCGGATAGGAGCAGCCTTGTGCCGGGTCGCACTGGTCCGTGGTGCAGGGATTGCCATCGGTGCACGAGATGTTCTGGCCGCCCGGGATGCAGATGAACGCCTGGCAGGTGTCGCCCGCTGTGCACGCGTTGCTGTCTTCGCAGGGACCGGTGTTGGCCGTGTGGCTGCAGCCGGTGGTCACGACGCAAACGTCGTCGCTGCAAGGGTTGCCGTCGTCGCACGAAATCACCGCGCCCGGCTGGCACTGGCCGGCCTGACACGTGCCGCCGTTTACACACAGATCGCCCGGGTCGCAGGCGGCGTTGTCGTTGGCTGGAAAAACGCATCCTGTCAGTGAGTTGCACAGATCGAACGTGCAGTTGTTGCCGTCGCTGCACGTCACGGGCTTGCCCGGCTGACACGCGCCGCCCGAGCAGAACTCGCCCTGGGTGCAAGCGTCGCCGTCCTCGCAGGTCCCCGCGTTCGCTGCGTGCAGGCAGCCCTGCTGACCCTGGCAGCTGTCGTCCGTGCAAGGATTCTTGTCGTCGCATTCAAGCGGAGCACCGGGCACGCACGCGCCCTGCACGCAGCCATCGTTGGAGGTGCAGGCATTGCCGTCGTCGCAGGGTGCGGCGTTGGACGTGATCACGCAGCCGGTCGCGGCCTCGCAGCCGTCGTCGGTGCAGGGGTTGCCGTCGTTGCAAGCGAGCGGCGCGCCCGGCTGGCAAGCTGCTGCTTGGCACGCATCGCCCAGAGTGCAGGCGCTGCCGTCGTCGCACGGGACGGTGTTGGCGGAAAACACGCACCCGGACGAAGGGTTGCAGGCGTCGTCGGTGCAAGGATTGCCGTCCTGACAGACCACAAAAGCGCCGGGAGCGCACGAGCCTCCGGAGCACAGGTCGCCTTGCGTGCACGCGCTGTTGTCGTTGCATGGGGCGACGTTGGGCGTGGCCACGCAGCCGGTGGCCGCGTTGCAGCTGTCGTCGGTGCAGAGGTTGCCGTCGTCGCAAGTGCGGGGGGCGCCGGGTTTGCAGGCCGACGCCTGACACGCGTCCTTCAAGGTGCAGGCGCTGCCGTCGTCGCAGGGGGCGGTGTTGGCAGAAAACACGCAGCCGCTCAGAGGGTTGCACGTGTCGTCGGTGCAAGGGTTCTGGTCGTTGCACGGGATGGCCGTTCCTCGCTGGCACGAGCCGGACTGGCAAGCGTCGCCCTGAGTACAAGCGTCTTGGTCGTCGCAAGCCAACGTGTTCGGCGCATACACGCAGCCGGTCAGGGGGTTGCACGAGTCGTTGGTGCACGCGTTGCCGTCTTGACAGGTGCGGGCGGTGCCGGGTCGGCAAGCAGCCGCTGCGCAGGCGTCATCGACAGTGCAGACGTCGCCGTCCTGGCACGGCGCGGTGTTGGCGGTGAACACGCAGCCGACCGCGGGGTTGCAGGTGTCGTCGGTGCAGGGGTTGCCGTCGGTGCACGTCACGGCGGGGCCCGGTTGGCACGAGCCCTGACCGCAGCGGTCGCCCAGCGAGCAGGCACTGCCGTCGTCGCACGGCGCGGTGTTCGGCGTAAACACGCACCCGGTCAAGGGGTTGCACGAGTCGTTGGTGCAGGCGTTGCTGTCCGTGCAAGCGATCTTGGTCCCGGGCTGACACGCGCCATTGCCACACTGGTCGCTCTGGGTGCACAGGTCCCCGTCCGAACACGGCAGCGTATTGGCGGCAAACACGCACCCCTTCGACGGGTCGCAGCCGTCCAAGGTGCAGCCGTTGCCGTCGCTGCATGTCGTGGCGGCGGTGCCGACGCATTCGCCCTGCGCACAGACCGATTGCGAGGTGCACGCGTTGCCGTCGTCGCACGGGCTGGTCGTGAACGAGAACACGCACCCCTTGCCATTGACGCAGGCGTCGGTCGTGCAGAAGTTGCCGTCGTTGCAGGGCATGGGCTGGCCGGGCTGGCAAGCACCGTTGTTGCAGACATCGCTCAGGGTGCAGGAGTCGGCGTCGTCGCAGGCTCCGCTGCGGGGGGGGAACACACAGCCGGTCTTGGCGTCGCAGACGTCGTGGGTGCAAGGGTTGCCGTCGGCACACGCTTGCAGCACGCCGGACTGGCATGAGGCGTTCTTGCACGCGTCGCCCGAGGTGCACACGTTGCCGTCGTCGCATGTGACCGCGTTGGGGGAAAACACGCAGCCGGTCGCGGGGTTGCAGGCGTCGTTGGTGCACGCGTTGCCGTCGTTGCAAACGACCGGTGCGTTGGACTTGCACGCAGCGTTCTGGCAGGTGTCGCCCTGCGTACACGCGTTGCCATCGCTGCAGGGAAAGGCGTTGTGCGTGAACACACAGCCGATCTTCGCATCGCAGTGGTCATCGGTGCATGGGTTGCCGTCGGTGCAGCCCAGCTGCAGGCACGCGGGCGGCGGCACGTCAGGGGCGACGTCGGCATCGGGTTGGGCATCGTCGGTGTCCGAGACGTCCTCGGCAGCATCGGCGACGTCGGCGTCGGGGGTGGCCGTGACGTCGTCAGCGTCGGTGACCGTCGCGTCCGTGGCGTCTTGTACGTCCGGCTCGGGCTCGACCGTGTCGGTCGCCGCGTCGGGCAGCACCACGCCCACATCCGTCGTGCCGATGTAGGAAACAACCGGCAAGGGTGGTGTCGGGTCAGGGCTGGCGCAGGCCGCGACGAGCGCAATCGGCAAAAGTACAAGCGAAGCGCGGACTTGCAGCCAGCTGCCAGCGTTCGCCATGGGGTCCTTCAAGGTCAGCGCAAGGGAGCAGCCAAGTGCTCGCGCCAGACCCGCGAAGACTAGGTGTGGCCCGAAGAGAACGCAAGTTATCTCCGCAGATACGCATCATCCGCACCGCCCCACGGTCGGTCCCTTTGCCTACGCGACGTACCCGAGTTGACCCCAAACAGGACAGAGGGTTGTCTCGGGAATTCCGGTTGCGAGCGGGTCCGTGCGCAGTCTAAGCTCGCGCTTCTTCACCCTTCGTGGGCGCGCCGCGTCCCCGCACCATCCGTCCGTGGACAGGAGTTCCCGATGACGTTTGCCAATGCTGCTCCTCAGTCTGGATTCGCCGCCGGCACCGGCCCTGACGCGATCGTCCGCCCCGTCTTCACCGGAACGGGCGGTGGGCTGTTCGTTCAAGTTCTGATCGGCGCGCTGCTGACGCTCCTCACGCTGGGCATCTACATGCCGTGGTTCGTGGCGGGCCTGATCCGCTGGTTCTACGAAAACACCACGCTGCAGACCCCGCGCGGTCCCGTGCGCCTGAGCTTCTCGGGCACCGGCGGCCAGTTCTTCCTGACGTTGCTGATGGCGTACGTCCTGATCCCGCTGACGCTCGGCCTGGTGACGCCGTGGATCGTGGCGCGTGTGCTGCGCATCATGCTGGACCACACCAACGGCACCACCGAGAACGGCACCCTCTATCGCCTGAAGTACTTGGGCACTGGCGGTGGCCTGTTCGGGCCGATCGTGGGCGGCATGCTGCTGACCATGATCACGTTTGGCATCTACGGCGCTTGGTTCCTGGTCGGCCTGACCCGTCACATTTGCGCCGACGTCCGCATCGCTGAGAACGACGAGGAGGCCGCCACATTCCAGTTCACGGGCACCGGAGGCTCCTTCTTTGGCGTCATCTTCGTGGGTTACCTGCTGACCATGATCACGTTCGGCATCTACAGCTTCTGGATGCAGGTCAACGTGTGGCGTTACCAGTCGCAGCACACCCAGATCAACGTCACCGGCGGCGGCACCTGGCGCATGGACTTCGACGGCAGGGGCGGCGACTACTTCGTCACGTTCCTGGTCGGCTACCTGCTGACGGCGATCACGCTGGGTATCTATATGCCGTGGTTCATGTGCAAGCTGGCCAAGTTCCAGATCGACCACCACTCGGCCGCGCGCATCGCCTGACCGTCCCCGCCGCACGGGAGCCCTCGCACCGCATGGCCAAGCCCCCCCGCCCGTCGCACGCGCCGGAACCGCCGCGCGCCCCCGCTGCCGCCGCACCTGCAACGACGACCGACCGTCGCCGCGCGGGGCAACTGGCTGTCGCGCTTGCGGTTGTCACGGTTGCCGTCTTCGCGCAGGTCGCCGGCTTCGGCTTCGTCAGCTACGACGACCCCGAGTACGTCACGGCCAACGCGACGGTGCAGCAGGGGCTGTCGGCACAGACACTGGGCTGGGCGTTCGCAGCGCCGCACCACGGCAACTACAACCCGCTGACGTGGGCGTCGCACCTGACGGACGTGTCGCTGTTCGGCCTGCAACCCGCCGGCCACCACCTGCACAACCTGCTGCTGCACTTGGCCAACAGCCTGCTGCTGCTGTGGATCCTGTGGCGGGCGACGGGGCGGGTTTGGGCGGCTGCGTTCGTGGCGGCGGCGTTTGCCCTGCACCCGCAGCACGTCGAGTCGGTGGCGTGGGTCAGCGACCGCAAGGACCTGCTGGCGGCGTTCTTCGGGCTGCTGTCGCTGGCGGCGTGGGGTAGGTACGCGCGCACCGGCAGCCGACCGGCGTGGGGGGCGGCGTTCGCGGCGTTTCTGGCGAGCCTGCTGGCCAAGCCGATGCTGGTGACACTCCCCGCGGTGCTGCTGCTGCTGGACGCGTGGCCTCTGCAGCGGTGGCAGCCGTCCGGACCGGGCAGGGGCGTCCCGTTGCGCTCGCTGCTGATCGAGAAGATCCCGTTTCTGGTCGCGGCATTGCCATTCGTGTGGGTCAGCGGCCGCGCGCAGGCCGAGATCGGCGCGTTGGTGACGGACGAGGAGCTGGCGCTGCCGTGGCGGCTCGGCAACGCGATCGTGTCGTATGCCGTCTATGCGTGGAAGACGCTGTGGCCGAGCGGACTTGCCGTGCACTATCCACACCCCGGTCCCGCCCTGCCGCTGGCGCACGTGGTCTTGGCGCTTGGGCTGCTGGTTGCGCTGACGGTGGGGGCATGGCTGGCGCGGCGCGAGCGGGCGGTGCCGGTCGGCTGGCTGCTGTACGCAGGACTGCTGGTTCCCGTCGCGGGCGTGGTGCAGCTGGGGCAGTTCGCGCGCGCCGACCGCTTCACCTACTTGCCGATCGTGGGGCTGTTCGTGGTGCTGGCGTGGGGAACTCCAGCGCTGGCGCGGCGTTTCGGCTTGGCACCGACGTGGCCTCGCTGGGCGGGTGCGGCCGTGCTGGTCGGGTGGACGGCGGTGACCCTGTCGCTGGTGCCCAGCTGGGCGAGCTCAGAGACCTTGTTCGCCCGCGCCGTCGCCGTGACGCCGCCCAATGCCGTCGCCCACTACAACCTCGGGGTCGCACTGGCCGATCGCGGCGACACCGCAGGGGCTGAGGCGCAGTACCGAGCGGCCCTGCAGGCGCGCGGCGACGACGCCCGCAGCCACAACAACCTGGCCAACCTGCTGGTGCCGCGCGGCGAGCTGGCGCAGGCGGTCGACCACTACCAGGCCGCGCTGAAGACCGACCCGACCGACGTCGAGGTCATGCAGAACCTCGCCTACGTGTTGGAGAAACTTGATCGCAAGGACGACGCCATCCGCTGGCTGGACCAAGCGCTGTCGCGGCTGCCCGGCGACCCGGCGACGCTGCGGCGGCTGGGCGTGCTGCTGTTGCAGGTCAATCGGACGGCGGCGGCCGAGGCGCGCTTCCGCTCGGGCGTCGGATTGCATCCAGAGGACGCGGGGTTGCGGGACGGTCTGGCGACGTCGCTGGCCCGTCAGGGCAAGTGGAGCGAGGCGGTCGCGCAGTGGCACGCGGCTGTTGCACTGCTGCCGCAACCTCCCGCCGGACTGCTGCACAACCTCGCGATCGCAGAGGCGCAGGTGAGGCGCTTGGCACCCTCCGCCTTGCCAGCCGCGTCAAGTCCTGTCACAAGGCCGCCCGGCGCGGCGCCCAGCCCGAACGCGGCACCCGCTCCGATTCCCTGACGCCCCGCCGCTCCCCCTGCACGAGGAACCCCCGATGGTCGACGATCACAACGAAATGGACGAGTTCGAGGACCTGTTCGAGAAGGGCGGCGCCCGCGCGCAGAAGCGGTTCGAGCCGGGCGAGCGCATCACCGCCACCGTCATCCACGTGGGCGAGAAGCACGCGATGCTGGACGTCGGCGGCGGCCGCGACGGCCTGATGGACATGGCCGGCCTGCACGACAAGGACGGGCGGGCGATGCTGCGCGTCGGTGACAAGGTCGACGGCTACGTGCTGCGGGTGGCCAATCGGATCGTCGAGGTGACCCGGTCGCTGGGCAAGGGCTTCGTCAACGCGTCGATGCTCGAGGAAGCTCGCCAGAGCGGCCTGCCGGTCGACGGCGTGGTGTCGGGCGTCAACAAGGGCGGCTACGAGATCGCGATCGCCGGCACCACGGGCTTCTGCCCGCTGGGCCAAATGGACCCGCGGCGCATCGAGGACCCCAAGACCCTGATCGGCCAGAAGCTGCAGTTCCGCGTGATGGACATGCGCGGCCACGACGTGATCCTGTCGCGCAAGGCCCTGTTGGAGCAGCAGGCGGCGGAAAAGGCGGCGGAAACGCGCAAGCGCCTTCGTGTGGGCGAGCGCTTCACCGGCACGGTCGTCAACGTGCGCGACTTCGGCGCGTTCGTCGACATCGGCGGCATCGAGGGCATGGTCCCGGCGTCGGAGCTGGCGTATGGCCGCAACCGCCCGCAGGACATCGTGCATCCCGGCGACGAAGTGCAGGTCGAGGTGATGGACATCGGCCCCGGCAAGGACGGTCGAATCGAGCGGATCTCGCTGTCGATGCGGGCACTTGCTCAGGACCCGTTCGAGCAGGTCGCGCCCCACCTGACGCCCGGCACGGTGCTGAAGGGTCTGGTGCGCAAGGTCGAGGCGTTCGGCGCGTTCGTCGAGCTGGTGCCCGGCGTCGAGGGCCTGATCCACGTCAGCGCGTTCGGCAAGCGCATCGGCAAGCCCGCGGACATCGTCTCGCCCGGTGAGGACGCCTATGTGCGCGTAGATGCTGCGGATCCGGCAGCGCGGCGCATCTCGCTCGCGTGGCTGAGCCCGGCCGAGTTGGACGCCAAGGTCGACTTCGTGGCACCTGGCAAGGACTTCCCCAACGCCTTGCGCTTCGTGGGGCACGTCAAGGCCGCCGAGCCTGCGCCTGTGGTCAGCGCCGAGCGCGAGGCGGCCGCCCCCACCGTGCCGCGGCAGAAGCCCGCAGTCATCGCGCCTTCGGTGGGCCAGGTGGTCGCCGTCGTGGTCGACCGGGTCGAGGCGTTCGGCGTGTTCGTGAAGTGGGAGACCGGGCGAGGGCTGGTGCCCAATGTCGAGCTCGAGCTGCCGTTGGGCGCCGACGCGCGTCGCTGCTTCCCCATTGGCGCGGAATTCCAGGCCGTCGTGCAGGAAGTGCGTCCCGATGGCAAGGTGCGGCTGTCCAAGAAGGGCGCCCAGGACGTGGCGCAGCGCGCCGATGCCGAGGCGTGGATGCGCACGCAGGCGCCCATGCCGGGAGGAGCAGCCGGCGTCGGTTCGTTCGGCGAGCTGCTGATGGCCAAGCTGCAGCAGAAGCCCAAGAAGTAACCTGCGTTTTCCCAATTTGCCTGTTTCATTTGCGGGACTCCCGTTGGCGTTCGCGGCACCGCGACCTCTCGCGTTTCGGTGAGGTTGACGGTCGGATCGCTGCGTGTATCGTGCCGACAGTCTAACTGTCGCCCAAAGTTCCTCGCACACCCGATTTCTTGGGAGCCTCGCATGCCCCGACGTCTCGCCATCGCCCTTGCCCTTGCCTTTCTAGCGGCGTGCTCGCCGGAGCCCATTCCTGACACGGACACGCCGGATGTGCTCGCGGGAGACGTGGCCGACGCCACCGATGTGGCAGATGCGGGGTCAGATGGGGCCGCGGATGCTGCGGACTCGGTGGGCAGCGACGCCGCCGATGGCGCAGGCTGGACCGCCGACACGCAACCCCCGTTCCCGGTTGCGCAAGATGTCGACCTTCCCGTGTGCCCGACGGTGGTGGGCAAGTTCGAGCTGCCGGACCTCTGGGCGACCGGTGATATCGAGCTGACCGGCTCGGGCTGGCTGCAGGCCGTCGGGGTGGTCGAGACGCTGGACGTGCGTGTCCGCAAGCCGGGCAGCGACAGCACCGACATCAAGGCCGCGGGTCCCCTGACGCTGACCGGCACTCCCGGGGTCACGGTGCTGAGCGTGGGAACGCCGGCGGCGGGCGTGACGACCGCCAAGGTGACGTTTGCCACCGCGGGTCGCCACACGCTGACGGCCAGCCTGCCGGATGGTCGCCAAGGCGTCGTCGAATTCGAGGCTTACGTCAGTCCGTTGCCGATCTGGGAGGTCGAGATGGCCCCGGTCGACTGGAAGGCCATGATCGCCGACCCGTACGACCGCACCTACTACCCGGCGACGTTCAAGGCCGAGGGCCAGGTGTTTGCGGGGTCGGAGATTCGACTGCACGGCGGCGCCAGCTCCGAGATGCCGAAGAAGTCGTTCCGCGTGAACCTGCCGAAGGGCCAGCAGCTCAAGAGCGGGGAACGCAAGCTGATTCTTCGCGCCGAGTACGTAGACAAGACGATGTTGCGCACCCGGGTGTCGTACGAGATCTACCGCGCCACCACCTGGCTGCCGACGCCAAAGTCCGAGTACGTGCACTTGCGTATCAACGGGCGTTACTACGGCCTGATGAACCACGTGCAGCGCATCGGCGGCGACTTTTTGCAGGCTTGGGGGCTGAACCCGGACGGCAACCTGTACGAGTCAGATCCGCCCTACGAGCTGGCCGTCGAGCCGAGCGGCAAGCTGACGCCGATGGCCCCAGAACTATATGCGCAGGTCTACGCGAAACAGGCCGGCCTGACGGAAGACTTCAACGACCTGGTCGCGTTCATCGAAGGCGTGCTGCAGCTGCCGAAGGACGATTTTGCGGCGAACATCGATCAGCACCTGCGCGTGGACGACTGGCTGGCGTACGCTGCCGGCATGGCCGTCCTGCAGAACCACGAGCACATCCGCAAGAACTTCTATCTGTACCGCGACCCGGCAGCGGCCGACGACCGCTGGGTGTTCTTCCCGTGGGACCTTGACCTCACGCTCGGCCACCTGTGGACCGAGGCCTTCGATGTGCAGGACGAGACCATCTTCACCCAGCTGCCGCTCGATGTCGGGGTGAACACGGTCGAGCACAGCTTCTACAACCAGGTCTACCGCGTCCTCGAGAACCCAGCCTACCGCAAGCGCTTCTTCCAATTCGTCCTGCAAATCGCCGACACCGGCTTGGCCCCCGATTTCCTGGACCAGCGCCTCGAGACCGCCATGTGCACCTTGCGGTTGGACTTTTTGGCTGACAAGCGTAAGCGTTCGTCCGTGGGCGAGTATCTCGACCGCGTCGACGAGATCCGCGCCTACGCCCAGGGCCGACGCGCGTTCATCCACGAAGAACTCGGAGTGCCGTGACCCCCCTCCTTGCGTCCCGTCCCGCCGTCCGTGCCACTGCGGTCCTGTTTGGAGCGGTTGCGTTGACGTGGGCGACGCTGGCTGGCGCTGCTCCGACCGCCTCTGCCGCCCGCAGCGCTGAGGACCAACGACTGACCGTCGTGTGCAAGTCCCTGACCGCCAAGGTCGGCGCCCCCAGTGCGATGGCCCAAGCGTTGGAGGTGGGACGCGCGCTGGGCGCGGTGGCTCCCGGGCGGGTCGTGCAACTGCTTGAACCTGCTGCGAAACGCTGGACGCGCGACCGCAAGGCCGGCACCGGTCCCGTCGCTCGGGTGCTGCGGTCGACATTGATTCAGGCAGCGCTGGCGGCCGACCTCGCCGACGTAGTGGCCGCATACGCTCCGTCACAGGGCGTGGTGCTGCATTGGTCGGTGCTGGGTCCATTCGGCGACGAACACGGGTCGGCATTTGCCCGCGAAGGCGAGGTCGAGCAGGAGATCGAGGCCGTCGGTGCAGCACTGACCGTGCCGCTGCGCGCGTCGTTTCCGGGCCGGGCGGGACGGGTCGGGTGGCAGCCGGTGCCGGGGTCGCTGGCGCGTCCGGGGGAGCGCGTGCCGTTGGAAACTCTGGTCGAGCGACCGGACGACGCCATCGTGTTTGCGCAGGCTTGGTTTCGCACGGTCACCCCCGGTCCCGCAGTGCTGCGCTTGGGTGTCGATGGGGCGGCGCGGGTGTGGCTGGATGGCCGGCGGGTCCTGCAAGCGGCGGCCCGACCCACGCTGTACGGGCTGGCCGGAACCGCCGCCGTGCTGCCCGAAGCCGATGACGTCCCGGTGCTGCTTGCCGTCGGATGGCACCGGCTTGTGGTCAAGCTTGCTCCGGCAGACGCGGCGCTGCCCCTGTTGGTGGCCTTCACGGGGTCCGGCGACACGCCACTTGCCATCGAGAGCCGCGCCGAGCCGCCGCCTCTCGCTGAGGCCGCGTCCCCCTTTGCATCGGAACCCTCTGATTTTGCCCAGAGTCCCGCACCAGGTCCGGCCGACGCTGCGCTGGGTCTCGTCTGGCCGCTGGCGCCCGAACGCGCCGCCCGACCCGGAGTGCTGGCGACCTTTGTGGCGTTGGCGTGGCACGGCTGGCCGTTGCCGGTCGAGCTGTCGGAGCGGCTGTTGGCCGTATTTCCCGAGGAATTGCCCCCTGATCCGCAGACGGCTCTGGGGCACGCGATGCTGGCCGGCGAGCCCGGCGACCGCATCGACCGGCTGCGCGCGTGGGCTGAGCTGCTGCCCGACGCACCTGAGCTGATGGTCGCGCAGGCCCAAGCGCTGGACGAGATCGGCAAGACCCCGACCGCGCACCAGATCTGGACCGACTGGACAGCCCAACACGGCAAGGGCCCAGAGGAATCGTCGGTGCGGGCGTGCATCGTGCGGGCCGACCTGTGGTCACGGCTAGGCGCGGACCTGATCGCCTCACGCCTGCTGGAGCGCTGTGGCGAGCGCTGGCCCGACGCCCCTGAGCTGCTAGCCGCCCGCATCCGCAACGCCACCGCCCACGACCGATTGACCGAGGCCGCCCAGCTGCACGCGAGGCTGGTGGAAGTGGAGCCCGGCCGGTTGGAGCGCCACCTGAACCATCTGGCCGCGCGCATCGAAACCGGCGATCTGTCGGCAACGGAGGCCATCGCAGCCGATCTGGACCGGCGTTTCCCGGGGCGCAGCCGGGCTTGGGCCTCCGTCGCTCGCGCGAGATTGTCCTTGGGGCAAGCCGCATTGGCCATGCAGGCGCTGGACCGGCTGCCGCCGCATCTGGTGGATTCCGGTGTCTTGGAGCTGCGGGCGCGCATCGCGGCACGTCTGGGTCAGAAGCCGCTGGCGATCGAGCTGCTGCGGTCGGCCCTGCAGCGGGCGCCGGCGCGGGCCGACCTGCGGGCCCGGCTGCAGATCCTGCGTCCCGACGGCGACTTCTTCGCGCCACTGCGCCGGGATCTGCTCGCCTTGGTGCGCGCCGAGGCCAAGCTGCCCCGACCGTATCCCTTCGAGACGCGGCTGCAACAGACGGTGCTGCAAGCGCTGGGCAACGGCCAACAGGCCCGCTACGAGGCCGAGGTGCACTACGTGGGCAAGGGCGGGCCGACCGCGCGCGAAGTGCAGATCGAGTACGCCCCCAGCCTGTCGCGCGCCGATGTGCTGCTGGCCGTGATCGTGCGGGCGGATGGCCGGATCGACCGCGACGTGCCGCAGACCGTGGACCGCTTTGGCGAAGACGCTTCGGGCATGTACTACGACCTGGAACGGACCACCCTGACGTTTCGCAGCCTGCGGCCCGGCGATACAGCCGTGGCCGAATACGTGGTGCGCGACCTGCTGCCGACGCCGTTTGGCCTCGTCTTCGGCGAGCTGCTGGTGCTGGGCGACGAGCAGCCGGTGCGCGAGACCTCGATCGCCGTCCAACTGCTCGAAGGCACACCCTTCTTCCACCACTATGTAGACCCACGCCGTCCCGACGCCCCGCTGCTGGCCATGACACGGGTCGCGAAGACGCCGACGGCCGGGCCCAGCGACGACCAGGGCGTGTGGGACACGTGGACGCTGTCGGTGGGGCCGCTGCCGGCGCACCCGTCCGAAGATGGGATGCCGGGCGTGACCGACGTGCTGCCGTACCTGCACCTGTCGTCATTTCCGACCTGGGACGCGGCCGCCCGCTGGTTTGCCGGGCTGATGGCCGAGGCGCTGCCGGCACCGGGAAGCGACCCGATGGTCAAGGAGCTGGCGCAGCGGCTGGGAGCGGGCGCGACCACGGTCGAGCAGAAGGTGCGTGCCGTGCACGGCTATGTCGCCAGCCAGATCCGCTATGTGGGCCTGGAGTTCGGCATCCACAGCCTGAAACCCCATGCGGTGCGCGAGGTGATCCAGCGCCAGTTCGGCGACTGCAAGGACCAGGCGACGCTGATGGTGGCGCTGCTGGCCGAGCTGGGGGTCGAGGCGCGGGTGGCGCTGGTGCGCACGTCGGACCTGGGGCGGCTGCACGACGACGTGGCCTCGCTGGGCGTCTTCAACCACGCGATCGCGTACGTGCCCGAGCTGGACTGGTTCGTCGACACGACAGCGCAACACAACGCCCCGACCGAGCTGCCCGGCGGCGACACGGGGGGCATGGCGCTGGTGGTGCCGCCTGCCAAGGGTGCGTCGCCACAGGCAAAACTGGTACGGATGCCCGAGTTTGGACCAGAGCGGAACACGCGGCACGAGGAGCTGGGACTCTGGATCGAACAGGACGGTGCGGCGAAGATCCAGATCACGTGGACGCTGCAGGGGCTGCCCGCCGCCGAGGTCCGCGCGAGGTTGGCAACCGCCGAGACCCGCCGCGAGCGGATCGAGCAGGATCTGGCGCCGCGCTTTCCCGGCATTGCGGTCACCAAGGTCGAGGCGACCGGCATCCAGCCCCCGGCGGACCGCGTCGAGGTCAAGGTCGAGGCGACAGCGCCGCAGGTGGCCAGGGTCGCAGATGGGTACTTTGCGGTCGCTCCCCTGCGTCCCGGCAAGCCACTGGTCAGCCAGCTTGCCCGCGCGGAAGGCCGCAAGCACCCGCTGCAACTGGAGTATGCGTTTCGCGATACAGCAGACGTCGTCGTCGCGGGCTTCTCCACAGTGGCGGTCCGGCTGTCCAGCGCGCCGCAAACTGACTGCGCCTACGGCCACTTCCTGATCACGTCCCAACGAAATCCCGACCCCAAGCGCGGAAACCACGCCCGAATCGTCTCGTCGTTCGAGGTCACGACGCGCTACATCCCGCAGGACGGCTACGCGGCCTTTCGCACCTGGTTGACCCGCGTTGACGCGGGTTTGCGCGACGAGACCGTGCTGGGCCCCGCCCCGACGCCGGACGACGGGAGGCCCCGATGAGCCACCGTTGGCTGCTGATCGGACTCGCCTTGACGCTCATGGCGGCCTGTGGTGCACCGCTGTCGGCGTTCGACCCCGGTGTAGATCCCGCCCAGCTGCGCGAAGACGCCCGCGAGCGTTTGGGCGACCCCTTGCAACGCGACGCGGCGCATCAGGATCTCGGCTGGCTGTGCCTGCTGCACGACGTTGACTGCGCCGACCTGCGCGACCACGGCGACGCGGGGGCGGTGCTGGCTCCGGCGACCGTGCCCGGCCTGTTGCCGCACCTGCTGCGGGTGTTGGCGCTGCAAGGCGACGTGGACATCCAACGGCGCGCGGCGGCGTGGCTGGATCTGGCCGACGCGGCGGACCGGCTGGCGGCGACAGCGCCCGCGGACGAAGAGGCGATCGCGTCGGCAGAGGTCGCGCGCACCCTGACCGCCGAAGCGCTGCCCCGACTTGCGGTGCGCGATCGGCAAGGCGTGTTGGCCGCGATCCACGACCGACCACAAACCGCGAAAAGACTGCTGGAAGCGCGCCATCCGCTCGACGCCCTGCGCCGTCGACTCGCGCTCGGCAGTCTTCTGGTGCAGGCCAACGACCTTGGACTGGGCGACGCCTTACCGCTCGGTCGGCCGCTGCAGGTGCAGGCTTGGAGCACGCCCGTGTCGCGCCGCCTGCACACCGGACTGGAGGCGATCCTGTTGCCTCCTGCGGTGTTCGACACGCCACCGACCGACGACCCAGCGACTGGCCAAGCGCTGGACCTGCCGGTCGAGCCGGAGCAAGAGGCCCTGCCCGCGTCGCTACGGATTGGCCGCTACCGCCTGCCCGTGCGCAATCCCGGCGTGTATGCCCTGCGCGCGGCGTTCGAGACGCAAGCCGGCCCCCACTACCTGATCGCACGAGCGCCTCGCGGCCTGCGTCTGTGGCTGGACGGCCGCCCGTGGACGGGCGAGGCGGCGAACGCCATGGGGCCCACGGACCGACTGCGGCGCGGCTGGGTCGAGCTCGCGGCGGGTCCGCACCGCCTCGACGTCGCGGCCTCCTTGGGAGACAGCTCGGAACCTGTTGAATTAGATGTGATTCCTGCGGCAACCGTGGCCCTGACTGAGACGCATCCTCCGGCGGCTTGGCCAGCAGCGGCACGTCAGGTGGCCCAAGCGCTGCTGGAGCCGGCGGGTCCGGCGCGGTCCGAACTCGCCACGACCTTTCCCCAAGGCCCGCTGGCGGCGTGGCTGACGGTCGAGGCGATGGCCGGTCTGGACCCCCAGTCCACCGCCCCGCTGTCGGCGCTGGACCGGGTGCTCGACAGCCGACCGGACCACGTCGACGCCCAAGTGGACCGCGTGGCCAAGGTCCGCGACGCCGGCAACCCCGCGCACGCATGGCACTTGCTGGCGGAACTGCTGGCGCAGGTCGGCCCGCTGGACCCCGACCCGCCCGTCGCGCAGGGCGAGACGCGCGCGCCGCCGTCATCGCCCGGCGCCCGTCGCGCCGACCTTGCCCTCGAGCGCGGTCAGGTGCTGCTGGCCCTGGGACTGACCGACGAGGCGGGGCAAGAGGTGCTGCTGGCCGTCGATGCCCAGCCGCGCGACTGCGATGTGTGGGAGCGAGCGCTGTCGCTGGGTCTGGACGGCCTGGACCGGACGCTCACGCGGCAGGTGCTGGCCCGAACGCCCGCGTGCCCGCAGAAGGCCCTGTCGCTCGCGCAGGGGCTGACCACGGTGGACCAGCAGGCTGGCGCTCGGCAGGCGCTGCAAGCGGCGATGCGGTCGCCGGCACTCGCCACCGAAGCCTCCAGACGACTCAAAGTGCTGAACGACGGCATGGCCGACCCGGAGTTTCCCCTGCCCCTGTGGTCGCGCGACCGGACCGAGGAGCTGTGGCAGTCCGCGCAGGTGGCCTGGAACCAAGGAGCGACGGGCTGGTGGCAGCAGTCGCTTCAGGATCTGCTGAGGAGGCGCGACGTTGCCCTGGACGTGCGGCAGCGCGCGCTGCAGGCGGGGGCCTTGGCGCCGTGGCGGGCCTGGCAGCGCGAAGGTCAGGACGTCGCGACGGTTCCCGACGACGCGGCACTGTTCGCCGGTGCCAGCACGGCGTGGCTGCTGGATCAGGAAATCGTGGTGCTGCTGCCCGGCGGGGGTGCCTTGCGGCGGGTGCATCAGATCGTGCGGGTGTTGGACGACCGCGCGGCGGGCGATGTGGGCGAGGTCCGCATCGGCGACGGAGCCGAGCTGGAGTTCGCCCGCACCTGGATGGCCGACGGCACTTCGATGCCCCCAGCCGAGACGGCGGACAAGGAATCCGTCTCGCTGCGGGCGGTTAGCGCGGGAACGGCCGTCGAGCACGCTCAGGTCGTCTACGTCGCGCCCGACGACCCGGCCACCGGCGCAACGCGCCTTGCCCCGTTCATTCTGCAGTCGGTCGATGGCCCCACGGTGCTTGCGGAATTCGTGGTGCTGGTGCCCCCTGGCGTGCACGCTGAGTTCGCCGCCTCGCCGTCGGTTCCGCCGCCCGAGGTGCGCCGCGACGGGGCCTATACCGCCCACGTCTTCCGCACGCACGCCATGCGGCGGGCAAGATTGGAGCCGCAGTCGGTGCGCCCGGAGTCGGCGCTGCCATCGGTGCGTGTCTCGGCCCAGGTCGATCTTGCGTCGGTGCTGGAGCCGTGGAACGAGGCGCTGGCAGCGTGGCTGGCCGTGCGCGACGACGAGTTGGACCGCTGGGTGGCGCAAGCGCGGGCGCTGCCTGAGGGGCGCGGACGCTGGGAGCAGACGGCGGCGCGGCTGGCACGGGCGGTGCAGAACGAGCATGGTGGCGGCATTCCCGGCCGTCCGGACTCGGCGCTTGCCGACCAGAAGGGCGACCGTGCGGCGGTGCTGCAGACGATCGCGCGGCGGCTGGGGACTGACGCCTGTCTGGTGCGGGTGGTGCCGCTGGCCCGCACACCGGCGAACGCGCCGCCCGACCCCGAAGACTTCGGCATGAGTTTGGTGCGACTGCGGCTGCCGGGACCGACGCCGTCGCCCCCTGTGGAGATCTGGTACGACCCGGGGCTGGAGGGAGGCCTGCTGAACCACATCCGCGCCGGGCTGCGAGGGCGCGCTGGGCTGCTGGTCGGGTGTCCGCAAGCGCCGCAGGACCCGCACGTGACAGTGCCGGCGCTGGGCCAGGGTCAGGATCGCCGCGACGTGCAGGTCGAGCTGGACTGGCACGCAGACGGTCGGGTCGAGGCGGTGGTCCGCGAGCGGTTGGGCGGGTCGCTGGGCGCTCTGGTCCGTGCGCTGCTGGTGGGGTCGACCGAAGAGGGCCGCGTCGAGCTCCTGAGCCAGCTGATCGGCAGCACGTACCCGGGCATGACGCTTGAGCTGGTGGGCCTCCAGGACCTGACCGGAACGGGACCTGTCGGCATCGAATACCACGTCCATGCGCCGGCCGATCCGCGCCGCATCGATAACCTCGAGCTGCTGCTCTACCCCGACCAGCTCGGCCACGCCTACGCCACGGTGGGCGAGCGCAAGATGCCGCTGCTGTTCAGCCATACGCTGGACAACGAGGTGCGTGTCACGGTGCGCAGTCTCGGCGCCGACCTCAAAGCGGGAGAGACCGACGTGTCCCTTGACGCACAGGATGTGCACTTTTCACGCACATCTACGGGGTCTGGCCCGCAACGCAGCCTCGTCAAACGCATCCGCACCCAGCCGGCGGTCGTCGCCCCCGCCGCCTATCCGGAGTGGGCGACCGCTCTGCGCCGCATCGACGCCGCAGAGGTCGTTCGGCTGACGCGCTGACCGCCGAAGCCGACGGCTTCCCCCAGATCTTGCGAGAATCGTTCGCGGGTCCACCGCCGTGCCTTGACGCCACCGCAGGCCGCTGCGATACCGCGCGCCATGTCGGACGTCACTGAGGTCTACAACCGCTGCGGATCGTGTCGCCACTTCCGCGTCGAGTACACCGACCGGCTGATGCGCACGATGGGCACCTGTCAGGGTCGTCCGGGCCATCCCACCGCCGCGGCGCACGAATTCGGCTGCCCCGAGTACCACCTGGACCGCCAGCGCCTGATGCCGGGAACCTGCGTGCCCGCCGACGCGGACATGTCGCCCTACCAGCGCGAGCAGCAGCGCCGCAGCCAGTTCGTGCAGGACGCCCGCCGGCACGCGCCGCCGACCCGCAGCCGCCCGACCCGTGACCGCGACGACGATGCGCCCGCCGCCAAACTGCGCGAGATTCCCCTGGATTTCACGACCGACGAGGGAGAGACCATGGACCGCGACGCCCTGAAGTCCATTCTGTCCGAGGTGTTGGACGAAGCCTTGGGTCTGTCCGACGTCCCGATGCACCCGCGTTACCGGGGTGGCACGGTGATCGTGCGCCCCGCGAACCCCGAGCTCGCGTCCAAAGAGCTGGACGTCGACGTCCTGTTCCGCAAGGTCGTGTCGATCCGCGACAAGCTGCGGGTGCTGGAACAGAAAGTGAACGCCTCGAACCTCGACGGGCAAGAGAAGGTGCAGCTGCAGACCTACGTGACGGGATGCTACGGCAGCCTGACCAGCTTCAACTTCCTGTTCAAGGACCGCGACGACGGCTTTACGGGCGCTGGCAGCGACTAGTCCCTCGTCACAGTGGTCTTGACGCGCACGCTGTGGGCGACCGCTGCCCGGCATCCACCCGGACATGGCTCAATCCCGCATCCGGTCCGGCTGTCGCTCGGGCCCCTCGTCCTCCATTTCACTGCCCCGCCGCACCGCCGCCTTGCCGAATCGGCTGCGCAGCGCGTCGACCGCCTGGTCCAGCCGCTGCTGGCGTTCGCGGTCTTCCTGCCCGAACAGCTCGCCCTGCACCGGCGCCGCCGCGTCAGCGAGATCGTAGGCTGCAAGCCCAACCAGCCGCATTGGCATACCCAGGTCGAATGCATCGAGCAGCCGCAGCGCCTCGCGGTACAGCACGTCGCCCGAGTTGGTCGGTGGGTGCAGGACCGCCTGCCGAGTCAACAGCTGAAATTTCGTGGTCTTCAGCTTGACCCGCACCCCGCCCGCCCGCAGTCCGGCACGCCGCAGCCGCAGCCCCACCCGGTCCGCCTCGCGCAGCAGGTGCGGCGTGATCGCCGCGCGCCCCACCACGTCGTCGTCCAGCGTCACCTCGCTGCCGATGCTTTTGGCCTCGCGATCCGGCACCACCGGCCGCGGGTCGATGCCCTGTGCCAGCGCGTGAACGTGCGGTCCCATCGACCCCAGCTTGCGCTCCAGCCACGCCGGATCCGCCGCCGCCACGTCGGCCAGCGTGCGCAACCCCATGTCCTGCAACCGCTCTTCCCCATGCTTGCCCACGCCCCACAGCCTCGACACCGGCAGCGGATCCAGAAACGCGCGCACGCCGTCCGGGGGCACCACGCACAGGCCGTCGGGCTTGCGGATGTCGCTCGCCACCTTGGCCACGTACTTGTTCGGCGCCACGCCCACCGACACCGTCAGCCCGGTCGCCTCGCGCACCGCCGCCTTGATCCGCCGCGCCATCTCCTCTGGCGGCCCGAACAGCCCCTCGGCGCCCGTCAGGTCCATGAACGCCTCGTCCAACGACAGCGCCTCGACCAACGGCGAAAACGTCGCGAACACGCTCATGATCCGGTCCGACACCTCCGCATAGCGCGCCAGGCGCGGCGGCACCACGATCGCCTGCGGGCACTTCCGCAACGCCAACCCCATCGGCATCGCGCTGCCAACCCCGAACGGACGCGCTTCGTAACTGGCTGTCGCCACCACGCTTCTTGGCCCGATGCCGCCAATCAGCAGTGGCTTGCCCCGCAGCTCCGGGCGGTCCAGCTGTTCCACGGCGGCATAGAACGCGTCCATGTCGGCATGGACGACGATGCGGGACCAGCGGCTTGGGACGGTCAAGCGACTCATGCCCGCCAGTGTAGCAGAGACCACCCCGACGCCCCCAGACACCAGACCAATTGCAAAACCCACGACGTCACAAGATGTTGGACGACATCACCGCGCGGCATCCCCACCATGCGATTGCCTTTGCCGCGTGGCGCGCTACGATGCGCCCCCGTTTCCCGGCCGTCCGCGCCCGCCCGAAGCCGCCGCGGCGCCTGCCGGCACCATCCAGAGGCAACCACGCTCATGTCGATTCGCACCCCACTGTTGCTCCTCGCCGCCCTTCCCCTGGTACTTGTCGGCTGTGGCCGCAAGGCCGAGCCCGGTGCCACCGAGGTGCCTACTCAGGCCGTCGCGCAAGAAAACGCCCCCGCCGGCGCTGCGGGTGTCGTCCCGGATCTGCCCCCCGGTGCCAATCCCGCCGTGCCCCCGTCCCACCCGGCGATGGGCGGCACGATGCCGGAGGGCGGCCACCCGGCACTGCCCGCCGACAAGCCGATCGACATCGGCGCCGTCGCCAAGGCCGACCACACGGTCGCCGAGGTCCGCACCAACAAGGCGACGCTGGGCGGCCAGACGTTTGAGGTGCGCGGCCGCGTCATCAAGGTCAACCGCGGCATCATGGGCAAGAACTGGATCCATGTGGTCGACGGCACTGAGGGCAAGCTGGTCGTCACCAGCGTGACCGGTACCGCGGAGCGCGGCGATCTGGTCAAGGTCAAGGGCAAGCTGGGCGTCGACCGCGACATGGGCGCCGGCTACCTGTACGACGTGCTGCTCGAGGACGCCGAAGTGACGGTGGAGCAAGCCGCCGCCGCCGATATCCGCCATGTTGCGCACATTCTTGGGGTCGCG
>CAYURO010000024.1:0-73579 GCA_964447285.1 uncultured Enterobacteriaceae bacterium | reverse complement strand
GAGTCGCGGGGGCAGGATTTGAACCTGCGACCTTCGGGTTATGAGCCCGACGAGCTACCGGGCTGCTCCACCCCGCAGTCGGGCCTTGTAGGCTCCCTTGCTGCAGGTGTCAACGCCATCGCGCCACTTTGCGGCCTTGCGTGCCCGTTCGGCTCCCCCGCCGTGGCACGGTCCGGGCGATCTATCGCCGTCGCCGGGCCTACTTGCGTGTCAGGGCGTCGGCGATCTCGTCCAGCATCTCCTCGGCGTCCTGGCGGGGTCCGACGTGATGCTGGCTGATCGCGAGCTCCAGTGTCTTCTGGGCCATCTCGCGCGCCTCTTCCAGCCGCCCAAGCTGCAGCAGGCACTCGCCCCGACGGTACCATGCCATCATCAGGTCGGGCTGCAACACATAGGCTCGCTTGAGGAATCCCTCGGCTTCGGCGGGACGACGGGCTTCTTGCAGTGCCTGGCCCAGACTGAACAACGCAAGCTCGTTCTCCGGATCGTCGTCGACCAGCGTTTGAAAACGGGCGATGCGTGCGGTTCGCTCGTCGGGGGTCTGCGTCATGGCGGGCTCCGGGAGAGGGTGCGGTCCGCTTGTCTGCCACTTCGGGTGTCCGCGCAAGCCCCGGCCCGCGATTCCTACCCTGAAGACGACGCGAGGATCGCCTGTGCGTACGCGGTTTCTTGCGCAAGATGCAGGCTCGTCTAGAGTCACACGCCGGCTTGTCGTCCCGAGGTCTGCGCGTGGTTCGCAACGTACTTCCCCTGAAGCCCCCCCGTCGCTCCACCTTCCGCCCGCTGGCGGTCGTCACAGGCGTCGGTCTGGTCGCGTTGGTGGCCTTGGGCGCGCGTTGGGCATTTTCGTCGGCTGAACAGACCCACGCCCCGGTCCCCGGTCCTGCCCAGCTGGCCCCGCCGCGACCGCCCGAGCCGCCGCCGCTTGCGCCGCTGGCCCCGGAAGACGTCACCCGCGCCAAGACAAATGCGAAGGGTCACCTGCAGTTGGCGCAGGGTCAGCGGCAGGTCGAACTGACCCTCGACCCCAAGGTCCAAGCCGACATCACGCGCCTGCTGGACGAGACCCGCGTGCCCTATGCCGCCGTCGTGCTGATCGACCCCAAGACCGGGCGCGTTCAGGTGGCGGCCGAACACCGCGAGGCCGGCGACCCGGTGGCGACCGTGGGCGCGATGGGCATCGCGGGCGAGGTGCCGGCGGCCAGCGTGTTCAAGGTCGTGACGGCGGCAGCACTGCTCGAGGCGGGGCAACAGCCTGATTCGTCGGTGTGTTTCCACGGCGGCCGGCAGGGCATCGCCGAGGACAACCTGCGTGACAGCCCGCAAGACCACCAGTGCCAGACGCTGACAGAAGCTCTCGCGCACTCCAGCAACGCCGCTTTTGCCAAGTTCGGGGTGCAGTCCCTCAAGCCGGGAGACCTGGAGGCGATGGCCAAGCGACTGGGCTTCGGTGCGGTGTTGGACACCGATCTGGAGGCCGAGGCGTCGGCGTGCTCTGAGGGCGCGTCGGAAGTCGAGCGGGGCCGCTGTGCTGCCGGTTTCGCAGGTTCGACGCTGTCCCCCTTGCACGGCGCGTACTTGGCGGCGACCGTCGCCAATCGCGGCGTGGCGATGCGGCCAACCTTCGTGCGAGACGACGGAGCAGCTCCGGCCCAAGGCCAGCAGCTGCTGTCGGCGGAGGTGGCGGACAAGCTCAAGGGGATGATGGCCCAGACGGTGGTCGCGGGGACCGGCCGCCATGCGTTCGGGCGGCGGCCGGCCGTGCTGCGTGACGTCACGGTGGCCGGCAAGACCGGTTCGCTGAGCGGCAAGGACCCCAACCTGTACAGGCACTTCTCGTGGTTCATCGGGTTTGCGCCGGTCGAGGACCCGCAGATCGCGATTGCCGTGCTGGCCGTCAACGGCGAGAAGTGGCGGGTCAAGGCGGCGGGTCTGGCGCGGGACTCGCTGGCGGCCTGGTTCGCGGCCCAGGATGCTCCCGCCGGGCGCTGAACAGGCCGCGGCGGTCTTGACACCCTTTCGACTCCCCTCTAGACTAATTCGCCGTTGCGGACGGGCTGCGCGCCTGTCTCCTCCCCTTGGGGGATCGTTCAATGGTAGGACCGCAGACTCTGAATCTGCTTATCTAGGTTCGAATCCTAGTCCCCCAACCTCTCCGGAACCCCTCGCGGGCCACCCGGAAGACAGACCGAACGCTGACCCGTTCGGCCTTTGACAAGTCGCCCCGTTAGTCTAGTGGTCAGGACACGGCCCTCTCAAGGCTGGGACAGGAGTTCAACTCTCCTACGGGGCACCGGATACACACGCTGGGCGGACCCTCACCGGTTCGCCCTTTGCGTTTTTGGCCCACGCCGCACTTCCGGCGGGCTACGGGTGTCGGCTCCCACATGCACCTGCCGAACGACGTCACTCCCGCCGACTGGAACGACTGGCGTTGGCAGCTTCGCCACCGTCTCCGCACGCCTCAGGAATTGCGGGGGGTGTTCGGCGATCGCCCCGGGCTGGCCGAATTCCTGCGTACTGGCAAGGCCTTCGAAGTCGGCATCACGCCTTGGTTTGCCAGCCTGTGCGACGCGGCCGACCCCGCCTGCCCGCTGACGCGCCAAGTGCTACCCGACCCTGCGGAAGCCTGCGTTGCGCCGTTTGAGCGCACCGACCCTCTGGGCGAGGACCCACACCGCGTCGCCCCCGGCTTGGTTCACAAGTACCCGGATCGCGTGCTGTTGCTCGTCACCGACACTTGCGCCGCCTACTGTCGGTACTGCACGCGCGCCCGCTGGGTGGCGTCGGGGACCGGGCAGCCTGACGTGGACGAGCTGGACCTGGCGGTGCGTTGGATCGCTGAACACCCGCAAATTGCTGACGTTTTGATCTCAGGCGGCGACCCGCTGCTGTTGTCGACGCGACGGTTGTCGGACCTGCTGGACCGGCTGGCGGCGATTCCGCACCTGCGCTTCATCCGAATCGGTACGCGGGTGCCCGTGTTCCTGCCGATGCGCATGGACGCCGAGCTGGTCGAGGCACTGCGGCCGCGGCGGATTCCGGTCTACGTCAACGTGCACATCAATCACTTCAAGGAGTTGGCTCCTCTGACCCGTCAGGTGCTGGCGACGCTGGCGGACGCTGGGGTGCCCATTGGCGGCCAGACCGTGCTGCTGCGCGGCGTCAACGACGACCCTGAGGTGCTGCGCGAGACCTTCTACGCGATGTTGTCCAGCCGTGTGCGCCCGTACTACCTGTTCCACTGCGACCCGGTGCACGGCACTGCCCACCTGCGGACGTCGGTTGACCGGGGGCTGGAGCTGATGCGGGCGCTGATTGGCTTCGCCAGTGGCATGGCGGTGCCCAAGTATTGCATCGACCTGGAGGGAGGCGGCAAGGTCCCGCTGTGGCCGTCCTTCGTCGAGGCGTCCAACCCTTCAGAACTGCTGGTCACTGGCTTTCGCGGCGAGCGATTCCGCTACGTGAACCAACCCGCGACGCCCCCGCCCGACGATAAGCAGGTCGGTACTCGCTGAGCCCTGTTCCGGACTTGCCGCCTGCGCCTGCGGTCGCCATGCTGTGCCGTCCTTGGCCTTATCCGCCCGACGCGCGACACCCCGCACCGTTCCCGATGGGCCCGACCGGCCCGAGGCTGCTGCGATGACCCGTCCATCCTACCCTCGCCCGCCTCTGCCTCCCCTCCCGATGGGCCTGTTGCGTGCCCTGCTGCCAGCGTTGACGCTGATGCTGCTGACCACATGCGGGGGGACCCAGTCCCGCGCCGATGGCCCGCCGATGACGGCCACGCAGGCCCTGGCCGACGCCCACCGGCACCACCGCGCACACCGCCATGCTGAGGTGGTCTCGGTGGCCAACCGCGCCCGCGCGCAGGGGGTCCTGACGCCTGATCTGCAAGCGCTGGAGGTCGTCGCACTTTGGCAGCTGGACCAAGCGGAAGCGGCCGACAGCGCGGAACGGGCCCTGGCCTCGCGGACGATGACCGGCGAACCCTCACAGGCGACGGCCATGGATGCGAGCCTGCGCGCCGTACGGGAAGGCATCGCGGTTCAACGGCCCACGCTAGCGATTCGTCTGCTGATTCGCGTGCTTCCCAATGGTTGTGCGACGGGGCAGGCGTGCCGGGTGGCGGGGCAGGCGCTGTTGGCGACGGCGGCCGAGTCGAAAGAGTGGCGCGACCATGTCTCCGTGCTGGCCCCCCCGGTCACGGGGACTGTTCCGCGATCGCGGTGGCTGCGCGAGCTGTCGAACACGCTGGGCAAGGCAGGAAAGGCCCTGCTGGGCGTGACCATTCTCACCGAAGGACTCCGAACTACTCCCCAGGACGCCGAGCTGTGGGTGACGCTGCTGGAACTGCTGCGGCGGGTGCCCGGACACGACGCAACCGCTGTGTGGCTCGACCGTCTGACCCAAGCAAACCTGCCGTCGCGCGTTTGGACGAAGCTTGCCGCGGTGCCGGACGTGGCGGTGGATCGGACCCTGTCGGCCCGGCTGCTGGCAGCGGCGACGACCCTGACCGATGCCGACGAGGACGTGTGGGTGCGGTATGCGGTGGCGCTGGGGCGGACGGACGATCGGGTCGGGCTGCAGAAGCTCGCGGACGACAAGGCGTCTGGCTTCACGACCCGGCGCGGTCGAGTCGCGCTGGTGCGGGGTCTGTTGCTGGGGCGTCTGACGGACCTGGCGCGGCCGTACGTGCAGGAACTGGCGACGCAGCGCGACGGAGTGGTGATGGCGTTCCAGGCCGAGCTGGCCCTGGACGAGGGCAAAGTCGCAGATGGCAGGGCTTTGGGGCAACAGGCGTTCGAGACCGCAGCAGACCGGTCGCAAGTTGGGCTGCTGTTGGCTGAGCTGTGGCGCAAGCGGGCTCCCGACGAGGCGCGGCGCTATTTGGTCGCAGCATCGGAGAGCCCCGGGGCGGGCCAGCGAACGGCGGCCCGTTTGCGCGCTGAGCAGGAGATGGTGGCCAAGGCTCCGGGCGCTGCGGCGGTCCAGATCGTATTGCATTACGCGCGGTTGCTGTCGAGCGCGCAGCCTGCCGACTCCGACGAGGGCGAGCCGGACCAGGAGTCCGCGCGGCGCTGGCTTGCCCGACAGCTGGAGGAGCGGTCGACCTGGACCGACGTCTGGACGGCGGTGCTGCGCATGTACGCTGCGACGGGTGTCGCCGAGCCAAAGATGCTGCGCGAGTTGTCCCTGCGAGCCCTGCAGGACAGCGCGGACCAGGAGTTTCTGGACCTAGACAGCCGCGCCCGCACGGCCGCGAACGCTCAGGGTCTGGACTGGAACCCACGACTGGTGCTGGAGAAGTTGCTGGCTCGCCCAGGCACGATGCTGGCCCGCTGGCTGGGCAACGGCGAGACGGAGGAGATCGACGACGCCGGCCTTGCATGGGGCATCGCGGACCGATTGCTGGCGAGCGAGCACGCCCTGCTGGGTCGCCGCCATGCCGAGCGGGCAAGACAACGGTACGGCGACGACGTGCGCCTGCCCGTGCTCAGCGTGATGGCGACGATGGGCGCGGCGGACCTGGTGCTCGAGTTGCTGGCCGAGCAGGCCGACACGGCCGACCCGAATCAGGTGTTGCCGCGCAGACTTGTGGAGGCTCAGGCCCTGTTGGCGCTGGACCGAGCCGCCGAAGCAGCGCGTCGGCTGGCGGACCTGGCCCACATGCCCGACCTGCCCGCGCGGCAACTGCGACCGGCGCTGGAACTGGCCGCGAATCAAGGACTTTGCGGGGCAGTGCTGGAACTCGCGCCCCGACTGCTGGCCGACCCGGACGTCGCAGGTGTGCGAGCGGCGATCACACTGGGCATCGACTGTGCGCGGCAGCTGCAGGATGAGAACGCGGCCAAGGCGCTGGTCGCGGGGCTGCGTGTGACTCCGCCGGACCCGAATCGTCTGGAGCTTGGCGCGCGCGAGTTGACCCTCAACGGCTTTGCCAGCTTGGGCGTCACGGTGTTCCAGGAGCTGGATCAGCTGCGGCCGATGCCCGAGAACACGTTGTACGAGTGGGGACGGGCACTTCTGGCGGCTGGCCGACCGACGGACGCCAATCTAGTATTACGGCGTATGACCGGGATCCTGCGCGGTCGCCAGCCCCGGGCCTTCGCGCGCGCCGGCTTGCTGTGCGAGGAGTTTGGCGCACTCGAACAGGCCGCCGGCTTCTACCAAAGCGCTGCACAGCTGGAGCCCGCCGACACCGACTTGCGGGTGCGGTTGGTCGGCATCGCGCTGATGCAAGGGCGGACTGAGGGGCTCTCGGAGCAGATCCAGGCGGTGGTCCGTCAGGGACCGAGTCCGGACAACCTGCGCGAGCTCGACAAGGCAGCGCGCCGGTCGGGCCAGCAGAAGCTGTTGCGCGATGCGGTGCTGGCTGTCCCTGACGCCGGACGTGACATCGAGCGGTTCCGCATCGAGCTCGCCACGCGTCTGGGCGACCGCGATCCGGTGGTCACGGGCGTGCGGCGGCTGCTGACGCGCGGTGATCAAGCGTCGGCACAGGCGGCGGGGTGGCTGAGCGACGTGGGTGCGGTGCGCGAGGCACGTGAGGTCGCAGAAGACGTGATCGCCGCCCCGGATGCGGCGGGCGCAGGCAAGGATCGGCAGTTTGCGCTGCGTTTGGCGCTGGAGCTGCGGCGCGATCCGGCCTCGGCGGAGGAAGCTCTGGGTCTTGCCAGGTTGTACACAGGCAGGGCCACGAACTCAGCCGATGCGCAAACTGAGGCGGCGCTGGAGCTGTCGCGAACGGGTCTGGTCCAGCAGGCATTTGCGCTGGTCGCAATGCCGGGCCGGTCGAGTGACACGCTGCGGACCTGTGTCGAGGGGCATCTGGCGCTAAGGGCGGGCAAGCGGTCGCAGGGACTGGACCTATTGCAGCGTTCCCAAGCGGGTTTGGTGCTTGAGGCCAAGGCGGGAGACTGGAGGGATGACCGCTCGTCGGTGCCGCGGCAGGACGGCATGGACCTTCGCGGCGCACAGCTGATCTGCATCGTACACGGCTTGACCGACGCAGGTGAGGCCGCGGTAGCGACGTCGTGGCTGCAAGAGTGGGTCGATCAGGCCCCTGAGTCCGCGATGTTGCGGCGACTGCTGGTGCTCCACCACCTGCTGGGGGGCGACGTCACTGGCGCGGTGCGCGCGCTGCAACAGGCCGGCCGCGCCTTGCCGACCTTTGACCGCGACGACTTCGAACTGTTGGCTGACGAGACCCTGCGCCTGGGCGGCGGTCCCGAGCTGCTGCGTTGGTTCGCGGAGGAAGGCAACAGCCTGCGCACCGAGTCCTGGCTCCTTGCATTTGCCGACACGGTGCTGGCCGCCACGCCTCCGCCCATCGACGACGTGCGCCTTGCGCCCTTGCGTCAGGCGCTGCAGGACCTGCCAGCCCGCCGTCCGGAACTGCGCGTCGCGCTTGCGTTGCGCTGGTCGCAGCGGGGCAAGGCTGAGGCCGCCGTGCGCCTCTTGGGAAAGTCACCGCTTGCGGTGCCTGAGAAGGCCGTCCTGCCCCCTGCCGACCCGCGCGAAGGGCCCTACGGCACAGTCCTGTCGCTGCGCGCCCTCCCCCACGGAGCCATCGGTGCCGTGGCGGCCGTTCTGGTCGCACTGGATACACCCGGCAGCACCACCGGACGATCCCAAGTTCCCGTTTGGCTTCAGCTTTCGCACGGCGTCGACTCTGCTTCGCTGCTGGATGCTGAGCTCGTGATGCAGGGTCACCCCAACCTCGCCGTTTGGTCTCGGCCCGCATCCGGCGAAATCCGCTTCCCTGAACTGCCCGGCGACAACATCGGCGCGGGGTTGCTCGCGCGCTTCGTGGCCGCCCGCGCACCCGGTGCACCGCCGGAAGGCGCCGTTGCCGCGGCGATGCAGATGCTCCGCGGCCAACGCAACCGCGAAGGGGTGCTCCAAGTCGCGTATGCCGACCTGCTGGGTGCCGGCCGCTTCGACCTCGCCCGCCAATTGACAGCCGCCCTGCGCGAGACGCAACCAGGTCTGATGCCTGAGGATCTGGGTGCCGTAGTGGCCGACGGGGCTGATCTGGAGTCGCTGGCCGCCGGCTATCACCCCGCCGCCCTGCCCCAGCTGCGCAAGGACGCCACAAAGCTGACGCGGCGTGAGGGGTTTGCCGCCCTCGGACTCGCGGTGGCGGCTGACCCTGTATTGGCTGAGAACCTTGCCGCGACAATTGCGGGGCGCGAGGACGAAGCGTGGCGTGTGTGGCTGCTGCTGCTGAACGAGGCGGTGGCCTTCGAGGACGCACCGCTTGCCCAGCGCGCCTTGCAGCGTGCCGCCGACGCGCGCGCACCTGCCGCCGTACTCGCCTGCCCCAGCCTGTGGTTGCGCAAGACGGGAACGCTGGCGGCCTGCCTGCGCGACCGGCCGCTCGAGGTCATCGAGGACCGCGAGCTCGGCGATCTGGCCCTTGCCGTGGCGCTGAAGGTCGACCCGGCAGGTGCGCAAGAGCTGATGCGCCGCGCGGCACTGGCCCCGATCCGCGACCAAGCTCGACTGCTGGGAGCGGCGGCTGGGCGAGTGTGGGCGGTGGACGGAGAAGCGGCAACGGCACTGACTCAACTTGCACGTGACCTTCTGCAGGGCGCGTCCACTCCGGCCGCCCGCGATCTGGTGACACAACGCGCGATGGACGCCTTGGCGGTGCTTGGGCTGGGCGAACTGGCGGCCGCGGCATTCGAGCGCGACTGGCAGCATGACCCCACCGGCATGGGCCATCGCAACAACCTCGCCTACGCACGATTGCTGGCCGGGCAAGCCCCCCAGAAGGTTCTGGAATTCGCATCGCCAATCGCGACCTGTCCCGCGTCTGGCAGCGCCCAGGCCTCGCTCGACACCCTGGCCGCTGCGCTATGGGCGGCGGGGCGGCGTCCCGAAGCGCTTGCGCTGCAGCGCAAGGCAGCTGCCGCGTCGATCACCCCGCCGCCGCTGTCTTTCGAGCCCCGGGCTGACCGCGACTTGTTTTCGCCCGCAGAGCCCGACGGCGGCGCAGGTGTGCCCATGATCCGGCTGGCCGAGATGCTGCTCGCGATGTCGCTGCCTGACGAGGCCCGCGAAGCTGCCGTGCAAGGGCTGGTCCAAGCCGAAGCCCCCTCGACGGCCGGACGCGCCCGACGGGTCCTGAAGGCGCTGCTCCGGGTTCCCGGCGCCGCGACGGCCGCTCCGTAGGCCTTTCAGCTCGCCAGATGGCCGCGGATCGACGGGCACCGAAAACGGCGCTAGGATGGCCGTCGGCTAGGGGGAAGTCCTTCCCCCCGCGATCCGCCGGACGACTTCCGCCAAGGCTGCCGTGAAGCTCTTCGACCCGATCCCGCTGCGTACGATTCCCCCCAACGCCATCACGGCCACGGCGATGGCATTCGGGCTGGCCTCGATCCACCAGTCGCTGACGGGCGAGCCCAACGTCTACAACGCCGCGTGGTTCGTCCTCATCTCGATGCTGCTCGACAAGCTGGACGGCAGCCTCGCGCGGGCAATCAAGGGGTCCTCAGAATTCGGTGTGCAATTCGACTCTTTTGCCGACTCGGTGGCGTTCGGCGCCGCCCCCGCCGCATTGGTGTACACCGTCGCAACGACGATGGCGCCTCAGGTCTGGGGACACGGGCAGACGCTGCTCGGCCTTCCCGCAGATCACGTCGCCGCAGGGCTCGCGCTGGCCTACGCAGTGCTGACCGCCGTGCGACTCGCGCGCTTCAACGTCATGACGGCCGCGCTGGGTCCCTATCTATTCCTGGGGTTGCCGTCGACGCTGTCGGGCGGCTTGCTGGCCAGCGGCTTTCTGGCGTCGCTCGAGTGCGGCTTGCTCCGAAGCTGGCCGGCGTTCTATGCGTGGCTGCCCGTCATGTTGCTGATCAACGGCCTGTTGATGGTGTGCAACCTGCCGCTGCCCAAGCTGAAGATGAGCAAGCGACTGGGGTGGCGCGTCGCGCAGATCACCGCCGCCATCGCCATTTACGGGGTGGTGCCGCTGCAGAAGGGTTTCTGGGTGGTGACGGTGCTGCTGACCGCCTATCTCGCCGTCGGCTTCACGTACCTGGGACCCCGGATGTGGGCGGCCGTCAAGCGCGAGGCGACTCAGACCGACGCCTGAGCGTCAGGGTCCGACCGCTCCCGGTCACACGTCAAAGAAGATCGGGTCGTGGACCTTCAGGAACGCGTTGAGGATCCGTTGCTCCTCTTCCGACAGGTCCATCAGCTTCACGCCCGCACCGACGTGGGTGCGATGCTCGGCATCGGCGTCCATCGGCCGCGTCCACTGAACTGTCGCCTTCTTCTCGAACACATGCGGCGAGCCCGGCACGGAGAAGCGCACGTCGATCATGTCGCCCTTGTGCAGGTCCTCCTCGGTCGCGATAAAGAGGCCACCCGCGGAGATGTTGGACGACAGCCCGACAAACAGACGGTGCGACGAGGTGACACCAACTTGGATGTCGTACCGCAGCCGCAATGTGTCACGCCGATCCTTGGCGCTCGGTGGGGCCGCCTGGTGGTCGTGGCCGCGGCCGCCTTGCCTGGAAGTCATGCTGTACCCTTGTGCACGCGCAGGAGGTTGCGTCCGAGCAAGAAGAGATCGCCGTTGCGCAGCGGCGTATCTTGTTGAATCCGCAGGAACGTTCCGTTGGAGCTGCCCAGATCCTTCAGGAAGACCCGTCCGTTGCGTTCAGACAGGACGGAGTGTGACCCCGAGACGAAGCCGTCTTTCGGGAACAGAATATCGCCTCTCTCGCGCCCCAAGAACACGTCCGGACTCGCAAGAAGATAAGCATTCGCGACCTGTCGCTGCAAGCCAATCTGACAAAGTCGGCCCCATGCTCCGCGCGGCACGGGCCAACCGACCACTTCGGCGTTGCCGTCCGGTCCAACTTCAGGCCGCAGCTGATCCAACCGCTCGAAACGCAGCACCTCCTGACCGACGCGCAAGACGTCGCCGTGCCGCAACTCGACCGGGGCCGTGATCCGCAGGAAAGTGCCGTTCGCCCGCTCCAACGGCCGCAGCCGGAAGCTCTCGCGATGGACCTCAAGGATGCAGTGCTCAGGAGCCAGAAAGCCGTCGTCGGCAAAACGCACGGTGGCCGAAGGGCCGCTGCCGATCCGATTCTCCCCGACATGCAACGGGAATTTCATCGACTCGGCGCCGTTCTCGTCGATCAGTGCAAGGGTGCCCATTCGCTCGCCCAAGGCGACAGGCGCGGCAGGCACAGGAGCCCCAAGGGGGTTGTGCTCACCGCAGGTCCCGCAAAACAGGAGGGTGTCCGGAAGCGGGCCACCGCACTTGGGGCAGTGGGGCTCGATCGCTGGGGCGGGCTCAGTCGGCGTGTGCGGACGCTGAACATAGGCGGCAGATGGAGGAATCGTGCGAACCAGCGGGGGCTGCGACGGCGTGGCTGCGGCCCGCGTCTGGGACGGCGTGAGCGACGTCGCGACAACGTGGTGTCCTGAGGTCGGGTGGTGCCCTGAGGTCGGGTGGTGGGGAGCGGGCGCCGGACGGCGGAAAGTGCCGCCATCCATGTCCATGGCTGCCGGACCCTTGGGGCCAGCCACCGGCGCAGGAGGCCCTGCCGGCAGGCTACGCAGCGCATCGGTCGGGCTGTCCGCCCCGAATGCCTCTGTCGCCGCTGTACGTGGTGGCGGCGGCGGCGGAGGTGGTGGTGGCGGCGGCGGAGGTGGTGGCGGGGGTGGCGGAGCCGAGGCGGCCGGGGCAGCGACCGGCGGTACGGTCGGCAAGGGCTTGCGCGAGGGCGCCACGACGGTCGCCGAGTGCTGCGAGATCTGTCCGTCGGCACTGGAGCGGCGCAACGAAGGGCCAGGCGGCAGCGGGGCGCGCCCCGTCCGCGGCGGAGGAGGAGGAACCGGCGCGACGGGCGGAGGAACCGGCGCAGCAGGCGGCGGTGGTGGACCGGCGGGCGGCGGTGGTGGACCGGCAGGCGGCGGCGGTGGACCGGCGGGCGGCGGTGGTGGACCGGCAGGCGGCGGTGGTGGACCGGCAGGCGGCGGTGGTGGACCGGCCGGCGGCGATGGTGGACCGGCGTGCGGCGCTGGCGGAACAGGGGCAGCGCGAGCAGCGGGGGGCAGGGCCGAGCCGGGACCGAAAGTGGGCGCCCCGGGCGGCCGCCCTTGAGGAGGAAGCGAGGACGGCGCAGGCGCAGGCGGCGTGTGGATCGCGGGGACGAGCGACGAGCCCGTCCGGCCGCGGCTGGGCCCTTCCGGCGCCGGACCGGAAGGCGGCGAAGGGATGCCGCCCGGAGGTGCAACCGCCGGAGTCGCCGACGGGGTGACGGCCGGGCGTGCGTCGCCAGCGGGCAGTGCGGCACCGCAGCCCAAGCAGAATCGATACTTACCTTCACTGTTCCGACCGCAGCGCGGACACGATGCCATGGGGGGCCGCCTCTGTTTCCGGGGGTGCTACCGCCAATTCCCCGGCGCCGTCAAGCACTGCCCGGGTCGTCACCGGGCAAGCGCGACATTTTGGCACAGGAGGGGCCCGTCGCGCCAGCGACGATCGGCAATCGCGCTCACCTCCCATTCGGGCTTGCCCGAAGCCGCCGGTCGTGCTACTTCGCGCTCCGCGAAGGCCTTCCCGGCCTGACCGGGCACCCGACGCTACGTCCGGCCGCCCCGGCCCCCCCCGCCCACCCGGCGCCCAGGAGCATCTGCAACATGGCCATTGCCCTGCGAACCTACATCATCCTCGACAACCTGCAGCCCCAGCTGGCCTCGTTCGTCGGCAAGACGGCGCGCGGCTTTTTGCCCCTTCCGCACATGGCGGCGCTGTACATCGAGATCGCGCCCGGCATCGCCATCAACCGCGTGACGGACATCGCATTGAAGGCCACGACCGTCGCCCCGGCCATTCAGGTCGTCGAGCGCGCGTTCGGTCTGCTGGAAGTGCACGATCCCGATCAAGGCGAAGTCCGCAGCGCCGGTCGCGCGATCTTGGCCGATCTGGGTTTGACGGAAGAGCAGCGGATGAAGCCGCGCATCGCCACCAACCAGATCATCCGCGCCATCGAGCCTTACCAGGCCCAGATCATCAACCGCAACTCGCAGGGCATGATGATCCTTCCGGGCGACAGCCTCTTCATCCTCGAGACCGAGCCCGCAGGTTACGCGGCGTATGCGGCCAACGAGGCGGAGAAGGCCGCCAACGTCAAGCTTGTTCAGGTGCAGCCGTACGGTGCGTTCGGCCGCCTGTGGATGTCGGGCTCGGAAAGCGAGATCGACTCGGCCGCGGCCGCCGCCATCGCGGCGCTCGAGGGCATCGAGGGCGTCACCGCCACCCGTTGATCGGGGCGGCCACCTTCATCGAAAAGTGAGAGCGCCAGTGGGCGCGAATCTACGTGCAGCAGCACAGCAAGGAGCAGCGGATGTCGGAAGCGCTTGGAATGATTGAGACGAAGGGCTTTGTCGGACTGGTCGAGGCCGCCGACGCAATGGTCAAGGCCGCGAAGGTCGAGCTGGTGGGCTACGAGCGCATCGGCGGTGGCTACGTGACCGTCATCGTGCGCGGCGACGTCGCGGCGGTGAAGGCTGCGACCGAGGCGGGTGCCCGCCAGGCCGAGCGCGTGGGCGAGCTGGTCTCGGTGCACGTGATCCCGCGCCCGCACGCGAACGTCGACGCCGTGCTGCCCCTCGGCCGCGGCCCGAAGAAGAACAACGACGGCTCGATCATCTAGTTCGAGCCTGCGACATCCGCGCGCGGAGCCCGTCCGCAAAGGCACCTGCCGGGGACAGCCCTCGAAGGTGTTGCTGCGGGCGGACTACCGTTGCGCACGTGGCGGTGGCGTGGACCGGCGCAGGTGCGCGCCCCGCCCGCAGATGGACAGGTGCGCCTCGATCAACAGGTCAGGGGCGTCGGAGAGGTCGAGATGCTGCTCGGCAAAGTCATCGGCACCGTCGTGTCCACGCGCAAGGAACCCGAGCTGGAAGGCTTGCGTTTCCTGCTCGTGCGCGAGTTGGACCACCTGTGGAAAGCGACCGGAAAGGTCATCGTCGCCGTCGACGCCATGAATGCGGGCGAAGGCGAGGTGGTGCTCTTTGCGGCTGGCTCCAGCGCCCGGCAGACGGCCGTCACCAAGGACCGCCCGGTCGACCACGTCATCATGGCGATTGTCGATACCGTCACGGTCGAGGGCGACGTCGTCTTCGAGAAGATGCAGTCCTACGAGGATCGCTGAGGGCGGCTTGGGCGGGAGGCGCCTTTGCCCCCCACCCCGCTAACCCCACGTAGGTCCCTGGAGGCAAAGCACAATGAGTCCCCTGATGGATGAATCCAGCATCAACGCCATCGTCGCAGAGGTGGTGCGTCGCATCTCCCAGCCCGGTGGCGGCCCGTCGATCCACGTGCCGCGCCATTCGGGCGGCAAGTTCGGCATCTTCGAGGACATCGACAGCGCCGTCGCCGCCGCAAACGTGGCGTACGAACAACTGCACCGCGTCCCGGTTCACGTGCGTCAGCGCGCGATCGAGAACATGCGGCAGGTGACGCTGAAGAACCTGGAGGAGATGTCCAAGCGCGCCGTCGAGGAGACAGGCCTGGGCCGCATCGCCGACAAGATTGAAAAGAATCGGACGGTTGCGCTCAAGACCCCGGGCATGGAGATCCTGATGCCGTCGGCCATGACCGGCGACAACGGCCTGACGATCGACGAGTACGGACCCTTGGGTGTCATCGGCTCGATCACGCCGACCACCAACGCGACCGAGACGATCTTGAACAACGCGATCTCGATGATCGCCGGCGGCAACACCGTCGTGTTCAACGTGCACCCCAGCGCGCGCAAGACGCTCGTCTGGTACGTCGAGATGCTGAACAAGGCGTGCGTCGACGCTGGTGCGCCCGACAACATGATGACGATGATCGCCGAGCCGACCATCGAGAGCGCCACGTCCCTGATGAAGCACCCGGGCATCCGCCTGATCGCCGTCACGGGCGGCGGTCCGGTCGTCAAGGCGGCGCTGAACTCGGGCAAGCGCGCCGTCTGCGCAGGCCCCGGCAACCCGCCGGCGGTGGTGGACGAAACGGCCAACCTGAAGCTTGCGGCCAAGAACATCATCGACGGCGCCAGCTTCGACAACAACATCATCTGCATCGTCGAAAAGGAAGTGATCGTCGTCGCTTCGGTAATGGACCAGTTCAAGCGCGAGATGCTGAACGACGGTCGCGCCTACGAGGTCAAGGACCGCGAGCTGCAGGCGCTCGAGAAGCTGCTGATCGTCGAAGGCCACATGAACCGCAAGTTCGTGGGCAAGAATCCGTCGGTCATCCTGCGAGAGATCGGCGTGACGGTCAGCGACGACATCCGCATCATCTTCGCCGAAGTCGAAGAGAACCATCCGTTCGTGCAGCTCGAGATGCTGTCGCCCGTCCTCGGCATGTTCCGGGTGCGCGACTGGGAAGAGGCGATTGCGGCGGCCGTGCGCGTCGAGAAGCAGTGCTTCCACACCGCCACCATGCACTCGATGGCCATCGATCGTCTGGACCGGATGGCCAAGGCCACCAACGTCTCGATCTTCGTCAAGAACGCGCCGTCGTTTGCGGGTTTGGGCGTGCGCGGCGAGGGCTACACGGCTTGGACCATCGCCGGCACGACGGGCGAAGGCCTGACGAACGCGCGCACCTGGACCAAGCAGCGCCGCTGCACGCTGGCCGGCTACTTCCACATCGTCTGACCTCTCCCGTTTCCGCTGGCCGTACCCGGAGTTCCTGACCGATGTCGTCGCTTGCCCACGAAACCCTTGCCGCCGTCGAGCTTGTCTCGGTGCCGGCGGGGTTGTGTGCGCTCGATGCTCTGGTCAAGGAGGCCGAGGTCGAGATCCTGTTCGCGGGAGACATCGACCCCAGCCGCTTTCTGGTGCTGTTCTGCGGTGACCTGTCGTCCGTCGAGTCGGCGCTGCGGCGCGCGATCGAGGAAGGCGGCAACGATCTGCTGGAGACGCTGCTGCTGCCCCACGCCCACCGCGGTCTGCGTGCGGCGCTGGATGGCGAGCTGCTGGCTCCCGCGCAGGCGGAGGCCGGCGAAGAGGCCATGGGCATCCTGCAGACGCATACCGTGATCGGCACACTGGCTGCAGTGGACAAGGCGCTGAAGGCTGCAGAAGTACACCTGATTCGCTTGAGGTTTGCGACTGAGCTTGCCGGGCAGGGTCACGCGGTGTTCGTGGGCTCGCAGTACGACGTCGAGGCGGGTCTGCAAGCCGCGCAGAGCGATCTGCCCCCCGGTGTGCAGGTGCTGGCGCGCCGCATCGCCCGCCCCGCCAGTCAGGTCTATTCCGCAGCGGGACAGCGGCCTTTCGGCCACCGCGCAGTCCGGCCGCTTGACGCTTGAGCCGGATGACCCAAGATCACCCACGAAATTCGCCTACGGCCTCGCCGTCTGCTGACGAAGCAGTCCCGTCGAGCGCCCGGAGCACGACCGCCATGCCCACCATCGCCCCCATCCAGCAGGCCATTGACGACATCGCGGCCGGGCGGATGGTGATCCTGGTCGACGACGAAGATCGCGAAAATGAAGGCGATCTGGTGATCGCAGCCGACAAGGTCACCCCAGAAGCGCTGGCCTTCATGGCAGAGCACGGTCGCGGTCTGATCTGTCTGGCAATGGAGGGTGCGCTTTGCGACCGACTCGAGCTGCCGCCGATGGCACCGCAGAACGAGACGCGTCTGGGCACCGCGTTTACCGCCAGCATCGATGCACTTGACTGTCAGGGGTCCGGGATTTCGCCCCGCAACCGCGCCCATACGATCCTGCGGGCGATTGCCCCTGAGGCGCGGCCGACCGACTTCGCGATTCCGGGCCACGTGTTCCCGCTGCGGGCACGGGATGGCGGCGTGCTGGTGCGAAGTGGCCAGACCGAAGGCAGCGTTGACCTTGCGCGGCTGGCGGGGCTGACCGCTGCTGGCGTGATCTGTGAGGTGATGGAGCCCGACGGTACAATGAGCCGCCTGCCCAGCCTGCTGCAGCTCGGAGCGACGCACGGGATCCCCGTCGTTACAGTCGCCGACCTGATCCAGCACCGACTGCAGTCCGAGCCGCTGGTGGTGCGCGAGGCCGAGAGCCAATTGGCGACGAGTTACGGGGCCTTCCGCATCGTCATCTACCGTTCGCTGGTCGATGGCGCCACCCACGCTGCCCTGCTGTGCGGCGAGATCGTTCGGGAGGATCAGCCCACCCTTGTGCGGGTGCACCGCGCCAACCTGCTGAGCGACGCCTTTGGGTTCGCCCTGTCGTCGGGTCGCCGCAGTCTGGAGATCGCGCTGCAGGCCATCGCCGAGGCGGGCTCGGGCGTGCTGCTCTACATGGACGTGGCGCGCGATGCTTCTGCGCTGGCGAGCGTCCTGAAGAGCCACGTGGAGCGCTCAGCCGGTCGGCCGGTCGGACAGCCTGACGACTTCTCCAAACCCATGGACTTCCAAGAGTTCGGCATCGGCGCCCAGATCCTGCGCGACCTGGGCATCCGCAAAATGCGCGTGATGACCGGCCACCCCCGCAGATTGCGTGGCGTGTCGGGCTTCGGACTCGAGATCGTCGAGTGGCTGTCGCCCATGCCGAGTGTGGACGGGGCGGACGGCACTCGGTCCCCCGTCACCGGGAGGACCCCATGAATACGCGATGGTTGCGGACCGCGGCGACAGCCCTTCTGGCCGCCGCGACCCTGACAGGGTGTTCGGATGCCTGCACCGATCTGGCGGACCAGACCTGCAAGCGCGTGGGCCAGCGGGACCCGCTGTGTGGCAAACTACGAGCGATCGCTGCCGAGCCACTGGCGGGTGATCAGGAAGCGTGCAAGGCGGGCGTAGCTTTCGTGCGTGAGCTCGAGCGGCGCTGACGGACCCCGACGCGACGCTGGAGGGCGGCGGACGTGGGGGCTGAGACGGCGCTGTTTGGACACCGACGGCGTCGCCGATGCGTGGGTCGGCACGCGGTCATGGGTCGAACGACAAGACATCGAATAGCGCGGAGGCAAGCAAATGGAGCAGTTCTGTCCCCACTGCGAGCAGAAGGTGACCTCTCCGGCAGACGGGCGGTGCCCGAAATGCCTGCGGGTCCTGGAATCCGCCCCAGAACCCGAAGCCAAGTCTGCCCCCCAGCGACGATTCGGGCTGTGGGCGGTGACTCTGGCTGCGCTTGCGGCCGTTGCTGGAACGGTCCTGTGGTTCGCTGACCGACCCCACGGCGCAAGTGCCGTCACCCAACCGCAGACCCTGAATCTGGCGGAACAGCTGCGCAAGACGGGGCTGACCGGCAAGGACGCGGTGCCCCCGGGGCTTGCCGACGGCGACTTGCGCAGGACCGCGCTGGGAGCCAAGGACGACACCTCCGTCGACGGACTGCTGCGGGCACGCGTGAAAGACGGCAAGCTGGTCGCCGTCAGACCCGGCCGATCGCGGGCGTCGAGCTTCGAGCCAACCTCGTCGCTGTGGAAGCTGGTAGAGCAGGGACTGTCCAGCCCGGTGCACCCGATCGAAGTTGCCTGGCTGGCGCACGCGATGCTGGAAGCCCGTGGCTCGCAAGCGGAATTTGTGACAGAGACCGCAGGGGTGCAGACGCCATTGGTGCTATCGCGGCTGCGCGTGGGCGTACGCTCGGTCGGCGGCAGCGCCATTATCGAGCCGTTTGCTGCGCAGCCGATGGTCAAGCCCAAGGTCGTGTCGGACGACGAGGCCGCGGTGTGGTGGCTGGTGCTCCGATCCGTCTCCGTGCAAAACCGCGGCAGTTTCGCGACAGCGCGCAGTATGTTGGCAGCGGCGGAGGCCATCGCATCGGGACATCCTGCCATCGCATTTGCGCGCGGTTTGGCGGACATGCAGCAGGACATGGCGGACAAGGGCCTGTCGAGTTGCGAGGCCGCTTTGGGTCGGGCTGAGGACCCGCTGGCCCGTGTGTTGCTCGCCGACCAAGCCATGGACCACGACCAGCCGGTACGGGCGATGGCCCAAGCCGACGAGGCCCTGCGCAGGCACCCCGGCATCGCGGAACCCAAGGTGACGAAAGCCGTTCTGCTACTCCGTCGCGCGCCCTTGGTTCCCGAGACACAGCGGCCGCCGCTGCAGGACCAAGCCAAAACGCTACTGGACCAAGCGATCACTCAGGACCCGGAGGTGATGGGGGCCCGCGGAGCGCTGGCTGAGATCGCCCTGCAGCGCAACGACCCCGCGACGGCAGAGGCCGTGCTGCGCGAGGCAATGGACAGATACGGCGACGTGAATGCGGCCCTGTCGCTGGCCAGCCTGCTGGGGCAACAGGGCCAGTCGGACGAAGCGGTCGCCGTGCTGAATCGGGTACCGGAGGCCGACCGGGAAGAGCCGTGGGTCATCGCAGCCGTGCAAGCCTGGATGGCCACAAAGAAAGCGGACCGCGCACTGGAAGTGGCGGAGTGGGCTTGGCAGCGTGACCCGGGTCATCGGACGTACGCGCTACTGCGGGCCAAGCTGCTAAGCGAGGTCGGACGGACGGACGAGGCGATCGCCGCTCTGGAGCCCCTGCGCAACGGGCCAGAGGGCAGGCACGCGATGCTGCTGCAGGCGCAGTTGCTGGTGAACAACGGCAAGGCGCTGCAAGCGGTGCCGATTCTCGAGAAGGCACGCACTGACTTTCCCAACGACAACGACGTGCTCAAGCTGCTGATGGCCGGCTATGGGCGCAGCAATGCACCCGACAAGGCAGAGGCCCTGGCCCGCGAGGCGGCCGACCAGAAGCGCATCCCGGTGCTGGACCTCGCGGAATTCTTCGTGCAGCTGGGAAACACCGAGGCGGCCACCCGGCTGCTGGAGCGCGCCGTAAAGGCCGACGCTTCCGACAAGCAGACCACGACCCTGCTGGCCGTGCTGTACGTCGCGACGAACCGCAAGGCCGACGCCGAAAAGCTGCGCGATCAAGCGGTTGCCGCGGCCGGAGCCGGTGGCGAGGCGCTTCGCAAGGCCATCGACACGGCCATCGCGGGCACCGAAGCGGACATGAAACAGGCACTGGAGGCGCAGAAGCAAGCCCCGGCAGCTGAGGCCCCGTGAGCGACCGCGACACACAGGCTCCCGACGTCGAGGTGGAGGCCATGTTGGACGCCCTGGCCCACGACGCGCGCCAGAACGGCGGCCCGTGGCAGGACGATTGGCGACCGGGACTGCGCAGGCTCGCGGAACTGCTGGCAGAATTCAACGCGCGCACCAATCTCGTGGGCGACGCGAGTCCCCACGGGCTGGCCGAACACTTGGCCGAGGCGTGGGTTGTGGCTGCCGCCACCGAAGCCGTGCTGGGCCACGCGCCCACGTCGATCGTGGATGTGGGCGCTGGTGCTGGGCTGGAAGGTATCGCGCTGGCGCTGGCCTTTCCGCACGCCCGGGTGGTGGCCGTCGAGCCTCGCCCACTGCGTTCTTCGTTCATCACGCTCGCCGCCCAAGCCGCGGGCGTCGGTCATCTGCAAGTCGTCGGCAAGAGTCTGCACGCCGCGCAGCTGGGCGCCGAGTTCGAGCTGGCCACCGCGCGCGCCGTCTGGCCGCCCCACGAGTGGGTGCCACGCGCCCGGGACCTGGTCACCACCGGAGGCGTCGTCGCCGTGCATGGCAACGAGCAGTTGGTCGATCGGCTGGCCGCTGAAGGCTGGCACACCGCCGCGCAGCGCGCCGTTCCGGGCACGCGCGGTCACGTGGTCGCCATCGTCCGTCCGCAGGTCCGCGGCCGCCGCGTCTGATTCCTCTGGGGCGGACCCGGGCGAGTTCTGGCCTCGCCGCCCCGCCGCGCTACACTGCCGCCACCCGGGCCTGCGCCCTCGGGATCCTCTTGCGGAGCAAAGCCTTGAGTCTCCCCACCCAGATGGTCGCCGCGAAGGGCCCCAAGCCGGTCGACAAGCCCAACAAGGCCGCGCCGGGCCAGGCGGGCGGTTGGGCCAAGTGGCGTCGACGCCTGTTCCGCACGCTGCTGGTCGCGTTCCTGGCGCTCCTGTTCCTGCCGCCGCTGCAGGCCCTGCTGCTGCGCTGGGTCGACCCGCCGCTGACGCTGACGATGGTGTCGCGGTCGATCTCGCACACGTGGGAGCAAAAGGCATTCGGGTGGCCCGACCAGCGCTGGGTTCGTCTGGACGAGCTGCCACGCCACGTGCCTGCCGCCGCCTTGGCCACCGAGGACCGCAAGTTCTTCACCCACAACGGCTTTGACATGCGCTCGATCCGCCGCGCGTGGCACCGCTATCAAACGGGCGACGGCAAGAAGCTGGTCGGGGGTAGCACCGTCTCGCAACAGGTCGCGCGCAACGTGTTCCTGTGGCAGCAGCGGTCGTGGGTCCGCAAGGGCCTGGAGGCTTGGTACACCGTGTGGCTTGAGGCCTTCGTGCCCAAAAGTCGCATCCTCGAGGTCTACATCAACGTCGCAGAGATGGGGCCCATGGTGTTCGGGGTCGAGGCCGCGGCCCAGCACTGGTACAAGCGACCGGCCGCGAAGCTGAAGCCCCAGCAGGCCGCCCGCATCATGTCGCTGCTGCCCGCGCCGAACCGCTGGACGCCGACGAGCCCACCCGCCGTCAAGCGCGCCCGCTGGATCGCCGCGAACCCCATGCGGTTGCCGCGCTGAGTCTCACTTGCCCGGAACGACCTTGCCCTTCCACTCCGCACGCCGGATGACGTCGCAGTCGCACCCCCACGCGTCGGGAGCCTGCTGGCAGAGCAGCGAGGCGATCAGGCGGTGGCCTTGGCTGTTCGGATGGATGTGATCGAAATCACGATACTTCTTGTCCATGTACGACTGCGGCACCGCCCGTGCCGCCGCCAGCAGCACGGCCTTTTCGGTCGGTCGCTTGCCGTAGAAGCTCTTGTCGAAGGTCGTGTCCAGTGGCTTCTCGTCCCGCAAGGACTCGGTCTTGCCTGCCCGCAGCGGCGAACGCCACAGGTCGACGGCCAGCGCTGGGAGCTCACCGGGCAGCCAGGTCTCGGAAGTCCGCTCTGCCGCTCGCCTTCCCAGGGCCTGCTTGGGCGTCAGCTTGCCCAGCACGAAGTCGACCACCTGCTCTGTCGCACGGTGGGTCCGCAGCCCGTCCCAGCCGACGAATCGCTTGTCCTTGTCGCTGCCCCAGGGCGTCAGGGTCAGGGCCGCCACCTTCAGGCTGCCGTCGTGGGCCGCCTTGAACAGCTGCGCCAGCGCGGCGATCGTCAGCTCGGGCGAGCCAACCGAATTCAGCCCGCCTTGAAACAGGATCCAGCCGTTGCCCTTCTGAAAGCCGGCCATCACCTGAGGGTTGCCCAGCACTTCGTCTGCCAGAATGCGCGCCAAAGCCGGACCGCCTGCGCCGACCTTGCCGCGGTTCAAGACTTCGACGTTGCGACAGCCGTGCTGCAGGTACTGGCCGAAATTGCCCGCGAAGTACATGGAGATCGAGCCGCCGATCACGATGGCCTTGACGGGGCGTGCCGTCTTCCATGGATTCGCGGTGGCCGCCTCAACCGGCGCAGCGGGCTTGCGGGCGACGGTCGCTTTCGCCGGGGGGGCGGACCCTGCGCGCCCGGCCGAGAGGCTGGCCCTGGGTGTCGCAACAGCGGGAACCGCCGCGACCACACAGGCAACAAGAGCAGGCAGAAACGCGAAACGCAGGAACATGCAAGGACTCTTTGGCGGGTGCGGGGGTGTCTCCGGCGAAACCGGGGCGCGGAAGCTAGCACATGGGGAATGGCGGGCAAGATGACGCCGACAGCAGAATGACCGGCTTGGCCTCACGCATGGGGCTTTGTCTTTGCCTTCATGCAGTTGTGGACCACCGCGGCGCTGACGAGCGCTTGGAACGCGCCCACGTCGAGTTTCTGCCCCTCGTGCAGGTCGATGGCCCTTCGCGTGTTGCCTTCCAGACTGGAATTGAACAGGTGCGACGGGTCCGGGATCTTGGCCCCTTGAGCGAAGGTCAGCTTGACGACCTTCGCATACGCCTCACCCGTACACACGATGCCGTGGTGCGACCAAACCGGCGTACCGCGCCACTTCCACTCCTCGATCATCTCCGGGTCGGCCGCGAGAATCAGTGCGCGCGCGCGGGTCAGGGTCTCGCCACGCCATCCCGCCAGCTCCCGGATACGCTGGTCAATGAGGTGGGAGGCGGACTCCACGGGTTTGGTCCCTTCGCTCATCGCACCTCCAGTCGAATTCACTTGCGGCCTCTGAGGGAAGGCCTCGGAGACCCTGGGTATTCCTGACCCGATCGGCTCCGCCCCCCTCACCCGCGAACCCCATATGCGCTAACTTTGGACCGCAATTGCCTGAATCCACGGACTAAAGTCCGTTGGCTACCGTTCAAGAAGTCCCTGGGGGACTGGCACATGGTGCCTTGCGAGTCGAAGGGACGCGTTCGGGTGCGTGAGCGGCAATCGGCTGTGGCAGTCCGCGGCGTCATCAACGCGGACTTCTAGACGGGTAGCCCGCGAAGTTCACTTCGGGGGCGGCGGACTCCGGCAAGGTTAGCGCACATGCCCGCGAACCCCCACCCCCAACGACACGGCACACTCGGCCACCATCCGCCGCAAGTCCGCGCTGGGCTGGATCCCCAGCACATCCCGCAACCTAGCTGGATTGCAAACGATCTCAGCCACATCGCCCAACCGCGGCGGGTTTTCGTCGACCGGCACCGGCACGCCCAGCACGTCCTCGCACACCGCCAGCACCTCGCGCACCGTGTGACCGACGCCCGAGCCCACGTGGAACAGGTCGTACGCACTCTCGCCGCTCGCCTGCAGTTGCACCGCACGCGCCGTCGCCCGCAGCATCGCCTCGACCACGTCGAGCACGTGCACGTAGTCGCGGATGCAAGTGCCGTCGCGGGTGGGCAGGTCGGTGCCGAACAGGCGCAGGGGCGGTACGCGGCCCGCTGCGGCAAGAATCGCCAGAGGAATCAGGTGGGTCTCGGGGTCATGGCGCTCGGGACAGCCGTAGCCCACTCCCGCAACGTTGAAGAGGCGCAGCGACACCGTCGACATCCGGCCGGTCTGCGCCAGTGCCTGCAGGGTGCGCTCGGCCGCGAGCTTCGAGGCGCCGTGCGGACTTGCCGGTTGTACGAAGGCGTCCTCGTCCAGCTGCGACTCGCCTGCCTGATGGGCGCCCAACACGGCCGCACTCGAGGCCAAGGTCAACACCGGCACGCCCATCTCCAGACACGCTTCAGCAACGACCTGCGTGCCGCCTGCGTTGACGGCGTGGTAACGCCCGGGCTCGATCATCGACTCGCCGACCAGGCTGCGCGCCGCCAAGTGGATGCAAGCCTGGGGCGGTCGGCCGAAGCGCAGAATCGCCTCGCGCACCGTGTCGGGCTCGCGAACATCGCCCTGCACAAGCGGAACCCACGAAGGCAACGCGTCGGCGTGGCCTCGCTCCAGACTGTCGAGGCCCACGACTTGGGTACCGGCTTGCAGCAGGTGGTGGACCAAGGTCGCGCCGACATACCCGGCGGCTCCGGTCACAAGGGCAGAACGCAGCAGCGGTGGCATGGGCTAAGCCTTGACCAGAACGGCCTTGCCGGTCTTGCCGTCCATCTGCAGCGTGCAGGGCCGCTCGGACCGGACGTGGGTGCAGTGCGCGGTGTGCTCGACGACCGGCTGCGCGGCCAGCCAGCTCCAGTCGACCCAGCAGGACGTCGAGCCGTACTGCACCTTCAGGTAGCCCACGCGCATGCTAACGAGGTTGTGGAAGAAGTGGGTGCCTTGCGACGCCTCGACCCGGAAATTCTCGAGGTCGGCTTCGATGATGGCGCGCGCCTCGCTGATGTCCGACCACGCCACGGGAATGCCCAGAAAGCGGTCGCGCGAGCCCCAGCGACCCGGGCCGATCAGGACGTAAGTCCGCCCTTCTTCTCGCATCTTGCGGTTCAGCGCACCCAGCTCCTGCTGAATCTGCACCGTCTCGGTGGGGTTGAAGCGCTGTGCGTCCACGTAGATGAAGTCGGTCAGGCCTTCGGTGATGCCGTTGCCCAAACCTTCCCGCGTGTAGACGATGGCCTCGCCGCCGACCAGCTGGCCGGGCTCGGGGACCTCCACGTCCTCGTGATCGACGTTGAGGGGGCGGATCTGCAGGGGGAAGAACGCCGCAGGCCGGCCGTGGGTGCGGGTGGGCCGGGCTGCGAACTCGATCTCGACCGGGCCACCCATCGCGCCCTCGCCGATGACCAGCAGGTCCTGCAGCAGCTCTGCCAGCGGAAACGAGTTGTACTTCAGGATGTTGGCAAACGTCACCACGCGCGGTCCGGCGCGGTCGAACGGACCATCGACCAGCTGGTCGTTCTCGAAGTCCCACACCGACGCAACCGCCTGCAGGGTGCCGTGGCGCTCGGCGTCGCGCAGGGCCAGTTCCTCCAGCGTCCCGTCCTCACCTGCCAGCAGCGCTTGCTGCCCCGCATCCAGCCGCAGGGCCCAGAAGTCGCGCTGGGTGTTGCGGACCAGCTCCTCCTGCGCCAACAGCTCCATGCGCGGGTAACGCGGGCAGAAACGATAGACGCGGTTGCCCTCGACAACGGCCTTGCCCAACCCCAATGCGATGTTGGCGATGCCGTCGTCGGGCTTCATCGGCCCGGTCGGATAGAAGTTGTACGACTGCGCCACCCCGGAAAGGGTCGGGTAGTAGTCGTTGTCGTGCGGGTCGCCGACGATCTCCTGGATCACCACCGCCATCTTCTCTTCTTCGATCTTGAACTTGGACCCGGCGATGTACTCACGGCTGGCCCGCTCGAACACGCACGCGAAGACCAGCTTGATCGCCGCGCGCAAGTACTCGACGCGCACCCGGTCGTCGGGGTGCTGGTTGGGCAGCATGAAGGTCTTGTAGACCCCGGCGAAAGGACACGACTGCGAGTCCTCCAGCAGGCCGGACGAGCGAACCGCCAACGGAAAGCGCACGTGCTGGATGAACTGCCCCAAGCGCTCGATCAGCGTGGGGGACAGCTGCCCGGCCAGGAAGATCGCGCGGATCTCGTCGTCGGACTTGGTCACGATGTCGCGACCGATGCGGTTGCGTTCCAGGAACTCGTCGAATTCCGCGGTGCCGACGATGGCGGTCGCAGGCAGCGTCACGTCGATGCCGGGGAAGCGTGTGCGGTAGTCCAGGGTCGACAGCAGCGTGTTCAGAAACGCGAGCCCCCGGCCCTTGCCGCCCAAACCGCCTTCGCGCAACCGCACGATCTGCTCGCGGTCCAGCTTCTTCCACGTCGCTGAGTCAACCACGCGACCGCGGTTCTTGGTGCGCTCGACGTCCTCGAACACCCCGATCAGGAAGCGGCGCAACCCATCGACCGACGCAAAATCGCGCACTTGGACCGGTTGAACCTTTTGGGCGAACGGGATCTCGCCGTGAGCGATCAGCCACGCCGAGAAGTGATTGTGGCGCGCGTGAAACTCGATCGACTCGTCCGGCACCGTCGTCAGCAGGTCCATGAAGGCTGCCATCGTCCCGGCGCGCGCGCACTCTTGCCCCTTGGCGGTGCGGAACACGAAGTCGCCAAAGCCCAGCTGGTCGACGATGAAGTCGCGCAGTTCCTTGAGCAGCGTCGGCGACCCTTTGTGCAGGAAGTGCGCCCCAAGCGCGTACGCCTTGGCCTGATTCACCATCTCCATCGACTGCAGCAGCGCCGGCACATGGCAGCCGTCCGCGCGGATCTGCTCGATGAAGCGCACGCCTGCCTCATCGTCCAGCCGACCCTGACGCTCGTACTGCACGTCGGTGATCACGCACAGCAGGTTGTCCTTGTAGGTGTGGTAGATCCGCTCCGCTTCTCCATAGTTGTGAGCCAGCACGACCTTGGGCCGCATCCGCATCCGCAGCTGTCGGTTCGACGCCGTCACCTCCTCGGCGATCAGCTGCTGCGTTTGCTTGAACAACTGGGAGTACAGCAGCGGCAGGAACGCCGAGTAATGGTGGACCGAGTCCTCGATCACCAGGATCACACGCACCAAGCGCTTGGCGTCCTCCTCGAGGTTCCGCTTGTCCTCTGCGGACTTGATCATCGCCAGGAACACCGTGCTGTCGCCGTTCCACAGAAAGACGTCGTCGATGTGCGTCATCCGCTTGCGGTGCAGCTCGACAAACGCGATGTCCGCCTCGTTGTTCAGCAAAAGCAGCACGGGCAAGTCCACGTGGATGCCCTTGATGCGGCCGGAGAGCTCAAACGGCGTCATCTCGCCGATCCGCAACGTCGTGATCACCAAGTCGTACTTGCGCTGCTTCAGGGCCGCCAACGCCGCCGCACCGCTCGACACGCTGGTCACGCGCGGCGGAAACGAGAGCGCCAACTGCCGGTACTCGCTGAAGAGCTGCTCGGACAGCACGCCGTCCTGCTCGAACACGAAGGCGTCGTAGAAGGTCGACACCAGCAAGATGTCGCGGATGCGGTCGGTGATGTAGTCGCGCGATCCGTCGCCGTCGAGGTTGAAGCGGTCGTAGTAGGTCTGCCTGAGTTGCTCGACGTTCACTGATGCCTCCGGGCCACTGCGGGCGAGGGGGGCGAGGATCGGGTGTGGACTGGCCGGACGCAAGTCCCCCGACGGTCGACCGGGGCGTCGAGGTGTGGCAGAAAGACACGAGTCGCCGCAGGAGCCACCATGTCCGAAGACCTGACCGTCACTGACCAGCTAATCCTGCCCGGCACGGACTTGATCTGGACCGCCGTACGCTCGGCAGGCCCCGGTGGCCAGAACGTGAACAAGGTATCGACGCGGGTCGAGCTGCGGTTCGACCTGAACGGCTGCGCGGTGTTGCCGGTCGCCGTGAAGGACCGCTTGCGCCACTTGGCGCGCAACCGCATGGACGCCGACGGCCGCATCCTGCTGACCAGCCAGAAGACCCGCAGTCAGGAACAGAACTTGGCCGATGCGAGGCTGCGGCTGGCTGAGCTCGTCCTTGAAGCGCTGGTGCCGCCGAAGCCCCGGCGTCCGACCCGGCCCACCAAGGGGTCCAAGGAACGTCGGTTGGAGGGCAAGCGGCATCGGGCGGAGATCAAGCGGGGCCGCGGCGGCGTCGACTAAGCGACAGGTTTTGTCGCATTGCGAACGGAAAAGGCCCCGCCTCTTGACTAGAACGGTGCAGTGGTCTAGTGAAGCGACCGCAACGGCACGGAACCGCGGGTTTCGCAGCCGTCCCTCCCCGCCGCGACGGCCCGGTTGACTTCGGAACCGCCGCGGATTGCACAGACCAGAATACAAACCCGGTAACGCCGCCGCACGACGGCCAGCACGACTCGCAAGAGGCTCCCCCCCGAGACCTCGTGCCTGTCGGGCCACCGGGCCACCCCAGGGGAGCAACAGCCGGAGGACGCCAGCATGTCGTACAAGGATTTCATCAATCAAATCGCCGCCCGCAACCCAGGCCAGCCCGAGTTCATGCAGGCCGTGGAAGAAGTCGTCGAGACCGTCTGGGACGTCTACGAGGCCAACCCCCGCTTCAAGAAGGCCAACATCCTCGCGCGCGTCATCGAGCCTGAGGCCGTGCACACCTTCCGGGTCGCGTGGGTCAACGACAAGGGCGAGGTCGAGGTCAACCGCGGCTACCGCATCCAGTACAACAGCGCCATCGGCCCGTACAAGGGCGGCCTGCGCTTCCACCCCAGCGTCAACCTGTCGATCCTCAAGTTCCTGGGATTCGAGCAGATCTTCAAGAACGCCCTGACCACCCTGCCCATGGGCGGCGGCAAGGGCGGCGCGGACTTCGACGCGCGCGGTCGGTCGGACAACGAGATCATGCGCTTCTGCCAGGCCTTCATGACCGAGCTCTACCGCTACATCGGCCCGGACACGGACGTGCCCGCGGGTGACATCGGCGTCGGCGGCCGCGAGATCGGCTACATGTTCGGCCAGTACAAGAAGATCACCCGCGAATTCAGCGGCGTCCTGACCGGCAAGGGCCTGGGTTGGGGCGGCAGCCTGATGCGTCCCGAGGCGACCGGGTTTGGCTGCACCTACTTCGCGCAGGCGATGCTGGGCACCCGCGGCGACTCGTTCAAGGGCAAGATCGTGGCGGTTTCCGGCTTCGGCAACGTGGCATGGGGCGCAGCGATCAAGGTCACCGAGCTGGGTGGCAAGGTCGTCACGCTCTCAGGCCCCGACGGCTACATCCATGACGCCGCCGGCCTGAACGCCGAGAAGATCGAGTACATGCTCGAGATGCGCGCGTCGAACAACGACCGGGTCGAGGACTTCGCCAAGAAGTTCGGCGTGCCCTTCTTCGCCGGCAAGCGCCCGTGGGAGGTCAAGGTCGACGTGGCCCTGCCCTGCGCGACGCAGAACGAGCTTGACGCGGACGACGCCCGCACGCTGGTCAAGAACGGCTGCATCTGCGTGGCGGAAGGCGCCAACATGCCGTCGACGCTCGAGGCCACCAAGATCCTGCAAGAGAACGGCGTCCTGTTCGCCCCTGGCAAGGCGTCGAACGCGGGCGGCGTGGCCACCTCGGGTCTCGAGATGAGCCAGAACAGCATGCGCCTGCGCTGGACCGCCGAAGAGGTCGACCAGAAGCTGCAGCACATCATGAACGAGATCCACTCCGCCTGCGTGCAGTACGGCAAGGGTCCCGACGGCAAGATCAACTACGTCAAGGGCGCGAACATCGCCGGCTTCCTGCGGGTTGCCAACGCGATGATCGACCAAGGCGTCGTGTAGTCTCCCAGGTTGCAGCAAACCACGATGACCGCCCGGGTCGCTTCCTTTGCGGGGAGTGGCTCGGGCGGTCGTGTTTTTGGGCAGCCAATTCAGAAGATGTGATGGACCAAACCCGCAACGGCGATGGCGTGCAAGCCGGCGGCGACGACCACACATGCGTGGAAGATCTCGTGATAACCAAAGGTTTCGGGATTCGGGTCCGGCCAGCGCTTGCCGTAGACCAAGGCTCCCAGCGAGTACAGCACACCGCCCACGCCCAAAAGCCACAGCGCCTGCGACGGCAGGGCCGCCGTGACCGCACTCCACTGCGAGACCAGTGCCCAGCTGAACGCAAGGTAGAACACCACCGTCAGCATTCGGGGCGCACCAGGCCATACCATCGACTGCACCACGCCAACCACAGCCCCCACCCAGATCCAGCGCAGCAGCGGTTCCCCCAGCTCAGGCGGCAGGGCCAGCAGGCAGATCGGCGTGTAAGTTCCCGCAATCAGGACAAAGATCGCAGCATGATCCAGACGCTTCAGCCACAGGCGCGGCTTCGGCGTCCACATGGGCGTGTGGTACAGGCCGCTGATTCCCAGCAGCGCGGCCAGACTCGCGGCGTGCACGGCCGTGGCAAATGTGGGCGTTCCGGGCGGCGCGAGAACGATGGCGACGGCCCCCATCACCAGCCAACCGAAGAAGGAGAACAGGTGCGACCAACCGCGCATCGAAGGCTTGGTCCGTTTCGGCATCATCAGGGCAGCGGGAGAGAGGGCGGTCATGGCAGCCTCAGCGCGGCAGCAAGACGAAGTCCGCCGCGAGAGTCATCCTGACCAGCCGATGTCACGGAGAGGTCACGACGCCGCAGGTCACGCGCGACGGCGGCGGAAGGCCACCGCAAGCACAAGAAACGCAAGGGAAACCGCCCAACCACCGGAGGGTGCCGAATGCCGAGAGGCTGAGCAGCCCTCTGCATCGCCCTGACTCGCGACGTCGAGCACCAGTGGACCGTCCGGAACCCCAGCGTCGCCAATGCCGTCGCCCACCGTGGAGTCGCCGACAGTCGAGTCGCCAATTGCAGGCACATCGACGCCAGTGACATCGGGAGCGACGGTTCCGTCCAAGTCCGCGGGCGGTGCGTCGGGAGCGATGACGGTATCCGCATCCGGGGGAACGTCAGGTGTGACGTCGGCGACACAGGGCGGTGTGTCCGGTATGACCGGATTCTGCTCGCAGCTGTCGACGGTGCCGTTCTTGTTCAGGTCCTCGAAGCCGTCGAGGGTGCCATCGCCGTCGGTGTCGGCAACCTGCGGGTTCGTCTTGGAATTCGGATCCTTGTCGCCCAGGAACTTGCCCTTGGCGAGGTCGGTGTCGGGCCCCGCCGCCAGCACGCCCGCCTCGAGACCGTCGGGCAGTTGATCGTTGTCGGCGTCGGGGTCCGGCGCATTCTTCAGCCCGTCGCCGTCCGCGTCGCCGCCGGGATTCGGCTCGGCGCCGTCCAGCAGCCCGTCGTCGTCCGAGTCGGCGTCCAGCGGGTTCAGGCCCATCGCCACTTCATCGGGATTCGCCAGACCGTCGTTGTCGGCGTCCAGGTCGCACGCGTCGCCCCACTTGTCGGCGTCGTGATTGGCCTGGTCGGGGTTGGCGACGCCCGTGCAGTTGTCGGTGGCGTCGGGCGTGCCGTCGCCGTCCTGGTCGGGCGCGGGCGGATCCAGGGTGGTGACCTGCAGGTCGTCGAACCAGCAATCGCCCGACTGGCACGCCGCATCGGCCAGGCCGCTTTGGTACGCGTACAGGCCCACCATGCCCTTGGAGTGAGTCGAGTCGTTGACCTGAAACAGCTTTTCGTTGACCTCGTCGATCACGCCGTCGGCGTTGGCATCGAACCAGACCGTCAACAGCGACCCCTTGGCGATGACGCGGATGCGGTGCGTCTTGCCGACGGTGTAGGTCTTGGAACTCTCGCCCAGCACGGTGATCGTCGCCTGCTGGTTGCCCTTCATGGCGATCAGCCGCGACCCGATGCCGGTCCCGTCGCACGCCCCCGGCAGGTACACGCCGACGTCGCGCGTGAACTGGACGGCATAGTGATTCAAGGTGTTGGAGTAGCGGAACACGAAGCCAAACGTGTCGTTGTCCTGGTTGCGAAAGGTGGCCTCGTAGCGGTAGTCGGTCCACCCGGCGTCGCCGCGCACCAGAAAGTTGTTCACTGGCTGGTCGTTGCAGGGTCCGTTGAACACGCCGTAGTAGCACTGGTTGCCGCAGGTGCAGCCGTTGTCGGTGTAGGGAGATACACCGCCGTTGCGCTCGGTCGTCCAGGCGTCCTGGCAATAGCGGCTGGTCCAATTGTCCTTTCCCGACAGTTGCTTGTAGTCCTTGTCGAAGCCCTCGGACATCAAGACGGCGGCCTGCGGTGTGGCGGGGGCCAACAGCACCGCGGCGGCACAGAGCATCGGGGGGAGGCTACTGAAGCGCATGGGTTCCTCTGCGGCCGGTTTGGGGCGACCGGACCGGAGGGAAATGTAGCAGGCGAGTCGCGCCATGTCTTGACGCAGCGATCAGGCCTTGCCCACCGCCGCCCGCCAGCGCGCCTTGATGCCCGCCGTGTCGGCCTTGGGGTCGGGCAGGAAGCGCCGGTCCTCGCGCCACGACGCCCGGGCGTCTTCCAGCGAGGCAAACCAGCCGATGCCCACGCCGGCCAGAATCGCGGCGCCCAGTGCGGTCGTCTCGATCACCTGCGGCCGCACCACCGTCGCCTCGACCAGGTCGGACTGCAGCTGCATCAGCAGGTCGTTGGCCGACGCGCCGCCATCGACGCGCAATTCCGTCAGGCGCCGGCCCAGGTCTGCCTCCATGGCCCACAGCAAGTCTGCGCACGACAAGGCGATCCCCTCGAGCGTCGCGCGGGCGATGTGGGCATGGGTCGTGCCGCGGGTCAAGCCCGCCAACATCCCGCGCGCCTCGGGTCGCCAGTGCGGGGCGCCCAGACCCGCCAGCGCTGGAACGAAGGTCACGCCCCCCGAGTCGGGCACCGAACGCGCCAAGGCCTCGACATCCGCCGACTTTTCGATCACGCCCAGGCCGTCGCGCAGCCACTGCACCGCCGCGCCCGCGATGAAGACGCTGCCCTCGAGGGCATAGCAGGTCTCGTTGCCCACCTGCCACGCAACCGTCGTGACCAGACCGTTCTGTGAGGCGACACGGTCGGTTCCGGTCTGCATCAGCAAGAAGGCGCCGGTGCCGTAGGTGCACTTGGCCTGCCCGGGTTCGAGGCAGAGCTGGCCGCACAGGGCCGCCTGCTGGTCGCCCGCCATGCCGGCGATCGGGATGCCGTCGGGCAGCCCGGGCACGCCGCGCGTGTGGCCGTAAACGCCTGCGCTGGGAGCGATCCGCGGCAACACCGTCATCGGCACCCGCAGCAACTGGCACAGGTCCGGGCTCCAGCCCTTGGCGTCCAGGTCGTACAGCATGGTGCGCGAGGCATTCGACGGGTCGGTCACGTGCGCCGCGCCGCCGGTCAGGCGCCAGACCAGAAAGGTGTCGACGGTGCCGAACGCAAGCTCGCCCGACATCGCCCGGTCCCGCGCCTGCGGCACGTGGTCGAGCAGCCACGCGATCTTGGTGCCCGAGAAGTAGGCGTCGATCGGCAGCCCGGTGCGGGCGCGCACGAACGGGCCCAGGCCACGGTCCAGGAGCTGCTGGCACTCGGGCGCCGTCCGGCGGCACTGCCACACGATGGCGTCGGCGAGCGGGCGGCCGGTCGACCGCTCCCACAGCAGCGTGGTTTCGCGCTGGTTCGTGATGCCGATGGCGGCGATGGCGGACGGGTCCAGGTCGGCAAGCGTCAGCACGCCTTGGATCGCCGCCAGGGTCGAGCCCCAGATGGCCTCGGGGTCATGCGCGACCCACCCTGGTTGCGGGTAGATCTGCGGGAATTCGATGGTGACCTTGGCGGCGATGTGCAGACGCCGGTCGATCAGCAGCGCCGTTGTTCCGGTGGTGCCTTGGTCCAGGGCGAGCAGGTGCGTGGCGGTCATGAAAGCCCCTCCTGACCCCGCTTGTACCCCGGAGGGACGCGCTTTGGGTAGGGCCAGCGTGGATCCGCAGGCTGAAGGGAGACTCTAGGCGCCCCGGCCGGTCACGCGACAGAAGGCAACCTTGAGGTACTGCCCCTCAGGATGCGCGGGCGCGACGGGATGGTCCGCGCCGGCCCCATCGAGCGCCAACAACTGCACCGACCGACCCGCATTGTGCGCCGCCTGGCCCAGCATCCGCAGGAACGCCTGGCGATCCACCAGGCCCGAGCACGAGCAAGTGACCAGGAACCCGTCCTCGGCCACCGCCTGCATCGCCAACGTATTGATGTGCGTGTACTTCTTCAGCGCCTGGTCCAGCGCACCGGCCCGACTGGCCAGCTTGGGCGGGTCGACGATCACGAGCGACGGCCGCCCCGTCTGATCTTCAGGCGGCAGGTCCGCATAATTGCGCAGGATATGCACCGCATCGGCGGCCAACGCCTCCAGATGCAGGTCGTTGTCTTCCGCGTGCTGCATGGCGAGGTCCACCGCCCGCTGCGACGCATCGACGCACACCACCTTGGCAGCCCCGGCACGCGCCGCGTGCAAACCAAACCCGCCCGCGTGGCTAAACGTATCGAGCACGAATCGACCCTTGGCCAGCTTGGCCGCCCGCACGTGGTTCTCGCGCTGGTCGACGTACATGCCGGTCTTCTGGCCGCCCGCGGGCTCGACGCGCAACGTCAGGCCGTTGTGGCGCACCTGCACCTGCACCGGCACCTCGCCGTGCATCTGGGCGTTGCCCCCCTCGAGCCCCTCGGCCGGGTGGACGTCTTGGGGCACGCGGGTCAGCACCCACGCGCAGCCGTGCTCCTTGCGCAACAGGTCCACGACGTCGGGCAGCCAACGCGACGCGCCCGCCGTGGACGCCTGCACCACCGCGCCGTCGGCATAGCGGTCGATCGTCAGGCCGGGCAGCTGGTCGCCCTCGCTGTTGACCAGGCGAAAGGCATCGGTCTCGGCCGAAGGCAACTGCAGGTCGCGCCTGAGTTTGGCCGCCCGTGCCAACCGCACCTGCAGCAGCTCGCGTGCCGACGGAATGCGCTCGGGCTCCAGGCCGTCCAACCCCGCCTCTACCACGCGGATGGCGATCTGGCTGTTCAGGTTGCAGTAGCCGTGGCCCAGAAAGCGGGCGTGCGGGTCGAACACGGCGCAGGCCTGGCCGGGCGTGGGCGAACCCTCTCCCGGCGCGGGGACGACGTGTGCGATGGCGCCCGAGAAGATCCAGGGATGCCCCGCGAGCACCGGCGTGGCGGTACCGGGACGCAGCACCAGACTGACGACCCCCGGCCACGTGGGCACGTGCGACGGCAGCGGTGCGGCCGTGCGGTCGCGCTGCATGTTCGGGCGCTCGGGGCGCGGCGGCCGATCCGGCCGGGCGTGGTCCTGGTATTCCGTGCGGCGCGGGGGACCGGACGGACGCTGGCCGTCGCGGGGCGGACGTTGGCCGTCGCGCGGGGGCGCGGAACCGCCCGGCTTGCGGGGACCTTGGGGCGGACGGGACGAGCCTTGGGGACGTGACGGGGGCGGGGGGCGGGCCATGGTTAGGCTCCTTGGTGGGGGCCTGGCCCCGATGGAAAGGGAAATCTCGCGTGAAAACAGAGGTCCGACCGCCGAAGGCTAGACCTGCTCCTCGCCGACGTCGTGCTCGGTAAAGTGCTCGAAGCTGACGACCTTCTCGCCGGCGCCCAGGTTGATCACCTTGACGCCCTGGGTGTTGCGTCCAATGACGCGGATGTCGGACACGGGGGTGCGCAGCAGCGTGCCGCCGTCGGTGACGATGATCACCTCGCCGTCGGGTTCGACCGCCCGCAGGCCGACCACCAGGCCGTTGCGGGCCGTGGTCTTGATGGCGATGACGCCGCGGCCACCGCGCGTCTGCATGCGGTACTCGTGCGGCGGCGTCGCCTTGCCGAAGCCGTTCTCGCAAATCGTCATCAGCGCCACGCCCTTGTAGCCCTCGGCGACCGGGGCGTCGGTCTCGGCACCGTCGACGGGCTCGACCGCAGCGGCCTCCGGCGCGACGACCTCGGCGACCGCGCCTTCTCCAGCGTCGTCGACGACCTCGTCCTCGGCCACGTCTCCCGTGCCCGGCACCACCGCCAGGCTGACCACGGTGTCGTCGTTGGCCAGCATGATGCCGCGAACGCCGCGGGTGGCCCGGCCCATGCCGCGGACGTCGGTCGATCGGAAGTGGATGCTCATGCCGCGCCGCGTCGCCAGCACGACATCGTCTTCGTCGCGAAGGATCTTGGCGTCGATCAGGTCGTCGCCTTCGTCGAGCACGATGCCGATGATGCCGGTCGCGCGGATTTTCGCGTACTGCATCAGGTCGGTCTTCTTGACGGTGCCGAGCTTGGTGGACATCAGGATGAACGTGTCTTCGGTGAACTCGCGCACCGGCACGACCGCCTTGATCTCCTCGCCCTGGCCCACCTGGATCAGGTTGATGATGGGCTTGCCGCGCGTGGTCGCGCCGCCCTGGGGCACCTCGTAGACCTTCAGCGTGTAGACCTTGCCGGTCGAGGTGAAGATCAGCAGGTCCTGGTGCGCCGACGCCACGAACAGGTCGACGACAAAGTCTTCTTCCTTGGTCGTCATCGCCGTCCGGCCGCGCCCGCCGCGCCGCTGGGCCCGGTAGGTCGAGAGCGGAGTCCGCTTGATGTACCCGGCCTTGCTGATCGTCACGACCATGTCTTCGTCGGCGATCAGGTCTTCCATCGACAGCGAGGCGGCGTCGTCGACGATCTCGGTGCGACGCGGGTCGTTGTACTCGTCGCGGATGGCGACCAGCTCCTTGCGGATCACGTCCATCAGCAAGTCATCGTCGTTCAGCACGTCCTGCAACCACTTGATCAGACGCATCAACTCGGCGTGCTCGGCGCGGATCTTGTCGCGCTCCAGACCCGTCAAGCGCTGCAACCGCATGTCCAGGATGGCCTGGGCCTGCAACTCAGACAGCTTGAAGCGGTCGATCAGCCCGGTGCGCGCAGTCGCGGCGTCCGGACTCGCCCGGATCAACTCGATCACCTCGTCCAGGTGGTCCAGCGCAATGATCAGCCCTTCCAGAATGTGGGCGCGCGCCTCGGCCTGCCGCAGCTCGAACAGGCACCGGCGCGTCACGACCTCGCGGCGATGGTCGATGAAGTGCTCGATCATCTCCTTCAGCGTCAGCACCTGCGGCTGCCCCGCCACGATGGCCAGGTTGATGATGCCGAAGCCCGACTGCAGGGCCGTCTGGTGGTACAGGTGGTTCAGCACGACCTGGGCAATCGCGTCGCGCTTCAGCTCGATGACCATGCGCATGCCCGACCGGTCGGACTCGTCGCGCAGGTCGTGGATGCCGTCGATCTTCTTGTCGCGCACGAGATCGGCGATGTTCTCGATCAGCCGCGCCTTGTTCACCTGGTAGGGCAGCTCGTCGACGATGATCATCTCGCGCGTGCCCTTCTTCTCCGTCTCCACGTGGGTGCGGGCACGAATCTTCAGCTTGCCGCGCCCGGTCGAATAGGCGTCGTGGATCCCCTGGCGGCCGTAGATGATGGCGCCCGTCGGAAAGTCCGGCCCCTTGATGTGGCGCATCAGCACGTCGAGCCCGGCGTCGGGGTCGTCGATCAGCGCGATGGTGGCGTCGATCACCTCGCCCAGGTTGTGCGGCGGGATGTTGGTCGCCATGCCGACCGCGATGCCGCCCGAGCCGTTGACCAGCAGGTTCGGGATGCGCGAAGGCAGCACCGTCGGCTCGCGGTCGTGGCCGTCGTAGTTGGGCTGGAAATCGACGGTGTCCTTGTCCAGGTCTGCCAGCAGCTCGTGCGCCGCTTTCGTCATGCGCACTTCGGTGTACCGCATGGCGGCCGCGGGATCGCCGTCGACCGAGCCGAAGTTGCCCTGACCGTCGATCAGCAGCAACCGCATCGAGAACGGCTGCGCCATGCGCACCATCGTGTCGTAGACCGCGGTGTCGCCGTGCGGGTGGTACTTGCCGATCACGTCGCCGACGACGCGCGCCGACTTCTTGTAGGCCAGGTTCCAGTTGTTCTTCATCTCGTGCTGGCTGAACAGCACGCGGCGGTGCACCGGCTTCAAGCCGTCGCGCACGTCCGGCAGCGCACGCCCGACGATCACGCTCATCGCGTAGTCGACGTACGACGAGCGCATCTCGTCTTCGATGTGGATGATCTGGACCTGCCCGCCCTCGGTGCCGCCGCCAGAGGCGTCTGCGCCGTCGACTTCGGTCGCCGGTTCCAGGGTGTCGGGGGTCTCGATGGGGTCGGCCATGGGTGTCTCCAGAAACGCGTATCCGTGCCGTGGGTCGGGACTGGCAAGCCAGGGGCGCATGCGGCGCTGGGGGCGCTCGTCACGCCGGGCCGCGACCGGACGGCTCGACCAGGGGGTGCCCGCGCGGCCCGCCCAGGACGTGGCTGGAGCAGGGGCCGCAAGGGGCGAAGAGGATACGTCTGAAAGGGGTGGAATGTCAACGCGGCGGCAGGGCAAAGGTCGCCAAGGTGCGTTGTATTTTCAGTTGGTTAGCAACAACGACCCCCGGATCGGTAGGGGCTGTCCCAGAAAGCGCGGTCCCGTCTCGCATGGGGCTCGCCCCCGGCGCCGGGAGGGATCGCCCCGGACCCGACGGTGCGGGCCATCAACGGACTCCCACATCTACTGTAAAGACCATGATATTGCAAATGAACCCGAATTGGTCCAAATCGAGGTCACCGATTCGCAAAGGTTTCTTTTGCCTGGCGCCCGCATCTGTCTTCCCTGACCTGCATCCAATCGGCATACTCGGCCGCGGGGGTCGGGGGTTCGGCTTCAGTGCAAGAGGTCGCCGGCCAATTCATCCTTAAAGGATCGGGGGGTTTTCCATGACGCAGAGCATTCAGATCAAGGTCGGCGACAAGACCGCAGACTGTCCCGTCATCATCGGCACCGAGCAGGAAATCGGCATCGACATCGCCACCCTGCGCGACAAGACCGGCGCCATCACGCTGGACCAAGGCTTCGGCAACACGGGTGCGTGCGAGAGCGCCATCACGTTCCTGGACGGCGAGCGCGGCATCCTGCGCTATCGCGGCTACCCGATCGAGCAGCTGTCGGCCAACGCCAGCTTCCTCGAAGTCGCGTGGCTGCTGCTGAACGGCGAGCTGCCCACCGCTGCAGAGCTCGCCGAGTTCGAGCACCACATCAAGCACCACACGCTGATCCACGAGGACATGAAGCGCATGTTCGCCGCGTTCCCCAAGGACGCGCACCCGATGGCGATTCTCTCGTCGGTCGTGCTGGGTCTGTCCAGCTACTACGACAAGCAGCCCAAGCAGATGGTCATGAAGGGCATCGATCTCGACATGATTCGTCTGATCGCCAAGCTGCCCACCATCGCCGCCTTCGCGTACCGGCAGTCGATGGGCCTGCCCATGATCTACCCGGACAACTCGCTCGACTACACCTCGAACTTCATGCGCATGATGTTTGGGTTCCCGACCGAGCAGTACAAGCTGGACCCTGAGGTCGCGCGCGCACTGGACCTGCTGTTCATTCTGCACGCCGACCACGAGCAGAATTGCTCGACCTCGACCGTGCGCATGGTCGGCTCGAGCCAGGCCAACCTGTTTGCGTCGATCTCGGCCGGCATCTGCGCCCTGTGGGGCCCGCTGCACGGCGGCGCCAACCAGGCGGTGCTCGAGATGCTTGAGGAGATCCACCAGAACGGCGGCGACGTGCAGAAGTTCGTCGGGTACGCCAAGGACAAGAACTCGACGTTCCGTCTGATGGGCTTCGGTCACCGCGTGTACAAGAACTTCGACCCGCGCGCGACGATCATCAAGAAGCAGGCCGACTTGGTGCTGAACAAGCTCAACATCAACGACCCGCTGCTGGACATCGCCCGCCAGCTCGAGCAGGCCGCGCTCAGCGACCCGTACTTCATCGAGCGCAAACTGTACCCCAACGTCGACTTCTACAGCGGCATCATCTACCGGGCGCTCGGCTTCCCGGTCTCGATGTTCACCGTCCTGTTCGCCCTGGGCCGCCTGCCGGGCTGGATGGCGCACTGGAAGGAGATGAACGGCCAGAAGTCCCGCATCGGCCGCCCGCGCCAGATCTACACCGGCGCGACCGAGCGCAACTGGGTTCCCGCCGACAAGCGGTAGGCGCTTGAGACCTTGAAGCGAGGCCCCTGCCCGGTCGCGATGCCGGGCGGGGGCTTTCGCCGTTTTGGCCCACCGTCATGCCTCTGTTGCGACCGGATTGCCGGGATCGAAAGCTGCGCCTAAACTTCCGCGCCGCCGCGCCCCCCCAGCGGCGTTTTCCACCTTCGCCTTTTCCGGTCAGGAGCGCACATGAAGATCGCGGTCATCGGCACCGGCTACGTCGGCCTCGTCGCGGGCACCTGCTTTGCCCAGGGCGGCTGCGACGCCATTTGCGTCGACATCGACGCCGGCAAGGTCGAGCGGCTGAAGCAAGGCATCATCCCGATCTACGAGCCCGGACTGCAGGACTTGGTGGTCGCCAACGTCGACGCCGGCCGCCTGCACTTCACGACGGACACGGCCGCGGCGATGCAGGGCGCGCAGGTCGTGTTCATCGCCGTCGGCACCCCGCCCCAGGAAGACGGCTCGGCGGACCTTACCCACGTGCTCAACGTCGCCACCACCATCGCCAAGCACATGCGCGAGTACACGGTCGTCGTGGTCAAGTCGACCGTGCCGATCGGCACCTGCGACAAGGTGGCAGCCCTGCTGCGCGATGCCACCGACGTGCCGTTCGACGTCGTCTCGAACCCGGAATTCCTGAAGGAAGGCGCCGCGGTCGACGACTTCCTGCACCCCGACCGCGTCATCGTCGGCACCGACAGCCCGCGAGCCCGCGCCATCCTGGCCGAGCTGCACGCACCGTTCGTCAAGGATCCCGAGCAAGTCCACTTCATGGACATCCACTCGTCCGAGATGACGAAGTACGCATCGAACGCGATGCTGGCCACGCGCATCAGCTTCATGAATGAAATCGCAAACCTGTGCGAGCTGGTCGGTGCCGACGTCGTGGCGGTCAAGCGGGGCATCGGCAGCGACTCGCGCATCGGCAAGGCGTTCCTGAACGCGGGCATCGGCTACGGCGGCTCGTGCTTCCCCAAGGACGTCAAGGCGCTGGTCTCGACGGGCCGCAGCAACGGCCACGCCATGGAGATCCTGCAGGCCGTCGAGTCGGTGAACGACCAACAGAAGAGCGTGCTGGCCCGCCGTGTGTTCGACCACTTTGGTCTGGACCTGCGCAAGCGCACCGTCGCCCTGCTTGGCCTCGCCTTCAAGCCCGAGACCGACGACATGCGCGAGGCGCCGTCGCTGACCGTGGTCAAGAAGCTGCGCGTCGCGGGCGCGAAGATCGTGGCCTACGACCCGGTCGCCACCGAAACCGCCAAGGTCGAGCTGGGGACCTCCGTCACGTACGCGACCAGCTGGCGCCAGGCCGTCCAGAACGTCGACGCGATCCTTTTGGCAACAGAATGGAAGGAATTCGCTCAGATCACGCCGGCCGAACTGGCCCAGGCGACGACCTGCCGCGTGCTGTTCGACGGTCGCAACGTGTATGACCCGCAGGCGATGCGTGCCGCCGGCTTCACGTACGAGGGCGTCGGACGGCTCTAGTCTTCGCAGCGAGACCTACCGCTCGAGTGCCGACAGCGGCAGCGACATCTGCAGCACCACTTCGAGATCGCGGAACAGCACCGTGCAGGCGTTGTCGTGCACGACGGACTGCACGATGCCCAGACCGTGGCTCTTGTGCAGCACCACGTCGCCGGACTTGTAGGTGCGTGTCACCTGATAGGGCTTGCCGTCGCGCCAGCTCAGGCTTGCCGTCAATTGCCGCCACGTGGCCGACGAGCCGACGGGCGTCGGATTCGGCGTGCGCGAAACCTCTGACTTCTCTTCGGATTCTGCTTCCACTTCCGGCGCCGCACCGAATGCATTTTCGGCCGCTGCCATCGCCTTGGCCGACCGTCCGGGCGAATCCACGTTGGCATCCTTGCCGTTCAGCGCGGCCAGTGCTTTCAGGGGTGCGTCCAGATCACCGCCCTTGCGCCGGCCAACCTGCAGAACTTCGGGCGGCGGCACCATCTTCTTGCCCGCCATCTTACTGAGTTTTTTTATGTTTTTCGCGCGCTGCTCCTCGGGGGATATCTCGGGCTTCCAGGGAAACGTGTTGCGGCAGGTCCGACAGGTCGCGGAGAAGACTTCGCGGCCGTCCGTGGCCGACACCACTTGGTAAGTATTGAGTCGACACCGGGGACAGTACCCGTCGATCTCGTCGCCCACTTTGTGCATGCGCGCTCTCCCGCCCTTGTCGTAGGGTCGGCAGTGTTGGAGGATGCGTCGAGTGTTGCCGGAGCGTCCCGCAAGGGAACACGTTCGCCCCAAGATTCACTCGTTCTTTCGCGGAGATGATGGAGAGGGCTGGCCCACCGGGCGGAGGCGCGACCCCATCGATCCGACGCGGCCCGGAAACTGGCCGCCCTTGACACCCGAATAGACTCGCCTCATGCACGACGAATCGCAAGCCCCCCCTGCCCACGACGACGACGCGTTCTTCGCGCCCGAGACGCCGAAGTCCGTCGTGGACGCTGGCGCCCAACCGTCGCCTGACGATCGGCCGCCGCTGCCCCACGCGCCCGACTTCGACCCGGGCTGGGGAGACGGCGTGCACGACCCGGGACTTCACGATCAAGGATTCTTCACCGATGACGCGCCCTTGCACGCGCCGACGCCGACCGCGCCCCCCCTGCGTGCCGCCGATTCGCTGCCGCCGCTGACGGGACCCGCGCGAGCGCCGTTCGGAGGCTACCGGCCGTCGCAACAGGCGCCCGCTGCCAGCTCCGCCACGCTGGTACCGCCGTCGGACTTGCTGGCCGAGCGCGCGATCCTCGGGTGCTTCCTGCTGGACCCACAGGCGGCGATCAACGCCAACTCGCATGTCTCCGCCAACGAGTACTACGAGGCCCGCCACCAGGCGATCTGCGAGACGACGCTCAAGCTTGCGATGGCTGGCCGACCCACGGACCCCGTCACCGTGCTGTCCGAGCTGCGGCAGGCGGGCAAGGGCGATCTGGTCAGCCTGCCGTACCTGCTCGAGCTGACCGAGAACGTGGGCAGCACCCTATCGGTCGAGCACTTCGCCAGACGAATTCGGGCGTTGGCCAAGGTCCGGGACATCCTCAAGGCCACGCACAAGGTCACGGCGGAGGGGTATCGGCAGGATGTCGACCCGGACGCCTTCCTGCAGATCGTCGAGGCCGAGATCGGCGCTGCGCTGCGCGAGTCCGTGCCCAACGTCGCCACGCCCATCGCTCCGGTCGCGTATCAGGTGTTCAACGACGTGCTGCTGGCGCGCCAGCGGGGCGGCGACAACATCGGCGTGCCGACCGGTTTCCGCGACCTGGACAAGCTGCTGCTGGGGCTGCACGCCTCGGACCTGATGGTACTGGCGGCTCGTCCCGCGATGGGCAAGACCGCGCTGGCGCTGAACCTTGCGCTGCAGGTCGCCCTGCGCGAACGGCGCGACGGTCAGGGGCCGCACGACCGCCACGGGGTGCTGATCTTCTCGCTGGAGATGGGGCGCGAGCAGCTGGTGCAGCGCTTCCTGTCGGCGCGGTCGCGCATTGGCCTGACCGCGCTGCGCAAGGGCGAGATCACGCCCGAGGACGAAGTGGTCCTGCGCGACACGACCGACGAGCTGTCGCAGCTCAACGTCTTCATCGACGACACGCCGGCGCTGACCTCAATCGACGTGCGCGCGCGCGCCCGGCGCGTGCAGTCCCAGGCGGGCGGCAAGCTGGAACTTGTGGTGGTCGACTACCTGCAGCTGATGCGCGGCACCGGTGGCGCCAAGCAGAGCCGGGAGCAGGAGATCAGCGAGATCTCGCGTTCGCTCAAGGGGTTGGCCAAAGAACTGAACACGACCGTGCTGGCCCTGTCGCAGCTGAATCGCGGCGTCGAGGGACGGTCCGACAAGCGCCCCATGATGTCCGACCTGCGCGAGTCGGGCGCCATCGAGCAGGACGCCGACATCATCGCGTTCATCTACCGCGACCACGTGTACAACGAAGCGTCGCCCGAACACGTGGCCGAGCTGATCATCGCGAAACACCGTGCCGGCGCGACCGACACCATTCAGCTGCACTTCGAGCCCCGGATGACGAAGTTCAGCAACCTGGACGACCGCGTCGACGACCGGTACGTGTACGGCAACGGCTGACCTCCATCCCCCCATCCAAGCAGGCTTGACCCATGGGCTTCTTGCCGTTCTCGGCCTCCGCGCCCCAAGGCCCGCAGCTGGTCGCCACGCTGGGCCCCGCCTCGCTGCACCTCGCGCCCCAGCTGGCCTTGGCGGGGGCGACTGGATTCCGCCTCAACGCCTCGCACCTGTCGCCCACGCAGCTGCACGACGCCATCGCCTTGGTGCGGGCGACGTGTCCCGATGCGCCCGTGGTCGTCGATCTGCAGGGCGGCAAGATGCGGCTGGGAGAGCACGTCGCCCTGCGGACACTGCAAACGGGTGAGCGGATTCGACTTTCGTTGAGTGCCGACGACTCGCTCGCCCTGCACGTGCCCCACGCAGAGCTGTTCCGGGCCTTACGGCCGGGCCATCAGCTGCAGTTGGACGATGGCCGTGTCGTGCTGCGGGTGCTGGATGCAAGCCCTGAGGGGGCCGAGGCGCTGGTCGAGACCCCGGGAGACGTGCGGCCGCGCAAGGGCGTCAACCTGACCGACCACCCCGTCCTGCTGGACGACCTGACACCGGCCGATGCCGAGCGTGTGCAGGCGGCGCTGCGGGCCGGACCAGTGGACTTTGCGCTGTCGTTTCTGGCGACGGGGGCCGAGGCGGACTGGCTGCGACGAAGGGTGCCGACGGGAACGCGGCTGATCGGCAAGATCGAGCGACGTGAGGCGATCGAGCGGCTGGACGACGTGGCCCGCGCCGTCGACGTGCTGTGGGTGTGCCGCGGCGATCTGGGCGTGCAGCTGGGTCTGGGGAAAATGGCGCGCTGGGTCGCGGGGTTGAAGCCCGAGACACTGGCGGTACCATTGGTGATGGCCGGCCAGGTGTTGGAGCATCTGACGCACCATGCCGAGCCCACGCGAAGCGAAGCCTGCCATGTCCTCGACCTGATCCAACGCGGTTATGCGGGGTTGGTGCTGTCAGACGAAACGGCCGTGGGCATCGACCCGGTGCGAGCGGTGCAGTGGGCGCGGCGGCTGTTGGGGGCGAAGAACGACGCTCAGGGCTGATCTCAGGGTAATCCTTGCGGCGGGCAGCGTTCCGCAAGACCTGAAACCGACGTCACACTTCGCATTGGCGCTTGGCACCCGGCAAGGTTACGGTGCCAGCGTTCCGCACCAAGGAGACGGTAGGCATGGCGACGACAAGGCTGCAGACACGCCGCTATCGGATAGGCCTTTGGGTGCTCGTCACGACGCTGGTCGTGGGCCTCGGGGCGTGTACGGACCTCGCTGCCTCGAGCCACCTGCCGACCGCCGCGGCCGTCGCCAAGGCCAAGCGCAAGGCCGAAAAGGCTCGCCAACAGCGGTTGCGCGAGGAAGCGATGGCGCGCGCCCTGAACGAGGCCGCCGCCAAGCAGGCGCTGGTGGGGGTGTCGCCATCCGACGACGCGCGTGGGGCTCAAGCCCAGCCTGCGTTGCTGCAAGCGGGGTTGGCTGCCACGACGGTCGTTGCCGATTCATCGCTGGCCTCGCCCGTGTGCAAGACATGGGGCGCACCGCAAGTCACCGGGACGGTCGGCAAGGACTCGCTGGACGAGATCAGCGGTCTGGCCGTCAGCCGCCGCTTTCCCGGTCTGCTGTGGGTGCACAACGACGCCGGCAACCAGACCCGCCTGTATCTGATGTCGCCGCAGGGACAGGTGCGCGCAAGCCTGAAAGTGCCCAAGCAGCCGCAGAGCGACTGGGAAGACGTCGCCGTTGGCCCGTGCAGCACCGAGCGCGTGCTGGGGTCGATGCCGTGCGTTTACGTGTCCGACACCGGGGACAACAAGCTCGCTCGGGGCTTTGCGCGCGTCGTGCGGGTGCCCGAGCCGCCGACCCTGGACACTCACGGCGACAAGCGCGCGCTCGCGATGCCCCCCGCGGCGATCGAGCTGTTTTCCTTCCGCTATCCCGATGGACCCCAGGACGTCGAGGCGATGGCTGTGCTGCCCGACACCCGCGTGATTCTGCTGACCAAGCGCACCGATGGCCAGAGCTTTGTCTACCGCGTCACGCTGCGGGCCGGGGGAGCGCCGGTCCAAGCCGAGCGTTTGGGCGTGCTGGCGATCTCGGGCGGTCAGGCGGCCCCGGGCAGTGCGCTGCGGGTCACCGCCGCCGACCTCAGCCCCGATGGAAAGTCCTTGTTGGTGCGGACTTCGGCGCGGGCGTTGCTGTTCGACGTGGGCGCCGCGCTGGCTGGACCTGCAGACGCTGCCGAACCTGCGCTGGCAGCGGCGGTGCCACGGCTTCTGCCAACCCTGCGCGAGGCCCAAGGCGAGGCGATTGGCTGGGACACGGCGACAGGTGGTTTCTGGCAGATCTCCGAAGGCCAGAGTGCCGAGATTGTGCGCGTTCCCTGCGCAATACGGTAACATCGCTCAAAAGAAGGTGAATTTCCGTCAGCGCCGCGGCCGTGTCTGCAGGGCCTGCAGCCGGTCCTCCGCCTCGCGGGTCCCCTCGACATCGCCCACCGCCGTACACGCTTGGGCCAGCAGTCGCAGCACCGCGACTTCGTGCAGCGCGTTGCCCTGCTCTGCAAACGCCGCGCGAGCGCGCAGCAGCGACCGATAGGCGTCGAACGGCCGCCCGGTCCGCAGCCAGCACTCGCCCAGATTGGCATCGATCAGCGCGGTCAATTCGATGGTGCCCAGCGGCGCGATCATCGTCGCCGCCTGCCGGTAGGCCTTCTCCGCCGCCGCCAGCTCGCCCGACTCGAAGCGGACGCTGCCCAGCGAGACCAGGGCACCCGCCGAGTGGCGCACGTCGCCCAGCTCTTGGTGAATCGCTAGATCGCGCTGGAAGTGCTCGTCCGCCTTGGCAATCTGTCCGCACCGCAGCGCCGCTGCACCACACGCCGCGTGGACGCGGCCGATCCCCGCTTGCAGGCGCAGATCGCCCCGATCCGCGCTGGTTGCTTCCCACGGCTCCAGCGCGGCACGGCCCAAGGCCAACGCCTCCTCAGCGCGCCCCAACTGATGCGTCACCTCGATCAGCCTTGCCTGCAGCCGCAGCACCAGCCCGCCGGTCGTCGGCACCGCCCGCACCTGCCGCAGCACGAACTGAAGCTGCTGGACGGCCACTCGCAAGTCGCCGGTCCGCAACTGCATTCCCGCGTTCGCCGTCACTACGCGCAGCCGCAGCGGGTGGTCCAGCTCCAGGCCCAGGTCTGCGATCAACCCGTGCGCCTCTGCCAATGGACCGCGCGCCAATTCCAGCCAGCCGCACTGCAGCGCCCACTCCACGCGTTGCAACAGGCCATCCAGCCACGGCAGCGGCTGCACGGGAGAGCTAAGGAACGCCACGGCGCGCGCCAAGTGATGGTCACGCTGGCGGGCGTTTCGGGCGGCAGCGGCGGACTCGTGGGCCAAGCGCGCCGCATCTCCCAGTCGGCGGGCCGCCACGTACAGACCAATCGCATCCTCTCGCACCGACTGGCGTTTCGGCCCCGACGCCTCGATGGCCGCCGCGGCACGGGCACACAGCAGCCGACGCTTGCGGCGATGCAGCGGGGCCAGCAGGGCTTCGCGCTCGCGGGGTTGGGCCAGACGGCACTCGTCGATGGTACCGTCGATGCGGCCGGTGGCCCTCAGCTCCGCCAGAACGTCCGTCGCGGGTTCAGCGCCCAGCATCTCCGCCAGCGCCCCCGGGTGGCCCGGAGGCAGCACTGCCAGCGCAACCAGCACGCGGTCCTGGGGCGACAGGTCCTGGAACAGAATCGGCAAAGCGGGCACGGGGATCTCGGAGCTGGTGACCGCCAGGTCTTCCGCCGTCTCGGCGTCCAGTCCCACCAAGGGCCCGCGGGCCTGTGCCTGCCCCAGCCCTCGCAACAGCCTGTCGACAAACGAGGTGACCGAGCCAAACCGGGCGCGCGGGTCGCCATCCAACGCCCGATGCAAAGCCACGGCGGCGGCGGGCGGCAGATCGGCCGGGGCGACGAAACGGGGCGGCTTGGTCCAGTGCTCGCGCGGCGGTCGCAGTCCGGTCAGCAGCTCGGCGGTCATCAGGGCCAGCGAAAACTGGTCGGACCGGGCGTCGGGCGGCAGCTTGGCCAGCTCTGGCGCCAGATAGGCTTGAGTCCCCTGACTCATGGTGCGGGCGGCGGTGCCATCGGTACGGCTGCGGGCCAAACCAAAGTCCGCCAACTTGACCAGCGCCGCACCTCCCAACTGCGGACGCAGCAACACGTTTTCAGGCTTGATGTCGCAGTGGATCACTCCGGCGTCGTGGGCGTGCTGCAGGGCCGCCGCCAGCTGGGCGACCCATGCCGCGACCTGCGCCACGGGCAGGCGGGGCACCGCGAGCATCCGCGCCCGCAGCGACCCACCCTCGACCCACTCCATCTCGATGTACGGCTGGCCTTCGTGATCGCCAATCGCGTGCACGGCGACGACGTGCGGATGCACCACGCGGGCTGCGGCGCGGGCCTCCAGCAGGGTGCGCAGCGCGACGCCCTCCATCCCATCGTCCGGGGTGGCCTTCAGCAGCTTGACCGCGACCGACCGGTCCAACAGCTCGTCACGGGCCAGATAGACCGCCCCCATGCCGCCGGCGCCGACAAAGCGGTCGACGACGAGCGACTGGCCCAAGCGCGTTCCTGAGGCGAGACGGGGTGTTTCCACGCGTTGCAGCCAGCGGCGAATCCAGGGCGCCGCAACGGTCTTGTCAGGTGTTCAGGTCGAGGACGTACCGCCGCTCGTCGAACCCATAAGGACCAGGTTTCAGTTCGATGACGGTGTTGAACGGAACCTCCATCGTCAGGCACTCTTCGGGCTTCTGGTCGGTGAAGTACGCATACAGCGCCCGCAGCACGGCCTGATGCGCCACGATCAGCACGGGCGAGGTCTGGCGCTCCGTCTCGATGATGACGGGCTCGAGCCGCTGGATCACGTCTGCGTACGACTCGCCGCGCGGGTAACGGTAGTTCAGCTTGTCAGCAGCGCGGTCGGCGTATTCCTTGGGCAGCTGCGCCTCGATGTCGTCATAGGTCATGCCGTCGCATGTGCCCGCGTCGATCTCGTCCAAAGCGCGCCACTGCAAGGCTCGCAGCGGCATGTGACGCGTCGTCTGGACCGCCCTGCGCAGGGTGCTGCACCAGATCACCGGGGGCGAGATCGACTTCTCGCGCACGAAATAGGCCAACGCGCGTGCGTACTTGTCCCCATCCGCGGTCAGGTCCGGGTCGCCACCAATGCGCCCCTCGCGGTTGAACTCGCTCTCCCCATGGCGGGTCAGCCAAACCGGACGTCGCACCAGATGCAGGTTCATCAGGAACGACACGATCTTGCCTGGCACGTGTCCCTGAATGCGATGCACGACCATCAGCCGACCGAAGTCGATCAGCTTGATGTAGCTCAGCGGGTCGTCCTGGATGGGCTCGTAGACGCGCGCGTAGTGGTCGATGCGGGCGCGGAAGTCCCGCACGGCCTCTTCCGGGTCGACGCCCGCGTAGTCCGGCGAACGCAGCTTGGTCTCGCGGATGTTGGCCTCGATCAGCGTCGGATCCTCGCAGATCGACTCGACGAACACGACCTGATAGCCCTTGGACGTGCAGCGCTCGGCGACCTCGTCCCGCCGTGCGTGGGTGGCATTGGTCGCGTCGTAGATGCCCACGTCGCCGCCCCCTTTCAGGAACGCGAGCAGGTCCGCCAGCGCCGCTTGGGCCATCTCGGAGCGGGCCGCACTGCCCTCCGCGTGCGTCGCATCGAACCAATCCTGGCGCAGGTGGGTACCCAGCCGCTCCCGACGGTATTCGCCGATGTTGAACACCCGGGTTGAATAGCCCAACCACGAGAGATAGCGCGCGATCTTGCGGCCGATGTAAGTCTTGCCGCGCGCGGGCAGGCCCACGAGCACGACGACGAGGGGCTTGGTATCCGGGCTGATGCGACGCATGGGCTCCAGGCGAAGGCCCCGAGAAAGAGGGGCCGCAGGCTATGAAGCCAAGCATGGATGCAAGGTTGGGGCAAGAGGGGGGCACAGCGTCTCATGGCCGCCCGTGTACCCAAGGCGTGTGGCTAGGCGGACTTCCTGGCCTTCTTGTCGACCACCGGAGTCAGCAGATCTTGGTCGATCACTTCCTTGTGGTACAGGCTGCCGCGAAAGCCCGACACCCTGCTGACAACCACGCCGTTGCGCAGGTACAGCACCGTCGGCGTGGCCATCACCCCGAACCTGCGAGCGATCTTCAGGCTATGCGCGATGTTCGCCTCACAGACCTTCACCTGCCCTTGGTATTCGTCGGCCAGATTCATGATGACGGGCTCAAGCTGGCGGCACGGCGCGCAAGTGTCGCTCCAGAAGTCCAGCACCACCGGCAGGTCGCTTTTGACCACCACCTCGTCGAAGTTGTCGTCGTTCACGCTGACGGGAAGCACGCGTGGCGTCGTCCCGAAGATCTTGCCCAACCATCCCATGTTGCGCCTCTTGTCGACCGGCTGGCCGCGTCTGGTGGGCGCTGCCGCCCGCTGTGGATGTTGGGAGCCCTTGCGCGGCGGAAGGGTTCGGGGCAACTTGGCCGGGCCTCGACTTCACTTGGCCTCCGTCTGCGCGAGGGTACATGGAACGCGATTTGCTGGCCCGCCTTTACGCCGAACACGTGCGCGACTTGGATCGCCGATACGCCGCGGCCCTGCACGAGTGCGGCTACGACGCCGTGGTCGTGCACTCTGGAACCCCGCTGAAGCGCTCGGAATTCGACGACCAGTACTGGCCGCTGCGCCCCGTGCCCCACTTCCAGCACTGGGTGCCGCTGCCTTGGCCCGACTGTGCGGTGCTGGTACAGCCGGGGCGGACGTGCAAACTATTTCGCATGATCTCGCGCAGTTACTGGGAACAGCCGGCCGCCCACGACAGCGACCACTGGCAGGGGCCCTGGGACATCGTCGACCTGACGAATCCGGACGCCGTTGCCCAGCACCTGCCGCAGGGCCGGGTGGCGTTCGTGGGTGAGGACCGCGCGCGCGCCCGCGCGTGGGGCATCGCTGACGACGCCGTGAATCCGCCGAAGCTGGCAGGACGGCTCGACCGGTTGCGCGTGCACAAGTCCGCCTACGAGGTCGAGTGTCTGGCCGAGGCCAACCGCCGCGCCGTCCGTGGTCACGACGCCCTACAACAGGCCTTTCTGCAAGGGGATCGGACGGAGTTGGACCTCCACCTGCTGTTTCTTGCCGCCACTGGGCAGGACGACCCCGAGACGCCGTACAAGAACATCGTCGCGCAAGGCCGAAACGCTGCCGTGCTGCACCACGTCGGCTACCAGCGGTCGGCTCCGTCGCGGTCGGCCGAGTCGCTGCTGCTGGATGCGGGAGCGACCTTCCAAGGCTACGCGGCCGACATCACGCGCACGTGGGTCAAAGGTTCCGGCGCAACCGCCGATGCGTTCCGCGCACTGGTCGACGAAACGGAACGCATGCAGCAGCGCCTCTGCGCTTCGGTGCAAGTTGGCCTGCCGTATGAGGAATTACACGAACAAGCCCACCGTCAGGTCGCCGGGATCCTGCGCGAAGTCGGCATCTTGTTGCACGAGCTGGGTCCGCAGGCCGCGGGGCGGATCAGCCGCGCCTTCTTCCCGCACGGTCTGGGTCACTCGCTGGGGCTGCAGTGCCACGACGTCGGGTGCGCGCTGGTCAAGCCCAAGCTCGACAACCCGTTCCTGCGCAACACGTCGATCATCGAGGCGGGTCAGGTCTTTACCATCGAGCCCGGCATCTACTTCATCCCGTCGCTGCTGGACGATCTGCAGGCCGGCCCCTACAGCGCCGCGATCGACTGGCGGCTGGTCCATGCGCTGGCCGATCTGGGCGGCGTGCGCATCGAGGACGATCTGTTCGTGACGGGCGGTGCTGAAACGGTGCGCAACCTGACGCGCGAGAGCTTCGGCCCGTCGTAGCCAACTCTGCGTTTCATCAAGGCATTATCCTGCCAGGCGCCCTACCAGCGCGACATACCGCTGCATCGCGTCGGTACCGGCCGTGCCGTCCAGCGCCTGCCAGGCGTCGAACTTCGCGCGCCCCTTGAAGTCCATCATCCCCGGGCGTTTTCCCTGCGCGTTACCCACGGTCGCTTGCTTGTACAGCGCGTACAGCTGCAGCAGGTCGTCGTTGGAGGGTCGGCTCTTCAGGGCCAGCGCCCGCTTCTGGGCAGCGTCGAATTGCTCTTGCAAACTCATCGGTTCTTCTCCGGGAGGCCTTGGCTTGCCGCCCACAGGTCGTCGGCCAACGGACGCAGTTGCACCGCCAGCGTCTCCGTTCGCCCATACAAGTCGTCCAGCACTTGATCCGCGGTCGCCGTGGCACTGCGCAGCTCGCCCAGCACCCGACCCATGGCGTCTTCAAGATTCTGTTGCAGGTGCAAGTAGTTGGCATCGACCGCAGCAAAGTGCGACTGCGTGACGGGCTGCTTGCGGGCCGCGCCTGCCTGAGCCTCAAGCGACTGTCGCCACGCCACGACCGCGTCGACGGCGGCCGGCGTCAGCCCCGGGATCCCCGCCAGCCGCGGCCGCTCGACGTCTGCGGCGGTCACGATGCCGCGGATCAGCAGCGCTTGGCGTTTGGGCGCTGACAATCCGGGAATGGAACCCGCCTCGACCGTGAACTGGTGCAGAAAGCCTCTGAGATCCTGGTGGATCGTGTCGCGCCCCAGCCGCTCGATTTCCACGGACCGCAGCGCGCTCAAATCGCGAAACTGGGTCGCCAAGTGCTCGAATTCGCCTCGCAGGCGGCGGTCGACCTCACGACAGCGGTAGGCCTGACCCAACCACTCAGCCTGAAGTTCTCCCAACGAACCTGCACGCTTGCGAACTTGGGCCAGCCGCGCCCCCCACGGCACCTGCCGCCGCGACCGCAGCGCTGTCCCCGCCAGCCACAGCCCGACCCCGCCCGCCAGCAGGCCCAGACCCACCGCTGGCGCACCCAACGCGGTGAAACCACCCGCGATCGCCAGACCGCCTCCCGCCGCCCGCACATACCACGACGCGGCGTCCGGAGGCGGCTCAAGCTCCGCCAGGCGACCGACCGCAGCAAGTGCGGCCGCCACGGAGGGCGGTTGCGCGTAGTCGGTCGGGTCCAGCGGCGAGCGAAGAGCGTCCAACGACTCCCGCAGCTCGGCCAAGCGTTCGAGGCGCGGCTGCCAGTCGGGACCGCGCGGCTCGTCGTGCGGCAACGCAAAGTACGCGTACTGCAAATTGGCTTCGATCTCGCACCAAGGGCACGGCGCGTCGACCTCCATTCGCCGATGTAGCGGGTCCTGCGGGCAGGTCAGCAGCCGCTTCTCGAAGGCGTCCAGATTGCGCAGCCACTCGTCGGCCGACGGACGCGCCTCGAACGCCGTCGACTCGGGTCGAAAGGCCGCATCGAACAGCGCGCGCACCTCAGACGTGACGGCCGTCAGGGGCACCAAGTGCCGCAAACGCGCCGACAGCGAAGCGTAATCGTACTGGTGGCGTTTGATCGCCAGCGCCAGGTCGCCGGTCGCGCCCCCCGAGAACGGATGCCGTCCCATGAACAGCAGCTTGAACACGATCACGGCCATGCCGAAGCGATCGTGGTTGCGCGTGTGGGTGATCGCGCGGAAGTCGGCACCCTGAAGCTCGGGCGGTGTGTAGTCGACCACGCCCACGCCGGTGCGGAACAGCTCGCCACCGCGCGACAGCTGGAAAGAATCGCAGTCGACCAGCCGCACGGTCGCGTCGGCGCCGACCAACAGGTTGCGTTCATTCACGTCGCCGACGATCACGTCATAGCGGTGCAAGGACACGAACATGCGCGCGCAGTTGGCGGCCGTCCGCGCCAAGAAGTCCCACGTCGCTTGGGGAAACGAGGCCTTGCGCTGTTCGGGGTCGTACAGGTCGTGGATGGGGCGAAACCCCTCGACCCGTGCCATCAGAAAGCCGCGACATGTGCCGTTCTCGTCCTTCAGCAGGGACCGCGGCCATGCACACCAATCTCCCAGCGACGGCGTGGCGGCATACGCGTCGGCCATCGCACCCAGCTTGGACACGCGGTCAGGGGGCGGCGGCGTCGCGTAGATCTTGGCCACCAGCCCAGCATCACCGGCCACGGAGCAGACCACGCCCTCCCCGCCTCGGCCGACTTCGGCACCGAGCTCGACCGGTCGTCCTTGGGCATCCAGCAGCCGCATCCTCACCTCGCTGGGCGATGTTGCCCCGTCGTGGTCCGAACCGCCAGCACCAGGCTGACGTCATCGTCGGTGCGGGCACGCACGGCCGCCGAACCCAGGAACTTGCGCAGATGCTCGGCCAGCTCGGGCAGCGGCCGGGCCTCGCGCCTGACCTCAGCCAACACCCCGTGGAAGAACGGGGCGTGCGGTGCGCGGGCCTGCAGATCCAACGCCAAGTCCTGCAACCCGTCGGTCAGCAACGCCAAGGCTTCGACACGAGGTCCGTGCGCCACCTGCAGCCGCGCTGTCTCATCGGTCAGGAACGACGTCGTGTTCACATACTCGCCGCGGTCGGGCCAGAACACATGGCGATAGCCCACAGCCGAGTCGACGACGATCACGCCATCGCCGACCTGCGCAAACACCGACCACGTCGGTCCCGCCACCGCCACCAGCAGCGTTGTCGCCAGCTCCCGCGGGTCCAACTCCAGCTCCGCCGCGGCGGTGACCAAGGCCAACCGTGCCTCGCGAAAGGCTAATTTCAATGCGCGTTGCGGCAGGCGCCGCGGTGGAGACATGGCCGTCCGCTCACGCAAAAGTCGCTCGACCGAGTCCAGCACCACCCGACAGGCCACGCGAGCCCCGACGTCCGACGCCAGCGCCGAACCCGCACCATCCGCGCACGCCGCCAACCACACCTGACTGCGGCCGACCTGCACCGTCCGCGCCAAGCACTCGTCCTGACAAGGAATTGTGTCGCCGTGAGCCGCGCCCACCACCGACTCCGCAAGCCAGCGCCAGCCGGTAGAGGGAAGGGGAACGGGCTGCGGGTGCATGGGCATCGCGGAAACCCTACAGACAATCGGCATCAGAGCTTGGCCCAACCCTCGGGGACGGCCGGATTGCTCAACGGCAGTTCGTCCGTCAGGCCCGAGTGCGAGACCGACTTCAGCGAGGTCGACAGCCACTGGAACATCTCGCTGAACATCATGCCCTTGAGCTTCAGCGGCGCGCGCACCGACACCTCCCCCAGCACGTCCATGTTCGCCTCGCCGACACCGACGGCGAAGAACGCAAGCGCCCGTTGCGCCTCAGCTTCCCGTACGGCCCGAGCCGCCGCCTGCCAAGGGTCGCTGGGCTCGCCGTCCGTCAACAGGAACACCCAAGGTCGGTAGTACGCAATGCCATTCGACCGATAGATATTCTTGCGGTTCTTGACCAAGTCCAAGGCGCCCAGCACCGCCGCCCCCAACGGCGTCAGGCCGTCAGCGTGCAGCGCAGGCGGATCGAAGGCATCCACCGTCGCAAAGTCGCTGGCCAAGCGAACGCCGCCGCCAAAAGTCAGCACAGCGATCTCCACGCGTTTGCGGGCCAGCGGGTCACCCATCAGCTCGTTCTTGAACTGGGCGATGCCACGTTGAAGCTCGTCGAGGCGAGCGCCGACCATGGAAGACGAGGTGTCCAGTGCAAGTACGCACGGGCAACGGGGCTCGGGATTCGCGGCAAACTCAATGGCCCCGAAGGGAATTTGCTCAGACATCGCGCCTCCGCGCTGGTGAAGTGTCAAACGGCGGAGGCAGCGTATCGGCGGGGCTCGTGTGGGTCAAACGACAGGTTGCGTTGGGCGAGGCAACTGTTCGACCGCTGAACAGGAAATTGTCAGGCTGGGGTGTCCTGCGCTACAAGGTTGGCCCACCAAGGCACGGCCTTGGCGCGGGAGCCGACTCATGCGTGAACCCTCACATCGCCGTTGGCCTCTGGTGGCCGCCGCCGCGTGCTCTGTCGCACTGCTGACCGTCGCCTGCGGCGGACCCCAGTTGCCGCTCACGGAGTGGTTGAACGACGAGCAAACGACCCCCTACGCCTACCAGTGCACGCGCGCCATGGCGATGCACCAGTCCGACCTGTCGAGCGGCGGCTACAACCCCGCATCGCTGTTCGTGCACGCATGGCCAGAGGTCAGCCGCACTGGCCCCTTCCTGCCTGAGTCGCGTCTGGTGGCGGCCTTGGAGGCCGGCGAAGTCCGGCGTGTCCTCGTGTTGGCGCGCGGCGGTTTGGGCAAGTCTCGCCTCGCGCAGGCCGTTCACGCCCAAAGCTGCTCGACGCTTCCGGTGTTTGCCGTCGACCTGAAAGACGTCGCTGGCAGCAACGCACCTGAGGGCCGCAACGCCATCGTCGACACGATCGCGCGAGAGCTGGGAATCCTGGGTCGCGCCCAGGCGGTAGCCGAGCTGGAGGACCGCTTGGCTCGGCAACACTTCCTGGTCCTGTTGGACTCGCTGGAAGAGGTCCCATTGCTGGACCGTCCGGTCGTGATGGGCCAAGTCAGCGACCTGATGGCGCGCTACCCCGACGCGTCGGTCGTGCTGCTCGCGCGCCCGCCCGTGCTGGACGACGACTACGGCTTTCCGTCGGAAGCGCGTCTGGAGATCCCGCCGCTCGAGTGCAAGGTCACCGACGTCTTCATCGCCCGAGCGCACCAGGAAGACGAGACCCGGCGCAACTTCAAGGCTTTCCTGAAGCATTTCGGACTCGACGAGGCCGGCAGCTTTGGCCTGCAGTGCACGTATCCCTATCTGGCCACCTACCGCGACATCCAGACGATGGCGGAGTTCGAGGGACGCGCCGCCTCTGGCCAGGGCAACGTCACGTCCAGCCGGGCGACCGTGTACGAATACTTGTTGGGATCGCGCCTGCGCAAGGAGTTCGAGCAGCTGTCCTGGACCTTGGACGAGGCCTTGGACATGGTCGACCGCTTGGTGCGGGTGCAGACCCTGCAGGTCGGTCAGGTAGAGTTGGTGTTCGACCTGGAAGGCTGCATGAAGGCCATCGACGCGAAGTGGGGCGAGCGGTCGGTCGATGCGGGCGTGGGCGGCAACGACGAGCAGCGGCGTCGGCAAATTTGCGAAAAGACCTTCCAGTCTGCGCTGTTCTCCAGGGCTGAAGGCGTTCGCGCCTGGGTCTTTGCCGACCGTGGTACCCGCGACCTGTTCCTGGCCCGTTGGCTGAACGGCGAGGTCGCACGCGGAACGGATGGAGACTGCTCCGCCATTACCAAGCACTCTGAGTTGCTCGCGGCCCCTGGGATCGCCCGCTTCTTCGTCGGCCAACCCCAAGGCCGGCGTTGCCTCGCGCAGGTAGTGTCGACCCTTTGCACGCGGGACGCCGAGCCGTCCAAGCACATCAACCTGCTGGACGAAGGCCTACCGGTAGGCCAGGGGCGCACGCAGCCGGTCAAGGATGCGCTGGCAGCCGCCTCGTCTCTGGAACCCAAGGCCTGCGTGCAGGGCGTTCTGGACGCACTGGCCCGGACGCTCGTTCAGTAGCTGAAACAGGTCGTGGGGAATCGCAGCCTGCGTGCGAGAGTACCCGCCACACCAGCAACGATCCCGCCCACCAAGCCGACCTACGGCTGGCACACCGAGAACATCGTGGCGCTGGTCGCCAGCACGTTGACGTTGGCCGTGCACTTCCAAGCCGGGCAGTCGCCGTCCGCCTGGCACGCGGTGTTCGAAGCGCCGCACTTGCCGGCCTTGCAGATGCCGACGGGAGCCATGCAGTCCGCGTTATTGACGCACAGTTCGGCGCAGCCCGCCGGGGTGCAGAACCCGTTCTCGCACAGCGCCATGGGACCGTTGACCGGGTTCTCGTTGCACGCGAGGCCCCCCTGATTGCCCTTGGAACCGTTCGGGTTGTGAATGCGCGGCCCGCAGCGGCCGTACAGGTCGCCCCCCACCAAATAGATGCGGCAGATCTCGCCGTTGACGCAGTCGCCGGTGCGGCTGCAGGGCTTGAACCCGGAGCCGGCGAGGCAGAACTGCTCGGTCTGGCCCTGCGAGACCTGATACGGCGAGGCCTGCTCCGCGCATCGGAATGTCTTGCCGCTGGTCCCGTCCGCCGCACCTGCGCACTGCGACACAGCGCCCGCGTCCTCGATGCCATCGGCACCGCCGCCGCCCGTCGCGTTGTTGAACAGGTCCTGGGCGGTGACGCAAGCCTTGGTGCAGACGCCGCCGCCCACCGCGCCCGGAGTGCCGAACGCGGACAGGCACAGGTTCGACTCGCACTGGTTGTGCAGGCAGGTCAGGTAGGCGTTCTGCGCGAACTGTGAGCCTCCCGGGGGCGGGGGCTGGCAGTCGTCGTTGGCGCCGCACGCCTCGCCGTACTTGCGCTTGGTCGGCTTCTCGGCCAGGCACTTGCCCTCCTGACAGACCTGTCCCATGCCGCACGTCCCGCAAGACTTGGTGCAGACCGGATCGGGGAAGCCGCAGCCGACACCCGTGCAATCGCACTTGGCAAGCGCAACACACTGGTTGTTGATGCAACTCTCGGGGTCGGTGCAGCCGCCGCACGCCTTGGCGCAACCGGGGACCAAGCCACAGGTGCCGGGCTTGCACGCGCACTTCGGGTCGGCGACGCAGACGTTGCTCGAGTCGCACAGCTTGCCCAGCTCGCAGTCGCCGCACTTGTTGGCGCAACCCGACGGGCTGCCGCACTCGAGGCCGGCACAGGTGCAGTTCTTGGTGCAGATGTTGTCCTCGCACAGATCATTGCCCTCGCAAAGACCACAGTCCTTCGAGCACCCGGACTTGATGCCACACGACGCCGAACCGCAGGCGCAGCCCGGGTCATCCTCGCACTTGTTCTTCACGCAGACCTGGCCGTCGCCACAGCCACCGCAGCTCTTGGTGCAGCCGGGTGGGATGCCGCAGCCGATGCCCTCGCAGCTGCATGCCGATGTCTCGTAGGGCACAAAGTCCTCTACGGTAGTGTCCTGGACAGGCACATCGCTGACGACATCTTCAGCATCGACAACCTCTTCCAGGTCGGTGGCGTCCGTCACCGCCGTGTCGGGAACCTTGGCGTCCGGCAGCTCGTACGGGTCGACGAAAGGCACTCCGCTGGTGGAGTTGCTGCTGCAGGCCGCGACGGCAAACGCGCTTGCCAACAGGGCGCTACACAAGACTCGGGCGTGGACGGAAGCGGTGGGAAGAAGAAACACGGCGTGCCTCCGGGGCAAGTGCGCAATCGTGGACGGCAGAGCCTCCACCCGGTGCAGCCTACCGCCGCCTCCGGGCGCGGGCAAGCCGGGAACCGCTTGCGAATTTGCGCGGACGCCGCCGCTCATCCCGCGCCGCAGCCAGCGGCGTCGCGTTGGCGGCGACGGAATCGACAGATCGCGACGGCCACGCAACGGGTGGAGAGGGGGGGTCAGGAGATGAGGCGCAGGGGCATCGGCTGGTCTGCGTTCAGTTCGGCCGACCGTGCGGCATGGCGGCCAGGAGCAGGCCGCGAGAGCGACAGCATGGTCTGCAGCGCCATCGCGTGCACCGGGTCTGAAGCGGCAAATGCCTCAAGGTACTCGCGCACCAACGAGGTCGGCGACGTCCCTTGGACAAGCGCGCGGGCACGGATCCGCCGCAGCATGTGGTCATCGATGGTGACGGTGATTCTGCCCATGGATGGCGTCCTTCAGTGGCTAGGTGAGCCGAAGCCCGACTGCCGTTCGCAGCCACCGGGTACCAGAATCCCACGCACCGGGTCCAGAGAATCCGCATTCTTGCCTATCTTCGAATGGTTATGCGCGCCATCCGGTTCCGTGTCACCGATTGGCTGGCTGTCGTGGCCCGCGCGGCGCAACGGGTCAGGCCAGATCGGTGGGTGATGTCGAGTCACGCAAAGGCCCTGCGCCGACAGTCGTTGCACCTTGCGCCATGGCATGTTATCCGCAGTGACTTGCGCCGGGGGGCGCGCCCACCATTGTGGGCCGTGGAACGCGACCAGAACCGAAAGACCGCAGCGAACGTGCCGGTGGCAAGACCGACCCGGCACGTCCGTTGCGTGCGAGGCAAGCCGATGATGACGACTGAAAAGATCAAGGTAAGCGACGTGCTGGACCAGACGGCGCGCGACGCAGGCGACCTGCCGGCAATGAAGGTCAAGCGCGGCGGAGAGTGGCAGACCACGACCTGGTCGGAGTATCGGCAGCAGGCGCGTTTGGTGGCCCGAGGCTTCATTCGACTGGGGCTGGAGCGCGGCCGCGGCGTCGCCATCATCGGCTACAACTGCCCGGAATGGTTCCTGTCTGATGTGGGCGCGATCCTTGCGGGTGGCTTTCCCGCGGGCATTTACTCGACCAGCTCGTCCGAGCAGTGCGAGTACATCGCCGAGCACGCTGAGGCTGCGCTGGCGGTGGTCGAGGACGAGGCACAGCTTGCGAAGTTTTTGGCCGTGCGCGATCGGCTGCCTGCGCTCAAGGCCATCGTACAGATGCATGGCCAGCCGACGATGCCGGGCGTGTATAGCTGGCAGCAGATGCTCGATCTGGGGGCCGAGGTCTCGGAGGGCGAGCTTGACGCCCGCATCGCCGCACAGGCGCCCGACGACGTGTGCACGCTGATCTACACCTCGGGGACGACGGGCAACCCCAAGGGCGTGATGATCTCGCACGACAACATCGTGTTCACCACGCGCTCTGCCTTGCAAACCATGGACATCCGGCGCGGGGAGTACACGGTCAGCTACCTGCCCTTGTCACACATTGCCGAGCAGGTCGTGACGCTGCATGGGCCGATGGCCATCGCGGGTTGCAGCTGGTTTGCCGAGAGCATGGACAAGCTGGGCGCCAATCTTCAGGAAGTACGCCCGCACTGGTTCCTGGGTGTGCCCCGGGTCTGGGAGAAGATTCAGGAGAAGATGCTGTCGGCGGGGGCCAACAACCCTCCCCTGAAGAAGAAGATCGTCGCTTGGGCTCGCACCCAGGGCCTCAAGGGCGGCTATGCGGACCAGCGGGGCGAGGGCCGTCCGCTGCTGTATGGTCTGGCGAACAAGCTCGTATTCTCCACCGTGCGCGAAAAGCTGGGTCTGGACCGTTGCCGGGCGCAGATCACGTCGGCCGCGCCGATCTCCAAGTCGACGCTTGAGTTCTTTCTGGCGCTCGGCCTGCCCGTCTACGAAGTTTTTGGCATGAGCGAGTGCACGGGTCCCGCGACCATCTCGACCCCGGCCAAGTACGCGACGGGCAAGGCGGGCTGGGCACTGCCGGGTACCGAGATGAAGATCGCTGACGACGGCGAGATCTGCATGCGCGGCCGTCACGTCTTCAAAGGCTACTTCAAGAATCCCGACGCGACCGCCGAATCCATGGACGGCGAAGGCTGGCTGCACTCCGGCGACATCGGCACCATCGACTCCTACGGCTTCTTGAAGATCACCGACCGCAAGAAGGATCTGCTGATCACCGCGGGCGGCGAGAACGTGGCGCCGCAGATTCTGGAGGGCCTGCTCAAGGCCATCCCCGTCATCAGCCAGGCCGTTGTGGTCGGCGACGCGAAGAAGTACTTGGCGGCTCTGCTGACGCTGGACGCCGACCGGGTCGCCGCGACTGCGGCAGAGGCTGGCAGCCCCGCACGTGACCTGCAGAGTGCCTCGACCTGTCCCGTGTTCCGCCTGTACTTGCAGCGGCAGATCGACGAGATGAACCAGCGGCTGGCCAAGGTGCAGACGATCAAGCGCTGGGCCATCATCGCCGGCGAATTCACCATCGAGGGCGGCGAGTTGACGCCCACGATGAAGATCAAACGCAAGGTGATCCGCGAGAAGTATGCCGCCGAGATCGACGCGCTCTACGATGAATCGGCTGACGCTGCCAGCCGGTCCGCCGCGTAGGTACCCGAACACACAGGTTTCGATCGGTTGGCCAGGGTGGGCGTGGGTCTGCCGGTGCTTCCCGTGACGGCAAGGGAATCGTGGCGGCCCGGCCACTGAACTGGCGGGCTATCTTTGCGGCGTCCACCTCCGTGGACGCCCCGGGCCCGAGCCGCCCGCGGAGGCGGTCGGCGCAATCATAGCCGGGGGGTTCAGCCCCTGGGCCTCTCTCCTGGCCAAGCACCGGCAATCGGGCAGATCCACTGTGACGAGGAACTAGTAGCCGGTGCAGTACTGGAAGTGCATCGGGTCGCCGAAGTGACCGCCCCAGTAAAAACCACGTCGTTCGAAATAGGGCACGAGCACCCTCTGGCCGTCGGTCACGGTCATGTCCCTTGTGGCGGCCATGGGGTTCCACTCGGCATTGACGTCAACCGCGATACCCCAGGCGTGGGTTGACCATTCGGTGCCGCTGCGGCGTTTCTTGCGGTAGACGTAGCAGCCACCGTAGCTCTTGATGTGGGCGCTGGCTCCGTCCCTGTGAATGTCCTCGAAGACTTGGGTGAGTTTGTCCGCGATCTTCTTGTGGCACTGCACCGTCACCATCTCTCCGCCTGGTCCCGCGCGCATCGCTGCGCCGACGATGTTGGTGCCGGCGTCGCCGAACACCCTGCGGATCTGCGCAAGTCCATTGGGCAGGTCGAGACCGGAGGCGCCGCCTGCGGCGGGACCCGCTTCCGCCAATGGTTGGCCAGGTCTGGGCGCTTGGACACCCGCGCGAATGTCGCCACCGAACATCCTGGTCATCGTGTCAACGCCCGCAATGCCGTCCGAAGCAAGCGCGTGCTGACGCTGCCATGCGGCAATCGACGAGACGGTGTCAGAATCCGGCAAACCGTCGGCGGGGCGACCGAGCTTGCCCTCGATGCGCGAGAACACCGGCGCCGGATACTGACTGCGGTGGCGCCGATACCAGTCGACCGCGTTCAGCACTGCGGCCGGCGACAGAACCTCGCCGCCGCGAGGGGGCTCGATCTTCGGCTTGGGGTCGAAGCGCACGTCGCGCCCGAACATTGCCGCACACGTCGCCCTGCCCGCGATGCCATCGGCCGCCATGCCACGGTCTGCTTGCCACGCTGCCACGGCCTGAACCGTCTGCAAGCCCATGACGCCGTCAGGCCTCTGACCCACGGCGGCCTGCAGGCGCCGAATCACGTGCGGCAAGTACATCCCGGGGTTCGCGTCGTAGAAGCGTCTGGCCGCATTCAGGGCTTCAGGCGTCAAGTCCTTGCTCTTCTTGGGCTTGCCGCCGTCGGCACCGGGTGCTGGCTCGCGTTGGCTGGGCGTGGGGCCGGGGCTGGCAGCTGGCAGGTCCTTCGCCGAACGCTCATCGCCTTGGGACGCGGTGTCCCCGGTGGGGATGTCGATCGTGGAGCCGACGCGCAGGCGGTCCTTGGACGGAATCTTGTCGGCGTTGGCGGCAAGGATCGTCTTCCATTGCAAGCCGCTGCCCAGGTACTGCTCGGCCAAGGCCCATAACGTATCGCCGGGCTTGACCTTGTGCTTGATCACGGGACCCGGAGCCGCCTGTTCGCCCTTGGCCTTTGGCTTGGTGTCCGCCGTGCTGGGGCCGTAGCCGCGCTGCGTCGCCGCAGGACTCGGACGCGCTGCACGCCCCTGACTGCCCTGACCACCGCCTTGCGGGGCGGCGGGCTGTTGCTGTTGGGGGGCCTGCGGTTTCTGTTGTTGCTGAGGCATGATGGCACCTGTGACGTCGATGACGCTGCTTGACGGGTACCGCACGTCGTCGTCGGGCGCAAATGGCACGTGTGCAACTTCGGTCGAACCGGGGGCGCTGCGACCCCGCCCAGCCCTCAGGCCGGACGATACACGGACGCTGGTCGGGCCCCTAGACCCGGCCGTTGACCTGTCGTCGGCAAGGGGACCGAGCAAACTGCGGCAAATCGCGTGCTGCAACGGCAACGACCATTGTTTTGACGCTCCATGAAGAGTGTGGTCAGAATCGACCGTTGCGCCCTCCCCCCGGCGCCTGCGACGTCATACGCCGCATGAGGCCCACGCCATGACGGATTCGGCAGAAAAGAAGTCCGGAATTTGGTCGATCTGGACGTTTGCGTTCGGGTACTTCGCCGCCTACGTGCCCTACGCGGCGATGACCAAGGCGCTGTCCAGCGGCCTGCTGGCCCCGACGATCCCCAAGATGTCGGGCACTTCGATGCTGCCGATCACCATCGCCACCTCGACGCTGGGCATGATGGTGTTCTTGTGGGCGACCGGTCTGTGGAAGCACGCCCACCGGTTCAAGCTGGGGCCGTTCATGTTGCCGCGGCCGTCGCTCGCCACGTTGTTGTCGGGCATCGGAACCGCAGCCATCATCGCCACCACAACGCTGGCCTACACCTTCGACATGTCGATTGTCTTCGCGCAGCTGCTGATGCGAGGCGGCGTGCTGATGGTCGCTCCGGTGGTCGACCTGCTGGGCCGCCGCAAGGTCCGGTGGTTCTCGTGGGTTGGCTTTGGCTTCAGCGTGCTGGCCGTGATCATCCCGTTCTTGAAGGACGCGCGGATCTCGCTGCCCCTGATCGCCGCCATCAACTTCACCGCGTACATCGCGGCCTACTTCGTCCGCCTGCGCCTGATGACGCGCTTTGGCAAGTCCGACGAGGAAGGCGCCCAGGTCCGCTACTTCGTGGAAGAGCAGCTGGTCGCCACGCCCATGATTCTGCTGACGATTGCGGGTCTGTCGTTCATGCCTGGCGAGTTTGGCGGACAGCTGCAGCACGGCTTCTCGATGTTGGGGCAGTTTCTCGATCTTTCCGCCGCGACGATGCCCACCCTGCTGCTGCTGATGGCCATCGGTCTATGCTCGCAAGGAACCGGCATCTTTGGCGGCTTGGTACTGCTCGACAAAAGCGAGAACACCTTCGCCGTGCCCGTCAATCGTGCTTCCAGCGTGCTTGCGGGCGTTATCGCGGCCGGCTTGATCGCGTACTTCTTCGGCAAGTCCATGGACGCCTTCGAGCTGGGCGGCGCAGCGTCGATCATGTGCGCGATCCTGGTGCTCAGCTTCGCTCCGATGCTCGAGAAGAAGCGCAAGGCCCACTTGGCGCGCAAGGCTGCCGCACACGCCGCACATGGCGTTTGAGCGGCCCCTCTTTCCCGCATCGCCGCGCATCTTTTCACACAACATTATGAAATAACAAGCAAATCTCTACGCCACTCGGCCGCCCCGCCTCCGTGGGGCTGCGGGACGATCATGGCCGACGCTTGCGTTTCACTGGACTCAAAAGTCCATTGACAATTTCATCAATTCCAAGCACTTCGCGGACTTTTCCCCACTCAGCACGGTGCTCGAGCGTGGTTGGATGTGCCAAACGGACCAGGTTCGGCATGTCCGCGCTTGACCCGCTTCCCGGTGGGTGGATATAGCGGACTTGCCATATGCGCAGGTCGCGATTCTCCCCCCGCTGCCCCACGCTTCCGCCCCTTCGCCCCAGCCCAATTCCGGAGTCGTCGTGTCCAGCACGAACACCACTTCTCAAGCGTCCCCCGCATCGGTCGCGGCCGATCCGCCTCGGGCTGAGCACTTGGCCGACCTGTTGAAGGCCGTCGCCCATCCGCTGCGCATCCGCATCGTCGCGCTGCTTTGCAGTGGCCCGCTGCACGTCAACGCCATGGCCGACCGGCTTGGCGTCGAGCAGGCGCTTGTCTCGCAACACTTGAGAATTCTTCGCATGCGCCGCTTGGTTCGGGCGGTGCGACGCGATGGTTTTGCGTTCTATGAGCTGGCCGAGCCCCAGCTGCAGTCGCTTGTTTCTTGCTTGGACGGGTGCTCGATTCGCTGAGCCCCCCGACGACGTCTCCGACCGTACGAGGTGCAACGCCATGTCCGTGACACGCAGACGCTTCCTCCAGATCGGCGCCGCCGGCACGGGTGTCGCGGCCGCCTCCGGCCTGACCACCGACTGGTGGGGTTACGCGGCGCCGCAGGTTCCCAACCCGCACACGCAGGGCGACCGCATCGTGCCCACGTTCTGCGAGCTGTGTTTCTGGAAGTGCGGCGTGCTGGCCCACGTGCGCGGCGACGAGGTCACCAAGCTCGAGGGCAACCCCGCGCACCCGCTGTCCCGCGGCCGCCTGTGCCCGCGCGGCGTTGGCGGCACCGGCGCACTGAACGACCCCGATCGGCTCAGGCAGCCGCTGGTCCGCATGAAGAAGCGCGGCGAGGACATGTTCGCGCCCGTCTCGTGGGACGACGCGCTCGGCCGCATCGCGCAGGGCATGGAGCAGGTCAGGGCCAAGTACGGACCCGAGGCGGTTGCCCTGTTCTCGCACGGCTATGGCGGTTCGTGGTTCAGCCACCTGTTGAAGGCGTTTGGCTCGCACCACATCACGGCGCCGTCGTACGCGCAGTGCCGCGGCCCGCGCGAGGTCGGCTACAACCTGACCTTCGGCACCATCCTCGGGTCGCCCGAGCCCGTCGACATCGCCAACGCCCGCTGCATCACCCTGATCGGCAGCCACTTGGGCGAGAACATGCACAACACGCAGGTACAGGACTTTGCCGAAGCCCTGGACCGCGGCGCCCAGTTGGTCGTCGTCGACCCGCGCTTCTCGGTGGCAGCGGGCAAGGCCAAGTATTGGCTGCCGATCAAGCCGGGAACCGACATCGCGCTGCTGCTCGCGTGGATGCACGTCATCGTCACCGAAAAGCTGTACGACGCCGATTACTTGACCAAGTACGCCGTCGGGTTCGACGCGCTGGCCGCCCACGTCGCCGACAAGACCCCCGAGTGGGCCTATCCGCACACCGGCATCCGCCCCGAGCTGATCCGCGAGACCGCTCGCTTCATCGCCGGCTTCAAGCCTGCGTCGTTGGTCCACCCCGGTCGACGCGCGACGTGGTACGGCGACGACACGCAGCGGGCCCGCGCGATGGCGATCCTGGCCGCGCTGCTGGGCAATTGGGGGCGGCGCGGCGGCTTCTTGAGTCCGGGCCAGGTCGATGTCGCCAAGTACCCGTACCCCAAGTACCCCGAGCACACCGCGCTGCGCGACAAGCCCGAGGGCAAGTACCCGCTGGCCGACGAGGTGTTGGCTTCGGGCGTGTGCAACGCCACGGTGGGTCCCGACAAGCTCGACGGCATCCACGCGTGGCTGGTCTACGGCACCAACCTGATCCAGGCCTTGCCCGACTGGCGGCAGACCGAGCAGAAGATCCAGGCGTTGGACTTCATGGCGGTGGTCGACGTGCTGCCGGCCGAGATCGCGGGGTACGCCGACGTGGTGCTGCCCGAATGCACGTACCTTGAGCGCGACGACGACCTGTGGGCGCCGGCGTGGAATCCGCCGTTCGTGGCCCTGCGGCAGAAGGTGGTCGAACCCAAGTACGACTCGAAGCCGGGCTGGTGGATCGCCAAAGAGCTGGGCAAGAAGCTGAAGCTCGACGCCTACTTTCCCTGGCAGACCGGCGCAGAGGTGGTCGACGCGCGGCTGGTGGCGTCGGGCATGGACCCCGCGCTCGTCCGCAAGTCAGGCGTGGCGGTCGGCAAGCTGCGGCCGTCTTGCGAAGAAGACGGACTGGCCCCGAGCTTCGACACGCCCAGCGGCAAGATCGAGCTGGCGAGCGAGACCCTGAAGTCCCATGGCTTCCATGCCTTGCCCGAGTTCACCCCGCCCGATGAACCGCCCGCCGGCAGCTTTCGCCTGCTGACCGGTCGGTCGCCCGTGCACACGTTCGGCCGCACCACCAACAACCGCGAGCTGACGGAGATCCAGGCCGAAAACCAGGTGTGGTTGAACGCCGCCGTGGCCAAGACCCTGCCCGGCTTCGAGTCGGAACCGCTGCTGCAGGGCGAGTACGTCGTGCTGATCAACCAGGACGGCATCAAGTCGTCGCCGGTGGCCGTCAAAATCACCGAGCGCATCCGCGGAGATGCGGTCTATCTGCAACACGGCTTCGGGCACACCGCCAAGGGCCTGAAGTTCGCGCGCGGCAAGGGCGCCTCTGACAGCCACCTGACCACGCGCGTCGCCATCGACCCGATCATGGGCGGTACGGGCATGAGCGTGAACTTCGTCCGCCTCGAGCGTCCGGGGGTCGCATGAACCAGATCCGCTACGCCATGGTCGTCGACACCGTCCGATGCGTGGGCTGCAACGCCTGCGTGCTCGCGTGCAAGGCCGAGAACCGCGTGCCGCCGGGCGGCTTTCGCAACTGGATCGTCACCGAGACGCGCGGCACGTTTCCGCACCTCTCGCAACAGATCCGGTCCGAGCGCTGCAACCACTGCACCGATGCTCCCTGCGTCTCGAACTGCCCGACGGGCGCCAGCCACACGCGCAAGGGCGGGCTGGTCGCCGTGGATCCCGCCAAGTGCACCGGCTGCAAGGCGTGCATCGCGGCTTGCCCGTATGGCGCACGTTATGTGCACCCCGAGGGTCACGTCGACAAGTGCACCTTCTGCCACCACCGCCTCGAACGGGGCCACCAGCCGGCGTGCGGCGAAGTGTGCCCGACCGGCGCCATCACCTTCGGCGACCTGGGCGACCCCGACAGCCTGGTCTCGCAGTTGCTGCGCCGCCGCAAACATCACGTGGTCAAGCCTGAATTGGGCCTTGACCCCCACGTCTACTACCTGACCTAGGAGGTGCGCCGTGCAAGCCGCAACCCCTGAAACTCCCTTCTGGAATCCCTATGTCGCCGGGGTCGCTCTCGGTCTTGTGCTGTTGTCCACCTTCCTGATCATGGGCAACGGCCTGGGCGCCTCGGGCGCGGTGCACCGTATCGGCGTCACCGGTGTTGCGGCGGTCGCTCCCGAGCACGCAGCCAAGGTGCCGATGATGGCCGAGCTGACGGACAAGGGCGCGAATCCACTGGACGACTGGCTGGTGTTCGAGGTGCTGGGCGCGCTGCTGGGCGGCCTGGTTGCCTCGTATAGCGCCGGGCGGCTGCAGCTGGGCGTTGTCCGGGGACCGCACATCTCGATCGCGTCGCGTCTGCTGCTGGCGGTGGCGGGCGGCGTGCTGATGGGCGTCGCGGCCAGGTTCGCCCGCGGGTGCACGTCGGGTCAGGCGTTGAGCGGCGGCTCGCTGCTGTCTGCCGGGTCCTGGATCTTCATGATGGCCGTGTTCGGTGGAGGCTACGCGCTTGCGTGGTTCGTCCGTCGGCAGTGGCGCTAGGAGGCATGGCCATGATCTTCCCCCTGACTTCCTTGGTCGCTGAGCACCGCGAATTCGGCCTCATCGTCGCGGTACTGCTGGGCTTCGGCTTCGGTTTCGTGTTGGAGCGCGCGGGCTTCGGCCGCTCAACCAAGCTCGCCGCCCAATTCTATTTCTACGACATGACCGTGTTCAAGGTGATGTTCGGCGCGATCGTGACAACGACGGTCGGCCTCGCCCTCTTCTCCGGGCTGGGTCTGGCCGACCTGAAGGCGATCCAGGAATCGGGGGCCAGCGAGACCTTCGTGTGGCCCATGCTCGTCGGTGGACTGCTGCTGGGTGCCGGCTTCATCGTGTCCGGCTACTGCCCCGGCACGTCGCTGGTGGCCGCCGCCTCGGGCAACGTCGACGGCATGGTGGCGTTTGGCGGCGTGATGGTCGGCACGTTGGTGTTCGACTGGGTCTTCCCATGGGTCCACGACTTCCACATGAGCGGCGCGCTGGGCCAGGTGTTCCTGCACGACCTGTTGGGCGTTCCGCAGGCTGTGCTGGCGGCCGGCGTCACGGTCATGGCGCTGTCGCTGTTCATCGGCGCGGACAAGGTCGAAGCCATGCTCGCCCGCAAGCAACCGGCCGCTGACGCCGCAGATCCCGCCGCAACAGCCCCGACCGTCCGCGACGCACTCCGCCCGCGCCGTGTGGTGTTCGCCATCCTTTTGGGCTTGGCGATCCTGGGTCTGGGCACGCTGGCCCTGCCGGGGACGCCGCCCGCCTCGACCTCCCGCGCTCGCGTCGCCTGGATCGCCGCTCCGACCTTGGCGCAACGCCTTTTGGACCAGCCCTGGCAGGTGCGGGTCCTCGACCTCCGCGATGCCAAGCCCTGTGCGGACTTGCGGGTGCCGGGCAGCGAGTGCACGCCGCTGGCCACGTTGGACAAGCTGGGCCTGGCCACCGCGCCCGCCGACCGCGATCTGGTGCTGGTGGCGGGCGATGCGCTGAAGAAGGCTCCCGCCGCCGCCCTCGCCTTCCCCGGTCGCGTCTGGCTGTTGCAAGGCGGCTTCCCGGCATGGAAGGCATTCGCGCTGGACAAGCCGCCAGCCGCGCCTGCCGTGACCGACGCCAAGGCCTTGGAGGCGTGGAAGTTCCAAGTGGCGGTCAACTCTGCCGTCACGGGAGCCAAGCCCGCGCCTCCGCCCGCCGCCTCGGGATCGCCCGGCGGTGCCGCGCCGAAGAAGAAGAAGAAGGGCGGATGCAGCTAGTGCGCCGATCCGATACTCCGGGAGGTTCGCAATGACCGAGATCGACCTGCAGCGCCACAGCCACCTGATCGACCCGAGCCTGCATATCTGGGGGTGGGAGATCCCCGTCTACCTGTTCCTGGGGGGCCTGGCCGCTGGCGTGATGGTGTGGACGTCGCTGCTGTTCCGTCGCATCCCCGCGACTCAGCGTTCGCGCGCCCTGCGCTGGCTGCCGTTCGCCGCCCCCGTGGCGCTGTCGCTGGGCATGCTCGCGCTGCTGCTGGACCTGGCCAACCCCCTGCACGTCCCGCGCTTCTACATGACGATCCAGCTGACCTCACCCATGTCGTGGGGCTCCTGGATCCTGCTGGCCATCTACCCGGTGACACTGTTGGTCGGTGTGGCCGCGCTGACGGGTCCCGAGACCAAGGCGGTGACGACGTGGGCACCCTTGCGATGGACACGGCTGGGACGGCTGGTGACGTGGGGTCGCCGCTATGCACAGGCGCATGACCACGGCTTGCTGGCGACCCAGCTGGGTCTGGGCCTCGCGCTCGGCGTCTACACCGGCGTGCTGCTGGGGGCGATGGGCGCCCGCGCCGTGTGGAGCTCTGCGATCCTGCCGCCGCTGTTCCTGGTCTCAGGCCTCTCGACCGGCGCCGCGCTGATGATGCTGATGCGACTGGGTCACGACGAGCACGCAGCCCTGCGGCGCTGGGACATGGTGGCGATCGGCGTCGAGCTGGCCTTGCTGCTGCTGTATCTGCTGGGCCTGTCGACCTCCGGGGCAACCTCACGCGAGGCGGCTGAGCTATTCCTGGGCGGACGTTTCACGGGCGCGTTCTGGGCGCTGGTGGTGCTGGCGGGCCTGTTGGTGCCGTTTGCGCTCGAGACGGTCGAGGGCGCGCGACGCCTTCGCCCGACCCTGATTGCGCCGGTGCTTCTGCTGGTCGGAGGGCTCTCCCTGCGCTGGCTGCTCGTGCTGGCCGGACAGGCCTGAACGCCCTCGGGCGGGTTGAACCCGCGTCGGACAGGTGACTTTCGTTGACGCAAAGGGCTTCCTTGAGTTACAAACCCCGCCCTGTCCACCTTCGGACAGCCTTCCCTCGGGGCCCGGAAAAACGCCAAGTGGCCAGCCTCCACGCCGCAATCGCCAGCGCTTAGCTGTCGGGCGATGTGCCGACTGTTCAGGAGACGATGATGATCGCGCACCTCTGTACTATTCGCCGCGCTGCAACTGTCCGCGGTGCCGCCAGCTGGCTGGTTCCGGCCCTGTTGGCCGCAAGCCTGCTCGTCATGACCGCCCCGGTGTGGGCCCAGTCCATGGATCCGGGCGCCGTCGCACCGGTCGTCGCGGCCGATGCCCACGCTGGCAACGCCCACGTCGGTGGCGAGGCCAACCTCAAGCTGCCCGATCTGGGCTCGCAGTCCTTTCTGGGCGTGCCCGGCAACACGCTGCTGATGGCCGGTCTGGCGGTGTGTGCGCTGGGCCTGCTGTTTGGGCTGATCATTTACGCCCAGCTCAAGAAGATGCCCGTGCACAAGTCGATGCTCGAGGTGTCTGAGCTGATCTACGAGACCTGCAAGACCTACCTGATCACGCAGGGCAAGTTCCTGATGATGCTGTGGGTCTTCATCGGCATTATCGCCGCCATCTACTTCGGCAAGCTCGCAGCGTGGGAGTCCTCGCCGGGCGTGATGGAGTTCGGCTTTCCGGTCTACAAGGTCATCATCATTCTGGTGTTCAGCTTGGTCGGCATCGCGGGCAGCTACGGCGTGGCCTGGTTCGGTATCCGGATCAACACGTTCGCCAACTCGCGCACCGCCTTTGCCAGCCTTGCCGGCAAGCCGTACCCGGTGTACGCGATCCCGCTGAAGGCCGGCATGTCGATCGGCATGCTCCTCATCAGCGTCGAGCTGCTGCTGATGCTGCTGATCCTGCTCTTCATCCCCGGCGACATGGCGGGTTCGTGCTTCATCGGCTTCGCGATCGGCGAGTCGTTGGGCGCCGCGGCCCTGCGTATTGCGGGCGGCATCTTCACCAAGATCGCCGACATCGGCTCTGACCTGATGAAGATCGTCTTCAACATCAAGGAAGACGACGCGCGCAACCCCGGCGTCATCGCCGACTGCACGGGCGACAACGCGGGCGACTCGGTCGGCCCCTCTGCGGACGGCTTCGAGACCTACGGCGTCACCGGCGTCGCGCTGATCTCGTTCATCCTGCTCGCCGTCACCGATCCGGCCAACCAGGTCAAGCTGCTGGTCTGGATCTTCGCCATGCGCGTGATGATGATCATCGCGTCGGGTGTGTCCTACCTGGCCAACGAGGCCGTGACCAAGGCCAAGTACGCCAACGCGGCCAAGATGAACTTCGAGAAGCCCCTGACGCAGCTGGTCTGGGTCACCTCGATCGTGTCCGTCGTCATCACCTACGTCGTGTCCTACCTGCTGATCCCCGACCTGGGCGACGGCACGATGTGGTGGAAGCTCTCGACCATCATCACCTGCGGCACGCTCGCCGGCGCCATCATCCCCGAGCTGGTCAAGATCTTCACGTCCACCGAGTCCGCGCACGTCCACGAAGTCGTCACCTCGTCGCGAGAGGGCGGCCCCTCGCTGAACGTCCTGTCGGGTCTGGTCGCCGGCAACTTCAGCGCCTACTGGCTCGGTTTCGCGATCCTCGTGCTGATGGGCATCGCATACCTTGTCGCCGGCACCTTCCCGATGGGCGCTGAGGCGCTGATGATCGCTCCGGCGGTCTTCGCGTTCGGTCTGGTGGCGTTCGGCTTCCTGGGCATGGGTCCCGTCACCATCGCCGTCGACTCGTACGGCCCCGTGACCGACAACGCCCAGTCGGTGTACGAGCTGTCCATCATCGAGTCCCTGCCGGACATCGAGGCGGAGCTCAAGCGTGACTTCGGTCTCGACGTGAACTTCGAGCACGCCAAGCACCTGCTGGAAGAGAACGACGGCGCGGGCAACACCTTCAAGGCCACTGCCAAGCCCGTGCTGATCGGCACGGCCGTCGTGGGCGCCACCACCATGATCTTCTCGATCATCGTGGTGCTGACCAAGGGCCTGGACGCCACGCTGATCCAGAACCTGTCGATCATGCACGCGCCCTTCCTGCTCGGCCTGATCATGGGCGGCGCCGTCATCTACTGGTTCACCGGCGCTTCGATCCAAGCCGTCACCACGGGCGCCTATCGCGCGGTCGAGTTCATCAAGGCGAACATCAAGCTGGACGGCGCCATCAAGGCCTCGGTCGAAGACAGCAAGAAGGTCGTCGAGATCTGCACCCAATACGCCCAGAAGGGCATGTTCAACATCTTCCTGACCGTGTTCTTCTCGACGCTGGGCTTTGCCTTCCTCGAGTCGTACTTCTTCATCGGCTACCTGATTGGCATCGCGCTGTTCGGCCTCTACCAGGCCATCTTCATGGCCAACGCGGGCGGCGCCTGGGACAAC
>CAYURO010000023.1:0-75763 GCA_964447285.1 uncultured Enterobacteriaceae bacterium | reverse complement strand
TACAGGCGGTGCACGCCCGTGGTGGTCTCTTCCGACAAGCCTTTGACTTGCGGCAGGAACTGCTGGTAGCGCTTGTGCACGGCCTCGGTCAGGTCGCCGCCGTCGTCCAGGATCAGGTTGGGACCTTCGCCGCTCGTGAAGGCCTCGAGCTGCCGGTCGATGCACCAGTCGTACTCTTCCAGCGTCTCGCCCTTCCACGCGTACACCGGCACGCCCGTCACGGCGATGGCAGCCGCGGCATGGTCCTGGGTCGAGTAGATGTTGCATGACGTCCAGGTCACTTCCGCGCCCAGCTCGGTCAGCGTCTCGATCAGCACCGCCGTCTGGATCGTCATGTGCAGGCAGCCGGCGATGCGGGCGCCCTTGAGAGGCTTGGAGGCGCCGAACTTCTCGCGCAGGGCCATCAGGCCGGGCATCTCCTTCTCAGCCAAGCGGATTTCCTTGCGGCCCCACTCAGCCAAGCTGAGGTCGGCGACCTTGGACGGCTGGCGAGCGGGCTTTGCGGGCAGGGCACGGGGGGCAGCGGCAAGGGACATCGGAAGCTCCTGAAGCGGGCGTTCGGCCGGCCGGGGACGGCCAACAAGGGGCAGGAAGTGTAGGATGAAGGGGCGCGAAAGTCGAACGGCAACCCGAGAATCCGGGCGCGCGACAGCGTTTGGAGCGTCTGCACAGTCCGCGGCCCGCGGTTGCCAATGGGGGCTAGAGGATCTGCCCCGCCTGGTCCGCACGCTTGCCGCCCAGCCAGCCCTTCCACCAGAAGCCCGCCAGCATGCCTGCCGCGATCAGGGCCATCAGCCCCAGGGCGAAGGGATAGCCCAAGAACCAACTCAATTCCGGCATGTTCCAAGGCGAGTCGTCGGTATGGAAGTTCATGCCGTAGATGCCGGCGACGACAGAGAGCGGCAGGAAGATCGTCGAGATGATGGTCAGGACCTTGACGATCTCGTTCATCCGGAAGTTGACAGTTGACAGATAGAGATCCATCAAGCTCGCCGCAAACTCGCGGTAGGTATCGACCGAGTCCACGACATGCGTGATGTGATCGTGCACGTCGCGTAGATAAACCCGTGTGCCTGAGGACAGTTGCGCCACATCGCCACGCAGCAGACCGCTGATGCCCTCCCGCAGCGGCCAAGTGTAACGGCGAACCACCCGCAGCGTCTGGCTCAACATGTGGATCTGGCGAACGGTCGTCCGCGAGGGCGACTGCAGGACGGTCGCCTCCAGGTCCTCGATCTGGTCCGACAGGTGGTCGATCACGGGAAACCAGCCATCGACGATGGCATCGAGCACGGCATACGCCAGATAGTCTGCTGCGTAAGTGCGGATCGGCGTGCCTGGGACCCGGATCCTCTGACGCACCGCCTCGAGCAGGTCGCCGTTGGTCGCGCTCTCTTGCACCGTCAGCACGAAGCCGACGCCCAGCACGACGCCGATCTGCTCGATCTGCAGGGTGGTTGGTGTCACGGCGGCCATGTGCGCGATGGTCAGCGTGTGGTGCTCATACGGCTCGGACTTGGCCCGCTGCGGCACGTTGACCAGGTCGGCGACGGCAAGCTTGTGCACGCCCAGCCGCTCGCCGATGGCCGTCAGCAGGTCCCGGTCTGCCACGCCCCGCACGTCGATCCACCGCACGGATGCGGGACGGGAGAGGAAGGCGTTCAGGTCGGCCAGCCCCGCCAGCGGCAGTTCCTCGAAGCTGGTTGGCCCGTAACCCATCGCAAAGACAGCCGTTGGCTGTGCGGCGGGGTTAGGAAACAGCGTCCCGGGGGCGGCACCCGGCGAGTGGGGGCGATGACGCGAACGCGAACGGCCGGACTGCAGGACCACCTGCAACCACGGTATCGGCTTGCTGAGTCGACGGCGAACACCCATGGGGGATGAGCGTGCGACCGATACGAAATGCGTCAACTTTCCAAGCGTATGAAACTCCCGTGACAACCTTGCTCCGGGCCTCCGCTATCCTTTCGACACCAAGGGCCAGCCCGGAAGCGCGCGACCGCCCACAGCAAGGAGCCTTGTCCCCCCATGAAGCAAGAGTTCGTCCCCAAGTGGATCGCGTGGGAAACCACCCAGCGCTGCAACCTGAAGTGCGTGCACTGCCGCTGCTCGTCCGACCTGAATTCGTCGACGGGCGACTTCACGACCGTCGAGGGCAAGAAGCTGATCGACGACATCGTCGAGGTCTCGAGTCCCGTGCTGGTCCTGTCGGGCGGTGAGCCGCTGCTGCGCCCCGACATCTTCGAGCTGGCCCGCTATGGCACCTCGCGCGGCTTGCGCATGTGCATGGCGACGAACGGCTCGCTGGTGGACGACAAGGTCTGCGAGCAGATGAAGGAAACACAGATCCGCATGGTGTCCTTGTCGCTGGACGGTCCCACGGCCGAGGTCCACGACAATTTCCGGCAGAATCCTGGGGCCTTCGAGGGCGTCATGCGCGCGGCCGAGCACTTCCGCCGCCACGGCATCCCGTTTCTGGTGAACTCGTCCTTCACCAAGCGCAACCAGCACACGATCGCCGACACGTTCAAGGTGGCCAAGGCCATCGGAGCCAAGGCTTGGTACATGTTCATGATCGTCCCGACCGGCCGCGGCGAGGACATCATGGCCGAGCTGATCTCGAAGGAAGACTACGACGAGATCCTCGAGTGGCACGACCGACAAGAGCGCGAGGAGGACGACATCCTGATGCGCCCCACCTGCGCGCCCCACTACTACCGGGTGCAGCGCCAGTCGGCCAAGCGAGAGGGCTTCAAATTCGGCAGGCGCAATCTGACGTTCTCTACGGGCGGCGGCAAGGGCTGCATCGCGGCGCAGTCCATTTGCCTGATCGACTGCTTTGGCGACGTGAAGCCTTGCTCGTACTTTCCCGTGTCGGCCGGCAACGCCAAGCGCACGCCCTTCCGCGAGATTTGGGAGAAGTCGGCCCTGTTCGAGGAGCTGCGCGACTTCGACAGCTACAAGGGTCGCTGCGGCGAGTGCGAATACCTGAACATCTGCGGCGGCTGCCGGGCGCGCGCCTACGCCGTCACGGGCGACTGGCTGGCTGAGGAACCGTTCTGCAACCACATGCCGTTGCGAATGAAGCGGGAAACGGAACCCACCGCGCCCTGACCGTCACACCGCCAGCGCGATCTGAAATCCGTCACCTTCCAGCACTTGTGGCGCCGGCGGCTTGTCGCACAGGTCCAGCAGGGCGTCTGTCAGGTCCTCCAGGGCGTCCAAGTGGGTCATCCGGACCTCGACGCGGTCCCAGCCCGCGCCGCGCAGCGCATGGCACACCACCGTCGGCATAGGCACGGGTCCTGCCACCGGATCCAGCCAGCCCCCCTGCCCCGCCGATGCCCCGACTCCCAGCGCACGCAGCTCTCCCGCCACCGCATCGAGCATCAGGCCGCCGCCGGGCGGAATGGCAGGCACCGCGCACGGCCAGCCTTCGACACGACGGCGGCGCACGCAAAACGAAACGAGTGCGTCCTCGACCCAAGCCGCATCTTGCTCGCCCATGCGCTTGGGACCCGGTCCTTGCTGCAGCTCGGGCCACGGTCCCGGCTGCAGAAGGCGGTCGACCATCACACGGTCCGCAGCGTCCACCGCGTCAAGCCACGGCACCTGACCCGCCGCAGCCTGCACCAACCCCTCAAACCCCATGCGTCCTGCAAGGTAACGGGCGGCCGGCAACCACTCGGCGACGCGCGGGTCGGTGTGACAACCGGGCCCCTCGATCACGGCATCTGGCGCAAGCTCCGGGCTGACCAGCGCCCGCCAGGTGTCGACCGCCAGCAGCGCTGCGATCGCCTCGCGTGCCGGCTCCGGTGCACCGTTCTGGGCCAGGGGAAGGCGGCCAAGTCCTCGCAACAAGACAGGAACCAGAAAGCGATCCACCACTTGCGCAGGGGCCAACCGCGTGCTCTCGTCCCCCAGCTCTACCAGCGCCGCTTCGAGCCAAGCGACCGGCACGAGGCCCGCAACCACCCAGTCCCGCAGACGGGGATGGTCGCGGAGCAGCTGTACAGGATCCGTTGTTCCCAAGCAGACTTGCGGATCCACGTCGCACTCGCGCAGCAAGGCGATCAGGCCTTGAACGGCCTCGCACAGCATCGGACAAGAACGGGCGGACAGCGTCGCGTCGGCGATCGGTGCAGCGATAGAGCGCAGCATGGAGGGACCTCCTGAATAGGCCGGCCACAGTCTAGCCGGTGCCGAGGCATGACGCACGTGTCGACGCCCCCCTTGCCAGTCACACCAAAAGCGGGCATTCAGCGCGCGATGTGACGGCCGACCGCCGCGGCCACCGTCGGAGCACCCAGCGACCGACGATCACCCCAAGGAGTCCCGGATGTACTTGAATCTCGACCTGACCCCCGCCCCCTCGGCCGCGCGTGCTCGTGCGCCCCAAGGACAAGACGAAGCCAGGCCTGACGGGCTGTTGGCGGCCTACGACGACGACTGGGAGGACGACGAAGAGGAGTCCGACGAGTTCGAAGACGATGACGCGCTCGACGACGATGAGGACTTCGACGACGACGAGGAAGATGAAGACGAAGAGGACGAGGTCGAGAAGGAATTGAATTTCGACGAGGACGACTATCCCGTCGAAGACGAAGAAGATGAAGAGGAAGGCGACGAGGTCGAGAAGGACGCCGGGGAGGAAGAGACGCCGCGCAAGTCTCGTGACGATCTGGACGACGACGACCTGGACCTCGACGAGGTGGAAGGCGACGAGGACGAAGAGGACACGGACGACACCCGCTGGTGGGACTAGTCGCACAGACCTTGTCGCCCGCACTCGGACGCTGCCGCCGGCCCGTATCGCCTCCCACTCTGGGCCCCGCAGCTTCTCCCCTCGCCCAAGTGCCTAAGCCCCCCCTGACCGCATCACTGAGCGCAAGTGCTCGAACAAACTTGGCATCCCCCGCTTCTGGGCAGCGTGGATGATCGAGTTGGGCACCGACATCTTGGGCTCGACGTGCGCCTCATACGTCAGCAACGTCCGCGTTCCCGCAGCGTCGAACGGCTGCAAGATCCAGGCACCGCTGTTGTCGTCATAATCCCCGCCGACCAGCGTCCAGCGCCGCACCCAGCGCCCCGGGCTCGTCTCGTGGACTGCACGGGTGACCGACGTCAACTCGCCGATGGGAAAGGGGAGTTGGCTGGTCGTCTCGCAGACCGCCACCGCGCCAGCGCGCGACAGCTCCCGCGACCGGATCACCCGCGGCAGCTTGCCCACATAGCCGCCGCACGCCTCAACCAGCTTCCAGAGCCTCGCTGGCGGCACGTCGATCACGCCCCGCCCGACCATCATCGGCAAGCTGCTGCCCGGAACCGCCCGCGTTCGGACGATCACTTCTCCGCGATCCAGCCGCGCTTGCTCGGTTTCCACCGCCCACGCCGACGTCGATGCCAGCAACAACAGACACGCCAAGACGAATTGCCTCATGCCGGCTCCTTGCCGATTCCCGCCGAGGCGATCGGCAGTGTCACGCAAACGACCGTGCCCTGACCGAGGCTGCTCTCGAGGGTCGCCGTGCCGCCGTGGGCTTCGGCCACTCGTCGCACCAGCGTCAGGCCAAGCCCCAAGCCCCCGACCTTGGTGCGGCTGGGGTCGGCGCGGAAGAAGGGCTCAAAGACACGCTCGGCATCCTCCGGCCGCATCCCCGGTCCCAGGTCGCGCACTTCGAACGTCGCCATGTCCGCTTGCACCCTCAGCGTCAGTGTCACGGCCGCCCCTGCGCCATGCCCTGCCGCGTTGTCCAGCAGGTTGTCGAGCGCGCGCCGCACCAATGTCTCGGCCACCACGACCGTCAGACCGCCTTCGCTGTGCACCTGCAGGTCGATGTGGGGATGGCTCTTGCGAAAACGCTCCGCGGTGGCATCGACGATCGTCGCCGCGTCGACCGGAGACTTCGGCAGTCGCGCCAACACGTCGCCGGCCTGTCCTTGGGCGAGGCTCAAACGGGCGGTTGTCAGGACCTCGGCGATCAGGTGTTCCAACTCTGCAAGGTCGCTGGTGATCTCTGACATGGCTTCGCGGTCGAGGATCGCCCCCTCGTTCGCCAAGTCCAAGGCGACGCGGGCCCGCGACAAAGGCGTGCGCAGCTCATGCGAGACGTTGGCCAGCAGCTCGCTATGGGCGGTCACCAGCTTCTGCAGTCGGCCTGCCATCGCATCGAAGGTGTCTGAAAGCCGGCGCAGCTCTGGCGCACACCGTTGCGGGCCAACGCGGGCGGATAGGTCGCCCTCTCCCAGCCGGTGTGCCGCGTCCGAGATTCGCAGCAGGGGCCGGGCGATCGAGCGGGACAGCACCCACGAGCTCATCGTCAGGACAAGGGCCGCAGATATCGCGGCGGCCAACCACGCGGCAACGGGTGGGTGCGGCAGCACCGACGAGCGCACGACCATGCGGCCGACCTTCCTGCCATCGACCATGACGGGCGACTCGGCCATCCACTCCATGTGGGGCAGATTCTTGCCAGCCACAAGGCGACGAACTCCCGAGGCGTCGAACAGCTCGATGCCCAAGCCCAGCCGTGCCGCCAGCCGATCGGCAATTCGCTGCATCTTCGCGGGATTATTCCACGAGTCTTCGGTCGCCACCGAGAGCATCGCGGCCGGCACCTGCAGGAACGGATGCTGCGCCGGCATGTGCGCCCGATAGACGAGTGCAGCGCCGACGAACACGCCGACAAACTGCAACAGGCTCAAGATACCAAGCGCGATGGAGAGTCGGGGACGAATCATGGCTGGGCCTCTGCCGTCAGGACGTAGCCGACGCCGCGCACGGTCTTCAGCATCCGCGGATCGCGTGCGTCGTCGCCCAGCTTCTGCCTCAAGCGCGACACGTGGACGTCGATGCTGCGGTCAAAGGCTTCGTCGGCGCTGCCCTTGACCAAGTCCAGGATGGTCTCGCGCGCCAGCACCCGGCCGGGACGCTCTGCCAGCACGCGCAACAGGTCGAATTCATACGTCGTCAACGTCAGAACCTCATCGCCCAACCATGCCGTGTGGCTGCCGGGGTCGACCTTCAAACGGCCAACCTGCACGATCTCGGAGGGCCCTGGTCCCGCAAGGCCTCGAAAGCGACGGACTTGGGCTCGAAGGCGCGCCAACAGCTCCGGTGACGAGAACGGCTTCGACACGTAGTCGTCGGCGCCCAGCTCGAGGCCGAGCACCCGGTCGACCTCGCCGTCGCGCGCTGTCAGCATCACGATCGGCACGTCGCTGCGCTCGCGGATACGGCGGCAGACCTCCAGACCGTCCAAACCGGGCAGCATCAGGTCCAGCAGCACGACATCGACCGCCTCGGTGCGCGCGACCTGCAGGCCGGAAAGCCCATCGGACGCATGGAGGACGACCACGCCGTGTGCCTGCAAATACGCCATGGTCAGCCGCGCAAGTCGGGCGTCGTCCTCGACAAGCAGGACCGTGAAGCTGTTGGTGGGACTCAGGCTCATGAAGCTCTCCCTTTCTGTACGGTCACTTCTGGACGCCAAGCCGGCAGCACCCGGACCAAATGTCCGTTTTCGTACAGCAACACGGTCGCGCTGCCGGTCCCGCATCGCAGGGGCTGGCGCAACCACGGGGGCAGCAAGCGAAACCACGCCCGTGGGCCAACGGCTTCGGTCAGGCGAGCACCCTGCGTTCCCAGCCAGATCGGCGACTGGTGGCTGACGATCACGGCCAACCCGCCGCGCGCGTGAAACTCTGCATCGCCCATCGCCGCCACTGCACGGGCCGCCACTTGGACAAACGGCTCGCCCCAGGACGGACGCAGCGGGTTCCACATCACGTGCCACTGCCGCGGAACCAGCCATGCGCGCCGGAGGCGACCGTCCAGCGCGCTCCAAGCCTCGATCAGCCGGTCGTCGACGGTTGGGGTCAGGCCAAGAGCCGCGGCGATAGGCTCGGTGGTCTCGACGGCCCTTTCCAGAGGGCTGTTGACCAGGACGCGGGCGTGGGGGCGAAGCTCGTGCAACGCGGCGGCCATCGCATGGGCTTGTGCAAGACCCTTTGCAGAAAGGTGAAAATCGGGCAGACGGCCGTAACGCAGGCCCTGCGGATTCTCGACGAGGCCATGTCGCACCAGCGCCAACGCCGTTCGACCGGCAACGCCCGCTTCGAGCCAACGTTGGACAGCCAGGACCGGTGTCATGGCGCCCCCAGGTGGTCCAGGTCTTGCCCCAACGCATACAGCAGCTGGGCGCGGGCGAGGTGAGCGTCGCGGGTGTTCTCGATCTGCGTGCGCCGCGCCGACAGCCACGCGACGAGTCCCTCGAGAACCTCGCGCGCCTCGACCGTGCCCGTTGCAAACCCCGCGGCCGCAAAGGCCATCCACTTCTTCGCTGCGCCTGCGCCCAAGTCCGCCTGCACGCCGATCTCCTGCGCCTGCTGCCACTCGTCGCTCGCCTTGCGTACCTCAATCGGGATACCGGTCGCCGCAAACGCTGCCAAACCGTCGATCTGGTCTGCGATCGCCAATGCCTGTACGGACTTGGCGCTGGCCGTCGCCGGGTCTACCGAGAACTGCAAGCCCACCGCCAGCCCACCATAGATCTGGTTGTAGCGGTCTTGAAAGTACGGGTTGTCGACGTCTTGGCGCATCGGGGTCCAGTCGGCCGCCACCTGCCCTGCCGCAAACACGATCGGCAGGTTGGCCAGCCGCTCTGCCTGGGCCAGCGACACGGCGGCCGCCTTGCCATGACGAATCTGCGTCCACTCTGGTCGCCCCGACGCGGCGGACTGCAACAGGGCGGGCAGCCCCGGCAGGTCGGTCGGCAGCGGCGGCAGTGACTCGTCCGCCAAGGTCAGCGTCGCCTCCTGCGGCAACCCCAGGGTGTGCTTCAAGGCCGCCAGCGACAGGTCGGCGCCGATCCGCGCCTGGATGCGATAGCGCTGCAGCTCTGCGGCGCCGTAGATCAGCTTCTGCAGGTCGACCGTCGTCACCTCGCCCGTCCCCTTCTCATTCGCCTGCCGCGCAGTCGTCAGCGCCGACTCCAGGGTCTTGCTGGCGCTGTCCAAGGTCGGCTGCAGCGTTCGGGCATACAGGTGCAGGTAGTAGAGCTTGCGCGTCTCGAGGGCGACGGCGTTGCGGGTCTGCCGCACCCTGGCTTGCTCGACCAGCACGCGATGTTGCGCGGCGTCCTTGCCCGCCTGCACCCGTCCGAACGTGTACAGCGGCTGGGCCAGCACGGCCTCGAGGTGCAGGTACGGGCCCCACTCGGTCCAATCGCTCTGGGTCTTGTCGAATGGGCCGCCGGTCAGCCGGTACATCGGCGCGACATAGGTCATGCCGACGAGCTTGGGGTAGTAGAGTGCCTCGACCTCAGCCAATCGCCCTCGCCACTCGCCCACCTTGCCTTCGGATTCCTGAACGAGACCGCTGTCGCGCACCGCAATGGCCACGCACGCCTCGACGCTCAAGGGTCCTTGTGGCAAGCGGGGTTGCGCCAGCGCGGTGCCGACGGCGGCCCACACCACGACAAGGGCGAACGTGGCTTGCGGCAACAGGGTTTGCGTCGTGCGCATGGCGTCCTACTTCCGGCCGAGCTCGGCACGCTTGTCTTCCAGCCGCTTCAGCAGCCCCGCCGCACCTTCCTTGGCCAGAATCCGCCCGAACTGATTCTGATAGTCACGGATCAGCGAGTCGCCGTCGAAGGTCAGGTCCGCCACCTTCAGCGTGCCACCCACCGACTTCCACAGCAGACCCACGCGCACGTCCACGCTGTCCTCAGGCGACCGCGTGTCCAAGTCAACCCACGAACCACCGGTGCCGGGACGTGCGGCGCCGACCTTGACCTTGGCGCCGCGGAAGAAGGCTCCGGTGTCGGGATAGGCAACGAGGCGCACGACCTCACGAAATTTCGTCATGTACTCGGCCTTCTGCTTGGCGTCCAGCTTGGCCAGGTGGGGCCGGATCGGGTCCTGTGTGATCGCGTCGAAGTCGAGGAAGCCGTCGAGTTCGGCAAACCCCTTGTCGCTGGCGGCACCCTTGACGCGTGCCGGGACCTTCTCAAAGGCAGCGATCAGCGCTTGGGTGCGGGCGACCGGGTCTAGAGAAACGGCAGCCACAGGGGCGACGGCAGGGGCCTTGGCGGGGGCAGCCGGAGCCTTCTTGGCAGGCGCAGCGAACGCGATCGAGGCGACCAAAGACAGGGTCACGACAGACGTGGCAATCGGGAGATGGCGGGGGGTCACTTTGAGGCCTCCGGGGCCGCAGTTGCGGCGGCAGGGGTTTTCCAGCGCCGGGCGACCCACAGGGACGCCGGCAGGAACAGCAGCATGAACAGCAGGTTGACGGAGAAGCCGAGCACGGCCAACTTGCCGACGCTCTGCAACCCGGGATGGTCCGCCAGCAACAGCGCGCCGAAGCCGACCGCGCTGGTCAGCAAGCCGCCGGCCACCGCACGGCTGGTCTCGGCATACGCGGCCTCGAACGGCTCGCCGGGTTCGCGAAGTCGCGTCACCAGATGCACCGCGCCGTCGACCGTTGTGCCGACGAGAACGGGAACCACCAGAATGTTCAGGTAGTTGAACGGCAGACCCAGCAGCGGCATCACGCCCGCCAACGCCACCATCGACAGCACCGTCGGGGCGATGCACACCAGCGCCAAACTCAGCGACCCGAGCATCAGCCACGTCGCCAGCAGCACCGACAGCGTTGCCGCCAGCAGGACCCACGGCGACTCGCGCACCACCATCTCGAGGATGTCGGCCAGCACCATGGCATCGCCCGACGCCGTCACGTTGCGGCCATCGGCCAGCGGAACCTTGCGGACCTCTTTGGCCAGCGCCTGCACCTTCTCGCCGTCGGCCAGACTGACACTGGGAAACACCAGCACGAATCCGGCCTTGGACACGCCGATGCCCTCGAACTGCCGGCGAATCCCTGGGGGCAGGTCCTGCCGTGCGAAAGGCTTGGCCGCCACGGCGCGGCGCAGATCGTCGAAGCGGGCGCGCTGGTCCTTCTCGATGCGTGCCGGATCGATGCGGTCCGTCACCAAAGCGATGCGGTCGAGGATGACGCGTTTGGCCGGCTGTCCCGGCGGCACCAGGTCCTCCAGTGCGCCCACGAAGTCGATCGCCGTGGCCTTGCCCAGCTGCTTGCTGCGCCTGTGCAATTCGTCGACGACGGCGCGCTCGTCCTGCGGTCGGTCGGTCAGCAGCACCACCGGCGTCTGCGAGTAGCCCAGGATCTTGTTGACGTCGTGGTCCAGACGGAACGAGGGCAGCGCTCCGTCCTCCAATGCCGCGAAGTCGTAGTCGAAACTCACGTTGCGCGCCATCACCGTCAGCGCCAGCATCGCCAGCACGCCCACGACGAGAATCGTCCGGGCGAAACGGGGAACATAGCGTGCGAGATAGGATTTCGACGGTCGCACCGGGGGCGCCAGCGGGCGGTTCGGGGCCCAACGCGTCCACAGCGCAACAAGCGCCGGCAGCAGCGCCATGTACGCCACCCACACCGCCACCATGCCAAACGCGGCGATCACGCCAAACTCGCGAAACGCGCGGAACTCGCTGATCGCCAAGCTCAAGAAGGTCAACGCAGCGACGACGGCGGACACCAACGCTGAGGTGCCGGTGTGTGCAAAGGCCTCGGCAGCGGCGTCCTCCGGTTCGCGTCCCTCGCGTCGCAAGGCTGCGAAACGTCCCAGCAAGTGAATGCCGTGCTCGGTACCCAGACCACCGAGGATCGCGCCCAGAAAGCCGGTCAGCAGGTTCACCGAGCCGTACGCCTGGCCCACGAAGCCATAGGTCCACACCAAGCCGATGCTGGTCGGCAACAGCACCATCGCAACCGCACCGATGCTGCGGAAGTGTGCGATCAGATAGAGGATCACCAGCAGGAAGGCGAGACCGCTGGACACCGCAATGTCCGAGCTGATCTGCGATTGCTGGTCGACCTTCTTCTGGAACGTCCCGGTCATGGCGGTCTGAAAGCCTGGGCCGTACTTCGTCGAGTCCATCGCGCGGATCTCGAGCTGAACGCGTTCCAGCAGCTGTTTCGCGTACTTCAGGTCGACCGAGGTGCGCGCCGGCTTGGCCATCACGACCACCTGGCCCGCCTTGGCGTCCAGATAGTACGGCTCGCCGTCGCCCGCCAACCGGTCATCCGTGCTTCCCGCCACGCGGTTCAGGATGTCGGTGAAGTCGACCGACGGTGGTGCCTCGTCCTCGAGCTGCACGTAGAGCGGATTCGCCTTGCGCTTCTCAAACTTGTACCGCGCCTGCAGGCGGTCGTGAATGGTCTCGAGGTCGGAGATGCTCAGGTAGTAGAGACCGTGATCCTTGAAGAATTCCGTCTCGCGGCGGTAGTCGACCCAGCGCACGTCCGGCAGCTTCTGCAAGCGTGCTGCTGCGTCCTCGGCGAAGCGACGCAACCCCTCGATGTCTTTGCCCTGCCCGACGACCACCACGTAGCCGATGCCGCCGAAGCGCTTTTGCAGCTCTTCCAAGCCACGGATGCTCTCGAAGCTCTTAGGCAGCAGCCCGGTCAGGTCTGCGTCGAGCCGCACACCCCAAGCCCACGCGCCGGTCACCGCGGTCATCAGCGCCACGATCACAAGAGAAAGCAGAGGCTTGCGAAAGCCGACTCGCGCGACTCGGGCCAGCGCGCGTTCCAAGGTATGCCCCAAGGATCCGGTCACGGTGCACTCTCCGGGTCAGGCGGCCTTGACGCCGCTTGCGTCCGACGGGGTGTGGAAGACGAAGTCGCGTTGCATCGGCAGGTTCCATGTCAGCCACACGGCACCACGCACCAGCCACCACGCGATGCGGTAGTCGATGGCGGGGTGAAGCGCCAGCAGGGCGATGCCGCCGGCGTTCAGCAATGCACTGGACGCGCTGATGAAGGTGTAGCGCCCCACTTGGGGGCCGATCGGGCCGTCGCTGCGGAAAGTCACCGCCCGGTTCAGGCCGAAGTTGACCACGCCGCCGACCAGACAACCCAGAAGCGTCGCCAATGCGGGAGGCAGGCTGAATCCTTGGACCAAAACCAACACGACGCCGTAGTCGATCAGCGTCGCAACCCCTGCGGCGGTGGCATTCCACACCACGATGGATCTTGGCGACCGCCGCGCACCGGTCACGGCATCCGGCGGAGTCAGCGCGTTCAACAGCCCGACCAGACGCTGGATTGCCGTGATGTTCGACAGCACCGCGACAAGACCGATGCCAGCGACCGCCAGCCAGTGACGCGGATGCGGGTCGGTCGGGTTCCACAGCGCCTCGAGCACCGGACTCAGCGCCACCGCGACGCCCATGTACAGCACGCGCTCGGCCCGGCCCATCAGGCCGTCCTTTTGCGGAAAGCCCAAGCTTTCGCTCTTCGCCCGCACGTACGGCACCAGGGACGAGCCAAGCAGGGCCGCCAACACCAGCAGCAGGATCCACGAGTCGCGGTAGTACCACCCGAGACCCATCAGGATTGCGGCGTCGGCATAGCGGTCCAGCACCGAGTCCAAGGCACCGCCGGCCGCCGTCACCTCACCCCGCGCGCGCGCCACGCGGCCGTCCAGTGTGTCGAGCACGCCCGACGCGAGGAATAGCCAGCCGCCCAACGCGAACCGTCCGGCCGCCACCGCAACGCCCGCGGCGATCCCGACCAACACCGCCAGCGTGGTGATGCCGTTGGCCGGGATGCCGCTGCGGTACAACAGTCGGTCGAGCGGGCGAATCAACCAGAACAGGAAGTGGCGGATGTAGGCACCGGCCAGCAAGCTGTCCCCGCGCTTCACGGTCTCCGCGTCGGTGGGCACGCCATGACGCCAGGCCTGCACCGAGAAGATCGCGAACCCAACCAGGAACCACGCCGACACCGCCAGCGCAGGCGACAGCGCCGTCCACACCCGCGCGGTCGGCGAGAGGTGCCCTGCCAAGCCATCCAGCACCGTTTGCAGCCAATCCATGTCCTTCTCCAGCTGAAGCGGCGGACCCGAGAAGCTACCTTTCTTCTGCGGCTTCCAGTGCCTCGGGCAGGGGCAGGTCGTCACCGTAGTAGTCCAGACCCAGATGCGTGATGGGCTCCTCGCCGGCCAGAACGCGCAGGGTGTTCTTCAGCTTCGTCAGCTGGATGAACAGGTCGTGCTCCGGATACAGGCCCACCGGCGTCGTCGGCAGCTTGAAGTAGAAGGAAAGCCATTCCTGCACGCCGCGCCACTCTGCCCGCTTGGCCAGGTCCAGGAACAGCACAAGGTCAAGGACCAGCGGCGCCGCCAGAATCGAGTCGCGGCACAGGAAATTCACCTTGATCTGCATCGGCATGCCCATCCAACCGAAGAGATCGATGTTGTCCCAGCCTTCTTTCTGGTCGCCACGCGGCGGGTAGTAGTGGATCGAGACCTTGTGCGAGAACTTCGAGTAGAGGTCGGGGTATTCGCCCGGCTGCAGGATCGTGTCCAGTACGCTGGTCTTCGTGACCTCTTTGGCCTTGAACGCCTGCGGGTCGTCCAGCACTTCGCCATCGCGATTGCCCAGGATATTCGTCGAGAACCAGCCGTTCAGCCCCAACATCCGGGCCTTCAGCATCGGCGCCAGCACCGTCTTCATCATCGTCTGGCCGGTCTTCAGGTCCTTGCCCGCCGTCGGCACGCCCTGCTCGCGCGCCAGCTGCAGCAGCGCCGGGGTGTCTGCCGCTGCATTCGGGGTCGAGTTGGCATACGGAACGCCCTCGCGGATCGCGGCATAGGCGTACAACAGCGCCGGCGAAATGTCGGGGTGGTTGTCGTCCAGCGCCTGCTCCAGCGCGGCCAGGTCTTGCAGGCAGTCGGGAGCCGGACGCCACGTCTCCGTCGATGCGCACGTGATCATCACCGCACGGTCGGCACCCAGCTCGGCCATGAACTCACGGATGTCTTGACGAACGCGGGCGATTCTGGCGCGGTGTCCCTGCTCCGGCATCGCGTGGTCAACGGCAATCCGCCGCACGAATTCGGGATCGTAGATACCGCGGCGGGGCTGGATCTTCTCCAGTTGGTCGCGAATCGGGTCCAGCTGCTCGCGCGGCAGCACATCAGAGCGCAAAGCCACCTGCCACGCATTCTCGCTGACGATGTCCCAGGCGCCGAACACCAGGTCGTCCATGCTCGCAAGGGGTACCAACTCCTTGATCGGCACAGTGCGCCCATCCGTCCGTCGACCGACGCGGGCGGTGCCCAGCTGGGTCAGCGAGCCAATCGGACGCCCGAGGCCAAGGCGCGACAGTGCGACGCCGGCGATAAAGGTGGTCGCAACGGCTCCCAATCCGGGGATCAGGACGGCCACGCGGCCACGGGCGGGAGTGGAGACAAAGCGGTTGGACATGACAGAACTCCTCATGGGGAAACCAGACCCGGCACCTCAAAGTGTGAGGGGATGAGGGAAGGTAGTCCGGTGAAACCGTGGCCAACGTGTGTGGCGCGCGCAGGTAGGATGACGGTCCCGGCCACCGGATGCGTTTCGCGCGTGTTACCAAGTGTTGCTGAGGGCCCGGGTTTGCTTTCGCGCACGCGTTCGTTGCCTTTCGTCCCGCACGCTGATAACCCGACATCGCGGGTGCCGTGCCCGGGTGGAGTCGCAGATGTCTCAACTGTTCTCGCCCCTTTCCCTGCGCAGCCTGACCCTTCGCAACCGCGTATGGCTGCCACCGATGTGCCAGTACTCTGCCCAGGACGGGTTCCCTGCGGATTGGCACTTGGTGCACTTGGGCGCTCGCGCCGCGGGAGGCATGGGACTCGTCATGGTCGAGGCCACCGCCGTCGCACCGGAAGGACGCATCTCCGTCGCCGACCTTGGGATCTGGTCCGACGCGCACGGTCAGGCGTTGGCGCAGATCGCCGCGTTTTGCCACAGCCAAGGGGCCGCGCCCGCCATCCAGTTGGCCCACGCGGGCCGCAAGGGTTCAACCGATGTGCCTTGGCGGGGCAACAAGCCGCTGGGCCCGGAAGCGGGAGGCTGGCAGACCGTCGCGCCCAGTGCCGTCGCGTTTCAGGGAATGCCGGTGCCGCACGCGCTGGACGAAGCTGGAATTCGCAGGATCGTCCAAGCCTTTGCCGAAGGGGCCCACCGCGCCCATCAGGCTGGGTTCGAGGTCGCCGAGATCCACATGGCCCACGGCTACCTGCTGCACGAGTTCCTGTCGCCGCTGTCGAACCTGCGCGCTGACGCTTGGGGCGGAGACTTGGAGGGGAGGATGCGGCTGCCGTTGGAAGTCGCGCGCGCGGTCCGGGCGGCTTGGCCCGAGCACCTGCCGCTGTTCGTGCGCCTGTCTGCCACCGACTGGAAAGAGGGCGGCTGGGATCTGGAGAGCTCGATCGTCCTCTCACGGCGGCTGGGAGAGCTTGGGGTGGACCTGATCGACTGCTCGACGGGCGGGTTGGTCGCCGATGCGGTGGTGCCGGCCGCTCCGGGCTTCCAAGTGCCTTTCGCCGCTGCGATCCGAAGCGCAACCGGGCTGCCGGTCAGCGCGGTGGGTCTGATCACGCAAGCGACGCAGGCCGAGCAAATCCTTGCAGCGGGTCACGCCGACGCGGTGATGGTCGGCCGCGAGCTGCTGCGCGACCCGCACTGGCCGCTGCACGCGGCGCAAGAGCTCGGCGACCGCATCGACTGGCCACCGCAGTATCTGCGAGCCCGCCCCGCCTGAGCCGACCTGCGTCCGCTCACCAAGGTCAGCCGCGCACCTCGAACCCGTACTCCTTGCGCACATCGAAGCCGGGATCGAGGTGGATGATGACCTCTGCCCCTGGATAGCGTTGCAGCACCTCGAGTTCGACTGCGTCACCGATGTCGTGCGCGGCCCTCAGCGTCAGCTCGCCGTCCAACTCCAGGTGAAACTGGATGAACGCCTGCAAGCCGGAGTTGCGGGTCCGCAGGTCGTGCACACCATGAACCTCTGGATGCGCCATCGCTCGGGCGATGATCTCCTTGCGCTCCTGGTCAGGAAACTCCGAGTCGATCAGCAGATGTACGGCCCGCGCGCCGATCTGCCAGGCGCTGCGCCCGACCAGCACGGCCACCATCAGGCCGAATAGCGGATCGACGAGAGTCCAGCCCAGAAAGGTCGAGGCGAGCAGCGACAGCACGACCGCCGTGTTCATCAACAGGTCGGTCTGGTAGTGCAGCGAGTCCGCACTGACGGCGGTCGACCCGGTGGTGGCGATGACGCGGCGCTGATAGCGGACCAGGAACAGCGTGGCGATGCTGGCGATGACCATGACGGCCACGCCCGCCCAGCCCTCCTGAATCGGCTGCGGGTCGCGCAACCGCTGGACGGCAGAGTACAGCAGCGTGACGGCAGAACCTCCGACCAAGGCGGCCTGCCCCAACCCTGCCAGGGGCTCGAACTTGCCGTGGCCAAAACGATGTTCGTGGTCGGCTGGTTGCAGCGAGATCTTGACGGCAAATAGCGTCAACCCCGAAGCCGTCAGGTCGACCAGCGAATCGACCAGACTCGCGAGCACGCTGACCGAGTCCGTGACCCACCAAGCACCCAGCTTGAAGCACGCAAGGGACAACGCCACGATCAAGGACGCGCGGGTGGCGCGACGCATCAGGTCGCCCTTGGCAGCTTCGGCGATGGGTTCCATGTCAACGCTCCGCCGTGGGATGGCGCGACCGCGACTCGGCGATCGCCTCGATTTCCTGCACAAGTCCCCGCGTATAGTCGCGGAACAGGTCTCGCATCGCGCTGTGCAGTCGGCGCCGACGGTCGGGGTCCAGCGCGTCGCCCAGCTCAGCCTCCAGGGCCGCAGGCAATTGCTCATACGAGACGCGTTCATAGGCGTCGTGGGTCGCCCGCAGCAACACCGAGAGCTCACGCTTGTTGCACTCGACCAGAAACTCGCGCACGCCCTCTTCGACCAGCTCGTGAACCGCCTGCAGCTCCGTCGGTTCGGGCGCCACCGCAGGCGTCGCCAGCAGCTCGTCCAGCCCGAAATACAGAACGGGTTCGCCAGGCGGCGTGCGGACTTGCGCAGGCGCCCCCAGGTCCACGACCACCAGTGGCTTGCGCCGATGCGCCGACAGCCCCGACAAGTCCACGATGGCCGACTGCGCACCCGTGGCGATCACCACCGCGTCCACCGTGCGCACGATGTCGGTCAGGTGGTCCGCCAGCGGCAGCCACTCGCCCTTCTTCGCCGGCGGAATCGTCCGGTTCAGCAGCCTCACCCGGTAGCCACCTGCAGACGCGAGCAACCCCGCGGTCTTGCGGCCGATCTCGCCCATGCCCACCACGGCGACCTCGCGGCGCACGCCGTCGGTCGCTGGGCAGTGCTGGCGAATCGCGTCGTAGGCCAGCCCATGCACGCCGCGGCCCGGATGGCTCCAGTGGGGCAACCGTTGGACTTTCTTGACCACTCGCCCCACGGCCGTCTGCAGCGCATTGTGCAGGGGCGACGCCTGCCCCCGACCGCGCGCGGCGACGACCGCCCGGTTCAGCTGCCCCGCGATCTCGCGCTCACCGACGACAAAGGACTCGAGGCCCACCGCGACCCGCAGCAGGTGCAGCACGGCGTTGCGCCCCGTGTACAGGTACGGCATGGGCAGCGACGACGGTGCCCCCGCCAGACCGACCCATCGCTCGACCATTTGCGCGCGCAGCGCCTCAGCGGCCCACTGCGGCTGTTGCGCCGCCAGAATCCACTCGATGCGGTTGCAGGTCTCCAGCACGACCAGCCCCTCGGCACCACACGATGCACGCAGGGCCCCCGTCAGGGACTCACGCTCTTCGGCCGAGAGCAACAGCCGATTGCGCCAAGTCGCTGAAGCAACACGAAAATCGCAACCGATCACGGCCAACGGCAACGCAGGCGGTTCCGCGGCGGCGGCGCGATGGGGGTGGGCAGGTCGGGTGGGGCCGGCGGCCATTGTCTACGGCTCCCTCTTGCGGTCGGGGGCATCCCCGTTGTCCAGACGAGCCAGTCGCTGTACGGCCGCCAAGCCTGACAACGCCGCTTCGTTCACGCTGATTCCCTGCAAGTGGCTGCCGGCAAGCGTCACCCCGGGCAGCGTCGCCTCGACAAGGTCGACCGCCTCGGCCATGGCATCGCGGTGACCCACGCGGTATTGCGGAATCGCCTCGCGCCAACGCACGACGGTGGCAAAGGTCGTCTCAAGCGGCCGCTGTTCCTTGCCCGGCGGAAAGGCCTGCCGCTGCGCGCGGTCGACCAACGAGATCAGCGTGTCGTCCGTCAGGTCGACGGCATCCGGGTCGAGCGCCCCCCCGACAAACCCGGTGTGCAGCCAATGCCCTTCCGGCGCGCGGTTGGGGAACAGGCTGGACGGCATCAGGATCCCCAGCGTCCGCAGCCCCTCGCCCGGCGGGATCAGCAGTCCCGAGCCCCGCGGCGCCAAACCGTCCGGATTGGGACCGCCCAGATGCACCAGCGCAATGCGGCAGTTCTGCACATGGGCCAGCAGCTCGTGGGCCCGCGGCACATCCCGCAACAGCGTCGCGCCGATGCGGGCTGGGGCGGCGATGATGACCCGCCGCGCCCGCACATAGCCAACCTCTCGCGCGTCCGCCGTGGCCGCACATCGGACGATGAACGTACCGTCGCTCTGCTTCTCCACGCCCTGGACCATCGACGTCGTGCGAACGGTCCCGGGGGGCAGCGCGGCCGCCAGACCCTTGGGCAGCATGTCAAAGCCATCCCGGAACGAATACAGGCCCCTGCGTGTGCCGGTCCCGTCCGCGTCCACCTCGTGGGCAACCTCGCGGCGCAGGGTCCACCCCATCAGGGCCCCCATCAGCACGCTGCCGGACTGGTGCTCCCACTGCCACAGGCGCGGAAAGGCGTCGCGAGCACCCAGCGATTCCGGGTCGCCACCAAATACGCCAGAGACCAGCGGCGTGATCAGGTACTGCGCCGCCTCACGCCCCAGCCGGCGCCGCGCAAAGCTCATCACCGTGTCATCGGAGTGGGCGTCGCCGAACACGAACGGCTCTGCCAGCATCCGCAACTTGCCGCCAAGACTCATGTAATCGCCGCTTAGCAGAGATCCGGGTCCCTGCGGCAGGCGACGGGCGCGGCGATGGCGGTATACGAAGCGGTCAAGCGGCGGTTCGGCGGCGACGACCTGGTCCTGCAGACCGATCTCGTCGATCAACTGCCAGATGCCGGCAGCGTGACCCGCGAAGCTGTGGGGACCCGACTCGGTCAGATAGCCGTCGCGTCGCTCCGTGCGGATCTTGCCACCGACCGAGCGACCAGCCTCCAGCAGACGTACCCGCCAACCGCGCCGATGCGCCGCCCAAGCTGCCGCAAGGCCGGCCATTCCGCCGCCCACGACCGCCAAGTCGACGCACTCGTCGTGCGATGTCGGGTCGTGCATCGTCATGCCACCGGTCCTCGGCCGGACACCACGCGCAGCTCACTGACTGCGTTAACGAAAGCCTCGACGCCCGAGATCGGTGTCGGGGGCACCACGCCGTGGCCCAGGTTGGCGATCCAGCCGGTGCCGCCGCCCGCCGCTGCGAACATCTCCTGCACACGGCGCTCGATGTGCTGACGCGGGGCGAACAGCTCGATCGGGTCCAGGTTGCCTTGCAGCACCGTCGGACGCTGCCCCAGCCCCAGCAGGGCCTTGCGGACCTGGGCCATGTCCACGCGCCAGTCGAGGCCCAAACCGTCGGCACCCAGCCGCACCGTGCTCTCGGTCAGGTGGCCCGGATGGCGCGCAAACACCATGATCTTGTGGCCCTTGGCCTGAATTGCCTGAATGATCCGCAGGGTCGAGGGCCGCACGTACTTGTCGTAGTCTGCCGCCCGCAGCTCGCCCGCCCACGTGTCGAACAGCTGCACCGCGTCCGCGCCGGCTTCCAGCTGCATCAGCAGGTAGTCGATCACGGCGTCGGCCAGCTTGTCCAGCAGCGCGGTCAGCGTCTCGGGCGCCGAATACAGCATCGCCTTGATGGTGTCGTACGACTTCGAACCCTTGCCTTCCACCATGTAGCAGGCGAGCGTCCAGGGTGCCCCAGAGAAGCCCAGCAGCGCGTGCTTGCCCCCCAGCTCGCCGTGGATCATACGGACAGCGTCGCCGACATAGTGAAGCGACTCGCGGACTTCCGCACGTGGCAGACGGCGCACATCCTCAGCCGTGCGGATCGGCGGGGATAGGACCGGGCCCCCCTCCGGGAAGTCGACGCGCATCCCGAATGCCTCGGGGATGGTCAGGATGTCCGAGAACAGGATCGCCGCATCGATGCCGAACCGACGCAGCGGTTGCAGCGTCACCTCGGTCGCCAGCTCCGGCGTGCGGACCATATCGAGAAAGCTATGGCCTTTGCGGACTTCTCGGTACTCGGGCAGGAAGCGTCCGGCCTGACGCATCAACCACACGGGGGGGCGGTCCACCGGCTGGTGGTTCAGGGCGGCCAGGAAACGCTCTCGGTGCGTCATCAGGGTCATGCTTCCTCTTCGGGTTCGATGCGGCGTGCGTCCCGGCGCGGTCGTCGGACAGGGCGCGTATTGTACCGTTCCTGACGGTGCAACGTCATCCCTGTGTCATGCAGGTCAGGTCAGGGGGCGCCGACGGGCTTGCTCCAGCACTGGCGCAGGCAGTACTTGCCCTGCGAGGTGCCCTTGTCGTCCTTGAGTTCCATGCAGCCCCAGCCCTGAGGACACGCGCCCGCCGGGTCGTTGCCGCACACCAAGCCGCAGAAAGCGCCCATCTCCTTGTCGTCCGCGTCGGACATCTTGAAGCAGGCATTGGGCTTTCCGCCGCACTCTGGCACGTTCTCGTCGTCGGGGTTGCAGGCCGCGCAGAATGGCCCCTCAGCGGCCTGACACTGCCGGGTCACGGTGTTGCACACTTGGCTGAACGAGCACTGCCAGTTCTTGTCGCAACCCTTCTTGACGCACTTGCCGTTCTCGCAGCCCAGGGCGAAGTCCTTGCAGTCGGCGTCCACCGCGCAGCCGGGCACGCACTTGTGGTCCTTCAGGTTGCAGTGGGTCTCCGGCGTCTCGCACTCGACCGACGATAGGCAGCCGCCGGCGATCCTGCAGTGCAGGTCCTTGCACACGGCGTCGGCGGAAAGGACCTTGCAGCCGGCGTCTTCGGTGCAGGGGGCCACGCAGCGGCCCAGCGAGCAGACGTTGGGCGACGCGCAGTTCTCGTCCTGGGTGCAGCCGGGGACGCACTTGCCATAGTCGGCGTTGCAGATGGTCTGGAACGGGCAGTCTCCGTCGGTCTTGCACGCGCCGGACTGGGGGGCACAGCTGCCGCTCTTGGGCACGCACTGCATCTCTCCCTGCGGCGCCACCTTCTTGCACTCGTGGTCCACCGGACAGCCCGCCTGGCCCAAGCACGCCCGGCCGCAGTAAGAACCTCCCGTCAGGAACGTTAGGCACAGCGACCCCAATGCCGCCTTTTCGCACTGCACGTCGAACTCGCAAGGGTCACACAACCCGCGTTCCGTCAGACACTTGCGCGTGCAGGGGTCGCAGTACTTGCCGGACCCGCACTCCGACGAGGCGTCGCACTCGCCCTGCCCCAGCGCGACGCACTCCGTGGCAGCGATTTCGCCTGTCGGGGTATCCGCAGCGTCGTCGGTGCTGGTGTCGGCCGCGGTCTGGTCATCGGACGGCGTCACATCGGCCGCGAGGGAGCCGGTCGAAGTCGTCTTGGCACCGCAGCCCATGACGAGCAACAGCGCCATGGACGCGAACAAGAGACCGGATACCGCAGAAACACGTGTTGTCATCGAGACCTCGCAGGCCTGGGCGCGGCGAGAGGGGCGCGTTGGAATGGGCAGGTTCGGTGAATCCGCGCGCGGGCGCAAGGGCGGGTCAGCGCAGCGAGAGTGCGTACAGCACGCCGCCGTTCGACACCGCAAACACCCGGTCTCCCACGACGGTCGGCGCGGCAGAGAAGCCGGTCTCGGTCATGGCGCGTGCCGAAGCCTGTCCAGTGCGGGGGGAAACGGCGTCGAGGCCCAATTCACCCGGCACCAGCAGCAGCCCTGACCGCAGGACGGCCAACGTGCCGGCCGGCGCTCCGTCGAGCTTGCGGGTGACCATCGGCTTGCCCGTCGCCAGGTCCAGAATGTGCAATTCCCCATTGGACGAAACGGTATACACAAGCCCACCTGCGACGACCGGCTGGCCCAGTGCCTCGACCGGGTACTGCCAGATCGCAGCGCCGTCCACCGCAGACACCGCGAACAGTCCGCCGTTGAAGCTGGCCGCAAGCACCCAGTCGCCCGGCCGGTCCTTGGCGTCCGGACGCGAGACGTAGACCGGAGTCGTGTCGATGTCGGCATAGGGTCCGTGATCGGGGCGGTCGAGCGAGACTTGCCAGTTCACGCCACCGTCGCGGGTCGACAGCGCCACGAGCTTTCCCGACGCCGTGCCGAACCAGAGCTGCTGCCCCACGACCAAGGCACCCGACTGGCCGGTGATCAGGAACTCGCGCACCGTGTCATCGTTGTAGCGCCACGCGGGCTTGCCGGTCTTGCGGTCCAGCGCGACCAGCGAGCTGGGGGCGACCGCGACGTAAATCTGCTTGTCGTCTGCGGCAATCGGCGCCTGCACGGCCGCGTCCAGCTTGGTCGGTACGTCCCACACCGGCTCGCCGGTCCTTGCGTCCAGCGCCCACACGGCACCGCTCAAGGTCGCGGCGTACAAGACGCCATTCCACAGCGCAGGCCGAGACTCCACCGACTCCGTCGTCTTGTGGTGCCACAGCCGCTTGCCATCCGCGGTCTGCAGCGCGTGCACGCCCGTCGCCGAACCGGCGAACATCAGACCGCCTTGGGGAGAAATGACCACCCCCGCGCGCTCTCTGGGCTTCCAGTCGATGCTGGGCGGGTCGACCAAGGGCGTGCGCCAACGGACGCTGAACAGGGGCTGACGTGCCTGAAACGGCTGCGGTTGGGCTTGGGCCGAAGGCGATGGGAGCGTCGCCACAAGCGTCGCGGTCATCGCCAAGACGAGATAGACGGCAAAGGCGAGCGGCGAACCGCGGCGGACAAGGGGGTGCATGTCTGGACCTTTCCTTGAGCGGCGCGCGGGCGACTACAGCCGCGAGAGCTTCTGCCGGGCATCCGCCACCAGGAAGGCGAGCGGGCCGGGCGCCGGATCCTTGTCACCCTTGCGCGCGCCTGCAACCGCCTGCTCGTACGCAGTGCGGGCCTTGGCGGCGTCGGCAGTCTTGGCTCCAAGCGTCGGGTTGTACAGGTCGCCCGTACGAACCTTGGCCAGCGCCTTGCCAAATGGGGTCGAGACCTTCTCGCCGTACTTGAGCCACTCGGCGGCGGCGTCGGCGGGACGGCCCAGAGCCTCCAGCGCGGTCGCACGCTGCTCGCGCAGCGCGATCTCCAGCGGTTCGCCTTGGACCTTGGGCAGCATGGCATCGACCGCGTCGAGCTGCGCCTTCCAGTCGCCCAGCGTGGCCTTTTGCCCCGCTACCAGCAGCTTCAGGATGTCGGGAGACTGGCTCTCGATGCCCTGCGCGGCCTTGAGCACCGCCTCGGCGCGCTCCTTGGTCGTGGCAAACGTGGGGCCGTCGGCAGCGGGCGGGGGCTGGTCGGGCGTGGTCGAAGGCGCCACGACCGGAGTCGCTGCCTGCGAAAACACCTGAGCCGTCGCCTCAGCCGTGCTCTGCTCGGACGAGGCGGAGACGATCTGGTAGATGCCGATGCCGCCCCACAGGACCGAAACGGCCGCAATGGTGCCGAGCACGGGCCGCCAGTGCTTCTCCATCCAGTCGCTCAGCGACCACAGCTTGACCTCGACGATCTCAGGGGCCTGGAGTTCCCTGAGTTCCTCTTTCCGGGTCTTCTTGACGCGACGCGCCATGCGAGTGCCTCCGAATCCTGCCGCCCTGTGGGTCGTTGCAGGCGGGGCTAGGTAGTGCCAGACTCCCCCCTTGTCAAGCGCCAGCTGGAGATGCAGGGGTTCGCAAGCGTGCGGCGAGGCATTCGACAGGGGTGGGAATCGTCGACAGGGACGAGGGTTTTGCATCAAGGATGGCAGGAAACGCGCCGAAAACGGCTACCCTGCAACTCTCCCCCGCTCTGGAGGCCCCCCTTGACCGCTCTTGACCCACGCCCACGGCCATCGCCGCGGCCTTTTCGGATCGCGCATATCAGCGATCTGCACGTGCTCGAATTGGACGGCACCCACTGGAGCCGCTTTCTGAACAAGCGCGCGACCGGCGTCGTGAACCTGGCCGGCATGCGCCGCAACGCCCACCCCATACACGTGGCCGAGCTTCTGGCAGAGCGCTTGCAGGCGGAGGACATCGACCACGTCATCCTGACCGGCGACCTGACGAATCTCGCGCTGGAGTCCGAATTCGCGCGTGTGCGTCAGGTCGTCGAGCGCATCGGCCCGCCCGACTACGTCACCATGATCCCCGGCAACCACGACATGTACACGCGGGGTGCCCTGCGACACCACCGGTTCGAACGGTACTTTCAGGACTATCTGGTCGACGAGACCGACTCGCAACGGTCCGCGCTGACCAAGGGACGGCTGCACTACCCGTTCGTCCGCGCGCCGGCACCGCATGTGCGCATCTACGGACTGTCCAGCGCGATTCCCACGCCGCCCCTGCTGGCGTTTGGCCACGTCGGGCGGGCGCAGCTCGACCGCTTGCGTGTGCTGGTTGCCAACGAGCCGCCGACCGTGCGCGTGCGCATCGTTCTGGTGCACCACAACCTGCATCACCGCGTGGGTGCTGCGGAATACGTCGCGTCGTTGATCGATCGCAAGGCGTTGGGCGAGACCATGCACGACATCCACGCAACCGTTGTGCTGCATGGACACACGCACCACCCGCACCAAGGTCACCTTCCAGGACGCCGCGCCCCTATCGTTGCGACTCGGGCACTTGTGCGAGCGGACGCGGTCGAGCGCAAGTTGGACCAAGCCGCCGCCCAACAGATCGGCGCCGACATTCCCGTGATCGGTTGCGGGTCATCGACGCTGTCGCGCAAGGGCAGTGCGTCCAAAGCGCGCTTCAACGTCCTCGAGGTCCACGAGGGCCATCTCGAGCGGGTGTCCTCCTACCGGCTGGACAGCGAACAAGGCGAATTCCTGCCCGAATACGACGATCTGCTGCACAAGGCCCTGGGCCGTATCATTCACACCTAGCGACGAGTCTGCATGCCTGCCGCACCTGCCGTCCGCCCGATGGGCCCCATCCGTGCCTACTTCCGCGACAGCTCTGGTGCCACGGAGTCGGCGGCTTTGACGCTGCCGCTGCTCGTGTTCTACGGCCTGGGCGTCCTGCTGCTGCCGCAGGCGCGCAACGGTGTCGATTTCCTCTCGAACGGACTGCACGCCCTGCTGTCGTCGTTTGGAGCGGCGACGGGCTTGGGCTATCTGGCGTTCTATGCCGTGCTGATCGCGGCAAACGTCGGTCTGGTGGCCTGGCTGTCCAGCAAGAACCGCTTCCAGACCAAGTACTTTCTGCCGCTGCTGGTCGAGTGTTCGATCTACGCCGTGATCGTGGGGTCGATCAGCGGCACCGTGACCAACGACCTGGTCGGCTGGCTGATGGCGGCGGGGCCGGCGCTGTCGACGACGCGCGAGATGGGTCCGATCACGGGCCTGGTGGTCAGCGCAGGTGCGGGTCTGCACGAGGAATTCGTGTTCCGGCTGCTGGGCATCGGCGGCATCGGCCTGCTGTGGCTGGGCAAGGACTGGCGGCGACCCAGCGTGCGGCTGTTTGCGCTGGTGTTGACGACGGCGCTGGTGTTCTCAGCCGTACACCACATCGTCGAACCGTTCACGCTGACGGCATTCGTGTTTCGCACGGTGGCCGGCGTGGTGTTCGCCTCGCTGTTTCTGGTGCGCGGGTTCGCCGTCGCCGCGTGGACGCACGCGCTGTACGACGTGTGGGTGATCGTGGTGCTGGGGCGCTGAGCGTCACCAATCGTCCAATCCGCCCAAGTTGTACGACTTCGCATAGCCGAAGCTGCGCAACATCATCGCCGCCACATGGCTGCGCGCACCCGACACGCAGTACAGCACCAGCGTCTGGTCTTCCGTCGCATGGTCTTGAATCGTCTCGGCTATCACCTGCACGGGTACGTTGATCGCAGCGGGCAGTGCGCCCAACGCAAATTCGTCCGGCGTCCGAACGTCGACCAGCAACGCGCCGTCCTGCACGAGCTGGTGCGCAGTGGTGCGGTCGATGCGAATGTCGTCCACGGGAGCTCCTGACTACGCCTGTCGACGGGTAGAAGTACGGTCCAGCGCTGCGAGTTCGTCTGCCACCCAGGCCCGCTCGCGCTGCACGTGCTGTTCGATGCTGGGGGCCAACTCCGGGTGCGCGATCCAGTGGGCGCTATGGACAACCGACGCCTCCATGCCCCGCTGCAGCTTGTGCTCGCCGCCCGCGCCCGCTTCGAACCGCCCGATCCCTTGGGCAATGCAGTGGTCCATCAGGCGATAGAACGCTAGCTCGAAATGCAGGAACGGGCGAGGCTCGATGCAGCCCCAATAGCGGCCGTACAGCGTCCCGCCCTTCTGAAAGTTCAGCGTCCCGGCGACGTACCCGTGGGGACCGCACGCCAGCGTGCAGACCACGCGGTGGGCCAGATGCTGGCGGATCCACTGAAAGAATGCGGGGTTCAGGTAGGCCTCGTTGCCGTGACGATCGATGTTCTCGCGGTAGAAGCGCTCGATCGCCTGCCACTCGGCGTCCTGCATCTCCGGTCCCGTCCACACGCGCACATCGAGGCCCGACTCGGCGATCTCGCGGCGCTCGCGGCGGATCTGCTTGCGGATCCGCGCCTTGCGCGTGGCCAGAAAGGCCTCGAAGTCGCGATAGCCGGGGTTCAGCCACAAGGCCTGAATCGTCTCTCGGCGAAAGTAGCCGTGACCTTCCAAGAGGCTTGCTTGGTCCTCGGGCGTGTACAGCCAGTGCGCCGAGCTGGCCTTGACCTGCGTCGCCAGCGCCAACACCCCTTGCGCCAGCAGCGCCGCCGCCTCGTCCGCGTGCGGCCCATGACGCAGCAGCAGCCGTGGCCCCGTGGCCGGGGAAAACGGGGCGGCGACCACCACCTTGGGGTAGTAGCGCTGGCCGTTGCGGTGATGAAAGTCCGCCCAAGCAAAGTCGAAGATGAACTCGCCCATCGAGTCCGCCTTCAGATAGACCGGTGCGGCGCCCAGCAGCTCGACGTCAAGCGGCAGCGGGTCCACCGCCACACCATCCGGCACCACCAGCAGCGGTGCAGGCTGCCAGCCGGTTTGTCCTCCCACGCAGCCCGTGCGCTCGAGGCCCAGCAGAAACGCGTGCTCGACGAACGGGTGGTCGGCGTCGACCAGCGCGTCCCACGCGGCGGCGGGGATCCGGTCGAAGCTGGGTTGCACGACGAGCTGCATCAGTGGCCAACGGGTTGCGGTGGTGCGGGTTCCGGGTGGGGCGTCAGGCTGTCACGGGCGGCCGCAAGGTTGCAACGGCGGGCGCTGCAACCCGGCAACGTTGCAGGCCGAGTCGGGATCTGGCGCCTGCCCAGCTTGCCAGCAAGCCCCCACCCTGCTACCTGTGGCGGCCTCGAACGCCCCCCGGAGAGGAAGCCCATGCAGACCCGCAACGCCCTGACCCATGTCGATCCCGAGCTCGAGCGCCTTGTCCAGTTGGAGGAAGCGCGCCAGTTCTACACGGCCAAGCTGATTCCGTCCGAGAACTACGCCTCGCTGGCCGTGCTGCAGGCGTCGGGCACCGTGCTGACCAACAAGTACAGCGAAGGCTATGCCCGCAAGCGGTATTACGAGGGCCAGCAGATCATCGACCAGATCGAGGAACTGGCCGTTTCGCGCGCCAAGGCCGTCTTCGGCGCCGAGCACGCCAACGTCCAGCCCTACTCGGGTTCGCCCGCCAACCTGGCCGTGTACTGCGGCCTGATCTCCAAGACCGCAGAGAACAACCGGATCCTGGGCCTGGGCCTGCCCGCGGGCGGCCACCTGACGCACGGGTGGAAGGTGTCGGTGACCAGCCGCTTCTTCCAGGCCTTTCAGTACGGCGTAGACGCGACCACCCACCTGCTGGACTACGACGCGATCCTGACCCAAGCGCGTGAGGTCAAGCCGGCCATCATCGTCTGCGGTGCCACCGCGTACCCGCGCATCATCGATTTCGCCAGGTTCGCCGAGATCGCCAAGGAGGTCGGGGCATTGCTGGTGGCCGACATGGCGCACATCGCCGGCCTGGTCGCAGGCGGCGCGCACCCCAGCCCGGTCCCGTATGCCGACGCCGTCACGACCACCACCCACAAGACCCTGCGCGGCCCTCGTGGCGGCATGATCCTGTGCAAGTCTGCGCACGCCAATGTGATCGACAAGGCGGTGTTCCCCGGCCTGCAGGGCGGCCCGCACAACCACACCACGGCCGGCATCGCCGTCGCGCTGCACGAGGCCGCTTCGCCCGAGTTCCGCTCGTACGCCCACCAGATCGTCGCCAACAGCCGCGCGCTGGCCAAGGCCCTGATGCACGAGGGATTGGAACTGGTGACCGGCGGCTCAGACAACCACCTGATCCTCTTCAATGCCGCGCCGCTGGGCGCCACCGGCAAGCAGGCCGCGAGCGCCATGGACCTCGCCGGTCTCGAGGCCAACGCGAACACCATCCCGTTCGACCCGCGCTCGCCCTTTGACCCGTCTGGCGTGCGCATCGGCACCCCGGCGCTGACGTCGCGCGGCTTGAAGCAGGCCGAGATGGCGTCGGTCGGCAAGTGGATTGCCCAGGCGATCCGCGGACGTGAGGACCCGGCCGTGCTGCGGCGGGTGGCCGGCGAGGTGTACGACTTGATGGCCGCGTTCCCCGCCCCGGGCTTCGAGGCTCCGTTCCCGGCGCGGCCGGCCGTGGCGATCTAGGTTGGGCAGGCGGTCTGAGCGGCTTGCCCCAGGTACGCCGGCGGTTCCTCGGGCGCAAGCTGCCGGTTCGAGCCTCACTCTTCCCGCAAAACCGCATCCAACGCCCGGCCCGGCTCGACGTCGCACTGCCGAGCCGCCTCGCCGAGTGTCACCTTGTCCGTCGCAACGCGAATGCCGTGGCGGCCAAGTCGCTCGCGCAGTTGCTGCGGCGTACGGCCCGTCAGCTCGGCCACGGTCGAGATGCGGGCCTGAAGCATCAGCTCGGCCGCCTGCCTGCCCATCGCCTGCTCGCCGTGACCGTGCTGCCGCGCGATCTCCTCCACCGCCTCGAAGGGCGCGACCGAGACGCCCAGCAGCGCCGCAAAGACGCCGACGATGGCGATTCCGCGCGCCCGCGTCAGGTTCGCGCGCACCGCGCCCCAATTCAGCCAGACGTGCAGGCACGAGCCGACCACGAAGACCGGGCTCAGCCACTCGTGCGCGACGATGACCAGGCTGCCGGCCACCTTGAAGAACATCAGGACACCCGTGACGCCAATTAGCAGAAACGAGCCGATGGTGATCGGTGTCACCCACGCGCGCAGCTTCTTCATCGTCTACCCACCCGCCTCGCGGCGTACCTCTTCCACAAGCCGTTCAGATCGCCGTCCCACGCAACCCCGAATCGTTGCCAGGTTCGACCTTCGCACTATACTCGCCTTCCCATGGCCGACGAGCGCCTTCCCCAAGTCTTTGGCCGATACGTCCTGCGCGAACGCGTGGGGTCGGGCGGCATGGCTGAGGTCTTTCGCGCGCAGATGCCCGGCTTGGGCGGCTTCGAGAAGTCCGTAGCGATCAAGCGGATGTTCCGGGAGTACGGGCAAGACGGCCGCTTCGTCGAGATGCTGACGGACGAGGCCAAGATCGTCAGCCTGCTGTCGCACCCGAACATCGTGCAGATCCTGGACGTCGGGCAGATCGACGGCGACTACTACATCGCGTTCGAGTTCGTCGAGGGCGTGGACCTGTTCCGCGTGCTGCAACGGCACCACGAGGTCGGCGCCGACCTGCCGCTGGGCATGGCGTGCTATGTGGTGGCCGAGCTGTGTGCGGCGCTGGACTATGCCCACGCCCGCAAGGGGTCCAACGGCACCTCGTTGGGCATCGTGCACCGCGACGTCAGCCCGCAGAACGTGCTGCTCAGCCTTGTCGGAGAGGTCAAGCTGACCGACTTCGGCATCGCCAAGGCAGCCTATCGCTTTGGGAACACGCAGGCGGGGACCGTCAAGGGCAAGATCTACTACATGAGTCCGGAGCAGGCGCTGGGCCACCCGATCGACCACCGGTCGGACCTGTTCAGCGCCGGTATCGTGCTGTACGAAGCCCTGTGCACGCGGCCGATGTACGACGAACCCGATGCCAACCTGCTGTTCGACCGGGTGACCCACGGACGTTTCGACTGGCCGACCGAGAAGCGGACCCGCATTCCGGCGCCGCTGCAGGCCATCGTCGAGCGCGCCCTGCAACCCCACCCCGCCCATCGCTTTCAGACCGGCCGGGCGCTGCGCGACGCATTGCTGAAAACGGCGCGCGATCTGGGCCTGACCTGTGACCGCGAGCAGTTCGGTGCCTACCTGCGCAGAATGTACGCGGTCGAGGAGCAACTGCCACCGCCCGCGCCTGTGCCGACCCGTATCCCGGGCAGCGACGACCGCTGGCGCTCGCAAGTCGCCCCCATGCCGGTTGAGCCCACCGACCTTCCGCCTCCCGTCCCGCCCATGCCCCGCACGACCCGGCCGGTGGTCCCAGCTAGGCGTCCGTCGGCATCGCGCACACCGCTGCCGGCCAACCTGCCGCCGCCCGTGCCCCATCTGGACGACTCGGACGACCCGCCCACGCTGCGGCCCCGCACCGACCCCAACGCCAGCATCCGGCCCGCCAGGCCGTCGGCAACGAGTTTGCCACAGGTGACCTCACCGGCGCGGTCGACTACGCCGCGGCCCGCGAATCCGGCCCCCCGCACCACGGTGCCGCGCCCGCTGACGCCGCAACCGGCCGCCGTTGCCGCTCCACGCAATCGCCTGCCCACGGGCGAAAACGATGCGTTTCTGCAGCCGACCAGCCCGAACAAACCGCCGCGCCGCCCGTCTGGAGCGATTGCACTGCCGCCGTCCGACGAGGCGACCTCGATGCTCGAGGCAGCCGACATGGACCGGCGGCTGGCAGAGGCGCGGGCCTCGCGACCGGCGACGCCGGACCCCAATCGACCGAATTCGCAAGTGGCGACCCGGGCAGAGGACCATCTCGCCAACGACATCGAAGGGACGACCCGACCCGCCCGCAGCCGCACCGCCCCTGCCGACGTGCCTCTCGCTCCCGCGGCCATGCGCGGAGGGGACGACGAGTCCGCCAGCTGGCCGCTGATCGCGCTGACGGCGCTGGTGTGGACGGGTGTGGTGGTCTTGGGCGTGTATGCGACGCTGCTGTCCCTGTCGCACTAGCGCGGTTTCCTGAGGATTCTAGCCCGCTTGGGCGCGATCGAGCACCAGCAACTGGCCGCCCGTCTCGACGATCAGCCCCACCTGACACGCCAGACGCTCGACGGTGCCGTCCCAGGGCGCGCGCACCACGTGTTCCATCTTCATCGCCTCGACGACCACAAGGGCTTGGCCGCGGGTGACCTTCTCTCCGGCCTTCACGGCGACGGACACCACGCGGCCGGTCATGGGCGTGCACAGGTGACGGTCGGCCGGGGGGCCAGACGGTCGCGACATGACCTTGCGCAACACCACGGTGGCGCTGCGGGGATCGGTGGCCCCGGGGTCGCTCAACCAGATGACGTCGCGGTCTTCGGTGACCTGCACCGTGCGCGTCACGCCGCCCGACTCGACCATCCAGTCGCCATTGGGCGCCTGCCGCAGCACCACTTCTCGCACCAACACAGCGCCGCCACCGGCGCGGACAACCGTCCGAGTTCCCTCAGGTCCCGGAGTGGTCAGCACTTCGACGCGGTGTCCCGCAGGGGTCTCGAGCCAGATGGTCATGGCCGCCTCCCCCGCCTACCGCAATCCGTCAACGCCGAACCCGACGCCCGCGATGGACGCCCAAGGATCGACGAAGCCGTTCGAGTACGGGTGACTGGCAGGCTCGCGCGCTGAGACCCGCTGCGGCGGACCGGACGGACCGGCCATCGCAAGGGCAAGCAGGGCCTCGAGGTCGGGAGACTCGCCCAAGGCAGGACCGCCGATGCCGTAAACCTCTTCGACCCAGGTGGTGTGCAGGTTGCCTGAGACAAAGTCAGGATGGTGCAGGATATCGACCAGAATCGGCAGGTTGCAGACCACACCGTGTACGACGGTCTCTCGCAGTGCGCCCTGCAGCCGGGCGATCGCGTCGTTGCGGTCGGTGCCCCACGCGATGATCTTGGCGAGCATCGGGTCGGTGTGCATCGACACCACGTCGCCCGTCTCGAAACCGGCGTCCACACGAACAAACGGCGCATCAGGCCAGATGACCCGCTGCAGCTTGCCGGTTTGGGGCAGGAAGCCGTTCGCAGGGTCCTCCGCGTACAGACGCACCTCTATCGCATGGCCACGCGGCAAATGCTCGCCCGGCTGCCACACCCGCGACAGGGGCTCGCCCGCCGCCAGTCTCAGCTGGGCGACGACCAAGTCCATGCCCGTCACCACTTCGGTGACGGGATGCTCGACCTGAATGCGCGTGTTCATCTCGAGGAAGCAGGCTTTGCGGGTCTGCGGGTCCCACAGAAACTCGACCGTGCCTGCGCCCTCGTAGCCGACGTGGCTCGCAAACCTGTACGCCATGTCGCAAATCTGCTCGCGCTCAGCCGGTGTGATGGCCGTGCAGGGTGACTCCTCGATGATCTTCTGGTGGCGGCGCTGGACGCTGCACTCGCGGTCGTGGACGTGCGTGACCTGACCGTGTCGATCGCCCAGCACTTGCACTTCGATGTGCCGCGCGTGACCAACGTGGCGCTCCAGGAACAGACCGTCGCTCTTGAACGCACCCTTGGCCACGCGCCGCGCCGCTGCGACTGCCGCCAACAGGTCTTCTGGCCGGTCGACGCGGACCATGCCCTTGCCGCCGCCGCCGGCCTCAGGCTTGACGATGACCGGATAACCCAGACTTGCCGCAGCGGCCAACACCGCCTCGTCTGCCGGGTCGTCCAACACCGCGCCGGGCACGGTCGCCAGGCCGATCGCCTCTGCTTGTAGCTTGGCCCCGGTCTTGGACTGCAGCGGGCCGATGACGCCGGGAGGAGGTCCCACCCACGTCAGGCCAGCATCGATCACTGCACGAGCGAAGTCCGTGTTCTCGCTGAGAAAGCCATAGCCGGGATGCACGGTGTCGGCGCCCGTCCGGCGCACGGCGTCCATGACCCGGTCGATGTCCAGATACGACTTCGAGGGCTCGGGCGGTCCGATGCACACCGCTTCGTCGGCCTTGCGCACGTGCCGCGCCATCGCGTCGGCTTCCGAGTAGACAGCGACGGACCGCAGCCCAAGGACCCGACATGCACGCGCAACACGGATGGCGATCTCGCCACGGTTCGCGATGAGGACCTTCTTCAAGCCCAATGCCTCCCGAGGACGTCGGCCCTCGCGAACGGCCTGGCCACGCCCCCCGCGCGACACACCGTAACCGATCTGCCCACCACCCGAACGCGCCCCCTATGGCGCGCCCAAGTGGTGGGATGCACGTCACGAACCGACGGGTACGAACCACACGTCCGTCGGCTTCAGCTGCGACAGACGGCGGAACTTCGCCTTGACCTTGGTCCCGACCCAGTCCATCGACGGCTTCAGCGGGTCCACGCCCATCAGCCTTGTCAGGAACAGGGTATCGACCCCTTCGAACTCGATGAGCGCCAGGACAAACGGGCACTCAGGCAGGAACGCCTCGCTGCCGAAGTGGCAGACGGTGAACGTGTGGACCCTGCCCTCGTGCGGGATCGCCACCCACTTGGTCACCCCGCCGCACTCCATGCACGACATGCGCGGCGTCGCGAACGTGTGGCCGCAAGACTGGCACTGGGTGCCCAGCAGCTTCTTGTTCGCAAGACCGGCGAAAAACGGCGAGTCCTGTCCGTAGGAATGCACGTAGTCGATGTGATACGGGTACTTGATGACGATGGGCGCCATGCCCGTCAGCGCTTCCAGATCGGTGGGGATCGGTACGTTGAAGACAACTGCGCCCTCGAGAGACTCCTCGGGATGCGTCTTGATGTGGTCAGCCATGGGATTTCTGCCTCACGGGACGTTCGCACGTCGATGCAGCGTTGCGGTGAAGGGAAGCGACGAGGGCCCCGACTAGGGTTCGCGCTCCATGACCGTGGCGGTGACGTAGGTGCCGGTGCCGGCGTGGCTGTGAACGACGCCGCGACGCGCACCCTTGACCTGCAGCTTGTCGTCGCCCAGGTGCTTGCCGAACGTGTTCTGCAGCTGCCACAGCCCGAACACCGCCTGCATCAGACCCGTGGCGCCGACGGGGTGACCGCAGGCGATCAGGCCGCCCGACGGATTGACCGGGCAGATGGGCTTGTGGGGAAGGTCGAGACCATAGTCGATGCCCGGCAGGAACGCCTTGCCCGACTCGGCGAACGTGCCGCCCTCACCGTAACGGCATAGGCCCATGTCCTCGTAAGTCTGGATTTCCGACGAGGTGTAGGCGTCGTGCAGCTCGACGAAGTCGATCTCCTTCAGGGGGTCGTGGATGCCGGCGTGCTTGTACGCCTGCTTCGACGCCATGCGACCCGCGCGGAACGAGTGCACGCCCGGATAGCGGAACCCGTTGCCCCACAGCTCTTTGTAGTACGCCTTGCTGTCGGCGTCCTGCTCGTTGTCGAGGCTGTTGCGGGCGTAGAAGTCGTCGAAACTCTGGTGCGGGCGGTCCGACATGCGCATGGCGTCGGTGCCGCGGCCGATGCCGGTGATCTTGACCTTGGGCAGCCGACGGCCCGCGGCCTTCTCCATCTTCGCCAGGCCGTCTTCAGACACCAGGATGGCCGCCGCTGCGCCGTCGCTCATCGTGCAGATGTCCAGGCGCGTCAGGGGCCAGGCGACCATCGGCGAGTTCCGCACGTCCTCGACCGTCAGGCGCTTGCGCTTCTGGGCGTACGGGTTGTGCAGGGCGTTGATGTGGTTCTTGACCGACACCTTGGCCAGCTGCTCGACCGTCGTGCCGAATTCCTTCATGTGGCGAACGACCATCATCGCGTAGTAGCCCGAATAGAAGCCGCCGACCGGGAAGTCGAACGACACGTCGGAGGCCAGCGCGATGAATTCGTTACCCTTCCACGTCTCGACGTGGCTCATCGTCTCAAAGCCGTACACCAGGCAGGTGTCCATGTGGCCGCTGGCGATGTTCTTCCACGCCTCTTGGAACGACAGGCCGCCGGTGGCGCCGCCTCCCTCCACGCGATGCGACGGCTTGGGCACCAGACCCAGGTAGTCCTGGACCATGATCCCGCTCATCAGCTGCCGCTGGAAGTGGTCCGAGAAGTACGACGCCACCGTGCCATCGATCAGCTCGAAGGCCTGCCTTGCGTCGATGCCCAGATCCTGGAGGCAGTAGTCATACGCCTCCTTTACGATTGCCTGAAACGTCTTGTCTGGCCGGGCCTTCGCAAACTTGCTGACCCCGCCGGCCACCACGTATACCGTCCTCATCGCGAACCTCGCTTGTGGTCGATCCGTGCCCCCCCTGGACGCGAACGGCCTCGGGTTCTAGCACGAAGCGCCGCGACAGGGAATGCGCCCCCGCAGCAAGCTTCTCGAGCCGCAGGTGCCAAGCACTTGAGACGAATTTGTCTTGAGGATCAGGCCTTTGTGCGGGTCCATGCGGCGGGACGCTTCTGCACGAACGCCGCCATGCCTTCTGCAGCCTCTGCCGACGCTCGGCGTTGGGCCAGCACGTCGGCCGTCGCCCCCAGCATCGCCTCGGCCGGTCGGAATGCCACCTGAGCTACCAGACGCTTGCAGGCAGACAGCGCCTCGGGGCCGCCGAGCCGAAGCGACGCAACCAGCGCGTCGATCTTGGCATCCAGCGCCGCATCGTCCGGGACCACGTGATGCACCAGCCCCAGCCGCAACGCCTCACCTGCCGACACCGCATCACCGGTCAGAAACAACGCCCGCGCCTGTGACGGCCCCAAGCGCTCGACGACAAAGGGAGAAATCACCGCGGGCACCAGCCCCAGCCGCACCTCGGTCAGGGCGAACGTCGCGCGTTCGACCGCCACGGCAATGTCCACCGCCGCCGCGAACCCCACACCACCGCCGCGCGCCGCGCCTTGGATCCGCGCGACCACGGGCTTGGGAAACGCCGCCAGCCGCTGAAACGTCTCACCCAGCTCGATGGCGTTGCGGCGATTGACCTCAGGCCCCAGTTGCCCCTGTTCGGCCATCCACGACAGGTCCGCCCCCGCACAGAACGATGGCCCGGTGGCCCCCAGCACGACCACACGGCAGGCATGGTCGGCCTCCCAACGGTCCAACGCGTCGCGCAGGCCTTGCAGCATGGCGCCGTCGAACGCGTTGTGTCGCTCAGCCCGGTCGAACCAGGCGCGGCCGACGCCGTCGTGCAGTGTGAAGCGCATCATCGTGGGGACTCCGAAGTCCTGGGGCTACATGCGGATCACGCCGGGCCGCCACTCGCCGATGGGGGCGTTGTAGGCTGCACTCAGCGCCAGGGCCAGGGCGTCGCGGGTCTGCGGCAGCTCGACGATGCCGTCGTCCCACAGGCGCGCCGTCGCGTAGTACGGGCTGCCCTCGTGCTCGAAGCGGGCGAGGATCGGCGCGCGGATGGCTTCGTCCTCTGCGGCCGTCAATTCACGACCTTCTGCGCGACGTTGCTCGTGCTTGACCGTCGCCATCACCGCCGCCGCCTGCTCGCCACCCATCACGGAGATCCGCGAATTCGGCCACGAGAACAGGAACCGGGGCTGGTACGCCCGACCGCACATGCCGTAGTTGCCCGCGCCGTAGCTTCCGCCGATCAGCACCGTGATCTTGGGCACTTGCGCCACCGCAACGGCGTGCACCATCTTGGCCCCGTCGCGTGCGATGCCGCCGTGCTCGGCCTGCCGCCCCACCATGAAGCCGCTGACATTCTGCAGGAAGATCAGGGGGGTCTTGCGGGCACAGGCGAGCTCGATGAAGTGGGTGGCCTTCAACGCGGAGTCCGAGAACAGCACGCCCTGGTTCGCCAGAATCGCCACCGGCATGCCGTGGATCCTTGCAAAACCCGTCACGATCGTCGTGCCATAGCGCGGCTTGAACTCGTGCATCCGCGAGCCGTCGACGATGCGCGCGATGACCTCGCGCACGTCGTAGGGCACGCGCAGGTCGGTCGGGACGATGCCCAGCAGCTCTTCGGGGTCGTAGGCCGGCGGCTCCGGCTCGGCAAAGTAGCCATCGGGGCGCTTGACCGTGTGGAACGTCGAGACGATGCGCCGGGCGATGTGCAGCGCGTGGGCGTCGTCCTCAGCCAGGTGGTCCGCCACGCCCGAGATGCGCGTGTGCACATCGCCGCCGCCCAGATCCTCGGCCGAGATCTCCTCACCGGTCGCGGCCTTTACCAGCGGCGGTCCCGCCAGATAGATGGTGCCGCGGTTGCGGACGATGATCGCCTCGTCGCTCATGGCCGGGACGTACGCGCCGCCCGCCGTGCACATGCCCAACACGACCGCAACCTGCGGGATGCCCGCGGCCGACAACCTTGCCTGATTGTAGAAGATTCTCCCGAAGTGGTCGCGGTCGGGGAAGACCTCAGCCTGGTGGGTAAGAAACGCGCCACCCGAGTCAACCAGATAGATGCACGGCAGCCGATTCTCGGCGGCGATCTCTTGGGCGCGCAGGTGCTTCTTGACGGTGATGGGCAGATACGTGCCGCCCTTCACCGTCGCGTCGTTGGCGACGACCATGACCTCGCGGCCCTCGACGCGCCCCACGCCAGCGACCATGCCCGCTGCCGGTGCCGAGTCCTCGTACATGCCGAAGGCAGCCAGCGGCGAGACCTCTAGGAACGGGCTGCCCGCGTCCAGCAGCAGCGAGATCCGGTCGCGCACCAACAACCCACCGCGATCCAAGACTTTCTGCCGCGCCGAAGGTGGCCCGCCTTTCCGTGCGGTGGCCAGCCGCTCGCGCAGCTCTTCCGCCAGACGCAGGTGATGCGCGCGGTGGGTCTGGAAGGAGGGGGAGTGGAGGTCGACGGCAGAGCCTAGCTTGTCCATGGCGCGGCGTTGTATCACCGCCGCCGCTCGTCGTCGAATCGACGGCCGGGCAGCGGACATTGCGTTCGCAACCGGCAGGGACAAAATGGGAGGGAACCCTGCCCCTCGCGCCAAGTGCCCCGGATCCACCATCCAGAGGAAGTCCATGCCCTTGCGTCTCATCACCGGACCAAGCCCCCAGCACCCGGTCGACCTGCTGACTTGTTTGCATCCCTCGCCGCTTGGGGAGCTCGCGCTGGCATGGACCGACCATGGACTCGCTGCGCTGGCCCTTCAGGGGTCACTCGAGCAGGTCATCGCCCAGCTGCGCAAGCGTCTGCCGGTCGGTCTCGTCCGCGCCGTCGAGCAGCCAGAACCCGACTGCGACCAGCTCGACGCCTATTTCCTGGGTACGCGCAAGGACTTCGACCTGACCGTGGACCTGCGAGGCCTGCCCCCGTTTCAGGAGCGCGTGCTCGTCGAGCTGTGTCGGCTGGGCCACGGCGAGTCGTGCGCCTACAAAGACCTCGCTGTGCGGATCGGCTCGCCGGGGGCTCCCAGAGCCGTCGGCAATGCCTTGGGCAGCAATCCCGTCGCCGTGGTCGTGCCCTGCCACCGCGTGCTTCAACAGGGCGGCCGGCTGGGCGGCTACACGGGTGGCTTGGACCGCAAGCGACTGCTGCTGGCGTTGGAAGGCACCGCGTTGCGCTAGACGCGGAATTCTGCCAGCGTTGCCCCGCCCCGTCGCCCCACCCGCACGGCGGCGTCCCCCAAACGCAACTCTGCAGGAGCTCTCATGGATCCCACCAAGGTCATCGCGCTCGTCACCGGTTCCGCCTCTGGTCTGGGCCGCGCCACCGCCCTCCGCTTCGGTCGTTTGGGCGCCAAGGTGGTCGTCGTCGACCTGCCCACCAGCCAAGGCGCAGCGGTCGCAGAAGAGATCGGCGCCAACGCCTTCTTCGCCCCATGTGACGTCACCTCCGAAGCCGACATCACCGCCGCCCTTGACGCAGCGCAGGCGAAGTTCGGCGGCCCCGTCAACGTCGCAGTCAACTGCGCGGGCATCGCCGTCGCCAACCGCACCGTCACCAAGAAGGGGCCGCACGATCTGGGCCTGTTCGCCAAGGTGCTGCAGGTCAACGTCGTCGGCTCATTCAACGTGATTCGTCTGGTCGCGGCCCGTTTGATCGAGACCGAACCGAACGAGGGCGGTGAGCGCGGTTGCTTCGTCTGCACCGCCAGCGTCGCTGCATTCGACGGTCAGATCGGTCAGGCTGCGTACTCGGCATCAAAGGGCGCCATCGTCGGCATGACGCTGCCCATCGCCCGCGACCTCGCCCCTAACGGCATCCGCATCTGCACCATCGCCCCCGGCCTGTTCAAGACCCCAATGCTGGCCGGTCTGCCGGAAGTGGTGCAGACGCAGCTCGCCACGCAAGTTCCCTTCCCTTCCAGATTGGGCGACCCCGACGAGTACGCGCAGCTTGCCGAGCATATCGTCCGCAATCCCATGCTGAACGGCGAAGTGATTCGCCTCGATGGCGCGCTGCGGATGCCCCCGAGGTAGGCAGTCTCGGCCGCCCCGCAGCAACCTGTGGTTGAACTCGGTTCCGCACCGCGCGGGCAGGGTGTGGGCGCGATCCCATATGCGCTAACTTTGGACCGCAATTGCCTGAATCCACGGACTAAAGTCCGTTGGCTACCGTTCAAGAAGTCCCTGGGGGACTGGCACATGGTGCCTTGCGAGTCGAAGGGACGCGTTCGGGTGCGTGAGCGGCAATCGGCTGTGGCAGTCCGCGGCGTCATCAACGCGGACTTCTAGACGGGTAGCCCGCGAAGTTCACTTCGGGGGCGGCGGACTCCGGCAAGGTTAGCGCACATGGGGCGCGATCCCCCCTCGATTTACACGCTTTTCAAGCCAGTGACGCCGTGGTACGATGGGGAGCCTTCGGTACAAAATCGGTTGTCCCGGGTGGATTGGGCTGATCAGCAAGAGAGTGGGTTCAATGGCAAAGAAGCTGTTTGTGGGTGGTTTGAGTTGGAACACGGTCGACGCATCGCTGCGTCAGGCGTTCGAGCAGTTCGGCGAGGTCTCTGACGCAAAGGTCATCACCGACCGCGAAACCGGTCGTTCGCGCGGCTTCGGCTTCGTGACGATGACGGACGACGTGCAGGCGACGACGGCGATCGCGGAAATGGACGGCCAGACGATCGACGGCCGCGCCGTCAAGGTCAGCGAAGCCCTCGAGCGCGCCCCGCGCCGCGACTTCGGTGGCGGCGGTGGCGGTGGCGGTGGCGGCGGCGGTCGTGACTTCGGCGGCGGTGGCGGCGGCTACGGTGGTGGCGGCGGTGGCGGCGGTGGCTACGGCGGCGGCGACTTCGGCGGCGGTGGCGGCGGTCGTGACTTCGGCGGCGGCGGTCGCGGGGGTCGTGGCGGTCGTGATAGCGGCGGTCGTGGCAATCGCGGCGAGTGGTAGTCACCCGTCAGCGAAATACCAGCAGATCCTGAGAGCTGGACACGATGGAACCGACGAACACCCGAGGTCGCAAGGCCTCGGGTGTTCGCGTTTGGGGACATGAACGACGAGCTTGGTCAGTAGGTCTGGGCGCCCCAAGGACGCCGAGCGGAAGTCGCCATCAGGTCCAGTCGATAGTCGCCACCCTCTTCGACCAGCACCCAATCCCGGACCTCTGAACCCACTTGCACCGACAGCAGCACACCGTTCTCGCCCCGCTGGACGCCCAGCGTGCGCACCGTTTGCTTCGGCGTGAGGAGGGCAAACGGCCCGTCGCGTCTGGCGGAAGTGGCTGTCATGGCGAGAAACAGGGGCCGCGATTCGCGCGTCAGCAAACGCTCGACTTGGTCCACCTGGCCCGAAGCAATCGCGCGTTCCAGCCGCGTGGGAAAGGTCGACGGGTCACTTGCGCATCCCGCCACGCTGAGGGCCACCGCCACGGCAGCGACGCCAAGGCCCCACCGGCAAACGGCGTGCAAGATGCGGGTCGCGTCGATGCGGGTGAAAGCCATGCTCGCGCACACGGTGGTCATGCGGCCGCCGTCGGGAGTCGGAGATGAATTGTCGGGGAAGTGGTGCGAGAAGCGGGACTTGAACCCGCATGCCCTTGCGGGCGCCAGCCCCTCAAGCTGGTGCGTCTACCAATTTCGCCATCCTCGCAAAGAACCGTCGGCGGACCGACGACGCCCGACAACATGCGTCAGATCGCGGTTGCGTGTCAAGTCCCCGGTGCCGCCGTGCGCTGAATTGACGGTCATCGGCGGGGGGTAATGAACGTGACCAGCGGCCCTGCCGAAGGTGACGACGGGTCGCAACGGCCCGGTGCCGCGTGCATCACCACCACCAGATCGCGCTGGTCCTCGCTGTGGGCCAGCAGAGCCTCTTGAACCGGCCGCGGCAGTCCGTGGTCGGCCATGACCTCACGCAACAGGTGGGTGCGTCTGGCGAACTGCCCGTCGAGGATGCGGTGACGCGCGTGTGCCTGTTGCAGGGGACGCCCCTCGTACGGCAGGTCAGCTCCCAGCGCCCGCGCCGCCACCTGCCACTCCAGCAGCTCGAGGCGCACCGGGTCGATACCGCGAAAGTGGAAGCCGATCATGGGGTCCGCAACCAGGCGGCGGACGAAATCCGCGATGGCGGGGCGAAGCGAAGGCTCGCCTCCGGCGGCAACAAACAACGTGGGAGTTGTGGGCATCATTGCAGGCCAAGGTAGTCGGCGCCAATGCGGCCGGCCACTCGGACTCAGGGGACGCCTTGTCACGCTTGGGGAAACGGCGCGCACGCCCGCGTCAAAAATGGCGAGGCCCGCCGCCGGCCGGAGCCGACGACGGGCCTCACACGAGCGTCACTTGTCTAGACGATGCGACGACGCAGGACCACCGCGCCGATCAGCGCGAACAGCGCGATCAGCAGGCCGCCCTGACCCACCGGCGTGCCGGTCGAGGAGCAACCGCCGCTGGACGAGCTGGACGCCGTAGCGGCCGGAGTGGTCGTGTCGGACTTGGTGTCGACCTTGATCGCGTCCGAGCCTCCGGTGATGTCCGTGCCGATGGTGTCCGTGGGCTCCGTCGTGGGCTTGCACTGGCCGGTCAGGATGTCGCACTCAGCCGCGCCGCAGCCGGGCGTGCAGGTTCCGCCGCAGCCGTCGGGGCCGCAGGCCTTGCCGTCGCAAGCCGGCACGCACACCGGGTTCTTGCAGGCAGTTTCGAAGTCACTGCAGCAATCGCCGTACTGCTCGCACTCGCCGTCGCAGTAGCAAGCCGCCTCGGCACCGTCGGCCGTGACGCCAGCGCCGTCGCACGCCGTCCCAGCGCACAGGCCGTCGCCGCCAGGTTCCGTGCCGCCGCAGAACTCAGCGATGTCCTCGCAGCAGTCGCCGTACTGGGCGCAACCGGTGTCGCAGTAGCAGGCGGCCGCCGAGCCGTCGGGGTTCAGGCCTTGGGCGTCGCAGCCGCTGTCCTTGCAGGTCGGAGCGGCCGCGGGGACGCAGACGTCGGCCAAGTCGGAGCAGCAGTCGCCCATCTCGGTGCAGGCGTCGTCGCAGTTGCACGGCCAGGAGTTGTCCCACTTGCCGCACTTGTCGACGCAAGAACCGGCGGTGGGGTCGGCGCAAGCCTTCCAACCGCAGACGGCCATGGGCTGGTACTGCGCGGGCTGCTCAGTCAGATTGGCGGCCTTGTAGCAAGCGTCGATCTCAGCGGCGGGCTTCTGACCACAGACGACGAAGGCGTTGCACTTCGTGTCGTTCTGGCAGGCGGCGGTCTCGGCCGGGCACTTGGCGTCCCAGCAGGGATTGGTGTTGAAGGCGGTCGTCTCGGTCGCGTCGCCGGCGGTGTCCGTCGCGGTCGCGTCGTCGGGAGTCGAGATGACGTCTTCCGCCATCGCGAGAGCCGGCACGAAGGCCATGCAAAGGGTACACAGCGCAATCTTCCACATTGAGTTCATAGAGCCTATCTCCTTGTTCGTCCTGACTGCGGGTCTGCGTGCGCTCCGGCCCGGCCCGGGTCGCTCCGCTGGTGCCGCCGCGGCGGACAACTTCGCAGCAACGTAGCCAGAGCCTCACAGGATTGCAAGCTTTCGGCCGATTTGGCCCGATTTGGCGCGACGCATGTGCGGCGCGGGTGGCGCTGGGGCGGGGCGATTGCGGGAAATGACCGTGGCGATGCGGATCCTGACTGGGGAAGGCCACTGCGGCGCTGCGGCGGTCCATCACGCGGCGCGGTGATCGTGAAGAACGTGCTGCGAACCACTCAGACTGGCCCACGCGCCCGGCGACGGTTAAGGGCAGGTCCAAGTCACCGCAAGGTCGTCAAACCAAGCGCCCTGCCCGTTGTTGTTCTGCATGTTGTGCGCAAACGTCAGACCGATGCTGATGGTCTGGCCAGCGTAGGCCTGCAGGTCGACCGTCAGCGCTTGAAACGCGGTCGACCGCGTGCACAACTGCGTGGTGACCTGATTGTTGACCAGCACGCCCACCCTGTCGGCCAAACCGTTGCAGCCAGGGGCCTCGTTGGGGTCGCGGTCGAACCAGACCTGCACCGTCAGCTTGGCATTCTGGACGCCAGCCGGAATGACGATGTTGGACAGGGTGGCCGTCGCAAGGCCCGGGCCTACGTCGTAGGTGTGCTGCTGAGTCGCCGGCACGATGTGACCGACGTACAGAGAGACCGAGGGCGAGCTGGACTTCAGCTTGTCGAGCGTCCACTGAATCTGCTGGTTCAAGGACTGGAAGGCCCAACCGCTGGTCGAGCCATCCTCGAAGTTCTTGGTGATCCCGGGGATTGCCGTGAACAGGCACTGGCCGGTCGCCGCGTCGCACTTGTCGGTGGTGCACGCCTTGGCGTCGTCACACAGCTTCGCCGAGCCAATGCAAGTCGCCGCCGCGCTGCACAAATCCGGCGCCGTGCACGGCTGACCGTCGTCGCACGCGGAGCCCGGGCTGGGGGTGTGCAGGCAGTTGCCGGTCGAGCTCTGGCAGCTGTCCACCGAGCACATGTTGGCGTCGGTGCAGTCCTTGAGCTGACCCGCGCACTTGCCCGACGCCTGGCAGACGTCAAGGCTGGTGCAGGCGTCGGCGTCGTTGCACGCGCCTCCCGGCAGCGGCTTGGCCACGCATACACCCGTGACGGCGTCACATGCGTCGGCCGTGCAGGGGTTTGCGTCGTCGCACGTCTTGGCAGGCCCTGTGCACTTGCCGGCTGTGCAGGTGTCGGGCGAGGTGCACGCGTTGCCGTCGTTGCACGCCGTGCCGACGGCGACCGGGGTCGACTGGCAGCCGACGCCGACCGCGCACACGTCCTGGGTGCACGGGTTGCCGTCGTCACACGAGACCGCCGCGCCCACGCACTTGGTCGCCTGACACGTGTCGCCCTTGGTGCAGACGTTGCCGTCGTCACAGGCCGCCGTATTGGCGACATGCGTGCAGCCTGTGGCGGCCGAGCAAGCGTCGGTCGTGCAAACATTGTTGTCGTCGCAGGTGGAGGCCTTTCCCTCGCACTTGCCGGTCGCCGCGCAGGCGTCGCCGCTGGTGCAGACGTTGCCGTCGTCGCAGACTGCGCCAACCTGCGGGGCATGGGCGCAACCGGTCGTCTTCTGGCAAGAATCTGCCGTGCACGGGTTCAAGTCGTTGCAGTCGACCGTCGCCCCTGCGCCGCACTGGACCCCACCACTGAGCACCAGGCACTTCTCGCCTGCGGTGCACGCGTCGGCGTCGTCGCACGGCAGGCCAGGCTTGGCCGACGACATGCAGCCGGCGGTCGCGTCGCAAATGTCCTCGGTGCAGACCGACGCGTCCGCGCACGCGGTGTTGTTGGGCGTGTGGATGCAGCCCTGGGCCGGTACGCAGGCGTCGACGGTGCAGTTGACGGCGTCGGCACAGTCGAACGGCACGCCGATGCAGTTGCCCAACGAACACACGTCGCCGCCGGTGCACAAGTTGGCGTCATCGCAAGCGGTTCCGGCCGCGCTGGGCGCCTTGACGCAGGCACCGGTCGCCGGCACGCACTGGTTCTTCAAGCAGGCGGTGTCGCCGGTCGTGCTGCAGGTGATCACGCTGCCGGCCTTGGTCTTGCAGGTGCCGCCCTGGCACGTCGAGATGCCGTTGCAGAGGTTGCCGTCGTCCTTGCAGTCGGCGTCGGTGCCGCAGAAGCAGGTATTCAGCAAGCCCTGACACTTGCCCGCGTTGCACGCGCTGATCATCGTGCACGGGTCGCCGTCGTCACAGGTGGTGGGCGGGAACTGGGGCACATTCGCGTACTTGCAGCCCACCACGGTGTCGCACGAGTCGGTGGTGCAGCCGTTGCTGTCGTTGCACGTGACCTTCTGCACCAGACACTGGCCGCTGGCGCACTGGCCGGACGTTGTACAAGCGTTGCCGTCGTCGCAGGGCGTGCCGTTGGGCGCGGACTGGTCCTGGCACTGGCCGGTCGCGGCCAGGCAGACGGGCGTGATGCAGGTGTTGGCCCCCGGCACGCAAGTCACGATGGTCTTGGGGTCGAGCTTGCACTGCCCCACCTGACACGTGAACACGCCGTTGCACAGGTTGCCGTCGTCATAACCCTTGCAGTCGATGTTGGTCTTGCAGGCGCACGTGTTGGTCCCGGCGACGCACTTGCCGGCCTGGCAGGCGTCGCCGACGGTGCACGCGTCGCCGTCCTCGCAGGTGGCGACGGCGGGTTGGGTGCCGCACGTGCCCTTGCCGTCGCAGATCGCGGTGGTGCAGGGGTTGCCGTCGTCGGCGCAGCCGCTGGTGCCAGTGCACTTGCCGGTCTGGCAGGTGCCAGAGCCGCCGCAGAGCTCGGCGCCGCCGCACGGGGTGCCGTTGGTCGCCGGCGTCTGGCTGCACTGGCCGCTGGCGGGATTGCACGTCGCGGTCGTGCAGCTCAAGCCGTCGTCGGCGCACACGACCACCGTCGCGGGGTCGACGGCGCACTTGCCGGCCTGGCACGCCAGCTTGCCGTTGCACACGTTTCCGTCTTCGAAAGCCGCGCAGTCGGCCGCGGTCTGGCACTGGCAGGTGTTGGCGCCGGGCTGGCAAGCGCCGTTCTGGCAGGCGTCGCCCACCGTGCACGCGTTGCCGTCGTCGCAGGCGCCGGTCGCGGGAGCCGTGACGCAACCCAGCTTGGCGTCGCAGGAATCCTTGGTGCACGGGTTCTTGTCGTCGCACACCAATTGCGAGCCGATGCACTTGCCCGAGCTGCACTTCTCTCCCGTCGAACACGCCGTGCCGTCGTCGCACGCCGCGCCGTCGGGCAGAAGTTGCAGGCCACACTGGCCGGTCGCGGGCGTACACGCGCCGACCAAGCAGGGAAGGGTTCCGGGCGGGCAGGCGATGACCGACCCGGGTTTGACCACGCACTGGTTGCCCGAGCAGATCAGGGTGCCGTTGCACAAGTCCGCGTCGTTCTTGCAGTCGCTGTCGATCTGGCAGGCGCACTTGTTGGCGCCGGGCAGGCACTTCAGGTCGGCCGTACACAAGTCGCCCACGGTGCAGGCGTTGCCGTCGTCGCAGGTGGCGCCGGTCGCGGTGTGCGTGCAGCCCTTGACCGGGTCGCAGGCGTCGGCGGAGCAGGCGTTCTGGTCGTTGCAATCGACCAGGTTGGCGCCCACGCACGCGCCGCCGAAGCACGAAGACGTGGCGCTGCACACGGTGGCGTCGTCACACGGCGAGCCGTTCGACACGGGGACCAGCACGCACTTGCCGGTGTTGGGCTGGCAGGTGTTGGCGTTGCAGGAATTTCCGGCACCGCAGACGACCACAGTGCCGGGCTTGGCCGCGCAGACGCCGGAAGCTGCGCAATACTGCAAGCCGTTGCAAAGGTTACCGTCGTCGGGGCAGTCGGCGTCCTTGGTGCAGACGGCGCAGGTGTTGGGTCCCGCCTTGCACACCCCGGCCAGACAGGTGTCGGGCTTGGTGCAGGCGTCGCCATCGTCGCAGGTGCCGGCGGACGGCTTGGACACGCAACCCAGCTTGGCGTCGCAGGAATCCGCAGTACACGAGTTGCCGTCGTCGCAAGCCACCGTGTTGCCCACGCACTGGCCGGCCACGCACCGGTCGGTCTGGGTGCAGGCGCTCTGGTCGTCGCACGCCGTCAGGTCGGGCACGTTGGTCAACGCGCACTTGCCGCTGGCCGGCGTGCAGGCGTTGACCTTGCAGTTGGTGTTCAGCGAAGCGTCGCAGGTGACGATCGTGTTGGCGTCGAGCTTGCACTGGCCCTGCTGGCACTTGACCACGCCGTTGCACGCGTTGCCGTCGTCCTTGGCCACGCAGTCCTGATCGATCTGGCAGTCGCAACTACCCAATCCTGATTTGCAGTTGCCGGAGGCGCACACGTCGCCGATGGTGCACAGGTTACCGTCGTCGCACGCCTTGGTGTTCGCCTGATGCCAGCAGCCTTGCGCCGGGTTGCAGCCGTCGTCGGTGCAAGGGTTCTGGTCGTCGCAGGTCAGGCTGACTCCCGCCTTGCACTTGCCCGCCAGACACGCATCGCCCTGCGAGCACTGGTCGCCGTCGTCACACTTCTGGCCGTCGGCCGTCACGATCGGCGCGCACTTGCCGGTGGTGGGCTGGCAGGTGTTGACGCTGCACGCGTTGTCTTGAGTCGCGTCGCACTGGACGACTGAGCCGGACTTGGGCTGGCAAACTGCGCCCTTGCACTCGAACACGCCGTTGCACTTGTTGCCGTCGTCGGGGCAGTCGATGTCCAGCTGGCAGTTGCAGATGTTGGTGCCGCTGCCGCAGGTGCCGGTTGGGCCGCACGTCTCGTTGGCGGTGCAAGCGTTGCCGTCGTTGCACACAAGGCCTTGCTGGACGGCGTGCTGGCAGCCGTCGAGCGTGCAGGAGTCCTTGGTACACGGGTTCTGGTCGTCACAGCTGGCCACCTGGGCACCCAAGCACGCGCCACCCTTGCAGATGCCACCGGTCGCACAGGTCTCGGCGATCTCGCACGCCGAGCCGTCCAGCGGCGCGGTGGACAAGCACTGGCCGGTCTTGGGGTCGCACGCCGTGGGAGTGCAGGGGCCACCGGGATCGGGGCAGGTCACGCCCTTGCCGTCGGCCACGCAAAGGCCCTGCTTGCACAGCAGTCCGCCGTTGCAGACGTTGCCGTCGTCGAAGGCCTGGCAGTCGCCGTCGGTCTGGCACTGGCACGCGTTGATGCCGGACTCGCAGCCGTTGGCGCCGCACTTGTCGCCGAACGTGCAGGCGTTGCCGTCGTCGCAGGGGGCCGAAACACCGACCCCGACGACAAACGTGCAACCCTTGCTCGGGTCGCAGGAATCTACGGTGCAAAGGTCACCATCCGTGCACAAAACAGGCGGTCCGCCGACGCAAACGCCGCCGGACAGGCAGGTGTCTTGGGTCGTGCAGATGTCGCCGTCGTCGCAGGGGGCGCCGGGCATCGAGACCTCGAAGCACTGACCGGTGGACGGCTGGCACTGGACGGCCGCACAGGCGCTGGAGGGCGCGGGGCACTGGACCAGCGTGCCGGGGTCGACCTCGCAGGCGTGGTTGATGCAGCGCAGGGTGCCGTTGCACAGGTTGGCATCCTCAAAACCCTGACAATCCGAGTCCTTGCCGCACTGGCACACACCCGACACGCCCTGGCACTTGCCCGCGGTGCACTTGTCGGCCGAGGTGCAGGAGTCGCCGTCGTCGCACGCGACCTGTCCGTCTGGGGCGTCGATCGGTTCGTGGCTGCAGGTACCTTGATCGGTGCACGCGTCCTTGGTGCAAGGACTGCCGTCGTCGCACACGAGCTTGATTCCGCCCACGCACACGCCGGCCTGACATGCGCCGCCAACGGTGCAGGGGTTGCCGTCCTCGCAGCCGGAGCCCTCGACCGCGTCCAAGTGGGTGCATGCGTTGTTCTTTGCGGGGTCGCACAGGTCGATGGTGCAGGGCTCGCCGTCGTCGCAGACGTGGGGTCCGGGCACGCAGCTGCCATCGCCGCAGGTGTCGCCGGTGGTGCAGGGGTCGCCGTCCTGGCACGCGGTTCCGCCCGCCGCCGGGGTGGCCTTGCAGCCGACCGTCGCGTCGCAGACATCGTAGGTGCATGGGTCGGCGTCGTCGCAGTTCAGCTCAGGGCCGGACATACAGGCGCCGCTTGCTGAGCACTGGTCGCCGTGGGTGCAATGCGAGCCCTCTTGGCAGGGCGCCCCCTTTGCGGCGGGATAGCTCTGGCAGCCGGTGGCCGTGCACACCGGCAGCATGCAGGTCTGGGTAGAGTCGGCGGGGCAGCCGACGGCCAGATCGGTGTCGACCATGCAAAGACCCAGGCGGCACACGGGCTTGCCCAAACAGTCGGCGGCGGGCGGGCAGTCGGCATCCGTCAAGCACTTGCCGGTCGGCTGGCCCACGCAAGCGCCTTGCAGGCACTGGTCGCCGACCGTGGTCTCGTCGCCGTCATCGCAGGGGCCGGTCGTCGGGGTGGCGTCGGCGGTGCAGCCCACGGCGGGGTCACAGGTGGTGGGGCACGCGCCGGGGGCGTCGGAGCAAGGGAGCTTGCCCGCCGACACGCACGACCCCGACAGGCAGACGTCGCCCTGGGTGCAGATGCTGCCGTCGTCGCACGCGAGACCGTCCGGTCGCTCGGCGTGCACGCAGCCGCCGACTTGGGAGTCGCAAGTGTCGATGGTGCAAGGATTCTTGTCGTCGCAGGAGGTGGCGGCGTCGGGCAGCGGCACGCAGAACCCGCCCGAGCACTGCATGGGCGCGGCGCAGGGATCGGCGATGGTGGCCGTGCAGTCGCTGGCCAGGTCGCAAGCGCAGGTGTTGAGCACCGAGGTGCACGAGCCGGCCTGGCAGTGATCGCCCAAGGTGCAGGGGTTGTCGTCAGAGCAGGCGACCGTCGCGTCGGCGGGCAGCGCCGTGCAGCCCGTGGCGGGGTCGCAGGCGTCGATCGTGCAGGGGTTGCCGTCGTCGCAGGTGCGCGGCGTCAGGGGCTGGCAGGCGCCGCCGACGCAGGCGGCCTCGGCCACGCAGAGGTCGGTCGAGGTGCAGGCGGCAAACTCGGGCCGCGGAACGGTGACGCAGCGCCGGCTGGTGGGCTCGCAGATCGCCAACGTACACGGCGACTTGGCCAAGGGGGCGCAGTCGAGGTCGGTCTGGCAGGTGGGCGAGGTCGCGTCGCCGTCCATGCCCGCGTCGGGGAAGGTGAGCACGGGGTCGCCCAGCGGCTCGGACGAGGTGCCGATCGCCGAGCCCTTGCAACCCTGCGCGGAGGCGGTAAAGATCAGCAACGAAATCAGAAGGATCCCGCGCCGGGCTGCAAGGAACTGAGCGAACCGTTGCCGCGCCGCCATGCTGCCCCCTTTCCGCGTCCGGCCAAGCCGGCACAAGTCGCCAAGACTGTATGCGATCCGGGGGGGGGAACACAAACGGTCCGCAAACCTGCGCATACCCGCGGCGCTGAGTGGATGACCTGCTTCAGTCTATTGTAATGATTGGTGATACTGGCGAAGGAATCAGCTGGGGCGACGCCCCGCGCGGCGATCGTCGCGGGCCATGCGATAGCGCAGCACGTCCTCGCGGGACAACACCCAAAGCTTGCCGTGCTGCTCGCCCCGCACGCGACCGACATGGACGGCGTTGATCACGGCTTGCCGGGTGATGTCCAGGATGTCCATCGCCTCGCCCACGGTCACGATCGGCTCGGTGGTCAGGCCCGCGCCCGGGGCCCCCTTGACGGAACCGGTCCCCAAGCCCGCGCGAAGACCAGGCGGCAGCGCAATCGCTTGGGACTCGGCGGGGCCTGGCTCGATGACCCCCTCGGCCACGCCCGCGCGGTAGACCAGATCGCGGGCGGCACGGACGGCAGGCAGCTCGTGCGCACCGGGGGCCAACGGACTCATGCCGTCGTAGATGGGCAGGTCGGGGCGCAGCACGCGGCTCAACAGCTCCGCGTAGCCCTGCCCTTGCGCCAGACGAAGGGCCAGATCCAGCAGGTACATGCGGGCGGCGGGGGAAGCCTCGCGCAAGTCGACCGCGACGCCAGACAGCAGTCGATAACTGTCAAGCAAGTCGAGTCGGGCGAGGTCCACCTGTGCTCCAACCCGGCGCATTCGTGCCGGCTTGCCCCAAAGTAGGGAGCGTGGCTGGGGATCTAGCAGCGGCTTGACAAATGTCAAGAGCAGGCGCGAGTGACGGGTAATCTTCAGAAAGTACAGTGGGTTGGCGAGGGCGGTGGAAATTCGCTGTGGAGGTGGGCGGAGGGCGGGCCCTTGTGCGCCTGCCCTCCGCTGTACCACGCTTCCCAGGGTCTGCCGGGGCACGAGATAGCGTCGGGTCTCGTTGCGCCGCGGACCAACGACGACTGCTAGGGCGCGGTGGCGTCCGCAACGGCCAGGACGTGTCCGTCTGGGTCGATCGCGGCGTTGAACGCCTGACCGCCCTTGCAACGCACCGTGACCGTCTGCGCCCCCCACAGCCGGAAGCCGAACAGGGCGCTGTTGACGATGTTGGTCGCAAGCGAATTGATGAACGACGTTTGGACATCGATGCCGACCCAGCCGTTGGGGCAGATCTGGTTCAGTTCGCGAGGACCCGACACATCGAGCAGACCCAACACGGCGGCGTGGTGCCACGTGTCATGCACGGCACGCGAGGGTACGCCGTGCTGGTCGTCCGTGATGATGTGAGTCTTGAAGCAGCCGGAGAGGGAGAACGCCAGAGCCAAGACAAGGAGAAGTGTCAGCCTCTTCATCGCGTCACCTCCGTGACCTGACGCACCGTGGTGTGTCCATCGCCCGTTTCCGTTGCCATAGCCAAGGGTTGCCCTGCTGCATCCACTGTCAGCAACACTCGGCGAACCTCGCTGGACCGCTTTGCGGCACAGGTGATCTCGATGGTGCGCGGCGAGTACAGCCCGAGTGTGAACCCCGACGCGAGTCCATCGATAACGGTCTCGTAGGTGTGGACCTCCGCGACGCCGTGAGGGCACATCTGGCGGGTATCAACCGTGTTCTCACCCACCAAACCCCAAAGGAAGAAGGGATTGTTCTCGACAAAAGTCTCGCCGGGCGCTGAATCTGTTACGAAATACGCGTGATTACACGCGGACAGCAACAGTACAGCGATCAGGGCGGCAGGACGGGCCAACGCCATGGAAACCTCCGATTTAGTTAACGGCAGTGTCGGACGGACTGGTCCGACCAAAAGGACGGTGTCGAGCAGACGGCAACTGTCTGCGCATGTCAAGCTGGTCAGGTGAGCTGCGGTCACCCTGCGCAACCTCGACTGCCCCGTAATCTTGGGTCACATTCGAGACGACGCGGGGAAAGATGGACATCGGATCGCGCCCGCCCAGTCTATTCCCCGCCCTTCCCCTCGCCCGACCGCCGATGCGCCGACAGCACCGACACGCCGACCTCGGACTCCAGAGCGTCCTCCAGCTGCCGCAGCGCCCGGATGACCTTGTCGCGCTTGGCGGGGTGGTAGGAGATCGCCAGCGTCGTCAGCTCCATGCGCTGCACGGTCGGCAGCTCTGTCGCCAGCTGCAGGAACGTCATGGCGTCGGCGCAGGACGCGAACCGGTCCGCCGGCTGCTTGGCCGTCGCTTTCGCGATGAACTCGACCAGATCCTCAGGGACGTCGGGAACGCGGTCGCGTGGGTTGGGCGTGGGCTGGTTCAGGTGCAGGCGCAGCAGGTCGTCGAGCGTCTCGGCGTCGAACGGTAGCTCGTGCGTGACCAGCTCGTAGGCCAGAATTCCCAGCGAATACAGGTCAGAGCGTCCGTCCAGCGACCGCCCCAGAATCTGCTCGGGCGACATGTAGTAGGGCGTGCCCAGCAACGCCCCGCTTTGACGGGTCGAGGCGTCGGCGTTCACGGCGATCCCGAAGTCCAGCAGCTTGACGCGGCGGTCCTCGCGGGTCAGGAACACGTTGGAAGGCTTGATGTCCCGGTGCAGCAGGCCCTGGCCGTGCGAGTAGGCCAGCGCCGCGGCGATCTCGCGCAACACACGGCGCGTTGCTCCCCACGTCAGCTGGGTGCGGTCCTGAATCAGATCGTCCAGCGTCAGGCCGTTGAGCTTCTCCATCACGATGAAGTGGGTGCCGTAGGCCTTTTCGGTGTCGATCACCCGCACGATGTGCTCGTGGTCCAGCTTGGCGATCAGCTTGGCTTCGTCCTTGAACTGGTCCGCAAAACCGGGGTGATGCACCAGCGCGTGCGACAGCATCTTCAGTGCAACCGTGCGCTGCAGCTCGGGGTGCATCGCCTCGAACACGGTGGCGACCGCTCCGGCGCCCAGCCGCCCGACGACCTGATACTTGCCGACGTGCTGGATGGTGTCGGCCTCGATCAGGCGCTCTCCCACCGCTCCGGTCAGGAAGGCCGTGACCTCTGGCAACCTTGCGGCCAGCAAGCGAAACGACGCGGCCGACACCTTGAGGCACCGCGACGTCTCCTCCGCCACGACCGACGCGGTGCGCGGCGCGTTGGTCACCAGCGCCATCTCGCCAAACATCGCGGGAGGGTACAGCACGCGCTCGAACGCGGTGTCCTTGTGACTCGCACGCACGTGGACCCGCACAGTCCCCTGGTCCAGCAAGTACATGTCCGAGCCTTCATCGCCCTGGCGCAAGATCACTTCGCCTGCCTGAAAGTACGCGGGCTGCATCGCCGACCGCAGCTCTTCAATTGCGGAGTCCGACATGCCGCGGAACAGCTCGAGCTGCGCCCACGCGGGGCGGCCGTCGGGCTCCAACACGGTCTCGCGGGAAACCGACGGCGGGTCGGGAATCGCTGTGGAACGGGAGGTCATTCGCCGGTCCTTTCAACAGGTTCAGCGGGCGGGTCGGTCGAGGGTTCGGACGCAGGCAGGTCGCCCAGGTAGACTGGCGATGCGCGGTAGGTCTCGTAAACCTCGAGCAGCAGGATACGCCCACACGCCAGCAACGGAATCGCCAGCAACACGCCCACGGGGCCAAACAGCTCACCACAAGCGATGATGCCCAACAGCACGGCGATGGGCCGCAATCCCACCCGGTTGCCGATGATGCGCGGCGTGATGTACAGCAAGTCCGTGCCGTAGAACGCGAAGAACAGCGCGACGACGCCCAGGGTGCGCAGCGGTGCGTGCCCCGCCATCAGCGACAGCGACGTGCACACGACCAGTCCCGCCACCACGCCGACGTAAGGCACCAGATAGATCACGGCGACCATCGGTCCGACGACCAGAGCGTACGGCACCCCCAACAGCGCCAAGCCGCCGGTGAAGACGACCGTCGCCAGCACCAGCAGCAGCAGCTCGCCTCGGATGAAGCCCCCCAGCACCCCGTCGATCCGCCGAATGACCCGGGTGACCACCTGCTGGTCGCGCACCGGCACCAAGCTGCCTCCCAGACGAAGAATTCGCTCGTACTCGCCCAGCAGGAAGAAGGCGACAACGATCACCAGCAGCAGGTTGCCCAAGGCCAGCAGCATCTCCCGGGCACTCGACAGCACCCAAGACAGCGTCGACCGCGCGGGGCCGAAGATCTCCGTCGCGAGCGACTGCATGGCGTTGCTGAGGTCGCTGTAAGCCACGACGGCGGACAACGGCTGTCCCGTGTACGTCTGGAACCACGGGTCTGCCTTCAGGATCGCGTTGTACAGCCGCGCCGGGGCGTGCTGGCTGGCCTGAATCACCTCGTGCGCCATGCCGGGCAACACGATGGTCGCGAACAGCACGGCCAGAACCACCACCACCAGGACAGGCACCGTCAGCGCCAGCACCGGCGGCACGCGCCACCGCCGCAGCCACACGACCATCGGGTTCAAGGCATAGGCGATGAAGAAGCCGACAAGGATGGGCACCGTGACGACCGACAAACGCACCAGCAGCCACAGCACGAAGGCGGCGACGCTGCCGATCAGCAGCAGCTTGAAGAACAGCGGCTGCCACTCGATGTGAAAGGGCTTTCCCTCCGACTGGTTCTCCACGGCGCACCCGCCCGCGCACGGTCGCGCGGCACCTGCGCGCAGGATAGTCGGCGGCTTGCGGGGAAGCCAGAAAAGCGCGGCCCCTGTAGAATCGCACCCCTGCCCTCCGCCCCTGGAGGCCGCGAGCGCCCATGAACGCCCCCAGATGGATTGCCGCAAGCGGAGTTGCAGCCCTTGGCCTGTGCCTTGCCGCACCTGAGTCGGTGGCTGAAACGCGGCCGATCGCCCCTCGTCAAGCGCTGTTCGGTCCCACGGTACGCGCTGATCGCCAGCTCTGGTGTGACTTCGGCGCCCACGCGCAGCAGATGGCGTCGATTGCGGCAGCGGCCGATCCGGTGTTCCGCACGCCCACGCCTCTGGCCAAGGCGCGGCTTGGCGAAGCACGCAAGCCCCTGCTGGGAAAGGCCAATGCCACACCGGCGCAGCGCGCAACGCTGACCTCGCTGTTCGCGGGTCCAGAAGGGCCGACACTGGCACGCATGGCGTTCAGCGACGCCAAGCCCGGGATGCTTGCCACGTCGTTGGAGGCCGCGCGCCCCATCGCCTCGGCCCACCCGCGCCTGGCCGGCTTCGTGACGCCGCTGGCCCTACACCCCGACCCGCGTGTCGCCGAGGCCGCCGTGCGCTTTCTGTTTGCCACGGGCTGCGACACGCCCGCGCTGTACGCGCTGGACGCCCTGCGCCACCCGAGTGAGGCCGTGCAACTGGCCGTTGTGGCAGAAGTTCAGGCCAGCCTGCGTACCCGGCGCGATCTGGGTCTTGCCGGGCGGTTGCTGGGCTGGGTCAAAGAGGGCAAGGCCAGCCCAACCGCACGCGCCGAGGCGATCCGCAAGGTGGGAGAGATCGGGTGGTTGCCGGCGACCCCGGAATTTCGCGCGCTGACGAAAGATAGCTCGGCTCTTGTGGCCGGCGAAGCCCTGGTCGCCCTTGCCGCGGTGGCACCGGGTGAGGCAGAGCCCTTGCTGTCCATTTGGCTGTCGAGTCGCGAATCGGTGCGGCGGGCGGCCGGCGTGCGTGCGGCAGCGAACGCGCTGGCCTCGCGCCCCGAACGCATGGCCACGCTGCTGGAACCCCTGCGCCGGGACCCGCAAGTCGCCGCACTGGTTGCACAAGCACTCGCCTACGCCCGAGTCGAACCGTGACAAGGCGTTGCCGGGTTTCCCCTTGCCGCGTTCGGCAAGCGGTGCTAGGTCCGCGCGGCATCCATCGACAGGTCAACCCATGACGACGCCCACTCGCCGGTACTACGAGCACCCTCCAAAGATTCTGACGGGCTATGCGCACGCACTTTGGCCGCGCAAGACGGGTCTGCAGCCGGGTCAGGTCGTGCCGGGTCTCGAGTGCGAGCTGATGGCGCAGAAGCCCGACCGCCGGCACCTGCGCGACTACCAGTGGGTGTGTGGCTTTGCCGAGTCCGGCGTGATGCCGGCCACCTACCCGCACGTGCTGGCCGTGCCGCTGCACTTGGATATCCTGACGGACCCGACCTTTCCCTTCCCCGCCTTCGGCCTGATCCACATCCGCCAACGCATCGTCCAGAAGCGCCTGATCCAGGGCGATGAGCCCCTGCATCTGGTCGCGCGCATCGGCGGTCACCGCGAGGGGGTCAGGGGCATCGAGATCGACCTGTTGACCGAGGCGACCTCTGCCGGCCAGTCGGTCTGGCAGGGTACATCGACGCTGTTGAGCCGACGTGTCGAGCCCGCGGGAGCCGAGCGGCCGGCGAAACCCCAAGACATACCGGTGGATGACTGGCACGACGGTTCTGAGGGCGAGGTGATGCGGCACACCATCGAGGTCGGCGAAGACATCGGCCGCCGGTACGCTTGGGCATCAGGCGACTACAACCCGATCCACCTGCACGCGTACTCAGCCAAGATGTTCGGCTTTCCGCGCGCCATCGCCCACGGCGCGTGGACGCTGGCCCGGTGCCTCGCTGCGCTGCCCACCGCGCGCGAGCGGCTGGACATCGAGGTGGAGTTCCGCAAGCCCGTGCTGCTGCCCACCGTCACCGCGCTCGAGGCCTTGAAGAGCTACGACGGCACGCGCTTTCGCCTGACCAGCCAGGACGGCAAGCTGGAGCACCTGCGGGGCGAGATCCGGTAGCCAAGAAGGTTCGTTTCGCTTCGTGTCGAGATGAGAAGACTTCCGGCAAAATTGCGTGCGACATTGGCCCCAGATCGGCAGCGGGCGAGGCCGTCGGCGAACCGGCGATTGGGCGGTCCCGGCAGGCAAACTTCGCAGTTCATCCGTTGAATCGAGTACTTGCGCCACCATGGATGGAAGCATTCCCGGCCAGAGACGCGTGGGTGGCCGCGACGTGCAGGCCGTCCCAACGGCTCCCGAGGCTGGCAAGAACCGCTTCCATGCTCACGGGTCAACACAGATCCTCATTCATTGGCTGGCGGGATGCGCTTAGCTCACTCGTGAGGGCCTTGACTGGCCTGACCGTGAGCGCCTCCCATGCCCCGACTAGCCACCTCCTCCCTGATCCTTGCCGCGCTGTTTGCCGCAGGCTGCGAAGCCTCGCCGACCGAATCCGAAGCCGACACCGCTTGGGCCGGGTCCGACGCATCCGCCACCGGCAACGACGCTGCGCTGACCGACGACGACGCCACGGCGCCGAACGCTGACGTCGCGCCCGAACCTGTTGAAGACGACGACTACGACCTGACAGAAGTGACCATCGCCCGGCTGCTTGCCGCGCAGGCGAAGGGAACGCTGGACGCTGCCGAGATCCTCGAGTGGCACTTGGCGCGCCTGCAGGCCTATGACAGCGACGGACCTGGCCTGCGTTCGCTGCGACGGGTGTCTCCCGACGTGCAGCAACAGGCCGTGGCGCAACATGATTCCGGCAACGCCGGTCCGCTGCGTGGCATCGTCGTGACGGTCAAGGACAACATCGACGTCGCCGGCATGCCGACCACCGCTGGAGCCACCGCCCTGCTCGACAACATCCCGCAAGCCGACGCCACCGTCGTTCAGCGTCTGCGTGCAGCCGGTGCGGTGCTGCTGGGCAAGACGGCGATGACCGAGCTGGCCGCCTATCTGGCCTACGACCTGCCGCCGGGCTTCAGTGCCGAGGGCGGCTATGTCTGCAATCCGTATGACCCGCGGCGCGTGGACGGTCCCTTGGGGTCGTGCATGTTGTCGCCGGCGGGCTCCAGCTCAGGCGCTGCGGTCGGGGTCTCTGCCGGACTCGCCGTGGCCGCCATCGGGACCGAGACGTCTGGCTCGATCATCAAGCCCGCGAGCGCCAACCAGATCGTCGGAATCCGTCCGACGGTCGGTTTGGTCAGCCGCACGGGTGTCATTCCCATCTCGCTGGACCTCGACTCCCCCGGTCCCCTGGCGCGCACCGTTGCCGACGCCGCAACCGTGCTGGGTGTCATCACCGGGTACGACCCGCTGGATCCCGCGACGGAGACGTGCCTCCAGCCCGGCCACTGCCTCAGCGATTACCGCCCGTTTCTGGACGCCGGGGCCTTGAAGGGAGCGCGTATCGGCATGCCGATCGGGCTGTTCTGGTCCGACCTGACCAGCGAAGAAGTCGAGCGCATGTACGACGTGACCCGGTCCCTGATGGACGCAGGCGCGACGGTTGAGGCCGTCTGGGCCCCCGACGAGATGGACGCCAAGGCCGAGCGGACGCCCTGCTCTGGCAAGTACGACGAGCGGGCGTGCTCGATGGCGCTGTCGTACGCCTTCAAGCGCGACCTGAACCAGTACTTGTCCCACTGCGCCGCGTCGCAGGCGGTGCACAGCTTGGCGGACCTGATCGACTGGAACACCGACCACATGGACCAAATCCACTTTGGTCAGCAGCTGTTGGACGAGGCGATGCCGTTCGATCTCGCCCCCGACAGCGCCGACACGCTGCGGTACCAGACCGATCTGGCAGAGGACACGGCGAACGCCCGCGGTTCTCTGGACGCCATGCTGGCCGGTCCCGATGGTCAGACGGGCACCTCTGACGATCAGGATGCGTTGCTGTTTGCTGCCACCGAGAGCGGCAGGATTTTGGGACGAGCGGGCTATCCCGCGATCGCCGTTCCAGCAGGCCTGATCTCGCGCACGGATGGTCCCGCAAGGCCGTTCGGCGTGGCGTTTGTCGGTAGAGCGTTCTCGGAAGGCCACTTGATCGGTGTCGCCTACGCCTACGAGCAGGCAACCCACCACCGCAAGCCGCCCGAGTCGGCGCCGCCCCTGCAGGACGCCTGGGTGCCGCTGCCTTGACCGGTTGGGGACGACAGACCGAAGGGGTCGGGCCTACTTCTTGCCCTTGACCCGCTTCGCCCCCACATCCGCCGCATCCTTGTCGAACAACACGAACTCAAGGTCCTCGGGGCCCTTGAGCTTCCGCCGTGCGATCATGTGATGCACGTTGCGCAGCCAGTCCTGCTCCAGCCAAGTCTGGTACTTCAGGCCCGGTTGAACGCTGTAGCGATAGTCCTTGTTGATCGTGAAGGTGGTGAACGTGCGGATGATCTGCGTCTGCGCGTCGAACGGCAGGCTGCGCATGTTCTGACGGAACTGCTTGCCGTAGGGCCAGTATTCCTCTGCGTTCGACAGGTAGACCACCCGCAGCGTCGTGCCCAGCTTGCGGCAGGCATCGCCCACGCCCTGGATGCCCTTGGTCTCCAGCAGGTTCGCCAGCACTGCACGCAGGCGACCCTGCTGGACCAGCTGGCGAATGTGTCCGTAGATGTCCTGATTATCCAGGAAGTTCGGGGTCTTGGCCTTGGCCAGCGTCTTCTTGATCGACGCGAGCCGATACGCGACGGAGCTGCGCTGCCACTTGTACAGCTTCTTGTAGCCCGCCAGCTTGGGGTCGCCGGGGTAGGTCTTGTCCAGCAGGTCCGCCGCGTCCTTGGCCTTGGGCGCCGACCACCACGCCAGGAACTCGGCCGGTGTCCCGGCAGCCAGGAAGAACGCGCGGTACACCGCATGCATCTCGATCACCAGCGGGTCGTAGTCGACCATGAAGGCGTACTCCGACCGCGCCCAACCCACGAACTGATAACCCTGATCCGACCCCACGCCCATGTACGCGCCGCCCAGATGCTGGATGTACGGCGTCCACAGCTGCAGGTTCCACTCGTCGCCCACCAGATAGTGGCGCCCGACGTACTCGTCCTTCACGCCCAGCAGCGTCGGCGCGGGCGGGTCGGTCGGCAGCGCCGCGATGATGTCCTTCTGCGCCTGGGTCAGCTCAGGCAGCGTCGCCAAGGCCACCGGCGGGTCGGCCTTCCTGGGCGGCATCCCCAGGGGAGCGCCCGGGTTGGCCAGCACGGCGCAGGGCATCGACAGTGCGGCAAGAACGGTCAGGGTCACGAAGGGACGGAACAGCATGGGGTTGCCTCAGTGGGGCTCGCGTCGCGCGGCCGCGGTATTCTTGTCCGATCCGGCGCCGCCTGCTAGTTTCCGCGACATGCGCAACACCGCCATTTCGATCTTCTCCTTGTGTTTCGCGGCCTTCCCTGCAGTCGCCGCGCCGCCTGCGGTCATTCCATGCCCAACAGCGCCGGCTGGCCTTGCGTGCATTTCGGGGGGCGACTTCATCCGCGGGCGCGACGACGGCCCAGCGAACGAGAAGCCGCGCGCCCAAGTGTGGATGCAGACGTATTTCATGGACGTGTTCGAGGTGACGTTCGCTGACTACCAGACCTGCGTCCGGTCGAAGAAGTGCAAGCCCGCAAAGCCGTTGTACAGCGATTTCAACCGCGCCAAGCAGCCGATGGTCGGCATGACGTGGTTCGACGCGGTGGACTACTGCAAGGCCCAAGGCAAGCACCTGCCCACCGAAGCCGAGTGGGAGAAGGCCGCCCGTGGCCCTGACGGCAAGCTGCACCCCTGGGGGCCGGAACCCGCGACGTGCGAGCGCGCCGTCATTCAGGACAAGCGCGGCCGCAGCTGCGGAATCCCCAAGGAGGGAAAAGCACGTTTGGCGCACGTTGGCCGCACCAACCTGATCGGCACCCGCACCGCCTACGAGTACGGCCTGCACGACATGGTCGGCAACGCGTGGGAGTGGGTGGCCGACTGGTACAGCCCCGACTACGCGGCTTGCGGCGCGGACTGCCTGGGCTCCGACCCCAAGGGACCGTGCGGTGGCGCGGCCAAGTGCGCAGGCCACAAAGAGAAGCTGGTGCGCGGCGGCTCCTGGTACTGGGACACCAACTACGCGACCTCGACCTACCGCCGACCGCACCCACCTGAGAACATCCCCTACTCGCACTTCGGCTTCCGCTGCGCGGCGTCGCTGGACGAGGTCGCGAAGATGGGCGGCAAGCCTTGAACCTCGCGCGCCTGCTGGGCTTTCTGGTGTGCACCGCCGTGCTTGCGCCAGCGCCGCTGCAGGCCCAGACCTCCCCATCGCAGGGCGACGAGACCGTGCTGGTGGGCGCTGGTGTGCAGCCGGGACCTGCCGCGACGGTGGGAACCTGGAAGGTTCAGCCAACCGGCCTTGAGTTGACGCGCCCCGACCCAGAGGGCCACCAGCTCTGGCTGCCCACCGCCGAGCTGACGGACGGTTTCGCGAGGCTGCAGACGACCTTGCCCGCACGCGGCACCGTGGGTCTGGTGTTCCGCGCGCAGGTTCCCAAAGGCGGCGCCCACGAGCTCAACGGCTACGGCGTGCTGGTCGACCGCAAGGGCCTGCAGTTCGTGCGCTGGGACCGCGGGAGACAGCGGCCGATCGACCGCAAGACCCCGATCGACAAACTCAAGATCGGCGACCCCATCGAGCTGGAGGTCTGGCTGATCGGGCCGCACCTGGGCGTGCAGCTGCTGGACGGTCGCAAGCTGACGACGCTTGGCAGTGCCAGCGTGACCGACAAGGCGTTTGCCACCGGGCGCGTGGGCGTGTCGCTGGGGACGCGCGGGGTGCCGGCTCCGGTGGTGACGCGCCTGTCGCTGCGAACGGCCAAGGTGGCGGGGCAGGCGCGGCCGTCGCCCGCTGGCGTGCATCGCTTTATCGAGGTGGCCGAGGCGGTGTGGCAGCTGCTGCCGATCGGGCTGGCCAAGGACCTGACGCGCGTCGAGAAGCTGGCAGGCGGGGGGTGGATCGTCCGGACCTCGCCGCGTGGCGCTGAGCGGCTAGCGCGGGCGCAAGTGCCGTTACGGATATGCACGGATGACGCACCTTTCGCTTGGCTGGACCCGGGCTTCATCGCCGAGCGCGACCGCTTGCGCCTGAACCCGACCTCAGGGCCCTCGATCGACGCAAGCTACAAGGATCCCGCGATGATCCAAGGGCTGCTGGAGGCTTGGCAGCGCAGGTTTCCACGGCAGGTTCAGGTGGTCGAGCTTGGGCGGTCGGTGCAGGGTCGGCCGATCCTGGCGATGCACTGGATACACACAGATGATGCACTCGCGTCGCGGCCGGCGGTGCTGGTGACCGGGGCGACGCATGGCGACGAGCTGCTGGCGGCAGAGTTCGCGCTGGACGTCGCACGGGGCCTGCTGCAACCCATCGACGAGGCGGAGGCGGAGAAGGCGCGCAAGTGGCTGGCTGGACTGGATATTTGGATCGTGCCCCTGCTGAACCCCGACGGCGCGCAAGCGTTCATGCACGTGTCGACTTGGGGTGAGGGGCGCAAGAACGGCCGGCGCACGACGGACGAGGCCGAGCGCGTGATCGGCGAGGGCGTGGACCTGAACCGCAATTTCCCGTTTCGCTGGGGGGCGTTGGGAGAGGTCGGTAGTCGCTCGCGCCCCTTGGCCGAGTGGTACCGCGGCCCGCAGCCCGGGTCCGAGCCCGAGACGCAGGCGCTGATGCGGCTGGCCGAAACGCAGCGGTTCGTCGCCTCGATCAGCTTCCACACCTGGGGAAGTGCCGTTCTTGTGCCTTACACGACCAACGGTGTCGCGAGCCCGGAGCCGAATCAGGCGTGGCAGGTGGCCGAAGAAGTTGCGAAAGCGGCGCCGCGTCAGTCCGACGGTCGGCACTTCCGTGTCAAGCGCCAGCTGTACCCGGTCGATGGCACGGATCAGGACTGGCTGCGGGCGACTTACGGCACGATTGCCCTGCTGATCGAGGGCGCCCAGCACAATCCGACGTCACCTGAGCTGCGCAAGCGCACGGTGGCAGAGACGCGTCCAGCCTGGCACGCGCTGTTCGACCGGGTACTTGCGGGTCCCCGCATCTCGGGACGGGTGGTCGATGGCCTGGGAAGACCGGTCGTTGCGGAGGTTCAGCTGGCGAACGACCTGCCGCGCAACGGCGAGGTGTGGACTTCGCGCCCGGGCGATGGCCGATTCGATCGCTTGGTCGACGACCGTCCGCTGCACGAGGTACGCGTCCTCCTGCCCGGTCGCGGCCCCGTCACCCTGCCCGTCACTTTGCCCGATGGCGAAGGCGCGCGCGTGGCCGAGGTGGTGGTCCATTTGCCGTGATGTCGTCGCACCGGGCGACGGCGGGCTTGCACAGCGTTCTCCCCTTGACCCTCCGGCACGGCGCAAGCACCCTGTCGCCCTTCCCCCCCTATTCTCTCTGCGGAGGCACGCCCCATGGCCGATACCCACCTGATCCTCACCGCGATTGGCGACGACCGACCCGGTCTCGTCGAAGCACTCGCCACCGCCATCTCGTCGCACGGCGGCAACTGGCTCGAGTCGTCGATGGCCCAATTGTCGGGCAAGTTCGCAGGCATCGTGAACGTCGCGGTGCCGGCGGCTGAGATCGACTCGCTGAAGGCCGCGCTGGGCGCTCTGTCGGGTCTGAAGGTCACCGCTGAGGTCGCGGGCAACGCCCCGGGCCCCATGCCTCGGCGGCGGCTGGCGCTGGACCTCGTCGGCCATGACCGCGTGGGAATCGTCAGGGAAGTCGCGCAGATCTTGGCTCGTCACGCCGTCAACGTCGAGTCACTCGAGACCCGCAGCGCCAGCGCCCCCATGTCGGCCGAGCTGATGTTTCACTGCAAGGCTGCGCTGACGGCGGCTCAGGACTTCAACGCCCGCGCGCTAAAGGCCGACTTCGAGAAGCTGTCGGAAGAGTTGATGGCCGACATCGCCTTGGGCGAAACGCTGTAGCTGTCCGGGGATGCACGGCGCCGCCCTCAGGGTTCGTAGCGATAGCCCCAGCCGCGCACCGTGATGATGTGGCTCGGGTTCTCGGGGTCTGTCTCGACCCAACGCCGCAACCGCACAATGAAATTGTCGACCGTGCGCTCAGTCGGCGACGCGTCCATCCCCCACACTTCCTCCAGGATGTCCGCCCGCGACAACGCCCGCCCCGGGTTCTTGGCCAGGAACTGCAGCAGCACCAACTCTTTGTCCGACAGGTCGTGCCACGCGCCATCGTCGGTCTGTAGGGCGCGCCGTTCGCTGTCCACCTTTGCACCACCCATGCGGATCTCGGCGTTCGACGCGATCTCCAGCGACCCTTGGCTCCGGCGAATCTGCGCCCGGACGCGCGCCAGCAGCTCGGCCATGTCGAACGGCTTGCTCAGGTAGTCGTCCGCGCCCGAATCCAGCGCCTGCACCTTGGATTCCGTGTCGTCGCGCGCCGTCAGCATCAGGATCGGCGTGCCGACGCCCTGACGACGCACGATCCTTGCGACCTCGATGCCGGAGATGCCGGGCAGGCCAATGTCCAGCAGGATCACGTCGAAACGCGCGCCGCCCAAGGCCTCGACCGCGGCCTCGCCCGTCTTGCGCCAGTCGACTTCATAGCCGTCCTGTTGCAGGTTCAGGCGCACCATGGTGCCAATCAGGTGGTCGTCTTCACAGAGGAGAATGCGGCTCATGACACCTTCGGATGCGCAGAAGCGGTGGTCGGTTGCGCGTCGCCGTTCGGATCGTGGATCGGCAGCTTGAGGATGAACGTTGCCCCCCCGCCCTCGCCGTCGCTGTGGGCCCGCAGCGTGCCGTTCATGCGCTCGGCAAGCCCGCGCGCAAGGTGCAGCCCCAGACCGGTACCGTGGGCCTTGGACCCGCGACCAAAGCCGCGCACGTAGGACTCGAACAGCTGCTCGGCGCGGTGCGGGTCAAAGCCAATGCCATCGTCGGAGAAGCGCAGCACGACCCGGGTAGACTCGCGGTGGGCCTTGATCCGCAAGCGCTTTCCACCGTACTTCAGGGCGTTGTCGGCCAGGTTTTCCAGGATGGTCCACACCGCGGTCGGGTCGCCGTCCAGCCGCAGCCCGTCCGGACACTCCAGCACCAGCTCGGCACCGTGACCGACGATCGTCTCCTGCCGGTGGTCGACAAAGCGGTCCAGCAGCGCGAATAGGTCGACGTTCTCATGCGCCAGCGCCTGCTCCGGCAAGCGCAACCGCTGGGCCAGCAACAGGTTTTGGATCAGGTGTTCCTCGCGCTCGGTCTGTTGCAGCGCCATGTGCACCAACTCGCGCGCCTGCTCCGGTGGCATCCGCCCAGCCTCCAGCGTCTGCAGCACGGCCTTGATGCCCGCCAGCGGCGTCTTCATCTCGTGCGTCACCCGCCCCAGGAACTGCTGCATCTCACTGCGAAAGCGGCGCTCGCTGCGGACCAGCCGGTACAGCATCGCCAGCACCGCCAGCAGCAGCGAGAACAGCAGCGTCCCCTCGCCGTTCATCATCAGCTGGCGACGGTCGTGCCGAACCTCGATGTCCCGCAGCACGGCAGGACGGGGCCTGACGGCGAAGCGCACCCCTTGGCGAGGGTCGACCGGCGGCGGCCCGATCAACGCCGCAGGCAGCGCGGGGACGCCATGCACCCGGATCAACTCGTAATTCGGGTCGCCGGGCAGCGGCCCCTCACCCAGGGACCGAGTCTCGCCCGCCAGTTCCAGCGCGTGAACGCGAGCCCCTGTCTGCAGCGCCTGCAGCACCATCCGATGCTGCCCGTCGACGGTGCCGTGGATGAAGACCGTCCACCACGTGCCCAGCGCAATCAGCAGCACCGCCGTCGCGCCAAACAGCACAACCGCACCGTACTGCAAGCGCAGCGACCGCCACTTGCCCCGCCTTCCCATGTCAGTCGACCTGCGCGGCGGCCGCGATCAGGGCATCGGCCAAGGCATCGACGTCGGCTTTGGTGTGGGCCAGCGACAGGAACCAGACTTCGTAGGCCGACGGCGGCAGGTACACGCCTTGGGCCAACACCGCGGCATACATGGCGTTGAACCGCTCGATGGCCTTGGCCGAGATCGTGTCGGCGTTCACCGGGAACTCGCTGGTGTCGAAGTACGGCCACGCGATCGAGCCCAGGCGGCGCACCCGCAACCAAGCCGGACCGGCCGCAGCCAGTCGCTGCTCCAGACGCGCGCCCAAACCGTCGATGTACGCGTAAGTCTTTGGGTCTTGCAGGCGCTTCAACGTCTCCAACCCCGCGGCGACCGACACCGGATTGCCGCTCAAAGTGCCCGCCTGATAGACGGGACCCACGGGCGCCAGCAGGTCGATCAGCTTGCGCGTCCCCACGATGGCACCGATGGGCATTCCGCCGCCGATGATCTTGCCCAGCGTCACCAGATCGGGCTGCACATCGACCAGTCCGCCGTACCCGCCGTAACGCAGGCGGAAGCCGGAGATGACCTCGTCGAAGATCAGCAGCGTGCCGTTGGCGGCGGTGATCCTGCGCAGACCCTTGAGGAATTCCGGCGTCTGCAACAGCAGTCCATTGTTCGCAGGCATCGGCTCGATGATGACCGCGGCGATCTTCGACCCGTGGAATGCGAACAGCTTCTCGACCGCCCGCAAGTCGCCCAGCGGCACCGAGATCGTCAACGCCGCGAGTTCCTTGGGAATGCCTGCGCTGGATGCCTCGGCGCCCGGCTTCGCTCCCGTGATCAGCCCCGAGCCTGCCTTGACCAGCAGACCGTCGCTGTGACCGTGGTAGCCGCCCTCGAACTTGACGATCAGCGAGCGCCCCGTGGCCCCCCGCGCCAATCGCAGCGCCGTCATCACGGCCTCGGTGCCGCTGCTGACCAAACGCGCCATCTCGAAGCCCGGAAAGCCGTCGACCAGCGCCTGCGCGATGGCGACCTCAGCCGGGTGGCAGGCACCGTAGCTCAGCCCGCGCGGCGCAGCTTCCTGAACGGCCTTGACCACTTGCGGATCAGCATGGCCCAGGATCAGCGGTCCCCACGACATGCAGAAGTCGATGTAGCGGTTGCCGTCGACGTCGGTGATGTGGCTGCCGGCGGCCTCGGCGATGTAGATCGGCTCGCCGTGCACCGACTTGCACGCGCGCACCGGACTGTTGACGCCGCCGGGGATCAGGGTCTTGGCGCGGGCGAACCACTGCTGCGACTTCGCGTGTCCTCCCGTGACGGGGGTGGCGGCAGAGGTCGAGGCAGCCGGGGCCGGCTTGGGGGACTTGGCAGATGCGGACTTGCGAGTGGTCATGCGGGACTCCGGTCGGAAGGATCGAGGAAGGGCGTGCGGCTCGCGAGCACCTGCTGCAACGCCTGCACGGCGGCGTCGATGGTCGCCGAAGCCGCCACCGCGGCCGCGGTCAGGCCGTGGCGCTCCAGCAGCTCGGTGGCGGTCGTGGGACCGATGACGACGAGTGGAACTTCGCGCAGTTGCGGCACCCACGCAAGCACCCGGTCGGCGGCTGAAGGAGCGGCCAGGTACACGGCATCGGCTTGCGCGCAGGCGACCGCGAGCGCAGGCGTGGGGGGCGGGGGCGTCACATTCTCGTACACGACGGCGGTGTCGACGGGCAGGCCGCGGTCGCGCAGGCCTTGCAGCAGCTCCGGGCGGGCCTGGCGTCCCTGCACGGCCAGCGTACGCGCGGGCATCCCGGCAGACGTCTGGTGGTCACTCAGGCGCATCAAGTGGTCGCCGATGCTCTGGGCCAGATGCGCGCCGGTCATGGGATCCGAGGCCTGAATGCCGACGGGAATCCCCCAACGCTCAAGCGCACTTGCCGTCCCCTTCCCCACCGCAGCAACCGAGGCTCCGCGCTGGACCGCGTCCAACAGCGACGGGGCGCCCAGCTGGCGGCACCACGCATCGACGCCATGGCGCGACGTGAAGGCCACCACCTGCGCCTGGGCACAGAGCGACAGACACGTCGCGACTTCCGGTTGCGGCGGCAGGTCGACGATGGCGGCCGTGGGCAGCTCGATGACGGCAGTGCCCAGCGCTTCCAGGCGCTCGCGCAAGAGGGCGTTGTCGTCGCAAGACCGGGTCAGGACCACGGTCGGGCAGGCGTGGCCCATTGCGCCTCCGTGGTGTCCAGCCGGGCGGGGTGCGACTTGCCGGCCAGCACGGTCTGCAGGGCTTCATAGGCCCGCTCGATCAAACTTTCCGGGTCACCGGCCACCTCGATCGCGTGCCAGGCGCCCGCCGTGTCGGTCAGACCCGCACGCAGCGTCGCAACGCCCGAGGCATCGACCCGACCCAGCGCACCGAACGCCGAGTGGCACCCGCCCTCCAGCCGTCGCAGCAACCCGCGTTCAAGCGCCACTGCCTGCGCCGACGGGGCGTGGTGGACGGTCGCAAGCAGCCGCAGCCGCTCGGTATCGTCGGCGCGGGCCTGGATGCCCAGAGCTCCCTGCGCCGCCGCCGGCAGCCACCATTGCGGGTCCAGGTCGAACACCACCAGATCGCCCCAGTCCAGCCCCAGCCGCGACACGCCCGCGCGCGCCAGCAACACCGCGTCCAACTCGCCCGTCTTGGCTTTGTTCAGCCGCGTCGGGACGTTGCCGCGCAGGAACTCCGGCTTGGCCTCCGGGTCCACGTGCTGCAGCAGTGCGCTGCGTCGCATCGAGGCCGTCCCCACTCGCGCCCCCGCCACCACCGGCAACCGCCGCGACAGGTCCACGCGATCGCGGTGCACGAACAGCACGTCGCCCACGTCCGCACGCTCCGGAACGGCCGCAAGCACCAGACCCGGCGGCATCTGCGTCGGCAGGTCCTTCAGCGAGTGCACGGCCACGTCGACACGGCGGTCGGCCAGCGCGACCTCCAACTCCTTGGTGAAGAAGCCCTTGTCGAGCTGATTCTGCAACGGAATGTCCAGCAGTCGGTCGCCCGAAGTCTTGATGATCTCGGTCGTGATGCCGGCCGCCTCGCCACCCAGACGCCCCTGAATGTAGTGCGTCTGCCACAGGGCGAGTTCGCTGCCGCGGGTTCCGATGACGGTCATGTGCTTGCCTTCCTTACGTTTCTTCCGATGGGTCGCGGGCCTCAGCAGATGCTCTCCAGCGTCATGTCCAGGTCGGCCATGCGCGGACCCTTGTCGTGCAGGTCACGGGGCAGCTCGAAGGCCGGCAACGGCGCTCCCTCACTGGCCACCAAATGCTCGCCCAGCGCAAGCGCCGCAGCGATTCCGTTTTCATCGACGGGGGCTTGGCGTACCTCGCCCAGAGCAGCGGCGAACCGCAGCGCAACGGCAAAGCCCTCGAACAACTCGCTGTAGCCGCGCGCGATCGACTGGTCGCGGTCCAGCGGCGTCGCGAACAAGCGCGCGCCCAGCCACGCCTCCAGCACCGGACCGAGTCGACGCTCCACCGGCACCACCCAAGTCCGCAGCTGGCCTCGCCAATCCGCGCCCAGCGCATCCAATAGCCCCGGCACTTCCAGCGACTGCAGTCCCACGCTCGGGCCCCAAAACGCGTGGGTCCGTGCGGCAAACTCCGCCAGCGCCTCGGGTTCCGCCGACGCCACCCGCGACTCGACGAAACCGCGGAACGCAAGGAACCCGCGCGCCGTTAGCGGCGGCACGAGTCCGGGCGCCGAGCGCTCAGACACCAGCAGATCGACCAAGCCCGCCACCCGCGCCAGTCGCGCCAGCAGCGGCAAGGTCGGCTCGGCAACGAGGTCCAGCACCGACTCGCGAAAGGCCGCGAATTCCTTCCACGGCAGCGACCGCCGAGGCGACAGGCGCACCTCTCTCAGCTTGTCGGCGTGGTGAAAGACGCGCAGCCCCACACGCCAGCCGCCCTCGGCCCGCGCCAAGGCGATGGGCTCGACGTTGCGGGCAAACAGCGCCTGCACCGTCGGACACAGGCTGGCAAACGACAACTCAACCCCATCCGGCGTCGCCACGGCCACGATCGGATAGTCGCCGAAGCGGTCGACCAGGTCGGCACCTGCCAACGCGACGGCATCGTCACCGGTTCGCCCCGGAGCAGCACCACCGATTAGGGCCAACTCTGCATCGTGAAAGGGAAACTTGTCTGCAGTCGAGGCCCCGGTCGCAGCCGCCGCCCGCAGGCTGTTCCTGCAAGCGCACCGCTGGTCGGAGCAAGCGTAGGCATCCATGACGGCCGGGAAGGTGACGCGCATCGAACCTCACCCCACTTCAGTTGCTGCCGCCGGGTTCCGTTGCATCCGCCGGATGGCGGTCGCCGCGGGACTCAGCGTCCGGTCGACGGGGGAAACACCTCTCGATCGAGCAGATCACCCGCGAGCCACCTGCCCTGCCGGTCAATCAGTCCGATCGTGTACAGCACCAGATACCAGTCCAACAGATCGCCCATGTCGGCCATGACCTCGGGGGCCATGGCCTGTCGCGTGCGCCGGCATTTTTGCATGTAGCCGCCGACGTCCTCCAGCAGTCCCAGCAGCGTCGAAGCCACCTGACGGGCCGCGACGATCAGTTGTGCGAGGTCGACGTGGTCCAGCGGTTCCGGATCATCGCTTTCCTGCGCCCAGGGACGATCGCGATTGGGCCCCCGGAACATGCCCGATCGCCGCTTGTGCCGCGCCAGCGACCGCGGAGCCCGCCGCCGGTTGTCGGCGTACATAGCTCCGGTGCCTTCGCGGCGGCGAAACATTTGGTTCATGGCAGGAGCCTGCGCTGCGGGAAAGGCACCCGTTCCGCAGGACTAATTGGCGGGACCGGCAGCCGGCTTGACCTTGGCCGACTCTTGAATCCACACGATCGAGCCGTTGGCACCCGGCACGCTGCCGCGAATGACGACGAGATTGCGATCGGCCTCGACGCTGGCGATCGTCAGGTTCTGGATGGTCACGCGCTCGTTGCCGTACTGGCCGGCCATCTTGCGACCCAGCACCACGCGACCGGGCGTCGTGTTGCTGCCCAGCGAGCCGCCGTGACGGAACACTTCGTGCGTACCGTGCGACGCCTTGGGCTGGTGGAAATTGTGACGCTTGATCACGCCCGTGAAGCCGCGGCCCTTGGTGGTGCCCACGACGTCGACGATCTGGCCGGCCGAGAAGACCGACGCGTCCAACACCATGCCGACCTCGACCGACGCGACGTCATCGGCTTCCACGCGCATCTCACGCAGGTGCGCCAGAGGCTCGAGACCGGCCTTCTTGAACAGACCAGCCTTGGGCTTGGTGACGCGGCTCTGCTTGGCCTTGCCGTACGCGATCAGGATGGCGTTGTAGCCGTCCGGGCCGGTGGCGGACTTGATGCGGACGATCGGGCAGGGACCAACTTCCAGGACCGTGACCCCCAAGCGATTGCCGTTGAGGTCGAACACCTGCGTCATGCCCAACTTGCGACCGAAAAGACCCTTTGCCATTTGCTTGCTCCTGCAGCGCGTCCAGGCGCGCCCTTGGTGGAGGCCGGATCGTTCAACTGCGGCCGCTACAAACGCGGCTGGGACCCCGAAGGGCGCAGCATCGATCCCCTAGGTTTTCCGCACGAACCCGAGAACGAGTGGGCGGAAGGGGCGAGAGAGTACGCCAGAAGACAGGCGGCGTCAAGGTGAAAACCCAAGGCACGCGCGGGGGTGGCGGCCTTTCGCTGCATCGTTCCCGCCCCCGCTTGCCACTCGCGCTGGCCTGTGGCAACAGTCGTCGTGGTTCGGTGCGTAGCCGGGCCATGTGTCTCCCCCCCTGATTCCCAGACATCCTCCGGCGCCCCGGGCGGCTGCAACGGAGTCCAAGATGAGCATCAGTGTCCTGGCCAGGGCCATCGGCGAGTCGCCGACCCTCAAACTGAATGAAAAAGCCAACCTGCTGAAGGAACGCGGCGAGGCCGTGATTCACCTCGGCAGCGGCGAACCCAAGATCAAGACCCCCATCGACGCGATTCTGGCGGCCTCGGCCAAGCTCAGTACCGCAGAGGTGAAGTACACGCCGACCGACGGCATCCCCGCGCTGAAGAAAGCGATCCTCCGGTACACGGAGGAGAGCTACGGCAAGGTCGTCGGACCCGAGAACGTCATGGTCGCCCCCGGCGCCAAGGCGGCGCTGTACTCGCTGTTCCTGACGGTGCTGAACCCGCAAGACGAAGTCATCATCCCGGCGCCCTACTGGGTCAGCTATCCCGAGATGGTGAAGATGGTCTATGCGGTACCGGTGACCGTGAAGTCCGAGGACGGTCGCTTCCAGCCGCGCCTGAAGGACATCGAGGCAGCGGTCAACTCCTACACCAAGATGATCATCCTCAACAGCCCGAACAACCCGAGCGGTGCCGTCTACAGCGACGACTTCGTGCAGGGCATCGTCGAGCTGTGCGAGCGCAAGAAGCTGTGGCTCGTGATGGACGACATCTACCACAAACTCGTGTTCGACGGCCGCAAGCCGACGCCGGCGTACGCCTTCGTCAAGGAACCGTTCGAGAATTCGCGACTTGTGGTGATCAACGGCCTGTCCAAGCTGTACGGCATGACCGGCTTTCGCATCGGCTGGGCCATCGCGTCCAAGGCCGTCATCCGCACCATGACCAACGTGCAGGGCCAAACCGTGTCGTGCCCGTCGGCGCTGCTGCAGTCGGCGGCGGTCGGTGCGCTGTTGGGGATGCAAGGCGTGGTCGACAGCCTGAATGCAACCCTGCAAAACGCCCGCAACATCATGGTTCAAGAGCTGCGGTCCTTCGACAACGTCTATCTGGAGCAACCGGGAGGCACCTTCTACTGCCTGCCGGATTTCTCTTACTACAACAAGAGTTCTGAGGCCTTGTCGCAGTTCCTGCTTGAAAAGGCGCTGGTCGTCACGGTGCCGGGCAAGGAATTCGGCTTCGAGGGGCACCTGCGGTTGTCGTACTGCGGGTCGCTGAAGGACATCACCGAGGGCCTGGAGCGCATCAAGTGGGCGCTCGACCCCAAGGCTCCCAGGGAAATCTACGTCGGCGACCGCAGGCTCGTCCGCGATTGGACTTGAGGAAGGTGGCACCATGATCAACTTGCTCGACATCAAGACGCCCGCCACGCCCGAGTCCAAGGCGGTCAAGAGCTCATTCGGACTCGAAAATCACGGGTTGCAGAACCTGGGTGGCGTGTACTGGAACCTCAATACGCCCGCGCTGTACGAAGAGGCGCTGTTCCGCAAGGAGGGGCGCATCGCCCAAGGCGGCCCCTTCGTCTGCTCGACCGGCAAGCACACGGCGCGCGCGGCCAACGACAAGTTCGTGGTCAAAGAGCCCGGCTCTGAAGATCACGTCTGGTGGGGGCAGTACAACCGCCCGTATACGCCCGAGAAGTTCGGCATCCTGTACGCCCGCCTGCAGGGCTTTCTGCAGGGCCACGACGTGTTCGTGCAAGACTGCTACGTCGGCGCAGACCCCGAGCACCGCATCGCCGTCCGCATCATCACCGAGTACGCGTGGCACAGCCTGTTTGCGCGCAACATGTTCCTGCCCGTCGAGAACCCCGACGAGTCGGCGCGCTTCGTGCCTGAATTCACGCTGATCTGTGCGCCGTCGTTCCAGGGCATGCCCGAGATCGACTCGACCGCGACCAAGACCTTCATCGTGCTCAGCTTCGACCAGAAGATCGCGATCATCGGCGGCACGGGCTATGCCGGCGAGATCAAGAAGTCGTTGTTCACGGTGATGAACTACATCCTGCCCCTGAAGGGCGTGATGTCGATGCACTGCTCGGCCAACGTCGGGCGTGACGGCGCGGTGGCCATCTTCTTCGGCCTGTCGGGCACGGGAAAGACGACGTTGTCGGCCGACCCCAACCGCAACCTGATCGGCGACGACGAGCACGGGTGGAGCGACGCGGGCGTCTTCAACCACGAAAACGGCTGCTATGCCAAGGTGATCAGCCTGTCGGCGACGGCCGAACCCGAGATCTACGCCTGCACCCACCGGTTCGGGACGATCCTCGAGAACGTCGTCTACGACCCAGTCTCCCGCGTGCTGGATCTGGACGACGACCGCCACACGGAGAACACGCGCGCGTCGTACCCCATGGAATTTATCGGCAATTCGGTGCCGTCCAAGCGCGCCGGCCACCCGCGCGACATTGTGATGCTGACGTGCGATGCGTCGGGCGTGATGCCCCCGATCGCGCGACTGTCGACCGAGCAGGCGCTGTACCACTTCATCTCGGGCTACACGGCCAAGGTCAGCGGCACCGAGATGGACATGAACAAGGAGCCGACGATCACGTTCTCGACGTGTTTCGGCGGTCCCTTCATGGTGCACCATCCGGGCTTTTACGCGGACCTGCTCAAGCGCAAGATCGACCGCTACGGCGTGCGCTGCTGGCTGGTCAACACCGGCTGGGTGGGCGGCCCGTACCGCGTGGGCAAGCGCATCAGCATCCGCCACACCCGCGCGCTGCTCAATGCGGCGCTCGACGGCAAGCTCGACCACGTCGCCTATCGCCAGGACCCCGTGTTCGGGTTCGAGGTGCCGACCGAGTGCGACGGCGTGCCCCAGGGCGTGCTGAACCCCGAGACCTCGTGGCCCGACCAAAAGGCCTATTGGGATCGCTACTTCGAGCTCGGTTCGCGCTTCATCGACAACTTCAAGAAGTTTGCCGATGGCTGCCCTCCCGAGGTCGCGGCCGCGGGGCCGAAGCGGCGATAGCGGTCAGCGCCCCCCCTCCTGGACGGCGCGGAAGGTGCCGTCCAGAGGGGGCCGCCCTTAGGATTGGTCGCATCTGCAAGAATCAGAGCTGATGCCAAGGACTTGCGCGCCTCACCCCGTCGCTTCGCGCCACCC
>CAYURO010000022.1:0-76740 GCA_964447285.1 uncultured Enterobacteriaceae bacterium | reverse complement strand
CCCCGGCTGGGACACGGTTGGCCGGCAGTAGGCGCACGCCGGGCTTCATGGTAGAGTCGTCGGCCTTGCGGGCGCTGTCCCTCCCTTCCGAACGAGGTGGTCGATGAACGCGGTGAGCGCAGGACGCGGCAACGGACTGTGGGCAGTCTTCGCTCTGACCGGCGTGCTCGCCGCGACGACGATGGGCTGCAATCAGGGCACCAGCATCGGTGCGCGACCGACAGACCAAGCAGCCAAGGCCGGATCTGAGCGCACCGTCACGGGCAACGAGCTGATCCAAAAGGGCGGCCTCTGTGACGAGAATCGCCGCATCAGCAAGCCCGATGCCGATCGCCCGGAGGCTGTGATCTGGCGGCTCTACGAGATTTCCTTGGGCCCGGACACCGAGGCAAACTTCCAAGAATTCGTGAAGCTGTTCCCTTCCTCACGCAACGTGCGTGAGCTGCGGGAGCTCTACTGGACCCGCATGCGCCAAACCGTCCACAAATTCGTGGTCGAGGCCGGCAAGCCCGACTTCGTGATCTGTCGCAGCATCGAGACCAGTGACGGCCGCAAGTATTACATCTCGTCCTCCGACCCGCGCCAAACGCCGCCGCCGATCACGGTGGGCGAGTCTGACGGCCGCAACAAGATTCTGTTCCTGACGCCCTTCTGACGCCCCTTTCCGCCTCGGCGCCGAAGCCGCGGCGGTTCCGAACGACCTGCCCCCGAGAGTCCGCTCCGCTTGGAGGATTTCGATGCGCCGCCCCGTCTTTGCGCACTCCGTCCCGCTGCTTTTCATCGCCGCTGCATGGCTGTCTGGCTGCGCGGTCGATACCGAGCCTGTCGAGTTCGTCCCGCAGTTCGACATGACCCTAGGGGCCGTGACGACCTCTTGCGGTGGCGCGGCGAAGAACCCGTTCGTCGAGATCAAGACGCTCAAGCTCATCGTGCGCGGCCCCAACGAAGCCGGCGATCTGGCGTTGCTGGGCGACACGAAGACTCAAGCGTTCTCTTCGGGCCAAAGCCAGATCACCTTTCAGGACGTGCCGGCCGGCAGCCCGCGGGAAATCACCCTGCTCGGCTACAAGAGCGGTTCGACCTCACCGGTGTGGTTCGCGCGCAAGTCCGGTCTCAACATCCAGAAGACCAAGACGATCCCGCTGGACCTGACCTTGATGGCGCTGGAAGGCTTCACTTGTCTGGGGCAGGCTTCTGCTGCGCCGATCCCGAACGTCGTATTTCCCACCACGACGCGCATGGCTGACGGCAAGGTTCTGATCGCGGGCGGCTTCGCCAACGCAGCCAAAGCGGCCGACGGCACATACACGCTCGAGGCGCCCAGCGACACCGCCTACGTGTTCGATCCCGGCACCGGCAAGTTCGACACCGTCAAGACCAAGATGATCGCCCGCCGTGCGGCGCACTCGGCCATCTATCTGCCGCAGCTGAACCAAGTGCTGCTGGTTGGCGGAGCGACCAAGATGAAGGTCGCCCCCAATCTGCCGCCGACTTGGACGGCGACGGACGGCGTCAACCCTCCCTACGAGATCTACGACGTGGCCACGGGCACGTTCCTTGCTGGGGCCAACCCGCAGAACGCCAAGAAGCGCGTGTTCCCCAACCTGCTGCGCTTGTCGGATGACTACGTGGCGTCGGTCGGCGGTGCTCCGTGGCCGGTGGCGGACTTCGCCGCCTATTCGCAAAGCGACCTGTTCAGCAAGGCCGAGAAGGACTTTGTCGACATCGGCGGCGCGCTGCCAGCCGTGGCGGTGCGCGGTGGATCGGCGGTTGCGGAGATGGGCCCGACGGACGACGGAACCGCCCGGTACCTGATCTGGGGCGGCAACGTCCAGCGCTCGACCGACAAGGCCGTGGGGCCGGTGGCTGAGGCCTTCCACGAGTCGCTCGCGCTCGGCACAGGTGCCTTTGACGCCTCGTTTACCTTCAGCGGCGACTTCGACTCGAAGACCGTCCTGATGTTCCCCACGCTGACCTTTCTGGGCACCGGCACCAACGCCAAGAACGACTGGACCGACCTGGCCGAGGGCACCCGCAAGGTCGACCGACTGCTCTCCGTCGGCGGCATTCGCTGGGACACGGGCGCTCAGAAGTGGCTGGCCCCCAGCGTGAACGACGCGTACCTGCTGACCGTGCTGCCTGCGACCCCCACCACCAAGGCGCGCATCGCCGTCAAGAAGGTGGCCGGTCTGAAGGGCGGCCTGTACCTGCACCAGGCCAGCGCGGTCGGCGCCAACCATGTGCTGTTCACCGGTGGTTTCGGCAACTTCGCCGCGGCGCCCGACACCCTCGCGATGCAGGCGTTCGACGTCAAGACCAGCAAGTTCCTGGCCGACTCCGCAATTCCCGCCGTCAGCGACTTCGTGCCGCGCGCCGGTCACAGCGGGCTCGTGCTGCCGAACGACTGTGTGCTGATGTTTGGCGGCGTGGACGCGTTCTCGAGCCTGAATGGTGCAGGCGCGGCGCTGTCCGACATCTACTGCCCCAAGCTGCTCGTGCCCTGATCGCTGTCGACGCAAGAGCCTTCCTCAGGACGCTCCTCGACCCAGACCCGAAGCAGGATCCGCCATGACCGCACTCCGCTCCTCTCCCTTCACGCGCACCCTCGTCGCACTCCTCTGCGCCGTCGCCTTCGTCCACGTCCAGTGGCTCGGCATGTTCCAGGGCGGTTCATTCGTTCGTCAGGCGTATGCCCAGAACGCGGTGAACTCTACCGTCGCCGTGCTGGTGGTGCCTATCCAGCGCAAGAACGCCGACGACGCCGAAGCGCTGGAACTTCTGCTCAGCGACGCAGCCAACCGCTTGGATTCCGTCCGGTTGTTTGAGTTGTCGCCGTCGCCGAACCCGGACGCCACCATTCAGGCTGGCCAGTTCGTCGAAGAGGGCCTTCGCGCCGTGCTGTTGCGCACCCCCAAGCGCGCCCAAGAGCGCCTCGAGGCGGCCGTCAAGGTGCTGACCGATAACCCAACCGCCGGTGACGAGCGACTGTTCGCGCGGCTGTACAAGGGCCAAGGCTTGGTGTGGTTGGCCAACAATGAAGTGCTGCGGGCACGCGATGCGGTCCTCAAGTCACTGATCCTGTTCCCGAACCAGACGCCTGAGGAATACGCAGCCTACGGCAGCAACGCCCGGGAGCTTTACGTCAGCGTCAAGGAAGTGCTGGCCAACACCCTGACGGGCGACTTGAAGGTCACCGTTACGGGGCCACGCGCCGACATCTGGATCGACGGCACCTACCGCGGCAACACCGCGGCTGAGGTGGAAGGCGTCCCCGTTGGCGCACACCTCGTGACCGTGCAATCGAGCGGCATGGTCACTGAGCGGCGGTTTGTCGAAGTGCAGGCAAAGAAGGCGTCAACGGCACAATTCGAACTCAAGCCCGCGACCTTCGGGCCTGACCTCGACCAAGGGCGCAACGTCCTGATCGCCAACTTCAGCCAGCCTGCGGTCGTCGAGGATCGCATCCGCGAGCTGCGCAACCAGCTTGGCGCCGACCAGATGCTGGTGCTGCGGCCCAAGTTGGGCAAGAAGGCGACGGAGCTGACCGGCTACGCGCTGGGCGCCGACGGCACGTTCCGCAAGGTGGAAGCGACGCTGGACAAGGACGAGAACTACCTGAACAAGCTTGCCGAGTTCGTTGCGACCACGGTCGGCTCCAAGCTGCTACCGGATCCAAACACCCTGCCGCTCGACCAGCGCCAGAGCGTGCTCGCCAACAGCGGAACGGGCGCGGCGGGTCCGGCGGTCGTCGAGACCATCGACCCGGACAAGGAACTGTTCGGCGATGAGAAGAAGGCCAAGCCCCTGACCGGTGAGTGGTGGTTCTGGGCAGGCGTGGCGGGCGGCGCGGCTCTGGTGGGTGGCGCGCTGTGGTGGCTGGCTTCGACCGGAGCGACCGCCGAGGATCCGCCGGCCGGCGACCTGCTGATCTCGCTCCACAAGACCTCAGGCAACTAGGCGTCTGTGTTTGCCTTTCGCCCGCGCGCACCTGACTTCGTGCTCGTGGCGTGGACGGTCCTTGCCCTGCTGCATGTTCCCGACGACGTCTGCGCCGACTGGCTGCAGCTGCGACGGCAAGGGCCGGACGCCATCCTCGCCGCCGCCGTGCAAGCCGGCGCCCCGAAGGTCTGGCGCGGCGTGTGGTCGGCGAATCTGACCCCGACCCACCCACTGCACGGCCTGCGTATTGCGGTCACCCGCTCTGCCGGCAAGGCCGCGGGCCAGTCGGCACTGCTGGTCCGTGTCGAGGGTCCTCCTTCGCTGGCGGGCGTGGGTCTGGTGCTTCGCGACGGCAAAGGGTGGCTGCGGCATCCTCATGGCAAGACGCAACCTCTGACGCTTGCAGGGCTTTACAGGACGATCGACACCCTTGGGCTGCCCCTGGTGCTGCTGGCGGGGCTCTACCTGCCGCAGGGCTTCACGGCGACGACTGACGGGGAAGTGGGGGACCTGGGCTACGTGCGCTTGGACCCTCACTGCGAGGCGGGGCCCGGCGTGCGGCCGTTGCGACTGGCCGTGTCCAAGAGCCGGGGGACCGTTGCTTTCATCGAGGTCGGCGGGCCACAGGGACCCGGCGCGGCCGTCCTTTGGCTTCTGCCTCGTGACGAGGATGGACTGCCTCTGCACGGACGGCTGCGGTTGCGCCAAGAAGGCGGCGCCGCTGTCGATCTGGATCTGGTGGAATGGCAACAAGGACAGGGAGTTCCGGCGCGCTTCGATCGGACGTCCCTTGGGCCGCGGTGAACTGCGGCGCCCGCGTTGACCCGCCCCCCCATCACAGCTAGATTCCAGTGAAATGTTGGGCTCGTCCGACGAGCAGGGAGGCAATGATGACCGCCCATACGCACACGGTGTCCCAAGACCCGGCCCCCGATCTGTCTTGCTGCGAAAACACGCTGGAGCAGCACCGGTCATTCAACCCCCTCATCGAGGCCATTCTCTTGCGGGTGGTTCGCCTGCCAGACGAAAAGGACCCTTGGCTCGCTGACCTGGCGAAGCGCGTGGCGCAGCTGGCGGAGTTGCTCAGCGCTCACTTCGCGGATGAAGAATTGAGCTGCCTTTTTACCGACATCCCGATTCAGTGCCCCCACCACGCGGAGAAGCTCGACCGACTCAAGGGGGAGCATCCGGTGCTGATTGAGCGTCTCAAGACGGTGCTGGATGGAGGCGAGGCGATGGAGATGGCCGCGCTTGCCGGACGCGTGCAGCGCACCATCGCCCAAGTGCGGCGTCATGAGGCGGAGGAGACCGAAATCATCCTCGAGGCCTTCTGGGATGAAGTCGGCTCCAGCGAGTAGCCGGCCACCGCAGTGCCACACACGCGGCATGGCGACCACTCTGCGGCGCCGCGTGTGGCAATTCTGAAAATATCTCGTTGGCTTCTCCGCCGTTCTTGACCTTGATCAAGCCGGAAATTGACCCAAGTCATAGGTCGGTGCGGACCCGTGTGGCATGGTCGCCGCCGTTTGCGCTCAGGGGGGGCCGCGCGCGAACTGCTGTGCTCCACCGCCGCTGATTCTGTCCCTCCTCCAGCGCCTGCGCGGCGCCGACCATCGGTCCTCGGCATTTCGGTCACCGTGGCCCCCGCGAGGCACGGCAGCTCAGCACGCGCGTTGACGAACCCCATCCCTGCAAGGACGGTCTCGACATGACGACTTCAGCCACAGTTGCTGCGGACCAAGCTCCGCGCCCCGCCACGATCCGCACGGTTTCGCAGCACATCGTCGAGTTTGTCTCGGACTCTGGCGAGGGCGCGCAAACGGCCGGCCAGCTCTTCGGCACCATCGCGGCCAAGAGCGGCAACGGCGTGTGGACCGTCGAGATCATCCCCGCCGAGGTCGAGCCCCCCGCCCGGTCGCGTGCTGGCGCCAGCGGCAACCGAGTGCGCGTCGGCACCAAGGAAGTCACCAACATGGGTGACACCGCCGACATCGTCATCGCCTTCAACGAACAGGTGCTCTACAGCCGCATCGACGTCGGCGCGCTCAAGCAGGGCACGATGATCCTGCTGGAGAACAAGTGGGCCAGGAGCGGCCTGCCGGGTGTCCCCGAAGCCTATGCCGAAGCGCTGGCGGATTTTGCCCGCCGCGGCTACGTCGTGGTCGAGGTGCCGATGGAGACGGAGTGTCTCAAGGTCGTCAAGGACGCCAGACGCGGCAAGAACATCTGGTGTCTGGGCTTGTTGTGCGCCGTCTATGACCTGGACATGCAGCACGTCGAGGTCGAACTGAAGCGCAAGCTCGGCAAGAAGAGCGCTGAGGTCGTCGCGAACAACATTGCCCTGCTGACCAGCGGCCGTACCTGGGGCGACGCCCACATCGAGATGCGGTTCAACGTGCCGGTAGAGCCGACGACCCAGACGATGGTCGTGATGAACGGCAATCAGGCGATCGCGCTTGGGGCCATGGCGGCGGGCTTCGAAGTCTGCTCGATGTACCCCATCACGCCGGCGACGTCGGTGTCGCACCACCTTGCTTCGGTCTTCCATCGGTCGGGCGGTTTCGTGCACCAGGCCGAGGACGAGATCGCCGCGATTGGCTTTGCGCTGGGCTGCGCCTACGCCGGAAAGACGCCGCTGACCGTCACGTCGGGTCCGGGTCTTGCGTTGAAGACGGAATTCATTGGTTTGGCAGTGATGGCCGAGCTGCCGATCGTGCTGGTGGACGTGCAGCGCGGTGGTCCGTCAACGGGCCTGCCCACCCGCGTCGAGCAAGGCGACCTGCTGTCCGTGCTGTTCGCCGAGCCGGGGGACGCCCCGAAGATCATCCTGGCACCCGCCACCATCGCCGAGTGCTTCGACTTCATGATCACGGCGCGCAAGCTTGCCGAGACCTTCCGCGGCCCCGTGATGGTGTTGACCGACGCGAACCTGGCGACCGGGCAGCAGCCGTTCCCGCGCCCGGAGTTGAAGGAGGAATGGCTGGCGCCGCCTATCGACCAGTCGGCGTGGGACCGCACGGTGCGGCCGTACGAGTGGGACCCGGCGACGGGCCTGTCGCAGCGGCCCATCCCCGGACAGCGCAACGGCAATTACGTTCTGACGGGTCTGGCGCACGACGAGCACAGTCGGGTGGCCTACGAGTCGAGCATCAACCAGCACTCGATGGAAATGCGTTCGCGCAAGCTGGCCACGCTGCTGGACTCGCTGAAGCCGCCCACGGTGCGCGGCGAGGACACGGGGGACCTGCTGGTCGTGGGCTGGGGCTCGACCCTTGGCGCCATCGACGAGGCGATCGACCGCTTGCGCGCCGAGGGCCATCGGATCTCGTCGGTGCACCTGCGCTACCTGTCGCCCATGGAGCCGGGACTCAAGGAAATCTTCGCCCGCTTCAAGAAGGTCATGACGGTCGAGATCAACTACAGCGACGACGTCCATGCCGCCGGTTTCACCGCCCAGAACCGTCGGTATTCGCAGCTGGCTTTCCTGCTGCGCGCGCAAACGCTGTGCGACGTCGACTGCTGGTCACGCGTGCCCGGCAGTCCGCTGTCGCCGTCGATGATCGAGAACGCCCTGCGCAGCCACCTGACCAAGGGCTAGGCCCAAGGAAGGCGGAGGCGAGACCGAACCCACCCAGGCGGCCACCCACTGACCGCCCCCCGCAGACCCAAACGGGTCGACCGCGGCGAGAGGAGACAACATGTTTGGCTTGAAGCAGGACTGGCAGCTCGACGAGAAGGCCCGGCACTTTGTGCTCGAGGACTATGAAGGCGCCGCACCGCGCTGGTGTTCGGGCTGCGGCGACAACGCGGTGCTCAGTGCCGTGCAGCGGCTGGCCCGCGACCTGCAGCTGGTGCCCGAGAAGACCGTGACGGTGGCGGGCATCGGTTGTTCCAGCCGCTTCCCCCATTACATGAAGACCTATGGTTTTCATGGTTTGCACGGTCGCGCGCTGCCCGTCGCGTCGGGAGTTCGTGCGCGCCGCCCCGACCTCGACATCTTCGTGGCCACCGGCGACGGCGACTGCTGCGCGATCGGCACGGCGCACTGGATCCACGCCATTCGCTACAACATGAAGATGGTCGTCATGCTGCTGGACAACAACGTCTACGGCCTGACCAAGAAGCAAACGTCCCCGACGTCGCGCCGTTTGTTCACGTCGAACACGCACCCGCAGGGCTCGCTGCTGACCCCGCTGAACCCGCTCTCGGTCACGCTGGGCATTACCAACGCCTCGTTTGTCGCCCAGACGGTCGACTGGAACCCCGCGCACGTTTACGAGACGCTAAAGGCCGCGCACGCGCACCCCGGCCTCGCTTTTGTGCGCATCTTGCAGCGATGCCCGCACTTCATGGACGGCCACTTTCAGGAGATTCAGGACGATCCGTCGAAGATCCTGCTGATGACCCATGACAACGGCATCCCGATCGACCCCTCGCTGAAGCGACTGTTCAAGAATCAGGTCGTCCATGACCCCAGCGACCTGGATGCTGCGCGCCGTTATGCAGACACTCAAGATGCCGTTCCGATTGGACTTTTCTACCGCAACGAGCGTGCAGAGCGATACGATCTGGACACGGCCAAGGGCATCGACATGACGCCCCAGCAGCGCATGAAGGCCGTCGATGCTGAGCTGGACCGCTTCCTGGTTTAGCCGCACCCGCCCCGCCACCCACGACCGCCGCCTGTCCCAAGGCGCGACAAGGGAGCCAGCCTTGGTCACCAAGCAAACCACGCGCAGCGACAGCGCCCTGCCCCGCATGACGGCGTCCGGCCAAGCCGGAACCCTGCCCCAAACGCGCGACGTGCTGCGCCGGTTCCACCTGACGGGCCAAGGCACTCCGGCGACCCAAGGGGCCCTGCGGCCGGCGGTGACCGTCGCGCTCGCCTCCCCCGACACGGTCTGGCGCGACCATCCCGTCTTTCTGCCGACCGACGGCGATGCGGTGGGCCTGGGACGTGTGGTCGAGCAGGCACTGACCGCGATGAATCAAGCAGGGGAGGCGACTGACCTGCTGGGGGCGACTGTGCCTCGACTCGTGCGGGCCGTTGCGAGAACGCTGGAAGGGCGACTGGACGCAGCGCCCGTCGCAACGGTGTGGCCGGCAGCGTTGGACAAGTTCGCTGGAGAGTTCGACCTGAGCCCCGCGGCGTTGCGAGAATTGACCAAACAGATCGAAGGATTGCGCAAGCGGCTACCGCAGAACGGGACGCTGGTCGGCCTCACATCCGCCCTGTTGTACCACCTGACCGCCTGCGCGGTTCGCCGTGACCGCCTTCCCCGGCGCACGGCCCTCGCCGCCGAAGTCCAGGCGCTGGCCCACCGGCTGGCGGAGCTTCTGCGGGTGGACGACTTGAACGGACCCCAGGCGAGCTCGGAGTCGGCGTTGACCGCCGCAATGGGCAACGGCGCGGGTGCCTTGGACCTTGGCAAGCTGGCGGGGCGTATCCATACCCAGCGCGGCTCGCAGCGGATGGATGCCGACCGGCGGCAGCGCGTACAGTTGGCGCTGGGCACGCTGAAGCGGTGGCTGGCGACGATGGCCTCCACACCGCTGATGGTGCTGCTGGACGCCGGCGTACTGCCCGAAGGGTTGACCCTCGACGGTGTCGACATTCGTCGCAGTGCCGAGGCATTCCATGCCGCCGCCCAGACCTTCGATGATCATGCCGCCGCCGCTGCGGATGTGCTGCGCGCAGTGCGGATCGCCCGTCTGGAGGTCGCCGGAGAGTTTGACGCGGCCCACCACGAGGAGCCTCTGGCCCGGCTGGATTGGCAGTCGTTTGATGCCGACGCACTGCTTTGCTTGCCGGCCATCGCCGTCGCTGAGACCGGCGACCACCTTGGAGGCAACGAGAGTGCTCTGCTGAGTCGGCTGCTGAGTGGGGGACGTCCCATCCTCGTGCTGGTCGCCGACGGTCCAGTCGGCGGGGAACCCAATGCTGCGTCTGAAGTTGTCGTGCACGCCCCGGGTCTGGGCACCCTTGCCATCGCCCACCGTGAGGCACTGGTGCTGCAGGCCACGACGTCCCAGCCGGAGCTGCTGGCACTCGGGCTGTCCCGCTTGGCGCGAGCAACCACGCCGGCCCTCGCGGTCGTCGCCGTCCCCGGGCCGGGCGTCGATGGCGCTTGGCTGCAGCCCGCCGCCGCACGCGAAGGCCGCGCACTGCCTGCCTTCCGCCACGACCCCGACGCTGGACCCACTTGGGCCGACCGCTTCGACCTGACCGGCAACCCGCAGCCCGAACGCCCTTGGCCGCTGCATCCCGTTGCCTTCGTGAACGCGAACGACGAGGTAGCGACGTTTGACGAGGCCTTCACCTACGCCCATGCCGCGGCGCTGAACCCCGCGTGCCGCAGCCAGTTTCTCGTGCTGGACGACGCGGTTGCCACCGACGACCTGACGCCCGTGGCCGACTATCTGGATGCGCTGGATCATGGACCGCCCCGCAAAATGCCGTTCTTGTGGGTCGTGAACGCCGACGGACACCTTGCCCGCGCACTTGTGTCCCGCGAGCTGGCGTTCGCCGCGCGCGACCGCGTGCGGATGTGGCGCACCCTGCAAGAACTGGGGGGCATCCATAACGAATATGCTCGCCGCGCAGCAGAGGTGGCACGGCGTGAGGCCCAGCGAGAGGCTGAGGTGGAGCGCGAAGTGTTGCGCGCTGAATATGAGCGTCGCATCGAGCTCGCTCGGGCCGAAGCTGGCGCCGAGGCGATGGATCGTCTGGTGCACGTGCTGCTGAGTGCAGAATCACTGCCGGTGTCGACCGGGGTGCCGACGCGACCTTCGTCCACTCCCCTTGCCCCGCGCCCTGCCGGGACTCCGGCCAACCAGATAGCGTCCGCTCCCGCCCCCGTCTCTGTCGCGGCGGACGAGGAAGAGTCCGGCGGCTTCGACGAGCCCTACATCGACACGCCGCTCTGCACGTCTTGCAACGAATGCACGGCCGCCAACCCTGTTTTGTTCAAGTACGACGGCAACAAACAGGCGACCATCGGCAACGCGGCCGGCGGAACGTTCCTGGAGCTCGTCACCTCAGCAGAGAAGTGCCCGGCGCGCTGCATCCATCCCGGCAAGCCACGTGCGGGAGACGCAAGCGCGACGCCAGACGTCGTCGCCCGCGCCGTGCGGTTCAACCGCTAGAGGTCTTCGCATGGGCGACGTAGCACTTGCGGCCGGGATCATGTTCGGGATCGCCCTGTTCTTCGGGGTGATTCTGGCCGTCGCGTACAAGAAGATGCGGGTCGAGGAGGATCCGCGCATCGACGAGGTCGTCGCTCGACTGCCCGGCGCCAACTGCGGTGCGTGCGGCCAGCCTGGGTGCCGCGCCTTTGCTGAGCTGACGGTTCAGGGCAAGCTGTCGCCCGGCAAATGCACCGTGAACACAGCCGATGGCATCGCCGACATCGCTGACTATCTGGGCGTCGCCGCCGACCTGCAGGAGAAGCGTGTGGCGCGACTGCACTGCGCCGGTGGCAAGTCTGCCGTCCGGGACCTTGCGGACTACCGCGGCGCCGGCTCGTGTCGGTCGGCGGTCGTGGTCAACGGCGGCGGGCGGGCCTGCCCCTGGGGCTGCCTGGGCCTGGGAGACTGTGCGCGGGCCTGCTCGTTCGACGCCATCACGATGAACGCCGAGGGCCTGCCCGTCGTCGACGTCATGAAGTGCACGGCCTGCAACGACTGTGTGGTCGTCTGTCCGCTGAGTCTGTTCTCCATCCACGCGATCTCGGACCACGTCCTGGTGCAGTGCAGCAGTCCTCTGACCGGCCTGACGGCCAAGGCCTCGTGCCACGTCGCGTGCGATGCGTGTGGTCGCTGCGCGCTCGATGCACCTGAGAACGTCATCGTCATGCAGGGCGGCCTGCCCATCGTCAAGGCACCCTCCATCGCCACCGCCACCGCGACCTTCCGCTGCCCCACCGGGGCGATTCAGTGGGTCGACGGCAACCAGTTCACTCAGGAAACGACCGCCCGGAGGCGTCATGCCTAGCCTGACCGACTACGCCGCCAGCAAGCTGCGCGCCCTGTTCGGCGTCAAGCCGGCCGCCACCCCTGCGCCCTATCCCGGCACACCCGTGACGCTGACCGGCCGCGACGGACTGCTGCGAGTTGAGTCCACCCTCGCGGACCGCATCCTGCGCGGCGAAGAGGGGTTGCATCTGGCCCTCGGCGAGGCTCTGGCGGGTCGACGAGTCACGGTGTTCTCGACTGCCAAGGCACTGGCAGGCCAAGCGGAGACCGTGCGCACGGCGGTCGACCGGCACGTGCCCTTGCTGCTGATCGCAGAGGCGCATGACCCGAAAACCGGCAACGACGATGCCGCGTTGCACGCCCTTGCGGCCACCGGCGCGTTCGTCGCGGTGGCCCGCGGCCCCCAGCACGCCATGGACCTCGCCCTCGTCGCTCGGCGTGTGGCGGAACGTGGCTTGGTCCCTGCGATTCTGGTCGTGGACACCGTCGGCGTCGCTTTGACCGCTTCTGATGTTCTGGTGCCGGAGACTGCCGCGCTGGACGCGTATCTGGGCCATGCCGACGACGACGTGGCCGCCGGCCTGCCCGGTCAAGCGCTGGTGCTGGGTGAGAAGCATAGACGCGTCCCCGTCGCGTTCGACCCGGACCTGCCGACCGCCATCGGAGCGGCCACCCGCGGTCTGGACGCTGCGGTCGCGGCGGCCTCGCGCCAAGTGTTCCATGCCGACCCGATCGCTGCGGTCTCCCGCGAGGCGATGGAAGAATGGTCGAGGCTGACCGGCCGGTCCGTGGCGGCTGCGACTGCGCATCAGCTGGATGGCGCGACCTCGGTGGTTCTGGCGCTGGGTCCGGACGTCGCCGTCGCCGAAGCGGTCGCGACCGAGCTGCTGACGCAGGGCTTGAAGGCCGGTGTCGTGGGACTGACCGTGCTGCGACCGCTGGATGCCGAGTTGCTTCGCGCGGCGCTTGTGAATACCCAAGCCGTGACGGTACTTGAGCACGCCCACCCCGGCCTTGCGTTGACGGCCCCGCTGCAGGCGTTGGTGCGCGAAGCACTTGCCGGAACCTCGGCAAAGGTCGTGGCCGCCGTTCGAGGTGACGTCAGCGAGCCCGTGACGGCCGCCCAGATCACCAGTCTGTATCGCAACATGCAGACCGACGAGGCGATGCGACCGCGGGTTCACTTGGGCCTCGACACGCCCTCGCTCCCGGCGACGCACCCGCGCCGCGAGGTGCTGCGTCAGGCGATCCTGCGCGGCCACCCGCACTTGGACGGAGCCACGCTGCCTGGGGCCGCCGCCGCTGCCTCCGGTCCGGCAACGCTGGGTTCTCATGGCGCTGTCCCCGCCATCGTGCGGCGCTTCACCCGCGACCCCGGCAACGCCGCAAGCCTGCCCCGTTTCTGGGGAGAGGTGCTGCAGCCGCGTTTGGAAAGCGACGGCAGCCACACATACGACCCGTGGCTCGCGCTGGGCCGCACGCCCGCCGCCAGCGCTGCCTGTCTGGATCGCGTCGCCAACCGCAGCCAAGTGCCGCAGATCGACGCCACCGCGTGCACGGGCTGCGGTCGCTGCTGGACGTCCTGTCCCGACGCCGCCATCGGCCCCGTGCTGCTGTCGACCGAGGCGCTGCTGAACACCGCGGCGGATCGTGCCCACGCCGGAGTCGACCGAACGGCCGCCGCGGACAAGCTGCGCCGTGCGCATAAGCAACTTGCCGGCCGCTTGGACGGCCAGCTGGCAAAGGACAAGGCGCGGACGCTGACCCCGGAGGCTGCCCGCGACGGCTTGCAGTGGCTGACCGAGAAGCTGGGGGGGGACGACGCCGAGCGCACCGACATGGCCCGCGCATTCGAGCGCACGCTGGCTGAGGTGACGCGCCTGCCCATCGCTGCGGCTCCCGTTGCCTTCCACCAGTCGCATGCCGCCGCAAAGGGCAGCGGGCTTCTGCTGTTGCTGGGCGTCGACCCGCACGTGTGCCAAGGTTGCGGCGTTTGCAGCGCCGTGTGCCCGGAAGGCGCCATCGCGGCCGTACCGCAGACGCCGGAAGTGGTCGCCACCCTGGCCATGTCATGGCAGGCTTTTGAAACGACGCCGGACACCGCAGGTACAGCGATCGCGCAGATGATGGCCCTCGACGGAAGCGACCCGCTGGCCGCGGTTCTGCTCTCTCGCCACTGCCATGGTCTGGTTCCGGGTGCAGATGGCGCCGAACCGGGCTCTGGGTCGCGGCTGGGGGCACGGTTGGTCACCGCCGTCGTCGAATACCAGCGTCAGCGCGAGCTCTTGGGCGTCGTCGACTCCCTGAGCAAGCAAGCCACCCAGCTGCGCGACGCGCTGCGAAGCACAGTGGCCGACGCAGCCAACGTGACCGATCTGGACGCCCTGGACCAAGCGCTGACAGGCCACGCGGGGCGCTCGACGCACTTGCCGACCGTGCTGGCCAAGGCCAATGAACTGGGCGCGCGCACGGCTCTTGACGGCCACAAGGCACAGCGACTGGCCCGTGCGGCGCGCGACGTCGAGACCCTGAAGGCAGCACTTCTGGAAGGATCGCTGGGGATTGGCCGCGCGCGCTTCGGCGTCGTCGTTGCCGGGGCTTCCGTGGCCGAGTGGGCCGGCCAATTTCATCGCAACCCGTTCGCCGCTCCGATGGTCGTGGATCTGGAGGGACGCGGCGTGGATGTGGCCATGGGTCTGGCGCACGGGCTGCTGGCCGGCACGGTCGCCGAGGCTCGCACCACTCGCTTGGCGGCGCTTGCTTTGCAGAGTCCGTCGGACTTGCCTGCACGCGAAGAAGCCCTGTTGGACCTGAAGCTGCACGACCTGACCGACGCAGAGCGGGCGCTGTGCCCGCCGGTGTTGGTGCTTGCCGACGGCCCCTCAGCCCGCGGCATCGACTTGGGCGCATGGACGAGGCTGTTGTCGAGCGGTCTGCCGGTGAAGGTTGTGGTGCTGGATCAGAACATCCCGGACGCCAGCTTCGACCCCGCTCCGCTGGCAGCGCTGCCCGGCAAGGCTCTGGTCGCGGCAACATCGTTGGCCCACCCGACTCACCTGTTTGCGACGGTCGGTGCAGCCTCGCGTCACTCAGGCGCCGCTGTCGTGCACGTGTACGCCCCCAGTCCGCGGCTGCACGAGTTCCCCGCAGAGACTTTGGTCGAGCGGGCAGGTCTTTCCGTGGCCTCACGCGAGTTCCCGCTGTTCCGCTTCGACCCCGCGGTGCCGGGGGCTTTCGGCAAGCGCCTGTCGCTGCAAGGCAATCCGACGGAGACCGAAGCTGGCGTCCAGACCACCGCAACCTCCGCAGCGCGCTGGGCGATGCTGCAGGAATGGGCAGGCGAGGTCACGCCGTTCGTCGGTGACATCCGTGCCCAGGCCGAGGCCGAGCTGAAGGCCGCGCACGCCGCGGAGCTTGCCGTACTTGAAGCGCGCCACATGCAGGAGCGCACCGAGCGCGACGCCAACGCCGCCCTGCGCCTGCGCGAACGGTTGCTCCACCTGGCGAATGGGAGGGCTTCGTGAGCCTTTTCAAGATGTTCGCTCAGGCGGCCACCTTCCGCCACGGCGTGCATCCCCCCGAGCACAAGCACGCGACGGAAGGGCTGGCCATCGAGCGCATGGGCTTCGTGCCTGAGTACGTCCTGCCGCTCTCGCAGCACATCGGCGCGCCGTCCAGGCCCGTCGTGGCGGTGGGAGACAAGGTGATGCGTGGCCAACTGCTGGCGGGTCCCGGTGGCTTCATCTCGACCTCGCTACATGCTCCCGTGACGGGGACGGTGACGGCGATCGAGCTGCGACGCCACCCGAACGGCAAGGAGGCGCTGAGCCTGGTGTTGACCACGGACCCGTTCGCCAGCCAGCGCTTCGTGCCCACGGGGCCGCTGGGCGTCCCCAGCACGGCAGCCGAGCTGGTGCAGCGGGTGCAGGATGCGGGCATCGTCGGTCTGGGCGGTGCGGCCTTTCCGTCGCATGTGAAGCTGGCGGTGCCAGAGGGCAAGAAGGTCCGTTTCGTGCTGCTGAACGGCTGCGAATGCGAGCCCTACCTGACGTGCGACCACCGCGTCATGGTCGAGCGCCCCGACGCCGTGGTGCGTGGCCTGCGCATCGCAATGGCGCAAGTGAACGCCGAGAAGGCCTGGATTGGCGTCGAGAACAACAAGCCCGATGCGGTCGCGGCACTGAGGAATTCGGCAGACGGCGACCCGACCATCGAGGTTGTCGGGCTGGAGGTCAAGTACCCCCAGGGTGCTGAAAAGATGTTGATCGATGCGGTGTTGCACAAGGAGGTTCCGAGCGGCAAGCTGCCTCTGGACCTCGAGATCGTGGTGCACAACGTGGGGACGGCAGCTGCCCTGGCCGACCTGTTCGACGCGGGCACCCCGCTGATCGAGCGGGTGGTCACGGTGACGGGCCCCGGCATCCGCCGGCCGGCCAACGTGCTGGTGCCCATCGGCACGCCCGTGCGCGCACTGATCGAACACTGCGGCGGCCTGCTGCCGGGCGTGCGTCAGGTCATTCTGGGCGGCCCCATGATGGGCATGGCGCAGAAGACGTTGGACGTGCCGGTGACCAAGGGCACCTCGGGCGTACTCGCCCTGGTCGACCCCGCGCGGGGCAGCGACGAGCAGCCCTGCATCCGCTGCGGTCGGTGTCTGGAGGCCTGCCCGATGCACTTGAATCCGCAGCGGCTGGCCCTGATGGTTCGCAACGAGCGCGCCGCAGAAGTCGAGGCCTTGCACATCACCGACTGCTTCGAGTGCGCCAGCTGCTCGTTCGCTTGCCCGTCGAACTTGCCGCTGGTCCAGTTGATGCGCGTTGGCAAGGGCTTGATCAAGCAGAAGAAGGCGGTCTCATGACCCAGCAAGCTCCTCGACTGGACCTCTCGACGGCCCCGTATGTTCCCCAGACGCTGACCACGCCGCGGGTGATGTTTGAAGTGCTGGCGGCCCTTGTGCCCATCGTCGCTGCGGCCGTGTGGTTTTTTGGCTTTACGGCGCTGTTGATGGTGCTCGTCGCGGGTGTCGTTGCGATGGGAACGGAGTGGCTGTTCAGCGACCGCAAGGGCTGGGGCACGTTGCGCGACGGCACCGCGCTGTTGACCGGCGTGCTTGTCGCCCTGACGCTTCCGCCCGCGCTGCCGCTGTGGATGGTGGCCGTCGGTTCGGCCGTCGCCATCGCGCTGGGCAAACTGGTGCTGGGTGGCATGGGCCACAACCTGTTCAACCCCGCACTCATCGGTCGCGCGTTCCTGCAGGCGGCGTTCCCGACGGCCATCACGACGTGGACGGCCCCGGGCAAGGGCTTCTGGAACCTGGAGCCCAGCACACTTGCGCCGCCACTGATGCACGTCGACGTGATGACGACCGCGACGCCACTGGGTCTCGCAAAGTTCGAGCACAAGCTGACCGATCTGGGGCCGCTGCTGCTGGGCAACACTGCAGGATCTCTGGGAGAAACGGCGGCGGTCTTGCTGGTGGTCGCGGGTGTCTGGCTGGCCGTACGGCGTATCTTCGACTGGCGCCTGCCGGTGTCGACGCTGGGGACGGTTGCGGTCTTCAGCGGCGTGCTCTGGCTGTTCGGCGTCTCGCCACCGCCCACGTTCATGCTCGCGTCCGGCGGCCTGCTGCTGGGCGCGGTCTTCATGGCCACCGATCCCGTCACCACGCCCGTGACGTCGAAGGGCGCGTGGTGGTTCGGCTTCGGCGTCGGTGTGCTGGTGGTGCTGATTCGCAATTTCGGCGGCCTGCCCGAGGGCGTGATGTACGCGATCTTACTGATGAACGCGGTCACCCCGCTGATCAACCGCGCGACGCAGCCGCGTCGACTGGGAGGTTGACCATGTCCACCCCGAAGGAGCCAGGTTCGTTCGCGATCATCGGCACGCTGGCCCTGGCCGGACTGCTGTCGGGGCTGATCCTCGTGGTCGTGTTCCTGGCGACGCAACCCAACATCCTGGCCAACAAGGCGCGCGCGCTCGAGGCGGCGGTGCAACTGGTCGTGCCCAACGCCGCGAGCGCCCAACCATTCGAGTTCGTCGGCGGCAAGCTGCAGCCGTACAAGGGCCCCCAGGGCGTGCCCAGCAAGAATCCCACGGTGTACGCCGCCTTGAATCCGCAGGGCCAGCTTGCGGGCTATGCCATCTCTGCAGAAGGACCCGGGTTTTCCGACACCATCAAGCTGATCTACGGCTTCGACGCCAAGACCGGGCGCATCATCGGCATGAAGGTGCTGGAGAGCCGGGAGACCCCGGGGTTGGGCGACAAGATCCTGTCGGACACAAAGTTTCTAAGCAACTTCAATGCATTGTCGGTCAAGCCCTCCATCGTTCCGGTCAAGTCCGGCGCCAGGACGCTGCCGAATCAGGTCGACTGCATCACCGGGGCGACCATCTCGTCCAAAGCCGTGGTCAAGATCCTCAACTCCAGCACGCAGCAGTGGGTTCCCCGGCTGTCGGCGGGAAACTAGCCCCGCAAGGAGAGGCATCGCATGGCTTCCCCCACCAAAGCTCCGCCGACATCCATGCAAGAGCTCATCAAGGGCCTGTGGCGCGAGAACCCCATCTTCGTCATCGTCATCGGTCTGTGTCCCACCATGGCCATTACGACCACCGTAACGAACGGTCTGGTGATGGGCGTGGCAACAACCTTCGTACTGGCCGCCTCGTCCGCGATGATCTCCGGGCTGCGCAAGGCGATTCCCGGCCCCGTCCGCATCTCGGTGTACGTCGTCATCATCGCCACGTTCGTCAGCGTCGCCGACTGGAGTCTCGCCGCCTGGCTGCCTGACGCCCACAAACAACTCGGCGCGTTCATCGCCCTCATCGTCGTGAACTGCATCATCTTGGGGCGCGCAGAAGCATTTGCCGCCAAGAACCCGGTCGTCCCTTCCATCGCGGACGGCATCGGCATGGGCTTGGGTTTCACGCTCGTGCTCGTGATGATCTCGGCGCCACGCGAGGTGTTGGGCGCGGGCACCTTCCTGGGCATCCCACTGTTTGGCGAGTCGTTCGAACCCTGGGTCATCATGGTCATGCCCCCCGGCGGCTTCCTGACCCTTGCGGCTGAGCTGTCGTTGTTGGCGTGGTGGAAGGACCGCAGCGAGAAGAAGAAGGCCGCCCTGACCGCGACCATGCAGGAGGCCGTCTGATGGAAGACCTCGTCCTGATCTTCTTTTCTGCCAGTGTGATCAACAACTTCACCTTGGCGTACTTTCTGGGACTGTGCGCCTTCATGGGCGTCACGAATCGGATCGACACCGCCGTTCGCCTGGGCCTCGCCAACATCTTCGTGCTGCTGATCACGTCGCTGGCGACCTGGCTGCTGAACACCTACGTACTGGTCCACGCGCCGTATCTCTCGCTGATCAGCTACATCGTCGTCATCGCGGGCGCCGTGCAGTTCGTCGAGATGGCCATCAAGAAGCTCAGCCCCGCCCTGTTCCGCGCGCTCGGCATCTATCTGCCCCTCATCACGACGAATTGCGCGATTCTGGCGCTCGCCCTGTTCCAGACGAGCCGCGGCTACGGCCTGGTCCAAGGCCTGGTCTACGCGCTGGGGGCCGGCGTGGGTCTCATGCTCGCGCTGGTCATCATGGCGGGCATCCGCGAAGAGGTAGAGATGGCGCCGACGTCGAAGCTGATCCGCGGCACGGCCTTGTCGTTCTTCATCGCGGGCATGTTGTCGCTTGCGTTCATGGGCTTCGCCGGCCTGTTCAGCAAGGCGTAGGGGAGCGGTCCAAATGACCCACTTGCTCGCAATCCTGGGGTTGATGGTCGCCATCATCGTGTGGCACTTCCTGCAGAAGGCAACCGGCCGGCGCGCGGGCGGTTGCGGCGCTTGCGGCTGCGGCGGTCAGGGCGATGGCGCGTGTCGCAAGGACGGTGCCGACACCTCCGAGTCACCGTCGACCGCTGGCACCGACACCGCCTCGCACTGACGGTTCTCGACCATTTTCCGGGCCTGCCCTTGCGCTTGCGGGTTCCCGGTCGCGCGGCTATGCTCCATCGACGGTCTTCAACGCAGCGGATTCGCAGGACCACGAGGATACCAAGATGGCAGATCCAAAGGCTTTCCCGCGCATGGCTGGACCGGGCCTTGCCCTCTGTTTCGCACTGCTTGTCGGCCTTGTTGGCTCGCTTCCGGCGACCGACGCGGCAGCGGCTGAGCCGACCGACGTGCTGGACGCCTTTGACGGCCCCGACCCGTTCGATTTCGCGATGCGCCTGCGCTTTCTCAGCGACACCCGCACCTCGACCGTCGCGCGGCAGGTCAAGTGCCTCGCTGGCGATGCCGTCGGCGGACAGGTGTGCCCGGACGCCTCCGGGATCGTGCTGGCCAAGGAGCTGGCCTACGAGCGCGTGCGCAACGTCATGGCCATCGACGCCCGCTTCGGCTTGTACAAGGACGTGGAAGTCTACCTCAGCCTGCCGATCGTCCTGTGGGACCAATGGCAGCACGACTTCGTCAACGGCGTGACCAAGGAAAACTCGACGATCCGCACGCCGACGGACAATGAGTCGCTGTTCGCCATCGACTACGCCAGCAACCAGCGCTCCGGTCTGGGCGACATGCAGCTTGGTCTGCGCTGGGCGCCTTTCAATTGGTATCGCGACGCGACAGAGCCCTCTTGGGTCGTCGGCGTCGACTACACGCTGCCCACCGGCACGCCAATGACAGCGCAAAATGACACGGTGGGCTACGGCATGTCGGAACTGCAGCTATACACGACGATTTCCCGCCGCACCCTGCGGATGCTCGAGCCCTACTTCCACCTGCGCAGCATCATCCGCTTCGGGTCCCAGGACGGTCTGTTCGTCAGCCATGGCCAGACCCAGCAGCATGAGGCTCCCGGCGCCGTGATCGGCACTCAGGTGGGCCTGTCCGTATTGCCGTGGGAAAACAACGTCCGCGACGAGCGCGTCGAGATCGAGGGGGGCTTCGGGATGGACTATGTCTTCCGCGGCCGCGAGTACACCGAGATCTGGGAGGCGCTGGCCTCGCCCTCGAACCCTTGCCAGGCGTCGCAGGGCTGCACCAACACCCTGAACACCAAGTCGGCGCTGGACGCCAGCGGCCAGATGACACAGACCGACGGCATCACCGATGTCGAGGCGTACGGTCGGTTCGCCGGTTGGATCGGCCTGAACTACCAGCCCGTGAAGTACTTCCAAGTGTCTGGCCGACTGGGCTGGGTGACGGAAACGCCTCACTTCATCACCTACGGCGACTACGGCAAGAATCTGGATAGCAACCCCGCCGTAGAGCAGTCGAACGCGCAGGGCCAGAACGAGTACAGCCCCACCTTCTTGCCGTCGGTCGATCCCCCCGGATCGCGCCTGCGCGTGCAGGACGTCAGCACCTTCGGTCTGATGCTGTCGATCCAAGGCAAGCTCTAACCACCCTCACGTCTCTCGAGACCGGCCGCGCAGTGCGTCGGTTCGGGGTGAGCCGGTTGAAACGGCCCGGGGCAGCGGTTACGCTGGTCCACTGGTCCGAACCTCGGCGAGGTCGCCGCCCCCGGATGCGACCGTTGCCCAGACAACCGTTTGGCTGACCAGGACATGTCCATGATGCGACTTCTTTCCCCCCTCGCCTTTCGGCCGTCGTGTGCGGTGGCTCTGGTCGCAACGGCGTTTGCGGTCTGGCTGTTCGCCGGCTGCAGTGGCACCGATGCCCCCGGCACGGTCGTCACCATCCCCTGCTCCGTCCCCAGCGACTGCCCCCAAGGCCTGACCTGCGGCGCCGCGGGCGTGTGCGTAGCGACGGGCTGCACCACAGCGGCGCAGTGCGGCGGCTTGGCTTGCGTCAATGGCACCTGTCAGGTAGCGACCGTCTGTTCGTGCCTGCCGAGCGACCCGTGCACCGCCGCCACCCTGAAGTGCAAGGACGCGACAAGCGACATCAGCGGAAGTGAGACGTCGACCGGCAATTCCTGCAGCAACGACTCAGGCTGCGACGACGGCAGCACCTGTTCGACCGACAAGTGCATCGAAGGCAAGTGTTCGTATCAGTATTCCGGCGGCGACGGCTGCTGTGTCAGCGACGCGGGCTGCCAAAGCACCAACGCGTGCCTGCTGGGCGTGTGCAGCGAATCGTTCGCATGCACCTATCAGCCGGTGGGGGGTTGCTGTGCCACCGCGATCGACTGCGACGACGGCGACCCCTGCACGCAGGACGCTTGCGACGCGGGCACCTGCACGAACACGTCGGCCGGCACCGCGTGCTGCAAAATCGACTCCGAGTGTGATGACAGTGTGACCTGCACGACCGACCTTTGCGTTGCCGGCAAGTGCACACATCCCAAGAAGACGACCCCCGAGTGCGGCTGCGACTCCACCAAGGACTGCGACGACGGCAACACCTGCTCGGCAGACAAGTGCCTGAATTCGCAGTGCTCGTACGGCAAGTACTACAACCCGACCGCCCCCGACCCGGCCTGCTGCAGCGAGAATACCGACTGCGATGACGGCACCGGCCTGACCGTGGGCACTTGCACGCAGTTCCGCTGTACCTACCAGAAGTTGGTCAAGTGCACGACCGATGGCAACTGCGACGACGGCAACGTCTGCACCACCGGCAAGTGCGCGGGCGGCCTGTGCACGTTCACGACCAACCCCGAGTGTTGCACCAAGAACAGCGACTGCAACGACGGTACCGCGTGCAGCAACGACGCTTGCCAGAACGGCAAGTGCGTCCACACGGCCTCGACCGGTTCCGGTTGCTGCGGCGTCAACACCGACTGCAACGACGGCATCAGCTGCACCACCGACGTCTGCGACAAGTACGCCTGCAAGAACACGCCTGCGAACAAGGACTGCTGCCTGTCGGACGCTGAGTGCGACGACTCGACCAAGTGCACGGTCGATACATGCCACAAGGGCGTGTGCCAGCACGTCAAGCCGCCCGAGGGCTGCTGCAAGGTCGATGCGGACTGCAACGACTTGAATGCGTGCACGAATGACGCGTGCATGAACAAGGACTGCGTGTACCAGAAGGCGCCAGGCTGCTGCACGTCCTCTGGCGACTGCGACGACAAGGTCGCGTGCACGGTGGACACCTGCGTCAGCAGCAAGTGCCAGTTCAAGTCGCAGGGCAAGTGCTGCTCGATCAACCTCGAGTGCTTCGACAGCGACGACTGCACGCAAGACACCTGCTCCAATGGCCTTTGCGTCAACACGACCATCCCCAGTTGCGGCCCCAAGTGCGGCGACGGAAAGTGCACTGCACCGACCGAGACGTGCACGAACTGCGTGACCGACTGCGGCGCGTGCCCAAGTGGCTGCGGCGACGGCACCTGCGCGGTCTCGGAGTCGTGCGCTTCGTGCCCCGCCGACTGCGGCTCATGCGGGACCGGCGGAGCCGACTCGTGCGTGGGCAAGTGCGGAGGATCATCGATCAATTGCTACTGCGACAGCTCGTGCAGCTCGTTCGGCGACTGCTGCACCGACTTCAACGCCGTGTGCGGCGGCGGCTCGGGCTGTGGCGCCGACCCCTACGACACCTGCGAAGGTGCGTGCGGCGGGTCGGGGATGTTCAGTTGCTATTGCGACCCGTCTTGCTTGGACTACGGCGACTGCTGCAGCGACTACAACCAGTGCTGCCCGTAACCGAGGACGTCCTGTGCTGCCCGACGCGGGCGAGCGCGGGCGGCTCTATGCCGGTGCCGCCCATGCTGCGGACCGAGGAGATGTAACGTGCTGAATCAGCTCAAGGACATCGCGGCCCGGCAAGTGGGCAAGGTGCTGTCGTCAGATGCGACGATGCGGGTGCTGTCGAGCCCCCAGCTGCAAAATGTGATGATGACCGCCCTCAACCTGCGAGCGGAGGCCAAGGACATCGTCGAGAAGCAGGTGCGCGAGGTGGCGAGCGCGCTCGAGCTCGTGACGCGTGAGGATGTGGCCAAGCTGCGCCGATCGATTCGCGATCTCGAGGATCAGGTGGCCGACCTGCAGACCCAGCTGCATGATGCGCACACGCAAGCCACAGCCACGCCGGATGGCGAACCGGCGGCGGAGGATCCGGCCCCCAAGCGGGGACGCCGCGGTCCAGGCGGAGGCCGTTCGCGCGGCCCCCAAGGCTGACCGGCACCCAGACCGGACAGGAGACCAGGATCTATGGCGATTCGCGAAATCGTGCCCTTCCCGGACCCGATCCTCAAGCAGCGCTGCGCCGAGGTCGAGGTTTTTGACGCCGAGCTGCACCAGCTGCTCGACGACATGGCCGACACCATGGGCGAGGCCGACGGTCTTGGCCTCGCAGCGAACCAAGTTGGTGTATCCCAACGTATTTTCGTCATGGATGTCCCCATCGACGACGACACCCGCACTGGACGCATTGAGGTCATCAACCCCAAGGTCAAGGCCAAGCGCGGCGAGCTCAAGTACGAGGAAGGCTGCCTGTCCTTTCCCGGCGTGCACGAAAACGTGATTCGCGCTGCTGAGTTGGACTTGGACTTCGTCGATCGACACGGGCAGCCACAAGCCGTCACCGCCCGCGGGCTGGTCGCGGTCTGCATCCAGCACGAGTTGGACCATCTGGACGGCATCACCTTCGTGGACCGCCTGTCGCCCCTGAAGCGCCGCATCGTCCTGCGCGACTACCTGCGTGAAAACCGCGAGTTGATCGAGGATGCCCAGCACAAAGCCCGGCTGCGCGCCCGTCAAACCGGCGTCCAGGGATGAGTCGCATCGTCTACATGGGGTCGCCGGCTTTCGCTGCGACCGTGCTGCAGGGTCTGCTGGACGCTGGAGCCAACATCGTGGGCGTCGTGACGCAGCCCGACCGACCCGCAGGTCGCGGCAACGCCCTGCGCGCCCCTGCGGTCAAGGTGTTGGCGCTGGCTGCCGGACTGAACGTGATCCAGCCGCTCAAAGTGCGTGACGGCAGCCTGGCCGCGTGGATCCGCTCGCTGGATGCCGACTTGGCCGTCGTCGCCGCGTATGGACGGATCTTGGTTCCCGACGTGCTGAACGCACCGCATCTGGGCTGCGTCAACGTGCACGCGTCGCTGCTGCCGCGCTGGCGGGGTGCCTCGCCCATCACCCGCGCCATCGCCGCCGGTGACGAGAAGTCCGGCGTCTGCCTGATGCGCATGGAGGAGGGTCTGGACACCGGTCCGGTCCTCGCACGCGTGGAAGTACCGATTCTGGATACGGATACGACATCTACTCTGGAGGCGCGCCTGGCCGACGCCGGAGCCCGGCTGCTGGCGGCCCGCTTGGACGACCTGTTGAGCGGTCGGCTTGCGGAAGTGCCTCAGGACGACGCGGCTTCCACCCACGCGCCCCCGTTGCAGAAAGCCGAGGGCCGCATCGACTGGTCGGCCGACGCGCGTCAGGTGCACGCCCACATTCGCGCGATGCAGCCGTGGCCTGGTGCTTGGACTGAAGTCGCGGCGGTGGGTGGCGAGCACTGGAAGGTCGCCGCAGAAGCGCTTGCGGTGGGCGACCATGCGGGTGAGCCGGGGACGCTTGTGGCCGTGGAAAAGGCAGGGGTTTGGGTGTGCTGCGGCCACGGCTCGGTGCGGCTGACCCAGCTGCAGCGGCCCGACCGCCGCGCGATGCCCGCCCCCGAGGTGCTGCGAGGCGCACGGCTGACGGTGGGGGCGCGCTTGGGGGCGACTGAGGCCTCCGTGTCAACTGCAAACGAAGCCTGACGGGCCAGACCCGCGCTGGGGAGAGACCGTGCCACTGCGTCACGCCAATCGGTCCGGGCGGTCGCCGACGCGGCTCGCTGTCGTCGCTCTCTTGGCGTGGGGGACCGCGTCGGCGACCGATGCAAGTGCGTCCAACATTCAAACGCAAATTCAAGATGTTTCCCTTGAAGTGCCTGGCACTTGGTCGGTGGTCGCTGAGGTCGATGGCGCCGGGGTCCCGCGGGTTCTTGACGCGCGCTGGTCGCCTGCTAGTCGCGTGACGGGGCGCAAGACCGCGCAACATCGGGGCGATCCGCGCTGGCTGTGCGCGTCACTGGACCGGCCCCAGCTTTCCTGGGCGAACACCGACTGTCGCCCCGCCCTGCGTCAGGTCCACGTGCCGCCGCGCAACGACAGGGAGTTGCCGGCCCATGCCGAGGTGCCGACGTCGGTCGTGCGGCTGCGGTTCCCCGGCCCTGCCGTGGACGCAAGCACAGGTCGGATGCCGAGGCTGCGCCTGCAGTTCGGAACCCGAGAGCTGCGCTGGACCCCGCCCCCTCCGCCCGCCATGCGCGCGGCCTCGGCCGGTGATCTGCAGGTGCTGCACGCCAACGGGTCACCGGACCAAAGCCTCGACGTGGTGATCGTGGGCGATGGCTTCACGGCAGACTACGAGAAGACGTTCCTGGTGGCCGCCAAGGCTTGCGTGGAGGGCTGGCTCAACTTCCCCCCGTACCAGCACTCGATGAATCTGGTGAACAGCTACGCGCTGTTTGTTCCTTCGGCAGAGAGTGGTGCCGACCATCCGTCCAAAGGAAAGTGGGTCGACACCGCGTTTGACACGACGTTTGAGTACGCCGGAGTCGAGCGGCTGGCGGTCGCCAACACGTCCAAGGTGATGACCGCCGTCAACGAGGCGTTTCCACAGGCAGATCTGGTCGTGGTGCTGGTCAACGACCCGCAGTATGGCGGCTCAGGCGGCAGCGTGCCGGTGGTGTCGTTGCACGTCCAGTCCATCGACGTGTTGCGCCATGAGCTGGCCCACACGATCGCCGATCTGGCCGACGAATACACCGCCCCCTATCCCGGCTATCCGGACGACGACCACGAGCCCAACGTCGCCCACTACGGGAACCTGTTTCCGCCCAAGTGGCACGCTTGGGTCACGCCCGGCGCGCCAATCCCCACTCCGGCATCGGCCATCGAGAGCCCGTCCAGCCCGATTGGCGCGTATGAGGGAGCCAAGTACAAGTCCGCAGGCGTGTATCGGCCCGCACCGAACTGCTTCATGCGTGAGCTGGGCGTCGACTTCTGCCCGATATGTGCAGAGGCGATCGTGCTCGCTGTTGCCGCCGAGACCGACATGCTGCGCGAGTGGACGCCCGTGCAGTCCACGATCAACTGCGTACTGCCAAATTGTCCGGTCTTGCAGGTGCTGGTGGCCGATCTGCCCCAAGCCGTGGTCGAGTGGTGGCGCGGTGACACCCTGTTGGGCAAGGGGACGTCGTGGCAGCCCGGGCCTGAAGACGTCGGAACCGCCACCGTCCATGCGTGGGTCCGCGATTCCACGCCAATCGTTCGTCATGATCCCGGGGCGTTGCAGGTCGAGACCCACTCCTGGCTGCTGACGGTGCAGGCCGCAGATCCGTCCCCCGATGCCGGAACGCAACCGGACACCGACGCGGACGCGGCAATCGAAGCAACGCCGGATTCGGACTCCATTGCAGCCGACGGCTTTACTAGTGACGAGGCTCTCGCACAAGATACCGGCGGCGCGGAGCCTGTCTCCCCCCCCTGGAAGCCCGACGGCTGTTCCTCCAGGCCCGCTGCCCCCGGATCGTCGACGTGGACGTGCGTGCTGTTGGCCGCCCTAGCGATTCATACCGTTCGGCGCAACAGGCGCAACGGAGGAAGGTCGTGGACCTGAATCGAATTGGCATTGTGGGTTGCGGCACCATGGGCAGCGCGATGGCCCAGCGCTGGGTCACCACGGGCACTGTGCAGCGAGAACACATCGTGGCCTGCACCGCGACGCCAGATGGCTCCCGCAAGGTCATGGATCAGCTGGGGATCCTGTGCGGAACCTCTTGTCTCGCGGTCGTCGAGGCCGCTGACGTTGTCGTCCTCGGCGTCAAGCCGCAGCACCTCGACGCACTGCTGCCGTCGCTGGGCATGCACGCGCGACCCGGGCAAGTATGGCTGTCGATTCTGGCCGGAGTGACGACAAAACGTCTGGAGGCCGGCCTGCCCCCGGAGACTCAGGTCGTGCGATGCATGCCCAACACGCCGTCGCGTCTGGGACTTGGCATCGTGGCGGTGGCCCCCGGTGCCCACGCAAGCCCGGGAGCCGTTGCGCGGGTCCGGCAGCTGGTCGAGCCGCTGGGCCTTGCCATCGACTTGCCGGAGCACCGCATGGACGCCTTTACGTCCGTCGCGGGGTCGGGCCCTGCCTACGTGTTCCTGTTCCTCGAGGCCATGGCCCGGGCAGCGCAGGCGGAAGGCTTCGAGCCGGAGTTGGCGCGTGAGTTGGCGCTGCGCGTCCTGCTGGGCGCCGGAGAACTGGCCCGCGTCGACGGGCGCGACCCGGCCAAGCTGCGCGCTGACGTGACCAGTCGCCGTGGCGTGACCGAAGCCGCGCTCTCCGTGCTGGCAGAGGCCGGCTGGGCAGACACAATGGTCAAGGCAGTGGCGACGGGCCGACTGCGCAGCTCAGAGCTTGCGGGCCACACCCCGACGCGGCACTCCGCTTCCGAGATCTTGCAGTACATGGACCGCCGCTGACGCAGGCCACCGCTCGGGGGTCAGCGCGCCAGAATCCCCAAGTGGCCCAGCAAAGCTTCTGCCTGTCCTCGCAACGACTTGGCCACCTCGGGGTCCGACAGACCCGTCGCCACTTCTGCGGCTTCGGTCAGGGCGTCCAACGCCTCGAGGGCGCGATCGTCCGCCAGATAGAAAGCCCCCATCGCCGACGCGGCCACCAGGAACCCTAGAGAATCACCCAGATCCTGCGCGTGCAGGACAGCCTCGGCCAGCAGCTGCACGGCGGCGCCGGTCGAGCGCGCGGGCGCAATGTCGATGGGCAGACCGAGCCAAGGGTCGGGCTGGGCGTGCTGCGAAGTGGACTGGGACGCGGCCTCAGCAGCAGACCGGGCGTGCTCGACCGCTGACGGGAAGTCCGCAGCCTGCATGGCGATCGCGGCAATGACGGCCTGCAGGTTGGCAAGCTCTGCGTTGGCTCCGGCACCATCGGCGATCGTCGCCGCCTCGATCAGGGCACGCGCCGCCAGCCCTCGCTGTCGCCCCCGAAGGAACAGCTGAGCAAGGGCCGCCTGACTGGCGTAAGCCACGAAATTCAATAGGTCGTTATGCGGCAGGGGGGTACGACCCAGCGTTGCGAGCTCTTGCCGAAGCCGCTGCGTGTCGCCCGCGGAACCCAGCCAGGCCACCCGCGCCAGCAACACCTCGGCCTCGCAGAAGCCGGGCGTCAGCGCGGGCGGCAGCTCTGCCACCGTGGCATCCAGCAACCGCGCGTCCTGGGCTGCCTCGACCGGCGACCGTACGGCCAGGAATGGCAAGCGCCCCGCACGAATCACCACCTGCGCCGCCACATCGGCGGTCTCGATGGCGCGAAACAGCGCATGGTCGGCCGCGGCGAGGCCAGCGGTGGTTTCGCGTGCGGCAAACGCCGTTCGGGCGATGGCAGCGAGTAGGCGCACCTCGAGGTCGTCCGGACAGTCTTCTCCCAGCTGCACCACACGGCTACGGGCGTGGCCGAGCCACTGCGACCGGAGCGCGACCTGCGAAGAAAACGGCGCCACCGACTCGACGACGTCCAGCATCGCTGTTGCCGCGACCACGGAATTCGGCGACCGCACCGCCGCGCGCAAGGCGGGGGCAAGTTCCTCGAGCAACTGCGCGGACAAGCCGTGGTCCTGCCGTTCCATGGGACTCCTCAAGGGGCTGGTCGAACCGGGAGATCATCGCACAACCATGGTTGGGGCGCGAATCCTCCGCCCTTCTCTTCCGGGGTGTCGAAGACCCGCGGCCGATTGTCGTCAACGGACCAAACGGCTAGGCTTCCGCTACGCCCGAAGGCACCCCCCTCTCAGCCCCCCCCCTCCGACGAGGCCTCCTTGCCCCCCAAACCTCTCATCATCGGCATCGCCGGCGGCACTGGCTCAGGCAAGACAACGCTGGCACGCGCGGTACTGGCTGAATTGCCTGACGAATCCGTGGCGATGATCGAGCACGATGCCTACTACCGCGACCACCCGGAGCTAAGTGCCGACCAACGTGCCCAGCTCAACTACGACCACCCTGATGCGCTCGAAAACGAATTGCTGATTCAGCACCTGGACATGCTGTGCCGCGGGCAGGCGATCGAGCGGCCAAACTACGACTTCGTGCACCACCGGCGAAAGACCGAGACCACCCGCGTCAACCCGTGTGCCGTCATTGTGGTCGAGGGCATCCTCATCTTCTCAGACCCGGCCCTGCGCGAGCGCTTTGACGTCAAGCTGTTCGTTGACACGCCCGCCGACATCCGTGTGCTGCGCCGCATCCGTCGAGACATGGAGCGCCGCGGCCGTACGTTTGACGACATCCGCCGCCAGTACTTCAAGTCGGTGCGGCCGATGCACGAGGCGTTCGTCGAGCCGACGCGTCACATGGCTGACCTGATCATCCCCGAGGGCGGCAACCAGCGGGTCGCCATCGAGATGGTGGTGGATCGCATCCGTCGCGCTCTGGGCTAGTCCTTCGTCACAGGGGTCTTGACCGGTTGACGAGCACGCTGCGGGCGACCGGTGCCCTGCACCCGCCCTGTCCCTACCCCGGAGATAGCAAGCCAAATCGGCGGAAGAATTGCGCCGGGGGCCGTTGTCGGCCGCGATTCCCGGGGGATAGAATCGGACCCCCGCGCCGATTCGGGGGAATCGGTTCGCCGCACAGACGAGTGCATTTTCTGTCCTTTCCGCCCGCAACCAAGGACCGCCGCGTTTACCGCGCCGGTGCAGGAGCCCCATGTTTCCGATGCTTTCCAGCCTTCCACTGGCTTCGGCCGCCCAAGGTGTCGCGGGGTGGCAGATCGGTCCCGTGCCGGTCGAATTCATCCTGTTCGGGCTGACGTTGGTCGCCGTCGCGATCTTTCACCACTACACCCTACAGGTGGCCCTCACGGGTCTCGTGGCCATCACCGCGTACAAGGTCGGCATCACCGACTTCCCCATGGTGCAGCACCTGTTCGGGCACGGCGGGCAGAGCGGCGAGTGGGTGATCCTGCTGAACCTGTTCGCGCTGCTGACCGGTTTCGCCTTGCTGGCAGACCACTTCGAGAAGTCGCACGTGCCGGCGCAACTGCCCGCGATCCTTCCCAACGACTGGAAGGGCGGCTTCGTGCTGCTGATTTGCGTGATGGTGATCTCGAGCTTCCTCGACAACATCGCCGCAGCACTCATCGGCGCGTCGGTCGCGGGCGTCGTGTTCAAGCAGAAGGTCCACATCGGCTACCTGGCGGCCATCGTCGCGGCGTCCAACGCGGGCGGTGCGGGCAGCGTGGTGGGCGACACGACGACCACGATGATCTGGATCGCCGGCGGCTCACCCCTCGACGTGCTCCACGGGTTTGTCGGCTCGTTCGCAGCCGTTGCGATCTTCGGCGTCGTCGCCGCCAAGCAGCAGCACGCGTACCAGCCGATCGTGAAGGACGCGACTCAGGCTCCGAAGGTCGACTGGGGGCGGCTGGGCATCGTCGCGCTGATCCTCGTGCTCGCCATCGTCGCCAACGCAAGTGTCAATGTGGTCGAGGCGTTCAAGCCCTACGCCAGCGTTTTCCCCTGGATCGGCGCTGCGGTATGGGTAGCGGTGCTGCTCGGCGCGTCGTTCCGCAAGACTTCGTGGGGCCTGATGCCCGACGCCATCAAGGGGTCGATTTTCCTGCTGTCCCTGGTCACCTGCGCGAGCATGATGCCGGTCGAGAAGCTACCGCCTGCGTCGGCGGCGTTGACGATGGGCCTCGGCTTCATCTCTGCCGTGTTCGACAACATCCCGCTGACGGCGCTTGCGATCACGCAAGACGGCTACGATTGGGGCGTGCTCGCGTACGCGGTCGGCTTCGGCGGCTCGATGATCTGGTTCGGTTCGTCGGCCGGCGTCGCTGTGTCGAACGTGTATCCCCAGGCCAAGTCTGCGGTTGCGTACCTGAAGGCTGGCTGGCACGTCTCGCTCGCCTACGTCGTGGGCTTCGGGGTGATGATGCTGGTTGTGGGCTGGAATCCGCACCCGCTGGTCCGCGTCGCAGCCCCCAAGGCGGCCATCGTCGCGCCCGCCACGCCCGGCACCCAGGCTCTGCAGGCCGCACCCGCCCCGGTTCCGGCCGCCCCGACGGCACCCTGACCCGAGCCAACTCCCTTCGCGCGCTGCGCGATCCGCCCGCCTGCTAGGGCGCCGTTTCGCGATGCGCCGCGACGGTCTGCCCTTCGTGGGCCGCGGCGTCGAGCTGCTCGGCCGCCTCGGGGAAGAACCGCCGCCAAAGCTTGGACGAAGCCACCGACAGGTCGTCGAACAGCGAATAGGCCACCGGCGTCGCCAGCAGCGTCAGCAGCAGCGAAAACGTCTGGCCGCCGATGATCACGAAGCCGGTCGCGCGGTTGGTGCCTGCACCCGCGCCCGACGAGATGACGAGCGGGATCATGCCGGCGACGAACGCCAGCGTGGTCATCAGGATCGGCCGCAGCCGGTCGCGGTTGGCCAGCAGAATCGCGTCCAGGCGCGCCATCCCCTTGGCCCGCAGCTTGATGGTGTGGTCGATCTGCAGGATCGAGTTCTTCTTGACCACGCCGAACAGCACCAGGATGCCGAGCATCGAGAAGACGTTGATCGACTGGTCGAACAGGATGATCGACAGGAAGGCGAACGGAATCGTCAGCGGCAGCGACAACAGAATCGTGATCGGGTGCAGCCACGACTCGAATTGGGCTGCCAGCACCAGGTACATGAAGATGAACGACATCGCGAACGCCATCAGGAAGTTCTGCATCGTCCGGCCCAGCTCGCGCGAGGTGCCGACGGGCGCGGCCGTATAGCCCGGTTCGAGCTTGAGTTCCGCGACCGCCTTCTCCAGCCCCGCCACAATGGTGCCCTGCGAGAAGCCCAGCTGCACGTTCGCCATCACCATCGCCTGGCGGCGGCGGTTGTAGCGGTCGATCTTCGACGGCCCGACGCCCTCGGTAAACGTGACCAGGTTGTCGAGCGTGACCGATCCCAACTTCAGCGACGGCACCGACAGGCGCCGCAACCCCTCGACGTCGGCGCGGTGACCGGCCTCGGCGCGGGCGTGGACCTCGTACTGCTCGGCATGGTCGTTGAACGTCGTGACCTCAAAGCCGCCGACCAACAAGCGCAGCGCCGACGCGATGTCTGCCACGCTCACGCCCAACTCGATGGCCTTGGCGCGGTCGATGTGGGTGCGCAGCTCGGGCTTGCCGACGATCAGCGAACTCTGGGGGTCCACGACGCCGGGCAGCTTTCGCATCTTGGCCAGCAGCTGGTCGGTGTATTCCGACAGCTGGGTCATGTCCGGACCCGAAAGCTGAAACATGACAGGGAAGTTCTGCCCGCCGCCGCTAAAGCCCGAGATCTGGCCCACGGTGATCTGCAGGCCCTTACCTGCGTGCTTCGGCACGACTTGGTCGCGGGCGGTCTGGACCAGCTCAAGCTGAGACTGACTTCGCTCCGTCACCGGTACGAGCTTGACGTAGATCGACGCGAGATTCGGCGTCTTGGCGTTGTCGTCGCCGATGGTCGTGACGGCGTAGCGAACCCCGGGCAGGTGTTCGGCATCCCGGGCGATGCGGGTGGCGATGACCCGCGTCTCGTCGAGACTGGTGCCCTCAGGTGCGCGCACGGTGATGGCGAACTGCGACTCGTCTTCGTCGGGCAGAAAGTTCGCCTTGGCCAGCTTGCCCAGCACCGGGATCGACGCCAGCACCACCACGGCCGTGACCACCACCACCCAACGGTGGCGCATCGCCGCGCCCAGGACCTTCAGGTAGGTGCGCTCGATCGCCGCGTACGGACCCTTGGCCTCGCTGTGCCCGTGGCCCGTTTCGCCCGCCGGGGCCGTTTTTGCGGTCAGCTTGCGGCGCAGAAAGCGTGCCGACAGCATCGGCGTCAGCACGAACGACACCACCAGCGACACCATGATCGCAAACGACATCGTCAGGCCAAACGAGTTCATGAAGCGGCCGACGATGCCCCCCATGAACGCCACGGGCATGAAGACGGCGACGAGCGACAACGTGGTGGCCAGCACGGCCAGACCGATCTCGGCGGTGCCAGCGATGGCCGCGTCGAACGGTCTCATGCGTTTCTCGTCGATGTTTCGCCAAATGATCTCCAGCACCACGATCGCATCGTCGATCACGATGCCGACCGCAAGGGTCAGCGCCAGCAGCGTGATCGCGTTCAGGGTGAAGCCGGCGATCTGCATCACTGCGAAGGTACTGATGATCGAAACCGGGATCGCGATGGCGGCGATGACAGTCGACCGCACGTTGCCCAAGAAGACGAGCACGATGAGGGCCGCGCAGATCGCACCCAACAGCAGGTGCTCTTTCACGCTTGCGACCGAATTCTCGATGAAGTCAGACTGATCCCGCGCCACCTCGAGTTGATAGCCCTTGGGCAGCCGCTTGCTGACCTCAGCCAGACGCGCCTTGACGTTGTGCACGACCTCGACGGTGTTCGTGCCCGACTGCTTGCGCACGTTCAGCAGCACGGTGGGCTGACCGCCCTTGACGCCCACCGACTCAGGTTCGGCCGTGCCGTCCTCGACCCGCGCAACGTCGCCGATGCGGATCGGGCTGCCGTCGCGCGTGGCCACGACCAGCGTGGCAAAGTCCTGCACGCGGCCGACCCGACCTTGCGTCCGCAGCGTGGCCACCCGCGGTCCCGACTCGACGCGACCACTGGGCAACTCGATGTTCTGAGTACGCAATGCCCGCTCGACATCGGCCGCCGTCACGCCAAAGCGCAGCAGCTTGTCGGGGTCGATCCACACGTGGATCTGGCGCGGACGACCGCCGACCAGCGTGACCTGACCCACGCCGGACAGCGACTCCAGGTCGCGACGCAGTGACTTGTCGGCGAATTCCGTGATCGCCCGGGGCTCGACCGGACCCGAGACGGCAAGCGTCAGGATGGGCGCGGCATCGGGGTCCATCTTGGACACGACGGGCGGGTCGATGCCCTGGGGCAGGTCGCGCAAGACGCCCTGCACCTTGTCGCGCACCTCCTGCACCGCCACGTCGATGTTCTTCTCGAGCACAAAGGTGATGATGACCTGGCTGACACCTTCGGCCGAGCTCGACCGCAGCTCGTCGATGCCCGAGATCGTGTTCACGGCCGCCTCGATCTTGTCCGAGACCTCGGTCTCGACCTCCTCAGGCGCGGCGCCGGGCAGCAGGGTCGACACCGTCACCATGGGGAAGTCGATCTTGGGAAAACGGTCCACCCCCAGCTTCTGGTAGGCAAAGAAGCCGACGACCGTGAGCACAAGCACGATCACGGAGGCAAAGACGGGACGACGGACACAAATCGCGGCAAGCCACTGCATGTCTGGGAACTCCTGGGCGGGACCCGGCCCTGCCTGAGCGGCTAGCGGGTGACAGAGACGCGAGCGCCATCGGTCAGTGCAGAAACGTTGTCGATCGCAATTGTTTCGCCGGGTTGCAAGGCGCCTCGGACGACCACTTGGTCCCCGACTTTCCGCCCGATCGCGATGATGTGTTCCACGACCTGCTTGCCTTGCACGACAAACAGTCGGGCAGCACTGCCGGTCGAGCCGACCGCCGACATCGGCACCAACAGCGTGTCAAACGCAGCGCCGGTCACCACGATCGACACGCGGGCAAAATAGCCGGGCTTCAGCTCGCCGGCGGGGTTGGGCACCTCGGCTTCGATCGGCAGTGCGCGCGACTGGGCCCGCAAGGCACCGCCGATGCGCGCAACCTTGCCCAAAAACACGCGATCGGGCCATGCAGCGACGGAGACCATGACCTCCGCCCCCAGCAGCACCTTTGCCGCGTCGGCCTCGGGCACGTCGAAGCGCACCCGCAGCGGATCGTCGCGCAGCACGACGGCCACCACCCGACCAGGCTGGGCATACTCGCCGGGCGCGATGCGCTTTTCGTTGACGATGCCGTCGAACGGCGCCCGCACATCGGTATCGGCGGCGGCCTTGGCGGACAGGTCGACGGTCGCGCGGGCGGCCTCGAGTCCGGCCCACGCCTGCTTGGCGCCGTTCAGCGCGGCGTCGTACTGGCTGCGGGCCTGCTCAGCCCGGGCTTTGGCTTGATCCCACACGGACTTGGCCGCACTGCCGCCCTCGAATAGCGACTTGGCGCGCGTGGCCTCAGTCTCGGCGAGGTCCAGCGCCTCTTTGGCCGCCCGAACTTCCGGCACCGCGGTCGGGCGGAAGGGCTGACCTGAGACGATGCCCAACCGCGCGCTGGCCTGCGCCGCGGCGGCAGAGGCTTGCGACAAGCGCATCCCCGCGTCGCGTGGGTCGATCCGCACCAGCACGTCGCCAGCCTTGACGCGGGTGCCCAGGTCGACCGCGACTTCGCGAACGATGCCCGGAGAGGCCGCGGCGACCTCGCTGATCTCGTCGGCCACCAGCGAGCCGGTCAGCTCCAGCGTCGCGGACATCTTCTTGGCCACGATCTGGGCGGTGCGCACGGCGATCGCCGGCTCCGGCTTGGCGTCCGCAGGCGCGGCAGTTGCGGTGGTGACCGGAGTCCGGCTGCAGCCCTGCCCAGCAACAAGCGCACCCATCAACAGAAACGCTAGAGCGATCCGATTCATCCCGATGTCTCCCGAGCACGCGACTGGCGCACCCACCTTGGTCTTCTCTCGATTCAGGGCAGCTGGTCCGGTCGCACCTGGCCCGTCAGGTGACGCAGCCGCAAGTATGCGAGGTCCAGATTGATGTGTTCGCGCTCGGCGCCCGCTTCAGCCAGACGCAGGGAGGTATCGGCTTCAGCCACCTCCAGCGAGGTTGCCGCACCAGCCTGCTGCGCCGACGCGACGATCTCTGCGGTCCGCTTGGCCTTTTGCGCCTGACGCTGGGCGACGGCCCACGTTTGCCGCGACGCTGCGATCTCTTGCTGCGACTGTTGCACCGCCGCCCGCAGGTCCGACTCGGCCTTGTCGACCTCTTGCTGCAGCCGCACTACCGTCTGGCGCCGCTCGCGGGCGTCGGCATAGCGCGCTCCGCGGTCGAAGATCGGCACGATCAGGTTGGCGCTGGCGGACCACAGCCAGTTCTCGCCCGCAAAGCCGGTCGTGTCCGTGTAGCGACCATTCGCACCGACCGTCACCATCGGCAGCCACCGCAGCTCGGCCTCGCGCAGCGACGACTGCGCCGCCTCGACCGCCTTACGCTTCGCCTGCAAGTCCGGACGGTTGCGCACAACCTGCGCCATCAGCACGGCCAGATCGCCGTCCGGCGGCGCGATGTCCGGCGGCGGCGCCAGATCGGTCGGCGTCGCGTCGCCGATCAGGTTACCCAACGCCACCAACAGCTGCTGTCGCGCCAGCTGGGCCCGCACCAGGTCCTGCTCCGCCTTGTCCCGCTCGCTCTGGGCGCGCAGCACGGTGACTTCGCCCTCAGCACCCGCGGCCCGGCGCTGCTCCGCCACGGCAATCCGCTTGTCCGACAGTGCCAGCGCCCGCTCCGCCACCTGCACCAGACGCTCGACGCCCGCCGCGTTGTAGAAGATCTGCGCGACTTGATAGGTGATCTCGCGACGGACCGCTTCCAACCCCGCTTCCTGCGCCTCGACCGCCCGCGACGCCGACTGCCGCAGCAGCACCGGGGTCAACGAGAACACCGTCTCGTCCAAGGTCACCGCGGCGCCAAAGCTGTCGGCCTTTTGGATGATCGAGGGCGGCGGCAGGCTGTCGGCCGAGAACGGGATGTTCAGGGCCTTGGCGATCCCGAGGATCATCGCACCCGAGTCGAGCTTGGACTCCTTGGAGTTGTGCGTGTAGGTGCCGACGGCTTGGATGCTCGGCAGAAACGCAGTCGTCACGCGTCCTTGCGTAGCGCGGGCTTCTTCCAGCCGCGAGCGCGCGATGGCCAGGTCGTGGTTGCGTTCTTGCGCGCGAGCCACGGCCACGGGCAGCGTCAGCGTCTCGGCCCACGCCGGAAGGGCGGTCAGACAACCCAACGTGGCAATGCCCAAAAGGAAAATGCGAGTCCTGGTGTTCACGACAGCGTCTCCGTCGATTGGGCCTTGGCGCCCGAAATGCCGTACAGCAGCGTGTCGACCACCGAAGTGGAAGGGACGCGCGGCCAGGGGGCGAAGGGGTTGGATGTAGCCATCGCCGCGACAGGTCCGCGCGGGTGTCGGGGGAAGTGCTCAACAGCCTCTGCGGCCCGGGTGTTCCCCCACCGCCACACCTGAGTGTCCATCCCTGCGGTTGGGCCAGTGATTCGAAGATGTTCCGGATTGTGTCGGACAGGAACCACGGCGCCAGGGCACCCTATCGATCGATGGTTGTGGTCCAGATGGATCGAGAGCTTACGTAGACTGTAGGCGGGCTGCCTGGCCGTTGAGCCCACGAAGGTGGGCTTCCCGTGTGATAGCCCGGGGTTTTCAACCCTGGGGGCACGATCCGTCCAAGTTGGGCAGGGCGCCGGATCGCGTCCTGGCTCGTGGAGCCAGCCCCCGCTTCGACGCGGGCAACCCGTCCAACCGCGAGCCTACCGCACCCAAAGCGTACCCTGAACACACTGCGTGGCCGCCTGCCAGCCCGCCATGCCGGCGCCGCACTGGCCAGCCGCGCTGTACACGCCCCAGCCCCAGGCGGAGTCGGTGGTGGCGCAGTCGTTCTCGTTGTTGCCGACCAGCCCGAAGCGGGCGAACGAGTACGAGCCGCCGCCGCCGCTGGTGGCTGCGTTGTTCAGTCCGGAGACGTTGCAGTAGGGCTGGCTGCCGTCGTCGTAGCCGATCAGGCTGACCATGGTCGCGCGGCTTGGTCCGCTGCCGACAAACGCGCCGCCCATCACGGATTGCAGCGCCTTGGCAGACCCAGCGTAGGTGAATACGGTGCAGGGCGACGTCCCCTTGCATCCGCGCACCTGAGTGGCCGGGAGGGTGTTGAAGGTGGCGAATTTCGCGTTGGCATTCACCGTGGGCACCAGGCTGCCGGCGGCTTCGTCGTTGAACGCCTTGGTGTCGGTCCACGCCGCGGCGTCGTAGGCCAGACCACTGTCGTTCTTCATGCGCATCGCCAGAGTCCAGCCGCCGCCGTCGGCCGTCATGTCGCACCAGGCCTGGAATGCGTCGGTTGCCGCTCCTCCATTTGTGTCGATCCAGTACGCGCCGTCCTTGACGGTCGTGCCCTCGACCTTGGCCACCGCCAAAACATTCGCACACGACGTACCCGGTCTGGTCTTGATGAAGCCGAGTGCCGCGATACAGGTCGAGCTGCAGCCGTCGCCGTTCGCAGCGTTGCCGTCGTCGCACTCTTCCTTGCCGACCAGCTTGCCGTCGCCGCAGACCGACGTGCACGTGGCACTGCACCCGTCGCCGTTCGTGTTGTTGCCGTCGTCGCACTCCTCGGACGGGTCGAGGATGCCGTTACCGCACGTGTCCGAGATGCTCTTCCACACGCCGCCCGCGCAGTAGCGAATCGCCTGCGTCTTGATGTCGAAGTAGATCGACCCGGCCGTGGAGACATCGCAGGTGACCGGCGGTACGTCAGCGTTCTTCAGCTTCAGTGCGCCGTTCACGCCAACCTTGGCTGAGGCGAGCACCTGAATGTTCACGCTCCACGACTTCAGCTGCCCGTCCTTGGCATTGTTCAGGAACGCGGTGTCGATCACCTCCAAGTACCACTTTCCCTTGGCGTTCTTTCCGACCCAGGTTGTCAGGTCACCCGACACCGTCTTGGTCAGCGTCGGCCAGGTCGTCTTGACCGCTGTGCCCTTGGCGGACTTGCTCCACAACACGAACTTCGTGCCGGTCGGGTCGATGGCGTTGATGACCAGGTTGGTGGTGTCGCTGTTGGCCACTTCTGCAGAAATTGTGAGGGCTTGCGCTGTGCCAAAGTCCGGCACGTCGATGACGCTGCTGATGCCCACCGGATTGTTGTCGGGGATGTCGACCACCGTCGTGTTGACCGCCACCTCGTCGAACTGGTTGTACAGCAAACCGTTTGAGATCTCGTCCAGACCGTCCTTGGGCAGATCAGCCGCGGTGAACGCCGCCGACACGCAGTCGTAGCTGCCATCGGCCTTGATGCCCTTCATCACCAGCCCCGTGCCGCACGCCATGCCGACCTTCGGCAACGTGGGCAGACCGTCCAGGTCCAGGTAACCGCCGCTCATCGCGACGGCCGCCAGACTTGCCGACTTGGCATAGGCCGACAGGTCTGCGGACTTGGCATACGCGCTGAGGTCCGGCGTCCCCGACAGGTCAGCATACGCGCCTGACTTCGCGACCTTGGACAGGTCCGCGGTCTTGGCGAACGCCTGGGTCACGTCGGCGCCCAGCTGCTGCAGGGTCACGCACCCGCTGCAGTCGATGCCCTCCGACACCGCAGCGCGCAGAGCGTACGGCACGGACTGCAGCGCCTTGCGCCCAAGCTCAGGCTCGCTCGCCACTTGAAGGCCCAGCCATGCCTCGGGAAGTCCAGCGAGCAAGGTCGCGGACAACGGCGTCTTCGTGCCCAGTGCATAGGCGAACTGACCGCTCTTGACGTCGACGTTGATCGGTCCCTCGGTCCAAGCCGCCTCGCCGCCGCTCTCAGCCGAATACAGCTTGAACATCAGGGGGTACGTGCCATCCGCCGCAGGTCCGCCGCCCGTCGTGGTCAGCAGACCCTCGACCTGAGTGGTGACGGGCACCTTGGCAAGCGTCGAGGAGGCCAGAAGCGTCAGCACCGTCAGAACAAAGAGCGAAAGCAGGCGTGCCATGGTCGCAAGCTCCGAAAATGGGGGGTGAGTCGCACGATCCTTGGGAACGCCCAAGGGTACGCCTTGCACTCGCCACAGGCAAAGTGAGTTGAGCGACTCGATTCGGCCGAAAACCAGGGCTAGGGCACGATCTTGATCGTCACCTTGCCGACGGTCGCGTTGGCGCCCTCAGAGTTGCTGGGGTCGGTGCCGGAGTTGAAGGAACCGCCGCCGCCGCCCCAGCCGGTGGGACCGGTGTCGTGGCCCGCGCCGCCGCCGGAATAGCCGCCGCCGCCGCCTGAGCCCTGATTCTGGTTGTGCATGCCGCCGCCGCCGCCGCCGAAGCCGCCGTCGGCGCACAGGTTCGCCCCGTTGTCCTGACGCACGCCGCCCACGCCGCCGTTGCGGAAGGCATAGCCGGACTTGCCGGTGTTGCCCACGACCTGCAGGCCATCGGTCAGGAAGCCGCCGCCCGCGAATCCTCCCACCGAGCTGGCGTTGCGCGCCCCGCCGTTGCCGTTGACGCCGCCCGCGTAGGCGCTGGCGGACCCCGAGGTCGTGACGTTGCCCGGGGCCCCGACGCCGGTGTAGCTGCTGCTGCGACCGCCGCCGCCGCCGCCTGCCACCAACAGGGCGACTGCGGTGCCGTAGTTTGCGCCGACCGCGACGAAGGAACCGCCGCCGCCGCCCGAGGACTGACTGTCGCCGCCCATCTGGCCCACGATGATGTTGAGGACCGCGTCCTTGGTCAGCTGGAAGTTGCCCCGCATCCGCGCGCCGGATCCGCCAGTGTTGCCGGGTGCGTTGCCCCCGCGAGCTCCGAAGGCTTCGATCTGGTAGGTCGCGGTATAGGGCACCGTCCACAGCTGTACACCCGAACCCGCGATGGTGACCTTTCCGTTCAAGTCCGTCCCGGCATAAGCCGTGTTGCACGCGGCTTGCGAAGGCCCGGAAACGCCTGTGGCCGAGCACGCGGTGAAGGTGACGCTGACGGGCGGCGCGCAGCCGGGGTCGCAGCCGTCGCCGGCGATGGCGTTGCCGTCATCGCAACTCTCGCCGAAGTCGATGATCTTGTCGCCGCACTTGGGCTTCACACAAGTCGTCCGGCACTTGTCCGGCACGTCGGCGTTGGCGTTGCCGGCGTCACACTCTTCGGGGACCTCGGTAATGCCGTTGCCGCAGTTGCGCATCATGAGCACCGACCAGACCCCGACGCACACGTTCAGCTCGTTGGTCTTGCTGTTGAGGTACTCGTAGCCGTAGTGCGCGGCATCGCAGGCAAACGGAGGGCCGGCGGAGACGGGCAGCTTCACGCCGCCGGTCAGCAACAAAGCGCCCTTCGCCTCGACCTTGGTACTCGACAGGGTCTCCAGAGAGACGCTGAAGACCACGATGGCGCCGTCTGCCGAATTGTTCAGGAATTTTCCGTCGATCGCCTCAATGCGCCACTTGCCCTTGGGGTTCTGCCCGATCCAGGTCGTCAGGTCGCCGGTGAGCGTCTTGGTGGGCGCGGGGAAGCTGGTCTTGAGTGAATCCCCGGGCTTGCCCGTCTTGTCGTGCAGCACATAGGAGGTCCCGGCGGGGTCGAACAGGGTCACCTTGACGGTGCCGAGGTCGGAGTTGGTCACCTCTACGTTGACGGCGATCTTGCGAACCAGGCCGACGTCAGGAACAAGGATTTCGTCCGAGGCCCCCAGCGGGTTGTTGTCCGGGATCGCCACCGGCGCTTTGGTGCTGGCCGTGGTGTCCACGATCTCGTTCGTCAGCAGGTTGTTCGAGACCTCATTCAGTCCGTCCGCCGGCAGCCCGCTGAACGCGACGCAGTCGTACGAGCCGTCGGCCTTCAGGCCCTGCATGACCAGACCGGTGCCGCACGCCTTGCCCAGCTCCGGGGCTCCCAGCAGATCCACGTACTTGCCGGTCGCTGCGACCTTGGCGAGGTCGGCCCACTTGGCATACGCCGCAAGCGACGGCGCGCCCTCCAGGTCGGCATACGCACCGGACAGTGCCACGTCGGCCAGGGCGGAGTACTTGGCGTAGAGAGCGAAGTCCGGTGCTCCGACCAGGTCGGCGTACTGTCCGGTTCCCGCGACCTTGGCGAGGGCCTTGGGGTCGATCATGTCGGCCGTCACGCATCCCGAGCAGGACAGCGTCTCGGCAGCCGCCGCGCGCCAGGCGAAGGGCACGGCTTGCAGCGGCACGCGCGGAAGCTCTGGCTCCATCGAGATGCGGATGCCCAGCAGCGGAGCCTTCAGGTTCGCCAATGTCTGTGCAGAGATGGGCGTCAGGCTGCCCAAGCTGTGCGAGAACTGTCCGTTCTTCACCCCCACCGCGATCGCGGTCTCTTGCCATGCCGCCGCCGGGCTGTCGGCCTGTGCATACAGCGAAAACGTCATCGTGTACTCGCCGTCGGCAGCCGGTCCGCCCCCGGTGGCTGTCACGAAGCCTTCAATCGCCGTGGTCACCGGGATGGCGTGCGCCACAGACACCGTGAGCGGAACAGCCAGACAAGCTGCGAGCAGACACACGTGTGGCAGGAACTGACGGTGAAGCATTCTGGATCCCCCCCTGGGCAGTTGCGATGGCCAAGCCGCCCAAGCCATGAAACGTACCTGTATGGCGAGTTCACCGCAACCAAGAAGGTGTTGTCGGCGTCCGGCCTTGCCGATTCGGCCGTTTGCCCGCAAGGTACGCGGCGGGGGACCTGCCGGGACGTCGAGACGCCGGCTCTGCTCGACATCACCGCGACCCAATGCCCGCGCTGGCACGCTTTGTGCCCGTCAGGAGGATCTGTGACCGACGGCGCTGCGCCTGTTGACGCCACCCGCGCACGCCGCCTCGGCTTGGTGCGCCTGATGCTGAACGGCGAACCTGTGGTCGTCGCCGCGCCAGCGCACTGGACTCTGCTGGAAGTTCTGCGCTATCGGCTGAACCTGACGGGCACCCACCAAGGCTGCGACAAGGGCGACTGCGGCACGTGCACCGTGCGCCTGGACGGCAAACCCGTGCTCGCGTGCCTGACACTGGCGCTGGAGGCTGACGGCCACGCGGTCGACACGGTCGAGGGGCTGGGCGTGGGCGGTGAACCCCACCCGCTGCAGGATGCGTTCGACCGCTGCGGCGCCGCCCAGTGCGGCTTCTGCACGCCCGGGATGCTGATGTCGGCGTCAGAGTGGCTGGACCGCACGCTGGCCGAGGACGAGCCCCGCATCGACCGGGCCGAGATCGCCGCGGCGCTGGGCGGAAACCTTTGTCGCTGCACGGGGTACGTGAAGATCCTCGACGCCGTCGAGCTGGCCGCCCGCGAAGTGCTGGCGCGGTCCAAAGCCTTGGCAGAGGGCGAGTCGCCACGGCCGGATCCGGTGGAGCGGAGGCGCCCATGACCGCCGGACCTCGCCCTCTGGTCGGCAAGCGTCACCGCAAGATCGACGCGATGGCCGCGCTGACCGGTCTGGCCAAGTACACGGACGACCTGTCCTTGCCGCGCATGCTGTACGGCCGGATTCTGCGGTCGCCGCACGCCCACGCGCGCATCGTGCGCATCGACACCGAGGCCGCCGAGGCGCTGGACGGCGTGCTTGCGGTGATGACGGGGGCCGAGATCCCGCGTCGTTACGGCATCATCCCGTGGACGCAGGACGAGCAGGCGCTGGCCGTCGACAAGGTGCGCCATGTGGGCGACGGCGTGGCGGCCGTGGCGGCCGTCAGTGAGGAAGTCGCTGCCGAGGCCCTGCGCCTGATCCACGTCGAGTACGAGGTCCTGAAGGCCCTTGCGACCCCCGAGGCAGCGCTGGCGCACCCGGAAGTGCGGATCCACGAAGACAACAAGCACGGCAACGTGTCGAAGCACGTTCATCTGGAATTCGGCAACGTTGACGAAGAGTTGGACCGCGCTGCGTGCGTCATCGACGGGCACTATCGCTTCCACGGGTCGACCCACGGCGCGCTGGAGCCTCACTGCGCGCTGGCCCATTACGACGCACAAAACCTGCTGACCGTCTGGTCGTCGACGCAGGTGACGCACTACCTGCATCGCGAGCTGGCGCACGTGCTTGGGTTGCCCGCCCACCGCATTCGCGTGGTCCAGCCGTCGGTCGGCGGCGGGTTTGGCGGCAAGTCAGAGCCCTTTGACCTCGAGTTCTGTGCGGCCCACCTGGCGATCAAGTCGGGGCGGCCGGTCAAGATCCTGTATTCGCGAGAGGAGGTCTTTTTGGCCCACCGCGGCCGCCACCCCTTCGACATGCACTACCGCACCGGCTTCGACATGAACGGCCGGATTCTGGCCGTGGACGCCAAGAGCATCCTCGACGGCGGCGCGTACTCGTCGTTTGGTCTGGTGACCACCTATTACAGCGGACAGCTGCTGGGCTCGCCCTACGTGTTCGGTGCCTACCGCTTCGACTCCACCCGCGTGTACACCAACAAGCCCGCGTGCGGCCCCAAGCGAGGCCACGGCTCGGTACAGCCCAGGTTCGCCATCGAAGTGCAGCTGGACAAGGCGGCGCGGGCCTTGGGCGTGGACCCCATCGAGCTGCGACGGCGCAACTTCATCGGTGAGAACACCACCACGATCAACGGCTTCCATGTCGGCTCCAACGGTTTCCTCGAGTGTCTGGCCGCCGTCGAGCAGGCGTCCGGTTGGAAGGAGCGTTGGGGCAAGCTGCCGCGGGGTCGGGGTCTGGGGGTCGCCGGCTCCACCTACATCTCCGGCACCAATTACTGCATTTATCCCAGCGACTTGCCGCAGTCGGCCGTGCAGATCACGCTCGACCGCTCGGGGCGGGTGCGCCTGTTTGCCGGCACGTCGGACATCGGGCAGGGGTCGAGCACGATGCTGGCCGTGCTGGCGGCCGACGAGCTGGGTGTAGCGCTGGAAGACGTGCGTGTGGTCGCTGCCGACACCGATCTGTGTCCGGTGGACCTCGGCTCGTACTCGTCGCGTGTCACGTTGATGGCGGGCAATGCGTGTCTGATGGCGGCGCGGGAGCTGGGACGGCTGGTGCGACGTGCGGTGGCGAAACACTGGGATTGCGACCCGGGTCTGGTCACGCTTGCCGACCGCAGGGCCATGCGGCTGGACGCTCCCGACGTGTGGTTGCCGATTCAGGAAGCCTTCCAGATCACCGAGATCGCGCACGGCACTCTCGGCTCGGTGGGGCATTACCAAACCCCGCGCGAGGCCGTGCACGGCGACTACCGGGGGGGCACGATCGGCGCCTCGCCCGCGTACTCGTTCACCGCGCACATCGCGGAAGTCGCGGTTGATGAGGAGACGGGCGAGGTCACCGTCGAGCGCATGTGGGCCGCCCACGACTGCGGCAAGGCGTTGTCGCCACTGCTGGTAGAGGGCCAGATCGAGGGAGCGGTCTACATGGGCGCCGCCGAAGCGCTGATGGAACACCACGACGTCATGCCCTCGGGATTGCGGTCGGACGGCGCGCGTCGCGACCCGGGTCCGGGCGTGGACGGCCTGTTGATGGCGTCGTCACTGCTCGACTACCGCATGCCCACCTGCATGGACACGCCGGACATCCACGCGTTCATCGTCGAGAAGCCCGACCCCCGCGGACCGCATGGCGCAAAAGAGGCCGGCGAGGGCCCCCTGCATCCGGCGATCCCCGCAATCGCCAACGCTGTTTTCGACGCGCTGGGCGTGCGCATCGACCACTTGCCCATCACGCCAGAAAAGGTGCTGGCCGCGCTGCGCGAACGACGAGCAGCGAGCCAAACGCAGGCAGGGGGCACGCCATGCTGAGGCTGCGTCCCTTCGACCTGCTGCAACCCCAGACGCTCTCAGAGGTTCTGGAGGCGCTGGCGACCCACGCCCCGAACGCGCGCCTGATCGCTGGGGGCACCGACCTGCTGCCGAACCTGAAGCTGGGGAATGGCCGGGCTGAGGTGCTGGTGTCGCTGCGCCAGGTCGCCGAACTCAACGAGATCACATCGGATGACCAAGGGTTGCGCATCGGTGCCGGCGTTCGATTGCACGACCTCGCGCTGGACCCGGATGTGCTGCAGCGCGCGCCGATCCTGGCCGAGTCCGCAGCCCGCGCGGCGTCGCCGCAGATCCGCCGGATGGGGACGCTGGGCGGCAACCTGCTGCTCGACACGCGCTGTCGGTACGTCAATCAATCCGAACTGTTTCGCGAGGCGTTGGGCGGTTGTCTGAAGTCCCACGGCCACGAATGCCACGTCGTACCGGGCGGGCAGACCTGCGTTTCAGCGTTGTCGGCGGACACGGTGCCGGCGCTGATTGTGCTGGGTGCGACCGTCGAGATCGCGGGACTAAGCGGTCGGCGTTCCCTGCCGGTTGCCGACCTGTACGTCACCGACGGCACGCAGCACACGGCGGTCGGCCGCGACGAAGTGCTGGTGGCGGTGCGGGTGCCTGCCTCGCCGGTTACGGACCCGCAGCCCGGGCTCACGCATCGGTTCGCCACACGCAAGTGGGCGGTTCGCAAGAGCATCGACTTTCCGCTGGTCGCGATCGCGCTGCGACTCGATCTCGAGGACAAGGTGACGCGGGGCGGGGTGCTGGCGGTCGCCGTGCTGGGACCGCGGCCGCGCGTGCTCGACCTGGCTGCGTTCGCTGGAGCGCCGATCGACGACGCCCTCGCAGATCGCGTGGGCCAGCTTGCGTTTGACCGCTGCCGGCCGCTGCTCAACGTCCCATATGACGCGGCCTATCGCAGGGAGCGGCTTGCGGTCGAGGTGCGGCGGGCGATACGGACGCTGGCGAGCTAAGCGCGTTCCGGAGGGAGCAAGACCATGGCAATGCTGCAGGATCGGGTAGCAGTGGTGACAGGCGCCGGGCGTGGCATCGGTCTGGCGATCGCAGAGCTGTTCGTGCGCGAAGGGGCGCGGGTGGTGATCAACGATCTGGACGCGACGGTGGCGGAAGAAGCGCGACGCCACTGCGAAGCGGTGGGCGGCCCCGGGTGCGCCATCGCAAGTGTGGGTTCCGTCGCCGATTCCCGGTACGCGGACGCGCTGATGGCGCAGGCGGCCGAGGCGTTCGGTGGCCTGGACGTGCTGATCAACAACGCAGGCGTCACCGCCGATGCGATGGCCCACAAGATGTCCGATGCGCAGTGGCAGCTGGCCATCGACGTCAACCTGACCGGCACCTTTCAGTGCTGCCGCGCAACCGTGCCGTGGATGCGCAACGCTGCGGCTGCTGAGCTGAAGGACCGCGGAGACGTGCGCCATCACCGCAAGATCGTGAACTTTTTTTCGACTGCGGCGATCAACGGCAACCTTGGTCAGGTCAACTACGCAGCGGCCAAGATGGGCAACATCGGACTGACGCGCAGCCTGGCGCGGGAGTGGGCGCCGTTTCGCATCAACGTCAACGCGGTGGCCCCTGGCTTCACCGACACACGCATGACGCGACCCAAGGAAGCGGGCGGCGAGTTCGGCATTCCCACCGCCCAGCGCGACGCCTTCATCGAGCGGCTGCCGTTCGGCCGCCCCGCGTCTCCACTCGACGTCGCCAAGGTGGCCCTGTTCTTCGCCAGCCCGCTGTCGGACTGGGTCACGGGTCAGGAGATCAATTGCAGCGGCGGACACCAGATCCCGTGACTCCGCTTGCTGCTTGACTTCCCGCCTGACCTTCACGACCCTACCGAACGTTCGTTTCGTCCCGGTCCGGGGGCCCTCGTACAAGAGGGGGACTTGGGCGGAACACACCGGCAACCCCACATCCTGCGCGCGAGCGGCAGCCGTCGCATCGTGCGATCCGGGCATGACCCGACGAAGGTGGATCCATGTCGCATACGCTCGAACTCCCCCCCAACAAGCCCCCCATTCCCCCCTTCGCCCTGGGCGACGACCGCATGGGGCAGCTGCTGCACAAGGTCGCCGAGCTGATGGCCCGTGACGGCTTCGCGGCGACGTCGATGCGCGACGTAGGCAAGGCGACTGAGCTGAGTCCGGCCGGCGTCTACCACCACTTCGCCAGCAAGCAGGACCTGCTCTACCAGCTGCAGCTGCGGGTGTTCACGTCGTTGCTGGACGCCTTGGCCCAAGCCGAGCCCGGTGTGGTCGACCCGACCGAGCGACTGCGCGCGCTGGTGCACCGGTACCTCGCGTTCTTCACGGCGCACTCGGCCGAGCTGCGGGTGTGCACCTTCGAGTTGCAGAGCCTGGACGGCACCCAGTACCGCGACGTCGAGCGGTTGCGACGGCGGTTGTTCAAGCAATTTGCGACCGTGGTCGAAGGTCTGGCGGTCGCCCGCGGCGAGACCCTGACCGGTGAGGCCGTGCGGCACCGGACGCTGTTCGTGTTCGGTGCACTCAACTGGGTGTTCATGTGGTTCAACCCGGCGCGCGATGCATCGGCCGAGGAACTGGGGGAACGCCTGTGCGACCTCGTCCTCGACGGCATCGGCGGCCGGCCCGACGGGAGGTAGGCTGGTGCGGATCCTCATCATCGGCGCGGGTGCACTGGGCGGCCTGATCGGGGCGCGGCTGTTCCTGGCCGGTCACGAGGTTCATCTCCTCGAGGTCAATGTCGCCCGTGCCAAGCTGATCAACGAACAGGGTCTGCTCTTCTCTCAAGGTCAGGAGGGCGAGACCCGCGTCCCCCTGCATGTCATCACCCACGCCGACGAGCTGCAGTGCGGCCCCGTGGACCTGCTGTTCGTGGCGGTCAAGAGCTACCAGACCGAGGCCGCGATCCGCAGTGCGCTGCCCGCGATGGGACCGCACACTTGGGTGCTGTCGACGCAAAACGGCATCGGCAACGTCGAGGTCATCGCGTCGTTCGTGCCGCCTGAGCGGATCCTGTCCGGCATCACCTTCCACAGCATCCAGCACACCGGCCCCAACCGCATTCGCTACCGCACGGGCATCGCACCGATCCAGATGGCGCCGGTCGCTGGCCCACTGACGCCCGAGATCGAGGCGATCGGCGAGATGTTCCGCAACGCCGGGCTTGCCACCGACGTCGTGCCGAACGTGGACCACGCGGTGTGGAAGAAGCTGCTGCACAACGCCGTTGTGAATCCGGTGTCGGCACTGACCGGGCTGACCTGCAGCGAGCTGTTGGAAGACTCCGACATGCAAGAGCTGATGCGGGGCATGAGCGACGAGATCATCGAGGTCATGCGAGCGCGCGGGGTGCCGATTCAGGACGAGGAGGACCCCTATCGCCCGGTGATCGCCTCGCAGAAGGCGCTGGCCAAGAACCGCCCCTCGATGTGGCAAGACCTGGTGCGCGGCTTCCCGACCGAGATCGATGCGATCAACGGTGGCGCGGTGGACGAGGCCAAGCGGCTGGGACTGCAGGCGCCCCTGAATTGGGCCATCGTGCGGATGATGCACTCCCGCGAACGCATCGTCGTGCGGCAGAAGGAACGGGCCGTGCGCATCCTCGACGAGGTGCGGCAGAACATCCGGGTGGTGCCGGCCAAGCCCACCGTGCGCGGCCAGCTGGGGGGGATGCCCAGCGGTCGAGTGCCTCTGGAGTGTGCGCCCAAGCTCAAGGAGATCTTCCGCGACTACTACCGCGACCTGGCGGACGCCGCACAAGACCCACGGCGACGCGTGGCGTGGTGCAGCGGTCTGGCACCGACCGAGCTGCTTCGCGCGATGGGGTTCGCCGTCTATCTGCCCGAGAATCACGCGGCGCTGATTGGCGCGAGTCGCTTGGCCTCCAAGTACATCAGCCGCGCCGTGGCGGAGGGGTTCTCGCCGTTCGTGTCGACGGAAATGACGAGTGAGATCGGCGCGATGCTGTGCGGTGAGACGCCGCTTGCTGCGGTCCATGGCCTCACGTCGGTCCCTGCGCCCGACGTGCTGGTCTACGACACCAACCTGGGCCAGGCGCTGGGACGCTGGTTTGAGTACTACGGGGCGCGCTATGGCGTCCCTGCGTGGGGTCTGCATTCGCCGCAGCTGGTCGACGAGGTCGAACACGTGGACGTCGATGCCGCGGTCCTGCAAATGCACCGCCTGATCGACCGGATCGAGCGACAGACGGGCGAGCGGCTCAACCACGACAGGCTTGCAGAGACGCTGGCGCTCTCGGCCAAGGCGAGTCGGCTGTGGCGCAAGATCCTCACGCTGGCTGAGCAAGTTCCCAGTCCGATCACGTACTTCGACATGCTCATCCATGTGGCGCCCATGGCGGCCATGCGAGGGATGCCGCAGGCCGTGACGTACTACGAGACGCTGTTGGCCGAGCTGGAAGAGCGCGTCGCGAATGGGGTTGCGGCGGTGCCGGACGAGCGATTCCGCTTCTACTGGGAAGGTCCGCCGATTTGGTGTGCGCTTCGGCCGCTCGCTCGCCTGTTTCTGGACCAGGGCGTGGCCATCGTCGGGTCGACCTACACCAGCATCTTCGCGCTTGACGGTTTTGACGCGGACAACCCGATCGAGAGCATGGCGCGGACCTACCTGTCGACCTTCACCAACCGCTCGCGGGCCTACAAGCTGCGGTTTCTGGACAGCGAATTCACGCGCTATGCCGCCGACGCCATCGTCTACCACGACGGCCGCACGGCGCCCGAGCTCAGCAACGTGCGCCACGGACTGCGGCGCGAGAGCCCACAGCCGTCGCTGATCATCGAGGCCGACTCGCACGACCTGCGGTTGGTGTCGATGGACCAGATCCAGAGCCAGTTGGTCAACTTCATCGAGACCGCAAGGCGCAACGGGCGAGCGGGCGTGACATCGGAACGGGGGGCGTGACATGAACAAAGTGACGGGCGGCTATGTGGCGGGCATCGACGCGGGAACCGAGACGATCAAGGTCGTGGTGCTGCGAGAGGACGCGACGGTGGCGGGCATCTCGGTCGTGCCGACGCGCGGCTACTTTCAGGCTTGCATTCAGGAGGCATTCGCCAATGCCCTGGACGAGGCCAAGGTGTCGGCGGCCGACCTGCTGGGCAGCGGCGTGACGGGATTCGCGGCATCGTGCGCGCCGCTTGCGTCGCTGAGCTTGTCGGAGACCGAGTGCCACGCTCGCGCTGCTTTTCACCGCATCGGCACTGCGATGACGCTGGTCGACATCGGCGGCCGGGATCCGCAAGTGATCCGGGTGGATGGCGCCGGCAAGGTCATCTCCAGTCGCGCGGTGCGCAAGTGCGCGGTCGGCATCGGCACGTTCCTGATGTTCACCGCCCGCCACTTGGGCGTGCACCCGACCCGGCTGATGGATCTGGCGATGAACGCCACCCACGCCTCGCCGATCGGCAGCTATTGCTCCGTGTTCGCCGAGGTCGACGTCATCGAGCGACTGCGCAACGGCGACACGGTCGAACAGATCGCACTCGGCAGCATCCAGTCGATCGCCGACCGCATCATGGAGATCGGCGTACTGAATCCCCCCGTCTACGCGACCGGCGGTGTTTGCGAGTACTTTCCCGGGGTCATCACGACCTTGAGCGAACGCGCCGGCGTCCCGGTACAGGTCCTTGCCGACCCCACCTCGACGGCCGCATTCGGTGCCGCCCTGCTGGCGCTCGACAGCCTCGCCCTGAACGCGGAGGCGGCATGAGCCGGCCGCTTGCCTGCAGCGCCCGCCTGAAAGACCTGATGGCAGGACACTTTACCGGGCTTGACCGAGCGGCCCGCGAGCGAACGGCGCCGGTCGCTTGGTGCACCAGCGTAGGCCCGGTAGAGCTGCTGCGGGCGCTGGGCTTCGAGGTCTTCTTCCCCGAGAACCACGGTGCCCTGCTGGGTGCGAGTCGCATGGCCAACGAGACGATGGCGCGCGCCCACGCCGAAGGCTACTCGCCCGACATCTGCTCGTACCTGACAAGCGACATCGGCTCGCACCTGATGGGCAAAACCCCGCTTGAACGCTATGGTTTGAAGTCCGCCCCGCGCGCCGATGTCCTGGTCTACAACACCAACCAGTGCAGGGAAGTGCGCGACTGGTTCGAGTTCTACGGCCGGGTCTGGCAGGTGCCCGTCATCGGCATCACCTCGTTTCGCGACGTGGGTGAGGTCACCGACGTGATGGTCGACGCCGTGGCCCGCCAGATCGAGGCCTTGGTCCCGCCGCTCGAAGCCGTGGCCGGAAAGCGGTTGGAAGCTGGGGAGTTGGAATCCGCCGTGCAGCGCTCCAAGACCTGCAGTGAGCTGTGGGGCCAGTGTCTCGGGTTGTCCAGCGCCCGCCCGGCACCGATGGGCTTCTTCGACGCCACGATTCAGATGGGGCCCGCGGTCGTCCTGCGCGGGACTACGGAAGCCTGTGACTACTATGGACTTTTGGTGAATGAGCTGGCTGACCGCGTCCGCGCTGGCGTCGGCGGCATCGAGCGCGAGGCGCACCGCGTCTACTGGGACGGCTTGCCGGTGTGGGGCCGCCTGCGAGAGTTGTCCAAGCTGTTCGAGAGCTTGCGTACGAGTGTCGTGGCCTCGACCTACTGCAACAGCTGGGTGTTCGACGCCTTGGACCCTGCGGACCCGATCCGGTCGATGGCGCGGGCGTCGCTCGAGCTCTTCATCGCCCGGTCCGAGGACCCCAAGCAAGCCTACCTGCAACGCATGGTCGAGCAATTCGGCTTGGACGGCGTGGTCTTCCACGATGCGCGGACCTGCCCCAACAACTCGAACAGCCGCTTTGGGTTGCCGCGACGGCTGCGGGACGACGGCGGCGTGCCGGTGCTGGTGCTCGACGGCGACCTGAACGACTTGCGCTGCTGGTCCGACGAACAGGCGCACACCAGCATCGAGGGCTTCGTCGAACAGCTGGCGCAGGGGTAATGGCCATGAACGACGCACGCCGCTACTTTGCCGGCATCGACTCCGGTTCGTGGAACACCAAGGCGGTCGTCGTCGATGGCGACGCCCGGATCGTCGGCTCGGGCGTGGTTCGCACCGGCGCGGACCTGGTCGGGGCGGCCGAACGCGCGTTGGCGGCGGCGCTGCAAGACGCTGGCCTCGACCGCAGCGATCTCGCCACCATCTGGTCCACCGGCTTCGGGCGGCACGCGATTCCCTTTGTCGACGGCACACGTACCGAGCTCGACAGCCACGCACGCGGCGCGATGCACCACCACCCCGGCCCGTTCACCGTGATCGACATCGGCGGCCAGGACGCCAAGGTCATTCGCATCGACGCAAACGGCCGACGCATCGCGCACAAGATGAACCGCAAGTGCGCGGCAGGCACCGGCGCTTTTCTGGAGGAAATCGCCTTGCGCTTGGGCGTCCCCATCGAGGGCCTGCCGGCACTCGAGGCCACCCACACTGAACTTTTCGAGATCTCCAGCTTCTGCACTGTGTTCGCAGGCACAGAGGTGCTTGGCTACATCCGTCAGGGCAAGCGCGCCGCCGATCTGGCACACGCCGCCTACCGGTCGGTCGTGAAGCGCGTGCTGGAGATGGAGCGCATCACGGGTCCCGTTGTCGCCACGGGCGGCGTTGTCGGCTTCCATCCCAGCGTCGTGGCGCTGCTGGAGGAGAAGCTGCAGACCACGGTCTTCGTGCCCCCGCAGGCCCAAGGCATCGGCGCGCTTGGCATCGCGTTGTGGGCCCGATCCGAAGGCGACAGGCCCGTCGACGGCACGCTGAAGGACGCGGAGTCATGAGCAAAGTCCTGCACGTCGGCCAAGTGCTGGCCTCGCACGCCGCGTTGGTCCCGGACAAGATCGCCGCGTGCGACTTGACCCGCAGTCTGACGTACCGCGACTGGAACGCGCAGGCGTGCCGCTTGGCCAATGCGATGACCGACCACGGCGTGCGCAAGGGCGACCGCGTGGCGATGTACGCCTTCAACCGCTTGGAGTGGCTGCTCTTTTACACCGCCTGCGCCAAGAACGGCGCGGTAGCTGTCCCCGTGAACTTTCGCCTCGCCGGTCCCGAGGTCGTCTATCAGGTGCAGCACTCAGGCGCGAAGATCCTGTTCGTGGACGCGGTGTTGTGTGCGGTGATCGATGCCGACCGCAGCGAGCTGGGTCTGGCCTCCGGCGCGCTGGTCCGTATCGGCGGCAGCGAGCCGATTGCGGGCTGGCTGGACTTTGAGGTCCTGTGTTCCAGCGCCAGCGACGCCGAGCCGACCGTTGCGGTACAGCCGGAAGACACCTGGACGCTGATGTACACGTCAGGCACCACCGGCCGACCCAAGGGCGCCATCCGCAGCCACGGCAGCTACGCGCAATTCTGGCAGATGAACGCGATCGAGTTCGGATTCTCTCGCAACGACAAGGGCTTGTGCGTCATGCCGCTTGCCCACGTCAACTCGGTGTTCTACGGCTTTGTGTTCACCTGGCTGGGCGCCACCACCTGCATCTACGACCGCGCGAGCTTCGACCCGGCGCACATGCTCGAGACGCTGGCCACCCAGCGGATCACCTTCACGTCGCTGACCCCCACCCACTACATCATGATGCTGGGGTTGCCGGCAGAGACCCGTGAACGCTTCGACGTGTCCTGCATCGGCAAGCTGCTGGTCTCGTCGGCACCCGCGCGCAGTGAGACCAAGCTGGCGATCATGCAGTGGTTTCGCAACTCGGTGCTGTTTGAGGCGTATGGCTCCACCGAAGCCGGTCTCGTCACCTTGCTGAGGCCCGAGGACCAGTTCACCAAGCTGGGCAGCATCGGCCGCGAGGTCGTGGGCAGTGCCCGCATCCGCCTGCTTGACGGCGACCGACGCGAAGTGCCCGACGGCGAGGTCGGCGAGGTCTTCTCGTGCGCCCCGACTACCTTCGACGGCTACTGGAACGACCCGCAAGCCTCCGCAGCGGCCTTTGACGGCGCGTACTGCACGGCCGGCGATCTGGCGCGACGCGATGCCGACGGCTACTACAACCTGGTGGATCGCAAATCGAATGTGATCATCACGGGCGGCGAGAAGGTCTTCCCTTCTGAGGTCGAGCAGCTGCTGGTCACGCACCCGGCGGTCAAGGACGCCGCCGTCATCGGCACGACGGACGACAAGTGGGGCGAGGCGGTCACTGGCGTCATTGTCCTGCGCCCCGGAACCTCCGCCACGGAAGCCGAGCTGATCAGCCACGTCCGCCCGCAACTGGCCGGCTACAAGTGCCCCAAACGCATCCTGTTCATCGAAGACGCGCAGATGCCGCGCACCGCGACCGGCAAGATCCAACACCGCGAGCTGCGCCAGCGCCACACCTGAGGAGTCACCATGTCCCCCACGACTGTCAGCGGCTGGATGATGACCGCCCCCGGAGTGCCGCTGGAGTGGCGGTCCTACGAAGTGGGCGACCTGCCGCCCGGCGACGCATTGGTGCAAGTCGCGGGCTGCGGCGTCTGCCACACCGACGTCTCGTTTCTGCACATGGGCGTCAAGACGCGCGCGGCGTTGCCATTGGTGTTGGGCCACGAGGTCGCAGGCACCGTGCTGCAAGTCGGCGCAGGTGTGGATGATTCGCTCGTCGGCCGGCCTGTCGTTGTGCCCGCGGTCTTGCCGTGCGGCGAGTGCGACCCTTGCCGTTCGGGCCACGCCACCATCTGCCGGTCGCAGCTGATGCCCGGCAACGACCGTCACGGTGGCTTTGCGACACACGTGGTCGTGCCCGCGCGCTGGCTGTGCCCGGTGCCACCCAGGGTCTTGGAACGTCACAAGTTGTGGCAGCTTTCCGTCGTCGCCGATGCGGTCAGCACGCCCTTCATGTCGGTGCAGCGGGCAGCCGTGAAGCCCGGGGACTTCGCGCTGGTGGTCGGCGCAGGCGGCATCGGTATCCACTGCGTTCAGGTCGCGGCAGCAGCGGGTGCCCAAGTGGTGGCGTTGGATGTGGACGACGGCAAGCTCGCCCAAGCGCGGGAGTTCGGCGCGTCGGCGGTGATCAACGTGCGCGGCATGGACGAGCGCGCCGTCAAGGACGCGGTCCGCGCGGCGGCCAAGGCGGTCGGCGCGCCGTCGATGCGGTGGAAGATCTTCGAGACTTCAGGTACCGCCGCAGGTCAGGCGACCGCATTCAACTCCCTGAACCACGGCGCCTATCTGGCGATCGTCGGCTTCACGATGGACAAGGTGGAGGTGCGACTGTCGAACCTGATGGCCTTCGACGCCACCGTGCGCGGCAACTGGGGCTGTGACCCGGCGCTGTATCCGCAGATTCTGGAGTGGATCGCCGACGGTCGCTTGCGTGTCGCCCCTCTGGTCAAGCGCTACCCGCTGGCAGAGGCCAACGCAGTGCTCGACGCCGCCCATCACGGCGGCCTGGCTGAGCGGGCGGTTCTGGTGCCGTAGCGCCGCTCGGGTCGGCCAAGACCGACGCAACGCCCCCCCCCAACTTGTCACGCCTCCGTCACGACCCGCTCGGAGACGTCATGTCCCCATTGACTCTACGTCCCCCTCCGCTAGCCTACCGAACGTTCGTTCGGTCGCGTTTTGGTCGCCGATCGTTCCCTCGCCCGTTCCCCGCCCATTCCCCGCCCGCTCCCTGTCAGGAGGCCTTCCCATGCACGTCGGCGTCATCGGTTCCGGGTCCATCGGCCCCGACCTCGCGTACGGCTTCTTGACCGCAGTCGCCAAAGGCGGCGGCTCAGTCGTGCTGCAGGACATCGATGCGGCGGCTCTGGGCAAGGGCCGAGCGCGCATCCAGGGTTACGTCGTCAAGGCGGTTGCGCGCGGCAAGCTGGGCGTCAAGGAGGGCGACGGGCTCCTCGACAACCTGATCACCACCACCGACGTCGCCGATCTCGCCCGCTGCAGTTACGTGCTGGAGGCAGCGTCCGAGAACCTGCGCGTCAAGAAGCAGGTCCTGGCGCGGCTGGAAGAGATCGTGGACCGCGACTGCCTGATCGGATTTGCGACTTCGGGCATCCCGCGCGCACAGATCGCCGCAGAGGCCAAACACCCCGAGCGCTGCTTTGTGAACCATCCGTTCTTTCCCGCCTGGCGGGCGCTGCCCATCGAGGTCGTGCTCTCGGGCGACGAAGCGCTGGGCGAGCGGATGCTCAACACGCTGAAACAGCTAGGCAAAGTTCCGATTGTTACGACCGACGTCGCCTGTTTCGCCGCCGACGACATCTTCGTGAACTACTGTGCCGAGGCCGCCCGCATCGTCGCCGAAGGTCTCGCCGCTCCCTCGCAGGTCGACAAGGTGGTCGATGAGGCGGTGGGCGGCGGCGGACCGTTCCGTGTGATGGACCTGACGCGCGGCAACCTGCTGAACGTGCATTGCCTGGAGATGATGCGCGACGCCCCGACCGGCAGCGCATGGTTCCAGCCGCCGCCGATCTTCACGCAGCGCGGCAACGACGCATGGCATCCCGGCGGTCGGCGGACGGTCGAACCCTGCGCGCCGCAAGTCGAAGCTGAGATCCGCGACCGTATTCTCGCCGTGCTGTTGGGGCGAACCGCGTGGGTGGCGGACCAGGGCATCTGCGACCCGTCGGACCTGAACTGGCTGACGCGCATGGCGTTGGGCTTCCGCGACGGGCTGTTGGACGTCATCGCGACGTTGGGTGCCGACCACGTGCACGACATCTGCACCCGCTACGCGGCGCGCTTTGCCGGGTTCGACGTGCCTGCGAGCATCGCTGCCAAGCGGCCGCACACCTTCTTCCGCCACTTGGTGGTCACCGCCGACAACGGCATCGCCACCGTCGCCGTCCGCCGCCCTGAGGTCCGCAACGCCTTGTCGACCAGCACCTTGGCCGAGATCGGGGCGTGCTTGCGCGGACTCGACGCCGATGCTGCGGTGCGTGGCATCGTCCTGACCAGCTTCGACGGCGCCCTGGCTGGCGCCGACATCGGCGAGCTGGCGGCGCTGCCGGACCCCGCGGCTTGTCAGCGCTATTGCGACCCGGGACACGCGATCCTCAATGGCATTGGGCAGTTGTCCAAGCCCGTCGTCGCAGCGCTGGACGGCCCCGTGCTGGGCGGCGGCTGCGAGCTGGCGATGGCCTGCCACGCGCGTGTCGTCGGGCGCCGACTGGTGCTGGGGCAGCCAGAAGTGAATTTGGGTCTGATTCCGGGGTACGGCGGTACGCAGCGGCTGCCGCGCCTGATCGGGGTCGAGCGCGCCTTGCAGCTGCTGCGCACCGGCTCGCCCATCGGTGCCGCCGAAGCCTGCGCGTGGGGGTGGGCGCGCGGCGCACCGGCCAAGGATGTCCGGGCCGAAGCCACTCACCTGCTGCAGCGCCATCTGGCGGGCGAGGTCACCCTGCGCACGGTCGATCCGGCCCCCATCGCGGTCCCGACGCAGCTGGCCAAGGTCGAGCTGGGCCACCGGTCGCTGGCGATCGACGAGATTCTGGTCGACGTGGTGCGGCGGGGCCTGTCGCTGCCGCTTGCAGAGGGGCTGGTCGTCGAGACGCAGGGGTTCGGACGGTGCCGCGCGACCACCGACATGGACATCGGCGTGAAGAACTTCCTGCAGAACGGCGCGCGCGTGCCGGCTGCCTTCCTGCACGAGTAGGACCGCACGGCCACACGACTTTTCGCCCATGGGGACCTGATGCACCACGAACCCATCGTCATTTTGGACGGAGCCCGGCGCCTGCCGCGCGCCGATATCCTGCACAACCGCGACGAACCCGGTCTGTTCTCTCGCTTTTCCGCAACGCATCTGGGCGGCATGGCGATCAAGGCCACGTTGGACCACACGCCGGTCGACCCGGGGCAGATCGGCCACGTCATCATGGGCATGGCGCAGCACAGCCACCGGGACTCGATTTACGGCGCGCAGGGGATGCGCTGGCGATCCGGGCTGCCCGACGACGTGCCGGCGCTGACGGTGGCGCGCATCTGCGGCAGCGGCGCTGAGGCGCTGGCGGTCGGCATGGAGCTGATCCTCGCCGGACTGCGGCACGACGAGCGGCGGCCGTTCGTGGTGGTGGGCGGCGCCGAGAGCATGCAGTACCCCTTCTGCCTGTACGACTACCGCGGCCGTAAGGTGGGCGGAACGTCTCAGAAGTACGGCCCTATCGACGTCGCGCAGCTGCCCGCCGGAGCGCACCTGCAAGACATGCTGCTGTCGAGCCTGTACGACCCGAGCGCCAAGCTGTCGATGGCCAACACGGCCGAAGAGCTGGCGCGTCGCTATGGCATCACGCGCGACGAGTGCGACGCCTTTGGCCTGCGCTCGCACAAGAATGCCAAGGCGGCGCGCGATGCTGGCTGGTTCGACGAGGAGATCGAGCCCGTGGTCGTGCGGCGCGACGGCGCGGCGGACCCGCTGACGGTGAAGTACGACACGCACGTCCTGGAAGACGCGTCGATGGAGTCGATGGCGCGTCTCTCGGCAGCATTCGAGGCGGGCGGCGTGATCACGGCGGGCAACGCCAGCGCGGTGGTCGACGGTGCGGCGGCCCTGGTCATCGGTCGGGAACGCGATGCGCAGGCACAGGGCCTCAAGCCGTTGGCGTATGTGCGTGCGGTGGCGGTGTCGGGCTGTGACCCGCGGATCATGGGCTGGGGTCCGGTACCGGCGACGCGAGAGGCCTTGCGCCGCGCGGGAATCGTCGGCTCAGACATCGATCGCGTCGAGATCAACGAAGCGTTCGCCCCACAGGCGTTGGCGTGCATGCGCGACTTCGCCGACATGGGCATCGACCCCGAAAAGGTCAATCCGATGGGCAACGCCATCGCGCTTGGCCATCCACTGGGTGCGACCGGCGCCATCCTGACCGCGACCTGCGCGTACGCCTTGCGCCGTGCAGGCGAGCGTTACGGTCTGGTGACCATGTGCATCGGCGGCGGTCAGGGGATCGCCGTGATTCTCGAGAACGCGCGCTAGGCAAATCGGTGGATGGACAGGCATGGAAGCCTGTCCCTGCCCGTACGAGAGGACGAGGAGACCCCCATGTTGAAGAACCACGACCTGGCCCCGATGCCCGAGTGCGAGGGCGTCATCTACGAGCTGCGGCCGGCCCGTACACCCGACGGCAAGGTCGTCGACGGCCTGCACAACGCCTGGATCTGGCTGAACAATCCCAAGCAATTCAACTCGTACACCACCGAGATGATCAAGGCGGTGATTCTGGCCTTCCGCCGCGCCAGCAACGAGCGGTCGGTCAACGCCATCGTGTTCACAGCGGTCGGCGACAAGGCGTTCTGTACGGGAGGAAACACCAAGGAATACGCAGAGTACTACGCTGGAAATCCGCCCGAGTACCAGCAGTACATGCGCCTGTTCAACGACATGGTCACGGCCATCCTGCTGGCGGACAAGCCGGTCATCTGCCGCGTCAACGGCATGCGCATCGGCGGCGGTCAGGAGATCGGCATGGCGTGCGACCTGACCGTCGCGTCGGACCTCGCGCGTTTCGGACAGGCAGGCCCCAAGCACGGTTCGGCCCCCATCGGCGGTGCCACCGACTTCCTGCCCCTTTACGTCGGCATCGAGCGCGCGATGTGGAGCGGCACGTTGTGCGAGAGCTGGACCGCCTACCAGGCCAAGAATGCGGGCCTGATCCATGATTTCGTCGCGGCGCTGAAGGTCGACGGTCAGTGGGTGCCCAACCCGCTGGTCGTCACCGATCGGTACCTCGACGACATGGGCCGGGTCGTCTATGGCCAGATGAAGACTGGGGAAGCGCTGGAGGCGGGCAAGGCCCTGCAGGCGCGCGGCGTGGTCGACCTGTCGGGGCTGGATGCGACGGTCGAGCGGCTGTGCGGCCAGCTGCTGCTGACGTTTCCCAACTGCACGATGATGACGCTGCAGGCGATGCGCAAGGTCAAGTTGGAGTGGTGGCAGCGGAATTCGGAGACCAGCCGCCATTGGCTAGGCCTGAACATGATGACCGAGGCCAAGGCTGGCTTCCAGGCGTTCAACGACGGCCCCAAGAACGACCGTGAGGTCGACTTCATCGCGCTGCGGCAGCGTCTGGCGCAGGCCGAGCCGTGGTCCGACCAGCTGATCCGCGATGTCTCGCCGCAGTACAAGGCGGTGCGCGATGCCTGACGCGAGGATTCGGGTCGAGCCCATCCTGGACGGCACCGGCTTGCGCGTCGTCCTGAATGCGCCCAAGGCCAACGTGCTCGACGCCGCGATGATGGCCGAGCTGCACGCGGTGTTGGACGACTGCAAGTCCAGGCCCGAGCTGAAGTTGCTGGTCTTCACGGGTGAGGGGCCGCACTTCAGCTTCGGCGCCAGCGTCGAGGAACACGTGGGCGCGCGCGCGCGGGGGATGCTTGCGTCGTTCCACGGCCTGTTCCTCAAGCTGCTGGACCTGTCGCTGCCGACCGCCGCCGTGGTGCGAGGCCGGTGTCTGGGCGGCGGCATGGAACTCGCAACCTTCTGCAGTCGCGTGTTCTGCTCGCCCGACGCGGTGTTTGCCCAGCCCGAGATTCAGCTGGGCGTCCTGCCGCCCGTCGCGTCGCTGGTGCTGCCGGCGCGCTGCGGTCAGGCGGTGGCCGACGAGGTGATCCTGACGGGCCGCAACGTGGGGGCTGAGGAAGCGCTGCGTCTGGGTCTGGTCGATGTCGTCGCGGATGACCCGGCGGCCGCAGCGGAAGGGTGGGCATCCACGCAACTCGCAGCAAAGTCAGCCTCTTCGCTGCGCCTGACGCAGCGGGCCAGCCGGTGGCAGCTCGAACAGACTTTGCGGCAGGGGTTGCCTGCGCTGGAAGCGTTCTATCTGGACACGCTGATGGCCACGCACGACGCCAACGAGGGGCTTGCCGCCTTCCTTGCCAAGCGACCTGTGCAGTGGCGCAACCACTGAGCGAGAGGGGGAGTTCGCATGCGCCGCGCTGCCATCATCGACGCCGTCCGCACGCCCATCGGGCGCCACGGGGGAAGCCTTGCGCGGGTGCGTCCGGATGACCTGGCGGCTCACGTGCTGCGCAAGCTGGTCGAGCGCACCGGTCTCGACCCCGCGCGGATCGACGACGTCTACTTGGGCTGCACCAACCAGGCGGGCGAGGACAACCGCAACGTCGCGAGAATGGCTTTGCTGCTGGCGGGTTATCCCGTGACGGTGGCCGGCGCGACGGTCAATCGCCTGTGCGCGTCGGGGTTGGAAGCGATCCAGATCGCCGCCCGCCAGATCGAGACCGGCAACGCCGACGTGATCGTGGCTGGCGGCGTCGAGAGCATGTCGCGAGCGCCGTTCGTGATGCCCAAGGCCGACGGCGCCTGGTCGCGGCACGCCGAGATCCACGACACGACCATCGGCTGGCGCTTCACGAATCCCAAGCTGGCCGCGCTGCACCCGCCCATCGGCATGGGCGAGACGGCAGAGCGGGTGGCGCGCCAGTACGGGCTGACGCGGCAAGAGCAGGACGAGTTCGCGCTGGGTTCGCAGCGCAAGGCCGGAAGTGCCCAGACCGAGTTGCGTTTCGCCGACGAGCTGGTCCCCATCGAGGTGCCGCAGGACCGCGGTCCGGCGCTGGTGGTGGCCACCGACGAGCATCCACGACCCGACACGACGCCTGAGCAGCTGGCCAAGCTGCGGCCCGCATTTGCCTCCGATGGTCTGGGCACCGTGACGGCCGGCAATTCGGCCGGCATCAACGACGGCGCGGCGGCCCTGCTGCTGGTCGAGTCCGAGCTGGCGGTCCGTCTGGGCCTGCCGATTCTGGCGCTGTGCGGCCCCGGTGCGACGGCGGGCGTGGACCCGTCGACGATGGGTCTGGGGCCGATCCCCGCAACAAGAAAGCTGATGGCCCGTACAGGGTTGCGATTGCGCGACATCGACCTGATCGAGCTGAACGAGGCGTTCGCGGCCCAAGCGCTGCCGTGCATGCGAGAGCTGGGCATGGACCCCGACCGCGTGAACGTCAACGGCGGCGCGATTGCGCTGGGGCATCCGCTGGGGTGCTCAGGGGCGCGCATCGTCGTGACGCTGGTGCACGAGATGAAGCGGCGCGGGGCCACGCGGGGCCTTGCCGCGATGTGTGTGGGCGTGGGCCAAGGGGCCGCGGCACTGTTCGAGATCTGAGTCAAGGCAAGGAGTTCCAAGTGGGCGAGACGCTACAGACACCGGTTCAGGCTGAGGCCGCCGTCAGGGAAGTGCTCGAGCGCGCGCGCGTGGTGGTCGAGGATCACTCGCTGGCAGGCGTGAAGGCGTGGAAGCAGGCGAACCCGGACGGGCTGGCCATCGGTGCGATGCCCGTGTACTTGCCGCGGCCGCTGTTCGAGGCGATCGGCTGCCTGCCGGTCGGCGTGTTCGGCGGGGGCGACGAGATCGAGATCATCCGCGGCGACTCGTACTTCCAGTCGTACATCTGCCACATCCCGCGCAGCACGCTGGAGCTGGGGCTGGGCGGGCAGCTCGACGTGCTGGACGGCATGGTGTTCCCGTCCCTGTGCGACGTGATCCGCAACTTGGGCGGCATGTGGAAGATCCTGTTTCCGCAGAAGTGGATGGGTTATCTGGACCTGCCGCAGAACTTCGCGCCGACCCTGGGCGCCGCTTTCTACGCCACCGAGCTGCGGCGCATGGCGCGCGAGCTGCACGAACGCGGCGCGCGGCCGCTGGATCCCGACGTGCTGCGTCAGGCGCTGCGGACCGAGAACACCCGGCGCGAGTCGCTGTCCCGACTGGACGCACTGCGGCGGCGCGCCCCGTGGCTGGCGCCGGCGTCCGAGGCGTACCTGGTCGCGCGCGCGGGCACGCGATTGCCCGCGGCGGAGCACACCCAGCTCGTCAACGCCTACATCGCTGCGGCCGAAGCGCGCCCGCCAAAGCCGCTGGATAACGTGCGCGTGGTGGTGGTCGGCGCGTTCTGCGAGCAGCCGCCGCTGGACCTGATCCGCACGCTGGAAAGGGCCGGTTGCGACATCGTCGACGACGACCTGCAGCTGGGCCTGCGGTATCTGGAAGCGCCCATCGACGTCGGCGCGCTGGACCCGATCACGGCGTTGGCACGGGCCTTCACGGTGAACGGGTCGGCCACGGCCTCGCGGTACATCGACCAGGCCGAGAAAGGCGCTGCGCTGCTGCGAAAAGTGCGCGAAGCAGAGGCCGACGGTGTGGTGTTCGCGGCCGCGTCCTTCTGCGACCCGGCGCTGCTGGACCAGCCGATGATCGAGGCAGCGCTGGACCGCGCGGGCGTGCCGCACACAAGCTTCAAGTTCTCTGAGAACACCGCACAATTCCAAGTCATTCGCGAGCAGGCGGGCGCCTTCTCCGACTCGGTCAAGCTTTGGGAAGCCGCCGTCTGAGGTTCACCGCTTCGGTCCGCACCGTCCTGCAGGAGAGACACGCATGAGCACCGCCTTGCCCGTTCGCCAGCGTCCCGGCGTCGCCACCCGGCCCGCGCCCAAGGATCAGAGCCAAGAGCGCCAGAAGCGCATGATCGCCAACCACTTTGACTTGCTGGACAAGGCACCGGAGACCGGTCGCAAGGTCGTCTACACGTTTGTGCCCGGCAACCTGACCGAGCTGCTGGACGCCCTGGACCTGCTGCCCGTGCTGCCTGAGATCAACGCTTTGCAGTCGGGCATGCGGCAGAAGTCCGCGCAGTACATCGCCGAGGCGGAGAAGGCCGGGCACTCCGAGGACGTCTGCACCTACGTCAAGTGCGACCTGGGCATGATGAAGAGCGGCAACATCAGCCCGACCGGCACCAAGATCCCACCGCCGGACCTGCTGCTGCTGTCGTACACGGGCTGCTTTACCTTCTTGAAATGGTTCGAGATTTTGCGCGAGGAGTACAAGTGTCCCGTCGCGATGCTGCACGTGCCCTACCAGCCCGACGGCGTCATCACGCCTGAGATGCGGCAGTACGTGGTCGACCAGCTGCGCGACGAGGTGATTCCGGCGCTGGAGAAGTTGGCGGGCAAGAAGCTGGACCTGGACGTGCTGGCCGAGAAGCTGCGCCTTTCGGCCCAAGCTGAGGACGATCTGGTGGCGGTGTGGGAGTCGGCGAAGCACACGCCCTCCCCCATCGACGGCTACTTTGGCGGCGTCTACTACATCGGCCCGATCTTCACGTCGTTTCGCGGCACCGAAGACGCGGCGGCCTACTACCGCGAGCTGCGGCAGGAGGTCGAGGCGCGCATGGCCCGCAACGAAGGCCCGACCACGCCGGACGGCCAGATGGGCGAACAGCGCTATCGTCTGGTGGTCGAGGGACCGCCCAACTGGACGAGCTTCAACGACTTTTGGCGGATGTTCAGCAAGGAGGGCGCGGTCGTCGTCGCCAGTACCTACACGCGCGTCGGCGGTCTGTACGACCAGGGCTTTCGCCACGACCCGCGTCATCCGCTGGAGACGATGGCCGACTACTGCATGGGCTGCTACACGAACCTGGGCCTGCCCAGCCGCATCGACCTGCTGGAAAAGTACATCCGCGACTACAAGGCCGACGGCTTCCTGGTCCACAGCGTCAAGTCGTGCAACTCGTTCTCGGCCGGCCAGCTGCTGATGCTGCGCGAGCTGGAGAAGCGCACCGGCATCCCTGGTGGCTTCGTCGAGTCCGACCTCGTCGACCCGCGCTACTTCGGCAAGGCCAACGTCGAGAACCGGCTGCAGAGCTACTTCCAGATGATCGATGCGCGGCGCCTGCGGGCGGCAGGCTGAGTTGATGCGAGCGGACCGTCCAACACCGGGCAGCGAAAGGGGAACATACGCATGAAGTGCATCGTCGGCATCGACCTGGGTTCGACCACCACCAAAGCTGTTCTGCTCGACGAGTCGGGCGAGATCGTCGGCAAGGGCATCACCAATTCGCGCAGCAATTACGCGGTGGCAGCGACGGTGGCCCGTGACGAGGCGCTGACGGCGGCGCGCTTCAGCCTGCTGGAACGGGACCTGGCCAACGTGCCTGAAGCGACGGGTGAGGCGGCCCGTGGGCTGATCGAAGACCTGCAAAACGCCTTTCGGCTCGAGCTGTACCTGGACGAGCTGGGCTATCTGGAAGAGCGCGTGGTCGACCTGATGCGCACCTGGCCCGACGCCGTGACCCGCGGCAAGGCCGAGCCGGCGGTGCACGAGGTGCTGGACGAGATGCGGGCGACCGCTCCCGAAGCGTTCCTGGGTGGCCGGCGACGCAGCGATTTCTTCCGCGACCTTGCGGGTGCCGCGTTCGTGGCGGGGGCCGAGCGGGTGTGCACCGGCCGCGATGTTCCGTTCGAGCGCGTCGTGGGGCTGTTCGACCGGGCGATTCTGGACGTCGAGACGCGCGTGCAATCGCGCGACTACAAAGCACTCTTGCCCGGCGCTGTCGAGCGGGTGGCGGCAGCGCGGGGCGTGTGGGTCGATGTCCGCCGGGTCCTCGACGCGGCGGCCCTGCACGCAGCGACCGAACCGCTGGAGGAAGTGGCCTTTGCGGGCACCGGCTACGGTCGCCAGACGCTGCCCTTTCCCAAAGACGCGGTGCGCAGCGAGATCCTTTGCCACGGCCGCGGCGCCCACCGCATCTTCCCCGGCACCCGCAGCGTGCTGGACATCGGCGGTCAGGACACCAAGGCGATTCAGGTGGACGACAAGGGCGTGGTCACGTCGTTTCAGATGAACGACCGGTGTGCCGCTGGTTGTGGGCGCTATCTGGGCTACATTGCGGACGAATTGAACCTTGGCCTGCACGAGCTGGGGCCGCTTGCGCTGAAGGCCACCCGGGTGGTGCGCGTCAACTCGACCTGCACCGTGTTCGCGGGAGCCGAGCTGCGCGAGCGTTTGGCGCTGGGCCAGAAGCGCGAGGACATTCTGGCGGGTCTGCACCGGGCGATCCTGCTGCGGGCGATGTCGCTGCTGGCCCGCTCAGGCGGGGTCATCACCGAGTTCACCTTTACCGGCGGCGTCTGCAAAAACCCGATGGCGACCAAGATGTTGGGCGAGCTGGTGGCCGAGAACTACGGTCCCGACGTCAAGCTGAACATCCATCCCGACTCGATCTACATGGGAGCGCTGGGGGCCGCGATGTTTGCCCTCGACGACCTGCGTGCCGGCAAGCCGCTGCTGCTGCCCGCCTATGCCGCCGCCGCCTGACCGCCACCCTACGCAAGTCTGCATCCGATCTGGAGGAACCGTTGCCATGACCCAGCCCCGCCATCTCACCGCCGGCATCGACGCCGGTTCTAGCTCGATCAAGGTGGCCATCTGCCGCAGCACGGCCGGCGACCATGCCGAGCTCTTGACGACCGTCGTGCAGCGCATTCGCCGCCGCAACCCCGCCGACGTCGCCGAGGCGGCCTTCCGCGAGGGCTGCGAGAAGCTGGGCCTGCAGACGCAGGACTTCGACTACGTGGCCTCGACCGGCGACGGCGATGCGGTGGGCTTTCACACCGGGCACTTCTACAGCATGACGTCGCACGCCCGCGGCGCGCTGTTTCTCGAGCCGCAGGCCCGCGCGGTGCTCGACTCCGGCGCGCTGCACGCCCGCGCGCTGCGCATCGACGACCGGGGCAAGGTGCTGGGCCACAAGATGACCGGCCAGTGCGCCAGCGGCAGCGGCCAGTTCGTCGAGAACATCTCGCGCTACCTGGGCGTCCCGCTGGAGGACGTGGGGGCACTCTCCCGCACAGCCCAAACGCCCGAGCAGGTCTCGAGCATCTGCGCGGTGTTGGCAGAGACCGACGTCATCAACATGGTCAGCCGTGGTATCTCGACCGCCGACATCCTCAAGGGCATCCACCTGTCGATTGCGGGGCGTCTGGCGCGGCTGATCCGCGGCGTGGGCTCTGAGGAAGTGGTGCTGTTGACCGGCGGCCTCTCGTGCGACGAAGGGCTGGTCGCCGCGCTGCGCGAGACGCTGGCAGAGGGCAAAGGCGCCCACCTCGACGTCCGCAACCATCCACAGAGCATTTTGGCAGGCGCGATTGGCGCGGCGCTGCTGGGCGCGTACCGATGTGAGCAGCTGGAACGCAAGGGCAGACTCGAGCTGCTGGCGGCGGGACGGGCGAGAGCTGCCTAGCAAGAACCCCGGCGAACGGCTTCCCATTCAAGGAGAATTCACCACATGCATCCCATGGACCTCGACACCCTGATTGGCTGGCAAGACCTTCTGACCGAAGAGGAAGCCACCGTCCGTTCGACCGTTGGCCGCTTCGTCGACCAGCGGGCGATCCCTCGCATCGGCGCGGACTTCGAGGCGGGTCGCTTTCCGTCTGAGCTGATCCCCGAGCTGGCCGACATGGGCCTGCTGGGCGCCAATCTGGAAGGCTACGGCTGCGCCGGCATCAGCAACGTCGCGTACGGCCTTGCGTGCATGGAAGTCGAGCGCTGCGACTCGGGCCTGCGGTCGTTCGTGTCGGTGCAGACCAGCCTTGCCATGTACGCCATCTGGAAGTACGGCAGCGAGGAGCAGAAGCAACACTGGCTGCCGCAGATGGCCGCAGGCAAGAAGATCGGCTGCTTCGGCCTGACCGAGCCAGAGCACGGCAGCAACCCGGCGGGCATGACCACCCGCGCAGTCCGCGACGGCTCGGACTGGGTCATCACGGGCGAGAAGATGTGGATCACCAACGCCCAAATCGCCGACGTGGCCATCGTCTGGGCACGCGAGGGCGACGGCGGGCGCGTCATGGGCTTCATCGTCGAGAAGGGCACGCGCGGGTTCTCCGCTCACGACATCCCACACAAGATGTCGATGCGGGCGTCGTTTACCGGTTCGCTGAACCTGGACGCCGTGCGTCTGCCCGAGTCGAGTCGGCTGCCGCAGGGCATGGGCATCGCGGCGCCGCTGGGCTGTCTGGACAACGCGCGCTTCGGCGTGGCATTCGGCGTGCTGGGGGCGGCGCGGGACTGCTTCGATCGCGCGCGGCAATACAGCCTGGACCGCAAGCAGTTCGGCGTACCGATCGGGTCCAAGCAGCTGCTGCAGGCGCGTCTGGCCGAGATGGCGTCCGAGATCGTGAAGGGTTCGGTGCTGTCGCTGCACTACGGTCGGCTGAAGGACGCAGGCAAGCTTTCGTCGGTGCAAACGAGCGTGCTCAAGCGCAACAACTGCCGAATCGCGCTCGACATCGCCCGGCAGTCCCGCGCGCTGATGGGCGCCAACGGCATCACGGTGGATTACGGCGTGATTCGCCACATGCTCAACCTCGAGAGCACCTTCACCTACGAAGGCACCGACGAGATCCACACGCTGGTCATCGGCCGCGCCGTCACGGGCGAGTCGGCATTCTGACCCGTCGAGGTCAACCCCACAGAAACCGCAGCACTGCCTCGAGACATGCCCTTTCGCTCTGACACCCCCAGGCCGGGGTTTTGGGGCGAGGGGGGGGGGACAAGTCTCTCAGCGGGCGTCTACGTTGCACCGTCCCAGTTCCGCCGATACGATGCTGAGTCGGGGCTCCACACCCGCTCCGAACGAATTCTCTGTTCAGAGGCTCGCCACTTGACGCAGCTTGCCGCAACTCAAGCCGACTCGGACAAGCTCCCCATCGCGCGCCGTTCCGCCTACTTTCCGGGTCTCGACGGTCTACGCTTCATCGCAGCCAGCGGGGTCGTCGTCCACCACATCGAGCAGGTCCTGCTCGAGAGTGGCCTCGGGCTTCACTGGAACACGCCGTTCGTCCGGCGAATAGGCCCCGAAGCCGTCAAGCTGTTCTTCGTCCTGAGCGGTTACCTGATCACGTACCTGCTGCTTGTCGAGCGCGAAGGCACCGGCACGGTGTCGGTGTCGAAGTTCTACGTGAGGCGCGTGCTGCGGATCTGGCCGTTGTACTTCGCTGTCGTTGCCGCTGGCCTGTGGCTGTTGCCCTGTTTTCCATCTCTTGCGCCACCGGGCGCCTACGCGATGCTCGAAGCGCACCGCTGGCCTGTGACCGCGTTCTTCTTGCTTATCCTGCCCAATGTCGTTCTGACTGGGTACGGGGTCGTGCCGCACATCTCGGTGACATGGTCCATCGGGGTCGAAGAACAGTTCTACCTCACTTGGCCCTTGCTCATGCGTGCGGCGCGACGCCCTGTTGTGATGATTCTGTGCAGCTTCCTGGTGTTTCCCGGTATCCACTTCGGTCTCTACTTCGCCACACGGTTCCTGCACGTCGATCTGGGTTCACCGCTCGGCCGGGTAGCTGTCGCGATTGCAGCGCAACCTTTTGAGAACATGGCGATCGGAGGGCTGGCTGCGTGCGCTTGGTTCTACGGCTGGCAGCGTTATCTCGCATTCGCCCACAGTCTGCCGGTGCAAGTCGCTATGCTGGGAATGATGGTCTTCCTGCTCGGCTACTCAGGACCGGAAATTCCCCTTGCAACGGCTTGTCTGCCCGTCCTCTACGCGATCTTGATTCAAAACCTGGCCGGCAACCCCCGAAGCTTGCTTAGACTCGAATGGAAGTGGCTGCGCCGCTTCGGCCAGGTTTCTTACGGCGTGTACATGTACCACGCATTTCTCGTCGCAGTTGCGTTCCATACTGTGCGAGCCGTGCTGCCCGGGGCCGGTGTGAGCACCACCCGCTTGCTTGTCTATGTCTTTGCGTTCGGGTCGACCCTGACGGTGGCTACCTTGTCCTACAGGTGGTTTGAGGGTCCGATCCTGCGACTCAAGGGCAGATTTGGCACAGTCCAGTCCAGCGCACTGCGCCAGACCGACTGACCGGGGACCCGGCCGACCGACATGTCGTTGCGCCGCTCCGGACACGGTGACTCCGGCTGCGCGCATCGACTTGCCGCCCTCCTGGCCCTAAGCTTTGGCACCGGAGTCGGCTCGAGTGCGAGCGGGCTCCTGTTTGGAGGGGACGGGTGGGCCAGCAGGCTTGGATAGGCGTCGTCGCTCTCGTCGGGGTGGCTCTGGCCCTCGGGGTCGGCAGTCCGTGGTGGACGGGTCTGGGTCTCATCGCACTCTGCGTGGTGTTGGAGCGCGCCGGAGCCGCCTTGGAGCCTCCAGGCTGCCTCGACGTGCCCGATGGCCCCGGGCGCCTGGGACGTCGGCTCGTTCTCGGCGTGGCCGTCACCTCACTGCTCGCCACACTTGCAGCATTCACGCAAGTTGGCACGTTGGCCACCGGCGTGGGGCTGGTCGCGCTTGCGGTCGTCGGTCACCTGCGCGCCCGCAAGTTCCCTGTCCTGAGCTGGACCCGGGCCGACGGGCTGATGGTCGTCGCGGCCTGCGTGCTCGGCCTGTGGGTCCATGGGCTCGAAGGCGCCCGAATCGGCGAAAACATCTGGTACAATGACGCGTTCGGCGACCACGCGTGGCACCTGCTGAACGCCGAGTTGTTGCGCGACCACGGTCTGCCGCTCGTTGAGTCGAGCGGCGCAGTCGGAGCGCCATTCGCGCCGCCAACCCACACAGGCCTGGCCGTACTGGTGGCAGTCGCCCTCGACTTGACACGGCTTCCGTCCGCCGCCGTCGCACGCGGACTTGGCCTGCTGCTGGTGCTCCTGTTGGCATTGACGACGCGAGATGTCGCGCTTGCGTTCGGTGCGCGCCGACTTCACGCGACCGCGCTGGGTGGGTTGGCGTTGGTGTGGGGAGGACTAGCCTGTCTCATTCCCGGCGCGGAAGCGGCGCTGTCGGGGGATGTCAGAGGGGTCGCACTTGCGGTCGCCAATGCCTACCGGGGCGGTCTCGCCGGGGCGTCGACTTACCACAACCTGACGCAGGCGCTTGGGGTCGTGCTCGCGATGGCCGGACTCGGCTGGGCGCAGCGCGCTTGGCTGTCGGGCTCGCCGCGCCTGATGGCTTGGTCGGGTGCTCTGCTCGGGGCGAGCGCCCTCGCCAAACCCTCGCTGCTGGCGATGCTGGGTCCGGCAATCCTCATCGTCTTGGCGGCCCGTCGGGATGGTCGAGGCTTCATCGTATGGGCCGGTGCGTTGGCACCCGGCCTCGTCCTTTTGGCGATGCCCGGCTGGCTGCAGAACCTGCCTGCAGGGGCGGCATGGCAGATTGCGCCGCACGACGTCACGGCAACAATGCTCGGTGTCGTCGGTATGGTCGCTATCACAGCGCCTCTGTGGGTGGACGCAGCCACGCGGCTGGCGTCGCGGCTGCGCGAAGGGCGCGTCGATGGCTGGGAGACGACCGGCCTCGCCTTGGGCGGCTCGATCCTGTTCGCGCTTGTGTTCGAGGAAGCGGACCCGGCGCGACGCAACCACCGCAACGAGTGGTGGCCACTGCTCGGAATGGCGCTCGTCCAGGTCCCCATCGTCGGCGGCGCACTGCTTGAGCGACTTGCCCGGCAAGGTCGAACGCGCTACGCGTGGGCGCTCGTCCTCGCGCTTCAGGCAGGCACGGGCCTCGCTTACGCGACGCTCTACCCGCGTCTCGGACTGCGCAGCGTCTCGGTCGCTGAGGCAACTGGTCTAGTCGAGCTCGTCCGAACTGCAGCCCCAACGCCGGGCCTCATCGACCCATCGCGCAACTACCGCGATCTGATTCCGGAGCTCGGCCGCCCGATCCTGTCACGCGCCGCCTATTCGCCCGCGGCCATCGAGGCTTGGGGTGTCTGGCAGGCGACCGCTGGCGATCTGCGACAGGGCCGGCCGCTCAGTGCTGACGGCCGCAAGCTCTTGGAACAAACGCAGTGGGTGGTCGTTGGGCGAAGCGACGCCGACTTCGGGGGTGCGCTCACGAAGCAGGGATTCGCGCCGGGCCCAGAGTCAGGCCCGTGGCGGCGATGGTGTCGCTCGCCGGGCTGCTCCCAGTCGTTGGAGAACGATGTCTCTTCCCCGCCGAGACCTTCGTCTCCGAGGCCTTGATTCCGCACAAGTTGGCCTGACGACAATCCTTGCGGACGCCTCGATCCAAGACAGCGCCAACCGCATGGAGCACGAAGCAACAGTTTCGCAGGCCGGGGCTTTGGGGCGAGGGGGCCGTGCGCTCAACCGCGACACGTCGCTCGACAGCTCGTTGGTCACGGAAGGGGTCACAGAACGCCAAAAGCCCGGCACCTACGCATGACGTAAGTACCGGGCTTTCTTGGAGTCGCGGGGGTAGGATTTGAACCTACGACCTTCGGGTTATGAGGGGCGTGCGGGGAGGTGAGCAGGGAGCCCGCAGCCGTGGCATCCGTTGTCATTCCTTCGCCTTGCGTTGGGCGCGCGCTCCATCCGATGGCACGGTTTGTCTCCCCTTGGCAGGGGCGGCGGGGATGGAGCGGGGATGGCGTGCCGGGACCGGGGTCGTCGTCGTCCGGCGGCCATGCGGGCGACACGTCGGCGCCGACCGCACGCGGGACCGCCATGGCGGCGACGTCCACCTCGGCCGGCTTGCCGCCGAAGTTGAGCCGGTCGACCTGCGATTGCATGAAGCCGTGCTGCATGTGCACGTAGGTCCCCATGGTCATCTGCGGGTTGCTGTGCCGCATGAGGCAGGTCAGGACCGGCATCGATACGCCGGACTGCGCGAGGTTCGACCCGTACGTGTGGCGCAGGTCGTGGAACCTCATCGGGCGAGGCTGGGCGACTGGCCAGCGCTTGCGCGGCCGCTTGTGGGCCTCGCAGTAGCGCGGCGCCGCGTCAGGCGCCTCTACCGGCTTGTCGAGGCCGGCGTGCTTGCAGGCGCGACAAACGTGCGAGTAGCCCTCGACGATGCCGGCCCGTGCGAGCGCCCTGCGAAGCACTTCCTCCAGGTGCACGTCCTCGCGCATCCGGTCGCCCCCGGCGGCCGGGAACACACAGCGGCCGGGGGCGGCATCCAGTGCGGCTTGCAGATACGGCACGAGGTGGACGTGGACCGGGATGCGCGCGTGCTTGCCGGACTTGGTCGTGTTTCGGCCGTGCGACCGTCGAACGATGATGGCGCGGTTGGCCAGGTCCACGTCCTGCCGTTGCAGTCCAAGGAGTTCACCCTTGCGCATTCCGGTGTAGACCGCGGTCGCGAACAGGGGCCGCCACTTGTCGTCCAGGGCCTCCAGCATGGCGGGGATCTCATTCTCGAAGAGGATAGGCCGCTCGACCTCCGGCACCGGCTTTCGCTTCACCAGCTTCACCGGGTTGGCCCCGATGAACTTCCCGGCGACGGTCGCCTTGTTGATGGCCGCCTGAAGGAAGCCGCGCGTCTGGTTGACGGTCGCCGGCGCGAGCCCCACGCCGGGTGCCTTGCCGTTCGCCAGCTTGCCTTGCAGGTACTCCTCGACGCGGCCGGTGGTGCACAGCCGCACCGGCAGGGCAGCAAGTGACGTGCCAAGGATGTGCTTGTGCACGTGGGCGAGGTTGCGCGTGTGCGAGGGCATGGGCGCCGAGTAGGTCTCCAGCCACCATTCCATCATCTCGCCGACGGTCCAGTTGGCCTGCTCCAGGGGCAGTTCCAGCCCTTGCTCGACGTGCATCTTGCGGTCCAGGAGTGCGCGCCGGATGCGAGACGCCTCGGCAAGCGTCTGCGCCTCGGTCGTCAACTCGCGGCGCAGCCCCTTCTCGTCGACCCACCGAACGCTCAGCTTGCCGTTCGGCAGGCGGCGCACGCCCTCGGGCATCTTCCCCTTCGTCTTCCTTGCCATCTTGACCTCACCTTGGCCGACGCGCGTTGAACTTCGTCGGCAGCGGCACCACGACACGCCGGGCTACCCCGGGCAGACCCGCGGCGTACGCTTGGATTGCTTCCGGGTCGAAGCGAAGCAGCGCTCCAAGGCGCCGCACCGGCAGCTCCTTGCTTTCGGCCGCCTTGTAGACCCAGGACTTGCTGACGCCGAGGTACTCGGCCACGTCACCGACCTTCCACAACCGCGCCACGTGGCGCTCGACTTGAACCGTCGTCATCGGATGCTCCCATGGGCCTGAAGTTGGCCCCCTTGCCTGGAGCTACGGGGCCGGGGGCTTCAGCGTTGCGGGATTGGGCAGACTTTCTGTCTTCGGGGCCCGAAATCGCTGCTGAGCGGCCAGCAAGGCTTTGCTCGTTCGCACACTTTCCACAACAGATGCATCGCCTTGCGCAGCTCTCGCCGTTGCAGCCTCTTCTTGATCTGAGCGCGCGAGTCCTTCGAGGATGAGCATCCTCGTGACGTCCGCTCTGCTCATGCGCAGGCCGGGGCGCTCCTGGCGCAGCCGTTCGGCCAGCGCGTCCAGCCTCTCGATGACGCTCGCCGGCAGGCGGAGCGCGAACTGGGCATCGTGTTCCATGGCATCTTCCTCCAGGGCGGCTATCCAGCCGCCGATGTTGTCTGGGCCGGTTGGGCCGAGCAGGTACGGGTGCTCGGCCGCGAGTTCGTTCAAGCGGGTGAACGCATTGCGGGCGCGGGGCAGGTCCAGAACCGCCGGCAAGGCGTCTGGCTGCCCCTGTGGCGGGCGTTTGCGCGGCGGGCGTGGCGGTGGCCTCATGCAACCATCCGTGCGATCTGCGGGGCTTGGAAGACCTGCCCCGCGCGGGAGCGGAATCCGCGGCGGTCCAGTTCAGCGGCGACGCTCCGCAGGCTCATGCCGGCTGTGCGCAGTTTCCGCGCCGCAGCCAGCACCGCCGCTTCTGCGGGCTCGGCCTCAAGGTTCACGCCGTCAGGTGCCAGGCGGCGACCGTAGGGCACCCCGCCCCCGGTGAACTCGCCCACTGCGGCCTTGTGGCGCAGGGCTGCCGAGGTGCGCTCGCCGGTGGCCTCTCGCTCCCACTGCGCCACGCTGGCGAGCACGTTCAGCACGAGCCGACCCGCAGCGCTGCGGGTGTCGATCTGCTCGCCGACGCTGAGCAGCGCCCACTTGCCGACCGCGAAGTAGCGCTCCACCAAGTCGCCAAGGTCGCGCACGCTTCGGGTCAGGCGGTCCAGCTTCACGACCAGCACGGCGTCAGCCTCCCCGGCACGCAAGGCAGCGAGCGCTCGTTGCAGGGCCGGGCGGTCCAGGGTCTTGGCGCTGACGCCGGCGTCCACTTCGACGGCCACGAGGTCGAGTTCGTAGAGCGAGGCGTAGGCCTCCAGCTTGGCGCGCTGCGCCTCCAGGCTGACGCCGTGCTCGGCCTGCTTGTCGGTGGAGACGCGGATGTAGGCGATTGTGCGGGTCTTTGTGGTCTTGTGCGCGGGCTGTGTCATCGCTGCGGCCTCCTTCCTGGACCGGAGCGTAGCGTCGGATGCGATCGTTTATCTACGATTGCATTGCAATGAGCTGCAGAATCGACTCAGCCCCCGGGTGCAGGATGTCGGACTCTCGCAAAGGACGGTGTCCGTGGCTCGCTGGAGGTCGTTTGGCCGCCGTCAACAAGTGTGTGCTCGGTGCGGTCGGCACGAGCGCGGGATCTCCGGCAGTTGCGCGACGGTCTGTTCCCGTCACTAAGGATCAAGCCACGCCGAGCAGCGACTTCGCAGGAACTCGCCCAGAAGGTCCAAGTCATAGCCCTGCCACAGGAAGAAGTGACCCGGCTCAAAAAAATACGGAAACTTCCTGGTGTACTTCTCGTCTGTCGCCAGGTTCTCACAGAAGACCGTGACGTACGGGTGGAAGTCGCACTTCATGAAGTCCTTCAAGGCTTGCTGGAACCGCACCGTGTGATGCTTGTGTCAACAGCGCTCTGAAACTGATCCACCTCATCGCTCTGAAACTGATCCACCC
>CAYURO010000021.1:0-77695 GCA_964447285.1 uncultured Enterobacteriaceae bacterium | reverse complement strand
CCGACTGCCGCGCTAACACTCATAGGGGTGGCGCGAAGCGACGGGGTGAGGCGCGATCCCGTCGTCAGGTCCACGCGTTTCGACCAGACCTGCCGGTCGCAGACGCGAGGAAGACGTGACTAATCACCAGCCCCCCGCCAACGCCCCCCCCCCTAATGCGACCCCTTCTTAAAGCGAACCGCCGCCCCCTGATACACATGCTCGTTCCAACTGGCGGGCGCATACCCGTTGTCGACCTCGACCATCGTGATGCAGTCCTGCACCGGACAAACGATCTCGCAAAGGTTGCAACCAACGCACTCGCTCTCGTCGATGACCGGAACCCGCGGAGCCCCCACGGCGGCCGGCTCGATGCACTGATGCGCCCCGTCGCGACAAGCAGCCACGCAGTCGTAGCACCCGATGCACTTGCTGGCGTCGATCTTGGCCACCTGCTCGAAGTTGACGTTCAGCTCGCCCCACTCGGAGTAGGACGCCACGGCCTTGCCGCGAAAATCCTCCAACGTCTCGAAATTGTGCCGGATCATATACTCCGACAAGCCCTCGATCATGTCCTCGACGATGCGATACCCCTTGAGCATCACCTCGGTGCACACCTGCACGCTGGACGCGCCAAGGAGCATGAACTCGACCGCATCGCGCCAGTTGGCCACGCCGCCAATGCCGCTGATCGGCAGACTGAACCGCGGATCACGCGATAAGGCCCCGACCATGTGCAACGCGATGGGCTTGACCGCCGCGCCGCAGTAGCCCCCGTTCGTCGACTTGTCGCCCACCGTCGGATAGAGCACGAACTTGTCGACGTCGACGCCGATGATGCTCTTGATCGTATTGATCAAAGACACACCCTGGGCACCGCCGCGCTGGGCTGCCAGACCGTGCGGCACGATGTCGCTGACGTTTGGCGTCAACTTCACCAGCACCGGAATCTTCGCATACGACGTGACCCAACCCGTGATGCGCTCGTTGACCTTGGGCTCCTGACCGACCGCCGAGCCCATGCCGCGCTCGCACATGCCGTGGGGACAGCCGAAGTTCAGCTCGAGACCGTCTGCTCCTGCGTCCATCGAACGCATGATCAGGTCCTTCCACTCTTCCTCGGTCTCGACCATCAGCGACACGATGACGGCGTGGTCGGGAAAGCGCTTCTTGACCTCGTAGATCTCGCGGAAGTTGACCTCGAGCGGCCGGTCGGTGATCAGCTCGACATTGTTGAAGCCAATCGTCTTCTTGGCGCCGTAGTTGTGCGAGCCGAAGCGGCTGGACACGTTCTGGATCGGCTGGCCCAGGGTCTTCCACACCGCGCCGCCCCACCCTGCCTCGAAGGCGCGCATGATTTGCGCACCCGAGTTGGTCGGCGGGGCCGACGCGAGCCAGAAGGGGTTGGGAGAGCGGATGCCTCCGGTGTTCGAGCGCAGATCAACCATGGGGGGCCTCCTTCGCCTGGCGCGCGGCCGCGGCGGTCGTGGTCAGGTACTCGTCGATGGCGATCGCTGCGGACTTGCCCTCGGCCACCGCGTTCACGACCTCCTTGCCGCCGTTGGTGCAGTCGCCGCCCGCCCACAGGCCGCGCCGACCGGTAAACCCGCTCGCGTCGACGACCACGCGACCCTTGTCGAGGGTGACGCCCGGCAGCCCGCCCAGCAGCTCGCCCAGCTTGGCCTGGCCGATGCCCAACAGCACCAGGTCGGCCGGCAGGTCGAACTCCGTGCCCGCCATCGACTTCTTGTGGTCGTCCATGCGGATGCAGCGCACCGACTCGACGCGGCCGTTGCCCTGGAACGCGACCGGCAGCGCCTGCCAGGCCGCGTGCACGCCGTCGATCTTCGCGACCTTCCACTCGTGCTTGTAGCCGGGCATGCCCGCTTCGGTGCCGCGATAGACCAGCGTGACGTCCGGCACGCCCAAGCCGTTGAGCTCGCGCACCGCATCGACCGCCGTGTTGCCGCCGCCGATCACCAGGGCGTGGCGCACCTTGGACAGGTCAACGGTCCCCAGCTTCATGCCCTCGATGAACGCGACGGCGCCCTGCACGCCCGGCAGCTGCGCGCCCGGAACGTCGAGCAAGCTGTCGGCGCCCAGACCGATGCCGACGAACAGCGCATCGTGACGCTGCTCCAGCTCGGCCCACGTCAAGTCCGCGCCAACCTGAACGCCGGTGCGGACTTCGATGCCGCCGATGCCCAGCAGCCAGTCGATCTCCTTGGCCACGTCGTCTGCCCGCACCTTGTACGGGGCCACGCCGGTGACGTCCAAGCCGCCGATCACGCTGCGTTTTTCGTAGATGGTGACCGCATGGCCCTGCCGCCGCAGCTGGTACGCCGCCGACAGCGACGCGGGGCCGCCGCCGACCAGACCGACGCTGAAGCCGGTGTCCGGTCCCGCCGCGTGGAACTGCCAACCCTGCGCAATGGCGTGGTCGGTGGCGTGGCGCTGCAGCTTGCCGATCTGGATCGGCGGCTGGTCCATGTGGTTGTACACGCACGCGCCGACGCACAGCACCTCGACCGGGCAGACGCGGGCGCAGCTGGAACCCAGGATGTTCGCGTCGAAAATCGTGCGCGCCGAGCCCTTGAGGTTGCCCGTCGTGATCTTGCGGATGAACTGCGGGATGTCGATGCTCGTCGGGCACGCGATGGTGCAGGGCGCGTCCTCGCAAAACAGGCAGCGGCTCGCCTCGGCGAACGCGTGGCCTGCTGAAAGGGCCGGCTTGAAGTCCTGGAACACGGTCTCCGATCGCTTCTCTGCTAGCTTCATTCGACCTCGGGGCCGCTTGCGCGGGGGGTGTCTGGGTCAGAAGTCTTCGTGTTCGCGCAGGGTTGCGCGGTCTGCGCGAAAACAAGGGCGGGATGCTAGGGCAACCCATGGCGCCAAGCAAGAGAAAAGGGACCGGGCTGGTCGGATTGGACGGCCGTTGCGTGTCGCGATGAAGGGTTACGTTTGGGTCCGGTTTGAGCCGGGTGCGCAGGGCTACGGCGCCCAGACGTTCGACCTGGCCGGGTGCGGTTCGGCACGGGATCGGCCATACTCGCCGCCATGCGCATCGACCGATACATCAGCCAAGGCACCGGAACCCCTCGCAGCCACGTTTGGACCGGTGTGCGTGCCGGGCAGGCCTTGGTCAACGGCGTGGAAGTCCGCGATCCGGCCAAGCAAGTCACGTCGGGCGTCGACGAGGTGGTGTTTCGCGGCAAGCCCGTGCGCCCGTTTGGCCACCGCGTGCTGATGCTGCACAAGCCCGTGGGGCACGTGTGCACGACCGAGGAGATGGCCGCGCCGAACGTGATGAGCCTGGTGCCCGCCGACCTGCAGGCGCGCGATCTGGCGCCCATCGGCCGGCTGGACAAAGACACGACGGGGCTGCTGCTGCTGACGACCGACGGCGGCCTGAACCACGCGCTGACCCACCCGCGCAGGCACGTCGAGAAGGCCTATGTGGCCACGTTGCAAGCGGATCTGCCGCCCGATGCCGAAGACCACTTTGCCGTGGGCATCGTGCTGCCCGACGGGACGCGGTGCCTGCCGGCGGTGCTGGAGCGGATGGGGCCCAAGCTCGTGCGGATCCGCCTGCACGAGGGCAAGTTTCATCAGGTCAAGCGCATGGTCGCGGTGTGCGGCGGGCTGGTGCTGACGCTGCACCGCGAACGCATCGGCGGCCTGTGGCTCGACCCGAACCTGCCGCCCGGCGGCGTGCGCGAGCTGACGGCCGACGAGGTCGCCCTGCTGCGTTCTGGAGAGCCCGCGGATCAGGGCGAAGCGGACGCCACCGAGCCATGAGCCAGCCGTTTGCCTCGTCGCCGCCGTCGGTGCGCCTGGTCTCGCTGTCGGACCGGCCGTTCGAGCACGCCGTCGCCGCCGCCCGCACCTGCTACAGCGGCAAAGGCGTTCTGACCGCCGACGAGGTCTCGGGCGTGGGGCTGCCCCCCGACAAGCGGCAGCAGCGCGAGGATCTCCGCGACCGCATCGCCCACAGTACGTTTCGCGCCGGTCACCACACGACATTGCAGCATGGCTTCGCGCAGTTCGCCATCGACGGCGTGTCGCGGCAGTTCGTCTGGAGCTTTCTGCACGCCCATCCCTTCTACAACAGCGAACAGACCAGCCAGCGCTACGTCGAGGTCAAGCCCGGGCGCGTCGCGGTGCCCGCCCTGCCCGACGCCGCCCAGCGCGTGTTCCAGCAAGCGGTCGAGCGGCAGATGGCCGACTACCACGCCCTGATCGAGCTGCTGGAACCGGCCGCTGCGCAAGCGTATTTCGCCGTCTTTCGGGCACGCGCCAAGGACCCGCAGAAGTGGCGCCAACCGGTGCAGCGTCGGGCGCAAGAGGTCGCGCGCTACGTGCTGCCCGTCGCCACCCACACCACGCTGGTGCACACCGTCAACATCCTGACCGTGCTGCGGTATCGACGCCTTTGCCAACAGCCCGACACGCCGCGCGAGGCTCGCTTTGTCGTCGACCGCATGGCCGAGTTGCTGTTCCAGGCGGACCCGCTGCTGCGGCAACTGGACGTCGAGCCGCTGGAGCCGGTCGCGCAAGGCCATGAACGTCCTCTGGATCCGCAGCGCCATCGGCAGCGGGTGCAGGCGTTCGATACCGAGCTGGCGGGGCGGACGTCGCTGCTCATCGACCGCTTCGCGCACAACGAGCGCCGGGTGGCCGACGCAGTGCGCGAGGTGCTGGGGGTGCTGCCGACCGAGCTGGACGACGCTGCGGCCATCGCCAAGGTGCTGGATCCGCGACAGAACCCGCTGCTGGCCGACCCGCTGGCCAACGTGTCGCACCAGAAGCTGGGTCGGGCCCTGCACGCCGCGCACTACGCCTTTCACAAGCGGCTGAGCCATGCCGCCGACAGTCAGGACCAACGCCACCGCATGACGCCGGCGGCGCGTCCCTCCGTCCACGCTTTCCTGAGTCCCGATCCCGACTTCGTGATGCCCGGGCTGGTGGCGCAGGCGGGACCGCAGGCGGTGACGCACTACACCGAGTCCATGCAGCGAACTTGGGCGGCGATTGCGGAGCTGCAGGCGCTGGGCGTCGATGCCGAGTGGCGGGCCTACCTGCTGCCGAACGCGGTGGCGCTGCGGTTCACCGAGACGGCCGACCTGGCCGCGCTGCGCCACAAGCACTGGATGCGCCTGTGCTTCAACGCGCAAGAGGAGATCTGGCATGCGAGTGTGGACGAGGCGCAGGCCATCGCCGAAGTCGAACCGCACATCGGCCGGTACCTGCTGCCCCCGTGTGCGGTGCGGCACCTCGCAGGGATCCGTCCGTACTGCACCGAGGGCGACCGGTACTGCGGGGTGAAGGTCTGGCTGCAGGACCGCTCTGAGTGGCAGCGGTCGGTCTAGTCAAATGGCTGAGGGTAACCGGACAAACCTGCGCATAAGCAAGGGCTTGTCTCATCATTTGTGATCCAGATCGACCCCTAAATTCGTCCAATTCGTCCAAACCGTCCATTCACCCACAACCATGGGAAAACATGGCGGTCTTTTGGTCCTTGATACACGGCACGCGCGCGGTCGCGGTCGGTCGTCAGGAACTCGACCTCAGCGGTCAACGGCGACCAGTGATGCGTGGCTTGGATGCGACTGCCCATGTCCGCACGAGCCAGCACCTCTGTCCACGCGTTGCGCACCCGGCTGGCCTGCCCGATCGCTTCTTCGGCCGGTACCTGGCTGTCGTGCGGCACGTCGGGCAGCAGCCGGTCGTGCGCGAAGTACAGGTACTCCAAGGCCTCCGGCAGCTTGTTCAGGTCCACGATGCCCCGCGTCGTCGAGGTCGGAATGCCCGGCACGAACTGGCGGTCGCGGTGCAGCAGACGGGCGCGCTCCAAACTGAGCGAGTGCGTCCCCGCCAGCGTGTCCACGAACGCGGTCGACTCCATCGCCGACTTCAGCCCGCGCATGAAGATCTCGACGACCTCACGCGACCATGTGGCTTGGTAGTGCTTCAGGAAGCGCTCGCCGTCGACCATCGCCCGCAGCAGCTTGACGGACCCGCTGGCCCCGTGCGCTGCCCCATTCACGGCGGAGAACAACAGGTTACGGGCGACAAACCGGTCCAGCAGCGCCCGCTGTTTCGGGGTGCCGCTCCACAAGAAGCTCTCGGCCAGCAACGCGTTGGGGCACCCCTGACTGTAGCCGATGGTTCCCCAAGGGGTTCGGGTCCGCTCGATGGCGCGCAAGATGGCCGCCGCGTTGTATTCCAGCGACCGGAACAGCCCCGTGTGGGCGCGGATCACCTTGACGCCGTGTCGCTTGGCCAGCCGACGGTAGGACTCCTCGAGCTCGCGCCCCTTCGCCCCGTCGGTCACCACGCCCATGCAGCTGACGATGGTGAAGTCGTAGGCACCCGCTGGCTCTTCGATCAGCAGCCGCGTCAACGGATCCGCAAGCACCTCGTCCTGATCCTTGCGGTGGTAGTACAGGGACCGCGCGACCGCTTCCACAAGGTCCTGGTCCGCCAACCCCGGCTCGTGCCCCCCCTGCACCTGCAACCAATGCCGCACGTCGTCGACGTCGTCTTGAACGTTACGCACGACCGACAACACCTTCAGTGCCTCTTCGTTTCGCTGCCAAAAGTCCTTGAACCAAGGCAGTTGGAAGCCGTCGGGGACCTCGGTCAGCAGCTCTCCGCACGCTTGGAAAGCCTGACGGTAGGCCTGGGTCGCGGCCGTGTGCCCCTCACCCAGACGACCGTTGAACGCAAGCTTGTGCGCCAACTTGTCCGCCACCGCGATCGCCCTTTTGGCGTCCTTCTCGAGCGTCGCCGCCCTGCCCCGCGGTTGCGGCATCGGCGGTGGCGGTCGGTGCACATCCAGCAGCCGCGACCGACGCGCCAAATACGGCCCGCCTTGCGCCATCACGTTGTCGGAAAGCCTTGCCAGCGCCTCGTAATAGCTCTGCCGCACCTTGCGCCCGCCGGCCAGATAGTCGGCCTGACGCGGCACCGGCAGCCCCAGCTTCTCTTCCAGAAACGCAGGCAGATCCAGAGGTTCGCGCAGTTCATCCTGGTCTTGGTGCAAAAAGGCGAACAGCGCTCCCGTCAGGATGCGCGGCACCTGCTGGCTCATCTCAACCAAAACGTGGCGCGTCAGGTCGCCTGGGCTTGCCCGCAAGTGCTCGATCAGCAATCGGTTGTTGATCTGCGACTGCAGGCCCTGGTGGCCCTCGACGATGCCGGCGTGCAGCAGTACCGCGACGTCGCGCGGCCCCAACGCACACGGCGGTGGCCACGCGTCGGGGATCGACGTCCGGTGGTCGAACGGCAGCGGCCCGACGGCCTCTCCCAAGAACGAAGCAATCGTGCTGGCTTGCGCGGCATGTGCGATGCCACCCCAGCCCTCGGCGATGGTCGCGACGCGGCGCTTGGCCTGACGAACGTGGCGCAGGCGGCGCACGGCGTTGGGGTCCCACGAGGCCGCCGCATGGGCCAGCAGGTGGTCGATCTGGTTCAACGACAGCTCTGGCGACAGGTCGGCGACGCGCGCCAGCAGCTCGGCCGGCATGGGCCCCGGCGAGGCCGCGCAGTATAGTTCGTCCGCCGAAGGAAGCGCTTGTAGAGCGGCTAGATACAACGTGTTTTCGACCAGCGGCGGGTCATCGGCTGCCACCGGACGCGGCAGCGGCTCGCTGGGCGCCGTAACCAGATCCAGCCAGCGCAACAGGCCATCGATCTCGTAGTCCAACCGCCGGTCGCCCCACGCGTCGTACAAAAGGTCTTTCGCAGCGCGGAGATCCAGCCCACGGCACTCGGTCACGTCTCGCACCAGCGGTTCGATCCTGGCCTCCAGCGAGTCGTCGTCGACCAGCACGCGCGACAGCATCCCGGCAATCTGGTGGCGCGGCACGAGATCCCCCGGGCGCGCGATGCCCCGCGCCTGCACGTGATCCCGCAGGCGCTTGGCCCACTTGCGAAGCGTGACGAACTGCCCGGCCCACTCGGGGTCGAATACCTCGATCGCCGCCTGAACGTGCGACAAGGCATCATCGGAGTTCAGGATCTCCAGCAGGTGTCCCGCCTCGCCCGCCGGGTCCAGCAGCGCGTTGAAGAAGCGCACGCCGTACAGTCCCTGCTGCTCGCCGCGGAACGAGAACCGCCCGCCCGGACTGACGCAGACGGTCAAGGCACCCTGCCGCAGCGCATCGGTCAGCAGCGACACCGCACGGTCGGCGCCGTGCAGCAGACAGGGCTCGCCGTGCAGGTCCCAGGACAGGTCGAACGCGAAGTCCTGCGCTTGGTTGGACGACACCTCGCCCGGATGCCAGCGGCCCACCAGCGTCGTCCCGTGAGGCAACGACACGCGGCGGCCGGCCAGCGTCGCCTCCGCCAGACTCAGCGTCACTTCCAGCTCGCCGCGGGGGGCGACCGACATCTCCGTCTCGGCACCGCCCAAGGCGCGCAAGATCGCGCCGCCCGACAACGAAACCCTCGCTTCGACAGTCCCACGCAAGTGACTGTCTTCGATGCGCAATTCCGGAATCGGCGCCACCGCCATCTCGAAGTGCTGGTGCAGCAGTCCTTGCGCCTCGACTGCCAGATCCCAGCCGCGGCCGTGCGGCTTCAACGTTGCGGCCAGCGTGCCTCCGTCCAGCGATCCGCCCCAAGTGCTCCGTGCGCGCTGCAGAAACGGCTCGTCGGGCAGCTCAAGCACCGCCTTGACCGCAAACCCGTCGCCCAGTGGCCCGGCCGACAAATGGCCTGCATCGATGCGAACTTCCATCCCGCCGCGCAAGTGCATGTCGCGCAGCACGCACCGCCCGCCGGTACCGCCTGCCGCCAGCGGATGGGTGCCCCGCAGCGCGGCTTCGACCCGCGTCAGTACACTGCCCGGCAGAATCTCGCACTCCAGACGACCGTCCACGTGCTCCAGCGGCCCGCCGTCTGTCCGGTCCAGATCGACCGTCAGTTGCCCCGCCATCCTCAACTGCACGCGCTCACGGTCTTCTTCGCGGAACGAGAGCGACAGCGGCAGGACTTCGACACTCCAAGCGTTTCCGTCCCGAGAGATGCGGAAGTCGCCGTCCAGCGAGGCCCCCGCCGGCAGCTGCACCTGCGTCTGGAACTTGGTGCGGTCCACGGCTTGCGAAGCCACGCTCACCGACGGCAGATCGCCGTCGATGCGAAGCCGACCCTCGATGGCGTGCAACGCCCGCAACGCCGCTCGAGCGATGGGCAACGCGCGCAACCGCTCGACCCGCAACTCGCCGGAAGCAAGGGGAGAGCTGGAAATCAGCAGCTCCAGCGAGGCTCCAAGTACCGGCAGCACGGCGGGAGGCAGCACCACGTCGTGAAACGGCACCTGCACCCGGTCCAGAAACCGCAGCTCACCCGAAAACGCGAGCTCCAGATCCCACCGCTGCAAGTACGGTCGCCACTTGGGCCGTCCGGTCACCCGCGCCAGCCGCACCTCGATCGACTGCAGCATGCCGCCCAACAGCGCGTCGTCCAACCCGAATCCGACCGTCTCCAACAGCCCGATCATCCGGTCCGGAGCCACGCCCCGCAGCAGCGCCGCCACGTGCTTGTCCAGAAACAGCTGCTGCACCTCGGCCAGCACCGTCAGGATGCGAGGCATCGCCAGCGGCGGATAGAACTCGACGTCGATCGACGTGACGAGGGCGCCCGCACCACCGGCCTCATGCGGCGGCGGCCCCACTTCGGCAGCAACGGAAACGGTAGTTCCTTCAGCGACATGCACGTGCAGGCCCGGACCATCGGCCAGCGGAAACACATGCGTACCCGGTGTCAGCGTCACCGTCGACTGCAGCCGCGCGCACGCGATCAGGCCGGCGTCCACCCCATCGATCACCACGCGAGCCCGCTCGGGGATCCGCAGCGGCGCGAACGCCTGCCCGCCCTCACGAGGGTAGGCGACGTGCTCCAAGTAGACCTGAATGTTGGGTGTCTTGCCTGAGCGGATGCGCTCGACGGCGGACTCGACCCGCAGGCCGACGCGATTGGCGCGCGGGCGTGAGGGTGACGTGGCGTTGATGGACGGCGACATGGCGGCGACCTGGGCGCCACCCGGGGCGCGATGTCGCAAGTATCGCAAACGACAGGCTGAGGCAATCCGCACACGACGGGAGCCGTGGCAACCCACACACCGCGCCGGGAATGCCATCGCCCGCCCCGGCCTTTGGCTTTGCGGCGAGAGAGACCGTCCGGTGACCTGACGCGTCCCACGGCAAGGATGACCGAAGGTCGCACCCTGTTCCGGGCGGGTGTGGACCGTAGCGTTCCCGCGGGCTGTCAGGCACACTTGTCGGCTCGCCGGCTATCAGGAGGGCTTCGTATGGCTTCTAAGGGTCTTTGCCGCCCGTCGTACACGCGGCCGGGGCGGTTCGCTCCGCGTGCGGTGTTGACGGGCCTGCTGCTGCTGGGAGCCGCCGCATCTCCGCTGGCCGACGCGGCCCCGACGGCCCGGACTGCCGCCTCCAATGCTCCCGCGACGATCGCGGCCGATGACCTGCGCCCCGGCATGACGGGCTACGGCCTGACGGTCGTGCGCGGCACCAAGATCGAGCGATTTCAGGTCGAGGTCATCGGCGTCCTGAAGAACGCCCTGCCCAAGCAGGACATCATCCTGATCAAGTGTGCAGGCCTGAATCTGGAGCACTCAGGCGTGGTTGCGGGCATGAGCGGCAGCCCCATCTTCATCCAGGACGCCAAGCGCGGCGACCTGCTGATGGGCGCGTTGTCCTACGGTTTTCAGTTCAACAAGGACCCGGTCGCGGGGGTCACCCCCATCGCCGACATGCTGCCCGAGCTGGACCGCAAGCTGATCAAGATGCCAGAGAACCAACGCATCCAGCCGATCCAGGCCGCGCAAGGCGTCGTGCCTCCCGTCCACCTGCCCACCGGCGCCGAGATGCAGCCCGTGGCCGTGCCCCTGACGCTGTCGGGCTTTCACCCGGACGTGGTCGAGGCCGCGCGCGACCAGTTCCGCGACATGGGCTTTCCGCTCGTGCAGGTCGCGACCGGCGGCACGGCCAGTCAGGCGCCTTCGCCGAAGTTCGAGCCGGGTTCCGCCATCTCCCTCTCGTTGGCCCGCGGCGACATGAGCATCAGTGGCGTGGGAACCGTCACTTGGGTGCGCGGAGACCAGTTCATCGCGTTCGGCCACCCGTTCAAGGGTCTGGGCCAAGTGCACCTGCCGGTCGGCGGCGCGGATGTGCAGTGGATCCTCAGCTCGCTTGCGTCGTCGTTCAAGATGGCCGTGGCGCTTGAGGATTTCGGCGTGCTCGATCAGGACCGCCAGCCTGCCGTGGCCGGTCGCACCGGACAGCGCGCGCTGATGATCCCCGTCAAGGTCGTGGTGAAGAGCCTGGACCGCGGCGACTCCCAAACTTGGAACGTCGAGATCACCGACCAGCCCCTGTTCTTCCCGATGGCGGCGGCGATGGTCGTCGGCAACGCCGTGCGCACGTCCGAGCCGATTGCCGAGAACGTCGCGATGACGATGAAGCTGCGGTTCGAGCTCGAGGGAGGCCGCGCGCCCATCGAGATCGTCGAGGTCATCACGGGTCTTGGCGGCATGGCGTCGGTCAACGAGATCAACGGCATGGTCGCAAACATCGCCAAAGCATTGGTCTTCAACGGCTTCGAGCGCCTGCGGGTGGCCCGAATCGACGCATGGTTTGAGGTCGCCGACGACCGCAACATCGCCTTCATCGAGGGCGTTCGCGCGCCGTCTGCGGAAGTCGACGTCGGCCAGCCCATCCCGATCCGCGTCCGCCTGCAGCGCGCCAACGCCCCGACCGAGATGGTCACGCTGACCTTGCCGCCCCTGCCCAGAGACCTGGCCGGCAGCACCATCACCGTACAGGTCGGTCCTGAAAAGGAGCTGGCCCCCGAGACGCCCGAACCCGAGAACGTCGACGACATGTTGAACTTTCTCCGCAAGCAGATTCCGCGCAATCGCCTCGCGGCTGTCGTCGCCCTGCCCGAGCCCACCCTGATGCTGCGAGGCCATCGTCTGGTTGGCCTGCCGATCGGCGTGCGTGAGACGCTGGCCGGCCACACCGTGCCGACCCGCGTCGGCGTCAATACGCTGCGGACCGGCATGGACCTGCCGTGGACGCTGAACGGCGGTGCCGTGATCAAGCTGAAGGTGCGGCCTGTGGACTGACCACGACCCGCACACACGTGTTTCACCTGCGAACGAAGCGACTTGCCCCGTCCGAGACCCTGACCCGCCCGTGAGCGGAAAGGACCCTAGATGTCGAGCCCGACCCGAATCATGTCCCTCGCCCTCGCCGCCGCCTGCATGTTGCCCTTCGCAGCGCAAGCCAGCCAACCCGCCATTTGGCACTACGCCGACGAAAACGACTTCCGCCGCGGCAACTTGGACGGCTTGGCGCTGCATCCGACGACGGGTCTGACCCCCGCGCCATCGCTGCAACGCATCGACGTCGACGCGGAATTCGTCCATTCGTGGGTCCGCGACGGTCAGAAGCTGTGGCTGGGCACCGGCCTGCTGGGCAAGGTCTTCGTGGTCGAGAACGGCAAGGCGCGCGAAGTCGCCAAGGTTGACGCGCCCATGGTGGCGTCGCTGCTGCCGGACGGATCGGGCGGTGTCTATGCCGGTCTGGTCGGTTCGGGCGAGATCGTGCGCGTGGCCGCCGATGGCAAGGTCACACCGTTTGTCAAGTTGACAGATGTCAACCACGTCTGGGCCCTGGTCCGGCGCGGGAACGAGCTGATCGCGGGTACCGGTCCGGGCGGCAAGGTCTTCGCCATCGACCTGACCACCAAGAAGGCTCGTGAATACGCAGACACGGGAACCGAGCACGTCCTGGTTCTCGGCGTCGATGGCACCGCGTTGGTCGCCGGCACCGCCGAGCCCGCCATGCTGATGCGCATCGAAGGCGAGAAGCAGGTCAAGGCCATCGCCAGCTTCCCCGGCAACGAAGTCCGCAGCCTCGTGCGCGGGGACAAGGCTTGGTACGTCGCGGTCAACGGAGCGGCCACGGCGGTTCCCCTTGCGTCGATGAAGCCCACGTCCGAACGCCCCGGCAAGGACCCCGCCAACCGCCCCAGCGCCGAGAAGAAGCCCGGCAAGGACCCGGGAGCCAAGGGGCGCGGCGCGGTGTGGAAGCGTTCGGACGACGGCATTGTGTCGCGCGTGTTTCTGTCTCCTGAAGGGATGCTCAGCCAGATTGGCGTTTCGGGCCGCACCGTGGTCGCAGGCGCGGCGCGCGGCGGGCGTGTCGTGGTCGGCGACGACTTTGGCGACGTGCAAAGCCTGTTCGACCTGAACGAGGAAGAGGTGCTGGGCCTGGAGATGGGTCCCAAGGGCGCGCAGACGCTGTTCACCGGCAAGTCTGCCGCCGTGTACGTGGTCGGCGCCGGGCAGCCAAAACCCGCCGTATTCACCACGGAAGTGATGGGAGAGACGGGACCCGCGCAGTGGGGTCTGGTGGAAGCAATCGGCGAGGGCAGTCTGATCGTCGAGTCGCGCTCAGGCTTCAGCGACCCGCCCAGCGAGACCTGGAGCGCCTGGACGCCCGCCGTCGACAGCATCCTGCAGAGCCCGCCTGCGACCTTCCTGCAGGTGCGCGTCAAGCTCGTGTCGCCCGATGCCCGCCTGACCGAGCTGAAGATCTCGCGTCAAGTCATCAACCGTCCGCCGCTTGTCCTGAAGATCGACACGGTCGTCAACAAGGCCAAGCGCACCATCGCGGCTTCGTGGGTTGCGGAGGATCCGGACGGCGACGCGCTGGCGTACATCGTGCAATACCGCCTGCGTGGCACCAAGCAGTGGCTGAAGATGCACGATCGGCTGTTCCCCCTGAAGGCGATGGAGATCGCCCCCACCGACATGCCCGACGGCTGGTATGAGCTGCGTGTCGAGGTCACCGACGAGCCGGCCAACGGCCCCGCCGGCGCCCGCGCAACCGCCCGCATCTCCAAACCGTTCCTGGTGGATCAGGGGCGGCCCGAGGTGACGGCGCAGGTCGTGGGCACGCGGTTGCAGGGCATGGCCACCGACGCCATCTCGAAGATCGTCCGCGTGGAAGTGTCGTTGGACGGTGAACCGCCCGTCCTCGCCGCTCCCAGCGATGGTCTGTTCGACCGCAACCGCGAGGCGTTCGACCTCGAGCTGCCCACTGAAGCCGCCAAGGGTCCGCACACGCTGCTGATCCAAGTGACCGACGAGTCCGGCAACACGGGCGCCCTGCGTCTGCCGTTCGGACAGTAGCGGCGGCCTTTGCTCGTTGCCCCGCCCCCGCTTCGCCTCTAGACTCGCCGACCTCTCGGGGGGGACGGAACGATGAAGAGCGCGTCTGCGTGGTGTCTGGTCAGTTTCTTGCTTGTCATGTCCAATGGTTGCGGGTCCAGCGACGCATCGTCGGACACCTCAGCTGCGACCGACGTGCCCGACGCCCTCGATACCGCCGACGTGCCCCTGCCCGGCGACCCGTCTGCCCAAGCGCTGATCGAAAGCGTCCCCCTGACGGCCACCTACACCCTGCCCGGCCTGTCCGCCCCCGCGCATGTCGTCCGTACGGAAGGCAGCGTCCCGCACATCTACGCAGCGAACCGCAAGGACCTGGCGCACGCACAAGGGTTCGTGGTGGCGCGCGATCGCTATTTCCAGCTGGACTTGGAGCGCCGGGTGGGCCTGGGCGTGCTGTCGGAGCTGCTGGGAGCCGCCGCCCTGCCCACCGACCAGGGCTCGCGAGGCAACGGCAGTCGTGCGTACGCTGAGCGGGTGCTGGCGCGCCTGACCCCGGACCAGATCGAGACGTTCGACGCGTTTGCGGCCGGCGTGAACGACTACATCGCACTGGTGGTCGCAGGCAAGTTGCCAGAACCCACAGAGATTCTGCTGGCCAAGGGGTTGTTGGGGACGACGGCTCAGAAGCTGATGGTGCCCTTCGACCGCCGCAGCATCGCCGGGATCACGGCCGCCGTGGTCTACAACCTGGGCTACGAGACCGACGACATTGGGCGCACGCTGGCCGCCGCCGCGCTACCGACGCTGTTCGACGGCAAGCCGCTGGCCGACCTGCGCAAGTCCGGCGCTGTCAAGGACATCTGGAAGAACGTGCGACCGGTCGGCATGGTCAGCTCTGCGCTGGGCCTGGGCCTCGATCAGGACGGCAAGATGGTGCCGCCGCCACCTCCACCGCCGCAGCCAGGGCCGGGACAGGGGCGCAAGGACGGCATGAACCGGGCGCAGTCCAGCGCTGGCGGTCCCTCGCTGGGGGTTCCGGCAAGCGTGCTGCGACGCCTTCAACACCGCGCAGACGCTTGGCAAAATCGCGCCGGACGAGACCATGTGGCCGGGTGGGGATCCAACGCTTGGGCGGTGGCAGGAAAGGCCGCCGTCGGGGGACGGGCCATGCTGGCGGGCGACGGACACCTGCCGTTGACGGTGCCTTCGCTGTTCTACCAGATCGGCTTGGACACTCAGGTATTCGGCGGCGGGGACACGCACCAACTGGGCCTGGTCATCCCCGGTCTGCCGATTCTGGCGGTCGGCACCAACGGCCAGGTGGCGTGGAGCCAGACGCAGCTGGGCGGTGACATCTCGGACTGGTACCGCGAAGAGCTGGTGCTGGATGCGAAAGGTCTGCCGCAGTCCACGCGTTTTGGCAGTGAGACCAAGACCTTGCAGAAGATCGACGAAGTCTTCGTGGTGGCGGACGTGCCCCTGCTGAACAGTACGGGACGCACCGAGACGTGGGCGAGGTTTGAGACTTGGGACGGGCGGCTGATTGCGGAGATCGAGGGACGCACGGCAACCGCGGACGAGAAGCTGGCGCCCGGCGAGTCGCTGGTCAGCGTGCAAGGTGAACTGGTCGTGCCGGGCGACTTGAACAACGACGGCGTGGTCACGGCGATCAGCGGCGACTTCGCGGGCTTTGACGGCGCCGACGTGCTGGGGGCGGTCGACCGGTTTGGCCACTCCAAGGACGTGTTCGAGTACCGCGAGGCAACCAAGGGCCTGGTGGCCTATTCGCAGAACCTGACGGTCGCCGACAGCCAAGGACACGTCCTGTACACGGGCTATCAAGCGGTGCCCTGCCGCGGCTATCTGCCGCGAGACAAGGACGGCGTCTGGCTGCAGGGCGCGGACCCCAAGCAGCTGCTGGACGGCAAGAAATACGCTGGGTTCACGATTCCGGTGGGCGCAGACGGCAAGGTCGATGAAACGCAGGGGGCCGTGGACCCCTACAAGTGTGTGGTGCCGTTCGCCGAGTATCCGCAGTCGATCGACCCGCCGCAGGGCTATGTCGTGACCGCCAACAATGACCCGGGCAACCTGGCCAGCGACAACTCGCTGACCAACGACAAGTGGTACATCGGCGGGCCGTGGGCCAACGGGCTGCGGGCGCTGACGATCTCGCAAGAGCTGCAGAAGGCCATCGCTGCGGGTCAGGCCGACCCCGACCGCATGTCCGCCATTCAGGCCAACCACCGGTCGCGCGTGGGAGAGGAGTGGGCCCCCTTCCTGATCGACGCGATTCAGGCCGCGCGCAAGGCATCGCTGCAAGCGCAGGTCACCCCGGACGAGCAGCGGTTGGTCGCCCTGTACCAACAGGTCACTGAGACGACGGGGGCGTCCACGTTCGACGCCATCGAGTTGCGGCTTCAGGCGTGGGTCGATGCTGGAACACCCGCCCAGTCGGGGGTCGAGACCTTCTACCAGACGCCCGCCGCTGAGGACGCGCAACACGCCGTCGCGACCATGATCTTCAACGCCTGGTTCGGGGCGTTTGTGGGCGGCGTGTTCGACGACGAGGGGCTGCCCGGCATCTGGGAGCCTTGGGGCAACGACGCGCGCACCCGAGCGCTGACTTTGATGCGAAAGGGGCGCGGCCCCGGCAACCCGGAACAGCTGGCGGCTTGGAACCCGGAAACGGAGGAGTCTGCATTTTTCGACGTGTTGCCAACACCGCAGGTCGAGCGCAGCCGCGAGGTGGCGTTGAAGGCGCTGGTGCAGGCCGTGACGTTCCTGCGTTCTCCTCCCACGGGTCCGGGCGACGGCGGCTTCGGCACGCCGGACATGAGCACGTGGCTGTGGGGACTGCGCCATGGCGTGCGGTTCAACTCGATCCTCGCCGACTTCCTGGGGGACAAGCCCGAATACGCCTTCCTGACCGAAACGTTTGCCATCACGCCTGAGGTCCTGCCGCTGGCCCCCAAGCTGGCCAAGGGCGACCCGCGCATCGGCCTGCCGCGCTTTCCCCGCAACGGCGACGCCTTCGTGGTCGATGCGGCGGGCGGCATCCAGACGCAAGGCTTCGGCTACGGCAGCGGTCCCGTGTTCCGCATGGTCATCGCGCCCAACGGTCCAGACACGACCGGGTGGAACATCCTGCCGGGCGGCCAGTCGGCCATGACCACCTCCCCCCACTTCGCGGACCAAGCGGCGATGTGGTTGGGCAATCAGGCCTTCCCCTTCCGCTTTGGTGTGAAGAAAGTAGTGGAAGGGGCGACAGCACGCGAACGGTTGCAGCCATAGGACGACGGCCACGAGAGCCGTTGCGTGCCACGATCATGCATCCCCGCGCTTGCTGACCGTGCAGGTTGTTGCAATAGTCCTTTTCGCTCCCCCCAAGATAGGCGAACGCCATGACCTCGAGTTCCTCCCCGACGGCTGTCAGGGCCACCACCCGTCGCGAATTCCTCTGTTCGCTGGGAGCAGCTGGCGTCGCCAGCGCCGCGCTGACCGCCCTGCCCGCTTGCGAGGTGGCCCAGCTGCGCGAGGGCTCGTCGGGCGAGTTCACGTTCGATCTGGCCGACCCGACCTACGCAAGTCTCGCGCTTGTGGGCGGGATGCAGTCGGCAGACGCCTTGGGCCACAAGATCGTGATTGTTCGCGTTTCGAATCAGGAATTCGTCGCGCTGGACCGCCTCTGCACCCACGTATTCTGCGACATGGGTCCCGACATGGCGGGCCACTGGGACAAGGCCGCAGAGACGCTGACTTGCGTGTGCCACGACTCCGTGTTCGCCAAGGACGGCCACGTGCTGGCTGGACCCGCGACTGAGGCCCTGAAGTCCTACCCGGTTGTGGTGACCAACGGCATCGGGCTGGTGACGCTGTGAGCCGCCTGACTTTTACCGTCGTCGCCTTGTTGGCCCCCGTGGTCCTGACGGGTCCCGGACACGCCCTGCCGCGCATGACCCTGACCACAGGCGCACCGTGTGCCAATTGCCATGTGGATCCTCAGGGTTCTGGACTGCGGACGGATCTCGGCTGGTACGCGATGAATCAGACCGGCGCGTGGACGTGGAAGCAGATCGGCTGGAATTCGCTCCACAACCTCGAGGACAACACGCTGCTGGACGGCAAGGTCTCGCTGGGGCTGGACTACCGCGGCCAGATGGCGCGGCTGGGAAGGCCTACACGGGGAGCCGATGGCAAGGTGCAACTCCCTGACCGAAAAGTCATTCCGATGCAGCTGACGCCTGAGATCGCGGTCATGCCGACCGACACGGTGACGGTCACCGGAAGCATGAATGCCGCCGCCTTCGTCAAGAACTATCCCGGTCAGTCGCCGTGGCAGGCATGGGCGCGGTGGCAGCCTTCGCCGAACGCCCCGTACGTCCGCGCAGGCATGATGCAGCCGTCCGTGGGCATCCGGCACGACGACCATACGATGCTGTTGCGCTCTGACGCCGCCAGTCCTCGCCAACCCATGATTCCGCCTGACTATGCCGACCCCGGCGTCGAGGTCGGCTGGTCGCCGGTGCACTGGCTGCTGGTCCAAGCGGGGGCACTTTGGTCGCGCAACCTGTCTGACGCGGTACCGACCGTCGCCATAGACGAGCCGGGGGCTTCGGGTCGCATCGCACTCTTCCCGCAGCTGCTGGACCTAGGCCTGAACGGCTTGGCCGGAGCGTCGTACTTGCGTGCGGGCGACCTGCAGCTCACGTCGGGCTATGCGGGAGTCGGCAAAAACTACTGGGGAACGCTGCTGTTTGAGGCCTCGCACGCCACGCGCTCCGCCCATCACTCGACGCTGAACCTGATGCTGCACGCGACGGTGCCGGTGAAGGACTGGCTGACGGTCGAGGGGCGGGCCGAGCGCGCGACGTCAGAGCTCGGCAACCAGAAGGCCGAGACCCGCGCATTGGTGGCCGGCCTGCAGTTCGAGCCGGTGCCGTTCGTCGAGCTGCGTCCGGAGTACCGCTATCTCGTGACCGACGACTACACGCTGGGGCAGTACACGCTGCAGCTGCACCTCTTCTTTTGACCTCAGACTGGAGCTTCCCATGACCCGCGCCGCCCGTTTCCTCGTCATCACCGCCGCCGGCACCCTCTCCATGGCCGTCACCGCCCTTCCCGCCGCCGCCCAGGGCTTCTTCGGCCGTGCGGGCCCGGTCTCGATCGAGATCGGCGACGCCCCTGCTGCCAGCCAGATCACCTTCCTGTGCACCGCACCGATGGAGCAGACCCGTGGCACCGCCAGCCGCATCAAGGGCACCCTGCGCGTGGCCGACGGCGCCAACCTGGCCGGCACCACCGGCAAGATCACGGTGCCCATCGCCTCGATGACGACCGGCAGCGACACCCGCGACGCCCACATGCGCGGGCCAGAGTGGTTGAACAGCGACGGATTCCCGCTGATCGCGTTTGAGATCGAGAAGTTGGACGGCGTCACGACCGAGGGTTCCACCGCCAAGGCCACGACCGCCGGCACCTTCAGCCTGAACGGCGTGTCCAAGCGCCTGGCCATCCCGGTGAACATCGTCTTCAACCCCAAGAACCAGGCGGTCAAGATCACTGCCAAGTTCTCGATCTTGCTGAAGGACTTCAACATCAAGGGCAAGCGCGGCATCATCGGCAAGCAGGTCGGCGAGTCGGTCGAGATCGACGCGGTGTTCTACGGCCTCGCCCGCTAGTCGCCAGCGACTTCTGCACCGACAGACCCACGACTCACAAGAGGTTTCCCATGGTACGCAAGGTGTTCGCTGCACTGTTCCTGGTCGTCGCGCTGGGCATCGTCGGCTATTGGCTGGCCACCGGCGCTCACCCCTACACCCAGCACAAGGTGGCCGTGCAGGTCGCGTTCGAGGACCCCGTCACCGGTGAGAAGACCACCCGCGAAGAGTGGCGCGACCAGTACCAGCTGGGCGGCGTGGACCGGGCGCTGCCGACCGCTGGCGTGCTGACCGTGCTGGCGCTGGGCCTGATGTGGTGGAATCGCAAGACAAGCAAGGCCCGTTGACCGAGGCTACCGGCCAAGATCGATGAAGGGCTGCCCGTCGACATGCGTCCGACTCGCCCCTACACTGCGCCTTCCCCCCACTCCTTGGGGCGCAGGTCTGCGCCTTTCGTCCGCATCGCCGTCCGCAGACCCCGCCCGGAGACGACATGAGCCCGTGCCGCCCGTTCGCCCGCCGACTGACCACCCTTGCCACCTCCCTGACCGCCCTCGCGATTCCGCTGGTCGCCCATGCTGGAGGCATCGAATTCCCCGACAACGGCACCGTGGCTCTGGGGCGGGGCGGCGCCGACGCGGCACTACCCGACGACGGCTTGGCCGTGCACTACAACCCGGCAGCCTTGGCCTGGCAGCGCGGCTCGCGCCTGACGCTCGGCACCAACGTGATCCAGAAGGACCTGACGTTCACGCGCCGCTACTCCGATGGCACGCTGGCCGACCCGATCCAGAACGGCGCCGGCTGGTTCCCCGCGCCCCACTTGTTCTACACCGACGACTTCGGCTTGAAGAACTGGGGCTTCGGCTTCGGAGCCTATGGCCCCTCGTCGGCCGGTGCGAACAACTATCCCCGCGACGGTGCCCAGCGCTACATGCTGGTCGAGACCGACGTGATCTTGGGCTACCTGTCGTTTGCCGCGGCGTACGCGGTCACGCCCGAGCTGGCGTTCGGTGCCACGCTGCAGTGGACGATGGCACCGAACATGCATTTCGGCTTGGTCACCACCACGTTCATGGACAAGAGCGAGTCCGCCCACTGTGACCAGCCCGGCCAGACCGAGGCCAATCAGGGCACCGCCTGCGACTTCGACCCGACGGCCTTTGACTCGTTCACGTCGGTCGACGCCAGCATGTGGTTCGCCCCGGCGTTGCGGTTGGGCGCGTCCTGGCGCCCCAGCCCGAACTGGAGCTTTGCGCTGGCTGGCCGTGTCACCCCCATCGAGGTCCGCAACGAGGGCAAGGTCAAGCTGCAAGTGTCTGAGGATATGAAGAAACTCGGCGCGATCACGCACCCCGACAACGGCGTCGCGCTGACGATGACGCTGCCTTGGACCGCCGTGGCGGCTGCACGCTACGGCGCGGGTCCCGACGGCAAGGCGTGGGATGTCGAGGCAGACCTGACCTACGAGGCTTGGTCGTCGTTGGACGCACTGCGACTCGAGTTCGACGGCCCGTTGAACCTGCAACTGAACGCGTCCACCGACCCCGACAAGATCAACGTGATCCCCTTGTCCAACGTCTCGATTCGCAAGAACTACTCAGACGTTTGGGGCGGTCGCCTCGGGGGCAGCTATCGCATCAACCCTGCTTGGACGGTGCGAGCAGGGTCGTTCTACGAGTCCGCGGCCGTACCGGTCGAACTGACCAACCTGGACTTCGTTTCCTGGGACCGCCTCGGAGCCACCGCGGGCGTCAGCTGGACCATCGGCGCCTACGAGATCGCCGCGGGTTACGCGTACATCCACTTCCCCACGCGCGATGTGACCCACTCTGCAGTGCGCCAAGTGCAGCCCCTCTCCGACTGCCAGCCCCCGTATGACAACGTGGACAACTGCACGGTGAAGGTCGGCAAGCAGGTGCGCGACGTATCGCCTGCCGTCGCCGGCAACGGCATCTTCGACGCAGCGCTCCACGTCGGTTCGGTCTCCGTGATCGCTCGATGGGAGTAGCCCGGCAGCGGGCGGAAGGCGCGGACGGCCCCTCGGGTCTAGTGGGCCTCAGCGAACTGGGTGCGATTCGTGCAACCCTGAGGACAGCGCCAGCAAGCGCTTCGCTTGTCCGCGAATGCGTTGGCGTTCATGTAGTCCTCGAGACACCGCTCGATCGTCAGCCGCCGCCTGCGCGGGCGACAGTAGAACTCGTCCTCGAGGGCCAGGCGTTCGGCCCGTTCCCGGCGGATCTGCTGAATCTCGAGAAGCGTCATCTGAACACCTTCTTGCGGACTCGTCTCGCGTTGGACGCTGATCGCCCGCAAAAGACTCTTCCGTAGTGAACCGTTCCGAACCACGACCAGTTCGGTCCTATTTCAAGACTAGGATCGACTTCCCTCGGAGTCAAGCCACTCTGCAGTGCTGTTGTGCATTCGATGCACGAATCGCCGAAAGGGTTCGGCCCCATTCATCACCGCACCGCAAGCGCCGAGTCCCACCGACCGCGCCGAACGACCGCTCCTGTCGCAGACATTTTCAGGCTCTTGCGGTCCGGTTCTTGCTTCCCCGCCACCAAGGTTCTACCGTTGTGACTTCTCTACCCCCCGAGGGAACATGTTCAAAGTCAGTCGCAAGTCCGAATACGCACTCATCGCCCTGCAGCACATGAGCCGACAGCCCCGCGAGTGTCTGGTCTCCGTCGCAGAGGTCTCTGCCGCCGAGAACATTCCTCAGGATGTGCTGGCCAAGGTCCTGCAGACGCTCAAGCGCGCCGGCATCCTGCTGGCATCCAAGGGCGTGGGCGGTGGCTACCGACTCGCGCGCCCGATCGAGGACATCCACTTCCTCGAAGTACTGCGCCCGTTCGAGGACCAGTTGGGCGTCGTGCACTGCCAGGTCAGCGGCCGAAGCTGCGAGCGCACACCCGCCTGTGGCCTGCGCGCACCGATGGCGGTGCTGAACGCGTTTGTGATGCGGCAGTTCGAAGGCCTGACGATGGACATGTTCGCGACACCCAAGAACATGGTGGCCAACCAGCGCACCGCCGCCAACCCGCGTCCGTTGTCCCGCTCGCGTCGCGATCTGGTGCCTGCACTGGTTGCTGGCACCGTACCTGCCGACTGCCAGCCGGTAGGCATGGGCTTGGGAGCTGAGCACGTCCCGGGTGCCGAGACGGATGCCCGCTAACCCGGCGCACAAGCGACCGATCAGGCTTGCCAAGCGCTGTTGGTTATGGCACTCTCTTGTCCCTCGCACCCCTGCCCGCACACGACGCAGGCCGGGTTCGAACCGCGATAACTGACGAACCTCAAGCGTGAATCCAGCTTGGACCCGCAACACGGCCAAGCGATGCAGCCAGGAGCTCGAGCCCAGATGACCGACATCCAGGACAACCTCTCGATCGACAACAAGCCGCGCATCGAGGGCCCACGCCCCCACCGCGCCTCCGCCCGCTCGGTCGAGTTCCGCCCGATCGAAGTTGCGGTGCAGGACGGCAACGTGAACCGCGCGCTCTCCATGCTGAAGCGCAAGATGGCCGCCGAGGGGATCTACAAGGAGCTGCGCAAGCGTCGCTTCTTCGAGAAGCCGTCCGAGGAGCGCAAGCGCCGCGGCCGTGAGGCTGATCGCCGTCGCAAGAAGGCCGTGCGCGTCGCTCGCGAGCGCGCATAGTCCTGTCCTCACGCGGGGTTTTTGCCCTGCGTCGTGCTCTCCCGCGTCCCGCCTAGCGACCCGCGTCTTCCCGGGCGATCCGTGTCCTGGCGGGGTTTCCCCCTGCGATGTCAGCGTGCGCCCGGATGTTTTCTTCCAGCGGGTGCTGCCATGACGCTCCGTTACCCTAGTCGTGCGGGGAAGGCGCTGTCGCCCCTCGCCCTCTTGCTGTGCATCGGCCTGACTTCGACCTTTGTCGCGTCAGTGATCGCCCTGCCCGCTTCGGCTGCCCCTGCCAAGAAGAAGAAGTCGACCCCCAAGCCGACTCCCAAGCCCGAAACAGAGCCAGAGGCGCCGCCAATCGTGCACTCGCCGGTGGTGGCACCAGCCCCGGCAACTCCGGCCGCCGCGGCACCCAAGGCTGCCCCGGTTGCGGAGACGCCAGCTCCGCCTGCAGAGGCCCCGACGACCGTGACGGCTCCCCAGCACACGGGGGGCGTAGTCTCGCCCTGGGAAGGCTTCTTCTTTACGTTTGGCCTCGGCTATTCGAACACGGGCGGCGAGGCGGGACCGGCGATCCCCAACTCCACGTCACCGTCCGGCGGCACCGTCCTGCACTCGGTCGCCAACTACAACGAGCTGGTGACCACTGACGTCGGCGCGGGTCCATCTGTGCTTTTACGCTTTGGTTACAATATCTTGGGTTACGCCAGCTTCTGGCTGGACATCGCAGGACACGGCAGCCTGTCGACCGACAAGAAGGATCTGGCGGGTGGAGGCAGCGCCGGCGTCGGCTTGGCCGTGCATCCGCTGGCGTTCTGGCGCCGCGACCTGCCCGTCGACGCGTCGCTGTACGCTGGGTGGTCGCCGATCGAGATCCTCGGCTACAACGAGAACCAGTCGGAGTGGCCCGACTACAAACCGAAAGGCTGGATCGGCACCAACATCCCGTTTGGCCTGACGTTTGAGTGGAAGCCGAACATCGCCAAGGGCTTCGCAGTCGGACTCGACCTGCGCGGCGTCAACACGACCTACGACAAGTGGTATTTCAGCTGGGACCGCGAAGAACTCTCGCGTCCGGACACGGGCATCGGTACGTTCAGGTTCGAGCCTAGGCTGACGCTGGCAGCTCACCTCTAGGCGTCCGGCGGCATCATGACTCCCCCCCGCTCATCGACCCGCAAGCGCGTGCTGGTGGTACACACCGGCGGTACGCTTGGCATGGCCCAGCCCACGCGTACGCGCCTCGATCTGGCGCCCGGCGAGCACCTGGATCGCATGCTCACGCATGTACCAGAGCTGAAGGAAATCGCGGAGATCGAACTGATCTCACCGTGGAACCTCGACTCGTCCGACATCGGCCCATCGCACTGGCAGTCGCTCGCACGCATCATCGCCGACCGGGCGGGTCTGGGGCAGCCGCGGGGCCAGGAAGGCTGCTTCGACGGCGTAGTGCTGATCCACGGCACCGACACGATGGCGTACACGGCGTCGGCGCTTGCGTTCATGCTGCGGGGGCTGGACCGGCCTGTGGTGCTGACAGGCTCGCAACGCCCGCTGGAGGCCTGGCGGTCAGACGCCCGCGCGAATCTGACGGCGGCGGTCGAGTGCGCAACGCTGGACGTCCCTGAGGTGCTGATCGTGTTCGGCGACTCGGTGCTGCGCGGTTGCCGGTCGACCAAGGCGGACTCGAACGATTATCAGGCCTTCGAGATGCCGAGTGACGCCCCGCTGGGCCGGATCGGCGTCGACCTCGAGATCGACTGGGCAAGGGTGCGGGCGCCAACGGAGGCCTTCTCTCTGCAGTTGGACCTGGATCCCAGTGTGGTGGCGCTGACGATCTTCCCTGGACTGGACCCCGAGAGCATGGCGCGGGTCCTGGGCCCCGACGTTCACGGGCGTATGCGGGCTCTGGTGGTGCGGGGATTCGGCGTGGGCAACGTGCCGATGCAGGGTCGCATGAACCTGCTGCCGTTGCTGCACAGCCTGACATCGGCGGGCGTGCAGGTGGTCGTGTCCAGCCAGTGCCACCGCGGCCGAACGGACCTTGGGCTGTATCCCGCTGGCCGAGCCCTGCTGGAGGCGGGAGCCGTGGAGGCCCATGATATGACACTAGAAGCGACCGTCACCAAAGCGATGTGGGCGCTCGCACGGCCGGAGCGGACGTTGGGCGAGTGGTTCGCGGTGGACGTGGCCGGTGAGGTCTCGCTGGGTACTGGCGGCGGGCGCCCGTCAGCTTCAGATTGACCGGATTCTGCGGTGTTACAGGGACGGGGAGAGTGGAGACAGCCATGCGTCTGGGTCGAGCCATCGCCGCGGGAGTCTTGCTGATCGCCTGCGGCGGCTGCCTGACGACCAGCGACCCGGACGCGTCCGACACCATCGACGGCGGCGACACCACCGACAGCAAGAGCGACGGAAGCGGACCTGCCCCTGAGGTCTGCAACCTTCAGGACGACGATCTCGACGGCATGATCGACGAAGGCTGCCAGACCAAGCCCAATTTGCGGGCGGATGAGTCGTGGCTGGACCTGGGAGCGGTCTACCTCCCCGGCGGGCTGGGTCCGGCACCCGTCAAGGCCTTTACCCTGCCCATGCTGAACATGGGGGTGGTGCTGGTGGCGCGCGACGTGGGCGGCGGCAACTCTGCGTATGTCTGGGCAGAATCGCTGACGGGTCCCGATGGCACCAAATTCCTGACGCCCGGCGCATGGGACCTGTCGGCCAATCGCGCATGGCCGTCGCTGGGCCGGGCGACCGCGCTGATCGGCATGGCGCCGCAGGTCGTTCCGTCGCCGGGCGTATGGAAGTTCAGCTTCACACGTAGCGTGCAAATGCCCCTACAGTACTCAGGATCTGCGACGCCAGGGTGGCTCTACCTTGGCATGATCGGCCGCACTGCGCTGGCGGGCATGGAGCCCTTGAAGCTCGACGTGGACATCTTCGTGGTGGGCAACACGGCGGGGGGCGCTGCCAAGCTCTCGGTCTCGCCGCAGTGGAAGGCGATCGCAGGGCAAGTCAACGCGATCTGGGGGCCGGCCAAGATACAACTGGGCAAGGTCTCGTTCTTCGACGTCAGCGGCGACGACGGCCAGAAGTACCTGTACGTGGACGATGTTTCCAGTGCTGGGGCCGCGAACGAGATGGCCGGCTTGTTCGAGACCGTGGGCAAGCTGCGACCGACGTCTACGGCGGTGGCGGTGGCGGTGGTCAGCGGCATCTACGACATGGGGCAGCCGGTCGCACTGGGTCTGTCGCATTTGGCGGGCGTGCCGGGCATGGCGGGAACGCGGTCGAGCGGTCTGGTGATCTCGATCGACCCGCAACAGTGGACCAAGGACCAGTCGGCACCCGCAGGCCAGTCTATCGCTGCAACCGTCTGGGGAACGACGCTGGCGCACGAGCTGGGTCATTTCATGGGCTTGTGGCACACGGACGAGTTCGACGGGGCGCTGACCGACCCGATCGACGACACGCCCGGTTGTACGATCTCCGCTTCGGTGCTGACCCCCGCCCTTTGCCCACAGCAAGCGCAGAACCTGATGTTCTGGAGCCCTGCCGCCGCAAACCTGTCGAAAGGCCAAGTCACCGTCACGCGACGACATCCCGCAGCCGGCCTCTGAGGTTGCCGAGGATCCGCTTGATCGCGGCAGGCGACGCGCATACCTTGCGCGCGCGTCATCGCCCTCGGAGCTGCCACCATGTCACGTCGTTCATCGTCGCTTTGCGCCGTCTCGCTCCTCTCGGCCACCGTCGCCCTGCCCGCTTGGGCCAGGTCGAACAGCATGACTTGGAACGAGTTTCAGCAGGCAAACGCGGGCCGGGGCTGGGACAGTGCCCGGATGTCGCGCGAGTGGTCGCAATACAAGGACGACGTCGCTGGCGCACGGGACGGCCGCGAGGATGGCGGGCAAGCGAACACCGAAGTGCCGACGGCGCTGGCAAGGCGCGATGAGGGAGGTGGCACAATGTGGTTTGGAGTCGGGTTCTTCGCCATCGTGGTGGCGGCCGTCGTCTGGTTCGCCATGCGCCGTCGCAAGCAAGCGGACGGTCAGGCGATACTGGAGCTGCAACAAGCGCTGAAGCTGCCCGAGTCGACGATGACCGAAGTCTACCTGTCGCTCGACGGCTTGGAGGACCACCCTGACTTCCCCGCGTTGATGGACAAGGCGACCGCAGTGACCGAGCAGATCGATGCGCTGAAGGCCGGAACTCCCGATGCCGCTGCCTGCAGCCGGGCCCGCGCCTTGGCAGACGATACCCGTCGCATCCGCGCTGCCTTTGACCAGGCCCGCCGCACCCTGCCCAGAAACTAAGGCTTTGGATTTATGCCTGATTCCGCACGCATCGTGGCCCCGTCGCCTCGACCGCAGCTGGTCGATGCGCCGCTGACTCGCGCGACCGACCTTCAGGTGGGCCGGGTGCAAGACCGCGGATTCGTACATGATCCTCATGGTTTTCACGCGCTGCGCCTGCTCGGAAACGACGACTGGGCGGTGCTGCACGCCGCGGACGGCCTGTCGGCGAGACAGTTGGCGCATCGATTGGGGGCGGGCAATTCGGAACGCACAGCGAGACTTCGGGACCGCGCCCTGCTTTTGCTCGCACAGGGCTACCTGGTGGCTCCTGACGTACCCCGCCCCAACGACCCGAAGCCGCCCGACCGTGTCTTCAACACCTGGGTGCACCTGACGAATGCGTGCAACCTCGACTGCCCCTACTGCTACATCGCCAAGGATGCCCATCACATGGGCGAGGACGTGCTGGGGCGGGTGCTGGACGCGCTGGAGGCCACGGCCCGCTCTGGTCAGGCCGACCGCGTGCACGTGCGCTTTGCCGGTGGCGAGCCCATGCTGCGGTTTGCACGGATGCGGACGTTCTACGACGAGGCGCAAGGCCGCTGCGCGCGCCACGGGGTGCGTTTCTCGGCCGCGATCATCACGAACGGCACAGTGGTTCCCCCCGGTGCAGCGGAGTGGTTGCGGGAGCACAACGTCGACGTGTCGGTCTCCATCGATGGCGTAGGGCCCGCACAAGACGCGATGCGACCCGTCGTCGGCGGTGGGTCTTCGTTCGCAAGGCTGGAAGCGGGCTTGGACGCGTATCAGGCCGCAGGTATCACGCCGTACGCATTGGTTACCGTCGGCGACAGCAACCTTGAGGCCATGCCTGAGCTGGTGCGCTGGCTGATGGGCCGTAACCTCGCATTCCGCCTGAGTCTGGTGCGCGACCTGGAGTGGGGTGCGGGCCTGCTGGACGACCGCCACGGCGCCGGACGGACGCTGGGCATCGAGCGGCACCCGGACGAAGCGCCGGGGCTGCTGGCCGGTGCCCCGTTGCGACGCGTGCAGCGCGTGATGGATGAGGTCTACGACACGATCGAGCAGACGCTGGTCCAACGCCACGCCATGGGACGCCCCGTGCAGCCGTCGATTCGTGCCACGCATCGGTTCTGCGACCTGGAGCTGTGGCGTCCGTTGGGCCCCAAGGCGTGTGGGGCCGCCAGCACGTATCTGGCCGTGGGCCACGACGGCAAGTTCAGCGCCTGCCAGGCCGCCCTCCACCACCCCGACACGCAGGCACTGACGGGCGAAAACCTGTTCGACCAGGCTCGCGGTCAGGTGCAGTTCGACCGCGCGTTCGCACGGACACAGGGCAACGTCGAGTGCAACCGCTGCGCCCACAAGGCCAATTGCGCGGGAGGCTGCCCCCTGCTGCTGTACCGCCGCGCAGGCGATGTCGAGGGGCGGTCGCCCTATTGCGAAGTGTTCCGCACCGTCATCCCGCGAATGCTGCGAGTGGCGGCCCTGGAGCTGCTGCTTGCCGAGTCTGCATCCACCGGCGTCGCTGCGCCTGGAGAATCACCCCATGCCGCATGAAGTCCAACTCTGGCTCTCGCGCGTTTACGCTGGCAACTCATTGGAAGTGTGGCTGTATGCGCTTGCCACTCTGGCCGGCGCTTGGGTCCTTGGTCGCATCTCACGCATGGTCCTGACGCGCGTCGTGGGACGTCTGACGGCCAAGACGGAGACCAAGCTCGACGACCGACTGGTCGAAGTCGCATCTCGGCCGATGTCGTTGCTGTTTGTGTTTGCCGGCGCTCATGTGTGCGCGGGATTCCTCACGCTGCCCGACGGTGTCCAGTTGCTGGTCCAGAACGCGGCGATGGTGGCGATCGCCCTGACCGTCGCGGTCATTGCCCTGCGCTCCATCGACGCGGTGTTCGACGAGTGGGTGCTGCCGTGGTCGCAGCGGCAGGTGCCACCGATCAGCAAGCAGGTCGTCTACTTCCTTCGCATGACCACCAAGGTTGTCGTGGCGACGATGCTGGGCATGACGGCGCTGAAGCGGGCTGGCTTCGACGTCATGTCCGTGATCACCGGTCTGGGCATCGGCGGTCTGGCTGTCGCGTTGGCTGCGCAAGAGACGCTCGGCAACATCCTGGGCAGCGTGCAGATCATGACCGACCGGCCATTCGTAGCCGGCGACCACATCCGCGTCGAGACGTTCTTCGGGCGCGTGACCGAGGTCGGCATGCGCTCGACCAAGCTGGTGACGCCCGCCGGTGTCTGTGTCGTGATCCCGAACAAGCGTATCGCCGGTGCCGCCATCGAGAATTTCACGCAGTCGCATGGTCGGGTACACGAGTTCACGCTGGGTCTGGTCTACAGCTCGACGACTGACCAAGTCCGCCAAGCGACGGCGATCCTGAACGGCATCTTGCGAGAGCAGCCATCGATCCATCTCGAGGGCTCGGTCGTGTTTCACTCGCTGACCGAGTCGTCCCTGACGCTGCGGGTGGTCTACGTGGTCGACCCCGACGACTTCGGACCTACCCTGAACGCCGTCAACCTTGCCATCCACGAGCGCTTTGCCGCTGCTGGCCTGCAGTTTGCCTTCCCCACCCGCACGCTGCATGTCTCGGACGAGACGGCGCGGCTGTTGTCGGGTACCAAGGCCGGCAAGTCCTAGTCGCGCCTAGGCATCCCACTTCGTCTGGCACGGCCGGCATCGCTCGGTCCACGGGACCTCGTCCAGGACGGCTTCGGGCACCTCGGCGCCGCAGTCGATGCAGAGACCCCAAGCCTCTGTCCCCAGCCGCTTTTGCGCGCGGCTGACAACGTCAAGGAAGCGACGCAACTTCTCCTGCGGCTTCTCGCCCGGTTTCTCCTCCCACGGCAGCTTCATCGTGACAAGCGTAGCGTTCTGGCCTGCCAGCAGCTTGGTCAGCTTCTCGTTCAACTCCATGCCCTGACGCCCCAAGTGCGTGCGAAGGCGGGCGACGTGGGCGGGGTCAGTCGGCGTGGGCATGGCGAGGCTCCTTGGGCTTCCGTGGGACATGAGCCTCGCAGCGTCCGCCCGGGGCCGCAAGGGGAGGCGACGCGGTCTGCTTCCTTGAGTGGCTGCAACCTCAAGCGAATGCGACCATTTCCGTCGCATCCGGGCGGGTTCGCCTTGCCTCGGCGTCCGGTTGTCCTACCATGGACCCACATCGCCGACACGCGTCGACCTCGCGCTTCCCCGTCGGACGCGCCCCCGACGCATCGAACGGACACCCGACATGGCCAATCCTCAAGACCAGCAGCGCGAACAGGACGGCGTCCTTCTGGCTACACGCCAGGCGGTCAAGCGCCCCGCCCTGTACAACGTGCTGCTGCACAACGACGACTACACGACCCAAGAGCTGGTGGTGGACGTGCTGACGCAGTTCTTCCACAAAACCGAAACGGAAGCGCGCCATGTGATGCTGACGGTGCATCACAAGGGTCAAGGTGTTGCGGGGACGTACAGCAAGGACGTTGCAGAATCCAAGGTTGCACAGGTGACAGACTATGCCCGCACGCACGGGGCGCCGCTCAAACTGACGGCAGAACCAGCGTGAGGCGCGGCAGAACGAGCTCGAATTGGCTCGCGGACAGGCCCCCATGTTGAGCATCGAACTCGAGATCGCCATCCAAGTCGCCGCGAGCGAGGCGCAGGCCCGCCGCCACGAATTCTTCGGTCTGGAACATATGCTGTTCGCGCTGTTACACGACACGCACACCGCGCATGTCGTGACGAAGTGCAACGGCAATGTGCCGGCCTTGATCGAGCAGCTGGGCGAGTACCTGACCCATGAGCTGGAGTCCCTTCCGGACGAAGTCGAGTGCACCACACAGCCTACGCTGGGCCTGCAGCGCGTGATCCAGCGGGCGGCGATGCACGTGCGCGGCGCAGGCAAGAAGCGCGTGACGGGCCCCAACGTTCTGGTCGCGATGTTCAGTGAAGACGATGCCTTTGCCGTGTATTTCCTGCAGCAGCAGGGGATCACGCGTCTGGAGCTCGTGACGTACCTGTCCCACGGCGACGAGGACGAGGACGAGGATGGCGACGCCGATCCGGGCATGATCCGCATCGAGCGCGATGACGAGGAAGGCGGCGACGAGGACGAAGACGACGACGCACCCGGCGCAAGTCCCCAGGCGGGAGGCGCACTTGCGGCTTACTGCCTGAATCTGAACGAGGAAGCGAAGGCCGGCCGCATCGACCCCTTGGTCGGCCGCGACGACGAGCTGCAGCGCATGGCCCAGGTGCTGATGCGGCGGCGCAAGAACAATCCACTGCTGGTCGGCGACTCGGGCACGGGCAAGACGGCCATCGTGGCGGGTCTGGCGCTGGCCATCGTCGAGGGCACGGCGCCGGCGCCGCTGGTGGAGACCACGGTGTACTCGCTGGATCTCGGCGCTCTGCTTGCGGGTTCCAAGTACCGCGGCGACTTCGAGAAGCGGTTGAAGGCCGTCCTGAAAGCGCTTGCCGCCCAGCAGAACACGATCCTGTTCATCGACGAGCTGCACACCATCGTGGGCGCGGGCGCGACCAACGGCGGCTCGATGGACGCGTCGAACCTGCTGAAGCCGGCGTTGGCGAGTGGCCAGCTGCGGTGCATCGGTTCCACGACCCACGAGGAGATGCGCACCCACGTGCTGCGCGACAAGGCCTTTGCCCGCCGCTTCCAGAAGATCGACGTAGGCGAACTGTCGGTTGAGGACACCACGGCCGTGCTGAAGGGCTTGCGAAAGCGGTACGAGGACCACCATCACGTCACGTACTCGAATGCCGCCCTGCACGCCGCCTCGACCCTTGCCGGACGCTACCTGAACGACCGGCGGATGCCCGACAAGGCCATCGACCTGATGGACGAGGCTGGTGCCGCGGTTCGCCTGCGCCACGCCAGCTTTACCCGCAAGGCGGCCAAGACCCCAGCGACGACCGAGCCGCAGCCGCAGCCGCGCCTGCGCGTCACCGCCCGCGACATCGAGCGCGTGCTGGCCAAGATGGCGCAGATCCCCGAACGGCAGGTGAACAACGACGACCGCAACTCGCTGCAAGATCTGGAGCAGCGGTTGGGTACGGTCGTGTTCGGCCAGGACGCCGCCGTCAAGCAAATTGCGACCGCCATCAAGGTGTCGCGCGCAGGCTTGGGGAATCCACAGAAGCCCATGGGATCGTTCCTGTTCACGGGTCCCACCGGCGTCGGCAAGACCGAACTGGCCAAGCAACTGGCGCAAGTGCTGGGGCTGCAGTTCCTGCGCTTCGACATGAGCGAGTACATGGAGCGCCACACCGTCTCGCGGCTGATCGGCGCCCCCCCCGGCTATGTGGGCTTTGACCAGGGGGGGCTGCTGACCGAGGCGATCTCGAAGACGCCCCACGCGGTCCTGCTGCTGGACGAGATCGAGAAGGCGCATCCCGACGTGTTCAACGTGCTGCTGCAGGTGATGGACCACGGCACGCTGACGGACAACAACGGCAAGTCGTCGGACTTTCGCCACGTCGTGCTGATCATGACGTCGAACGTGGGTGCCCGCGAGCTGGAGAAGGGCCGAGTCGGCTTCGGCGCCGCGCAACTGCAGGACGGCGAGGAGGACAAGGAGTTCAAGTCGTTGTTCTCGCCCGAGTTCCGCAACCGCTTGGACGCCCGCGTGCGCTTTGGCCGCCTGTCGCCTGAGGTCATGGGACGCATCGTCGACAAGTTCCTGGCCGAGCTCGAGGGGCAGCTGGGCGAGCGCAAGGTGACGCTGACGCTGGACCCACAGGCCCGCAAGTACTTGGCCGAAAAGGGTTATGATCCGAAGTTCGGCGCGCGGCCGCTCAGCCGCCTGATCCACGACGAGGTCCGCAAGCCGCTGGCCGACGAGCTGCTGTTCGGCAAGCTGGCGCGCGGCGGGGCGGTCACGGTCACGGTCGATGGCGACGGCCAGCTGGCATTCGAGTTCGAAGAGCGGATTGGGCAGGCCGATGCGCGCCAGCCTGGCGTGCGGGAGTCCGGGGCTCGGTAAGGGTCTACGGCGGCCGCTGCCCGTCCCACCCCAACTCCCTTGTCTCGCCCGCCCCAACCGCATACCCTACCCCTCTTTCTTGCGCCCCCAAGCGCGCACGCAGGACCCCATGGCTGAACTGAAAGGCATCCTGCTGGCCGGCGGCAAGGGCACGCGGCTCTACCCGATGACACGGGTCGCCTCCAAGCAGCTGCAACCGATCTACGACAAGCCGATGGTGTACTACCCGCTGACGACCATGCTGCTGGCGGGCGTGCGCGACGTGCTGATCATCTCGTCGCCAGAGGACACGCCGCGCTTCCAGGACCTGCTGGGCGACGGTAGCCAGTGGGGCATCCGCCTGTCGTACCAGGTGCAGCCCGAGCCCCGCGGAATCGCCCAAGCACTCGTCATCGGCGAGGACTTCATCGGGGAGAACCCGGTGTTCCTGATGCTCGGCGACAACCTGATCTACGGCCGCCTCGACTTCCTGCGCACTGCCGTCGTGGAGCTGGGCGACGGCGCGACCGTGTTCGCCTATCGCGTCCGCAACCCCAGCGAGTTCGGCGTGGTCGAGTTCGACGCGTCGTATCAGGTGCTGTCGATTGAAGAAAAGCCCAAGGCGCCCAAGTCCGACTGGGCGGTGCCTGGCCTTTACCTGTACGGTCCCGGCGCGGCCAAGAAGGCCCACCAGCTGGCCCCTTCCGGTCGCGGCGAGTACGAGATCACCGACTTGAACCGCCTGTACCTCAGGGAAGGCAAGCTGCGCGCCATGCCCATGGGCCGCGGCATCGCGTGGTTGGACACAGGGACGCCGCAAAGCCTGCTCGAGGCCTCGAACTTCGTGCACAGCGTCGAGACGCGGCAGGGGCTGCTGGTCGGCTCGCCCGAAGAGGCCGCCTACCGCATGGGTTGGCTGACGGCCGACGGCGTGCGCGCCTGCCTGAAGGACCTGCCGGTGGGCAACGACTACCGCTCGTATCTCGAGCGCATCCTCGCCGAAGCCGGTCAGGGCTGATGGGGATCGCATGACGCTGGACGTTACCGTCGTCATCCCGGTCTACGGCGGCGCCACCACCATCGAGGCGTTGGCGGACGGTCTGCGTGCGGCACTGGGTCCGCGCGGCTGGACCCACGAGATCCTGTTTGTCTGCGATCGACCCGTCGACGACAGCTGGGCCGTCGTGCAGCGGCTGTCGGCGCGCTGGCCGCAGGTCCGCGGCATCCTGCTGCGGCGCAACTACGGGCAGCACCCCGCGACATTGCTGGGGATCCGTGAGGCCAGGGGCCGCACCGTCGTCACGATGGACGAGGACCTGCAACACGACCCCCGCGACGTCCCCGCGTTGGTCGCAGAGTCGTTGCAGCACGAGGCCATCGTCTACGGAATTTCGCCGCAGCTGCACCACGGCCTGTTTCGCAACGCGTCGTCGCGCACGATCAAGTGGTTCCTTGCCAAGTACCTGAACTTCGAGAACGCTCAGAACCTAAGTGCATTCCGTGCCTTTCCCGCACAGTCACGCGACGCATACGCCGACTACCACGAGCGCCACGTCGCGATGGACGTCTTGCTGTCGTGGAGCGCCCTGCCCGTCCGTACCGTCATCAGCGCCCACGCCGCGCGCAAGGGCGGCAAGTCCGGATACACGCTGGCGAAACTGCTGGGCTATCTTGGCAATCTTGCGTTTGGCTTCTCGACCGCGCCGCTGCGGCTCGCATCCTATTTGGGCGTGGTGGCCGTCCTTGCATCGTTCGGCATCAGCTTGTACGCGCTGGCGAATTGGCTGTTGCGCGGGTCTACGGTACCCGGGTTCGCGTTTCTGGCTCTGACGGTGTCGGGGCTGGGTGGCGTGCAGCTGCTGGCGCTGGGTCTCATCGGCGAGTACCTGGGACGGCTGTACTCTTCGGGGCTGCGACGCCCGCAGTACACGGTGGCCGCGCGGGTGGGTGGCCGGTTGACCGAGCCTGAACCCGTGTCCGCCGACATCACCGAGCGCACACCCACGCTGCCCGCTGAGACTGCCCCGCAGTCCTGACCCCCTTGTCCTTGCCGCGTGCGGGTTGCCCGAGCACCGCGCTGGCCGTTCTGGAGCATCCATGCCAAAGACCCTAGTTATCACAGGCGGTTGCGGATTCATCGGTTCAAATTTCGTTCACCTTCTGCTGCGCGAGCGGCCGGACTGGCGAATCGTCAACCTCGACGCCCTGACGTATGCGGGCAACCTTGCGAACTTGGCCTCAGTCGCCGACGACCCGCGCTATTCGTTCATTCGCGTGGACATCACCGACGCCGCCGCTCTGGACGCTGCGCTGGCGACCCTGCCCACCCCGCCCGACGCGCTGGTCCACTTCGCCGCCGAGTCGCACGTCGACCGCAGCATCCTGGGCCCCGAAGCGTTTCTCAACACCAACATTATCGGCACGTTCCGTCTGCTCGAGTACGCGCGCAAGCACAAGCAGATGCGGTACGTGCAGGTCTCGACCGACGAGGTCTACGGGTCGCTGGGCGACGAGGGCGCCTTTACCGAAGACACGCCGATCGCCGCCAACAGCCCGTACTCCGCCAGCAAGGCGTCGGCCGACCTGATGGTGCGCGCCTATCACCACACCTTCGGTCTCGACGTCGTGACGACGCGATGCTCGAACAACTACGGGCCGTTCCAGTTCCCCGAGAAGCTGATCCCGCTGATGATCCTGCACGCCAAGGACGGCAAGCCGATGCCCGTGTACGGCAACGGGAAGAACGTGCGCGACTGGATCCACGTCGAGGACCATTGCCGCGGCGTGCTGACGGCGCTGGAACAAGGCAAGGCGGGCGAGGTCTACAACTTCGGCGGCGAGTCCGAGCGCGACAACCTGCAGATCGTGCAGCAGATTGCCGAGCTGGTGTGCGGCCACCGCGACCTGATCCGCTTTGTGCAGGACCGGCCCGGACACGACTGGCGCTATGCGATGGACATCACCAAGGTTCGCCGCGAGCTGGGCTGGGAACCGCGGGTCGGATTTGCTCAAGGTCTTGCCGACACCATCCAGTGGTATTTGGCCAACCCCGAGTGGTGCCGCCAAGTTTTGAGTCAGGAGTACCGCAGCTTCTACGACCAGTGGTACACCGGCCGCTCGAACGCCAAGCCCGCCTAGGCTCAGGAACCTTGCCATGACCATCCGTTTCAACGAACCCTTCGTCACCGGGCGCGAGATCGACTACCTGCAACAGGTGATCGCTTCGAAGCAATTCGCCGGAAACGGCCCCTTCACCAAGCGCACGCAGAAATGGTTCGAGGGGCGTTACGGCGTCCCCCACGCCCTTTTGACCCACAGTTGCACGGGCGGCCTCGAGCTTGCAGCGATGCTGTTGGATCTGGGGCCGGGCGACGAGGTGATCCTGCCCTCGTACACCTTTGTCAGCACGGCGACGGCCTTTCTGCGCACCGGCGCCAAGCTGGTGTTTTGCGAAGTCGACCCGGCGACGATGACCCTCGACGTCGCCGATGTGGAGCAGCGCATCACCGGAAATACCAAGGTGATCGTACCCGTGCACTACGCCGGCGTGGGCGCCGACATGACGGCCGTGATGGCGCTGGCCGCCAAGCGGGGCTTGCACGTCGTCGAGGATGCGGCACAGGGCCTGGACGCCAAGCGCGACGACAAGTGGCTGGGCGGCATCGCGCCGCTGGCGGCCGTCAGCTTCCACGAGACCAAGAACGTGCATTGCGGCCTGGGCGGCGTGCTGTTCGTCAACGACGCGAGCCTGTTCGACCGCGCCGAGGACATGTGGGAGCGCGGCACCGACCGGTCGAAGATGTTCAAGGGCCTGGTCGACAAGTACTCGTGGGTCGAACCCGGATCGAGCTTCTATCCCAGCGAGCTGCAAGCGGCTTTCCTGATGGCGCAGCTCGAGGCCATCGAAGGCAACACCCGCCGCCGCGCCGAGATCTGGTGCCAGTACGAGGCCGGGCTGCAAGACCTGGGACGCGACGGTACGTTGCGCCTGTGCCACATCCCCGAGGGCTGCGTCAGCAACTTCCACGCCTTCTGGTTCCACACAGCAACCGGCGCCGAGGCCGACCGCTTGCGCGAGCACCTCTCAGCGCGCGGCGTGCAGGCGACCATCCACTACGTGCCGCTGCACGGGTCGAAGATGGGCCGCAAGATGGGCTATCGGGCCGAGGACCTGCCCGTGACCGTCGATGCCGCCGAACGCCTGCTGCGGCTGCCGCTGCACGACAACCTGACCGATGCGGATGTGGAGACGGTCATTCGAGAGGTGCGGGGATACTTCGGCCGGGCCTGATTCGCGGTCCGGGTCCAACGGTCAGCGCTGCACGTGCCGATTGAGGTGCAGCGTGTACTGCGAGTCGCCCAGATAGAAGCCCTCACGCACCCAAACACGCTGGACCGGCCGGTTGTCCAGCTGCGTGGACACCACCGTGCGCGGCGAGCCCTCTGCCACCAGCTTCGCCAGCACCGCACGCAACAGGTCCCGATACACGCCCTGCCCCTGAAAGGCCGGATCGACGCCGTTGAGTACGATCTCAGACTCGCCCGGCGAGACGCGCACCGTCATGAAGCCGCGCGGGACGCCCCCAACTTCCGCCAGATAGCACCGTCGCTCGCCCGTGCCGACGTGATTGCGCGTCCACTCCCGATAGCCCGAGACGATGTCGAAGGAAGCGCCCAGCCGCGGATTCGTCTCATAGTGGTTGCGGTATCCGGCAAAGCTGGTCGCCACCAACGCATCGAGCGGGTCGAGGTCGGCGGCGGTCGCCAGCCTCGCTTGGAACGCGGGGTTGGCAGGTGCAGTCGGCGGACCCATGCGCAGGTTGTCGCGGCCGTACACGACCAGACAATCCCCCAGAATGACCTCGTCCGCTACGGCCTGAAGACGATGCAGCACCTCAGCCCGATGGGTCGGGATGCGCACGATGGCCAGATCCGGGTCGTCTGCCGCGATGGCGTCCACCAGCGGCTGCGGGTCGTCGCCGGTCCACACGTAGCGGCGAACACGGCGGTCAAAGCGAATGGACTCGGTGGGCGAGTCGGTGGCGATGACGCCGGAACCGACGGAAGCGAGCGTGGCCATACAGGGTCCTCAGGAAGGAGTCGGGGACTTGGCGGGGTCAAACGACGGCGGGTGACAGTGCAGCAACCACCTCGGCCACCAGCGTCGCGTCGTCGGGCAGCAGCGCCTTGCCGTCGCGGCCCAGAGGCGAGACCACCCGGCACCCGAGATCCGCAAGTCTGGCCAAGTGCTCGCGCAGAATGCGATTGACCATGCTGCCATGCATGGTGGGCGCGAACAGAACCCGGCAGCGCCCCTGTTCCTGCATCCCCAGCGCGCTGGCCAGCGTTGTCGTCACGGCGTTGTCTGCGATGCCCACCGCGGCCTTGGAGATCGTCGAGTAGGTCGCTGGCGCCACCAGATAGACATCCGCCGTGTGCTCGACGTGCTGGGCATGGGCGTCCAGTTGGGTGATCAGCGGCAGCGTGCTCGCCCACTCCAAAGCGTCTCGCGTGACGAACTGCAGCGCAGCAGGGGTCGCATACGTCTGGACTTCGGCACCGGCACGCCGCAGCTCGCGGACCAGCGCCGGCGTACGGAAGGCTGCGATTCCACCCGTGATCAGCAGCGCCACGCGACGCCCGGCCAGCGCTTGCGACGAACGCGCGACGGCACGGTCTCCCTCGAGCAGGTCGCCCAGGGGCCAACGAAAGTCATCCGGGTGCGCCATCCGCCCTCCCCCTCACTGCACGCGCCTCGCCTAGAAGAGGCAGGGCCCCGTCACCATCAGGTTGTCCAGGAAGATCCCGAGCGTCTCGTTGACCTGTGCGTCGCCCGTGTTGAAATCGAACACGAGCTTGACCGTCTGGCCTGCGTACGCCGAAAGGTCAATTTCGACCGGAAACCACTTGCTGTTCGGGGTCGTCGACGACTTTCCCCAGACTTGGTCCTTGCCTCCCGTGGCCGGATTGACCACGTACAAGAACAGTTGGTCATACGAGGGGTTCTCTTCGATGGCCAACAACGCCTGAAACGAGAACACGATGCCCTTCGACGTGGGCAACGCGAGGACCGGCGTCTCGACCGTGCCGCTATGGATGCCCCAGTTGTAGTTGCCCGCCTTGGCATCCCCGTAATACAGCGCCGAGGGCGGAGAGACCGATTGAGGCGACTTTGCCCACAACTGCCAGCCCCTCGCCGGACTCGTGCTGTTCTGGATCTTCATGCCGTGCAGGCTGCCGTCGTCGAATTCCGCCGACCACAAGGTCGGGTTGCAGCAACCCTTGATCGGTGCGTGGGTGCAGGCACCCATCATGCAGTAGTCCTTGGTGCACGGTCTGCCGTCGTTGCAGTCGCCGTCCGCCAGGCAGCATTCCTCGATCGGCGTCGAGAAGCACGCCTGAATCCCGGTGTCGCAGTAGGCGGTGCGGCACTTCATGGCCTCGCATTTCGTGGGAAGGCCGCACTGACCCATGGCGTCGCACGTGTTCCCTGTCGTGCAGAATAGGCTGTCGTCGCAGGAGCTTCCGGGCTTCTTCTGCTGCTTGATGCAACCCTGCACCGGGTCGCAGACACCGTCGAAGCAGGGGTCACCCGGGCACAAGGTGGCGGCGCCCAGCGAGCATGTGCCCTTGCCGTCGCAACTGTCGTTCTGCGTGCAATTGTTGCCGTCGTCGCACGGTGTCTGCGGCGGCTTCGGCGCCTTGGCGCACTCGTACGTGGTCGCGCCCGTCGACTTGCACGTGCCGCCGACGCACGGGGCATAGTCTTCGCAAGCCACGCCCATGCCGGGGATGCACTTGCCGCCCTGGCACGCATCCTTGACCGTGCAGCCGCTGCCGTCGCTGCACTCGGTGCCGTCTGCCTTGCCGATGGTCTCGCATGTGCCCGTCTGCGGGTTGCAGATCGCCTCGTTGCACGCGTCGCCCGCGCCGCTGCAATCCAACGGCTTGCCACCGCTGCAACTGCCGCCCTGGCAGACACCTGAGCCTGCGATCTGGCACTTGTCTACGGGCGAACACGCCTTGCCGTCTGCCCCCGCCACCGAACTGATACAGGACCCGCCATCGCAAGTGTCCGCCGTGCAAGGGTTGTTGTCGTTGCAGTCCGTGTCCGCCTGGCAGTCGCAGATGCTCTTGCCGACGCACTTGCCGCCCTGACACGCGTCCTTCGTGCAGGCGTTGCCGTCATCGCACTTCGCGGAGTCGTCGGCCAAGTACGCGCAGCCCTTGGCAGAGACCAGACACTGGTCCAGCGTGCAGGGGTTGCCGTCGGCGCACAGCGTGGCGTCGGGCGTGAACTTGCACGACCCGGTGTTGGGGTTGCATTCGTCGAACGTGCAGCTGACGCCGTCATCGCAAGGCTTCTTGCTGCCTTGGCATACGCCGGTGGCGCAGTTGTCGCCGGTGGTGCAACTGTCGCCGTCGTTGCAGCTCGCCGTCGTGGGGGTCGAGACGCAACCCTGCTGCGGGTCGCAGGCGTCGACCGTGCAGGTGTTGCCGTCGTCGCAGGCCACGATCTTCTCGGAAGCGCAAGTTCCCTTGACGCAAACAGTTTCCGCCGTGCAGGCGTCGTTGTCGTCGCAGGCGACCCCCTCTTGGATGGGGGCCATCACGCACTTGCCGGTCAACTTGTCGCAGGTGCTCTTGGCGCACATGGTGTCGGCCGACTTGTCGCACACGACGGCGGTGCCGGGCTTGAACATGCAGACCTTGTTGCAGACGTACTCGCCGGCGCACAGGTCGGCGGGCGGCGGGCAGTCGGCGACGGTCGTGCAACCGCACTCGGGCTTGGCGACATCGGGCTGGCCCGAACAGGTGCCGTCTTTACACAAGTCATTGATCGTACAAACATTGTTGTCGTCGCACTGTTTGGCCATCTCGTTGCCTGCGACGATGCAGCCCAGCTTGGGGTCGCACGCGTCCTTGGTGCACGGGTTGCCGTCGCTGCAAGCACTGGCCTGCGGCGTGTAGACACACCCACTGGCCTTGACGCAGCTGTCGGCCGTGCACGACACGCCGTCGTTGCAGATCACCTGCTGACCCGTGCACTTGCCGGCGAGGCACGCGTCGGACTTCGTGCACGCATCGCTGTCGTCGCACGCGGTGGACGCGTCGGTGATGGGCGCGTGGACGACCTGCTTTCCCTGGTCGCAGTAGTCGTAGGTGCAAGGGTTGCCGTCGTCGTAATCCGCGGCGGTGGCGGGCACGCACTCGCCGCCCTGACACTTCTTGCCGCACGCGCCGACTCCGCATGGGGTGGCCTCGGGTCGATTGCCGACCACGCACTGACCGGCGGCGCTGCAGGTCGACTCACGACACTCTCCCACGACTTCACCGGGGTCCACGCAGACCTCGCCCGCCAGCCGCAACTTCAGCACGCAGGTGCCCTTGTCGCACGACGGCAGCTTGCACGGCGTCTTGCCCTTCATCGACGAGCAGTCGAGGTCGAACTGGCATGAGGTAGCCGTCGAGTCGCCCGGCAAAGCGTCGGTCACCACCGCATCGGTATCCGCGTCCGAAAGGTTCGCGTCCCCCGTGTCCGGTGGGGGTACGTTCGGAGCCACGGTCAGGTCGCCGCAGGCGGAAACTCCACCGAGCACGATTAGCGCGGTCAGGAACCAAGCAGTGCGACGCATGGGAACCTCAGGAGTGGAGGCGACTTCGACCGGACGGGCCAGCTCGCGAAAAGAGTCGTTTGCAACGACAAAGCTACCAAGCACCGCCCGCACCCGGCAACTCCAACATTTCCAAATCAGCGACGTTGTGGGGTTTGGGGACGCAGTACGGTCTCTTCGTATGGGCCGCGCCGGCCGATGGAAAGGTCGCCGGTCACCACTACGGACTGGCCGCGCCAAGCGTCTCGCAGGGTCGCAGGGACGCGGTCGTCTTCGAACAGCGCGACCACCCGGCCCTCCGGACCGCACAAATAGCGCCGAAACGCCCCTGCCGCCCGCATCGGTCCTCCGACGGCACGATACTGGTTGGGTCCGGGCACGGGCTGCCCCCGGTCACCCAGAGCCAGCCAACTGTACTTCAGTGTGGACCGGCGGTGGCCAATCGCGTCGTCCAGCGCCACCACCATCGGCGGACGCTCCCAAGGGCGCTCCGCGTGACACCAATCACGCATCGAGGCCGCGCCCAGCGGACACGGCATCGTCCCCAGACACGGCCCCAGCAGCGCGATACCGGTGTTCTCGACGATGTGCTCGCGCACCGCGATCAAGTGGTGCGAGGCGGTGCGCGTGGCGGGCTCGACCAGGACGGCGGCGCCCCCTTCCGCGAGGTGATCGACCATCACCTTCTCGACGAACTCGCCCGGTTCCTGCTTCTTGCGCCCCCCCACCGACCACTCGTTCAGGAAATTCGCCATCAAGATCAGGTCAAACCGGCCCTTCAGGTCGCGCAGCAGTCGGCCTTCACGCAAGTTCCCCGACACCGTGTGCACGACCGCGTCGGGGCGAATCTGGCGCATCAGCGTCCGACCGTCATCGAGGATTGGCCCAGAGGCGTCGATGGCCGTCACTTCCAGCGGCACGTCGGGCGGCAGCAGAAGCGCCACCGCCAGCGAAGCCGTCAGCGGCCCCGAGGCAATATCCAACACGCGCAAGGGCTTGCGGTCGGCCGGCGGCGGCCAAGCCAGCGAGTCGCGCAGCACGGTCATCATCGTCGCCACGCCTGTCGGGACGAAATACAGCAGATAGGCTCCACGGTATTTGGGCTGCGTCAGGTAGCCGGCGGGCAAGTCCGGCCGCTCGCTGGTGAACAGCCCCGACAGCTGCAGCAGTGCGTCGCGGTGGATGCGCTCGAGCGGCACCGTCGCCTTCTCGAACCTGTGCGGCGTGTAGTGGGCGGCCACATGCTGCGCCAACAGCGTCGGCAGTGGGCCAAGGTCCGGCAGATCGCTTGCCAGGATCGGTGCCTGTCGCGTCGGGCGCTCGACCCGCGGCTGGATCAGCGGCCGGGACGGACGGGCGCCGGTGCGCGGAACCGGGCGAGGAATCGGACGGGGACCTGAACGCGGCCCTTCCGCCGGTCGGGAACTCTTGCCAGCGCGAGGTCGCGGGGCATCCGTCGGCCGGGCGGAAGCGTGAGGTCGCGGTGGTGCAGGACGTTGGGAAGTAGGCGTGCTGGCTTGGGAATTCTCAGGCCTCGGCGCTCCCTTCGCCGGACCGCGCGACGGCTTGCGAGGCGGCTTGGGGCCAGAAGGGCGCGTGGGCTTGCGTGGGCCGACCATGGGAATCCTTGCGCGGTGGGGAACGCGGCGGCGGGGATCATAGGGGTGCGGGAGCCGGGGTCAATGCGTTGCGGCGGGAGATGCGTGGATCGAGGGGGGGGAAGCAGCCTACCACTGGACATCCGTTCAGTCTTGTCTATCCTCCGAGTCCTGCCCGCTTGGAGCCAGTCATGCTGCACCTTGGACGCTTCCAGAACCGCATCGTCGCCACCCGTGAGATCCCAGCGCGTCCTGCGGATCTCGTCGATTTTCCAACTGATCTCCACCCTGCTCTGCGCGACGCCCTGGCCCAGCGCGGCATCACGCAGCTGTACAGCCACCAAGCCGATGCCTTTCGGGCGGCGCGCGCTGGCGAGGACGTCGTCGTCACCACCGGCACCGCAAGCGGCAAGTCTCTGTCGTACCTGCTGCCCGTGATCCAGTCGGTGCTCGAGGACCCGTCGGCGCGCGCGCTGCTCTTGTTTCCGACCAAGGCGCTGACCCAAGACCAATTGCGGGGCGTGATCGGTCTGGCCGACGGGCTGACTGGCAGACGCATCGAGGCCGGTGTCTACGACGGTGACACCCCTCCCGCCGAGCGCACCCGCATCCGCGACCGTGCCAACCTGATCCTGACCAACCCCGACATGTTCAACACGGCGCTGCTGCCCCATCACGGTCGGCAGGGCTTCTCGCACATCTTCCGGAACGTCCGGTTCATCGTGCTGGACGAGCTGCACACGTACCGCGGCGCGTTTGGCGCCCACTTTGCCAACCTGATGCGTCGCTTGTTGCGCATCTGTCACCACTACGGCTCCAACCCACAATTTCTGTGCAGTTCTGCCACGATCGCCAACGCCCGCGAGCACGCCGAGACGCTGTGCCACCGGCCGTTCACGCTGGTGGACCGGGACGGCTCGCCCTCGGCCGGCAAGATCGTGCACTTCTGGCAACCGCCGATGCAGGAAAACGACACGCGCAAGCAGGTCACGGGAGAGATGGCGCAGTTGATCCCGCACCTGGTCGAGAAGCGCCACCGCACCATCGCCTTCTGCCGCAGCCGGAAGGAGACGGAGATCGTGCTGAAGGAGTCGCGCGACCGGTTGTCGGACATCGCCGGACACGACGAGAGCTACTTGCTGGCGGGCTATCGCGGCGGCTACACCCCGGAAGAGCGGCGCAAGGTCGAGCGCGACCTGATCGACGGCAGGTTGCTGGGCGTGGTGTCGACCAATGCGCTGGAGCTGGGCATCGACATCGGTGCCCTGCAAGTGGTCGTGCAGGCTGGCTTTCCGGGCACGCGCGCCAGCTTCTGGCAGCAGATGGGCCGCGCGGGTCGCCGCAACGAGGTCGCCCACGCCATCCTGATGCTCGCCGTAGACGCGGCCGACCAGTACATCGCCGAGAACCCCGACTGGCTGGTGGGTCAGGCCGCCGAGCACGCTGTGGTCGACCGCGACAACCTGGCGATCCAGCTGGCCCACGTGCGCGCAGCGGCAGCGGAATTGCCCTTGACACTGGACGACGCCGCGACGTTTCCCGACCTGGGCGAGATCGTCGGCGTGCTGCAAAAAGCGGGCGAGCTGCGCGAGGTGCTGGGAAGCTACCACTGGGCAGGAGGTCCGTTCCCCGCCGGCGAGTTCAGCCTGCGCAACTTGCACAAGGATCGCTTCAAGATCGTCAACCGCGACACGGGAATGACGATCACCGAGATGGATCGCCCCCAGGTGTACCGCGAGGCCCACACACGCGCCGTGTACCTGCACGACGGCATCCAGTACCAGGTCGAGACGCTGGACCTGGTGGCACATGTGGCGACGGTTGTGCCAGTCGAGCAGAACTTCTACACGCAGCCCGACGTACGCACGAGCATCGACGTGCTGCTGACGCAAGAGGTCAAGGCCGTGGCCGCTCTCGCCCCGGAAGATCCCGCGCAAGCCCCCGTCGCGCAGGCCTATTTCGGCGACGTCCGGGTCGACGACGCCGTGATCGGCTACAAAATGCTCGAGTTTCACAACCACCAGAATCTGGGCTACGAGCAGCTGCACGAACCCCTGCGCCTGCAGCTGGAAACCGAAGCGCTGTGGATCGCGGTGCCCGAGCGGGTGCTGAAGGTGCTGGGGGCGGAGCGTCGCGATGCCTTGGCCGGGATGGTGCACGCCCTGCACTCGGTCGCCCGGTTGCGCACCATGGCCGAGAAGGCCGACTTGCGCGCGACCAGCTTCCACTACGCCGACGAAGAGACCGGCAAGACCGTGACCGCGCTGATCTTGTACGACAGCTACACCGGTGGCTTGGGGTATTCGGCCAAGGCGTTCGACTTCGCCAGCGAGCTGGTAGAGGACGCCATCCGGCTGGTCGAGCACTGCCGTTGCACGCGAGGGTGTCCGGCGTGTGTGGGCGACTACGTGCGGGACCGGCGGCTGATCGCTTGGTCGCTCAAGGGGTTGCGCGAGGTCACGGCGCTGCCGGCAGATCTGATGCCGCCCGCGTCGACGCAGGACCGCAGCCCCGCACCGGCGGCGGTGCGCGTGCCGTGGACGGACTTGGTGACCCGCTGGGACCAGGTGTTGGCGGGGCTGCGTCAGTCGCGTGCGACCGGCGTCGAGGTGCTGGCGCAGGCGCAGGTGCAGCAGTTCGGCGAGCGATTGCTGCTGAAGGTGGCGAGTCCGGGGCTGCGCGACTGGCTGCTGGAGGAGCGAACCCACGGTCGGCTGCGGCAAGCGCTGGAGTCGCAAGTGGAAGTGCCGCGAGACTGGCGTCTGATGGTCGAGGTCGGCGCGGACGAGCGAGAGACAGCCACCCGCAAGGCCATCAAGCTCAAGCGTCGCCATGACGACCTGACCCAGCAGGTGCCCGAGACCGAGCACGAGGCCAACGCCGAGCTGGCGAGCGGCTACGTGCTGGGCGGCGATTTCGTCGTGAAGGTCGAGGACAAGACGGTCAATTGAGGGCGAGCACCGGTGACCTGACCGGCCCCGGCTGCTACGATGCTCAGTGACAACCGCACAGGTGCGGACTCAGGGCATCGAATGCTTCACCGATCTATCTTGATCTATTTGATCCTGCTGCTCTCTTCGTCCATCGTTGCGGCGTGTTCTGGCGTCGAGGAACTGCCCCCCGAGGCTGCCTTCTCCGACGCCGATAACACCTTGCCCGACGGCTTGGCGGAAGTGGCCGATGACGCAACGGAAGTGGCCGACCCAGGAACTGACGCGACCGCAACCGACGGAGAGGACACACAAGACGGGACCCAAGTGCCTGACACCCATGTGGATGTAGCCCCTGACGTTGCACAGGACATTCAGGTGGACACCGCACCCGACGCCGTCAAGGACAGCACAGACGATATTGCGAACGATGTTGCGAACGACGTTGCAGGCGACGTTGCCCTGTCCTGCGTGCCCGGGGTTGCCATGTGCGCGGGCGACACGCTGGCGACCTGCAAGACCGATGGGTCGGGCTGGGAGGAGGAGTTCTGCCCCACCGGCACCACCTGCAAGGCCGGCGCGTGCGCGAAGAACGCCCCCGACGGCATGGTCTACGTACCCGGCGGCACGTTCCAGATGGGCTGCGCCACCGGCGACACTTGCCCGGCAGACCAGAGCCCGCAGCACACCGTGACGGTCAAGGGGTTCTATCTGGACGCCTACGAGGTCACCGTCGAGCGGTATCAGGGCTGCGTCGGTCAGAACGCCTGCGGGCTTGCCCAGTGGATGTTCGCGGAATGGTTCAACTGGGGCAAGGACGGACGCGGCAAGCACCCGATGAACGGGGCGCACTGGGACGATGCCAACGCCTTCTGCAAGTGGTCCGGCGGCCGACTGCCGACCGAGGCTGAGTGGGAGCGGGCGGCACACGGCGGCAAGGCCGGCAAGTTCCCGTGGGGCGACGACGATCCGACCTGCACCAAGGAGTTGGCCCACTCTGCGTCGTTCAAGACCGAGGACATCGGCTGCAACACCGGCCTGACGTCCGTCGTCGGCACCACCGGCACCGCGAACGGGTATGGCCTCTACGACATGGCGGGCAACGTGCAGGAGTGGGTGGCCGACTGGTACGGCCCGTACAGCGCGGATGCCGCGGTCGACCCGCAGGGACCGGGCGGCTCGAGCTACAAGGTGATGAAGGGCGGCAGCTTTGCTCACCCCCTTGATGAGCTGCGTGTGGCGTCCCGCGTGCCGGTCGGACCGGGAGAGCAGTACGCGAGCCAAGGCTTCCGCTGCGCCAGGTCGGTGCCCTGACCGCCCGATCTCACTGGACATCCGTTCAGTCTCGCCTACCATCCCCCGCTGCCGCCCCGGACTTGCGGCCCGTGTCGCGATGTTCAAAGACCTCCGCCGCCAGCTCCGCGACAGCCGACACAAGGCCGACGGGCCGGTGGCGGCTGCAAGGGCGTTGTTCGGCCCTCAAGGTCCCGCGGAGGCCCCCGCAAGTGTCACCGCAGCCGCCGCACTGGCGGAGCCCTTGCCAGTCGAGCTCCAGACCAAGCTGGACGTGGTCCGCGACCGCCACCCACTGCTGCACCAGAGCCTGTCGCGGCTGAACCCGTGGCAGCTGCGCGCAGTCTTTTCGGACGAGCCGGCAGCGTTGGTGCGCGCACAGGTGGGCAGCGGCAAGACGGCGGTGCTGGTCCACAAGATCCTGTATCTGCACCTGATTCAGGACGTGCCGCTGCGAGAGATGGCCGTCCTGACGTTCACCCACAAAGCAGCGGGCGAGATTCGGACGCGCATCGAGGCGCTGGCGGACGCGGGGTTGCCGCACACGCCACAGGATTTCTGGCTGATGGGCACGTTCCACTCCGTCGCCCGGTCGCTGCTGTCGCGGGTGTTGCCGGTCGGGAACCTTGGGTTTCGACGCGGGTTCTCAGTGCTGGACCAGGCCGGAAGTGAGGCGCTGTGGGAGCGTCTGATCGCCCAACACCGGTTGAACGTGAAGTACACCGCAAAGCTGCCCCAACGCTTGGAGGCCTTGGCGCGTGGCGAGCGGCGGTACGGGGCGATGCGCGCCGACGACGACCTGCCCCTACTGGCGCAGTTGGCGGTGGACGAGAAGATCCAGCGCAACGTCATGGACTTCGACGACTTGATCGCCCACACCACCGCGTTGCTGGCTCAGCCCGGCGATGCGTTCCAGTACCCGCGCTGGGTCATCGTGGACGAGTTTCAGGACTGCGATGGTCGGCAACTCGAGCTCCTGCGGCGCTTGCGAGGGCCCGATACCCGCTTGTTTGCGGTGGGCGACCCGTCGCAGGTCATTTACGCTTGGCGAGGCAGTACACCCGAGCTGTTCGACCAAGTGCAGGCGGAGTTCGGATGCACGACGCATACCCTGCCCGTCAACTACCGCTCGACCTCCAGCATCCTGGCCTGCGCGAGATCGGTGCTGGGTTTCCAGCAGCCGAGCGGCGGCCAACCGCTCGTGGGCACAAGGGATCCGGGGGCACCTGTCACCATCCGTCGGCACCACAATCCGTTCCTTGAGGCGCAGTACCTTTGCGAGCGAATTGCACGGCTGCACCAAGCGGGCGTGCCCTACCGCGAAGTCGCGATTCTGTTCCGGACTCGTCGACAGGGTGAGGTGTTCCGCGAGGCGTTGAGCGACCGCGGCATCCCTTGCGAGGAGCCGACACGTGCGACCCTGCGTGACCAGCCGGCGGCGGCGTGGTTGCTTCGCCTGCTGCAAGCGGCCGTTCAAGGGGGGGACGCAGAGCGTGTTCGCTCGGCCCTGACCCACCCTGCCTACGGCTGCTTGCCCGCCAAGGCATGGAACCTCAAGTCGTACCAAGGGTTTCGCGACAAGCACACCCTCGACGGTCTGGCCGCTGCACAGGCCTTTCTGCAGCACCGGCACACGGACAAGCGGACGGCCGGCGACCCAAGTCTCCCCGGATCCGGGTCGCGAAAGGTCCTGATCGAGACCATAGACCTCTGTGAACGCTTGGAGCTTCTGGGGGGCTGGCTCGACGCCCTGCCCGACGCCGACGGCCTGGCCGAGGTTTTGGAGGTGCAACTGGCCCTGCCCCTGCGCTTGCGCCCGGCGTCTGCGGAGCACCCTCGTGACCTGAAACACGCGCGGCAGTGGCTGGCGAGTGTCGAGCGGTTCTGCGCCACAGACGGTGGTCCGGTCCGGCAGGCGTTCGAACGAGCGCTGGACGAGACAGCTCTGGGAGGTCTGGGAGCCATCGCCGAGACGGTCGACCCACAAGCCGAGTCGGTGAAGCTGCTGACCCTGCATGCAGCGAAAGGCCTTGAATTTCGTCACGTCTTCATCAGCGGCGTGAATCAAGGCATGGTCCCACTGGCCAGCACCTGGGGCGACCCCGCAGCCGACGCCGAAGAACGCCGCTTGCTGTTCGTCGGCATCACGCGCGCCAAGGATGAGGTCGAGCTGTCCTACCACACGCAACCCGCCCACGCGCAGGCACTTGCGATGCCTAGCCCCTACCTGTTGCCGCTGCCGGTGGCGTCGACGCGGTGGCTGGATGCTCCAGAGGCGACGCCTGAGGCGAGTCCGGTTTTCGGCGCAGGAATCAGGGGGCAAGCCCAGTCAGCGTCTGAGGAAGACGTGGCACCGCAGGTGAGCCCGTGGCGTCAGGGACAGGCCGTCCGGCACGCCCGCTATGGAGCCGGCATCATCACCAAGATCTCCGATGGCATGGTGTTTTGCGAGTTCGCCAAGCTGGGTGAACGTTCGTTCCCCGAGAAGATGTGTCCGCTGGCCCCAGGCTGAGTCCAAGGGCGCTGAAAGCGACAGGTCCGGTCATTTGGGAAAGCGCGAACGAGTGGCCTACTTGCAGAGGCCCGGCGAACACTCGTTACACAGCACCACGCAACCGTCGTCCCACGCCGTCGAGCAGCACAGCGGGTCCTTGGCGCAGACACATGCCGAGCAACCGCAATTCGTGCAGCCGGCCGTGGCGGTCTTGACGCAACCGGCGCAGTCCTTGGCGCAGGCGGCCGCACTCTCACCGGGCGTGCACTTGCCGTCACCGCAGGTGGCCGGGCAGTCCTGCGGGCAGTTCTGCAAGGTCTCTCCGGGCTCGCAGCCGTTGCCGCCGCACTTGGTGGCCTTGCAGACCTTCAGCGCGTCGCAATACTCGACCTGACCGCACGGAGCCGCCTCGGGTAGCGAGACTTGGTGACAGCCCTCGGCCGCCGTGCAGATGTCAGCCGTGCACTGCTTCTGATCATCGCAACCGCTGGCGTTCAACTCAGCGCACTGGCCTGAGGTCGCGCAGCTTGCGTTGCCCCACGGGTCGGTGGCGATCAGGCGGGGCTTCCACGCTGCGCTGCCGACCGGGGTGCCCGCGCCGACCAGAAGGAAGCCGCCACCGGGGCGCACATCGATGCCGGTCGCGTCGCGATAGTCGGCGTACTTGGCAGCATGAACCTGCTTCCACAGGGCCGCACCACCCGCGTTCGTGCGGATGAGCCACCACGCCGGACCGCCGACCTGCAGGGAATTCGCGCGGCCGAACAGGGCAAACCCGCCGTCCGAAAGCGCGACCAAGCTCACCGCCTCGTCCCGCGTCATGCCGCCGAAGGTGCGTTGGAACACCAACTCGACCGTCTGCGTCAGACGCGCGAGCCACACGTCCTGGTGCCCGCTGCCGGTCGTCTGAAACACGGAGCCAGAGACTCCGATGCCCCCGTCGGGCGTCGTGACGACGGCGAGACCCTGCAGGTTCTGCGGCGCCTCAATCAGCTTCGAGTACAGCAGCTTGCCAGTTGAGTCGACCTTACGGACCATCACCTTGGTTGGCGTGGTCAGGACGGTGGCGACCATCACGAAGGATCCGTCCGGGAGGCGGGCGATGCCGTTGCACTCCTGATCGTCGGTGCCGGCGCCGCTCTTGGCTTCGTAGGTTGTACCGGTGCCGACCTTGGTCCCGTCGTCCTTGATAAGGGCCAAATAGCAGGCCTTCTTGAACAGGTTGCCATACATCGCCACGCCGCCGTCGGGCAGCGCAATCAAGCCGCGCGTGTCGGACTGCTGGGAGTAGAAGGTCGACACCGCCGACTCGCCGTCGTCCTTGACGCGAATCAACAGCGCCTTGTCCACGCCTGACTCGCTGATGGTGCCGCCGAGCGCGAAACCGCCGTCGCTGAGGCGGACGACCGTGTGAATCGTGCCCGTGCCCATCGGGTACTGCTTCTCCCACGAGACCTGAGACTTGTCGGAGACTCGCAGCAGCGTCGCCGCCAGACCGTTGGCCACCTTGGTCGTACCGGCCACCACCGCGCCGCCGTCAGGCAAGGCGGCGAGCGCATAGCGCACGACTTCAGTCGGGGTGTAGCCGGTCGATGCGGTCGCGAACACGCGGTCCCACACCTTGGACGGCCCGAGCGAAGTGCAGGTGCTATTGGCGCATTGTCCGCAGGCACCGTCGTCCGTGGTGCACAGGCCGATGTTGCCCATGTGCTTGCATCCCGATTGCGGGTCGCAAGAGTCGTCGGTGCACGCGTTGCCGTCGTCACATGCCGCCGTGCCGCCCTTGCAGCTACCCGCCTCACAGGCATCACTTGCGGTGCAGGCATTCTGGTCGTTGCACGCCGTGCCGTTGACCACGGACACGTACAGGCACCCCTTGACCGCATCACAAGTTTCGGTCGTGCACGCGTTGGCGTCGTCGCAATTCTTGGCGGTGTACTTGCACTTGCCGGCGACCGGGTCGCAGATGTCGTTGGTGCACGGCTTGGGGTCGACGCAGGACTGGTCCGACCATGCTGAGCCGTCGGGCTTGCAGGTCTTCAGCGTCGTGCCGTCGCACTTGAACACGCCAGGCACGCAAGCCTTGTCGCTGCAGACGCCGTCCAGACAGAACGGCTTGGCGCCTGCGCAGGCCTCGGCCACCGTCGTCGCGGTTCCGGTGGGGTCGCACTTCATCGACTTGCCCGTCTCGCAGTACGAGACACCTGCCTGACAAATGATCGGCTTGCACAGGCCGCCGGCGCAGGTCTCGCCGTCCGGGCAGTCCGACGCGGTGTAAAACATGCCGCTTTGGTCGCAGGTGTCGATCTGCCCGCCCTTGCACTGGGTCGCCCCGGCCTTGCACAGCAGCGGGCTGCACTTACCCTGGTAGCAGACGTTTCCGGACACGGCGCAGTCCTCGATCAGGGTCGCCGACGTTCCGGACTCGCTGCACTCCTGCAACACGTTGCCTTCGCAGAAGAACTCTGCCGCCGGGCACAGCAACTGCAAGCACACGCCATCGGTGCAACCGGACCCTTCCGGGCACGGCTTCTTGGTCCAGCCCACCGACCCGTCCACGCACACGGCCTGCGTGCCGGGGTCCGCGCAGATCTGGTCGCCGGGATTGCACTTCTGCGGCCCACATTGGCCGCCGGAACAGATCTGCTTGGCCACCGTGCCACAATCCGTCACCAGATCGGCCGACATGCCGTCCGGGGCGCACTTCATGGCCATCGTACCTTCGCAATAACCCATGCCTGATGCGCACAACAGCGGAATGCACTTGGGCACGCCGCCTTCGAGCACGCACGCTTGGCCCGGTGTCCCGGGCTGGATCGGACAAGGGGCAACCGTCCACCCGTTGCCGTCGCTCTTGCAGACCAGCACGGCGCCGTCGCCGCACTTCTTTTCGTCCGCGACGCAAAGCGACGAAACACACTGCCCGGACTGGCAGGTGTCGTTGCCTTCGCACGCCTTGGGGGTGCTCCATCCCAAGCCCGTTGCGTTGCAGGTGATGACGTCGTTGCCCTCGCACGCCTTGCTGCCGGGGTCGCACGCCGGCGATTGGCACAAGCCAGACGCGCAAACTTCGTTCTCAGGACAGGTCTCGACGACCCAGCCCGAGCCGTTCGACTTGCACTTGCGGATCTTGTCCTGCGCGTCGCACTGCGTCTGACCGGCACCGCACGCGTCGACACTGCACACGCCCTCTTCGCAGTGCAGATAGGCCTCGCAGTCGCCGTCCACCGCGCACTCGGCGCACTTGCCGGCCGCCTTGTCGCAAACCTTGCCGCCCTTGCAGTCGTTGGTGCTGGCGCACGCCGGACCGGGCGTCAGGCAAAGGCGCGCGTGACATTCAAGGCCTTGCGCGCAGTCGGAACTGGTCACGCAGGCGACGCACACGTTGTCCGTGGGGTCGCACACCTTGCCGCTGGCCTTGCAGTCTGCCGAGGCCGTGCACGGGGTCTGCGCCACGCACAGGCTCGCCTCGCACACCGCGGGCTGGGTCTTGCAGTCGGCCGACACCACGCACTCGCCGCACAAGTAGGTGTACGTATTGCACTTGCCACCCGCATTGGCGCAATCGACGTCGATCTTGCACGGCAAGCCGACCACCGTGTCGCCAGCGTCCGTCACGGCATCCGCTGCCGAATCGACGCCATCATCAGCGTCCTCCGCAACCTCATCGCCGCTGACATCGGTGACGGCAGCGGTATCCGCGGTTTCCACCGGATCGTTACCGCACGCGGCGAGAGTCACGGCAAAGGTTAGCGTGAGGGACAAGAACAACGCACGCAGCAGACACGGGCAGTGCTGCCGGGAGCCGAGGCGGGACATCGAGGCCTCCATGGGCGCGACACGGACGGGCGGAGCCAGCGGAGTGGGGGGGGCGGTGCGCTGCCGCGAGAGCCCGAGCCCAGGCGCGAGACCCGCCCGGAAAGACCCCGATCCATTGGGCTGGATCGGGATTCCGGCGCGCAATCTACCGGGTGTCGGGGCTGTCACGCAATGGGGCTTGAGCGCCCGGCAGCGAGAAACTACGCAGACCTTAGGACTTCGCGAGATTCCGCAGCACATACGGGAGGATGCCGCCGTGCCGGTGGTAATCGACTTCGACCGGGGTGTCGATGCGAGCCTTGACCGAGAAGGCCTTGACGCTACCGTCGGCGGTCGTTGCCCGCACAAGCAAACGCTGCCCCGGCTGCACGCTGCCGTCGATACCGAGGATATCCAGCGTTTCTTCGCCCGTCAGACCCAAGGTCTGCACCGACTCACCGGCGTCGAATTGCAGGGGTAGCACGCCCATGCCGACGAGGTTCGAGCGGTGGATGCGTTCGTCGCTCTGCGCGATCACGGCCTTGATCCCCAGCAACGCCGGGCCCTTGGCCGCCCAGTCGCGCGACGACCCCGAGCCGTACTCGACCCCCGCCAGCACGACCAGCGGCGTGCCCGCTGCCTGATAGCGCATCGAGGCGTCGTAGATCGACGTGGTCTCGTTCGTCGGCAGATAGCGCGTCCACCAACCTTCCTTGTCGGGCGTCAGCGCGTTCTTCAGGCGGGCGTTGGCAAACGTGCCGCGCATCATGACTTCGTGGTTGCCGCGGCGTGCACCGTAGCTGTTGAAGTCCGCAGGGGCGACGCCCTTTTCCATCAGGTACTGACCGGCCGGACTGTCTTTGGCGATGTTGCCGGCCGGCGAGATGTGATCCGTGGTCACCGAGTCGCCCAGCACGGCCAGCACGCGCGCCCCGGTGATATCGGTGGGAACGGCCGGGTTCGGCGCGAGATTCTGGAAGAATGGCGGCAACTTGACGTAGGTCGAGTCCTGGTCCCACACGAAGGTGTCGCCCTGCGGCACCGGCAAGGAGCGCCAGGCTTCGTCACCCTGGAACACGTTCGCGTACTCGCCCTTGAACATCGCGGCGGTGACGTGCTGGGCCATCGCTTGGGCGATTTCCTCGTGGGACGGCCAGATGTCCTTCAGGTACACCGGGTTGCCGGCCTGATCCTGACCGAGTGGGTCCTTGGCCAGGTCGACGTTCAGGTCGCCCGCGATCGCATAAGCCACGACCAGCGGCGGCGAGGCCAGGTAGTTGGCGCGCACGTGCGGACTGATGCGCCCCTCGAAATTGCGGTTGCCGCTGAGCACCGACGCCACGACCAGCTTCTGCGCGTCGACGGCCTGGGCAACGGCCTCGGGCAGCGGCCCCGAGTTGCCGATGCAGGTCGCGCAACCGTAGCCGACCAGATGGAAACCCAACGCCTCGAGATCGGGCATCAGACCCGCGGACTGCAGATAGCGCGTGACGACCTTGGAGCCGGGGGCAAGGCTGGTCTTGACCCAGGGCTTGGACTTCAGCCCCTTGGCCACGGCCTTCTTGGCCAGCAGACCCGCCGCCATCAGCACCGACGGGTTCGACGTGTTGGTGCACGACGTGATCGACGCGATGGTGACCGCGCCGTGTCCCAGGGGCGCCGTCTGCCCGCCGAGGGTGACCTGGGCGACGGCCGTGGGCGAGGCACCCGGCTTCAGCAGGCTGGGCAGCGACTCGGCAAAGCTGGCCTTGACGTTCTCGAGCAGCACGCGGTCCTGCGGACGCTTGGGGCCGGCCATGCTGGGGCGCACGGTCGACAGGTCGAGCTCGAGCACGTCGGTGAAGATGGGGTCGGGCGTCGCGTCGGTGCGGAAGATGCCTTGCGTCTTGCAGTACACCTCGACCAGATCGACGAGATCCGACGGGCGGCCGGACAGTCGCAGAAAGTCCAACGTGCCCTGGTCGACGGGGAAGAAGCCGATGGTCGCGCCGTACTCGGGCGCCATGTTCGACAGCGTCGCGCGGTCGGGCACCGACAGGTTGGACAGACCGGCGCCGAAGAACTCGACGAACTTGCCGACCACGCCGCGCTTGCGCAGCTGCTGCACGACGGTCAGCACCAGGTCCGTCGCCGTCGTGTCCTCGGGCAACTTACCGTACAGCTTGAATCCCACCACTTCGGGCAGCAGCATCGTGATCGGCTGGCCCAGCATCGCCGCCTCGGCCTCGATGCCGCCCACGCCCCAGCCGACCACGCCCAGCGCGTTGACCATCGGGGTGTGCGAGTCGGTGCCGACCACCGTGTCGGGATAGGCGACCGCGCCGTCGACGTCCTCGCGGGTGAAGATGGTGCGCGCCAGATACTCGAGGTTGACCTGGTGCACGATGCCGGTGTCGGGTGGGACCACGCGGAAGCCATCGAAGGCATTCTGGCCCCAGCGCAGCAGCGCGTAACGCTCCTTGTTGCGCTCGTGCTCCAGCTCGGCGTTCTGGCGAAAGGCGTCTTTGGTGCCGTAGTAATCGATCTGCACCGAGTGGTCGATAACGAGGTCGACCGGCTGCAGGGGGTTGATCTTCTTGGGGTCCCCACCCATCGCCACCATCGCGTCGCGCATCGCGGCCAGGTCCACGACCGCCGGCACGCCGGTGAAGTCCTGCAACAGAACGCGGGCGACGCGGAAGGCGATCTCGACCTCGGGGTGGTTCTCAGGCGTCCAACCTGCCACGGTCTCGATGTCCGCGCGGGTGACGCTGGAGTCGTCTTCGTGACGCAACAGGTTCTCGAGCAGGATGCGCGTCGACACCGGCAGGCGCTGGACCTGCCCCACGCCACGCTCCGCGAGGGCTCCCAAGCGATAGTACGAGTAGGTCTTGCCGCCGGATTGCAGGGTCGCGCGAGCGCCAAAGCTGTCATGGCTGGTCATGGAAAGCGTCTCCTTGCCCGCCTTGGTCGATGACCGACAAAGGGGAGCATACATTCATCAAATCAATAGGTTATCCCCGAAGCGCCGCGACCTGGGCGGGCTTGCGCGCGGAAGATACACCCGCGGTCGGCAAAGGGAAAGGCTGCCCGCGGTGGCGCCCAGCCCGCCCGTGTGGCAAAGTTTGCGGCATGACCACACCGCATCCGTCCGTCGCCGCCCTTGCCGCCGAATGGCCCCCCGTGCCCGAGTCGCGCCGCCTGTTCTGCAACCGCACGCTGAACCTGCGGAGCACCAAGGCGATCGGGTACGACATGGACTACACGCTGGTGCACTACAACGTCGTGAAGTGGGAGGGACGTGCGTACGCCCACCTGCGGCAACGGCTGCTGTCGCAGGGCTGGCCGGTGCAGGATCTGGCGTTCGAGCCCGATCGCGTCATGCGCGGTCTGGTCATCGACAAGCAGCTGGGCAACCTGCTGAAGGTCAATCGTTTCGGCTACATCAAGTCGAGCATGCACGGCACCCTGCCGCTGGGGATGGAGGACCAACGCAAGCTGTACGGCCGCACGCTGGTCGACCTGTCCGATACGCGTTACGTCTTCCTGAACACGCTGTTCGAGATCTCGGAAGGCTGCATGTACGCGCAGCTCGTCGACCTGTTGGACCGCCGCGAGCTGCCGGACGTGCTTGGGTACGACGCGCTGTATCGCAAGGTCCGCCATACGCTGGACCGCGCGCACGTGGAAGGTGAGCTGAAGGCCGAGATCCTGGCCCGCCCCGACCTGTACGTCGAACTGGACCCCGAGATGCCGCTGGCACTGCTGGACCAGCGCGAGTCGGGCAAGAAGCTGCTGCTCATCACGAATTCGGAGTGGGCCTACACACAGCCGATGATGTCGTACGCGTTCGACCGGTACCTGCCGGCGGGCACCACCTGGCGCGACCTGTTCTCGCTGATCGTCGTGTCGGCGCGCAAACCCGGCTTCTTCAGCACGACGCCGATGATGTTCGAGGTGGTCGAGGAGGCCTCGGGTCTGCTGCGGCCGGTCGAGGGGCCGTTGCGCGAGGGCGCCATCTACTTCGGCGGGACCGCAGACCGGGTGGAGCGTGCGCTGGGCCTCGACGGCGACCAGATCCTGTACGTGGGCGACCACATGTTCGGCGACGTGCGGCAATCGAAGAAGATGGTGCAGTGGCGCACGGCGATGGTCCTGCGCGAGCTGGAAGAGGAGCTCGCGGCGATCGCCGATTGGCGGCCGAGCCAGCACCGCGTCGATGCCCTGATGACCGAAAAGGAGCATTTGGAGTTCGCGTTCTCGCAGCTGCGGGTGGCGCGGATGCGCAAGCGCGCGGGGTATGGCGCGCCGATCGAGGGGCACGACAGCGAACTCGCCGAGAAGCTGAACGTCTTGCGCGAGCGGCTGGTGGCACTGGACAACACGATCGCCCCGCTTGCGGCGGCGGCCGGGCACCTGCACAACCGCCACTGGGGCCTGATGATGCGGGCGGGCAACGACAAAAGCCTGCTGGCCCGGCAGATCGAGCAGCACGCCGACATCTACACGTCGCGCGTGTCGAACTTCCTGCACGAGACGCCGTATTCGTTCCTGCGCAGCCTGCGCGGCAGCCTGCCCCACGACATGGGCGCAGCGGGCAACGGGCGCGAAATCCCGGACACCGGCAACGGCGACCACGCTTGAGAAGAGGCTGCGAGAGTTAGGGCAAGCGGCGGAGGCGGTTACGCTTCGTCGTCGTAGGCGCGCAGCGGATCCCGACCGGCGTAGTAGGCTCGGGTCGGGCGGTTGAACAGCGCCTTGGTCGTCAGCACCAGCAAGCCAAAGGCGATGAACAGCAGCCGCACGGCCCACTTGGTGGTGGCGTAGATCGGATCCTCGTTCTCGAGATCGTTCACGATCTTCCAGCGACGTGCAAAGCCGTCCACCACGCGGAACGACTTGCGGGTGGCCTTCGCCAGCTCGTCGTCGGTCAGGCGGTCGACGTCGCGCATCTTCTTCTCAAGCTCGCGCTTGCGGGGCTCATAGCGCTCCGAGATTCGCGTCAGCTCTTGAAAGTGGCGGTCAGCGGCGCCGGCCTGCGCCTTTTGGTTGCCGGTCGCACGCTGCTCGAGCTCGGCAGAACGGGCGGCCTTGGCCTCTGTCAGCTGGCCTTCCAGCGCGGCCTTCTCGTCCTTGAGCCGCAGGAACTTGCGCCCCTGACCGGCCTCTCCCGAGCGCCAGCCGGCGTCCTCTTCGCGCAAGTCAATGACCTTCTGGTCGATTTGCTTCTGCAGGTCCGCGATCTTGGCGTCGAGCTTCGGCGTACCAACCTCGTCCAGGACCAGCGGCGGGGTCTCGTCCTTCACGCGCTTGCGGGACGCACCCTCTTCGATCGCCACATCTTCGATATCCTTCTTGAAGTCATTGCGCAGCTGCTGACGCGCCGACTCGCGGACACCCTGCACCTCGCCGTTCAGCCGCCCTTGGATGACGTCCTGAAACACCAGCATTTCCACAGGGATGGCCGTCACGGATGCGAAGATGACGACGACCACCACGCGGGTCAGGATCGCCGGGTTCAACAGCAGCGAGGTCTTGCGGCCGTGGACGTCGGCGGTGAGCACAAAACGCTCGAAGATCAGGATGATGGACGACACCAGAAACGCGAACAGGAACGCCAGGAACCAGCCGGGCCAGCCCATCGCATTCACGAACACCCAACGGAATCCGAGAATCCACGCCAACAGGTCCATGCAGAACTGCACGCCCATCAGCATGGCGCCAAAGCCGACCTGCGCCTGCACGGTGCGCGGCATATGGCCGTTCTCGTCCAGCAACAGCAGGCGGATCACGGGATGCAGCCACGTCGGCTGGTACAGGTCCATGAAGGGCCTGACCTGCTGACGGGGAGCGGCAACGGCTGCCGGTGGCGGGTCTTCAGCAGCCTGAAACTCGACGTGCGGCGGCAGGGGCAATCCCTGGGGGGGCGTCGCGTCGTCGACCACTTCGAGGTGGGGCTCTGCGGCCAGGGGCTTTGCGGGAGAGAATCCCATGTGGTCATTCCGGAACGGCGCGGCGATGAGTCCCGCGCGGGCGAGGGTCAGGGCCCCCGCAAAACGGCTAAATAGGATAGATTCGATCGGGCCAATTGTCCAGACACAGCGAGATCCCGCAGCAGGGACGCGGGCTTGGCCCCGATCACCCCCCGTCTACGGGCGCGCATGTAACCCCCGTCGGCACCATTGTGTTCCCGCACACGTGCGTGCGTTGTCGATTGACATGACCGGGCACGGCAGCGATTCTGCCTGAGCACTTCCATGATCAGGTACCGGGGGCGACGGATGAGACGTTGGGCACTCATGTTTTCGACTTGCGCGGCCACGTTCGTCTGGACCTCGAGCTTGCTCGCCACCACGCCGGAACCTCGCCCTACCGCAGTTGTCGCCGCAAGGCACCCGGACGGTCAGGCCAAACAAGTGCTGACGGTCGTGGACGGCAAGCGCATTCGCGAGGAGTGGTTCGGCCCCGCAGGCGAGAAGACCGCATTGGCCCTGTATGAAGATGGCGGCAAGACGGTGCGCTGGACGGCCTATCACGCCAACGGTGTCGTGCGAGCCACCTGGGTCGAGCGGGGCGGCGTCAAGGAAGGCGACGAGACCCACTACGATGCGGAGGGGCGCGGGCAGGCGGTCGTCCCGTTCCGTCGCGGCTTGCGACACGGCGTGGCGCGGGAGTTTCTGCCTTCAGGCGAGACCTTCAGCGAGCTGCCGTACAGCGAGGGCGAGCCTAGCGGTCCGATGGTCGTGCTCTATCCCACTGGAGAGCGGGCGGCAGTCGTGGACATCGTCAACGACCGCAAACACGGCGTCGAGATCCAGTACTTCAAGAATGGCAAGATAAGTGCGCAGGTTCCCTACGCTTATGGCGTCATTCAGGGAACGGTTCGCACCTATCACGAGGACGGCTGGCTGCAGAGTTCGGTGCCCTATGTGAACGGCACCGCCGAGGGCGTCGAGATCCAGTACCACCCCAACGGACAACCCCGTCTGGTGGCTCCCTTGGTCGCTGGCCAACGCTATGGGCGGGCGGGCGTGTTCGACTTCGACGGCGTCAAGATCGGCGAGCTGCCGTATGAGGCGGGCAGGCTGAACGGCATCGAACGCCGCTTCGACCGCGAAGGCCGCCCCACGGTCGAGGTCGAGTACCGCAACGACAAGCCCTGCTGTCGCATCACCACGTTTCACCCCAGCGGCGCAGTCTCCACCGTGCGCACCTTTGCCGACGAGCAGCAGAACGGCAAGGAAGTGCGATTTCACGACGTGGGTCTCGACGGCGGCGGCCAGAAGGCCATGGAGGTTCCGATCGTCGGTGGACGCAAGCACGGTCTGGCGACGCTGTGGGCGAGGACGGGCGAGAAGTGGGCCGAAATCTGGTTCTCCGACGATGTACGCGACGGTCCCGAGACCCGGTACTACCCCACGGGAGAGAAGCAGGCCGAATTCCGCTATGGCGAGGACAAGTTGGTTGGCATCGCGACCACTTGGTATCGCAACGGTGTCAAGCAAAGCGAGTTCCCGTTCGCAAATGGCGCCGGCACCGGGCTGGAGAGTCGATGGGACGATCAGGGACGCCTGCGAATGACGGTGCCGCTGGTGTTGGGGCGCAAGAACGGCGAAGCGCGCGTATTCACGGAGAAGGGGAAGCTGGCCGCCACACTCACCTATGCCGATGACGTGCAGCACGGTCCTGAGGTCCGCTATCACTTGCGCAAGCCTGCCACGTACGAGTGGGAGCGCGGCGTGCTGGTGCGTGGACCCGGCGGGAGTCGTGTCGCGCCGACCAGCGACCTGGCCGCGGACGCAACGCAAACCGGCGTCGACCTTGCGCAAGCTCCCACGCCGACCACCCATGCCAAGTCCAGACCGCACACCATGATCACGACCCGCTATCCAGACGGGTCGCTGCTTGGCCGGACACCTGCCAATGGCGAGGGCACCGAGTACTTGTTCCACCGCAACGGCGAGCTGCGGCTCTCGGTTCCGCTGGTGCACGGTCGACGCCAAGGGGTCGCGATGGTGTTCGACGAGACCGGAATGCTGTGGGCAAGGATCGAGTTCGACCGCGGCCTGAAGCACGGAACCGAGGTCCGCTACTCCCGCACCGGCGAGCGCGTGGCTGAGTATCCGTACGCGCACGGACGGGCCACCGGCGTCGCACGCACCTGGTACCCGGATGGCGCAAGACAGAGCGAATTCACCTTTGATCCTGATATATTGCACGGTGCAGAGACCCAGTTTCACCGCAACGGCGAGGTTCGGCTGCACGTGCCCCTGCTGAACGGCGTTCGCCATGGAGTTGCCGTCTTCTACACCGAGGCGGGCCTGAAGTGGGCCGAAGTCCCGTACATCGACAACCAGAAGTACGGCATCGAGATCCGTTTCGACCGCGACGGTCGCCGCGTCCTGCAGGTTGTTTGGGAGCGTGGGGTCAAAGTCCGTGAGGAGGCCATTCAACCGCAGGCCGTTCCGATCTACGCTCCGCGGGGCCGTTGAGTCGTCTGCCCGCCCCGGCGAAGGTGATCTACCTGTTGACCGATCGACACTTTACATCCTGTTTTCGAATGACTTCCACTGTCCTTTTGATGACAGCGTGTCTGGTCGCGCCGCTCAGGGACGCACGGGCGGAATCGGACACGGGCAGCGGAGCGAAGCCTTCCCCTGAAACAGCGGCCAAGGCACCGAAGAGCCGGATCTCCGGGGGCTTCGACCTGATGTCGCAGTACGTCCAGCGCGGGATGACGGCCGACCCGGACAGCCAAGGCGTCGCGTTGCAGCCCTATCTGAATGTCGAGCTGCCGTGGGGCTTCTTCGTGGGCTACTGGGGTTCGTCGCTCGACCCAAGCCCGACCGGTGGCCCGACACCCTTCGAGAACGACCTGTCGCTGGGCTGGGCGCTGGATCTGGGTGAAGCGGAGCTGCGGCTGGGAGCCACCGGTTACGCAACCTTGGGACACTCCTCCAGCAACGTCGCAGAGTCGGCCGTCGAGCTGCGGGTCTTTCCCAACGTCGCCGGAGCGGACCTGGGCGCGCTGCAGTTCACCGTGCGAACGATGCTGGGCGACTCGGATTGGAGCCACGTGGGCGACATGTACCTGTTGCTGCGACTGGAGACGCCGACATGGCAGGGTTTCAGCCTCACGACAGACGTCGGTTGGCACGGCTATGCCACGGGGCCAAGGCACCTGACGACTGAGAAGTTCGCATTCCGCAACGTGGATCTCGGTGCAGCGTATCAGGTGCCCAGCACGGGTTACCGCCTGCTGGGTGCGTGGACCTACGGCGGCGTCGACCGGGTCGGCAAGCACCAACCGCAGGCGCTGACGTGGGGCGCAGGCTGGTCGTTCTGACCGCCGGTGCGGCCGGACCGTCACCCAAATGTCGTTGCAGTGCGGAAGGTTGGAGCGGCGACGCTGTCAGGGCGTGCTCTGCTCGGCGGGCATCGGCAGCACGAACAGCAGGGCCATCGACGGCAACGCGGCCACGAACGCCACGATGTACAGGTTCATGTAACCGATCTGCTCGACCAGCAGGCCCGCGACCCCGCCGAAGACCGTGCCGCCCAGGGATGCGATGGCACTGCCGATGGCGTAATGCGCTGCTTTGAAACGTGGATTGCAGACGCGCATGATGTAGACGACCAGCACGGCGTTGCCCAGACCGGCCGCCACCTGCTCGTAGGCGTGGATGGTCGCGATGATGCCCAGCCCCTCGGCCGTCGAGGCGTCCGGCTTCAGCCAGGCGAGCCACACATAGGCCCAGATATTCAGGTTCATGCCCAGCGTCAGCGGCCAGACCGCCCGCCGCCAGCCCCAGCGCTTGATGGCCCATGCGCTGACCAGCGAGCCGCCGATGGTCGCCCACACGCCCACGATGCCGGCGATCCAGGCCAGGTCGGCGTTCGCCACACCGATTTCGCGCTTCAGGAACACCGTGTTCATCGAGAACAGCAGCTCGTCGCCCAGCTTGTAGGTGACGATGAACGCGAGCACCAGGCCGACCTTGGGCTGCCCCAAGAACGTGCCAAAGGCCTCGCCAAACGCGATCCAGGTCGACCGCAAGTCCGAGACTTCCTTGGGGCGCTCGGGTGGCCTGGGCAACAACCACATGTGAATTCCGACCAGCGCCAACAGCGCCATGGCGCCGCCCGCGAAGCCCCAGAACCACGCGAGTGCGCCGGCGGCCCAGACGAGACCGCTTTTGACGAACAAAACCGCCAGTCGGTACGTGACGTTGCGCAAGCCGGTGTAGGCCGCGGCCTCGCCGGCCTCAGGGATCGCCTCCATGTAGAAGGCATCGATGGCGATGTCGTGGGTGGCTGCCAGAAAGGCAAGGATGACCAAGATCGCGAGGATGCCTTGCAGGGCGGGCACCCCGGTCAGGGGTAAGTCCACGTGGGCGACGGATGCGAAAGCGCGAAAGGAGATGGCCTCGGCCCCCGTCGCGGGTCCCCAGATCGTCAGGATCGCCAGCAGGGCGACGAAGACAGCCAGCAACCCTTGGATGCGCAAAAGCCAGTTGCGCCGGGTGCTGAACAGGTCGACCGCGGGCGCCCAGAGAAACTTGAAATTCCAGGGCAGTCCCAAGAAGTTGAGGAAGCCGAGGTACGACTCCTTCACGCCCGCGTCGGTCAGGTAGACGCCGGCCAGAAAGCGCACCAGCGAGTACGGCAGTCCCTCGGCAAAGTAGGTCGTCGACACCCAGGCGGTGCGCGACCGGCGCAGGCGCGAGACCCGGGTGGGCGTGGGCGCGGCAGGGGCAGAATCGGCGGACGGAGTGGCAGTGGGCACGGCAGCCCCCGGGGCGGAAGGAAGGTCGGAGCCTAGCAGCCTCGCGGCGAAAGCAAAGGAATCACTCCGAACCCCACGAACCCGCGAAACAGCAACCGGATCAAGCCCCGGCGACCTCTGCAGCCACGCTTCGGGCCTTGCTGCACCTCACGCAGAGTCCTAGACTTCGCCCCGCCGCAGGCCGAAGTCCAGCCCGCCGGCTCCAGCCGATCGCCTGACCCCGCCCCCAAGGCGGAGCCCTTCCACTGGGAAATGATGCGTCTTTTGTGGGCGGACCTCACCGAGAGGCCCCCGCTGCCGACCTGTTCCCCTTCTGCCGGGAGTTGTCCGTGGTCCTCTGGCTCGTCGCCTCCGTGCTGGTCCTGCTCGCCTCTGGCGTGGCTGCCGTGTCTCTTTCCCGGCGACCCGTGGTTGCGGCCGCCGTGGGCGCTTGGGGGGCCGTGGTCGGGTGCCTGCTGGGGCTGCCGGCCGTGGTCGCTGGACTTGCCGGTCATTCGTCGGCGGTGAACCTGCCGTGGTCGATGCCCCTTGGGTCGCTGTCCGTCGCGATCGACCCGCTGTCCGCCGTCTTCGCCACTCCCGTCCTGGTCGTGGGGGCGCTGGCGGCCGTCTATGGTCAATGTGCGACCCACACGGGCGGCATCCGCCACAATCCGGGATGGCCTTGGTTCGGCTACGACGCGCTATTGGCGGCCATGATCGTCGTCACCATCGCCCGCAACGGCGTGCTGTTCCTGCTGGGCTGGGAGGTGATGTCGCTCGCTTCGTTCTTTCTGGTGATGAACGACCACGACAAGGACCACGTGCGGCGCGCGGCCTGGACCTACCTGATCGCCATGCACCTGGGAACCGCCTTTCTGTTCGCGATGTTCGCACGCCTGGGCGCCGGCGCCAGCACGTTGGACTTTGCGGTGCTGGGCCGGTTTGCCGCGACGTCTCCCGAGGCGACGCTGGTGTTCCTGCTTGCGCTGGTCGGCTTCGGCACCAAAGCGGGGTTCGTGCCGGTGCACGTGTGGGCCCCCGACGCGGACACCGTCGCTCCCTCCCACGTGGCAGCCGTGATGAGCGGCGTGATGACGAAGATGGGCATCTACGGCCTGCTGCGGGTCGTCCTGTTGCTGGGGGATGCCGCCGCATGGTGGGGCTGGGCGCTGGTCGTGGTGGGAGCGGTGTCTGGCGTCGTCGGCGTGACATTTGCCTTGGCGCAACAGGACTTGAAGCGGCTACTGGCGTACTCGAGCGTCGAGAACCTGGGCATTGTCGCCATGGGGCTGGGCGTCGGCGTGTTGGGCGTGGCGCAGGGCAACCCGGCTGTGGCGGCGCTGGGATTGGCGGGCGCGTTGCTGCATGTGCTGAACCACTCGCTGTTCAAGAGCCTGATGTTCCTGGGCGCCGGCGCGATCGTCCACGTGACGGCCACCAAGCGCATCGACGCGCTGGGCGGCGTGCTGAAGCGGATGCCGACGACAGGCGCTGCGATGATCGTCGGCGCGCTGGCGATCTCTGCCCTGCCCCCTCTGAACGGCTTCGTCAGCGAGCTGCTGATCTATCTGGGCGCCTTCCAAGGAGTCGCGGGGACCAACGAGCTGGCGGCTGCATGGCCCATGCGCAGTCTATTGGTGCTGGCGGCGTTGGCGCTGATCTCGGGGCTGGCTGCCGCGACCTTCACCAAGGTGGTGGGCATCGCGCTGCTGGGCGAGCCCCGCACCAAAGCAGCGGCGCACGCACACGAAACGCCTCGCGGGATGCGCGCGCCCATGGTGGTGCTTGCCGCTCTGTGCGTGCTGCTGGGCCTCGGCGCGCCGCTGGCTCTGGAGGCAGTGCGGCAGGCCGTGCTGTCGCTGACGCCCGGTGCGATGGTGGCCGACGTGTCGGCGCGGCTGGTCGAAGCACGCGGGCAGTTGGTGTGGGTCACTGTCGGCGGCGGCATGTTCTTGAGTTTGCTGGGCGGGCTGATGCTGCTGCGCCGGTGGCTGCTGAAGGGACGCGAGGTCACCAAGTCAGGCACGTGGGACTGCGGCTACATCGCCCCAACCGAGCGCATGCAGTACTCCGGTGCCTCGTTCGCCGAGCCGCTGCTGCGCCTGTTCAGCTCGTTGTTGCGCCCCACGGCCCAGCTTGTGCTGCCCAATGGCCTGTTCCCGACCTACGCGAAGCGCCACAACGACGCCAACGAACCCTTCGTGGACCATGGCTATCGCCCAATCTTCCAGGCCTTTGCCTGGGTTGCGGCGCACTTGCGCTGGGTCCAGCGTGGCCACATCCAAATGTACGTGCTCTACATCGCAGCGACGCTGATCGTGCTGTTGGTGTGGAAGCTCGGGTGACCGTAGCTGAGGAGTGCATGACCGTCGCCGCCCCCATCCTTCACGTCATCACGGCGCTTGTGGCCTCGCCGCTGCTGCTGGGCGTGATCCGCCGCGTGAAGGCCTGGATGTCCGGTCGCAAGGGGGCGCCGCTGCTGCAGTCGTACTACGACATTGTTCGGTTGCTGAACAAAGGCGCCGTTTACAGCCGCACAGCGACTTGGGTGTTTCGCGCGGGGCCGATGGTCGGTTTGGCGGCCGTGCTGGTGGCGCTGACGTTGGTGCCGCTGGGGGGCGTGCCGGCGCTGATGCACTTTCAGGGAGACCTGATCCTATTTGCCGCGCTGCTGGGACTGCTGCGTTTCTTCTATGTGATCGCGGCGTTGGACACCGGTTCGCCATTCGAGGGCATGGGCGCCAGCCGCGAAATCCAGTTCTCGACCTTGGCTGAACCCGCCCTGCTGTTGGGGCTGGCCGCGATGGCGCGCACGACCCACGAGCTTTCGCTAAGCCCGATGTATGGCGAGATCAGCTTTGACCTTGTCATCGCGCCGTCCGGGGCCGTGATGCTTGTGGCCGTGGCGTTTCTGATCGTGTTCCTGACCGAGAACTCGCGCATCCCGATCGACGACCCCACCACCCATCTGGAACTGACGATGATCCACGAGGTCATGGTGTTGGACCACAGCGGACCCGACCTCGCGTTCGTCGAGTACACGTCGGCGCTGAAGCTGTGGGTGCTGGGCGCGCTGCTGGTCGGCATCGCCGTTCCGGTGCGGACCGACATGTGGGTCTTGGACTATTTGGCGGGCGTGGTGGGCATGTTCGCGCTGGCCGTGTTCACAGGCGTCCTTGAGTCGACGATGGCCCGGCTGCGACTGTCGCGGGTGCCGCAGTTCCTGGTGGCGGCGGTGGTGTTCTCGGGCCTCGCGCTCGTGCTCGTGCTGAGGTAGCGCTGCATGCAAGCCTGGTTGGATACACTCGTCGTGCTGCTGATCCTGACCAACCTGCGACTGGTCGGGTCCAGCCGCCTGTTCGCCTGCGTGCGCACCGTTGCTGTGCAGGGGTTGCTGCTGGGTCTGTTGCCCGTGCTGGTGCAGTGGGAGACGCTGACGTGGCGCCCCGCCCTGCTCGCCGCCGGTTCCACGTTCCTGAAGGCGGGCGTCTTTCCGTGGCTGTTGCGGCGCGCCGTACGCGACATCGGACTGCGGCGCGAGGTAGAGCCCGTCGTCGGCTACTCGACCTCACTGCTGATCACGATGGGGCTGCTGGGCGTGACGCTGTACTTGGGCCAGCGATTGCCGCCTGCCGGTCTGTTCGAGTCGCAGCTGATGACCCCGGTGGCGATCTTCACGATTCTGGTCGGTCTGTTCCTGATCGTCGCGCGCCGCACGGCCGTGATGCAGGTACTGGGCTATCTGGCGATGGAGAACGGCATCTACGCGTTCGGCATGGCCCTTGCGGTCAAAGAGCCGGTGCTGGTCGAGCTGGGCATCCTGCTGGACGTGTTCATGGGCGTTTTCGTCATGGGCATCGCAATCTTCAACATCAGCCGAGAGTTCGATCACATCGACACCGACCGGCTCTCGGTGCTCAAGGACTGACCGCGCATGATCTGGGCCCTGCTGCTGGTGCCGGCGCTGTCCGGACTCGTTGCGTTCTTCCTGCGGTCCGACGGACTGCGGCGCACGCTGCTGGTGCTTGCGACTGCGGCCCACAGCGCGCTGGTCATCACGGCGTGGCTGACGGCGCCGGAGTGCTCGGCGATGGGAGGTTGGCTCGCCCTCGACTCCGCCGGCGTCCTGTTCCTGGGCATCACCAGCGCGCTGTTCCTTGCGGGTGCGCTGTATGCCATCGGCTACCTCAGCGAGGAAGGCCAGCACCACCGCACCGACATCGAAGAAGGCTTTCTGTTCAAGAACTACCCAGAGGCCACCTTCACCGGTTGCCTGTTGTTGTTTCTCAGCACCATGACGCTGGTGGCCGTCGCGCAGCACGTCGGCCTGCTGTGGGTCGGGGTCGAGGCCACCACACTTGCCACCGCCCCCCTGATTTACTTCCACCGTCACCACCGGTCGCTGGAAGCTGCTTGGAAGTACCTGCTGATCTGCTCTGTCGGCATCGGTCTGGCGCTGTTGGGCAACTTCTTTCTGGCTGCCGCCACCGCAAAGTTTCAGGCGGGTCACCCGCTGCATCTGGTCTTCCCCGAGCTGGTCGAGCACGCCCGCGACCTGGACCCGACGTGGCTGCGCGCCGGCTTTCTGATGGTGCTGGTCGGCTATGGCACCAAGATGGGTCTAGCCCCACTGCACACCTGGCTGCCGGACGCGCACAGCGAGGCGCCGTCGGTCGTCTCTGCCTTGCTTTCGGGGGCGCTGCTGAACTGCGCGTTCCTTGCGATCCTGAGGATGCACGGCGTGTTGGTTGCGGCCGGTCAGGGCGCCTTTAGTCAGGACCTGCTGGTGATGTTTGGTCTTGTGTCGATGACGCTGGCGGCGTTCTTCATCGTTGGCCAGCTCGACTTCAAGCGGATGCTGGCCTACTCGAGTGTCGAGCACGTCGGCATTTTGGCGCTGGGTGTGGGCTTGGGCGGCGTGGCGGGCGTGGGCTCGATGCTGCACGCGGTGAACCATTCGCTGACCAAGGGCGCGCTGTTCATGGTGGCTGGCAACATTCTGGCGGCGTACCGCACCAAGTCGACGCGCGAGGTGCGCGGCGTGGTGTCGGTGCTGCCGGTCACCGGGGCGCTGTGGGTCGCGGGCTTTCTGGCCATCACGGGCACGCCGCCGTTCGGGGTGTTCCAAAGCGAGCTGATGATCCTCAAGGGCGCCGTCGATGCGGGTCGGCTGTGGGTCGCCGCACTGTATTTGCTGTTGCTGGGCGTGGTGTTCGTGGGCATGGCGCGCATCGTCATCCGCATGGCGTATGGTCACCCGGCCGGCCTGAAGGGCTTGAAGGAGACGGGCGGCTGGTCTGCCACCACCGGCGGTCGGCGCGAGGCGCGCTGGTCGATCGTGCCGCCTGCACTGTTGGGCGCCGCGGTGCTGGGGCTGGGCTTGTACGTGCCGCCGGTGTTGCGTGACCTGATCGAGGCGGCGGCTGCCGCGCTGGGGGCGAAGGGATGACGGCCGTCGCACGCACCATCCGGGTCCGCAATGCGGTCGCCTTTTTGGTCAAGGACTGCCCGGTGCTGGGCGAGCGCGAATTCCACGACGAGGTCGTTGCGACCGTGCGCAACGGCGCCTGGATTGCGGCGTTGTACGGCGAGGGCCAGCCCGACGGGTCGGTGAAGCTGTTTGCCGTGATGGCCGACGACGCCGCCCACGAGCTGGCCATCACCTCGACCGTGGTGCGCGACAAGTACCCGTCGCTCACGGCGGATCTGCCCCAGGCGCAAGCATTCGAGCGCGACATCGCCGAGGTCTGGCGCGTGCGTCCGGTGGGCCACCCGTGGCTCAAGCCGCTGCGCTTCCAGGCCGCCCGCCGCGACGCCCCCGACGTGCTGGCGCCGGTCGATCGCAAGGTCGGTCAATCGCCCTTCTTTTCGATGCTGGGAGAGGAGATCCACGAGGTCGCCGTCGGTCCCGTGCACGCAGGCGTGATCGAGCCCGGCCACTTTCGCTTCCAGTGCCACGGCGAGACCGTGCACCACCTGGAGATCTCGCTGGGCTACCAGCACCGCGGCGTGACCAAGGCACTGGTCGGCGGCCCGAACAAGCGCACGCAGCACTACATCGAGACGCTGGCGGGCGACACGTCGATCGGCCATGCCCTGGCCTATGCCCAGGCGAGCGAAGGACTTTCCCGCGGCGAGGTGCCCGGCCGCGCGGTGCGCATTCGCCAGATCGCCCTGGAGCTCGAACGGCTCGCGTGCCACACCGGCGACCTGGGCGCCTTGTCTGGCGACGTGGGCTTTCAGCCGACCGATGCCTTCTGCGGACGCCTGCGCGGCGACGTGCTGAACCTGACGGCACTGATCTGCGGCAATCGTTTTGGCCGCGGCCTGTTGCGCCCCGGCGGCACGCGCCACGACCTGGACGACGCGCGCATTCGCAAGGCGCTCGATGTGCTCGGCGCGTATGCCAAGGACGTCAGGCAGGCCGTGGACTTGCTGCAGTCGACCGCGTCCGTGCTCGCGCGGTTTGAGAGCGTGGGCGTGGTCAGCAAGGAGCTGGCGACGGAGATCGGTCTGGTGGGCCCCGCCGCCCGCGCTTCCGGTCTGACCCGCGACGTGCGGGCCGATTTTCCCACGGGCGCCCACCTGGTGCGGCCCTATGTGCCCGTCACGGCGACGACCGGCGACGTGGCGGCGCGGGCCAAGGTGCGGGCGCTGGAGATCGAGAAGTCGCTCGACCTCGTTCGGCGCGAGCTGCAGGCGCCGTGGCGCGACGGTCTGACGTGGCTGGAGCCCGGTGGACTGCGGCCGCACGAGATGATCGTGTCGCTGACCGAGGCGTGGCGCGGTGCCGTCTGCCACGTGGCGCGCACCGAAGCGACCGGACACTTTGCCTGCTATCAAGTCATCGACCCGTCGGTGCACAACTGGTTCGGTCTGGCGTGCGCGCTGCGAGAGCAGGCCATCTCGGATTTCCCCCTGTGCAACAAGAGCTTCAACCTTTCGTATTGCGGGCACGACCTGTAGCCCCCGGAGCGACTCGGATGTTCGAAGCCTTCATCGCCCGCCTGCAGCAGGGCCACCGCACGATGCGGTACCCCGACGGGCCGGCGCCCGAGTTGCCCGACCGGTTCGTCGGTCGCCCGGTGCTCGACAAGGCCGGCTGTCGGGAATGTGGCGAGTGTGCGGACGCGTGCCCGGTGGGGGCGTTGACGGTGGTCGACGGCGGCCCGCAGTTGGACACGGGCGCGTGCCTGTTCTGTCGGCAGTGCGAGCTCGCATGTACCCATGGCGGCGTGCATTTCACCAAGGAATTCAGGTTGGCGGGGGCGAAGCGTGAGGACCTCATCGTCAAGCCCGGTCCTGCCACCATCGCCAAGGCGTACAGCGAGGAGATCCACAAGCGGTTCGGGCGGTCGCTGAAGCTCAGGCAGGTCAGTGCCGGTGGCTGCAACGCGTGCGAGGCCGACAGCAACGTGCTGAACACACTGGCGTGGGACCTGGGGCGGTTTGGTGTGCAGTTCGTGGCGTCGCCCAGACATGCCGATGCGTTGCTGATCACGGGCCCCGTGACCGAGAACATGTTGCTGGGGCTGAAGAAGACCTACGAGGCGATGCCGGCGCCGAAATTCGTCATCGCGGTGGGTGCGTGCGCGATTGCCGGCGGGCCGTACCGGGGACATGCTGAGTGCCACGACGGGGCCAGCGGGACACTGAAGGTCGATCTGTTCATTCCCGGGTGTCCGCCGCATCCCTTGACGATCCTCGACGGAATCCTCAGGGTGTTGGGGAAGTAAGGGTCGATTCTCTTTGCCAGAGGTATCGCATGAAGCTCCTTCCCCCCTGAGCGCACTGCTGATCTCCGTATTTGCTCTGACCGGCTGCGAGGCCGACGACAACACCACGACCGACGTCCCGACCAGCCCCATCACCGCGTGTGCCGACTTCGACGTCGCGGGGCTGACGAGCGACAACGTCGAGACCTACGTCGCCAAGTACCAAGGCCACATCTGCGAGGGGCTGCTGGTCGGCGGCACCGGCGGCTTGCTGCAAGAGTGCGGTTTCGGGGGCGATTTGCTGGTGTGCGGCCAGTCGGCGGGGCTGAAGGTGTTTGGCTGCTCGTGCTATCAGGGCAAGCTCAACTGCACCAACGGGCTGAAGGTCAAGGAAGGACTGGAGCAGCAGTGCGCGGACGTGTCCGACGTGACCGACGGAGACCAAGGCGACGCGGCGAACGTGGAAGTCGATGTCCCTGTCGAAGAAGTCACGGAAGTCAACGATGTGCCCGACGTCAGCGACACCGAGGTGGTGGACCCGAATTGTCACTACGACTGCATTCCCGGCTACCAGAAGTGCGAAAACGGTGTCGTGACGGTTGGTGCGTCGGCTGCGATTCCTTGCGAGTATTGGAAGGGCGTTTGCCCATCGACCTCGTTCTCATGCCCGTTCGGCTGCAAGGTCGAGGGCGAGTACCTGACGGCCGGAGAGCAGTACGGCAACCCGGTCAACATGTGCGCGCCCTGCACCGACACCGCGCTGCACGGCGACAAGTGCGACATGTGCTTGGGCGGCCCCGGGTCTAGCGGATGCCCCTGTGCCAGCGACGCGGAGTGCAAGGCCGGCAGCTGCGTCGACACGCTTGTGGGCGCCCGATGCGGCGGTCTGTGCAGCGACGGCTGCCCGTCCGCCTTCAAGTGCGCGACGGTGATCGAACTCAGCCGAGACGCCAAGAACATCTGCGTCTCCATGTACGGCAAGCTGTGCAAGGGGTGCGTGACCACCGCCGACTGCCAGATCCCCGGAAGCCTAAGCGCGACCTGCATTTCGCAGGGAGGCGGCACCTTCTGCGGGTCGGCGTGTACGATCGGTGACGAGTGCCCGACCGGCTACGTCTGCAGCGAGGTCCCGGATGTAGCCGGCGCCAAGTCCAAGCAGTGCGTGGTCAAGGATGGCGGGACTTGCGGGACGTAGCCAGCAGGCGTCCCGCGCCGTCAGCTTCCAACGCGAACTCCCGAGAACCGACCGACGGGTTACGGGCACGCACCGGGCGTGAACACGCAGCCTTTGGCTGGGTCGCAGGTGTCGCTGGTGCACGGGTCCTTGTCGTCGCACTTCTTGACCACTAGGGAGCACTTGCCGGTTGTGGGGTTGCACGTGTTCAGCTGGCAGGCGGTGTTCTGCGATTCGTCGCACTTGATCACCGTGTTGGGGTTGACCGTGCAGCTGTAGGGGAGCTTCAACTTGTCGCAGTAGAGCGTGCCGTTGCAGAGGTTGCTGTCTTCCTTCTGGGCGCAGGTCTGGTCGTTCAGGCAGCAGCCGAGGTTCACGCCCGAGAGACACTTGCCTGCCTCGCAGAGGTCATTGCCCGTGCACGGGTTGCCGTCCTCGCAAGGCACCCACGAGAGCGGTTTGTAGCTGCACGTCCCGGACTTGCACACGTCCTCGGTGCACGGATCGCCGTCGACGCACTTGGACGCGAAGGTGTGGACGCAGCCTTTCACCGCATCGCACGCGTCGTCGGTGCACGGGTCGTAGTCCTGACAGTCTTTCGGCGCCATCAGGCAGCTGCCCGTGGCGGGTTGGCAGGTGTTGACGAGGCAGGGCTGGTCCTGCTTGTCGTCGCACTTCACGACCGACGCAGGGTCGACGTAGCAGCCGGTCGTGCACTCACCCGGCGAGGAAAAGTGGAACTCGCAGTGGAGCTTGAAGCAGAGGTTCTCCTGATTCGCCTGGCACGCCCAGTCCGCATTGCACGTGCAGGTGTTCGTGCCGGAATTGCACTTCCCCGCGACGCATGAGTCCCCGTGCGTGCAGCAGTTCCCATCGTCGCAGGCGGCTCCGTCCAGCGCAGTCGCGTGGACACACCCCAACGCCTTGTCGCAACTGTCGATCGTGCAGGAATCGCCATCCTCGCACTTCACCTTGACGTCGATCGCCGCGCCCACGCACTTGCCGTCCGCGCACGTGTCACCCGCGGTGCAAGCGTCGCCGTCCGTGCAAACCCCCGACGCCACAGCGACATGTCCGCACCCGATCACCGCGTCGCACGAGTCCGACGTACACCCGTTCTGGTCGTCACACGTGACCGCCGCGCCCTTGCACAGGTCGTCCACACACGTATCCGCCACCGTACACGCGTCGCCGTCGTTGCAGGACGCTCCAGGCACAAACGCATAAGAGCACGCCCCCGACAACACGCTGCACTTCCCCGTCACACACGGCTCGTCGGTGGCACACGCCTTGATCGGCCCCGCCTTGCACACCCCCGCCTCGCACGCGTCGTTCTGCGTACACGCGTTCTCGTCCGCCTCACACGCCCCGCCATCCACAGGCGCAAACAAGCAGCCCTTCGCCGCATCGCAAGTATCCGTCGTGCAAGGATTCGCATCGTCGCAAACCACCTTGGCGCCCGACACGCACTTGCCGCCCACGCACGCATCCCCGGCCGTACACGCGCTGCCGTCCTCGCACCCCACGTCGTCGGTCACTCCGTCGCAGTCATTGTCCTTGCCGTCACATACCTCGACCCCAGGCGGCGGCGCCAGGCAAGCGCTCAGCCCGCCCCCTGCCGGCGCGTTCGGCGCATTCTCCTTCAAACACGCCCGCTTGCCCTTGCACACCGCGTCGCCGGTCACCACCACGCACGTCGTCTCGAGCTCGAGCGCGATGGCCGCAGCGCTGCACGTGCAGGTCGTTCCGTCCGTCAGCGCGCACTGCTTGGTGGTGCCGCCGCCCACGTCCAGCGCATCGACGCACTGGTAGCCCAGCGGACAGTCGGCACAGTCCAGGCACGCGAGGCCGCAGAAGTTGCCGTCGCTGCCGTACTTCAGGCACGTCGCCCCCGGATGGTCGGCCGTCGCGCAGGCCGCGTTCGTGATGCACGGGTTGCACAGTCGGCCCGGTTCGACCACTGCGTCGGCGGTCGATGCGTCCGTGGCCGCGTCGGTGGCTGCGTCGGTCGCTGCGTCGGTCGCGACATCGGTCGCAGAGTCCCCGTCCACCGCGGCGTCGGCGTCCACCGCCACCCCATCGGCAACCCGAGACGTGTCGGCCAGTTCCGTGCCGTCGGGCGGCAGCGTCGCGTCCTCGTCCAGCGCGTCGGCCAGGCTGACGTCGACGTCCTGGGCGTCGGCCGCGTTGGCGCCCACGTCGGGATCGTGCTCGGACCCAGGCGAACAGGCTGTCGGCACCAGCAACCACGCGAGCAGCATCAGGAATAGGCGTTCGCTCGGGGACGTGCGCATGGGGGACTCCGCGTTCTGGACGGGCAGCAGAGGGTCCGTTGCGGGTTACGCCCTTGCGCTCGGGGCGTCAATCGCGGTGTGGGGGGGGGGGGGCGGCAACCGGTACGGACCCGGCGGTTACTTGCACACCAGCGGCCACCTCTGCGGCTCGGCCAGACACGCCAACTCGAGGTCCACGTCGAGGGCTGGCCAGTGCAACACGTGGCCATGATGCAATTCGACGTTGTAGACGTCCACCACGGAAGCCTTCTGAAACCAAGGGAATTGTTCAGACGGCAGGAAGAACTCCTGGTCCAATACCCAGATCCACAGGCCGCGGGCTGACACGGACTGGACCTCAGGTGCCGAAAGGGTGGGACTCACGCCTGCTCCCCCTGACCGGGCCAGCGCCGGGAGAAGGGAGTGTACCGCGACGCGTCGGACCCGGCCACCTGGCAAATCAGGGCCGCCACGACAACGCCCCAACGCAGTGGGCGCCCCTCCCCCAGCGCTGCCGCGCGTCCACCCTCCCCATTCCATTGTATCTTCAAAGCGTTCGATGATTTCGCTGGTGGAATGGGGCGGGGGACTCTGCCGACCAGGCGCGACACTGTGAGGCGTAGCGGCGCCGCCACGATGGAGGACGCAAGGACGTGGCCTGCGGGCGAGTCCGAATCCGTCGCCATGGGCCCGGGCCGAGGGTCGTCGACGGAAGACCGAGAGCCCCATCCCTATTGCGCCACCGAAATCACGAGACGTTTCAATGGATCACGCAATGGGGAGGGGGCGGCGGCAGCGGGGGAGGGGCGACACCCCCGCCCCGCAATTTCCCCTTCCCCTGCCCGTCCGCGAGTGCCACCCTTCCCCGCATGAAGCTGACCATCCTCCCCCTGGCGTCGTGGCTCTTGCTCCTCCCGTTGGCACTCGCAACCTGCGGCGGCTCCTCACCAGGCGACACCGCTACCGTCACCGATGCCGAGCCGGCCGATGCCGACGCCGCGGTCGATGGCGATGCCGACGCGACCGACCTGGACACCGCGACGGACACGACCGACGCGGTCGTTCCCGACGTCGCGCCTGACGTTGTGGACGCTGCCGAGGTGGACGTCCCGGACGTCCCAGACGTGCTGCCCGACCTCCCAGACGTGCCGCCGGACCAGGTGTGTACGACGAACAAAGTCTGCTCGTACACGGCGGCAGCGACCGGCAAGCCCTTCTGCGCCCGGAACCTGTCAACGACTTTGAGACACCCACCACAAGAAATTTACCCTAGGTTTG
>CAYURO010000020.1:77025-83284 GCA_964447285.1 uncultured Enterobacteriaceae bacterium | reverse complement strand
CGCGGGTGGCCGACCCGACCACGCGCACGCGCCTGGCCGTGGCGGCGGTGCAGGGCGACTGGACGGTGCGGCAGCTGCGCGACGCGGTGGGGCATGTGCTGGCGGGCGGCGAGATCGATGGCGATCCGTCGGCACCGGGCATCCAACCGCCCGCCGAGGATCCCGCCGACGACGGTCCGCAACCCCAGGCCGGGCGACTGGTCACGGTCGCCGAGAAGTGGTCAGTGCAGGTCGATGCGTGGACCGGGCGCTGGGCCAGAGTCGACCCAGCCAAGGTGCGGGGGCCGCAGCGCAAGCGGCTGCGGGCGGCGCTGGCGCAATTGCGGGGCAAGATCGAGGCGTTGGAGGGGGCGTTGGGCGATTAGACGGGCGGCTGGCGGCGGGGTCAACGGGTAGCCCGCGAAGGCGGGCTTCTCAAATGATAGCCCGGTATTTCAATGCCGGGTTGTCCGATGGCGGTCCACGGCAACGCCCGAAACACGGCCGACCGCCCGCCACCCGCCACGATCCGCCGAATGCGCACGGAACCTGACGGGCGCAGAGGCCCGTCCCAACCCGGAAAGGCCCGACTGCCCGTGCAGACTACTTCGACGCCGGCATGCCCGGCGTCGCCGCCATCCCCCCACCCCGAACAAACCCAGCCACCGCCGAGGCAAGCACGTCGTTGCCCTCAACGCGGTTCAAGTGCGTAAAGTCGTCGTAGGTGCGGCCAGGTATCGCATCCGTCAGATCCACCACCGCCACGCCCCGCGTCTCGCACCACGCGCGCGTTACCTGCCGCGCCTGCTCCAGGTGCTGCTGCGCCAGCGGCGAGAACACCCGCGCCACCGCGTCCATGTTGCCCACCGGAATCAGCAGGACCAGCAGGGGGATGCGCTCGGTGCGGGCATACGTGACCAGCAGGTCCAAGTCGCGCGCCGCGGGGCCGTCGGCGAATCCAGGCGCCGTCGGGTCGATCCGCTCCCACTCCCGCGCGTGGCTCGCGATCTTGGCCTCGATCGCCTGGGTGCGGCCGACATCGTGCGCGCGCATCGCAGCGCGCTCGTTCGGGCTCTGCACGGCCTCGATCCACGCGTACTCGAGCAGGTCGTAGAAACCCACCAGCAGCCCGGCCTTGTGGATGGCCAGCTTCTTCCAGTGCTCGGTGTCCAGCGAATCCAGCACGGGGCCCGCCGCCGAGTCGAGCCGCAGCCACTTCAGGTTGTCGCCGCGCTTGTCCAGCCGCAGATAGGGCTTGTCTACCGCGAACTTGGTCACGAACAGCGGCAACACCACCAAATCCGGGTCGCCGTACAGCGTGCGCGCCTGATGCAGCTGCAGCAGCATGTCGAGCGTGCGGGCGCCCGGCCGCGCGGCATTCCAGACGCGCCACTTGGGGCCCAGCGACGTCTGCAGGCGGTCCTCGATGCGTTGGCCGACCTCGAACCGGTAGTTGCCGGTAAACGAGTCGCCGACCAGCACCACGTTGCGGTCGCCGTGCTCAGTCGCCAGCCACACGCCCAGCCAGCACGCCAGCGACAGGCCAAGGCTCGCCGCCAACGCCCACAGGGCGGCTTTGGGAAGGAGCTGGCGTAGCGGGCGTCTGGTCATCGGAAGGTGGCACCGCGAAAGAGAAAGCTAGAACTGGAAGTAGATGAACTGGGCCCCGTCGAACACGCCGAACCGCAGCAGGCAGAACAGCAGCACCACGTACAGGGCCGCACGCTGCGGAATTGGCCAGCGATAGGGCGCCAGCGGGTCGTCCGAGCGCCGCTGCCACCACTGCACCAGCGCGGGCACGGCGACAATCGCCCCCAGCTTGCCGGCGGTGGCCAGGTCGCGGGTGGCAAAGTCGAAGTCGAAGAAGATGCGGTGCAGCACGTCGAGCCACGCCCGCGCCGACGGCACCTGCCACAGCGCAAACGCGAGCACGACGAAGTGGAAGGTCAGGAACACGGCGACCGGCACGCGCATGGGGGCGGGCAGCACGGCCATCGCCCGACCGATGGGCTTCTTCAGCAGCGTGTACGCCACGATCCCCACGCCGTGCACCGCGCCCCACACCACGTAGATGCTGGCAGCACCGTGCCACAGGCCGCTGATCAGGAAGACCAGGAACAGGTTGAAGGCCTGGCGCTGGCGCGACACGCGGTTGCCGCCGAGCGGGATGTAGACGTATTCCTTGAACCAGGTCGACAGCGAGATGTGCCAGCGCGTCCAGAACTCCTGGATGTTCCGCGAGAAGTACGGCATCCGGAAGTTGCGCATCAGGTCAAAGCCCATCATCTGGCCCAAGCCCCGCGCGATGTCGGAATAGCCCGAAAAGTCGCAGTAGATCTGCCAGCTGAAGGCGTAGGCACCCACCAGGTACTGAAAGCCGGTGACGTCGCCGCCGCCGTCGCGAAAGATGCTCTGGGCGATCAGCGCGCAGTTGTCGGCGACGAACACCTTCTTGAACATGCCCCAGAAGATGAGCCAGCCGCCCTCTTGAAAGCCCTCGAGCGTCATCTTGCGCGGCTGCTCGACCTGGGGCAGCAGGTGGTACGACCGCTCGATGGGACCGGCGACCAGCTGCGGAAAGTACGACACGTACAGCGCGCAGTCGTCGAAGCGCGTGGCCGCAATCGTGCGGCCGCGGTAGACGTCGATGACGTAGCTGGCCGACTGGAAGGTGTAGAACGAGATGCCGACCGGCAGCAACACGTCCAGCACGGGCAGCGACGCCTGGATGCCCACGGTGCTCAACAGGTCGTGCAGGCTTTGCGAGAAGAAGTTGAAGTACTTGAAGAAGCCAAGGACGGTCAGGTTGATGATCAGGCTGGCGACCATCCAGCGGCGGCGGTGCTGGGTCGTCGGGTCGGCCATGCGCCGGGCCACGGCGTAGTCGATGGTCGTCGACATCAGGATCAGGCCCAGGAAGCGCCAATCCCAACAGCCGTAGAAGAAGTAGCTGGCGGCCAACAGCATCCAGTTCTGTCGGCGGTGGTCCAGCAGGGCGTAAAGCGCCAGCACCGGCACGATGAAGAACAGGAACTGGAAGGAGTTGAACAGCAAGGGCTACCCGCGGGCGCGCACCCTCCGCAACAAGGGGGCGGAAGTGTCGGCGGCGCGCAGGGTGACAGCCCGCGGGATCGAGGTCAAGTTCGCGCACATACGCAAGAAAACCTGTGTTTTCTGTAGCTTTGCGGGCCTACCTGACCAGGCGGTTGCGCCGCCGCAACGACACCACCGCCGCCAGCGCCAGCAACAGCAGGCCGGCGACCGGCCCGGTGGCGCCGCGACCCTGACCGTCGGCCGTGCAGCCGCCGCGGATCTGGTAGGCATCGACCGTGTCGACCTTGCACGCGTCGCCAAGGCAGTCCAAGTCGGCGTCGGGACTCAGCACCTCGGTGTCGGGGTTCACCATGTCGGTGTCGAGCTTGACCTCGACCGCATCCGGAGAGGTGTCGCTGGTCGAGTCCTCGATCACATCCGCTGAGTCGTCGCCGTCCGAGTCGTCGACCACATCCGGCGAGTCGTCGCCGTCCGAGTCGTCGCCGTCCGCGTCGTCCAGCGCATCCGACGAGTCGGCAGCGTCCGTCTCCTCCGGCGTGCACGTCTTGCCGTCGCCGGTCCATCCGGGCTTGCAAGTGCACGCAACGGCTCCCTGACCGTCGTCGGTGCAATCGGCTTCAAGTGCGCACCCGCCGTTGTCGACCAGGCACGGACCATCCAGCGACAGGCATGTCTTGCCGTCGCCCACAAAGCCCTGATTGCACAGGCAGGTGAACGAGCCCGCAAGGTTGGTGCAGGTCGCGTGGGCGTCGCAGTCATTGCCGCCGCCGTCCGCGCACTCATCGACGTCGGTGCAGGTCACGCCGTCGCCTTGATAGCCGGGATTGCAGAGGCAATTCGCAGTGCCGGGCAAGTTCTCGCAAGTGGCATCGGCCCCACAGCCACCGTTGTCCACGGCGCATTCGTTGACGTCCTGGCAGACCTTGCCAACCCCCACGAAGCCGACCAGACACGCGCACGAGAACGCACCCTCACTGTTGGTGCACAGGGCGTTTGCGTCGCAACCCCCGTTGTCCTGGGCGCATTCGTCGACGTCCGTGCAGGTGACGCCGTCGCCGGCCCAGCCGATCTTGCAGGTGCAGACCGCCTTGCCCTGAACGTCGTCGCAGGCGGCGTTCGCGTCGCAGCCGCCGTTGCCGTTGAGGCAGGGACTGTCCGGCGGCACGCAGGTGGTGCCGTCGCCGACCCAGCCGTCCTTGCAGGTGCAAACGAACGATCCCGGCGTGTTGGCGCAGGTGGCCTGAACGGCGCAGGTGGCCGTCCCGTCCAGGCACTCGTCAACATCGGTGCAGGTCGTGCCGTCGCCCGTGAACCCGTCCTTGCAAGCGCACAAGAACGTCCCGGGCTCGTTGGTGCACGTCGCGTCAAGGCTGCAGGTCGCCGTGCCACTGGCGCACTCGTCGTCGTCGCTGCACAGCACGCCGTCGCCAGAGAAACCCTTGTCGCAGGTGCAGACAAAGGCGCCCGGCGTGTTCGCGCACAAGGCAAAGGCGCTGCAGTTGTCGCTGCCCGCCACGCACTCGTCCACGTCGATGCAGGCCTTGCCGTCGCCCGAGAAGCCCTTGTTGCACGCGCAGGTATAGGCTCCGGCCGTGTTGGTGCAGGCCGCGTCGACCGCGCACTTTGCCGTGCCGCTGGCGCACTCGTCGACATCGGTGCAGGTGGTGCCATCGCCCGCCCAGCCGGGCTTGCAGGCGCAGGCGTAGGCGCCAGGGGTGTTGGTGCACGCCGCGTGTGTGCTGCAAGTGGCCGACCCGTCTGCACATTCGTTCACGTCGGTGCAGGTCTTGCCGTCGCCCTTGAAGCCCGCCTTGCAGGTGCAGGCATAGCTGCCAACCGTGTTGGCGCAGGTCGCGCTCGGGTCACACACCGCGGTGCCATTGCTGCACTCGTCGATGTCGGTGCAGGTCTGGCCGTCGCCCGTATAGCCCAGCTTGCAGCTGCACGAGTAGGCGCCGGTCGTGTTGGTGCACACGGCGTTCGCCCCGCACTTGGCCGTGCCGACAGCGCACTCGTCGACGTCGGTGCACAGCGTGCCGTCCCCGGCATAGCCGGGCTTGCAGGCGCAGGCGTACGACCCCGGTTCATTGGTGCACAGCGCTTGGGCGGCGCAAGTGTCTGTCCCCGCACTGCATTCGTCGACGTCGCCGCACGACTTGCCGTTGCCCTCCCAGCCGACCTTGCACGTGCAGGTGTAGCCGCCCACGGTGTTTTCACACAGCGCATTCACGTCGCAGGTCGCGGTGCCCGCCTGGCACTCGTTGACGTCGGTGCAGGTGGTGCCGTCGCCGCTGTACCCGGCCTTGCAGGCGCACTGCGCGGTGCCCTCGAAGTCCGAGCAGATGGCGTTGGCGTCACAGCCGCCGTTGTTTTGGACGCAGGGGCTCTCTGCCGGTACGCAATTCATGCCGTCGCCCACGTAACCCGGCTTGCACGCACAGCTGAACGCGCCCGGGAGGTTGGTGCAGGTGGCATTCACGTGGCAGCCAGCCGAGCCGTCCTGGCACTCGTTGACGTCGGTGCAGGTCACCCCGTCGCCGCTGTAGCCCACGTTGCAAGCGCACGAGAACGAGCCGGGCTTGTTGGTGCATTGCGCCTGCGCGCTGCAGTTGGCGGTGCCGTTGGTGCACTCGTTGTTGTCGGCACAGGTCACCCCGTCGCCGCTGTAGCCCGAGTTGCAGCCACAGGCAAAGGCGCCAGGCGTGTTGACGCAGGTCGCGTGGACACTGCAGTTGTCGCCCCCGGTCGCGCACTCGTCCACGTCCGTGCAGGTCACCCCGTCGCCTGAGAATCCGGTCTTGCAGGCGCAGGCAAACGACCCGGCGGTATTGGCGCACAGCGCGTCGGCGCTGCAATTCGCAGTACCGTCAGAGCATTCGTTCACGTCGCCGCAAGTCACGCCGTCGCCCGAGTAGCCGGACTTGCAGGCGCAGGTATACGCCCCGGGACTGTTCGAGCAGGTTGCGTGGGCGCTGCATGTCGCCGTGCCGTTGGCGCACTCGTCCACGTCGCCGCAGGTCACACCGTCGCCCGCATAGCCCGCCTTGCAAGCGCAACTGAACGACCCGGCGGTGTTGGTGCAGGTCGCGTTCCCGCTGCAATTCGCCGTTCCATCGGAGCATTCGTTGACGTCGCCGCACGTCACCCCGTCGCCAGAATAGCCTGATTTGCAAGCGCAACTGAACGCCCCGGCGGTGTTGGTGCAGGTCGCGTTCGCGCTGCAGTT
>CAYURO010000020.1:75452-76925 GCA_964447285.1 uncultured Enterobacteriaceae bacterium | reverse complement strand
AGCACTCGTTGACGTCACCACACGTCACGCCGTCGCCGGAATAGCCCGACTTGCAGGCGCAGCTGAACGCCCCGGCCGTGTTGGTGCAGATCGCGTTCGCGCTGCAGTTGGCCGATCCGTTGGTGCATTCGTTCACATCGCCGCACGTCACACCGTCGCCCGCATAGCCCGACTTGCACGCGCAGCTGAACGACCCCGCCGAGTTGGTGCACGTCGCGTTCGCGCTGCAGTTGTCCGAGCCGTTGGCGCACTCGTTCACGTCGCCGCACGTCACGCCGTCGCCGGAATAGCCCGACTTGCAGGCGCAGCTGAACGCCCCTGCCGTGTTGGTGCAGGTGCCGTCTGCGCTGCAATTCGCCGTGCCCGCCGTGCACTCGTTGACGTCGGTGCAGGTGACGCCGTCGCCGCTGTAGCCCGACTTGCAGGCGCACGTGAACGAGCCCGCGGTGTTGGAGCAGGTGCCGTTTACGCTGCAATTCGCTGTACCTGCGGTGCATTCGTTCACGTCGGAGCAGGTCACCCCATCGCCTGAGTAGCCCGTCTTGCACGCGCAGGTAAACGCCCCTGCCGTGTTGGTACAGGTGCCATTGGCGCTGCAGTTGGCCGTGCCCGCGGTGCACTCGTTGACGTCGGTGCAGGCCACGCCGTTGCCGCTGTAGCCCGTCTTGCACGCGCAGGAGAAGGACCCAAGGGTGTTGGTGCAGGTGGCGCTGGCACTGCAATTGGCCGTGCCGGCAGTGCATTCGTCCACGTCGCCGCACGTGACGCCGTTGCCGCTGTAGCCCGACTTGCACGCGCAAGTAAAGGAACCCACGGTGTTGGTGCAGGTGGCGTTCGCGCTGCAATTCGCAGTACCTGCGGTGCATTCGTTGACGTCGGTGCAGGTCAAGCCGTTGCCGCTATAGCCCGTCTTGCAGGCGCATTGCGCGACGAAGTTGACGTCGGTGCAGGTGGCGTTGGCGTCGCAGCCGCCGTTGTTCGTCACGCAGGGACTCTCGAGCGGCACGCACGTGACGCCGTCGCCCGTGTAGCCGAACTTGCACGCGCAGGTGAAAGAACCCGCCGTGTTGGTGCAATTGCCGTTCGCGCTGCAGTTGGCCGCGCCGCTGGTGCACTCGTTGATGTCCGAGCAAGTCACGCCGTCGCCGCTGTACCCCGACTTGCACGCGCAGGTAAACGCACCCGCCGTGTTGGTGCAGGTGCCGTTGGCGCTGCAATTCGCAGTGCCCGCGGTGCATTCGTTCACGTCGGTGCACGTCACGCCGTTGCCGCTGTAGCCCGATTTGCACGCGCAAGTGAAGGCCCCCGCCGTGTTCGTGCAGGTGGCGTTCGCGCTGCAATTCGCAGTGCCCGCGGTGCATTCGTTGATGTCGGAGCAGGTCACGCCATTGCCGGTGTAGCCGGTATTGCAGGCGCAAGTGAACGCGCCGGCGGTGTTGGTGCAGGTGGCGCTCGCACTGCAGTTGGCGGTGC
>CAYURO010000020.1:0-75352 GCA_964447285.1 uncultured Enterobacteriaceae bacterium | reverse complement strand
CGGCGGTGCACTCGTTCACGTCGGTACACGTCACGCCGTTGCCGGTGTAGCCGGTATTGCAGGCACAGGTGAAGGATCCCGCGGTGTTGGTGCACGTGCCGTTCGCGCTGCAGTTGTCCGTTCCGCTGGCGCATTCGTTCACGTCGGAGCACGTGACGCCGTTGCCGGTGTAGCCGGTGTTGCAAGCGCAGGTGAAGGCCCCCGGGGTGTTGGTGCACGTGCCATTCGCGCTGCAGTTGGCGGTGCCGGCGGTGCACTCGTTCACGTCGGTACACGTCACGCCGTTGCCGGTGTAGCCGGTGTTGCAGGCGCAGGTGAAGGATCCCGCGGTGTTGGAGCAGGTGCCGTTCGCGCTGCAGTTGGCCGTGCCGCTGGTGCATTCGTTCACGTCAGAGCACGTCACGCCGTTGCCGGTGTAGCCGGTGTTGCACGCGCACGTGAACGATCCCGCGGTGTTGCTGCACGTCGCGTTGGCGCTGCAGTTGGCGGTGCCGGCGGTGCACTCGTTCACGTCGGTACACGACACCCCGTTGCCGGTGTAGCCCGTGTTGCAGGCGCAGGTGAACGAGCCGGCGGTGTTGGTGCACGCGGCATTCGCGCTGCAATTCGCCGTGCCGAGGGTGCATTCGTTCACGTCGGTGCACGTCACGCCGTTGCCGGTGTAGCCCGTGTTGCAGGCGCAGGTGAACGAGCCGACGGTGTTGGTGCACGAGCCGTTCGCGCTGCAGTTGGCCGTGCCCGCAGTGCATTCGTTCACGTCGGAGCACGTGACGCCGTTGCCGCTGTAGCCCGTGTTGCAGGCGCAGGTGAACGAGCCGGCCGTGTTGGTGCAAGTGCCGTTCGCGCTGCAATTGGCCGTGCCGTTGGTGCACTCGTTCACGTCCGTGCAGGTCACGCCGTTGCCGGTAAAGCCCGTCTTGCAGGCGCAGGTGAACGACCCGACCGTGTTGGTGCACGTGGCGTTGGCACTGCAATTCGCCGTGCCTGCGGTGCATTCGTTCACATCGGAGCACGTGACGCCGTTGCCGCTATAGCCCGTGTTGCAGGCGCAGGTGAACGAGCCCGCGGTGTTGGTGCATGTGGCGTTGGCGCTGCAGTTCGCGGTACCGTTGGTGCACTCGTTGATGTCGGTGCAGGTGACGCCGTTGCCGGTAAAGCCGGACTTGCACGCGCAGGTGTTGGTCCCGGGTCCGGTCTTGGTACAGGTCGCGTTGACGCTGCAGCCCCCGTTGTTGACGAGGCAGTTGTCGATCTCGTTGCAGGTCTTGCCGTCCAGCGAGCCGGCGTATCCCGCGTTGCACGCAAACAGCAGCAACCGCGTGGCGCTGGGCGGGTTGGGCGCGCCGGTGACGACAGTGGCGGTGAACTGGACGCTGGTGCCGAACGTGACCGGCCAGGAAACCGGGACGTTGAAGCTCCAGGTGCCGTTGGCGGCGATCGTCACCTGGGCCGAGCTTGACCCGGTTGCGATCGTCAGCGTGTCTCCCGGCTTGCCCCGCCCCGTCAGCGTGGGCGTGATGGTGTTCAACGTGGCGCCGTTTGCTGGCGTCAGGAACTCGACCCAGGGACCGGTCGAGAGGGGGTCGCTGACGGAACCCGGCATGTTGGGTGCGCCGGCGCCGTTGTGGCAGGCGTAGTCGCCGTTGAGTCCCGAGCCGTTGGACGAGGTCGCCGCCCACATCGTGGTCTTGCCCGCCTTGAACGGGCTGGGATCGGCGGCCGTCGCTGCCTCCATGTCGGCAATGGCGATCGCGAAGGTCAGGTAGGCGTCGCTGTTGCCGCGGAAGTTGCTGCCGTCCCCGCTCGGCTGGGTCACCTTCACGAAGCCCAGGGTTGGCGCCGTCGCGACCGTGGGCGTCCAGGTCGCGAGCTTGGTTCCGTTGCTGTTGCGGTACAGGTCCACGGTCTCCGAGATGCCGTTGACGACGACGGTGTACTCGCTGGCGGCGGTGTTGGCGTCGGTGTCGAACGCAACGCCCCAGCCGAAACTCTCTAGCGGTGCCTTGCCACCGCCCGCAGCGGGGGTCGCGTCGAGCCTGAGTCGGCAGAAGAGGTAGCCGTTCAGCATCGCGTACTGCAATGCCGGGTACGTGGTGTCGCCGACGATGTCGCGTTCGTCTTTGGACCCGTTGTCGTCCCGGACGAGGTCGCTCGACGCCGCCCCGGCGCACGTGACGGCGGTATACGTCGTCGGCCACGTCGAGGGCGGACCCGTCAACGCCTGCGCGTCATTCGCCCAAAACGCAGAAGCGCCGACCATCCAGACGCAAGCGACGATCCCCACCTGCTCCATTCTACTCCGCAATCCAGTCATGCATTTCTCCTCCGGCGCCCCTCCCTTCCCCCCAGTTGCCCGTCAGGGAGGACGCCCCTCGTCAGTCCGCGCGCTCTGTGATGAAGAACTCCACCCGCCGGTTGCGGGCCTTGCTCTCTTCTGTGGCGTTGTCGACCAACGGCCGCGTGTCGCCGAAGCCGGCGGCCTCCAGACGCTTGGCCGCAACCTTCTGCTTGACCAGATAGGCCTTGACGCTTGCGGCGCGTGCCTTTGACAGCTTCAGGTTGGCCGCCGGCTTGCCGACGTTGTCCGTGTGGCCCTCGATCCTCAGCTTGCGGATCTCCGGGTGTGCGATCAGGACGCGCGCCACTTCCTTCAACAGGTCGTTCGACTCGGCCTTGATGGCCGCCTTGCCGGTCTGGAAGAAGATCTTGTCCGCGATGTACAGCTTGTCCTTGGTCACCGTGACCTTGGCCTCCGGGCAGCCTTGCAGCGCCGAGGTGCCGGGGACGTCGATGCACTTGTCCTGGCTATCCGGGATGCCGTCGCCGTCCGCGTCGGGCGGGCAACCACGGGTCTCTGCGGGTCCGGCAAGGTCCGGACACTTGTCGTCCAAGTCGGGCACACCGTCCGCATCGCGGTCCGGGCACCCTTGCAGCGCTGCAAGACCGGCCGCGTCCGGGCAGCGATCTCCGACGTCCGGTACACCGTCGTGGTCACGGTCGCGCTCCGGACAGCCCTGCTTCTCCTTCAAACCCTTCTCGTCCGGGCACTGGTCATCGAGGTCAGGCACCTGGTCCCCGTCGCGGTCCGGACACCCCTGCAGCGCCAGAGGACCCGCTTGGCTGGGACAACGGTCGTCCGGGTCGGCCAGCATGTCGCCATCGGTGTCGGGGCAGCCGTCAAATTGCACCAGACCCGCGACGGTGGGGCATTTGTCGTCACGGTCCGCGATCTTGTCGCCGTCGCGGTCCGGACAGCCAACCAAGCTCAACGGTCCCGCAGCCGTCGGGCAGCGGTCGTCGGGGTCGTGCAGACCGTCCTCATCGGTGTCGGGGATGCAACCCGTGTCCGCCACCGCAGACCCCAGCGACGCGCCCAGAACCGCCCGCCACGCAGAGCTGCCATAGCCCTCCAGCGGTCCGAAACCACCGCCAGCCGTCACCGCGACCGGGCCCAACAACGCCCGCACGCCCGCCAACAGGTCCAAGGCGTCCACATACGCGTCGTCGAACGGTCGACCAGCCTCGGTGCGGAATTCGCCGGAAGCCAGCACCTCGACCTTGCCGCAGACGACCGGGACTGCGGCCGCCGCCCCCATCACGATCTGGTTGCCCAGCTCATGGCCCAGCAGCGTCTGCGGCGTGCGGGCGCGATACCCCACGTTCAAGGCACCCTGAAAGCCCTTGTGTGCCGCATCCGCCACCAGCCACGTGGTCGCCGTCACGCCCTCGTCGCCCGTGAAGTTGCGCTGGGTCGCGGTCGGCAAGGTGACGCTCGTCGCCAGCCCCAAGCCCATCCCGGGCCGACGACCGCCCAGGATCGCGGCCTTGGCCGTCACGGCAAGGTCGCCGAGGGAGTAGCCCTCTGCCTGCCGTAGGCTCGCGACGTTGGGCGTATCTCCTTCGGAAATCGCGTAAAGTGGTGCGTCCACACCGACCTGCAGCCACTCGAGCAGGCCGATACTGCCCATCAGGTGAAACGCGAGCTGATGGTTGACGAGTCCGAAGACGTCGTTGTTCTGGTCATCGATGACGCGCAGCGGCCCTGCGTTCAGCGAGCTCCACAGGCTGACCCGCGCCGTCATCGGGTCCGGCATCCGGTTGGAGTAGACGCCCAGCAGGTCGGCCTCGTACGGCGACGGGCGGAAAGAGTCGATGTTGTACCAAGGGTTTACGGCTCCGGCGACGCTGGGGACCAGCAGCGCGCACATCAGGGCAAAGCGGAGCACGGCTCCGGCCTTACGGCCGGCAAGCCGCGAAACAAAGGATGCCGTCATGGGCCAACCTCTCGAGCCGTCGGATACAGGAACACGGGTTTCCGAGCGGAATCATGATCCATAAACGGTGGCGCGACCACAAAATTTCCCGGTTATTCCATGGGGCGTCGGTGCCCCCCCCCCCCCCGGAAGACAGGACACGCGGGTGCACCACAGGCGAACGCACGGCGCCCCGATGGCCAGCGCGCATTTCCGCGAGATCATCCGTTCGGGATTCAATTCTAAGGGATTACCGCTCCCCGAGAGACTCGCGGGGCCGGCGCACGGGCTACTTCACACAAACACCGGACATGCAGGTCTTGCCGGTGTCGCCGCACTTTTCGAGCACCTGCTGCGTAGTGCCGGTCGAGTCGCACTTCACAACCGAGTTTCCGTCGCACGACAGCTGGCTCGGCTTGCAGATCAGTAACTTGCACGCTCCGGCCGCGCACGTCTCACCGCTGGGGCAATCGGTCATCGTCCACGCCATGCCGTCGGCCGAGCACGCGGCCTTCTTGCCGCCCTGACAAGCGACCGCGCCCGCTGGACAGACGAAATCGACGCAACCGCCGTCCTTGCACGCCTGCGAGGTGGTCTTGCAGTCCTTGACCGGTGTCTTGGCGGTGCCAGAACCGTTGCAGAGCTCTACGACCGTGCCGGAGCACAAGGTCGCCCCGGGCGTGCAGACCGCTGCCTTGCACTGGTCGACCTCGCACCCCATGTTGGCGCCGCAGGGGGTGTTGTCGTAGCCGGTGCCGTCGGCCTTGCACTTGGCCAGCGTCTGGCCGTCTGCGCAGGTCTGGCTGCCGGGCGTGCACTTCTGCGCGACGCATTGGCCGTTCATGCACAGCTGCGGCTTGCCGTCGGCGGCGGGCTTGCTGCAGTCGCCGACCAGGGTGGTCTGCATGCCGTCGTTCGAGCAGTTGTAGGCAAGCGTCCCCGCGCAGAAGGACTGCCCTGCCGTGCACGCCGGCACCGCGCAGGTGGGCCCCAGGGTGCCGACGACGCAGACTTCGGCAGGCTTGCCGCTGCTTGCGGGGGCGCAGGCCTTGTAGGTCCAGGCCAACCCCTCGGCGTCGCAGGTCCGTACGGTGGCGCCCGCGCACTGGCTGACGCCGGGCTCGCACAGCTTCATCTGGCACTTGCCGGTCTTGCATATGCTCTCTGCCCCGCAGATCTCCTTCTGGAAATTGTCGGTGCCCAGCTTGTTGCACTGCGCGACGTTGCCCGCCAAACACCACACATCGCCGGGCGTGCACACGACCTTCCAGCATGTGCCCAGATCGCAAACCTCGCCCTGTGCACACTGGGTCTCGACGAAATTCGAGCCGTTCGCCGTGCAGACCGCCGACACGTTCGCCGATGGACAGGCGTGCTCGTCGGCCTTGCACACATCGGGCGCGCACACGCCGCTGCTGCAAAACGCGCTCGACGGGCAGTCCGCATCCGTGTTGCAGTCCACGCAATAGCCGGCGGTCTTGTTGCAGACCTGGTTGAAGGGTTTGCAGTCCTTCGAGCTGACGCAGGACGGCGGCGGCGCGACGCACTGGTTGGCCTTGCACAGCAGCTCGCCGCAGTCGGCATCGGTCAAGCACGCCACGCAGAAACCCGCCTTGTCGTCGCACACAAAACTCTGATCCAAGCACTGCTTGTCGGACTTGCACGGGGTCCGCGCCACGCACTTCAGGTTGAGGCACTGATCGGTGTCTCCCGGGCAGTCGGTGGCGGCGCGGCACTGGACGCACGCGCCCGACTCGACGTCACACACCAGCCCGTCGGCCAAACAGTCCTGGTCGGTCGTGCACGCGCCGGCGACCTCGTCGGTGGCATCCGTGTCACCCCCGACCACGTCGTCGCCTTGCAGCACCGGGCTGGCAACGTCCCCGCAACCGTGCGTGGCGAGGGCCATCAGGATCAGCGCAGCACACAAGGTCGCAGGGCGGCGGAACAGGGGGATGGGGAAGACGAACATGCGGGACTCCGAAACGGGGGGGGACCGGCGGGCCAAGGAGCGAAACCAGCGACGTCAGAGTCTGCGGACGACGACGTGCACAACCTCGCACATCCCGGGCCTTCCATCAATGCCATGGGTTGGACCTCGGGGCCGACCGGGCCTACACTCGCCCCAGTCCCCGGGCCGCCCCACCAACGGGCGCCGACCGCTCCGTCCCGCCACCCTTCACAGTGCCGGAGCCCGCATGCACACCATCCAGCTTGCCCCCATCGACTGGGCCATCATCGGCCTGTACTTCGTCGCCATCATCGGCATCGGCCTGTACTTGCGTCGTTTCACCACGACGGGAGAAGACTTCTTCCTGGCCGGACGCAGAAACTCGTCCTGGGTCGCGGGGTTGGCGTTCCTGTCGGCCAATCTGGGCGCACTCGAGATCCTCGGGTGGACCGGCGGCACGATGAAGTACGGCATGCTCGTGTCGCAGTTCTATTGGATCGGCGCGATCCCGGCGATGCTGTTCCTGGGCCTCTACATGATGCCCTTCTACTACTCCAGCAAGATCCACTCAGTGCCCGGGTACCTGCTGCTGCGGTTCGACGAACGGTCGCGCCTGTTGAATGCGTTCTCGTTTGCGATCATGACGTTGCTGATGAGCGGCATCAACCTGTACCTGATGGCGCTGGTCTTCAACGTGCTGCTGGGCTGGGGCTGGAACGTGTCGATGTGGGTCTCGGCCGCGGCGATTGCCTGCTACATCACGCTGGGCGGCCTGATGAGCGCGATCTTCACCGAGATCGTCCAGTTCTTCCTCATCTGGGCCGGCCTGTTCCTGGTGTCGGTGCTGGGCGTGATGGAGATGGGCGGCGTCGAGCAGGTCTTCGCGGGCCTGCCACCGGCCATGGCGTCGTTGTGGGCGACCACCGGCGACTCGTCGCAGAACGCGATGGGCGTCACCTGGCCGGGCATCGTGATGGGCCTGGGCTTCGTGCTGTCGTTCGGCTACTGGACCACCGACTTCCTGGTCGTGCAAAGGGCGTTCTCGTCCAAGGACTTGCGGTCGGCGCGCCTGACACCCATCACCGCCTCGTTCTTCAAGATGGCGCTGCCCTTCATCGTCGTGGTCGCGGGTCTGGTGGCCTACAAGCTCGCAGCCCGCGGCGACGGCAGCTTCGTCATGCCCGCCGACCCGATGGACGCCAGCAAGACGTGGTACGACGCGGCGTTGCCGCTGCTGATCGTGCGCTACTACCCGGAAGGTCTGGTCGGCCTGGGCATCACCGCCCTGCTCGCCGGCTTCATGGCGGGCCAGGCGGGCAACGTCAGCGCCTTCAACACCGTCTTCACGTACGACATCTACCGCGCCGTCATCAAGAAGGACGCGACCGACGCGCACCTGCTGAAGGTCGGCCGCATCATGACGATCGTGGGCATCCTGCTCAGCATCGGCACCGCCTATCTGGCCATGCAGTTCAACGCGATCATGGACTACATCCAGGCGATCTTCTCTTGGGTCAACGCACCCTTGTTCGCGACCATGCTGCTGGGCATGTTCTGGAAGCGCACGACGTCGACCGCGGCCTTCTACGGCCTGATCGCCGGCATGATCGCCTCGTTCTCGATCTTCCTGGGCTTCAAGCTCAAGGCCATCTCGCCCGAGCTCGCCCACACCCTGACCTTTGCCGACAACCCGTCCGACATGACGCGCAACTTGTGGCAGGCCATCTGGGCGTGGGTCGTGTGCTTCGGCGTGACCGTCGCGCTGACGTTCGTCACCAAGCCCAAGACCGACGCGGAGTTGGTCGGCCTGGTCAAGGGCCTGACGCCCGACACCGACGACAGCCAGGTCGCGTGGTACGGCCGGCCTGCGGTCTGGGCCGCGGCCAGCTTCATCGTGCTCGTCGCCCTCAACGTCTGGTTCTGGTAGGCCCTTTGCCCGCCCGAGAGAGGAATCCCATGGAACCGACCACCCCCAAGTCTGCCGAACCCATGCCGATCTGGTTCTTCGTCGGCGTCATCCTGCTGACCTATGGCGTGCTCGTCATCGTCGCGGGCCTGATGGGCAGCGCGCGGCCGACCGTGCTGTCCGAGACCAAGCCCGCGCTGTGGTGGGGCGCCATCATGTCGGTCGCCGGCGTGCTGTTTACCGCCATCGGGTGGGTCGGCCGTCCCAAGGACTGATTGCGCCTAGACTTCTTCGCCCCGGAGCCCACCGCCATGCGCCACGTGCAGGTGTTTCCCCCGTCGTTTCCCCAAGTCACACCCGACATGCTGCTGCAGGCCACGGACCGTCAGGTGTGGCAGGTCGTGTGCGGCGACGCGGACCACTGGCGGGCCGGGCTGTACGCCCCCGAGGCGACGTGCGCGGCCGACGTCACGGAGTTGGAGAAGCACACCTGCCCCGAGCTGTTCCTGTTGATCCGCGGGCGGTTGACGCTGTTGCTGTCCGATGGGCAGGGGGGCACGCGCGAACTCGAGCTGCAGCAGGGCCAGCCGGTGCTGATCGAGACGCCGCACACCGGCTTCTGCCCCGATGGCCCCTTTACCGGGACGGCATTCGTGGTCGAGCGGGATGTGTTTGCGACTGAGTACCGCGAGCCGGCCGCCTGGAGGTGACGCGGCGCGGCCCGGGACCCACGCGGTCGCGGGGTCAAGTCGCGGGCGGGTAGATCTTCATGACCGGCCAGCCGCCGGATCCGCCGGTCGGGGCCGGTCCGAAGCCCCAGAACCACACCGAGCCATCCTTGCCGAGCGCGATCATCGTGCTCATGCCGCCGTAGATGTGGGCGATGCCGGTCAGCGGCTGGCCGTTGAACTGGACCGCGCCGGCCGTCTGGTGGCCGTCGCCCACGGGCGGTCGCCCGAGCGGCATGCCGGCCATGCCGAAGCAATGGACCTCGCCCGAGCCGAGCAACGCGCACGCGCCCATCGAGTGGGTCACGACCTCGACGACGCCGGGAATGGCGGGAAGCTGCTTCCACTCCTTCCACGCGCCCAACTCCGCCGTCAGCTTGTTGTCGTTGCGGCCGATGCCCCACAGCCCGCCGTCCTTGGCCAGCAGCACGGTGCTGTCCCACCCGGGGTTGCCGCCGGCGATGTCGAACGGCGCGGCGACGGGCGTCGCCTCGTTGTAGTTCGGGACCTCCCACCCCAGGTTGCCGAGCAGGGTATCGGGCTGCGTGTCCTTCAGGAACACCGTGGCGGCCAGCCCCGACAGCACCTGGGCCACATTCGAGTCGATCAGCTTCGGGCCGTCGGCAAATGGCGCGCCGAAGCCGAGCGAGTAGCCGAAGCCGTACACGTCGCCGTTGGTCGCGAGCGCCGCGAAGCCGGAGTGGCCCGCGAAGATCGCCTTCAGCGTCGGCGAGTTGGGCAGCGTCACCTGCGTCCACGGCGCGTTGTTGCCGGTGCCGGGCATGTTGGCGTCGCCCACGCACCACAGCGTCCCGTCCTTCTTCAAAGCGCACGCGGCGGCGTTGCTGGCGGCGAAGTCGGCGACGTCCGGCAAGGCCAGCGGCTGGGCTGTGACCAAGCCCGCGGTGCCCTTGCCGAACACCTGTCCCTGAATGTCCCAGCCCCAGCACCACGGCTCGGCGTCCTGGCGGAAGATGCAGATGGTGGCATTGGCGCCATTGAAGTTGCGGCCGATCACGACGCGGGTCGCGGCGGGGTAGCTGGGCGTGCTGGTGTCGGGCGCGGCGGTGTCTTCGGCGACGTCGGGCGCGACCGTGTCCTCTGCGACATCGATGGTCGCGATGTCTTGGGCGGTGTCTTCGATGAGGTCCAACGCCGTGTCCGCAGCGGTATCGGCCGAGGTGTCCCCCGCCGCATCGGTCCCGCCGCCTGTCGTGTCCTGGGTCACCGCGGCGTCCTGGCCGCCGGCAGTCGCGCCGTCACCGCCCCCGCACGCCCACAACGACACGGCGACGGCCGTCCAGACCAAGTGATTCCAACTCCTCATGATCAACCTCTCCCCCCTCGATGGCTTGCGTCGACTTCGTCACGGCTGGTGACGTCGGGCGATGCAACGATTTCGTCGATCTATGTCGAATGCGTCACACGACCGTCAACTCTGTTGATGCATCACCTTGTCAAGTCGAAGCAATTCTTGCGAAGACCGCTGCTGTGTGGGAGGGGGAGCGTGGTCGGAAACCCCGGGGGCCGGACTGCAATGCAATCGTCGAGCGTGCGTGAACCGAATCCCAAACTCGCCCGTCCTACCTGCATGAGCCGACCCACACCGGTCCGCGCTTCCGTTTGCCTCGCGCACCCGCGCCTGGGCCGACTCTTGCTCGCCGGGATCTTGCTTTTCGCCACAATTCCAAGCGCATGGGCCAAGCCGAACGCCGCAGTCCGGGTCGCCGCCACCAACGCCACGCTGGTCGCCGCCATCGACAAGGACCCACGCGACTCGCGTTGGCGCTACATCGTGATCCACCACACAGCCGGCGCGCACGACTCGCTCAAGGCCATCCACCACTGGCACGGCAAGCGCTTCGACGATCCGCTGGGCATCCAGTACCACTTCCTGATCGGCAACGGCGGGTCGGCCCCCGATGGCGCCATCCAAATCGGTCGCTGGCAGTACCGCGCGCAGTCGATCCACGTCGTACATCCCGACCGCGCGCCGACCGCCATCACCGTGTCGCTGCAGGGCGTGCTGCACCTCAAGGCGCCCTCGCCCGCGCAGATGGTCGCCACCGAGTCGCTGATCCGTCGCCTGATGACCGTCTACGGCATCCCGGCCGACCGCGTGACGACCAACACCCGCGTCGACGGCACGTTTACCTTGTGCCCCGGCAAGTTCTTTCCGTTCGACCGGCTGGCGTATCGGTTGCGGACCAAGACCTCGGTTGCGCTGGCCGACTGGCAGGACCCGCTGGCCCCGGTGCCGCTCGACGGACCCGTGGTGGATCTGGAGGCGATGCGGGCGGGCCTGCGCTGGGACCGGCCGTGCGAGGAACCGATACCGATCGGGGCGTTGCAGACGGTGCAGGCGATCGACGACCGGCGAACGGGCGTGCAGGCGCGGCTGTTGGCTCTGGACGGCGGCCGGGGGTGTACACGCATCGAACGGAAGTTCCTGGCGGTGCGTGGGACCAAGGGATGGTACGCTTTGGAATTGAACGGGTATCGGTCGTCCAAGCTGCGGTGGCTGGGCGAGGCGGGCGAGGCGCGGCTGCAGGTTGCGGACGAACAGGGGCCGATCCTTACGTGCGCTGTACCGGCGACCGAGGCGCCGACGTGCGGGCCGGTGCGCCCCGCCCCCCGCTGCCGCGCGCCCCCTCCCCATTGCGCGACTCATTGAAACCTCTTGTGATTTCCGTGGCGCAATAGGGAGGGGGCTCCCGGTTCACCATCGACAGCACTCTGGCCCGGCCGGCGCCTGACGGACACGGGTCAGCGGTGGGCCAAGTCCTCGCGGTCACCGTTCAGGATGCGACGTCGCGCCCCAAAGCGTCACGTCCGGTCGGGAGAATCCCCATCCACATTCCGCCAGCGAGATCATCAAACACTTCGAAAATAGTACAGAATGGGGAGGGGGAGGCGCGGCAGCGAGGGGGAGGGGCGCAGGTCCGTGATTCTTCTTGCGACCGCCCTGACCCTCCCTTGTCGTCCGCCCAAGGAATTCGCCGCGGCAAGCAACGTCGATGGCTGGTGGAACCTGCACTGTTGCTCCTGCCCTGCGTAGCGCGCACCATGGAGGCATCCACCGGAGGCTCCCCCCATGCCCACCCGCAACTTGCTGTACCTGATGGTTTTTGTACCGCTGCTCTTGACCGCCTGCAGCACGGAACCGTCGGACAAGGCGGCCCCCTTGGGCGAGGTGGTCAAGCCCGTCGGCGACGGTGCTGCCGGGGCGCCGATCGTGCCCTGCGACGGGAGCGAGCCACCGACCACCTGGGACGGCAAGTACACATGCGGCACCTGCGGCGGCGACACGCTGCTACTCCCCAAGTGCCAGAACGGCCGGCTGCAGTGCACGAGCGACCGCTACGTCCTCGACATGGCCGACTGGCATGCGCTGGTGGGCCAGTGCGCGTACCTGAAGCCCCTGACGTTTCCGCGCGTGGCGCTTGCCGACCCGGCGGGAGCCCTGCAGACGAACCGCGATCCCGAAACGCCGCTTGTCCTGCGGGCAATGCCGGCAGGGGTGGGCATGGTCCCTCCGATGGCCAAGTTCGCGTCGCTGCTGAAGGATCCGGTCAAGGGCCATCAGGCCATCCGGGCGCTGTTCGTGTTGACCGATCTGGCGACGGGTGCGGCGGTCGATTACGACATCGGTACGCCGTTTGCCTCTCCCAAGGACGACAGGCTCGAGGACCTGTACCTGACGCCCAAGACACCGCTGCTTGCCGGAAAGGCCTATCGCGTGACCGTTCTGCCCGGCGAGAGCCAGTCGTTGCTGGACTGCCGGACCGTGACGCTCGCGAACCACTTTCTGGACGCACCAACGGTGCACGACTTCTACACCTCCAGTCGGCCCATGCTCGACAGGGCTCGGGTGGTCGACAAGGGCAACGGCGCGGGCTACCTGGTGTTTTCGTTCACCGAGCCGCTGTCGGGCGCGTCGCTCTCGGCCCTGCCCGCAGTGCAGGCGCTGGTCGATGGCGTGCCGGTTGCGGTGTCGCCGGTGTTGGAGGACGGCGGCATCCGCTTCGACGTCTTGCCCGCTGCGTTTGCTGAGTTGTCGCTCAGGGTTCCGGGTGATGCAGCGGCTGTTGCTGGCGGGACGGTACTCGCAGGTGCTCAGGGTCACCCGAACGCGAAGGTCGAGGGCGAGTGGGTCGTGTTCCGCTTTCCGCTGGCCGAGTTGGGCACCGGTGCCTACAACGTCGGCATGCAGTGGGTGTATCCGGGCAAGTAGCCGCCCGTTTCGACGAATTGCCCCCCAATCGACCAGTTGCCACCCCCGCTCGGCCAGTGCACGATCCGCCGCGACCGGAGGCTTCTCCCATGCGCATCCTCGTCACCAACACCAACACCTATCGCCTGTTGTCCCCCAGCCCCATCGGCGCGTCGCTGGTCGCCGCCCGGCTGAAGCGCGACGGCCACGACGTGCGCTTCCTCGACTGCAACGTCGAGAAGCACCCGCTGCAGGCCGTGATCGAAGCCGCGCGGTCGTTCCGCCCCGAGCTGCTGTGCTTCTCGATCCGCAACCGCGACAACATGTCACCCGGCGACTTCTACGACCCGATCCCCGAAATTGCGTCGATGCTGCAGGCGGTTCGCCAGGTCTGCCCGGCGCCCATGCTGCTGGGCGGCACTGCGTTTACGACCTTTCCCAAGCGGATGCTGGACGTGATGGGCGCCGAGTGGGGCTATTGCGGCGACGATCTGGAACCCATCGCGCGGTTCGTGCAGTCGCTGGCGGCCGGCAGCCCCGACCGCGAGACGCCCGGGCTGGTCCACCGCACCGCGACGGGCGATGTCGTCGAAAACCCCTTCCAGATCGTGGGGTACCGCGACGTCACCTTCGACAACTGGGATCTGGTCGATCTGTCGCGCTACCGCCGTGGCTACTGGCAGGCTGGCGTCGTCACCCGCACCGGCTGCCCCGAGGACTGCGCGTTCTGCGACACCTTCCACACCTTCGGCAAGCGCTTCGTGTTGCGCGACCCGGCCGAGGTGGCGGGCGACCTGCTGAGACTGAAGCGGACCGGCAAGGTCAAAAGCGTCTTTCTGGTCGACGCCGGCTTCAACCGACCGCTGGAACACGCCAAAGACGTGCTGCGCGAGATCCTGAAGCAAGGGGCACAGTTGCAGTTGTGGTCGGTGTTCGATCCGGGTCAGGCCGACGACGAGTTCTTCGCGCTGTACAAGCGGGCGGGCGGCGCGGCGGTGGTGGTGTTCGCCGAGAGCTTCTCGGACCCCGTGCTGCGCGCGATGGGCAAGTCGTTTACCCGCAAGGAGATCGACCGCGACATGGCCGGGCTGCACCGTGCGGGCGTGGGCACCATGCTGATGCCGACGCTGGGGGGACCGGGCGAGACGCGCGAGACGGCGCTCGAGACGCTGCAGGGCGGCTGGGACGCCGGTGCCTGGTTTACCGACTTCAGCGTCGGCTGGCGCATCCAACCCCGCACCCCGCTTTACGATCGCGCGGTGGCCGAGGGCGTGATTGGCGCCGACGACGACGGCTGGGACGCGAAGTTCTACGTGTCGCCCGACACCCCGCAGGACTGGCTGCTGCAGCAGATCCGCCTGTACAAGCGCAAGAACCTGCACCGGATGGCGTGGCGCATGCTGCCGATGACATGGGCGATGGCCGTCAGCCGGCCGTGGACACGGGGACCTGAGAGCGCAAGCGCTTAGCGGCCGCGGACAACACTCGCATCAATCGCGCGGCAGCGTCCGCAGCAGCCGCCCCAGACGCGCACCGTCGGCCCGCAGCTGCGCCAGCAGCCACGCCGGCGCGATGCCGATCAGCCCCAAGCCGGCCACCGCACCCTGCCACGGCGGCACCAGCCCCGTCTGCACGGCCACCCAACCCCCGATCACGGGCGACAGGGCCAGCGCGGTCGCCGTCGCGTACGTCAGGCGGATGTTCCGGCGCAAGTCGACCTGCAGCCGCACCCACACCTCGGCCATCGTCCGCACCTCGGCGAACAGCGCGCGGGTGTGCCAGCCGGGCCCCAAGCGCCCTTCCAGCGCGTCCCAGGCCGCCTGCCGCAAGCCCTGCCATGACCGCACGGCGCGGGCGTCCTCGGGATGCACGACCTCGACCCAGGCTTGCAGGTCGTCCAGGAAGGCGACCGGGTCCTGGTACAACGCCTGCACCGGCATCGGGATCCCCGGCGTTCGCCCCGCGCCGCCCACAAGATCCACCCAGCCGATGTGACCTTGGCGCGTGTCGAGCACGACCTCGCCCGTGCCCGAGGCGCCCAGCGGCAGCAGGTGGCGGGGCCAGGCGGGGCGCCCCTCGAGCCTTTCGTTCGCATCGTGCCAGGTCGGCAGCAGTCGGTGGGGACCCACGGCGATCGGATCGACCGGCGTGCCCTCGCGCAGCACGCCCAGCAGGGCGGCGGGAACGTCCACGCGATGCTGCAGCGCCCGCAGGTCTTCGGGGTCGATGGGCAGGAAGGGGCGCCCCCCCTCTGCCGACGCAGATCGCAACGACCGCCACGCTTCCAGCAGCGAATTCGCCAGCATCGGCTCGAACATGGCGACCTCTCCCGCGCGAGACCCTGTCGCCGGGTGCGGCGATCTTGCGCCAAACGCGAACGGTCGGCCACCCTGAGTTTATGGGGCGGACGGTGCTCAACGGGAAGGGGGGAATCGGCAGCGTGAGAGGCAGGGGCACTACCGCCCGCGCATCTTCTCGAGCTGGTCGCGGAATTCCGCGCAGGGGTCGGTGTCGTCCAAGCGCGGCGTGTACCAGACGTAGTCGGCAACGGCCCCCGGCTCGCCATGCTGCGGATCGAGGCCCACGTGCACCTCGACGAAGGCCACCGACGCGATCGACTTGCCGGACCCCCGCTGCCGCAGCCACCACGGCACGCCTCGGTCCTTGCGCGCGTGACCGTTTCCGGTGATCAGCACGGCGCCACCCGGACTTGCGTGCGCCAGCATTGCATCGGCCATCGCGGCATCGCGGGCGCGCTGGGCCATCGCCATCGGCGGGGCCGCGTGCTTGGGGAGCATGCCGCAGTGGCTGTCCAGCACCTCCTGCTCCATCTCAGCCGCGGCGGTCGCGTCGAACGGCATGTCCAGCGCAAACCGCTTGCGGCTCTCGGCGTCCAGCGCAGCCAGACCGTTGCGCGAGATCGCCTTGGCATCGGCCCCCGGCAAGTTCGCGGCAAACAACGGCAATCCCGCGTCCAGCGCGGCCTGGGCGATGGGGCGATACAGCTGCCAATCCGGCCAACTGCTGTCCTGCCAGCTGACGGCGGGACCCAGCTCCGCTGCGTCGGTGGGGTGTCGGGCCAAAAAAGTGTCGAGCGGCACCTGCTGGCTCGGCTCGAGCATCTCGAACCCGACCGCGGGCCGCCGACCACGCACCGCCAGCTCCAGCACGACAAGCGCCTGCAGCTGGTGGTGGTCGGGGTGGTCGTGTTTCTCGCCCAGCAAGACGAAGTCGCGGCCGGCCAGATCAGCCAGCATGTCTTCGGGCGCAACGAAACGACGCGACGGCACATGCCAAATCCGACCGACCAAGGGATGGTCCCGGTCGAGGTCGGTCTGCCATGCGGGGTCGGTCAAGCTCGGTCCCCCAGCTCCGCAGCCGACAAGGCCGACCAGCACGGAGCCGAGCACAAAGACACGCGACAAGGTCACAGCGTCGCGGCCGAGCTGCCCTTTGCGGTCTTCTTGTCCTTCTTCTTGGCCTGCTTCTCCTTGGTGGTCAGTTTGGGCTTGTTGTTCTTGTCGGTTTTCTCTTGACCCTTCGGCATGGCTTTCCTCCGTTTTGTCGAGCCCCTGCACGCTACGCTCAGGGCGGTTGATCGCAGGCGTCCTGTTGCGCGCCTTGTCGACCTGCGGGCAAAGTATGCGTGCTGCGGTGGACGCAAGGCCAGTTTTTTGCGCCTTCCCGCCTCGACCTGCAAGTCTGCCCCTGCATCCGCAAGGAGCCCTGCCATGACGCGCCCCCTGGAGATCGCCCTGCTCGGCCTGGGCACCGTGGGCGCCGGAGTCGCCGAACTGCTTCAACGCCATGCGGAATTGCTGGCGGAACGAGCCGGTGGACCGCTACAACTGCGGCGCGTGGCCGTGCGCGACCCCGACAAAGCCCGCGACGTGGATCTGGACCCGGACCTGCTGTGCGGCGACCCGACAATGGTCGCGGCCGACCCCGAGATCGACGTGCTGGTCGAGGTGATGGGCGGTATCGAGCCGGCGCGGACGCTGCTGTGCGAGGCGCTGCGGCGCGGTGTGCACGTCGTCACGGCCAACAAGGAACTGCTGGCCAAGCACGGGGCCGAGTTGCGCGAGGCGGCGTTGGTGGGCGGCGCGGGACTGCATTGCGAGGCCGCGGTTGCCGGCGGCATCCCCATCGTCAAGGCGCTGGCCGAGTCGCTGTCGGGCAACCGCGTGCAGGCGTTGTACGGCATCGTCAACGGCACCACGAACTTCATCCTGACGCGTATGACGCAAGACAAGGTCGGGTTTGCCGAGGCCCTGAAGCAGGCGCAGGACCTGGGCTATGCCGAGGCGAATCCGGCGGCAGACGTCGACGGCGACGACGCGGCCAGCAAGCTGGCGATCCTGGCGGGTCTGGCCTTTGGCGCCGAGTTCGCGTCGGACGACGTCTACCGCGCGGGCATCGGCCACCTGACGCCCACCGACATCCAGGCCGCGGCCGATCTGGGCCATGTGATCAAGCTGTTGGCCATTGCCAAGGACCGCGACGGACAGGTCGAGTTGCGGGTGCACCCGACGATGATCCCGGCCAACCACCCGCTGGCCGCCGTCCATGGGGCTTACAATGCCGTGTTCGTCCATGGGGATGCGGTGGGCGACCTGATGTTCTACGGGCGCGGCGCGGGGCGGATGCCGACCGCCAGCGCGGTGGTGGCCGACATCGTCGACGCGGCCCAGGACCTGCGGCGCGGTGTGTCGGGGCGGATTCCGATTCCTTCGCGCCGACTTGCGGTGCTTCCGATGACGGAGGTGACGTCGCGGTACTACTTGGCCATCCAGGTCGCGGACCAACCGGGCGTGCTGGGCGCGATCGCGACCGTGCTGGGCCGCCACCAGGTCAGTGTCGCGTCGATGATCCAGAAGGGCCGGCGCGATGCGCCCGTGGATCTGTTGTTCGTGACGCATCAGGCGGTCGAGCGGCAGCTGCTCGCAGCCCTTGAGGAAGTCGCGGGCCTGCCGCAGGTCGAGCGCATCGCCCAGGTGATCCGCGTGGAAGGAAGCGAGGAAGCATGAACCAGGGATTGTTGCGCAAGTACCGAGAGTTCCTTCCCGTCACCGACCGCACGCCGATCATCACGCTGCACGAGGGCGACACGCCGCTGCTGCCGATCCCCCGCCTGTGCGCCCAGTTGGGCATCGCCGCGCAGGTATGGGTGAAGTTCGAGGGGCTGAACCCCACGGGATCCTTCAAGGATCGCGGCATGACGATGGCCATCTCGAAGGCCGCCGAGCAAGGGGCCAAGGCGGTGCTGTGCGCATCGACCGGCAACACGTCGGCGTCGGCGGCGGCCTATGCGGCGCGGGCGGGCATGCGGGCCGTGGTGCTGCTGCCCAAGGGCAAGGTCGCGCTGGGGAAATTGAGCCAAGCGATCATCCACGGCGCTGAGGTTCTGGCGGTCGACGGCAATTTCGACGAGGCCCTGGAGCTGGCACGGCAACTGAGCCAGCAATACCCGATCGAGCTGGTGAACTCCGTGAATCCGTTTCGTATCGAGGGCCAGACGACCGCCGCGTTCGAGATCTGCGACGAACTGGGCGACGCCCCCGACCATCTGGCGATCCCCGTCGGCAACGCCGGCAACATCACGGCGTACTGGCTCGGGTTCCAGCGCTATCTGCAGGCCGGCCGCAGCACGCAACTACCCAAGATGCAAGGATTTCAAGCTGCCGGCAGCGCGCCCATCGTGTTGGGCCATCCCGTCGAGCACCCCGAGACGGTGGCCACGGCCATCCGCATCGGCAACCCGGCCAGTTGGAAGCAGGCGTTGGCGGCGCGTGACGAGTCGGGTGGGCGCATCGAAGCCGTGACGGACGACCAGATCCTGGCCGCTTGGCAGCTGCTTGCGCGGGTCGAAGGCGTGTTCTGCGAGCCCGCGTCGGCCGCCTCGTTCGCCGGCATCCTGCAGCGCAACCAGCTGGAACCGTTCCGCAAGGACGAGCGTGTTGTGTGCGTGCTGACCGGACATGGCCTGAAGGACCCCGATCGGGCGATTGCAGTCGCGCCGGAATTCCGCACCATTCGCGCAGAGTTGACAGAGCTTGTGCGCGGGGTGTTCGGATGACGGTTGTCTCGCTGCAGCTGTGTGGAACCTGCCGAAAGGCGGGCAAGGGCGCACAGCCCTGCACGCCGCTGCGCCCGATGATGGCCGCCGCACACGCCTGGGCCGCCCGGACCGGTCGTGAGCTCGTCGTCTCGCCCGTTGCCTGCCTGTCCGGCTGCGCCATCGGCGCCACCGCGATGGTCGAGACGGCGGATGCATCCGTGCGGCTGCACTCCGTCGCCACCCCGGAAGTGCTGAATCTTGTGTTGGATCATGTCGATGCCGTACTGGCAGGCACCGCAGGACCGCCGGTCCGAGCCCTGATGCTGTCACGGACCGACTGGACCCTTTGGCGCTGATCGCCCCCGCACTCGGGGCTGGCTCCCCGGAGGCTGCACATGACCCAGCGATCCCCCAAGCCCGCGGACGTCGACTTCGACCTGCCGGGTACGATGGCGCGGATGCTGAATGACGAAGATGTGTTCCGCAGCGTGCTGCAGCTGTTCTTGACCGACGCCGCCCAGCGCCTGCAGCTGTTGCGAAGTGCCGTGGACGTCGACGACACCCCCGAGATCTTGCGCCAAGCCCATACGCTGAAGGGTGCCGCCGGCAACATGGGCGCACAGGCGATGGCGAACACGGCCGATGACCTGTGGCGGCACGTTCACGACGACCAACGGACGGCCATCCGCGAGGATCTGGCCCGCATGGAGCGAGACTTCGCCCGCTACCGCGTTGCCGTCGTCCCTTGGCTCTGACCGCCTACTTGCCGATGCAGAACGTCGAGAACACTTGCCCCAGCACATCGTCGCTGCGCACGGTGCCCACCAGCTCGTCCAGGGCATCCGCGGCGTCGCGCAGGTCGGCGGCGGCGAACTCCAGTGGACTTCGGGACTTCAAGGCAGCCGCAGCCCGCTGCAGCGCCTCACGTGCTTGATCCAGCGCCAAGGCGTGCCGCTGCCGCGCGATGGCGACGCCTGCCGTCCCCGCCCCCTCTGCCTGCAGCCCGCGCACCGCCGCCACGACGGTGTCCCGCAGCGCACAGAGCCCAAGCCCACTCCTGGCGGACACCACAACATCCAGCAAATTCTCGGCATTCTGCAAGAATGCGGCATGGGTCGGCTTGTCTGCTTGGGCGCGCACCCGCACGACGACCGGCGCCTCAACTGCTGCCAGCTCCTGCGGCGACGGCAGCGGTGCCGGGGCGGAACTCTGGTCCTGAACCCACAACACGACATCGGCGTGGGCGACCTCAGCCTGCGCGCGACGCGTTCCCTCGCGCTCGACCGGATCCTGGGCGTCGTGCACGCCCGCCGTGTCGACCCACGTCAGCAACACGCCGTCAGGGGCGGTCGTGACCTCAAGCGTGTCTCGCGTGGTGCCGGGCCGGGGGTCGACCAGCGCCCGGTCGATGCCGATCAACGCGTTGAATAACGTGGACTTGCCCGCGTTCGGAGCCCCGTACAGCACCACACGCGCCCCGTGCAGTCGCACCCGCCCGGCACGCGCCGTCGCCCGCAGCTGCGCCACCTGATCCGCAAGCTGCAAGGCCCGAGCCGTCCACTCCACGTCGTCGGGGGCCGAGTCGCCGGTCTCGACCGGGAAGTCCAAGTGGGCCTCCACCTCTGCCAACAGCTCGAGCACCGGCGCTCGCAGGTCCTGCAAACGACGGCTCAGCAACCCGTCCATGTGGTCCAGCGCCGCCAGCCGGGCGGTCTCGCTGCGGGCCGAGACCAGATCCGCCAGGGCCTCCGCCTGGACGAGGTCCAGCTTGCCGTGTTCAAGCGCGCGATAAGTGAACTCACCGGGTTGTGCAAGACGGGCACCCAAGCGGCAGGTGGCCTCCAGCAGCGCGTCGACGACGGCCAGCGACCCGTGCACGTGAAATTCCGTGACGTCCTCGCCGGTGAACGACCGCGGCGCGCGGAAGACGACGGCATAGCCCCGGTCGAGCAGCCGCCCCTCCCAACGCAGTGGACCAAACCGCAGGTGCCCGGACGGGAAATCGACCGGCAAGCGGCCGGTCAAGGCGCTGAGGATCGAGACCGCGAGGGAACCCGACACACGCACGACCGCCACGCCCGCCGGCATGGGGGCGGTGGCCAAAGCAACGATGGTGTCGTGCAGGTTCATCGGGAGCCGGGGGGCGCCTAGCTCTTGATCGCCTTGAGCTTCGCGACGAGCTCCGGCACGGCGACGAACGCGTCCGCGACCAGACCGTAGTCGGCGACCTTGAAGATGGGCTCGTCTTCGCGGGTGTTGATGGCGACGATGACCTTGGAGTTCTTCATGCCCGCCAAGTGCTGCACGGCGCCCGAGATGGCGATGGCGAAGTACAGTTGCGGCGCAACCACCTTGCCCGTCTGGCCGATCTGGTAGTCGTTGGGGCAGTAACCATCGTCAACGGCCGCGCGGGAGGCACCGATGGCACCGCCCAGCAGGTCGGCCAGGGGCTCGATGAGACCGAAACCGCCCTTTTCGGGCTTCAGGCCACGGCCGCCGGCCACCACGACGGTGGCCTCGGCCAGGTCGGGGCGGGTGGATTGCACGCCGTCGAATTTCACGAAGCGGACCCGCGCCTTGGCCAAGTCGGGCTGCGCGGCAAACGCCTGCACGGGCGATGCGCCACCGACAGCCTCCGCAGCATCGAAAGCGGACGAGCGCACCGACACGACGTGAACGGGCGAGTCGATGACGACGTCGGCAAGCAGGCTGCCCGCCCACACCGGTCGCCGATAGGCCGTCCCTTCCTTGGTGTCTGCAAGCGCGACGACGTCGCTCGCCATGCCGGCGCCCAAGCGGGCGGCCACGCGCGGCAGCACGTCCTTGCCCAGCGACGAAGCCGTCGCGGCGACGACCTTGGCTCCCGTCGACTTGGCCAGATCGGACAGGACCTTGGCGTACGGTCCGGCCAGCGGATAGGCGAGGTCGGCGTGGTCTGCAACGTAGACGGTCCCCGCGCCGAAGCCGCGCAAGGCCTCTGCGACTGGACCGACGCCGTGGCCAAGGACCGCGATGTCGACGCTGCCGCCCGTCTTCTGGGCGAGCTGGCGGGCAAACTGCAGCGTATTCAGGGTGAGCTTCTTGACCGAGCCCTTGTCATGTTCGGCCAGCACCAGGATCTTGCTCATGAGTTCAGCTCCTTTCATGCGTTCGGATGCCGGCCCCAATCCGTCTGTCGACGTAGGCGGCACCGGGTCCGATCACACCACGCGCGCTTCGGTCTTCAGCTTGTGGACCAGCTCGTCGACGGTCTTGACCATGACGCCCGCCTTGCGGCCTGCCGGCGTCGACATCGCGACCACCCGAACCTTGGGGTCCGAGCTGTCGAGGTCCAGATCGTCCAACTCCAGTTCGTCCAACGGCTTCTTCTTGGCCTTCATGATGCCCGCGAGCGACGCATAGCGCGGCTCGTTCAGGCGAAGGTCGGCCGTAATGACGCAGGGCATGGTCAGGGCGATCGTCTCGAGGCCTCCATCGACCTCGCGCTGCACGATCACTTCGTCGCCCTGAATCTCGACGTTCGAAGCAAACGTCGCCTGCGGCCAGCCCAAGTACTCGGCCACAAGCTGACCCACCTGATTGGAGTCGCCGTCGATGGCCTGCTTGCCCAGCAACAGGATGTCCGGGCGCTCGCGCTCGCACAGTCCCTGATAGATGCGGGCGATGACGTCCGAGTCGATCGAGGCCTCATCCGCCTCGACGAGGATGCCCCGGTCGATGCCGCGGGCCAGTGCCCCTTGGCGGATGAAGCGGGCCGTCTCGTCGTCGCCAATGCCGACGGCGACCGTTTCCGTGCCGTCGTGGGCCTCGGCGAGCTGCAGCGCGCACTCGATCGCGTTCTCGCAGAAGGGATTGAGGATGTACTCGACGTCGCCCTCGATCCACTTGCCGTCACGGCTGATGCTCAGCCTGGCGTTGGGATCGCTGACGCGCTTGGCGGACACGAGGATCTTCATCGGTGCTCGCTCCTATGGCCGTGTTGGGGCCGTTGGACTGCCGCGCGATGACCGCACGGCGAAGGCTTTCATCGTCTGCTCGGGATGGGCCGCGACCCCCGTCGATGACGCGCCGCGTCAGCCCGCCCGCAAGCTAATGGCGAACGCCCACCGGTGTCAACGGAGCCGTCCCCCCTCGCGTCCTTCTTCAAGGCTTCAGCGGACCCGCGGACTGCTCGATCTTGGCCCGCAGCAACAGCGCGCCGGGATGGGCGGGGGCGCGCCGGAGCACGGCGTCGATCAGGTCGCGTGCGTCACGCACTTGGCTCATCTCCAAATTGCACTCGGCCAACAGCACGGACACGTCGTTGTTCTTCTCGCGTGCAAGGCCCTGCGCCAACCCCGCGGAGACCAGCGCGTCGGCGTTTCTGCCGAGCTGCAGCTGCGCCCGGGCCATCGAAGCCCAGTAAAACGCGGCATTTTCCGGACCCCCGTTCATGCGCCCCTGGACAGTGACCAGGAAGTCCATGGCATCCTGAGGCTTGTTCGCAGCCAGAATGGCCTGCACCGCAAACATGCAGGACTCCACGTCGTCGGGCGTCTGCTCACAGACCTCGCGGAACATGTGGTAGGCAAGGTCAGGCTTACCGGTGTGTCCCTGGATCGTGCCCTCCAGAGAATAGCCGTCGAGCCGCGTGGACGCGTCGGCCAGCAGCTGGGCCGCGATTTGCCGCGCGGGCTCGAGGTTGCCGCGCTTGACGTAGATGCGTCCACGCACGACCTCGATTCCAAAGCGGCGTTGCGGATACTTCTTGCGCAACGCGAGCGCGATGGTCTCGACCAGCGCTGGCCGCTGATTCTGAAGGAACTGTCCCACACTCAAGCTCTTCTCAGGCCTCTGCAGCACCGCCTGCAGCAAGACCTCATCTCCGCCCTTGTAGTTGGAGCACAGCGTCAACGCGCGCAAGGTTGGGTCATTGGGCACCCCGAGGCCGTGGTCGAGCAGCCACACCATGTCGGCAACGGCGGCTTGGGGCTGGCCAACGCCAAGGAACAACGCCAGTCGGAACAATCGGGCGTGCCGGCTGTCAGGACGCAGGGCGACGGCACGGTTGAGTGCAGCGCGGGCCGTCTTGTGGTCCCCTTCAAGCAGTGCCGCGCGGGCAAGCAGGTAGAACGCGTGGTGGTGGTGCGCGTAATGATGACCGATCTCTTGTGCCATCACCGCAGGCTTCAGCCCCTGCAACCGGTCCGGCGCAGCCCGTGTCAAGCCCTGCCGAGCCACCAGAAGCATCGCTGCCGCCGTCGCAAGCCCGAGGCCACCGGTCGCGAGCAGCCGTCGGTGAAGGCGGTGTTTGGCGCGGTCAGGACGAGACGGCATCTGCCCGGGATACGGCAGCATGCGCTCGAGCGACGTGGCGAGCGCGACGGCGACCAGAAGACCTCCGGCGATCTCACTTGAGAAGTCAACCAGATTGGACATCAGAAAGGCGATGACCGCGATGAGGAGGGCCGGTGCCTCAGGCACGCCCTGGCGGCGACGCACCATGTGCCAACCGATCCAAAGCAAAGCGATCAGGAAGAGAGGACCGAAAAACACGCCTTGGTCGACGATCCGCTGCACGAACAGGTTCTCAGCGAACTCGAAGCGCACGGGGCCAAACTCAGGGTTCTGGCCTGCGACCACGGGCAAGCTGCCCGGCGCCATCCCCAGCACAAAGCTGCCGGCGACCAGGTCGGGCAGGTGCATGATGCTCTGGATCTTGGGCTCGGCGTGCAGCTCCGGGGACTGACTGAATTCGCGTTCCAAGATCGGCAGGGCGACCAAGGTTGCGAGCAGCAGCACGACCAGCCCACCGGCTGCCAGGGTCTGGCGCTGCTGAAGCCACTCTTCGCGCGGGTCGCGGCGGGTGCCGGGCGCGGGCTGGGGCAGCATCAAGGCCGTCAGGGCCAGAATGACGCCCAGGACCACGATGCCGCCGCGCGAGGCGATGACCAGAATCATCACGCCGAGCCCCATCGCCAGTATGCCGTAGACCATCTGCAGGCCCAAGGTTGGCGCGCGCACGGTGCGACCGAGCAGCAGGGCCAGCGCGATGTTCGCCAACCCTGCTTGATGGTTGGGGTTCACGAAGGCGATCTTCCCAAGACCCGCGGACAGAGTCGGGCCAAGGAGTTCGGTCAACTCCGGGTCGTGCGCGCTGACCCAGCACAGCGAGCTGAGGAGCCCGAGGCCGAGGATGCCGGTGGACAGACGCTCGACCGACTCTCGGCCTCCCGAGCCCATCAGCACGACTGAGCCGACCGCGCCCGCCACTCCGGCGATCAGGAACAGCGCCGCCTGCAAGGCCGCATCGCTGGGCGCGAGGGCAATCGGCATGAAGTCCGGCAAGGCGAGGCCCATGGCCCGGTGACCGGCATCGATGATCTCGACCGCTCGCGGGTGCAGCCACGCGACAAGGCCCCGAGGCAAGGGCAGGACCTGCAGCGCCGTCAGCGCCCCCAACCCCAGCCACGGCAAAGCGAATCGCACGCGCGGCGGCTTGTGCGGCTTGGCAGGGATTGCGAACAGCCACGCCCCGGTCACCAAGGCGCCCACCGACGCCACGGCCGCCAGCGACACCCCGCCCTGCCACAGCACGGACACAACAACCGCGAGAGCGAGACACACACGCGAGACCCACCGGGACGTGCGGCGGACCCAGGAGTCGTCTCGCGGGGTCCGCGGCGTCTTCTGGCTCTGGTCGTCTTGCTTGGCTTCGAGCGGCACGCCTACCTCAGTATCACGCAGCAAGGGAGATGACGCGGGAACCGTTTCCCCATCGTTAGGACACTTCGCACGGCCGATATCGATGAGCGTTCGATGATGTCTTGCGATTTCCACAAAACTTCAACGCTTCCCCTCAGTAGCCCTCGTTCGTCAGCCCCTGATCCAAACGGCCACGGCCGCAAGCAGAACCACCGCTGCCGCCGCTGCCGCATACGCCCAGCGCCGCAACCGCTGCGGCTTGCCGACCGTCTTCGACCCCGACTTCGACGCTTCCGCCAGGCCCTCGAGCCGCTCGGCCAGACTGACCGTCATGCTGGCGTCGTCGGCCAGATCGTCGAGCGGCACATCGTTCAAGCGCTCCAGCAGCCCGGCCACGCCCAGCGTCGAAGTACTCTGCGCGTGAAGGTCGCTTGGCTTCAGGGGCACCTGCCCTAGCGTCATGTCCAGGCGGCCGACCCGCGCCAGTTCGTCCAGCTCCGCTCGCAGCAGCGCGCCGATATCGACTTGGGACTCGCCGAGTTGACCCTCGCCGGCGGTCAGGCGCAGGAAGGCCGCGAGATCGTTTCCGGTGACGCGCAGGTTGTTCTTGAAGAGATAGGCGGCGAGGTCCTGCTCCAGCTCGCGGGCGCTCTGGTAGCGGCGCTTGACGTTCTTGGCCAGGGCTCGCAGCACGATCCGCTCGAGCTCCTCATCGACCTCGGGCCGAACCGAGCTGGGCTTGGGAATGACGCCCTGCCGCACCAGTTCGACGGTGTCCGGGTCGCTCTTGCCGGCGAACAGGCGACGACCACACAGCAACTCCCACAGGATGATGCCGCACGAATAGATGTCCGCGCGGGGGTCGACGGGCTTGCCGTCGGCGGCTTCTGGCGACAGGTACGCGTACTTGCCCTTGACCACGCCCTGATCGGTGACCTGAGCATTGGTGGCGGCGCGCGCAAGGCCGAAGTCGGTCAGTTTGACCTCGCCCTGACGCGACAACAGCACGTTCGGCGGTGACACATCGCGGTGGACGATGCCCAAGGGCTGGTCGTTCGGGCCGGTCTTCTCGTGGGCGTACGCAAGTGCCTTCGCCGTCTCCATGATCAGGAAGCAGCCGATCGGCACCGGAATGTGCAGTCCCATGTCCACGGAGCGCTGCATCACGCGGCGCAGATTGGCGCCCTCGACCATCTCCATGGCGACGAAATAGGTGTCGCCCACCTGCCCCAGGTCGAAGATCTGCACGATGTTGGCGTGATTCAGCTGCATGGACAGCCGCGCCTCGTCCAGGAACATCGTGACGAACTTCTGGTTCTGGCACAGCGACGGCAGGATGCGCTTGATCGCAACGGGCTTCTCGAAGCCCTCGATCGAGATGGCCACCCCGCGGTAGATCTCCGCCATTCCGCCCGCGTCGAGCTTCGACAAGATGCGGTAGCGTTGGTGGACTGAGGCCATCGAACTTCCGTAGCGGGGGAAAGACGCCCAAGGGGGGCCATAGCCGCGCAGAGTATGCTTGACTAGGGCTGACTTGCATAGATCGACCGGGACGCGCACCCTCCGCTGCACCTCCGCCCGCCCACGCGCGTGCCCCCTTCCCGCGACCTGCTGGTAATGCCCCACACGCTGCTGATCGCTGCCTCCCGCCGCCTCCGTACCCGCACGCCCGGGATGTGGTTGGCGTGCACCGTCATGTGTGGGCTGCTGGTGACTCCCGGCGCGCCCGCCGAAACCGCCCAGCTGGGACCGGCCGATCGCGCGGCGTCGCTGTACCGAGCCGATATTCACTTGGACGAGTCGGGCAGTCTGCTGCTGCCCATATCGGTACTGGAGCGGCAAGGTGAAGTCGTGGTGTCGTCGCCGCACGGGCTGCGGGTGCTCGGTGGCGTCGATGGCCCGCTGGTGCTGCGGGTGCCGGCAGGTCGCAGCCTGCGGATCGAGGGGTTGGGGACGTCGGTGGGGACCTCCGTACACCACGTCGTCCTCGCTCAGGCGGCGGCGACCGACCTCGAGTCGCTGCGGCGCCTGCGCGCGCTGTGGCAGGGACGAGGCGTGGCGGTCGAGTCGCTGGGCAGCGGCACCACCTTCAGCCTGGGCGGTCGGACGCTGGACACGCGGCGAACATTGCTGTGTCTGCGAGAGGTATTCGCGACCGAAGGTGAAGCACGAGACCAAGCGATGGAACTGGGACGCAAGTTCGCAGCCGAGCTGACGGTGCAGTCGGTCGTCGGCCGTCCTCCCTCAGGAACCCTGCGTGTACGCAGCGGCGTGGCCGAAGTCCGCGTGGCCGATGCCGTTTGGCTTGAGGCCGACGTGCCGCAAAACCGGCAGCCGCTGCTGCTGGTCGCGGGTACGCGCAACGGCCGCAAGACCCAACTCTCGCTCCCCGGAAGGGTGTACGTCGTGCCAGGGCCGCGCGGTGGGCTCGAGGTCGTCAACGAGGCAGAGGTCGAGCGGATCCTGCAGGGCGTGGTGGCTGCCGAGATCTTCCGCGACGCGCCCCCGCAGGCCATGCGCGCCCAAGCCATCGCCGCCCGTACCGACATGTTGGCGAAGCTGGGCACGCGCCACGCGTCAGACCCCTACGCGCTGTGCAATCAGGTGCATTGTCAGGCGTATCGGGGGGTTGAGCGGGTCAGTCCTGAGATCGAGCATGCGGTCGCAGGGACGCGGGGCATGGTGCTGATCGGTCAGGACGGACGGCTGCTCGACGCCTACTACCACGCGGTCAGCGGCGGCCACACCGAACACAACGAGTTCGTCTGGCCCGGTCTGCCCCAACCAGAGCTGCGCGGCCGCGCCGACTTGCCCCCGAACGTCGCAGGCCCGCTGCAGAACGGTGCGACGGAGCGGGCGGTGGCCGCGCTGATTCAAGCGCCGGACGCCAGCTGGGCGGCGAGGGCGGGCGAGAATGCCGCAGCGCTGCGGTGGACAGTCGTGCGGACCGCCGCAGAGCTGGGCCGGTCACTGGCCGATCAGGGCGTTGCGGGCCGCGTGCGGGCGATTCGCGTGTTGCAGCGCGGCGTATCCGGGCGGGCGATCCGCGTGGCGCTGGACATGGACGACGGCAAGACGGTTGCGCTGGACGGCGAGCTGCGGATTCGCAAGGCTCTGGGAGGCTCTGCGGGACCCGCCGGCTTGCGGTCGTCGCTGTTCCTGGTCCAGGCTGGTGCGCCGGGACCCGATGGCCTGCCGCGGGACTGGACGTTCCGGGGAGCTGGCTTCGGACACGGCGTCGGCATGTGCCAGACAGGTGCGGTGGGGCGGGCCAAGGCCGGGCAAGACTTCAGGGAAATTCTGGGCCACTACTACGGCGGCGCACGACTCGAGAAGCTGTACTGACTGCTGGGTGCGAGGAGGGAGACATGCCGGGCTCGAGCTTCGGACACGCGCTGCGGGTGACCACATTTGGCGAGTCCCACGGGGTGGCGGTGGGCTGCGTGGTCGATGGTTGCCCGGCGGGCGTCCCGCTGGATGCGGCACGGATCTCCGCATGGCTGGCGCGGCGACGCCCGGGGCAGGGGCCGCACACGTCCGCACGCGCGGAAGCCGATGAACCGCGCATCCTGAGCGGTGTCTACCAGGGCCGGACACTGGGCACGCCGATCGCGGTGATGGTCGAGAACACGGACGCAAAGTCTCAAGACTATGCGGGGTTGGACGACGTGTTTCGGCCCGGACACGCCGACTTCACCTGGCACGCCCGCTATGGACATCGCGACCCACGGGGCGGCGGTCGGGCGAGCGCGAGAGAGACCGTCGGGCGCGTGGCAGCGGGAGCGGTGGCGGAGGCCGTGCTGGAAGCGCTGGCGACGGCGAGCCGGCGACCTCCGGTGCGGATCGTGGCCTGGGTGCAGCAGATGGGGTCTGTGACCGCCGACTCGCCAGAGCCATCGGAGCTGACGTCGCAGCGCCCTGTGCGGGTCGACCATGCGATCGACCCGTGGACGCTGACGCGCGAGCAGGTCGATGCGAGTCCGGTACGCTGCCCCGATGCCGCCGCCAGCGAGCGGATGTTGACGGTGTTGGAGGAAGCACGTCGCGACCGCGACAGCTTGGGTGGCATCATCCGCTGTGTGGTGCTGGGTGTGCCGGCGGGCTGGGGAGACCCGGTGTTCGACAAGCTGTCGGGCAGTCTGGCGCACGCGCTGGGTTCGCTGCCAGCCGTCAAGGGCATCGCGTTCGGCAGCGGATTTGCCGCCGCGTCGATGCGAGGCAGCGAGCACAACGACCCGTTCCTGCGCGAGAATTCCGGAGCCGTGGGCACGGCCACCAACCACGCGGGCGGTCTGCTGGGCGGGATCTCGACCGGAATGCCACTGGTGATCGACGTCGCCTTCAAGCCCGTCGCGACGATCCCACAGCCGCAGCAGGCGATAGGCCCCGAGGGACCGCCACGCGCAACGACCGTGACCGGCCGGCACGACCCGTGCGTGTTGCCGCGGGCAGTCGCGATCGTCGAGGCAGCCGTCGCGCTGGTGCTGGCCGACCACGCCCTGCGCCCGGCACGCATCGAGGCAATCGCCGGGCCGGAGGGCACATGAACCGCCGTTCGCGACTGGTCGGTCTTTTTAGGCGCGCGAGCGGAGTTGGACTGATCGTCTGCCTGTTGATCGGGGTCGTGCCGGGCTGCGCCGCCATCGAACAGACGTCGCGGATTCGCGCCAACCCGCTGGAAGCGCCACGCACTCAGCGCGTGCCGCTGGGGCCCGGTCTGGCCGTGCAGGGCGAGCGGCAGGGACCCGTCGTGCTTGCCAAGGTCGAGGTCGTGGACTGGTGCGCCATCGAGCAGCTGCAGCGCGCCGACGGCGTGCGCATCACGGAGCGAACGGCTGTGGGCAACTCGCTGACGGTCGAGTGGCTGTTCGGCGGCGTGCTGACGGCGGCCGGCTCAGGACTGCTGGCGTACACGGCGTTGGCAACACCCTCCCCCGAAGTCGACGGCGAGCTGAGCGTGCCGCAAGCGTCCGGGTGGGCGTACTCGGGCGGCATCACGGCGCTGGGGGTAGCGCTGCTTGCGGGCGCGACTTGGCAGCAGCTCAGTCTCGGTGTCCATGAGACGCCCTTGGGCGAGCGCGAAATGCAGAAGCGCGGCGCCGCCTTCGTGTGCGCACGCAAGCCGGCGGCCGCGGGACAGGTGCGCTTGACGCTCTCGGATGGCGCCCAGCTGGAGGCACAGGCGAACGAGTCCGGCGAGGCGCGCATCGAGTTGCCGGCCGACATCGACGAGCGCTTGAAGCTCGAAGGCCGTCGCGCGACGCTGGAGGCCGTGGGAGACCCGCGCGCCCAAGTGCGGATCGAACTGTAACCGCTCAAGGTTCCTGAAGAAACTAGCCAACCAGCGCTGCCAGCCGTCGCTGCAAGTCCGCCATCACCCGGTCGGCCTGCAGCTCGTCCAGGTCTCGGGGCTGGGGAGCCTCGCCGGCCACCGCGCGCCGAAGCGTTTCGACCAGCCCATCGACGTCGGCCGCATCATGCGTCCAGCCCAGTTGGTGGCGGTCGACCAACCGCGCGGAGTCCGATCCCTCTCGCGCAACCAGCAGCAGCGGACGGCCACGCCCCAAAATCTCAAAGATTTTCCCAGGGTATCCGTACTCGACCGCCGGCGGCACCAGCACGACGCCAGCGAGCGCTCCGTCCAGCATCTGCAGCGCACGGGCCGACGACACCTCTCCCAAGTCGTCCACCGCGTCGTCCACGCCCAGCGCCACCGCCTGGTCGCGCAGCACCCGACCGTGGGGACCGGCGTGCTGCAGACGCAGGTCACCGGGGCCGAATTCCGGCCGCAGCCGAGCCATCGCCTGCAGGATCGGTGTCAGGTCGCGGCCATAGGCAAGCGACCCGGCGTAAACCAACCGCTGGGGTCGCCGTGCAGCGGCGGGGGGAGCGGGCGGGCGCTCTGGCGAAGCAAAGGCGTTGGTGACAAGGGCGACTTCACAGCGGCAGCGCTGCCGCAACCACTCGCAAATCGTCGGGGTGACGCCGATGACGAGGTCCGCCGCCGCCAGACAAGCATCTTCGAGCTCACGGTGGCGGCGGTGCAGGTCCAGACCGGCCACTTTGGGATTTGGCGCGCTCAGCGACAGGATCTCGCTCCAGGGGTCGCGGTAATCGAGCACCAGCTTGGCACCCACGTCGCGGGCGATACGGCGGGCGATGGGCGCGGTCGAGAACGGCGGCATCGTCCCCAGCACCACGTCGAACTTTCGCCCGCGCACCGCACGGCGGGCAAACGGGCGCCAGCCCATCCACGCATCCGGAAATTCCAGCAGCGACAGGGACTTCTCGATGCCGGGTCGCAGTCCGCGTGCGGACTGCACCAAGGCCTGGCGAAGCTGTCCGACCGGACCGGGAGCAGCCGGGGCGGGAGCGCCGCTGGCAGGAGCGGACGACGCGCCCTTGCGCAGGGACTGCAGCAACGTCTTGGCGTGCACGCGGGGCATCAGTGCGTGGGTGGCCAGCACCTCGAAGTCCCCTTCCGCGCGAAATTCGGGGTCGAACGGCGCCATGTACTGCGGGTGCAACGTCAGGACGGTGACCTGCCAGCCAGCCCGCGAGAGGTGCAGCGCGATCCGCTCGGCGCGTCGGCCTCCGATGATGCGCGACGGAGCAAAGGTGGCGGTGATCAGCAGCAGACTCGGCATGTTGCCCCCGAACAGCCCTGACTCAAGCCAACCCCATCGCCAGCAGCCACCCCGCGAGACCCACCAGTGACCCAGCGCCCCATGTCCACGCGGCACCGGTCAGGCGGCCGCTGGCATCCACTCCGCGCCAGAAGGCGGCGATCAGGCACCCGGCCCACGCGAGAAACCCCAGCAGCACGGCCAGCGACATCAACGGCCCGACGCCCACCGGACGCGCATAGTCAGCCTGGAATTGGGCGAGCTGCTGCTTGGCGTTGCGAGTGTCACCCTGGCGCTCGGCCACGCGCACCATCAACTCGGGCAGCGTGCGATTGGCGTCGTCCAGCAGATCGGCGCGCGGCTGCCACAGGGACCGGGCCGCGATAAGGCCCGAGCGCAGGGCTTCGAGGGCCAGCAGCGCGCGCTCGGGCTCCTGGCCCTGCGAGCGGTTGGCGAGATCGACCAGAGCTTCGGCAGCGTCCTGCCAGACCGGACCCCACGGGGTGTACCAACGCAGGGTCGAGCGATAAGCAGCGACGGCTCCTGCGATATCGCCCTGCTGCTCCAATGCGACGCCTTCGGTCCACGCCGCTTGCTGCTGAAGCGTTGCCCGGGTGCCCAACGTCGCAAGCACGACCAGGATTGCCACGACCGGCCATGCCCAGCGCCTGCGCGAAATGTTCGAGTCATCGACCACGGTGCCCTCCACGCAAGCACTTCTAGCAAGTTGGACCGGTCAAGTCGATCCCCGCCGCGGACTCCTTCCCAGTGCCGCCGAGCACTTCGACGGGTTGGCTCGCGGTTCGATGTGGAACAGAATGGCGTGCGACACCGCGCCTCGTCAGGCTCCGTCGGGGCTGGCTCCGTCCGCCAAAGAACCAGATCGCGCCTGCCAGGCAGGAGAACCCCATGAACCTGCAGAAGTTTTTCGGCTTCCTCGCGCTGCTCTCGCTGCTGACCGTTGCCGCGTGCGAGGAGTCCGCGATTCCCGCAAGCCCCGTCGACACGGCGACAGACTCGGCGGACGTGCAGGGGTCGCCGGACACCACACCGGCCACCTGTGCGGCTTGCACCCACGACACCGACTGCGGCAACGGCCTGTGCGTCCGCCCCGCGTCCACGCCCACCACCGGCATCTGCCGTCCGACGTGCGGCAGCGGGGCCGGCGCTTGCCTGCCCGACGCGAGGTGCGTGGGGTACGAGGTCGGGCGCTCTGCCTGCCTGCCGCTGGCGGGTGCCTTGTCGGGCGAGTTGAGCTGCAAGGTCGTCTCCGGCAAGGCGGTCTCGAAGTGCACGGGGACGGTCACGGGCGCGTTCGCCGGTCTGCCGGTCAAGCTCAACGCAGCGATCCTTCAGCCAAACCAGTGGAAGGGCTCGGCCGTCCTGAGTCTGCAGGCGGCGCTGACGCTAGGGCCTGTGGGCGACGTGAATCTGGTGCTGCTGCTGCCGCAAGCGCTGACGGTCGGCAAGCTGACGTACGGCTATCCCGTGCCGCTGGCGACGCTGCATCGCATGGGCACGGGGGCCGACGAAGCTCCGCATCTGGGCGTCGGCGCGGGCGGTGAGGTCGAGGTGCTGGCGGTGGCGCCTGTGGGTGGCGGCGAGACGACGGTCCAATTCGCTATGAAGTTCGCGCAGTTCGCATCACCAGACGCCGTGTGTGTGCCAGACGGCTCCGTATGCATCCAGAAGGGCGTGGCGACCTGCGAGGCCTGCGGCACAAGCTATCTTCCCCCGGTTGCTTGTGCGGTGGGCCAGTCCTGCCAGTCGGGAACTTGCCAGCTACCCTGAAGAATCGCTCGCCGCAAGAGCAGCGAAACCCGACGCCTGCCTCACCGCAGCCCGGTCACCCAAGCCGCGAACGCATCCCACATGGCCTGCATCGACACGGTGTTGTCGGCGATCAGCTGCGCGCCATGCACGATGCGGATGCTCGCGTGCAGGTCGGCCTGCGTCTCGGTCTTCGGGCGCGCCATCGCTTCGAGCATCGCCTCGCGCGCCTGCTGCCACAGGGTGTCGGGGGCCACGTTGCAGAACTCCGCCAGCGCCCGCCCCGACAGCCCGTGACCGGTCAGGCCATGCAACGTCTGGTCGTGACTCTGTGAGTTGCCCGGGTTCCAGTAGTGCTTGGCCAGATCTGGTCCGATGCGCGGATTATCTGTCAACTGCCCGTCGCGCACCTGGAAGAAGGCGCGGGTCTGGTACACGCCCATGTGCGCCAGCAGGTAGCCTTGGTACGACGCCGCGCCTTCCCCCGACAGCAGATGCGGAATCGCCAGCAGCGGCCGCGGCGACCCAGCGATGCCCAGCACCTCGCGCTCGCACTTGCGCGCCAGCTCCAGCACCGCCTCGGGCGTCCGCGCGGCATCGTCCATCGCGTACAAGCGGCTCTCGAACGTCGGCACCAGCAGCAACATCCGCTCGTTGAAGGCGCGGAACGGCTGGTCGGCCGTGACCACGGCCTGCAGCAGGGCCTCCGGTACGGGCTTGCCGTTCAGGTCACGGGCGTACAGCGCCAGCCAATCCGCGTCGCCGATCAGCGAGTCGCAGAACATCGACTGGGTCTCGGCCAGCGCCATCGAGGTCGGCGGATACTCTTGCGAGAAGCACGGCGCGTTGCCGGTGATGTTGGCAAAGTGCGCGGCGTGACCGCCCTCGTGGAACAGCGTGGTCAACCCTGCGCGACCGCTGCCCACCTGCGACGGCGTGGCGTTGCTGGTGAAGTGGATGCGCGCCGGCCGCCACGTGCCCTTGTCGAAGAAGCAGGGCTGCGGGCCGTGCATGAAGCCGTTCTCGTACTTGCCGGGGCGGTCGCACAGATCCAGCACCAGCTCGGCGCCGCGGTAGCCAATGCCCAGACGCGCAAAGCTTTTGGCCCACCTCTGCAGCGAGTGCTCGAACGGCAGGTACGGGTCCAATTCCTGCTGCACGCTGCCGGCGACGGAGTACTTCAGGTTCCATGGCTCCAGCGCCTGGGCGCCCTTGTCGTTGCCCAGCCGCTCCAGAGCGGCCAGATGCGTGTCGCGTGTCATCGCCTCGAATTCGTCGAGGATCTGGAACAGGCGGGCGCGCGACATCTGCTCGTTCTTCTGGATCTTGTACTCGAAGTAGTCGGGGAACCCGAGCGCGCGGGCAAACGCGTTGCGCTCGCGCACGATGTCCAGAAAGCCGTTGTCCAGCACCCACTGCTCCAGCGTCCGCAAGGCCTGATGCGACGTCTTGCGTACCGTCTCGTCGGCGTTCGCTGCGATGTGGGCGGCCATGACATTGGTCGAGCCCTGGTGCCGCTCGCCCTTGGTGTCCTCATAGAACATCTGAAATTTGGCGCGCTTTTGGAACAGCTGGCTCTCCAGCTCGATCAGCTTGCCCTGCAGCCGCCGCCCTTCGTCGCTGTCGATCCCGTTGGCCTGAAAGAAGTGCTGCCAACCGGTCAGGCCCTGAAGCTCGTCCGCGTCAGTCGCTGCCGTCACCGCCAGTGCCTCGCGCACCTCGCGCAGCCGCGCCGGGTCCGAGATCCACGCCTTGTAGGCACCCTCGGCGATCTCCAGCTTGCTGCCATCGGGCTCGGTGCCCATGTAGGTCGTCCAGAAGAGGTCCTCCTTGGCGACGTGCAACTGTATGTAATCTCGATTGAAATCAGAAAGCGTCAGCGCGGTCATCGGAGCCTCCGGGCGTAGAAAGGAGCCTACCGCAGGGACCGTAGCCGCGGGCGCTGCGACTGGCAAGCGCGACGCACACGGCAAGGCGCCTTGCCTTGTGCCGACGGGCGACCCCGCCTACGCTGCGCTCCAGACATTCTTCGGCCAAGGAGCCCCATGCACCTCGCCCCGCTGCGTCCCCTCACCCCGATGTGTGCATTGCTGTTGGCCGCCGCGCTGCTGCCGGGCTGCCTGACCTCCGGCGTGTACCGCACCGCCCGCACCTTGGACCCGGGCGCCTTCGACATGGCCCTGTCGATGTCGGCCACCCGCTATGAGACACCCAGCGTCACGGTGACCAACCCGGACGGCTCGATCGACACGTCCGGCGGCGAAGCGACCTTCCTGCCCAATATCTTCCCCGAGGTCTCGATCCACGTGGGCGCCGACGACGATCTGGAGGTGGGCGGCCGCTTTGGATTCGGCAGCATGATGGCGGAGTTGGACGCCAAGTACCGGTTCTTTCACGAGGGGAACCTGCATCTGGCGCTGGCCCCCGCCGTCGCCTACCGGGCGCTGCTGCTGTACGAGGGGCCCTCGGTCACGCTGCCGCTCATTGCGACCTTCGACCTGAACGACCATCTGGCCATCAACCTCGCTCCCTACGTCGGCTGGTCCGATCTCTCGATCGCTGGCAACGAGACCAACACCGACCTCCGTGGCATGGAGGGCAACCTGATGACGACAGGGGCAAGCGCCGGCATCGAGCTGCGCGCCGGGGGCCTGCACGTGATGCCGTCGGTCGACTGGTTGCAGACGGTGTGGCAGAACACCCAGACCGGTGACACCAGCGAGGACAGCTTCCTCATCCTCACCGTGACCGTCGGCTACGGCGGTGGCGGCAGGCCGCACGACCGCGCGACCGAAGAGTAGTTCAGCCCAACCATCCCTCGCCCCCCGCTTCTCTTCCCCCCTTCCATGGAGCGCACCGATGACGACCTCCGCCGTCTCCCCCCCGTTCTCGCCCGGCAAGGCCATCCGAGAGGCTGCGCTGGACTATGTCCGCGGCTTCAAGGGCCTTCTGGGCTGCCCGCGAGAGATCTGGATCGTGTACCTACTGAAGATCATTGAGTCGCTGTGCTACTTCTCTGCCGTGCTGATGCTGATGCCGTTCCTGACCAAGGACATGGGCTACGACGACGTGACCGCTGGCACCATCGCCGGCATCTTCTCGGCATCCTTTTCGTTTTTCATGCTCTTCATCGGCTTCGTCGGCGACGCCTTGGGGGTCAAGCGGGCGATCCTGGCGGGTTTTGTCGTGGCACTGGTCGGCCGCATCGCCATCAGCTTCTCGACAGACCCTCTCGTTGTGTTTCCCGGCCTGTTTTGCCTGTCCATCGGCTTTGCTTCGCTGATTCCGTTGTTGACCGCCGCAGTGAAACAGTACACCGACAAGTCGACCCAATCGTACGGATTCTCTTGGTATTACGTGATGATGAACGTCGGCGCCTTGGTGGCCGGCCTGACCATCGACGCCCTTCGGACCACCTTCACCAAGCCCTTCGATCTGCAAGTCGCCAGCCACGTGCTGACGGTGCGGCCCACGCAAGTGGTGTTCCTGATGAGCGTCGGTCTGACCGTGGTGTCGCTGCTGATCGCGGCCCTGGCCCTGCGCAAGCGGGTGCCCGGCTTCACGGAGCGCAAGGAGGCCGAGGAACACGCGGCGGCGCTGGCACGGGCATCGGCTGCGGGAAAGGAGGCGCCCGTCGCGGGTCACAAGGAGAGCGCCCTGACCATCGCGCGCGACATCATGCGCGAAAAGGCGTTCTGGCTGTTCATCGCCTTCATCGGGCTGTGTGTGCTGGTCAAGATGATCTTCCAGTACAACAACTTGCTGTATCCGCTGTACATGGACCGCATCGGGCTGAAGGAGTGGACGGGCAAGCTCTACGCCATCAATCCCTTCATCATCATCTTCCTCGTGCCCGTCGTGACGGCCTTTACCCGGCGGATGCGCGCCTACAACGTCATCATTCTCGGCACGTTCGTCTCGGCCAGCTCGGTGCTGTTCATGACGCTGGGCGAGAGCATCTGGCTCATCGTCGCGTTTCAGGTCTTCCTGAGCTTTGGCGAGGCGTTGTGGTCACCCCGGCTGTACGACTACACCGCTTCGATTGCCCCGCCGGGACGCGAGGCGACCTACATGTCGTATTCGATGGCGCCCATGTTCGTCGCCAAGGTGGGAGCGGGCCCGATGGCCGGGATTCTGTTGGCCAATCTCGCGCCCGCCACTGGACCGCGCAACACCGAGCTGATGTGGTTGATCGTGGGTCTCTCGACGCTGGTGTCGCCCATCGCGCTGCTGCTGCTCAAGCGCAAGCTCGACGTCGAGAAGCGCGCGCCGACTGAGCCAACTCAGGTCGCGGCGTAGCCTTTCCTCGCCTCATGCCTCAAATCGATAGCCTGCCCCGCGCACGGTCACGACGTGCCGGGGTTCGGCCGGGTCTGCCTCGACCTTGACGCGCAGCGACCGCACGAAGTTGTCGACCGTGCGGTCCGTGCCGTCGTAGTCCATGCCCCACACGGCCTCGAGCAGCCGCTCTCGCGAGAACACCCGCCCCGGGCGCTCGATCAGAAAGGCGAGCAGGTCGAACTCCTTGGCCGTCAAGGCCATTTCCGCTCCGGCCCGCGAGACCTTGCGCGCATCCAGGTCCACTTCGACCTCACCCAACGGCACCCGCCGGGGCCCCCGCCCCAGCCCCGCCCGCCGCAGTGCCGCCCGGATGCGCGCCGTCAATTCCTTGATACGAAACGGCTTTGTCAGGTAGTCGTCTGCGCCCTGCCCCAGACCCAGCACCTTGTCGTCCAGCGTCGCCCGCGCCGTCAGCACGATGACCGGCAGCTCGCGCCCACGCCTGCGCCACTCGGCCAGCACGTCCAGCCCGTCCATGCCCGGCAGCCCCAGATCCAGCACGGCAAGGTCGGGATTTTGCTCCAGACCCATGCGCAGCCCCGTCTGGCCGTCGCGGGCGCTGAGGACGCGAAACCCCTCGGCGCGCAGGTTGATCTCCAGCCCCAGCACCAGCGTCGCGTCGTCCTCGACCACCAGAATCGTCGGGCGCTCACTGGCCATCGCGACCCTCCTTGACCGGTGCCGCCGGCAGACGGACGAAGAAGACCGAGCCGATGCCGGGCACGCTTTCGACGTGTAGCCGGCCACCGTGGGCCAGCACCGTGCCTCGCACGATGGCTAGACCCAGTCCAGAGCCCTGACGCGACCGCAGATGCACCGGCGACCGATAGAACCGGTCGAAGATGCGCTTGCTGTCGGCCGGCGCGATGCCGGGCCCTTGGTCGCGCACCTCGAACACGACGTCGTCGCCATCGGGGCGGACAATCACCTCGACTGGACCGCGATCTCCGCCGAATTTCAAGGCGTTTTCGACCAAATTGCCCAGCGCGTCGACCAGCGTGTCGCGGTCGCCCATCACGGCGGGCGTTGCCTCTCGCACCTGCACGACAACCTTCGTGCCCTGCTCGCGAAGCATCCGCTGGCAACGCTCGACGGCGGCTTCGACCAGTTCCTCGACCGGTTGCGGCGAGCGCCCCAGCGGCTGCGCGGCCTCCTCGATGCGCCGCCAGCGCAACAAGCGGTCGACCAGTGCCTCAAGCCGACCGATCTCGGCCTCCATCGCGTCCAGCACCTCGCGGCGGTGTTCCGCGTCGTCTGCACGCCCCAAGGCCAGCGTCTCAGCCATCAGGCGGATGCCGGCCAGCGGCGTCTTCAGCTCGTGCGACACGTTGCCGACGAACTCGGCCTGCAACCTGGCAATTCGCGTCGTCTGCCGCAGCCACGCAATCGACAACACGCCCCCCGCGATGGCCATGGCGCCAAAACTCAGGACCAGCACACCGAAGGCGATGTCGAACCCCTCGCGCCACAAGGTCAGCGCGATGATGCCGACCGACAGCGACAGGATCGCGGGCAGGACCACCATACCGACGACGAACACCGCGACGCGGCGCGTGGACGGTAGGGGGCGTGGGCGGCGAGGCATGGCGAACCTGGGGCGGGTCATCGGCCCGCTGTGCCTAGCAGATCACGGCACAGGGGCGAACGCAACGGTGAAAGCGGCCACACAAGGCACGCGCGGCTATCCGCCAATCCGATCTCGCACCCACGTCTCGCACTGCAGCGACAGGGTCTTGGCGCCGGCCAGCAACTCCTCGCACTCCGCTCGCACGCGCACCACGTACGCCGGGTCGCGGATGTCTGCCAGATTGATCCAGGCGTTCCACACGCCGCCGCAGACGCCCGCGAAGCCCATCTGCACACCTACGGCCGCATCCGTCAGCGACTTGGGATTGCCATGCTGGCCGGTCGCCCAAGCCGCGTGCATGGCGCGCAGGCTGACGCGCGCGGTCTCCAGCGGCACTTCGACTGCGACCTGCAAGCCGTGCTGCATCGCTGCTTCGCGAGAGGCCTTCTCCGCGTCCGTCCCGACCGGCAGCCGACGCGCGTCCATGTACGCATGGAAGGCGTTGGTGTCGTCGTCAATCGCCAGCAACAACGCATCTTTGGCGATCTGGGCGGCTTGAGCGGCGTGCAGCAGCGGCACGTCGTGTTCCGGTTCTCCCTTGCCGTACGAGAGGTTGGCGACCATCGAGGCCAGGCCCGCACCCAGCGCCCCCGACAACGCCGCGATCGAGCCGCCGCCCGGCGCCGGGGTGTCCCGCGAGACCTCGTCGGCAAACGCGCGCACCGACAGCGACGCCAGACCGTTCTCGACCTCACGCGGCAACCCCAGCACCTTTTTCTTGAGGTCGAACGGCTGCACGTCCGCCAAACCCATCGAAAACACGGCAGCTTCCAGCACATCGGCGACGGGCACGAACGGCGACTTGCCTTGGGCGCGCAAGTAGTGACGCCCGGCCTCGTACAGCGCGGGGAACGGGATCAGCCCCACGACCTCGCTGCCGGTGACGACCAGCCCCCGCTCGGCCGCCAGTCGCCGGGCCTCGTCCAGCACCGCATGCGGCGGCGTGACGCGGTAGTTGGTCAGGTTGATCGAGATCTGCGCCCGGCGGTACTCGTCGACGTACCAACCTATTGCCTTGCAAAACAGGAACTTGCCCGCACGATAGACCTTCTGACCAACGACACCCTTGCCCACATCGACGTCGTTCAGTGCCAACAGCTCGGTCAGGTCGTAGCCGTGTTCGTGTCGGCAGTGGTCGGCCGTCGCCTGAAGCGTCTGCCCCACGAACCCGCAGTTGCCGCAGGGAAACGCGCCCTCGCGGTACGTCAGGATCGCGCCCTTGCCGTAAACCGCACTGCCCGACGGCGCCCGCGCCACGCGCCCCTTCTCCCGCAGCTCGAACGCGATGTCGGTCGCCAGAGCCTTGTCGCGGGTATTCAGCGTCATGTTGTAGGCCACCAGAAACTCGCGGGCGCCGATGACGGTCGCACCAGCGCCGGCGTTGAACTCGGCGGGCCCGTAGTCGGGCACCCACGCGGGGTCGGCAAGCTTGTCGGCCAGACCCTCGTACTCACCCTTGCGAATGGTGGCCAGATTCTTGCGCTCGGGACGTGCGGCGGCCGCCTCGTACATGTAGACGGGAATGCCGAGCTCGCGGCCAACCCGCTCTGCCAGGGTGCGGGACAACACCGCGCACTCCTGCAGCGTGATCCCCGACACCGGCACCAGCGGGCAGACGTCGGTCGCGCCGAGGCGAGGATGGGCACCGTGGTGAGTCGACATGTCCAGGATCTGCGCGGCCTTGGCGATCGCCCTGAAGGCAGCATCCAGCACGGGCTCGGGCGCGCCGACAAACGTGACGACCGTGCGGTTGGTGTCGGCGCCAACATCGACGTCCAGCAGGTGCACGCCGGCAACCGAAGCGATCACTTGGCTGATCTGGTCGATCTTGGCGCGATCGCGACCTTCGGAAAAATTCGGCACACACTCGACGACGCGGGGGTCCATGCGGTCGTTCCTTTGCGCGGCCGGTAAGGGTCGTGGCCGGGCACGGCAAGCGTAGGGCCATGCGGGAGAGGTGGCAACGCGGCCTGCATCACGCCCCCCTCCCAGCCGCGACCCATTGTGGAACGTCGCGCTCCATTTTGGAACTTTGTCAAGGAATCCCGCAGGCTGCTACACAACACACTCTTGACGAAAAGCGGTGTGTTGGTCAATCCTGCACGCCTCTGGCGCCCCTTCCCCCCGCCAGATCGCTTGAAAACAAAGGACAACTCGAGGTCGCCATGGCAGTGCTTGCAGGAAAGGTCGTCATCATCACGGGAGCAGGCCGCGGCATCGGTCGCGCCCACGCCAGAGCGTTCGCGCGCGAGGGTGCCCTGCTGGTGCTGAACGATTACGGCACGGCCCCCGACGGCACGGGACACGATCCCTCTGTCGTTCAGGCGATCGCCGACGAGCTTGGTCCCGACGTCGCGCTGGCCAACGCCGACGACGTGTCCACGCGCAGCGGCGTCGAGTCGCTGATGGCCGCCGCCATCGCTCGCTTCGGCCAAGTCGACGTGCTGCTGCACAACGCGGGCTTCGTGAACGACTCGCCAATCCCTGAGATCGACGATCTGAAGTGGGCCGCCTCTCTCAAGGGCCTGCTGGGCAGCACCTTCCTGACCGTGCAAGCCGTGGCCAACCACCTTCTTGCGCGCAAGGCTCCCGGTCAGATTATCGCCACCACCAGCTTGATCGGCATCCACGGCAGCGCGGGCCTGGCAACGTACGCGTCCGCCAAGGCCGGCATCATCGGCTTCTGCAAGTCCGCGTCGATGGAGCTCAAGCCGCACGACATCTCCGTCAACGTGATCAGCCCGCTCGCCTACACCCGACTGACGGAGCCGATGTTCGCCGACGTGCCGAATGCCGCAGAGCTGCTGGCCCCCGAATACATCGCAGACGTGGCGGTGTACCTCGCGTCACCACGGGCCCGCGAGATCACCGGTCAGGTCGTCGACGTCCAAGGCCCGCGTGTCGCACTGATCCGCAGCGTGCAGGGCGAGGGCGTGGCCCCGACCCGCGGCGACCGCTGGACGGCGCAAGAGCTGCATGATCGCTGGTCGGAGTTCTGACCGTCCCGCACGCTAAGCGTCAGCGCTTTCCGTAGAACGACGACATCCCCACCATGACGACGGTCCTCTGGGCCGCGTACCACATGGGCGTCCCCGTCGGCAGCAGCGCCACGGCGGCGACAGTGTGGCGGCGCGCGTCCTCGCTGGCTCCCAGTTGACGACAGGCCTCGGCGGCGACGAAGTGCGCCTCGCCGACGAAGGGCTCGTTGCCGCCCGTCGCAATCGCCTGCTCAGCAGCACTGCGCGCGGACTCCTTGTCTCCCACGAGCAACGCCTGCCGCGCCGCCTGCGCCAGAAAGCGTGCCGCCTGGATAGGATCGCCGCCAAGACCGTAATGGTGGGCAATCTTGGCGGCCTGCCGCGTCCCCAGCTCTCGCAGGAAGTCGGCTGCCGCAAGGTGCGCGCGGGGCCGGTCCTCGTCCGTCAGCATCGCGTAGGCGGCCTCGTGCACCAAGGCGTGGGCGAAGCGGAATTGCCCGGGCTTCTCGCCCTCGCGCAAGATCGCCGTCCGCACGAGCTCCGCCAGCCACGCCCGCTCGTCGATGTCCCGGTCTTCGCCGCCCAACACCGCCACGACTCCGTCGCGCGTGAAGGCCTGACCCAACACGCTGGCCGCGCGCAACAGCCGCCGCGCCTCGGGGTCGAGACCCAACAGACGCGACTCAACGGTGGCCATGACGTTCGGGGGAATGCTGCCGCCGCGCCCTTCCTGCACCGCCCGAATCAGCTCCTCGAGATAGAACGCGTTGCCGCCCGAGTGTTCGACCAGCCGCTGCGACTCCTGATCGTCCAGCAGCTCGCCCAGAGCAGCTTTCACCAGGCGCGCTGCCGCTTTGGGAGCCAGTGCTCCCAAGGCGACGTGTTGGGGGGCTGCGTGCTCCCAGAGCCGGGGGTGGTTGTCCATCAGCTCCGGGCGGCTGACGCCGACCACCAGCCAGGGCAGCTTGCCGCGCCGGCGCAACAGGTGGTCCAGCAAACGCAGCGACGAGGGGTCTGCCCAGTGCAAATCCTCGAGCACCCACAGCAACGGAGACCGCGCACATACGCCAGCCAGCACCCGCTCAACGGCTTGCACGTTCTGGTCGATCCGGGCTTCGGACTGCTGCGGTTGCAGGGCGGCTGCGATCTGCGTCTCGCCGCCCCCGAGTGACGAACTGCCCAACCCTACCAGCGTCTGCGCGACAGACGCTACGTCTGCGGCCGGCACCAGATTCCCCAGCCAAGTCTGCCACCGCGGCAACGCCTGTGCCGGCGCAACGTCGCTAACCCCGGCGGCGCGGGCCAATGCGCGCTCGATGACACCGTAGGGCGTGCCAGCGCCTAGCTCGTCGGTGGGGGACAGCCAGATCGTCGCACCAAGGCGGGTTTTCGCCAGCTTGTGGACAAACTCCTTGATCAGTCGGCTCTTGCCTACGCCAGCCACGCCTGTGACCAGAACCACCCGGGTCTCCGCCTCGTCAATACACTCCGCCCACAGCCCTTCCAGATTGGCCAACTCGCGATCGCGCCCGACGCACGGCAGATAGTTTTCACTCTGCGACAGCACTTCGGGGCTCGCGGCGGCCGCAGGGTCCAGCCAGTGACCTGAAGCGGAGCGGATGACACCCCGGCGATGCGCGAGCAGCAGGCCGGTCACCTCATCCATCCGTACGACGTCGTCTTCTGAACCCTGATGCAACAGCTTCACAGCCGCGGCGAACGGGTCGTCGCCATCCCCCGACGCCAACGGTCGCTGGTCGTCTTGCCGGACCATCGCAATCGCCAGGGGCCGAACCGCCAAGCCCTTGCGGATCGCCAGCGCGCACCGAAGCGCCCGCTCCGCCTGATCCTTCGCTGTGCCGTTGGTCCGCACCGTCACAGCGACCGTGTCTGCCCCAATGGTGCGAACCACGCCCCCGAACGGCGCAACGATCGCGGCAAGTGTGTCCCTGGCTTGCACGGCCGGCCACAGCTCGGCGTCGGGCTGGGTGATCGTCACGGGAATCGCGGAGGGAGGAACCGTCCCCGCCGGCGCGCCTGCCATCAGCACCGTCGCGGCAGACGGCAGACGGCACAGGACGACGGGCAGGTTGCGGGACTCGGCCTGGCCCAGGGTGCGGATCGACTGGGGACGTGCGGTAGAGGCCTCCGGCAGCGTTCGCGCGACCTCGGCCAAGATATCCATGACGGTGGTCGCACTTGCGGGCCGCTCGTCCGGGTTGCGGGCAAGCAGTGACGCGACCAGCTGATCCAAGGCGGCCGGCACCAGCGGAAAGTAGCTGCTGACGCGGGGCGTGTCTTCGAACAGCACACGGGTCAGCAATGCCGTGGTGTCCGCCATGCCGTAGGGTCGACGACCGGTGACCAGCTCGAACAGGATGCAGCCCAATGCGTACAAGTCGGCTCGCCAGTCGATCGCGCCGACACCGCGGATCTGCTCGGGTGCCATGTAGCCGGGAGTCCCCACCGCCACGCCGACCTGGGTCATCGCCGACAACTGCCCCCCGCGGACCAGACCGAAGTCGATCAACTTGGCGCGGGCGGGCTTGCTGTCGACCAGAAACAAGTTGCCGGGCTTGATGTCGCGGTGGATCAGCCCAGCCCGGTGAACGGCAGCCAGTGCGCTGGCCACCCGCTGCCCCAGCTCGAGCGCTTCCTGAAGCGGCGGCAGCTGCCGGGCCAGCAGAACGTCCAGCCCGCAACCGTCCAGCCACTCCATGACCAGAAAGGCCTTGCCCGATGGGGTGCGCCCGTGGTCAAGGAACCGAACAATCGCGGGATGTTGCAAATCGGCGAGGGTGTTCGCCTCGCGGTCGAAACGCTCCGCCGCCTCGCCACTCAGGTCGTCGCGGATCAGCTTGACCGCCACGATCTCACCCGTGGCCGTGTCCAGCGTCCGGTAGACCTCTCCCATGCCACCGCCACCGGTGCGGGCGAGCACGTGATAGCGCTCGTCGAGGACCGGATGGGTGGGGGGGGGATGGATCATCGACACGGGCTCGCTTCGGGGCAGCGGGGACGACAAGACCGTGCGGACACGGGCGGACCGCTGGAATAGATGGTCGGCGAGACCACCGCCGACGTCAACCGTGCCCTCTCACGTCTCACGGAATTTCGCTTTATTTCTGCTATTTCAAGCGATTCTTGCTGATTCCCCGCTGCGTTCCGGTCGGAAGACGCCGCGGGCGTCACTGCCCGGCGTGGTGGGCTGTCAGCGTGTCATTGCCACGGAGTTGGCGTTGACGCCGACCGCCACGGCCTCGCTCCAGACGCCGCCAACCTGACTGCTGTGAAGCACGGTGCCGTCGGTGGCGACCCAGGCCAGCTCCCAGCCGCTGCTGATGCCTCTTGCGATGGCGGGGGTCGTCTTTGTAACGGCCGGGGTGCTGCCAACGGTGGCGGGGACGGTCCACTGGCCCGAGACGGTGGTCCACACGGTGACGTAGACCTTGCCGTCCTGGCCGCGGAACGCGAGAGCGACCTGACCGTTGTCGGCGGCCATGGCAACGCGGTGGGTCGTCCACGCTGACGGAATCGGCGCTGCGGTCCAGGTGCCGCTTGTCCGCTGGTAATGGACAATCTGCTGGTCGGGCTTGACGGCCGCCAGCATCAGGTCGGGACCGCTGGTGGGCACGACCGCGCTGGGCGACACGCCGACATTCAATCCGTTGCCGATGTACTTGGGCGCTCCCCAAGAGGCGGAGCGGTCGATGGCCTTGAGGTCGTTGCTGGAGGCCCCATCCAAAAAGGCCAGGGTCGTGCCCCCGGACTTGTGCGCCAGCGCCGCGCCGACCGGGCCGTACTGCACGGGCGAGCCGATCGTCTCGACCGGAGACCAGACGTTACCGTTGAATTCACTGAAGTAATACCAGTGGTCGAGACCATGGAACGCGACCTGAACCTTGCCGGTCAGGGCGACCAGCTCCGGGGGGGACAGGGTGGTGATGCCCGCGGCCAGCATCTTGGGTTGCGACCAGACATGATCTGCGTACATGGTGACTTGCAGCGTGTTGTCCAGCGGGTCTTGCAGCTTGGTGTAGCGGATGGCGCCCACAACCGTCCCTGAGCCACCCGTGCTCAACAGCGCCAAACTCACACCATCGACCGTCGGAATGTCCAGGTCGGCCTTTTCCCATGCGCCACCCTTCATCAGCCGCGCGCCAAACGACTTCGCCCCTCCGGCCAGCAGGAACAGGCTGGGGCACATGTTGCACGACCCGCCACAGTCGACGCCTTCCTCGTCCCCGTTCTTGAGTCCGTCCATGCAGGACGGCGCCAGACAGTAACCCAGCTTGCACGAGAGGCTCGCGCAGTCGCCATTGCTCTTGCACGTTGCGTTCGAGCCGCAGGTGCCGCACGCGGGCAGGCTGCAGGCTCCCGCCCCGCCACAGTCGATGTCGGTCTCGTTGCCGTTTTGCTGGTTGTCGTTGCACGCAGGCGGCGGTCCCGCCTTGCACTGACCGCCGCTGCAGCTGTCGCCATAGGTGCAGGCGTTGCCGTCATCGCAGGGCGCGGAGTTGTTGGTGTAGATACAGCCGCTTCCCGAATCGCACGAGTCGTTGGTGCACGGGTTGTTGTCGTTGCAGACAAGCGTGGAGCCGATGCACTGTCCCGTCTTGCAGACGTCGTCCTTGGTGCAGGCGTTGCCGTCGGTGCACAGCGTCAGGTCGCTCGCGGGCTTGGGGGAGCAAAGGCCAGTCGCCGGGGCACATTGGCTCTTCAGACAGACGGTGTCGCCCGACGGGTCGCAGCTTTTGACGGTCGCCGCATCGATCTTGCACTTGTGGGGATAGACGGCGGTGTCGCAGACCAGCGTGCCGTTGCACAGGTTGCCGTCTTCGTTTTCCGTGCAGTCCGCGTCGGTGTTGCAGTCGCAGACGTCGGGGCCGGCCACGCAGAGCCCGTCCTTGCACAAGTCGCCCGCAGTGCAAACATTGCCGTCGTCGCACGCCAGTCCCGGGTTGGGCGCGTGGGTGCAGCCGTCCTGACCTGAGCCCGGGCCCTTGGGGTCGCAGGCATCAAGTGTGCACAGGTTCTGGTCGTCGCACGTGGCCTCGTCGGTCTTTCCGTCGCAGTCGTCGTCCGTGGCGTTGCAGGTCTCGAGCGCCGGTGCGGGGGCCGAGCAGTCCGACAGCACGCCCTGCGCGGTACAACTCCGTGTGCCAGAGCAGACCGCGGGATCACCTTGGCCGGGATAGGCGACCTGACAGGTGGTCGACAGGCCCTTGGTCACCGCGCGAGGCGAGCACGGGCACTGCGCTTCCTCGTCCGACAACACGCACTGCTTGGCGGTGCCCCCTTCGACCACGTCCACCGTCAAGCACGAGAAGCCGTCGCCGCAGTCGGCATCGACCGCACACGCCGACCCGCAGAATTCCCCCTGCAGCCCGCGCTTGATGCACTTGCCGTCCGAATGGCCGGGTCCCGCACACTGCGCAGACGCGGTGCAGGGGTCGCAGCGCCAACCAAAGCGTGGCACGCAGACGGTTTCGGTGTCGCCACCAGAGCCCGAGCTGACCTGCGCGCACTTGTAATCCACAGGGCAGTTGCCAACACACGGCTGCGCACACAGCCACCCTTGGGGGGTGTCGAGACACAGGCCATAGTCGCAGTCCAGGTTCTGCACGCAGGTACAGCCGGGGCCGCCGGGACAGACGGGAGCGGGCACGTCGGACTCGACGTCCGGTGCCACGGTGTCGGTCACCACGTCGACGACGGCGTCCGCCACGTCATCGGTCGCGTCATCGCTGCCGAGATCCGGGCTGCTGTCCTCGGGCAGATCGATGTCCTGGTCCTGCTCGGGAGAGCTGCAGGCACCCGCAAGCATCACAAGGCTTGTCAACACAAGAGCCAAGGGACGGATCTTCATGGGTTCTCCGAGGCAAGGAACGAATACACCTTGCGTGTTCGTCGGGTCGGTGGCCGAGTCTGGAGTCGGTCGAGCGCTTCTTGGTTTGCTGGTACTCCAAGCCGTCGAAGGGGTCAACGCACCCTGCCAACCTCCCGGGGCCGCTACCACTGCCGTTTGCCCCGGGCGTCCCAACTCCGCACAGCCGCTGGGTTGACGCTGCGCGTCGTGACCTTCAGCATCGTGACGTAGCGGGACCCCCGCCCGCCAGACTCAGGAACCCATGGCTCGAACCGTACGCACCGCCTGCGGCCTCCTCTCCCTCGCGTGGCCCGTCTGCCTGGTCTTGACCAGCGCGTGCGGCGACCCGTCGCCGGTCACCGATGACGACGCCACTTCCGACGCCGTGCAAGACGTGACAACTCTTCTGGACTTCGGCGGACTGCCGGATCTGGGCGGCACGGATGCGGACGTGTTGCCGCCAGAGGACGTCTCGGCCCAGGACGCCGATGTTGCCGACGGGCCGGACACCGTGCTGCCCCCATGGACCTGCGACGCCGAGGGTGGGCCCGGCTGTGCGTGCGAGACGGGCGACGACTGCAACAGCGGTTACTGCATCGACACCCCCGCCGACGGACGCATCTGCGGTCAGCCCTGCACGTCGAGTTGTCCGGCGGGCTACGTCTGCATCCCCAATTCAGGCAGTGATCTCGTCTACTTGTGTTTGCCGCAGTGGCCCGTCCTGTGCAACCCATGCGACTCGGACGCCGACTGTGCTGCGGTGGGCGCGGCCAAGGCCCTGTGCGTCGATCGCGGACCACTCGGACGCTTCTGCGGCGCTGCGTGCGACAAGGATGCGGACTGCCCGGGCGATCACTCCTGCCAATCGGTCGTCTCGGCGAACGGCAAGCAAGCCAACCAGTGCGTGCCGCGCCCCACCGATCAGGGTGTCCCGACCGACTGCAGCTGCTCTCCTGCCGCGATCGCGGCCCAGCTGGGCACAACGTGCAGCGCCGACGTCGAGGGCGGCGGCAACCACTGCGTCGGCGTGCGGCAGTGCGGTGAAAAGGGACTGTCTGCGTGCTCGGCGATCGTCGCGCTCGAGGTCTGCAACGGCCAGGACGACGACTGCGACGGCAACACCGACGAACTCGCCTGCGACGACGGAAACCCTTGCACCACAGACGCTTGCGACGCAGCGACCCTGGCGTGCGGCCACACCCCGACCGCAGGCGGCTGCGACGCCGACAGCAACGCCTGCACCGAGGGCGACGCCTGCGCCGACGGCAAGTGCATCCCCGGCGGCGGCAAGACGTGCAACGACGGCAACCCCTGCACCCTCGACGCGTGCGACCCCGCCCAAGGCTGCACCGCGAAGGCCGACGATGGCCTGGGCTGCGACGACGGTGATCTGTGTACGGTGGGCGACATCTGCCACCAAGCCCAGTGCGATGCAGGCCTCCCCAAGACCTGCACGACCGGCAGCGCGTGCCAGACGCCCACGTGCAACCCCTCGACCGGACAGTGCTTGCTGGACCCCAAGGCCGACGGCATCGCCTGTGACGACGGCAGCGCCTGCACCCAAGCCGACGCGTGCAAGGTGGGCCAGTGCACCGGAGAAGCCGTGGACTGCAACGACGGCGCAGCGTGCACGCTGGACACCTGCGACCCCACCAAGGGCTGCCAGCACACCGCTTCGACCGCCGCTTGTGACGATGGCAACGCTTGCACCGACCAGGACACCTGTCAGGAGGGCGCGTGCCAAGGCAAGGCCAAGCCGGCGGCCACCTGCGACGACGGGAACCCTTGCACTTCGGATGGTTGCGACCCGAAGACCAGCTGCACCCACACAGCCAACCAAGCGGTCTGTGACGACGGCAACCCCTGCACCGCCGGCGACACCTGCAAGGACAAGGCGTGCGTGCCCGGCAGCAACACCTGCCAGTGCCAGCAGGACGTGGACTGCAAGGAAGACGGCAACTTGTGCAACGGCACGTTCTACTGCGACAAGTCCAGCGCCCCGTTCCAGTGCAAGGTCAACCCGGCCTCCGTCGTGACCTGTAACACCGCCAGCGACGGCCCTTGCGCAGCGACGACCTGCAACACGCTGTCCGGCAAGTGCGGCCCTGTCCCGGCGGCCGATGGCAAGGCCTGTGACGCAGACGGCAGCGTGTGCACCGCAAACGACGTGTGCAAGTCCGGCGTGTGCGTGGCGGGAGCCGCCCAGACCTGCAACGACGGCAACCCGTGCACCAACGATGCGTGCAACTCGAAGACCGGCTGCCAGAACGTCGCCAACTCCGCCGCGTGCGACGCCGACAGCAACGGCTGCACGACGCCGGACACGTGCAAGGCCGGCGTTTGTGTCGCAGGCAGCGCAAAAGTCTGTGACGACGGCAAGTTCTGCACGGTCGACAGTTGCATCGCGGCAACCGGCACGTGCCTCTTCGCGGGTGGTGCCCAACAGGACCAGTCCTGCGACGCCGACGGCAGCGTTTGCACGGTAGACGACCGCTGCGACGGCGGCGTATGCCAAGCGGGAGGCGCACTTGCGTGTGACGACGGCAACGCGTGCACCATCGACGCGTGTCACCCCATCATCGGGTGCCAGCCGGCCAACGCTGCCGACCAGACCGCTTGCGGCGACGGGATGTGGTGTGCGGCGGGAGTGTGCGTCAAGGCGGCGTCCTGCGGCGACACGGTCATCGACAAGCCCGTCGAGCAGTGCGACGACGGCAACCACATCGGCGGCGACGGCTGCAGTGCGACCTGCCAGTCCGAAGTGGCGGTCAAACCGGTGGCGGGCGAGCTGGTCATCACCGAGATCATGTACGCACCCAATGTGTCGCAGGCGAACGAGTGGGCCGAGGTGCGCAACGTCACGTCGAAGCCGCTACTGCTCGAGGGGCTGTACTTTGGCGACGGCGACGGCAACAGCGTCAAGCTCGCCAAGCCTGGCTTCGTCGTGCAGCCTGGGGCCGTGGTCATCATCGCCGCATCCGCCACGCCGGGCGGTGCGGGCGGGGCGACGGCCGACTACGCCTACGGTTACAACCCCAACGGTGGCGTGCAATTCGGCAACAACGGCGACTCAGTCTGTCTGGGGACGGCCGCGGCCGGCATCTGCACGACCAAGGCCATCGCCGCCGTCACGTACGGTGTCTCTGGCGCCTGGCCCAAGACCACCACCGGCAGCAGTCTGTCGCTTGACCCCGGCAAGACCACCAACGCCGAGAGCAAGTTGGGTGGAAGCTGGTGCTTGGGCACAGTACCGTTCGGAGCCAACAAGGACCTGGGCACGCCCGGCAGCGCCAACCCCGCCTGCCCCTAGCGATTCCGCGCGCGTCCGGTCCGCCTCAGGTCAGGCCGCCTTGGTGGCGCCGCGAGCCCCTCGCCCATCAGCGCACGTAGAAGCGCGCATTCCAGTTCGATCCGCAGGACGAGTTCGAGTACGTGCCGTTGCAGTAGTTGCCCTGGCAGTCGGCAGCCGGAGGCCCCGGCATGCGGCAGATCTGGTTGTAGCCGCAGCCCGTCGAATTGCACCCGGCGCGGTCGAGGCCCATGTACGCGCCGGCCCCCTGCCACGGCGAGGCGCCGCAATCAATGCAGCTGGCGAATCCCGACATCATGTTGTCGGTGCCGTTTCCGTGGATCGTGGTCAGGCGGATCGTGTCGCCTTCGCCGCTGCTGCTCGGATTCACGTCCGCGTACAGGCAGGTGCCGCGCCGCAAGATGTCGTCCCAAGCATTCGAGGTTCCTGCGTCGCCCGCGTCCGCGTTGCCGGTCTCACAGACATCGGTGCTGTGCACACTGACGATGCCGGTGGAGAAGAACGTGTTGAACGCTCGCGCTTGACTGTTCAGCATGGGCCAGCGGCGCCAGCCCAAGACCGCGCCGCTGGCGCCGGTGTTGGTCGACTGGATCATCAGCTGCGTGCCTTGGACCAGCCAGTCCGCGGGGCTCTTGTAGTCCTTGGCAAAGCGGTCGGCGAAGACACCGTACTCGGTCTGCGTGGTCCAGAACTGCTGATTGTTGTAGCCGACGCTGTTGCCGTCGTTGGGGGCGATGTTGCGCACCAGCGTCCACCCGCCGCCGTCGGTCGTCATGTCGCAGTAGACCTGGATCGAGCCGTTGCCGAACGGACCGTCGGGGTCGATGGAAAAGACGCCGTCCTTGGCAGACGGATCCTGAGCCAGCGCCTCCTTGCAGTTCTTGGGCGCCAAGTCGATGGCCATTGCAAACCAGAACTTGCCATTGCAGAAATAGACCGATTTGTCTTTGGTGTTCGCGTACATGTAGCCGAACTTGGTGGCGTCGCAGGCCTCTGGCGCGCTCTCGGCGGTCGGCAGCCCAAACATGCCCTGAACCAGAAGGGTCCCGGTCGCGGCTACCTTCTTGCCTGACATGGTCGAGACGTTCAGGCTCCAAGTGTTCAACTTTCCGTCGATCGCGTTGTTCAGGAAGCCGGAATCGATGACCTGCAAGTACCACTTGCCCTTGGGGTTCTGACCTACCCAGCTGGTCAGGTCGCCGGACACGGTCTTGGTGGGCGACGGCCAGGTCGTTTTCACGGCGGTCCCCTTGGCAGACTTGTCCCACAGCGTGTACTTGGCCCCCGCGGGGTCGATCAGCAGGATCTTCAAGTTGGCGGTGTCGCTGTTCACCATATCCACGGAGACTGTCAGCGCCTGCGCGATGCCCAGATCCGGCACGTCGACCGAGTCGCTGATGCCCACCGGGTTGTTGTCCGGGATGCCGATGTCAACCTTGGTGGACTTCACGACGTCGGTGAACTGGTTGGTCAATGCTCCCGACGAGATGTCGTCCAAGCCGTCGCCGGGCAGCGCTTTCGGGTCCATCGCGACGACGCATTCGTACGAGCCGTCCGCCTTCAACCCCTTGATCACCAAACCTGTTCCACACGACGCGCCCAGCTTGGCCTGGCTCGGTAGGCCATCGAGGTCAGCGTAAGCGCCCGACAGCGCCACCGCCGCCAATCCAGAGGTCTTCGTGTACGCCGACAGATCGGGACCACCGTCCAGGTCGGCGAACTTACCCGTCAGGGCAACCGTCGCAAGAGCCGACGTCTTCGCAAACGCGGTGAGATCGGGCGTGCCCGCAAGATCCGCGTAGTTGCCAGTAGCCGCGACCTTGGCAAGCGATGCCGACTTCGCATACGGCGCCAGGACGTCCGCAGACAAGTGCGACAGTGCGACACACCCCGAGCAGTCAAGCCCTTCGGCCAGCGCCGCTCGCAGCGCGAAGGGTGACGCGGACATCGGCTTGCGCGCCAGTTCAGGGTCAGCGTCGACCTGCACCGCCAGCCAGACCGCTTGCTGCGCCAGAACTTGCGGGGTCAAGGCCACCTGACTCCCAAGTGCGTGACTGAAGCTGCCGCCCTTCACGGCAGCCTGCACGGGCCCCTCGGACCACACGGCTTGACCGCCGGACTCAACGGCAAAGAGCTTGAAGGTCAATGCATAATTCCCGTCGGCGACTGGCCCGCCCCCTGTGGCGAACAGTGCGCCCTCGACTTGGACAAAGGTGGGCACTCCGGCATGGGCCGGAACCGCCGATGCCCCCGCGACCAGGACCGCAAGGACGAGGGAGGGCATGTGCCGAGCGAGCCGTTGCCTCTTGGCCATCGGAGAACTCCATGGGGACGGCGCAGCGCCGAGTTTGGATTCAGCCTAAACCCTACGCTATCGCGCCGCAATCGCGAAAACGTCCGGAAGAATCATGCCATTTGGTCCGCAATCAGTTCCTGCGGAATGGCCCGCCGTACTTCGTGGCCGGCTCGGGCGGAGCCTCGGGCTCCTCAGGTGGCCCGCCGTACTTTTCTGCCGGAGCCGGGTCCGGTGCAGGCTCAGGTGGGGGCTCCGGGCCGCCGTATTTGGCCGCAGTGTCCGGATTGGGGGCCGGATCAGTGACTTCGTCCTTGCGACCTGTGCCGCCGCAGCCCGGGAGGGTCCCTGTGACTGCTCCAGCCGTCGCCAACGCCCACAAAGCCGCAGACTTGTTCAGGATATCAACAAGGAACGAGCGTCTCGATCGCGATGCGTACGCCACGGCCACCTCCACTCTCGTCATCCCGCAGGCGCGCTCCCTACTTGCACTTGCCGGCAAGGCACGTCTTGTTGGTGCCGCAGACCATGCCGTCGGGCAGATCCTGAGCCAGACACTCTCCCGCGGTGCAGAGGTCGGCCGTGCAAGGGTTGTTGTCGTTGCAATCGACCGGCTGCTTGGCCGCGCAGTTGCTGGACATGGAGCACGAGGACTCGCCCCAAGCATCGGTGCGAATGACCCACAGGCCCGCCGCGTAGCCGATGTCGCCAGGACCTGACAAGCCCAGTGCGATGCCTCCGTCCGACAGAACGGTCATCACGCTGGCGGACTCGTCGGCGCCCTTGCCCTGATCATAGCTCCGCTTCCAAACCGTGTTGCCGCTGGAGTCGAGTCGCACGAGTCTGCCGTCGGACGGCTTGCCGCCCTTGCCGGACACCAGCAAGTCACCGCCCGGCAGCACCGCCAGCGCACTGGCCACCTCAAGTCCGGCCGACGTCAGCGTGCGCGTCCACACGACCTGACCGGCGACGTCCAAGCGGGTCGCCCAACCCAGGGTCGTCTGGTCCGCCAACGTCGTCGTCCCCACCACCACAAAGCCCCAACCGCCCGGCGTGTTCGCCGGCAACACTGCGACTGCGTTAGGGATCTCGGACTTGTTGACCTCGCCCAGCTGCTTGGTCCAGCGAATCTTGCCGGTGGCATCGGTGCGGACGAGCCAGGTGTCCTCCTGCCCCGTGGGACCCGTGCGCGCCGCAACCAGCGAGCCGAAACCGCCGGGCATCAGGCCATCCAACCACACCACCGCGCGGGCGTGCTCGGCCGAGCCGTTGCCGTACCACTTGTGCCACAGCAGCTTGCCGTCGATGTCGGTGCGCACCACGTAGGCGTCGCCCGCACCCGCGCCCGTCTCGCCCTGCGATGCCGTGCTGCCGGTCAGCAGGTAGCCCGCAGGTCCAGCGGGGCCCTCGGGAATCGCCGCCAGCGCCCCGGCGAGCTCAGCGCCCGTGCCGCCATACATCGTCGGCGACAGGACGATCCCAGACGGTGACACCCGCCACAGCACCAGATCGGTGTCGCCTTGGCTGGTCTGGTTGGTGCGGCCGATGATGGCGAAGCCCGAGTCCGGCCGACGCACCATGCCACGCGGCACCTCACTGGTCGCGCCGCCGCCCAGCGTCTTGCTAAAGTAGAGCGAACCGTCTGCGTAGAAACGCGCAAAACCGATGTCCGGATTGGCCGCCGAGCCTTTGGGGTACAGGACGACCAGGCCACCATCGGGAGCATTGACCAGACTGACCGGGTCGGCCGTCATGTCGTACGTGCCCCAGGTCTTGGAGAACAGGCGGTCGCTGCCTTGCGGAACGCACTGGCCGGACTGACATACGGCTGAGTCGCAAGCCTTCGGCCCGGGGCAAAGCCCGGTGAACGCCTGATGCGTGCAGCCCTGGTCGACGTCGCACTCGTCGGTGGTGCAAGCGTCGCCGTCATTGCAGTTCTGCGGGTTGGCGACCGCTTCGCAACTGCCCTCGGCCGAGCACACGCTGCCGAGCGTCCGGGTGAGCCCCGTGCAACCGCCCACGGCACAAGTGGTTCCCGTCACTGCCGGGGCGTGTCCGCAGCCAAGTCCTGCCGAGCAGGTGTCGAAGGTGCAGGACACGTCGTCGTTGCACAGGGTCCGCGCCATGCCAAGGCACTCGCCCGACCCGCCGCACTCGGGATTGCCCCAGCCATCGGTGCGCAGGATCCAGCCGTCCTCGCTGGAGGCCTTGCCCTTGGACCGGGTCCAGCCCACGACCGCCAGACGGCCACCGGGCAGCGCGACGACGTCGTTGAACCCGTCGGAGAGGTTGCCGCCGTACGTACGCGTCCAGACCACCTGCTGCGTGGCGTCCAGACGAACCATCATGCCGTCCATGTTCGTCGCATCGACCTGCTTTTGCCCGGCAAGGACATAGCCACCGTCGGGCAGTTCTGCCAGTCCCCATGCCGAAGCGGCCGCCGTGGTGGGAATCGAGAGCTTGGTCAGGACCTTGCCCGAGCCGTCCAATCGCACCAACCAGAAGTCCCGGCTGCTGCTGGCTGTCTCGGTGAAGCCGACCGCGCCGTACGAGCCGTCCGACAACGCGACGATGCGGTTGAGACCATCGGGCCATGAGCCGCCGAACGACTTCTCCCACACGACGTGGTGGGCGGGGTCGATGCGCAAGGCCCAGCCGTCGGGATGCGAGGCCGTCGGCAGCTGGGTCTGACCAGCCACAATCAGGCTACCGTCCGTCAGCACGACGGCAGACGACAGACGCCCGTCGACCGAGCCGAGCTGCTGTGTGTCGACCAAGGCACCGGACTCGTCGACCCGCACGACCCAGCCGCGGCTCTTGCCGCCAGCGACACCCGTGCGACCGACCGCGACGTAGCCCGCGCCATCGGCGCCGGTAGCCGGCATCGCCACGACGTCCCCGGCGAAATCGTCCAGTGCGCCTGCAACCGTCAGGGTCCACTCGACCGCCATGTCCGCGCTGAGTCGGGCCATGAACAGGTCGCGCCCGGTGCCGAGCTGCACAACCTCGCCGACCGCGATCCACTTGCCATTGGGGGCCTTACGCAGCGCCTTCAGGCCGACCGCCGGGTGATTGGCGAACACGGTTTCCGCCGGGACCGAGGCCATGCCGGCCGCCTTGAGAATCCACGGATCGCCTGCCGGATCATCCTTCTTGCTGGTGCCCGCCGCGACCAATCCCCCATCCACCAAGCCGACCACGCTGTACAGCACCTCGTCGCCATCGGTGCCCAAGGCCCACTCGTTCAGCAGCGACGCACCGGCTTGGCAGGTCGACGCGATGCACAGGTCGCCCGACGTGCACGCCTGACCGTCGTCGCAGGGGCCGTCCTGATGATCGAACACGCAACCGTCGATCGGATTCTTGACGCCGTCGCACGCGTCACTGGTACACACGTTGCCGTCGTCGCAGGTCTTCATCAGGCCCGGCAGGCAGTCGCCCGCGTCGCAGTGGTCAGCCAGCGTGCAGGGGTCGCCGTCGTTGCAGGCACCCTCCGCCATCGCTGCGTGGGCGCATTCGCCGGTGACCGGGTCGCAGCTGTCTTGGGTGCAAGGCTTGCTGTCGTCGCAGTCCTTTGCCTTGCCCGTGCAGGCGCCGTCCGCGCAAGCGTCGTCCCCGGTGCACGAGCTGCCGTCGTCGCACGCCACGGCAGCGACTGCGGGCGTTCCCTTGCAGATACCGTCGGCGCAAAGGTCGTTCTCGGTGCACACATTTGCGTCGTCGCAGGTGGCCTCTTGCGGCAGGGAGACGCACGATCCCCCGAAGATGTCGCAGGTGTCCTGAGTGCAGGCGTTGCCGTCATCGCACCCTTTGACGCAGCCCTTGGCACAGATCTTGGGCTCGCCTTCGGAAGGGGCGGCACACAAGCCGGAATCGCAGTCGGTTTCAAGTTCGCAAGCGCAGCCAGTGCCGCCGGGGCATGTCGGTGTGACGTCGATGTCCGGGGTCGTGTCGATGTCGTCCGCGTCGGTGTCGCCCTGGGTGTCCGTGTCGCTGCCGTCTTCAGTATCGGCGATATCGATGTCGGTTGCATCGGTGTCCGCGTCGCTGTCGAGGATGCCGTCGCCGTCCGCCAGTGTGTCGGGGTTGACGGTGCCGTCGTCGGTCCCTCCGTCGGGGTCGACGGTGGTGTCGGCAGTGCCGTCCAAAGGCGCGAACTTGTCTACGCCGGGCACTTCCTGCGTACAGGCCGCTAGCATCACCAAGAACACGAGCACGACGGTCGGCTTCATTACGACATCCCCCACGGGCAAATTGACCGGTCGAGTCCCGGCCTGACACGACAGAATGCCACGAATCGAGGCCGAAATCGAGGCCACGCCGACAATGCCGATGGAAGGTCGGGGACTCTACCCATCCGGACCCGGGCGCAGTAGACTACCGCCCCTTTCACGCGGACCCGACGCCCGCGGCAGACCCAGAAAACCCCCAAGAAATCGAGTAGCCGACGCCATGAACAGCCAGCCGACCGCACCCGCCCTCGCCTCCACGTCGCGGACCGAGGTCCCCCCACGCAGCGTCGCCGCCATCCGCGAGGCTTTTCTGGCCTACTTTGCCCGCCACGGCCACGTCCGCGTCGCCAGCCACTCGCTGCTGCCGCCTGCCGACCCGACACTCTTGTTCGTCAACGCCGGCATGGTGCAGTTCAAGGACTACTTCACCGGCGCCCGCCCCGCGCCCTACAAGACCGCGACCACCACGCAGAAGTGCTTGCGCGTATCGGGAAAGCATAACGATCTCGAGAATGTCGGTCGCACCGCCCGCCACCACACGCTGTTCGAGATGCTGGGCAACTTCTCGTTTGGCGACTACTTCAAGGAGGACGCGATCCGCTTTGCCTGGGAGTTCCTGACCGACGTCGTGCAGCTGGACAAGTCGCGACTGGTGACGACGTACTTTGGCGGCAACGCAACGGTACCGGCCGACCTCGAGGCGCGCGATCTGTGGGTCAAGCTCGCCGGCCTGCCGGAGGAGCGCATCGTACCTCTGGGAGAGAAGGACAACTTCTGGTCCATGGGCGAGACGGGTCCCTGCGGGCCTTGCACCGAGATCTACTTCGACCTCGACCCCGGCCAGGGCCCCAAGGTCACGCTGGCCGACGACGACGGCCGGTACATGGAGATCTGGAACCTCGTGTTCATGCAGTACGATCGCCAGGATGGCGTGCTGACGCCCCTGCCTGCTCCCTGCGTCGACACCGGCATGGGTCTGGAACGCATCGCGTCGGTGTGTCAGGGCGTCGGCTCGAATTACGACACCGACTTGTTCCGCGACCTCATCGCGCTGACCGAGCAATTGAGCGGCCGCACGTACACGGGCAAGTTCGACCCCGAGAACGTGATCTCGCGCAAGCCCGACGTCGAGCAGGACGTGGCGTTTCGCGTCATCGCCGACCACGCCCGCGCCACCGCCTTTCTGATTGCCGAAGGGATCTATCCCGACTCGGAGGGCCGCGGCTTCGTGCTGCGTCGGGTGATGCGCCGCGCGATCCGTTTTGGCCGCAAGCTGGGCATGGAGCAGCCGTTCTTCGCCGAGGTTGCGGCCAAGGTCGCGGATCTGCTGGGCGATGTGTTCCCGGAACTGCAGGCGTCGCGGGCGCTGATCGTGCGGATCGCCAAGCAGGAGGAAGAGCGCTTTGGCCAGACGCTGGTCGAGGGCGAGCGGTTGCTTGCGACCGAGATGGCGCGTGTCGAGACCGAGGGCGGCGAGCACGTGCTGGACGGCAAGCTGGTGTTCACGCTGCACGACACACACGGCTTCCCGACCGACCTGACCAACCTGATTGCCGCCGAGCACGGATTCTCGTTGGACATGCCGGGGTTCGACAAGGCGATGGCCGAGCAGCGGGCGCGAGGCCGCGCGTCATGGAAGAGCGGTGCCGACGCGACGGCAGCGATCGCCGCCGAGCTTGCGCAAGAGGGCATGTCGACTCAGTTCCTGGGCTACGACCAGGATCAGGCCGAGGGCAAGGTTCTGGCACTGGTGCGCGATGGCGGTCGGGTGGTGCAGGCGACCCCTGGCGAGACCGTGCTGGTGGTGTTGGACCGCACGCCACTGTACGGCGAGGGCGGTGGCCAGGTCGGCGATCTGGGAACGTTGGCGTGGGGCGCGGGCGGCAAGGCCTGGATCAAGGACACCCAGAAGACCGCCCAGGGCCTGCACCTGCACAGCACCACGGTCGAATCCGGCGTTCTGAACGTGGGCGACACCGTGCGCGTCGACGTCGAGGTCGAGCGCCGGGACCTCATCCGCGCCGCGCACTCGGCGACCCACTTGCTGCACAAGGCCCTGCGCAACGTCCTGGGCCCACACGTCAAGCAGCGCGGGTCGTACGTGGCCCCCGGAAGACTGCGCTTCGACGTCTCGCACTATGCGGCGCTCACGCCCGACGAGATCCGGCTGGTCGAGACCGAAGCGAACTGGCGCGTGCTAGCCAACGAGCCTGCCCACGTCACCCAGACATCGATGGACGAGGCCGTGGCCAAGGGCGCGCTTGCCTTCTTCGGCGACAAGTACGGCGAAGTGGTGCGGGTGGTGCAACTGGGCGACTCGACCGAGCTGTGCGGCGGCACGCACGTGACACGCACGGGCGACATCGGGCTGATCAAGATCCTGAGCGATTCTGCGGTGTCGGCTGGGGTACGGCGCATCGAGGCCGTGTGCCACCTGTCCACTCTGCTCGAGGTACAGGTGCAGGCAGCGACGCTTGCCGGCATCGCGCGTCGGCTGGGCGTGGGCGTCGACGTCGTGGCCGACCGACTGGAGAAGCTGCTGGACGGCGCCAAGGCCGCGGCCGTCGAGATCGAGCACTGGAAGGCCAAGGCCCTGACAGCGGCCGCGGGCGGCGGCGGCGCGCAGGCGCAGGAACAGGCCTTCGGCAACGTCAAGGCGGCCTTCCGCGTCGTCGACGGCGCCGACGCGGGACCGCTGCGGACACTGGCCGACCAGGTGCGCGACCAGCTCGGTTCGGGCGTCGTCGCGCTGCTGTCGCGACTGGACGGTGGCAAGTCGCTGCTGCTCGTCGCCGTGACGAAAGACCTGACCGCGAAGGTGCAGGCCGGCGCAATCGTCGGCGCGTTGGCACCCCTGATGGGCGGCCGGGGTGGTGGTCGGCCGGACATGGCCCAGGCGGGCGGCAACACCCCCGACGATCCGAACACGGTCGCCCAGGCGTTCTTCGCCCTGCTGGCCGACAAACTCGGCTAAGCGATCGACCGTGGGGGCGGTCAAGCCTCTGCCCGACGCCTCTTCCCGCATCCAGTCCTTGCGCACGCGTCCGCGCGAACCGTAGCATCCCCGCCTTACATCAAGCGGCGCGGGTGGGGGCGTCGCGTGGAGGTCGAATGTTGCGCACACTGGTCAGGCTCGCCGCGTGGGGGCTCGTTGCCCTGCCATCTGCGGCCATCGCGGCCCCCCCGCAGGCAGATCTCGCCCCCGTGCAATGGCGCGTCTCTGCGCAGAAGCCCACGCCCACATTCCAGGCGCCAGAGCGCCTTGCGGTCGCTCCCGACGCTGCGCGGTCGCCTGTGTGGACGCCCGAGGGCGTTTTCGCCAACGCTCCGGTGCGCTGGCGCGGCCTGGCCAAGGCCGAGCGTTCCGGCGCGGCCGTGTACGACCCCTCTACGCTGGCCTGGTACGCGGCGGCGGTCGGCGCTGTGGTGCGCGTCGATGCCGATGGTCGGCTTCCGGTTGTCGTACAGGGAGTTCAGGGCATCGACGTCGACGTGCGGGCTGCCCGCGGACTTGCCGTGTCGCGCGAACCCGACGACCGCATCGTGCTGCACCGTTTTGGCGTACCCGGCTCGGCTCGAACGGTGTTGCTGCGCGGCGAGTTCTTCCACCCGCGCTTCTCAGCCGACGGCACGCGGATTCTCGTCGCCGAGAGCCGCCAGGGCGAGAGTTGGCTCAAGGTGGTCGACCTGACCGGCCGTACCATCGCCCAGACCCGCGGCAGCGGTGCTGCCTGGCACCCAGACGGCCGTCGTGTCGTGTTCCAGCGTGCCGAGAACGACGGCTACCACGTGACGGCGAGCGACCTGTGGCAGATCGACGTCGCTTCCGCGCGCGAAGAGCGCGTGACAGCAACGCCCGGTGTCCACGAGAGGAGCCCGACGTTTTCGCCCGACGGACGCTGGGTGGCCTATGTCGACGATGCGACAGGCGATCTGCGCGTCGCAGCCTTTCCGCTGGCGAGGAGGTAGCCCATGGTCCGCATCCGCAGCCTCGCCCTCCTGATGTTCACCGCAGCCGTCGCGCTGGGTGCGGCCGTTGCCGCCCCCGCCGCCGCGCAGAAGGTGATGATCAACCCCAGCAACCAAGTCAACAACGCCGTGTCCGGCGGTGGCAACGAGGCCCAATACGCCTTGATCAATGCCAATATCGTCGCGGGCATCCTCCAGGCGGCCGGCTTCTCGGTCAAGGTCGATCAAAGCTTCGACAACGCCCCGGGCAACGCGAACTCCTGGGGCGCCGACGTCTTCGTCAGCATGCACACCAACGCGGGTGGCGGGCACGGCACCGAGTCGTTCCAGCAGAACGATGCGGACAAGAAGATCGCCACCGCGGTGCAAAATGCCCAAATCGCGGCGCTGCCCTACTCAAACCGCGGTGTGAAGGCGAACTCCACGTTCTGGGTGCTCAAGGGCTCGAACATGCCCGCGACTCTGACTGAGTCGCTCTTCCACGACTGCGGCTCTGCGTCCGGCTATCAGGGCCACCCGCCGTCCGAGGCCGCGTTCCTGAAGAGCGCCGACGGCCAGGCCAAGATCGGCGGCGCCGTGGCCCAGGGCATCTGCGCCTATTTCGGCAAGACGTGCTCAGGCGGCGGACCGGTCGACCCTCCCGTCCAGACGGGCGTCTTGAAGGGCGTGGTCTACAAGAATCCCGACTCAGCCAACCGCATCGCGGGCGCGACCGTCAAGTTGAACACCGGGGAGAGCACCACCTCGTCCGACACCGGCTTCTGGCAGTTCACCCTCAAGCCGGGAACCTACACCGCGACGGCGACCAAGGCTGGCTTCGCGCCCAACAGCTCGACCAAGGTCGTCGAGGTCGACAAGGAAATCTGGGGCAGCATCGGCCTGTCACCCGAGGTGGTGGTGCCCCCTGCCGACCAGGACAAGGACGGCGTGCCCGACGCGACAGACAACTGCCCCACCAAGTTCAACCCCAGCCAGGCCAACACCTGGGGAACGGCCGAGGGTGACGCGTGCGAGGCGCCCCCCGACCAGGACAAGGACGGCATCCCCGACAGCAGCGACAACTGCCCCACCACCCCCAACCCAGACCAGTTGAACACGGACGGCAAGGGTCCCGGCGACGCCTGCGAGCCTCCGCTCGACACCGACGCGGACGGCAAGCCCGACGCTCAGGACAACTGCCCCTCGATCCCGAATCCGCTGCAAGAAGACAAGAACAACAATGGCGTGGGCGACATCTGCGAGCCGCCGGATGCCGACGGCGATCTGGTGCCCGACGGACAGGACAACTGCAAGGTCATGGCCAACCCCAGCCAGACCGACCAAGACGGCGACGGTGTGGGCGACCCCTGCGACAACTGCCAGAAAGTGATCAACTCGGGTCAGGAAGACTCCGACGGCGACGGCGTCGGCGATGCCTGTCCGGTTGCCGTGCAACCCGACGTCACGTCCGACACGGACTCCCTATCAAACGACGCCGCCGACAGTCTGGAGCGCCCGGACGTCGATCGCGACACCGTACAGGTCGTGATGATCCAGCAGGGCAACTCGGGTGGTTGCGATGCAGGTGCGGGCAGTGCCTCGGGAATCGCGGGCCTGCTTTGCCTGGCCCCGTTGTGGGTGGTCCGGCGCCGTCGCATGGCCTGAAGCTTGCTGGTTGCGACAGCGAGCTACGCCTCCGTCACGGCAGGCGGGTCCGTCTCGACCAACCACCCGTCGTGTCCCAGTGGCGTGACCGTCGCCTGAGGACCGAAGGCCTCCGACGCGCCGCCCTTGGCCAGAAGTCGGGCCATGTGCCGCAACCGTCCCTCGGCATCGACGGCAAGCGCCTGCATTCCCACCGCATTCGCCGCCGTGATGCGCCCTTCCGCATCGATCACCAGCACGGACCGGGTCAGACCGTCCAGCAGGTGCAGCAAGGCCAACCGGTCGATGTCCTGACCGCGGGGCTCGCGTGCACGGTCAACCAGCGTCGCGTCCAGCAGCGAGTTGAAGGTCTCCGCGGCGGCGTGGAACTCAACCGGTGCGTCGATGGTTCGGCAGCGCCGGAAGCGATCTCCGGACCGGAAGGCCACGACGGTGGCGTGCAATTCATGCAACGGTTCAATGAGTTGTCGGGTCAGCCGGCGAATGACCACCATGCTCAGGGCGAATCCGAACGTGGCCAGAAACACCGCCGCCCACGCCCCTGCGCGGCCCTGACGTCTCGCATCCTCCTCCTCGGCGACCATCGCCGCACGATGAGCGTCGGTCAGGTCCGTGAGCGCTTGCTGCAGGGCCGTGACGGCCGTGGGCTCCCCCGCAAGCGCAACGTCCTGCAGACGAATGGCGGCGGCGAAGGCCTTCGGTTCCTGCCCATCGATGAAGTGTGCGCCAGTGACCTGCAGGCCCTTGAGAAACTGGCGGCGCTGCTCAGGAGTCGCCCCCGTCCTGGGTACGGCGGCCAAGGTGGAGCGAAGGTGCTCGACCGTCTCGATCCCAGCCACGTTGTGAGAGAGCACGCGTTCCAGCGCGCCGGTCACCCGCGTCAGCAGGGCGATGGCGCCAAATGACGTCATCACTTGGATGACCAGGAACGTCAGGACGGCCAAGCGAATTTCGGTGCGGATGCTCCACATGGCTTACGTCCGTCCGACGATGTTGTGGGTCGCGCCCGGGGCAGAGACGACCACCAGAATGTCGTCCTTGCGCAGCGGAGCCTGGGGATCGGGCTGAACGACAGAGCCCTTTCCATCGACCACGTGGCGAATAGCGACGACCGTGATGCCGAAGGTGCGAGGCAAGGCCAGCTCGATAAGCGAGCGGCCGATCATGGCGGGCGGCGGCATGAGCTCGCTGATGACCAGGTCTTCGCCCAGCGGAACCTCTTCGAGGATGCCGTCATAGAGCAGCCGGGTGGCGAAACGCTCGCCGAATGCGCGCTCCGGGTTGACGACCTCGTGGGCGCCGACCAGCCGCAGAATGCGCTCGAGCAGCTCGTCGTTGGCGCGGGCAATGACGCGGCGGGCTCCCAGCTTGCGCAGCAGCGCCGTGACGACAATGGCTCCCTCGCGGGACTCGTCGCCGATGGCGCAAATACACATGTCGCGCTGGGCGGGCACGGCACGCGCAAGGGCATCCTCGTCGGTCGCGTTGAAGGCCGCCGCCTCTGCCGCAAAGGTCGACGCGTACTCGACCGCCTCCTTGCGCTTGTCGACGGCCAGCACCTCGACACCCATGCGCGACAGCGATCTCGCCACCGCCATGCCGAACTGCCCCAGACCAATCACCATCGCTTGCTTGCGCATCCTGCCTCCCACCACCCACGTCTAGCCGACGGCCACTTCGCGCGTCGGCCGCTCCCAATCGCCCCGTTCGCCCCGCGAGCGCGCCACCAGAATGAAGAGCGTCAACGGTCCCACCCGGCCCATGAACATGCAGATCATCACGACGATCTTGCCAACACTGTCCAGTTGGGGCGTCGCACCCATCGTCAGGCCCACGGTGCCCAACGCCGACACGACCTCGAACACCGCGCTGTCGAACGACAAATTCTGCGTCAGCTGCAGCGCGATGAAGCTCCCAAACACCGACATCAACCCCAGCGTCGCCACGGCCGTCGCCTTGTAGATGGAGCCCTGACCGATGGTGAAGCCAAACGCTGTCACCTTGGAGCGTCCGCGCAAGGCGGCAACGACGGCGAGGAGAAGCAGGGCGAGCGTCGTGGTCTTGATACCGCCCGCGGTAGAGGCCGGACTGCCGCCAATGAACATCAACACGATCAGTGTGGTGACGGTGGCGGGGTGAATCGCGGTCAGGTCGACCGAGTTGAAGCCCGCGGTGCGCGGCGTGACCGACTGCAACCACGCATTCGACAAGCGATCGATCACGTCCATGTTTGCCAGCGTGTTGGACCACTCGACCACAGCGATGAAGATAGCAGGCACGATGAGCAGCGCGGCCGTCACGGAAACGACGAGCTTGAAGTGAAGGGTGGTGCGCCTGCGCCGCGCAAGGTCGGGCAGTGCCCAGACGACGGCAGGCCCCAGACCGCCGGCGATAATCAGGGCCGAGACGACCTGCAGGATCAACTCATTGTGCTGATACGGCACGAGATTCAGGGTCTGCAGCCCGAACCCGGCGTTGCAGAAGGCGGACACTGAGGTAAACGTAGCCTCCCATGCCGCCGCGCCGACGTCATGTCCTTCGAACAGCAGCATGGGAAACAGCAGCGCGGCCCCGGCCGCTTCGATCGCAAACGTGACGATCAGCACCTTGCGCAGCGAGTCCTGCAGGCGGCTGCGATCGTCGGCGCTCAGCAGCTCGACCAAGCTTGCCTCGTGTCGCAGGCTAAGGCGCCGCCCCAACAGCGAGAACGCGGCGGTCGAAAACGTCATGATCCCCAAGCCGCCGGTCTGGATGAGGATGACGATGAAGACTTGGCCCAAGCCGCTGAAATCCTTGCCGGGGTCCAGGGTGTTCAGGCCAGTGACGCAGGTGGCGCTGACGGCGGTGAACAGGGCGTCGATGGCCGGCACACCGTGCGGACCCGTGGCACTGATCGGCAACGCCAACAGCAACCCACCGAACGCGCACAGGAATACAAAGGTGACGACGAGGGTGCGGCCGGGGTCGTCCACCAGCGACTCCCACCACGACGTGTCGTCGGATGCATCGGCGGTGGCCTCGAGGCGCAACGCCAGCAGCGCCGCGACCACAGGCGGAAGGCTGGCGAGCGACATGGCGACCCGCAGGTCGGCGCCCAACAGGGCCAGCAGCACCGCCAAAGCAGTCGCTCCCAACCCCGCCGCCCCCAAGACCATCGCCTGCTTGCGATGACGCGACGGCAGCGCTGCGCCCCAAGTCACGGCGAGCACCGAGGCCAGCGCCGCGGCAGAAAACGCGCCGGCCCAACCCAAGGTGCCGCGGGCAAAGCCACTGGGAACAGAGGCGAACCAGATCAACGAGAGGGCGATGGCAGCCCCTTGCAGCGACTCGGCATGTAGGCGCGGTGCATTGGGGTCCGGCGGCGGCCGCCCGGGCGACCACAGCCACACAAGCAGCGACGCACTGGCGATCAGCAGCCCCAGCGTCAGGAACGGCGTCGTTGTCAGCACGGGAATGGACAGTGCGCCCAGCCCCAGAGCCGCGACCGTCATCGGCCACCGGCCCCGCGAGGCTCCCAAGTACGCCGACCATGCGCCCAGAACGTACAGCGCAGCCAAGCCGCCGATGGCAAGCTGGCCCCAACGGAACCACTCAGGTGGCGGGACCCACACCAAAGGTCGGGCGTACAGCCAGGACAGCAGCACCATCATGCCGGGACCCAGCACCACGAGCGCACCGCGACGCCGCGCCAACGGCGCAGACGCTTGGGACCCGGTGGACCCGACAGGCGTGAGGTTAGGCGGCGGCATGAGTGCCGGCATGGGCGACTCCCGAGGAGGCGGCAAGGACACAAGCGAACCGCAGACGGCGGCAAGTGCCCTGGTGGCGTGGGGCGCCCGGGTCGGGCGGTCACCCTCGCGGCCGTTGGTTCCAAGTCAGCGCCAGCAACAAGATGGCGGCGACGGTACAGGCTAGGATCGCGTAGAGCACCAAGTTCCAGCCCGCGACAAGTCCCAAAGTATCGCGGTAGTGGTGCACCATCCAGCCAAAGCCCTTGGCCTGGGCGGTGCGCCCCAAGTAGCCGAACAGTCCCACGAAGCCAGCCGCCGTGCCAACCGCCTTTTTCGACGTCAGGTCCAATGCCGACACACCCAAGAGCATGACGGGCGGATACACGAAGAAGCCGACGACGCCCAGCAGCGTGAAGTCGAGCCACAACCGACCAGGCGGATTCAGCAGGATGCCCCAGAAGGCAAACAGAATCGGGATCATACAGAGCAAGCTGACCATGCCTCGCCGACCGCCCAAGCGGTCCGACAGCCAGCCCATCAGCAGCGTGGACGGAATCCCCGCGAACTCGATGACCATGATCGCGAGGCCGCCCGACTCCAGCGACCCGCCCTTGACCTCCCGCAGGTAAGACGGCCCCCAGTCCAACATGCTGTAACGCACCACATACACAAAGAAATTCGCTGTCGCCACAAACCACAGCGCGCGATTGCGCAGCACATGGACGACCAACAGCTCGCGGAACGAGAGGTCGGTCTCACCGGTGCCGTGGTGCCGCTCATGCTCAGTGAAATCATTGCGATAGGTCTCGATCGGCGGCAAACCGACGGACTGCGGGGTGTCGTGCAAGCGCAGCAGGATGTAGCCGGCGCCCACCAGAGCGATCACGGCCGGGACGTGAAAAGCGTACTGCCATCCCCAGTTGCCCGCGGCCCAGGCGGCCATCACCCCCGCGATGCCACCGCCAACGTTGTGGGCGATGTTCCAAGCGGCAAAGACCGATCCGCGCTCGCGCACGCTGAACCAGTGCCCCATCGCTCGCCCGCAAGGTGGCCAGCCCATGCCCTGCACGAAACCGTTCAGTGCCCACAACGCCAGATGCAACGGATAGCTGGCGACCGAACCAAACGCGAAGTTGCACAGTGCCGTCAACAACAGTCCCAGCGCCATGAAGGTGCGGGCATTGGAGCGATCGGACACCGCGCCCATCACGAACTTGCCGATCCCGTAAGTGATCGCCGAGACCGCCAGGATGCTGCCGATCATGTCGTGATCGTAGTGCAGCGCCCCACCGACGTCCTTGGCGACCGTCGAGAGGTTGTTGCGCACGACATAAAACGTCGCATAGCCCAGAAAGGTGGACTCGAGCACGGCCCAACGGAACCAGGGATAGCGACGCGCGATCTCGTGGGCAGGCAACGGCGGTGCCGGCGGCGGTGGAGACAGCCATGAACGCGGTGATCTCAGCCAGTTGGACACGCACGGACCTCCGGCAACATCACGGCACTGGGTGGGCCTTGTTCTGGCGCACACCAAAGTCCTTGGACGTCACGGCGGGAAAGCCGGGCTCCGCGACATCGCGGATACGCACGACCAGCCAGCCCTGAGCACGGGCGTAATCGGCCATGCTTTGGGTCTGATCGGGAGCGACGAGCTCATCGGGGTTGACGATCAGGCGCAACCCTTGGCTGGACTCGATCATCTCCTTGTCGCCACGGCTGTTGCCACCGGCCAGCAGCGGCGTGGCCTGTACGAACGTCTCGATGGCCGCCAGCTTGCCGTCATCCTGAGGCACGGGTGGAATGATTTCATCGGTGAGTCTGCCGTGGCGCACAACCGACTTCACGCCGACCACCCGGGTCTCGGGCAGCCCCAGCTCGCGCGCCAGGAACCCCTGATACAACGCTTCGGGCGACGCCGTGATGATCCAGACCTCAAAGCCATTGGCGTGCAGTCGCCCGATCAGTTGCCGCATCGGCTCAAACAGCTTGCCGCGGTACCAGTCGCGAAAGCACCGCTCGCCAAGCGCACGCTGGTCGTCGACCGTCTCACCCGCAAAGAAGTGCACCCGGTCCTGGACGTAGGGCAGCGATACGTTGGACTGCGTCACCATGCGGGCAATGACGTCACGCTTGCGGTCGGGATGCTCGCGGGCAAAGGCGAACAGACACTCGTCGGCCAGATAGTGGGGAACCTGCCCGACAACCGTACCATCCCCATCAAAGACGGCGACCTTGCGACCTACGTGCGTCCGAGTGCGGGCGAGGAAGTCACTGAGCCGGGCATTCGCTTCGGGAGTGAATCCGTCGACTGGGAGGTCGCCAACACCGACGGCACCTGCCGCCGGGCGAACGGTATCGGTCGCCACGGGCGGAACAGTGCCGCAAGCGAAGAGCAGCCATGCGCTCCCCAGCACGAGCACGCGACGCGTGGTCAGGCAGGGGAAGCGCAGGGATCCTCTACAGTTCAGTCGCGACGAGATCAGGCCGCGCCCTTCTGGGCCGCCCTGAGCGAGGCATTCGACCGCGCGGACGCTTTCGGACCCTCGAGAGCAAGCGCCCACCAGGTCGAGCGACCTTCGGTCTGCTTGACAATCTTGCCGGTGCCGTACAGGTGCGCCAAAGCGTTGTAAATCGCGACCTTCTCAAACTTCTGCACGTTGCCTTCCCAGTTCACCAGATCTGCACACGACATCTCGTTGTCGGAGAACTGCCGCAGGACGGAGAGAACGTAATCGCCGGGTGTCATTCGACTCCTCCAAAATCCACAGTCGTTCCAAAATGGGCCACTTGGGGCGGAACGTCCTCCAGTGGTGTGACCGCTTCTAACACAAGATGATTCCGATAGGGAAGAGTCAGTGACCTCCACGGCAGCTCAGTGCTAGCATTCAGCCACGTCAGCCGGGGACTCTCTCCGGCACGCTCGAGGTCGCATGGACATCCTGCTCGTCGGCGCGAATCCCGACCTGGTAGAGCACTTCAGTCACGCAGCGGCCCGACGCGGACACGCGCTCGCGGCGTGGCCGACCACCGACGCCGCGTTGCAGGCGCATCGCCAACGCCCATTCGACTTTGTCGCGCTGACCTGCCCACCCTCGACTCCGTCTGGGCTGGGAGCTTGGGACTTCTGCCGGGAGGTGCGCCGCGTGCCCGATGGCGACCTGGTGCACTTGCTGGTGGTTTTGGACCCGTGTTGCGCGGACCAAGCACAGCGCGCGCTGGATGCGGGGGCAAGCTCGTGCGTGCTGCAGCCGGTGTCGCTGGCCGAGCTCGATCTGCGGGTGATGGTGGCAGAGTGGCGGGTGGCGGAGTATGCCGCCCGCTCCGACATGCGGCGCGCGCTGCAACGGTCTGAAGCCCGCAGTCGGACGCTGTTCGATGCGATGCCCGACATGGTGTTCCGATTCCGTGCGGACGGCACGACGCTCGACTTCAAGCCCGGACGCCAGCTCGGCCCCGTCTTGCCTCCTGAAGCCTTCATCGGCCGACGCATCCAAGACGTGATGCCCGAGCCGGTCGGCACGCTGACGTTTCAGCACATTGTCGAGGCACTGACCAAGCAAGACACCGTCCACTACGAGTACCGACTTGCCCCGATCGCCGACGACCGCCACTTCGAAGCCCGCATCGTGCCCAGCGGCCAGGACGAGGTGTTCGCCATCGTTCGCGAGATCACCGACCGCAAGCGCGACGAGGCCGGTCTGCGGCGGCGGCTCGATGTCGAGGCGGCGATGGCTGAGGTGTCGCGGCGATTCGTGCCGGGCGACGTGGACCTGGAGGAGATCCTGGCGATTCTGGGCCGGGCCGTGCGGGTAGATCGCGCGTACATCTTCGAATTCCGCAAGCACGGTGAGGTGATCGACAACACCTTCGAGTGGTGCGCGCCCGGCTCGCCCCCCCTGAAGCACGTGCTGCAGAATCTGCAGTCGTCGAACACGCCGTGGGCGATGCGGCAGCTGGCCGAATTCCAGACCATCGTGGTGCCGTCGGTGGCAGAGCTGCCGCCCGAAGCCGCGCCTGAGCGGGTGATCTTCGAGCGCCAAGGCATCCGGGCCATGCTGTTGATGCCCATCCGGGCGCTGGGCGGTGGGCTGGCGGGCTACGTGGGCTTCGACGACACGCGGGAGACGCGGGAATGGACGGAAGACGAACAGCGGATGCTGCGGGTTGCCAGTGAAATCCTGACGTTGCACTTTGCGCGGTTGGAGACAGAGCGGGCCCTGCGGCGATCGGAGACCAACTTCCGGATGCTGACCGAGGCCACGCCCGAGGCCGTCGTCGTGCACCACGATGGTCTGCTGGTCTACGTCAACCCTGCGGCGGCTCGCATGTTTGCTGTGGCCTCCCCCGACCAACTGCTGGGCCGCAGGGTGCTGGACTTCGTGCATCCCGACGACCACGCAGCGGTGCGGGAGCGGCTGGGGCGTGCGAGAACCAGCGAAGGGCCACTTCCGGTCAGCGAAGAGCGCCTGCTGCGCCGTGATGGCACCATCGCACTGGCCGAAGTCGCGGCGATGCCCGTGACATTCGACGGGGTGCGGTCGGTGCTGATCATCGCCCGCGACGTGTCGGAGGAGCGCAAGCTCGCCCACCGCCTACAGTTTGCCGACCGTATGGTGTCGGTGGGTCGGCTGGCCGCGGGCGTGGCGCATGAGGTCAACAACCCGCTGGCCTATTTAATGGGCAACCTGGAGTTTGTCGCGGCAGAGGTATCCGCGCTGCGGCAGCGCTTGGCGACCTTGGACCGACCTGTCGAGCTTGCGCCCCGCCTGGCCGAGCTGGGCGAGGCTGTGGCGGCGGCGGCCGATGGCGCCGAGCGAGTGCGCAAGATTGTTCGAGATCTCAAGGCGTTTTCCCGTCCCGACGAGGACCGTCCGGGTCCCGTGGACCTGCGAGAAGTGCTTGAGGTGTCCGTCAGCATGGCGTGGCACGAGATCCGCCACCGGTCACGACTGATGCGCGACTGGGCCAGTGTCGACGGACAGGACGCGCTGGTCGAGGCGAGTGAGACCCGGCTGGGACAGGTCTTCGTCAACCTGCTGGTCAACGCCGCGCACGCGGTGCCGGAGGGTGCGCCAGAGCAGCACGAGATCCGCGTGTCGCTGCGCCGCGAGTCGGAGTGGCTCGTCGCCGTCATCGCCGACACCGGCGTGGGTATCGATGCAGAGGTCCTCCCGCACGTGTTCGAGCCGTTCTTCACCACCAAGCCGGTCGGCGTGGGCACCGGCCTGGGCCTGTCGATCTGCCACGGCATCGTGACGGGCCTGGGGGGAGAGATCTCGGTCGAGAGCCGGCGCGGACGCGGCACCAAGGTTCGGGTTGCCCTGCGGCCATGGCGTGGGTCGCATCGCCAGTCCGGCGCCGGTCGCAGCTCCGTGCTCTTGTTGGGGAACGAAGCCTCGCGACGCCGCGTGCTGGTGGTCGACGACGAGGTGCTGATCGGCAAGATGGTGACGCGGGTACTTGGCGCGCAGCATGAGGTGATGTCCGTCACGACCGCAAAGGACGCGCTGCGTGCGCTGGATGCAGGTCGGGAATTCGACGTCATCTTGTGCGACCTCATGATGCCTGAGATGACCGGCATGGACCTGCACGCCGAGCTCCTGACGCGACACCCCAACCACGCCCGCCGCATGGTCTTCCTGTCGGGCGGCGCCTTCACCGACCGCTCGCGGGCCTTTCTGGAGTCGGTCGACAACCCGCGGCTCGACAAGCCCGTCTCAGCCCAGACCCTGCGCCGGACCCTTGAAGAAGTGGCAGGAACTGAAGAGGAAACAACATGATGCAAGCGGACTTGCTGGTGGTGGGCGGCGGACTGAGCGGACTGACCTTGGCGTGGCACCAGGCGCGGGCAGGTCGGACCGTGATCGTGCTCGAGGCACTGGACTCACCCGGCGGCTGCGTCCACAGCGAGCGACTGGACAACGGCTACTGGTTCGAGCTGGGCGCCCACACCTGCTACAACTCGTACCAAGGTCTGCTGGGACTTGTGGAAGCGTCGGGAATCTCCGGAGATCTTCTGCCGCGACAGAAGGCGCCCTTCCGGATGCTGGTCGACCGGCGCGTGGTGTCGGTCCCCTCGCAGCTGTCGTTCGGCGAGTTGCTGTGGTCGGTGCCGCGCTTCCTCGGAGCCCGCAAGGAAGGGCACACGGTGCGCGACTACTACGGCCGCATCGTGGGCCACGGCAACTACGACCGCGTCATGTCTGCAATGTTCGCGGCCGTGCCCTCGCAAAGTGCCGACGACTTCCCCGCCGACCTGATCTTCAAGAAGCGGGAACGGCGTAAAGACGTGGCCAAGAGCTTCACGCTCAAGGGTGGCTTGCAAACGCTGACGGACGCTTTGGCGGCCGCGCCGGGCGTCCAGGTGGTCACGGGCGCCACGGCGGCAGCGATCACCAAACAAGGCGGGGCATTCGCCGTGACGACTGCCGATGGCCTTACCTTCCTCGCTCCTCAACTGGCACTCGCGCTGCCCCCGTCTCAGGGAGCGCGGTTGATGGCCGACGTCGCCCCCGACCTCTCCACGGCACTCGCCACGTTCGACATGGCCCCCGTTGAGTCGGTCGGCGTGGTGGTGCCGTCCGACGCCACACCGCTTGGGCCGATGGCCTTTCTGGTCGCGGCCCGCGACACGTTCTACTCAGCCGTCACCCGCGACACCGTGCCCGACCCGGCCTGGCGCAGTTTCAGCTTTCACTTCAAGGCACAGACCCCAGAGGCCGAACGTCTGGAACAGATCCGCGCAATCCTTCAAGTCGACCGCGCCAAAGTTGCGCACGTGGCCTCCCGACGAGTGGTGCTGCCGTCACCGCGACTGGGTCACGAGGTCAGGGTCGCGGCCGTCGAGCGCGCTCTGGCGGCAGCCTCTGGTCTTGCCGTCGTGGGAAACTACTTCGCCGGACTGGCCTTGGAGGACTGCGTGTTGCGGGCCAAAGCCGAGTCCGACCGTCTGTCCGCGACGACCTCCTGAGGTCCCTGAGCGGAGCCACGGAGCCTCTCCAACATGGCCGACGGACCGTCGCGAGCGGCTGAGTCCGGATCAACAGACTTGGCGAGTGCCTGTGACAGTTGTAGACTGTGTTCCGTGTCAGAACCGCTCGGCGGTCCGAACAGGGGGGACAGAAATGCAGAACTTCTTTCATATCAAGATGATGCACAAACCTGCGGCA
>CAYURO010000019.1:47164-87868 GCA_964447285.1 uncultured Enterobacteriaceae bacterium | reverse complement strand
TCTGAGACGGGGTGGTCAGCCCGGCGGTGTGCGCCTTGGGCGATTTGACGTCGGGAGTCGCGACGCCCGGAAACGGCAGGATGACGTGCGGCGCGCACTTCACGTCCAGACACAGCGGCACCGGGCAGTTGGAGCACGGGGTGAAGTCGATGATGGCCAGGTTGTCGGCCACGCGGATGGCCTGACTGGGGCACGCGCGCACGCACAAGCTGCAAGCGAGACAGCCCGCCTTGCAGAACTTCTTGACCTTGGCGCCCTTGTCGGTGTTGCGGCAGGCGATGTAGCTCTTGGCCGAGGCCGGAACCAGAGCCAGTACGCCGCGCGGACAGGCGCCGACGCACAGCCCGCAGCCGATGCACTTCTCCACCACGACGACGGGTAGCTTGGTGCGGGGGTCCATGTGCAGCGCGTCGTGCGGGCAGGCGCGACTGCAGTTGCCCAGGCCCAAGCACCCGGCCTCGCACACCTTGTCGCCGCCCCACAAAAGCGCAGCCGCGTCGCAGTCTTCCATGCCCTCGTAGACGTGCTTGACGCTGCAGTTGTCGTCGCGAACGCCAGCGCACAACACCACCGCCTTGCGCGGGGCGACCTCCAACTCGGCTTTGCCGGTCATGCGTGCGACCACGCGGGCTACGTCGTTGCCGCCGGGCGTGCACAGATTGGGCGCGACGTCGGCGCGGGTGACGACGGCCTCGGCATACTGACGGCAACCGGCAAAGCCGCACCCCCCGCATTGGCCCTTGGGAAGTTCTTCGTCGACCTCGTCAACCAGCGGATCGACGTACACGCCCAGCTTCTTGTGGGTCCACGCCAGCAAGAACCCGAACGACACGCCAAGGCCGGCCAGCACGCCGACGAGCGAGAGCGCGACCCACAACGGAGAGATGGCAATCGGCATCGCGTACGTGCTCCCACTACATCGGGATCATCCCCGAGAACCCCAGGAACGCCAGCGACAACAGGCCCGCCGTGATGAACGCAATCCCCAACCCCTCGAAGGCCTTGGGAACCTTGGCGTACTGCAACCGCTCGCGAATCGACGCCATCAGCAGCAACGCGAGGGCAAAGCCCACGCCCGCGCCGACGGCATGGACCAGGCTCTTGCCCAGCTCAAAGCCATTCTCGACGTTGATCAGGGGTACGCTGAGCACGATGCAATTCGTCGCGATCAGCATCAGATAGATGCCCCACATCGCGTGCAGCGTGGGCAGGAAGCGGCGGGTGATGACATCGAGCAGCTGCACCGTGCTCGCGATGATCAGCACGAAGCAAATCGTGGTGAAGAACTCGAGGTGCAGGGGCGCCAGCACCAAGTTGTACATGGCCCAGGCCAAGAACGAGGCGATGGTCATCACGGCCGTCAACGCCACGCCCATGCCGGCGCTCGCATCGAAGCTTTTGGAAACGCCGAAGAAGATGCACAAACCCAGAAACCGCGTCAGCACGAAGTTGTTGACCAGCACGGCAGAGAGGAAGAGGGCGCCGTACTCAAGCATGGCTCACCTCTCCCGTCGCGGCAGGCGCCGGGACATCGGTCGTCGCGGCCACCGCGCGCTTGTCACGCCACTGCCCAATGACGCGAAACAGCCCGATCAACAAGCCGATCGTGATGAAGCCGCCGGGGGCCAGTACGATCATCAGGATCGGCGGGTAGTCGGTGCCGAAGACGGGATAGCCCGCCAGCCGGCCCACGCCGAACAGCTCGCGCACCGCCGCCGTAACCACCAGGGCCAGCAAGAACCCAAGCCCCATGCCAAAACCGTCGACCAGTGCCGGCAAGGGCGGATTCTTGGACGCGAACACCTCGGCGCGCGCCAGGATGATGGCGAACACCACGACCAAGGCGAGATACACACCAAGCGCCTGATAGAGGTCGGGAAAAAACGCCGACATCAGCAGTTGCGTCGTCGTGACCAGCGTCGCGATGATGGCGATGTACGCCGGCAGCCGCACCTTGGGGTGGATGAAACGCCGCAGCAGCGACGTGCACAGGTTCGAGAACGACAGCACGAACACGACGGCCAGACCCATCGCCAGTGCAGTCGTCACCTCACTGGTCACAGCCACCGCCGGACACAGCGACAGGGCAAGCACGAACACTGGATTCTTGCTGAAGATCCCGTCGGCGATCAGGCCGCGCAGGGTGGTCTGCTTTGACCCGCGAAAGGGCTCGCGCTCGGCCTCGAGGACCTGGGCGGCCAGCGACCCGGATTGCGTGGTGTGGGTCATGGGCGACCTCCGGGCAGCGTGGCGTGCAGGGCCTTGAGCTCGCGCTCGATGCCGCGGGCGACAGAGCGTGAGGTGATGGTGGCGCCGGTGATGGCCTGAATCTCGCCCAGCTTGGCCACTTTGCTGACCGTGAACTGGCCAAGCGTGCGGCCGCGAAAGCGCTGACGAAACTCGACTTCCTTGGCCTTGGCGCCCAAGCCCGGCGTCTCGTTGTGACGCAGCACGCGGTAGTCGACGATGCGCAACCCGTCATCGACGCCCACCAGCAGCTCGATGGCGCCCGAATAGCCCTTTTCTTTCACGGCGATAACGTAACCGGCAGGCCGTCCATCCCCCGCGTACCCCGAGAACCAACCCTCGTGACCGTCGATAGGAACGAAGCGTGTCGCGGCGGGCAGGACGGCGCGCCGGGCCTCCTCGCGCGCGCGAATCTCGTTCTCTTCACGGATCGGCGCCGTATACGCATTCAGGGTCGCCAGCAGCACGCCAGCAATCAGCCCCGCGGCGCCCAAGTTCAGCGCGATGCGGACCATGCTGTCGGTCGCAGGGCCACCGTGCGCGGCATGTGCCGCAGGTGGGGCGGGTGCTGTGGAGTCGGGGGGGATGGCCGTCATGCGTGGGCCTCCTTGGGCGTGCGCGGCGACACGAACCGGTCGATCAGCGGCGTAAAGCAGTTCATCAGCAGGATCGAGTAGCAGACGCCCTCGGGGTAGCCGCCGAACTTGCGAATCAAGAACACCAGCAAGCCGGCACCGACTGCAAAGATCACCTGACCTTTCGCGGTGATGGGCGAGGTGACCATATCCGTGAGCATGAAGAACGCCCCGAGCACCAGACCGCCCGACAGCACGTGGAACAGCGGGTCGCCGTCGAACCAGCCCGGGCCGCCCAGCACCCACGCCAGCAGCGCGACGGTGCCGATGTAGAAGACAGGCCCCTGCCAGAAGATGTACCGCTTCCACACCAGGAACAGGCCGCCCAGCAGGAGCAGCAGCGCCGATACCTCTCCCAAGCTGCCATTGACGTTGCCCAGGAACAGCGACTGGTACAGACCGGACTGTCCGCCGAACGTAGCGACGACGGCAGGCATGCCCTGCTCCTTCAGCATTCCCAGCGGCGTGGCCGAGGTCACAACGTCGACCTGGGTGGTCAGCGCCGTCCACGTCGTCATCTGCACCGGAAACGAGGCGAGCAGGAAGGCGCGACCGGCGTGCGCGGGGTTGAAGATGTTGTGCCCCAGCCCGCCAAACGGTTGCTTGGCGATGCCGATGGCGAACACGGCCCCCAGCGCCGTCATCCACAGCGGCATACCGACCGGGATACACAGCGCCAGCAGCAGGCCCGTCAGAAACGCGCTGCCGTCGCGCCAGGTGATCGGAACCCCGCGAAACTTCTGAATTGAAGCCTCGCAAGCTACCGCCGCCCCCGCACACACCGCCACCTGGGCCAGGGCCCGCAGACCGAACTGCCACGCGGCCCAAGCCACGGCGGGCGCCAAGGTCGCCGACACGGTCCACATGATGCGGGCAATCGACTCGCGCGTGCGCACGTGCGGCGCGGCGGCCACCGTCAGCAGGGCCGCATACAGCCGGCGCTCGTCGTGCACGGGCGGGGTCGGTTCGGCAGCAGGGGTGGTCGTCATGGAAGCCTCCTGGGCGGTCCCGTCAGCGGGTGGCAGCCGCCTGGGCACGCGCAGCGCGGACCTTGGCCTTGAGCACCTGAATCGATTGCAGGATCGGGCGACTGGCGGGGCACGCGTACTCGCAAGTGCCGCACTCGATGCACTCGAGGATCCCGGCAGCATCGGCCTGGCGGACCAGATGCAGCTCGGCCATCGTCGGAAAGTCCAAGGGCTTGCGGGCCATCGGACACACCGTCACGCACATGCCGCAGCGCAGACACGGTCCCTCGGGCGGGTGCGCCACTTCGGCCTTCGACAGCGCCAGCAGTCCGCTGGTCGCCTTGATCACGGGCGTGTCAAAGCTGTTCTGGGCCACGCCCATCATCGGCCCGCCCATCACCAGCCGCCCCAAGTCTTCGGTGGGTCCGCCGCAGAAGTCCAACACATCGCGACACGAAGTCCCGATGCGCGCCAACACGTTGCGAGGGGTCACCACGGCCGCGCCCGACACCGTCAGCACCTTGTCGATGACCGGGATTCCACGCACGACCGCATCCGCGATGGCCACGCAAGTGGTCGTATTTTGGACGATCGCCCCCACCGACAGCGGCAGTTGGCCGGCCGGCACCCACTTGCCCAGCAACGCCTGCAGGATGCTGCGCTCGGCCCCTTGCGGATACCGGGTCGGCAGCGCCACCACCCGCACCTGCGGCAGACGCCGGGCGGCAGCGGCAACCACCTTCAGCGCCTCGGGCTTGTTCGCCTCGATGCCGACGTGGCCATGCGCCGCGCCGGTGATCCGCAGCAGGATCTCGATGCCCGTGACCAGGTCCTCGGCCCGCGCGCGCATGACGGCGTCGTCGGACGTCAGGTACGGCTCGCACTCGGCGCCGTTGACCACCACGTGCTCGAGCACCGTGCCCGCGGGGGGCGACAGCTTGACGTGGGTGGGAAACGCGGCGCCGCCCAAACCCACGACGCCGCCGGCGCGGACAAGCTCGCGCAGCGCATCGGGATCCAGGTCACGCCAGTCTCGCTCGGTGGGCAACCCTTCGACCCATGCATCGCGACCATCGGGCTCGAGGACGAACGCCATGGCCTTGCCCAAGGTCGGGTGCGGCAGCTCGACGATGTCCTTGATCACGCCCGACGTGGGCGCGTGCACCGTCGCCGACACGTACGCGTCCGACCGCGCCAGGAGCTGACCCTTGGCCACAAGGTCGCCGCGAGCGACGATCGGCTCGGGCGCGGCGCCGATGTGTTGCCGCAGGGGCACGACCAGCCGTTCGGGCAGCGGCATCGGCTCGATGGGTTTGTCGGCGGTGCGCTGCTTCTCGTGCCGTACGTGGGTGCCGCCGCGAAAGGAATGGACCATGAGTCTTCCGCCCTATCCGATGGATTCCGAAGGAACTGCGCATGTTTCGCCATCGGGAATGACGCGCGTGACGACCAGACCGGTGCCGGGCCGGGTGCGCTGGCCGACCGCCCACACCGCAAGCCCGGCACCCACCAGCGCCAGAGCGCCAGCGAGCGTCGCCAGGACGGCAGAGGGCGCACCGACTCGAGCCGCCAGCGCATCGCCACCCCACGCGCCCAAGGCCGCGGCCAGCAGCGGAAACCAGAACACGAACAGCATCATGCGCAACATGCGCACTGGTTCGTTGCGCAGCTCGACGCGCTGCCCGGCCCGCACCCCAACGGGGTCCATGGCATCGAGCTCAACTTGGGTTTGTTCTGCCGAATGGTGGCCGCAGCCGCCGCAGTACTCGCCATGACAGACGCGCACGCGGGCCAGGTGGCCGTCGTGTGACAGGACGGTGCCCCGCACGAACATGGCGCACCTCCGGATGGCAGGGACGCTACCTGACCTTGGGGGGGAGGCCGGGCGGCGTGGGCGGAATCAGACGCCCATCGAATCGACTTGGCAAGCCCCCTGAACGCGTTGGCAGCCCTGTTGACCCGCCAGACGTCAGTCCACCACCCCCTGCAAGAACCACCGCCGCCGCACCGCGTCGAAGAACACCCAAAGCAAATCGCCCCTCTCGGTCTCGACGTAGTAGTAATCGCGCCGCACCTCGCGCACCCACCAGCCCCCCGTCAGCCGAAACGGCCCCCACAGCTTGACCACGCTGCCCTGCCGCCAGTCGCTGAGCAGCCAGCCGTCGGGCTCGTGCTTGGGCCGCGACGGCAGCGGCTGGGGCTTGGCGTACAGGCGCCGCACCAGCGTGCGGTGCTCGGGCGGCGGCGAGGGGTGCGGCGGCAGCATCCTTTCCAGCGCCTGCCACGCGAACTGCGCTTCCGGCAAGTGGCTTTGCCGCAGCTGCGCGTGCACGACCGCCAGCGGACCAAACGCCGCCCGCAGCCTCGCCAACGCCAGCGTCGCCGCATCCAGGTCCCGCCGCCCCGCCAGTTGCCACATCCGCACCTGTCGCGCCGTCGCGGGCACCACCCAGGCCACCAGCATCAGCCGCTCGACCGGAGACGGCAGCTGCAGCGCGTCCAACTTCAAGCGCACCAGATCGATCAGCACCGCCTCGTTCAGCGTGGCCTCGGCCGGCCGCAGCTCCTCTCGCAGCGGTTCGGCACCCTGCCCTCGCTTTTCCAGCTCCAGGTGCAGCGTCAGACCCGCCACCGCCTGTTGTCGCTCGGCCACCGGCCCCAGCAGCTCGGCCAGCATCCCCTTGGCCAGGAACAGCAGCCGATCGGCGTTGTCGTCGGGCGGCTCGAGGTCACGTACGGCAAGGGGGGGCGGCTGTGGGTGTTCCGGCCGCAGCGGGGCCAGCTCGTCGCCGCGCGCCCGCCGGTGCACCTGCAGGGCCGCCGCACCGTGCCGCTCGCGCAGGGCCTTCTCAGGCAGCGCCAGAAACTGCCCCAAGGTCGTCACACCCAGCCGCGTCATCGCCTCGCGCGTCGCGGGTTCCAGCCCCAGCAGCGACCCCAGCGACGCAAGGGCCACCCGGTCGACCAGCGCCCGCTCGGCCCGTTCGTCGGCGCACACCTGCAACCCGCGATAGTGCTTGGTGATCGCGTAAAGCGCGAACCGCCCCCGCCCCACCGCCACCGACGCGTGAAAGCCCTGGGCCAGCAGCGCACCGCGCACCGCCGCCGCCCAGCGATCCATCGACCCGAACAGCCCCTCGAGGCCGCTGGCGTTGACCCAACACACGCCCGGCTCGTCACGCGACGGCTCGACCTCGGGCGAAAACAGGCGCAAGATCGCGGCGATGGCCTCGACGCCGGCCCGTTCCTCCTGCGGCGACACCACCCCTGCGCGCAGGTCGGCGTTCAGCGCCAGGCCCGCGGCATAGCGCATCCCCGGCAGGATCCGCGCCGCCCGCGCCGCCCGGTTGACCCACAGGATCACGCCCTGCGGCCGGTCCTCGCTGACGACGACGGCGGGATGGTCGACCAGCGACGGGTCCCCACGCGCCAGCAGCTGCAGCGGCAAGGCGGGAACGTCGATGCAGGCGAGGAGATCCGTACCCATGGGCGGCAGGATCTACTGAACGCTTGTTCAGTGTCAAGATGGGGATCTACTCGCCCCTCGGCAACATCCCTTTCTGCTTCAGGGATTCCATCAGCGCCCGCTCGGCACGGTTGCGCTCCATCCGCGCGTCGAGCGACCCGGTGTCGACACCGTCTGCGCCACGGTACAGGGCAGCAGGGAACAGCCGGCGCGACGCCCACAGCCCGTCCTGCCAGTCGATCCAGATCCCCAGATCGCACGCGGTAAAGTCCACGCCGTTGGCCGATGCCAGCCGATCGCCGCGCTGGCAGCGTTCACGCACCGTGCCGACCGGCAGCTCGACCGGACCATCGTTCGACACCACCACGGCCATGCGCTCGCCGATGCGGCCAACCAGGAACGGGTACTGCTGGCGGCGACCGAAGATGCTCAGACCGGTCAGGGAGTTGGCCCCGATGGCCACCCCCGCCAGATGCAGCACCGTCGGCGCCACGTCGCGCGTGCCCGACAGCGTGTCGACCCGCGCCGGCAGCGCGTGCACCGGGTCGTGGATCAGGAACGGCACGTGGTCGAACAGGTGCGCGGGCGTGCCCAGATACAGGCTCTCGGGCACCAGGTCGGCAAACATCGCGTGGTCGGCCGTCAGCACCCACAGCGTCCGGTCGCGGCGGCCATGCTGCAACACGAAGCGCCCGAGCTTGCCGATGGCCTTGTCGCTGCAGTGGTACGAGGCCAGCTGCTTGCGCGCGCCCTCATCGGCGGGAAGATCCGCAATCGTCGAGCGGCCTTGGGCGTCGACGGGCAGCTTGCACTCAGGTCCTGCCATGCCCGGCTCGTGCGGATCCAGCGTCAGCATCACCAGCAGGTACGGCCGACCGTCGCGCACGCGCTGGGCCTCCAGCCGCTCGATCAGGCGCTCGGCCTCGATCTCCAACTGGTCGTCGTGCAGCCCCCACGGACCGCGCACGTCCTTGGCATAGCGGTCCTGAAAGTCCTCGAGGCCAAACACCTCGTCGAACCCGTGCGTGCGCAGGAAATACTCCTTGCTGGTCACGGTTCTGGACGCGCCCTGCAGGTAGACGGTGCGGTAGCCCTGGTGCCGCAGCAGGTCGCCCAGGCACGTGTACGCCGCCTTGCCGTCCACCGACTCGCCGGGGCGCAAATCGTAAGGGTGCGCGGGGGGATGGATCGAGCACAGCGCCGTGACCAACGCCGCAATCGTGGGCGAGCTGGTGTTGTAGAAGCCCTGCACCGACGTCATCTGCGGCACCAGCGCGCTGACCTCGGGCATGAGCCCCTGGTACCGGCCCGACAACCCGTGCACGAACAGGCGGTTGGTCGACTCCATGAACGTCAGGACCACGTTCGGCCGGTCTTTGGTCGCCGTCGCGCGCTTGGGGTACGGCAGCGGCGGAAACTCGGTGTCCGGCTTCAGCAGCGGCCAGTCGGAGTCGGGCCCCTGACGACGCGGAACCAGACCCAGCTTCGCGAACTTCTGCCACGTCGCCGGGCTGAGTCGCGGCGCCTGGGTCACGACCGGCGGGGTGCGCAGGGCCTCGTACATCTTCAGGGCAAAGTTGATCTCGGGCGTCAGCCGCACCTGGTTGACTGCAGGCGGAAACGCCACCCCGTCGCGCACCGCCCATACCGCAGGCAACAGAGCCACCGCCAGCGCCACCGCCGCAAGCTTGCCGTGCCCTTCCGGCCGCCGCGCTGCCGACCGGCCATCGCGCACCAGCGCCACCGCGAACACCGTCGCCGTCACCGCCATCGCCGCCAGCGCGCCCAGCAACCGCGGGTCCTGCAGGCTGCCCGCAAACCCAGAATCGAGGTACAGGAAGGCGTCGGCCGTCCAGTGCGCGTGGGCCATGAAGCAGTGCGCCAAGTCCAGCCACCGCACGAAGATGGCCACGACCGCTGAGGCGACCAGCGCCACGCCCAACACCCGCGACACCCCGCGCCCACCACGCGACCCACGCAGCACCTGCACCAAGCGACCGAGCGCAAACACGCCACAGGTCAGGGCGACGTCCCACGCGATTCCCTTCAGCATTTCGCGCGTTGGCGGCAGGTCTGGCAGCCAGAACTTCTGCGCCACCCAGCCCGCCAGCCGCAACCCCAACAGCACGACCAGCCCAAGCCACAGCCAGCGGGTCGGCGCAAGCGCAGCCCAACCGCGCAGGCGCAGCAGGGACTTCCAGTCGTCGGGTATCGTGGAGGCGGGAGCATGGGGCATTGGCGGGCCGCACAATCACCGGGCGGCCCGGTGACGTTGGCCAAGTACAGGATCCCGGCGAATGGATCCAGCCGAACTGACAAGCGTCCCAGACCTTGAACGCCGTCCCGGCCGGGCGTACCGTCGCACGGTCGGAGAGAATTCCGCCATCCGTCAGGAGCCTCGCCATGCGTTTGCCGTTTGCGCTCTTGCCGCTGGACTTGCCGTTGACTCCGGCCCGGGTCTCCGCCCCATGATCTCTCGCCGCCTGACCTTTGGCCTGCCCACGCTCTACGGCGCCGTGCACCTGTGCGTCGACCTGACCACCGTGTCGTCGGTGTTCGTCGTGGCCCGGCAGCTGAACCAGGGCTGGCTGACACCCTTCGCGCTGATCCTGGCCTATGACATTGCCGCATTCGCGCTGCAGTTTCCGCTGGGTCTGGCCCTTGACCGCTGGCGGTTGGCGCGGGCGGCGTTGCTGGCGGGGCTGGCGCTGTGCGGCGTCGCGGCGCTGTCGGTGGCGGTCTCGCCCTGGGCAACGCTGGTCGCGGCCGGTCTGGGCAACGCGCTGTTCCACGTCGGCGCGGGATCGCTGGTTCTGCAGCACTCGCACGGACTTGCGGCACCCGCCGGCCTGTTCGTGGCACCCGGCGCCGTGGGCCTGGCACTGGGACTTGCCTGGGGGCGCGGCTGGGAGACGCCGTCGTGGCCGCTGGCCTTGGTCATGGCCGCGGCGATCGCCGTCGTCGCCTGGTGGCGGGTGCCCGACGAGACGCCGCGCGAAGGTCGCGCACTGCCGGCCAACCTGCCGTGGGGCGCCGCCGCGTTGGTGCTGGGGCTGCTGCTGCTGTCGGTGACGGTGCGGTCGTTCGTGGGCTTCGCAGCGCCGTTCGACACGCCGCGCACGCTGGTGATCGCGCTGGGCCTGCCCGCCGCCGCGTTCACGGGCAAGCTGCTGGGCGGCTTTGCGTCGGACCGCTGGGGCTGGCTCGAGACCGGTGTGGGCGTGCTGCTGCTGTCGGCGCCCCTGATCGCGTTTGGTGGCGGCACGCCCTGGGCGCTGATCCTCGGCCTGCTGCTGTTCCAGGCGACCATGCCCGTGACGCTGGTGGCGATGTTCCGGCTGTTCCCGCGCAACCCCGCGGTGGCCTTCGGCTTGCCGTGCTTTGCGCTGATCCTGGGCGCCCTGCCCACGTTCTGGCCGCAGGGTCAGGCGTTCTACGGCGCCAACCTGTTCCTGGCGCTGATCCTCGTGTCGGCAGTGGCGGTGTTTGCCGCGCTGGTCCGGTTGGGCATCGGTCGCGGGTATCGGCCCGCCGTGTCTGGCGCATCCCCCGTTGCGACTGCGGAGACACCATGACGCTGGGGTACATCGCCTTGTGGCTCGCGGCGTTCACGGTCACGCAGCTGGTCGAGATCCCAATCTACCTGCGCTTCAGCGTCCCCGGCCGCTTCTGGGTCGCGTTCGGCGCCACCGGCATCACCCATCCCGTGCTGTGGTTCGTGCTGATCCCCGCCTTTCGCGCGCTGGCCAGTCCGGAAGTGGCCGCCAGCGAGTCCAGCTTCGTGCGGGCCTGCGAGGTGTCGATCGTCGTCATCGAGGCACTGTGGATGCGGCACTGGGGCGGCAAGTGGCCCTGGGCGGTCGCGCTGGGCGCCAACGGGGCCAGCTATCTGATCGGCGAGGTGATTTGGCGGTTGGTGCCGCCGGCTGCGGTGGCGCGGGTGCTGGCGGGCTGAGGCGTTCCGTCGCGACGAATCACGACGCGTCGGGGCGAGCCGCGTCAAGTCAGGACGATCCGCATCATGCCCGGGTCGATTCGTCCCGGTGCAGTCGCTTCGCCTGGGCGGCCAGACGCTTGTCGTGCGTCCACAGGGTCGCTCCGATGCGATGGCAGGCCGCCAGCAGATGCGCATCCACCCAACCAATACCGGTGCCCTGCAGCCCGTGGTGGTCCACCAAGTCCAGGACGTCGCCGTCGCGCACCGGCACGAGCGTCGGCAAGGTCGCCAACTCCCTGAGGATCGCGGCACGGTCCGGCCCCAGATGCCCCAGCGCCAGCTCGCCATAGACCGCGGGATGGATCGCCACCTGCCGTTCGTCGAGCGCGCCCGCAAGGTCGAAGGTGACCGGGCGGTTGGCCAGCCAGTCGATCCATACGCTTGTGTCGACCAGGATCATGCGCCCTCTCGCTCCGGGTCGCCCGGCCTCGAACGTCGCGCCGGCGCCCATGCATCGGGAACCGAGCCCTGCCGCTCGAGCAGACGACGGCCGGCATCGCGCTGCACGATCTGGCGCAAGGCCTCGTGAATGGCCTCGGTCTTGGTGGGAACCCCCAGAATGTGCTGTGCTTGGGCCAGAAGGAGCTCGTCGATGTTCAAGGTTGTCCTCATGCAGATGAAACTAGCGATCGGATCTGCATCCGTCAACACTGGACTTTGCCTGAGCATGGACCGTGCCAACACAAGATTTCTTCAAGATCAATGGGTTGTAATCGAGGTTCTGGTCTCGAGACCGGTCTCACCTGTTCCCCCGGAGGTCTCGAGACCGCGTGCCTTACCCCATCCCCTCCGGCCCCCGCCACGCCTCCTCTTGCACCGGTCCGGGGCCGCGGCGCTTGTCCTTCGTCACCTGCGTCACCACCGCGAACTCGTCGCCCTGACCCTTTTCGCCCCCCGCCACGCCCACCAGCCGCCGATGCCGCCGCACCTCGATCCGCAGCGACACCAGCGACCCCAGCGGCTGGCGCCCCGAGGTCAGGAACACGACCGCCGCACCGTGTTTCTGCGCCAACCCCAACAGCCGAGCCAGCTGTCCGTCAGAGGGCTGTCCGTCAGAGGGCCGTCCGTCAGAGGGCTGTCCGTGGGCCAAGCGCTTGTCCGTGACCTGACGGATCTTGGCACCAGGCTTGGGGGGTTCGCCTTGGGTCGGCCTCTGCGCCGCATCGTCCAGATCGACCACACACAGACCGAAACCGCCCGAGCGCAGCAGCACGTCCGCGGCTTTCAGCAGCGCCGGGCGATCGGGCAGCCGCACCACCGCCAGCGCTTGAACGTCGATGCCTTGCAACGCCAGATCAGGGGGATACAGCGCCCCGTCAACCGGCAGCAACCACGCCACCGTCTCGCCGATGCGCTGCGCCTGCGCCACCAGCCCCGCCGCCCAGGTCGCCTGTGCCGACGTGCCCGACCCCGTGACCTCGACGATGCGGCCGACCAGATCGTCAAAGCTGAGCGGGGCTTGCGCCGGCGACCGCTCGAGACCGGGCGGCTGAAAGGCGGCAAACGGGCGTAGGGGAAGAAGACGCGCCATACCGCCACCGTGACTGAACATCTGTTCAGTGTCAAGTCGTCAGAAGGTGAAGTTCGGCAGGCAGGTGTGCTACCACCTCGTTCCAGAGGCGCGGTCGGCAGCGCTACATGTCATCTTCTACTTGACCTTCCTGCATTCAACTATTGATGGGGGCCGAAGTTTATGAAGACACCAAGACAAATCCTTGCCGAGGCCGGGATGGTCGGACCCCGCCCCCTCGCCGAGACAGACGCCCCTCTCGCGACCTCGCCCTACGGCCCCGCGCTGAGCATCCCACTGGTCTACGCCGTCCCACCGCCCGCTCTGGCACCTGGCGTCCACGGTGCTCCGCTGCCCCCTCCTGAGCCGCCGCCGCCCGGCCCATCTGTCCGCCGCCCCGGCGTCTCACCCGCAATGCCGGCACCCGCTCCGCCCCCACCGCCGGACAGCGCCGACCCAGACCCCAACGCGTAACGCCGCCCCGTTTGCGCCTGACGTTGCACATCCGCCCTCACCCTTCTAACCTGCCCGGAACGCCGGGCCGTTGCAGGTCCAGGGGAGAACGCGTGATGGCGAATGGTCTTCGGAGCTTGCAGCTGAAGGGCCTGGCCGTGGCGGTTGCCTGTGCAGCGACGGTCGCGTGCGGCGGAAATCGGGTGACCAGCGGACGCGACCCACCTCACGTCGAACGCCCGTCGCCCGCCGATCTCGAGCAGGCGTGTCTTCAGGGGACGGTCGCCTGCGACGAGGCCGCCCAGCGACTCGAGACCGGCACCGACGTCGACATCGACCTTGTGCGTTCCGTCCGCCTCTACGACAAGCTGTGCGCAGAGGGCAAGATCCCCGCCTGCGTGCGCGCCGGCCACCTGCGCCGCGCCCCCGGCAGCCCGGTCCAGGACATGCCGCGCGCCTTGCAGCTCTTCCGCGGCGCCTGCGCGATGGGCGACATGCCCAGCTGCACCGAGGCCGGTCTGTTGCTCGAGAGCGGCGAGGCCGGTCCCCGCGACAAGTCCACCGCCGCCAACCTGTACGAAGCCCCCTGCAAAGGCGGCGACATGCGCGCGTGCACCCAACTGGCCGAGCTGATCGCGGCAGGCGGACCGGTCCCACGTGACGGGGCCCGGGCGCTCGAGCTGCTGAACCTTGCCTGCAACTCCGGCTACGGCCCCGGGTGCGCCAGCCTGGGCGGCATGTATGAGGCGGGACGGGACGTCGAAGCGTCAGACGGCAAGGCCTTCGAGTACTTCACCCGCGCCTGCGAGCTGAACGCCGGCGAAGGCTGCGTCCGCATGGGTCAAGCGTGTGAGCGCGGTGCCGGTGTCGCCCAGAGCGGCGAACGCGCGGTCGAGCTGTTCCTCAAGGCGTGCAAGACCGGTTACGCCCGCGGCTGCACCTACGGGGCCGTCGCCTACGACGAAGGCCGCGGCGTCGAGGTCGACCGCAAGAAGTCGATGGAACTCTACACCCAAGCCTGCGAGTACGGTCACGCGCCCTCCTGCGCCCAAGTGGCCGCGCGCTACGAACAAGGCGGTGCCGGTGCACGCGGGCAGGCGTGGCCGTTCTACCACAAGGCCTGCCGCGGCTCGCACGCCCTGAGCTGCGTCAAGCTGGCGCGTGCCTTCGCGACCGGCGACGGCCTTTCCCAGGACCGCAAGCGTGCCGAACAGCTCTACCGCAAGGCGTGCGACGCCGGCGAAGAGTTGGGATGCGCGGGATTGTCGGAGATGGGCTCGAACTGATCATCCCCAGTCTGCACAGGGGTTTTCAGTCCTGCTGACAGGCCGGATCGCCACCGTTGCACTTGCACCACGCCGGCGAGCCGACCGCGTGTTGCTCCTTGGGGAACCGGCACTCGCAGAACCACGCGAGCGAATCCGTTTCACCCCGGGCCTCCTTGCAGCCGCAAAACCACTTGGAGCGAGCGGAGAGTTGTTGCGCCGCCGGGCACGAGATGCACCACGCCTTGTCACCCTCTGTGCCGCTGCACGGATCGGGGACGACCGGGGCAACAGGCGCAGGGACGGCCTCACGTGCGGACTTCGGGACTGATGCGGTCGTCGGCGTGCGCGCGAGAGGCAGCGGAACCGGCACGCTGCCAGCTGTGACCAGTGCTTGAGCGACTGCGGGGTCTTCCGGCGGGGGGGCGTCGTCGTCTCCGGTTGGTCGAGTCGCTTGCAGTGCGGGGGACGGCGCAACGGCCATCGGTGCGGCAGGGGAAACCGCAGGGACGACGGTCGGCGGTGCGACCCTCTGGTCCGAGAGGTTGGCCAGCACCACGCCCGTGGCCACGCCCGCGGCCATCAGGACCGCAAGCCCAACACCCCACATCAGCACGCTGCTCCGTCGCGGAACCACCTTCGACACCACGCGAGCCTTGTGCACCGTGGTGGACTGCTGCGGCAGGACTTCGGAGTAGACCGTCTCGGCAGATGGATCGAGCGGACGAATGATGTCGAGTGCGACGGTTGCGTTTTCACTGGACACTCTGGGCAGCGCGCGCCCGAGCTTGCGGCCGATTGGGTCAGGCAACGCCTCAAGGCCGACACGGGTCGCATCCGGGTCGTGGCGCGGCCCAGACCCACCGGCCGGGGCCACGGGCGGCGGCACCATGCCGGGCATCAGTGTGATCGCGATGCTCGGCGAGGGGCCGCTGGGTGAGGAAGGAAGTGGGGCGGAGACCGTGGTGTCTGTGACCCCAACCGCCGCCGAAGGTGCCGCGACGGCCGTGGGAGCCGACGGACCTTCAACCAGCGGCGAGGACTTGCGTTGCCTGCCAGTACTTGCGGCCAGGGCCTGGGCCAGACGTTCCGGGGTCAGGACGTCCATCGCCTGCGTCGCCGCATCGCCGTTCGCGTCAGGCAGCGGCACCAGAATGTCCAAGGCTTGCGTCTTGAGTTCATCGGCCTCCGCAGCCGCCTTCTGGTCGCGCCGCGTCCGCTCCGTCCAGTCATCCAGCGCCGCACGCATCGCGTCGACGTCAGCGAAACGTTGCTTGCGGTCCTTCTGCAGCGCCTTCATCACAATGCCCTGCAGCTCGGCATCCACGCCCGGCGCCTCAGCTTTCGGCACCGGCTCGTTGAGGTGACCGGCCAGCGCGGCAAAGGCATTCTCGCTGTCGTAAGGATAGTGACCGGTCAGGCAGCGGTGCAGCACCACGCCCACGGCATAGAGGTCCGACCGGCCGTCCAACGTCTCAGAGCGGATCTGCTCAGGGCTCATGCAGTACGGCGTGCCCAGAATCGACCCAACCTGAGTCAAGTTCATGTTCTCGCGCAAGAACTTGGCGATGCCGAAGTCGATGACGCGAATGAAGTCCTTCTCTCCCGCAAGCTCGACCACGAAGATGTTTTCCGGCTTCAGGTCGCGGTGAATGATCTGGCGGCGGTGGGCTTCCGACAGCGACTTCAGCACTTGCGCCATCAGATGGACGGCGCGCAGGGGCGGTAGCTTGCCCTGGTCTTCCAGCAGCTCGTCGAGGGACACGCCGTCGAGGAACTCCATCGCCAGGTACAGGTCGCCCTCGGGCGTGGTGCCAAAATCGAAGACTCTCACGGTGTTCGGGTGCTTCAGCGACGCGCTCATCCGCGCTTCGGCGGTGAAGCGGTCGATGGCCTTGGCTTCGGCGTGCAGCTCGGGGCGCAGGACCTTCAGCGCGACACTCTCGTGCGTGCCGACGTGAAAGGCCTTGTAAACATCGCCAAATCCGCCGCGACCCAACAGTTCGACCACACGGTAGCGGCCCGCGATGATGCCGCCCACGCGGTCCAGGGGTGCTGGCGGCGCCGTGACGGTCTTTTGGCCGTCCTTGGGACAGGCCTCGGCGTGCGTGCGCTCTCCGCAGAGCGGGCACATGCGCGGTCCGAGTGGTTCCTGCCCTTCCGTCATGGTCGCGCCAACTCCGCTTGCGCTGATCTGCAGCCGCACGCACCCACGCGCGCAACGGCGCGAGCATACGCGCCCGGAGCGGCTGGGTTCAAGGCGACGCCACCACGTTGGGGGGCGGCCGCCCCTTGTCGTCAAGAAGATGCTAAATCGTAAAGAATTCTCGATAGATGTCGAGATACCTTGCCGCATCCCCCAGCGGCAGGTGCACCAACGGTCCCGGATCGGAGACACGAATCGTCTGTGTCATCGCCTCCAGGCTGGCCAGCACGCCCTGCTCGAGGCCTTCGCCCGTGTAACCGCCCTCGAGCACCATGACGATGCGATGCTTGCTCAGCAGCTCGGCAGCGTTGACCAGATGCCCCACGATCCGCAGCACACCATCGTACGTGACGGCCATACCGCCCATCGGGTCGCCGGACAGGATGTCGAACCCGGCGGAAACGAGGATGAGCTCCGGCCGAAAACCCTCGAGCACGCGCGACACCAGCGAACCGTAGATCGCGTCGTACTCGGCATCGCCATGGTTGCGACCGAGCGGAATGTTCAGCGTGCGCCCGCGCCCCATCCCCTCGCCCATTTCGGTCGCCGCGCCAGTGCCGGGGAAATGCGGAAACATGTGCGTCGAAATGTACAACACGCTGGGATCCTGCAGAAAAGCTGCCTGGGTTCCGTTACCGTGATGAACATCGAAGTCGACGATGGCGATCCGGCGCACGCCCAGGACCTCCCGCGCGTGGCGAGCGGCGATGGCGACGTTGTTGAAGATGCAGAAGCCCATGCTGCGGTCGGGTTCAGCGTGGTGTCCCGGCGGTCGGCACAGCACGATGGCGTTGTCGACCTGCCCCGCCATCACGGCCTCGGTGGCCGCTAGAGCCCCGCCGGCAGCCCGCAACGCCGCATCGTAGCTGCGCGCGCTGGTGATCGTGTCGTTGTCGAGGCGAACGCGCAGCCCCTCCGTCTGCTGAACGCGGTGAACGTACGCCGGCGTGTGGACGCGCTGCACCTCGAGCAGGGTGGCGAGTCGCCCCTGGAACATGGTGTGGGGCAGGTGGCGGATGTCCTGGCGCCGCAACAGCTGCAACAGCGTCTGCAACCGCTGCGGACTCTCCGGGTGACCGGGCCCCGGGTCGTGCAGCAGGCATTCAGGATCGATGAACACGCCGGTCCGGAGCACCGCACACCTCACTCTGTCCGCTATTGGGACTGTAACAGTACCGTTGTCGGACACTGCGGGAAAGCGGTATTTCTTTTGACGCGCCGCCGCGCCCCGGTGATGGTTGCCTTCTCAGGCAGTTGCGCTGCTTGGAGGTCGTCGGCCCACATGACGTCGCCCCTTGTACGCCCCCAACTTCGCGGTCACCAACGCCGCAACAGCTTGCTTGACGCTGCCCTCGAGGCTTGCGTCCGCCATGGCCTGACTGAGCTGTCCGTTCAGCATGTCGCCGATGCCGCACAGGTCACCAAGTCCTTGGTTCTGTATCACTTTCACGACCGGGCAGGCCTGCTGGACGCTCTGGCCGATCGCGCTGCGGTCCCACTGGATGCAGCCTACGCGACGCTGGCGGACCCATCTGGTGACCCCCGCGAACACTTGAACCGCTGGCTGTCCGTGCTCTTTGAGGGCGCGACGGACCCGCGCCGGCCGTACTTGATGCATGTCGCCCTGACCTCAGGACGCGCGCTGGACGCGTGGGGAACGCCCGACCGTCTGGACGCCGTCGACGCCCGCCGCAGCCTGTTGTTGGAGAATCTGTTGACCCGCGGTCATGTGCAATACGCTTGGCACGCCCCGGACCCCATGCGGACCGCGACACTGCTGCGTTCGCTGACGGAAGGGATGCTGCTACAGGCTGCACGCACGCCAGAGCCCGGGCAAGTCGCCCGCCTGCACGCCCAATGCCGCGCCGCTGTTCTGGATTTGCTGATGCGCCGGTAACTTCGCTTGCCGCCGTCAGGCCCCGGCCCAGCGGTCGGAGATCAAGGTCGCCACGGCCATGATGGTCGCCAGCGGACTGACGCCCAGGTTGGACGGGAACAACGACGAGTCCGCCACCACCAGCTTGCCGATGCCGCACGCTTGAAACTGGTTATCGACCGGGACACCGCAGAACAAGTGTGCACTCCACAATGGCACCGCCCCGGCGACGGGAGCCATCGATGCGATGTCCTGGGCCTGCTTGGGTCGGGTCAACGTCTCCGGTGCGCCGTGCACGCCGGGCCAGACCTCCAGCGCTTCGTCGCGCAGCATCGCCTCTGAGAGAATCGCGATGCCCTTGAGCAGCTTGCGCCGGTCTTCATCCGTCGGCACGTACTGAATCCAGCTGCCCAACAGACCGCGCCGCACCCTGCCCCGCGCCTCGGCCCGCAGCAGCACGTTCCAGGAACCAATGAAGGGCAGTTGCTGCATGCGCTGGTCCAGCTGGCGGCCAACCCCCGGCACGCGCTGGGCCAGCGACGACGTCGGCAGCCGCACGCTCTCGAGCTTCAACCCTTGGTCACGGAAGGCAAAACTCTCCATCGCGTGGGTCGCCTCGGGGCCAGCGCTCATCGGCCGTGGGAACAAGCCGGCAACCGCGACCGCGGGATGGACCTGAAAGCCTTCCCCGACGTTCTTCACGCCGCTGCGGTGCAACAGGGCGACAGTTCCGGGGGCGCTGGCAGCCAGGATGACCGCAACCTTGGCTCGCGCCACCAGTTTGCCGCCTGCGCTGAACCTGCCGTGCACCGCAACCGCCACTCCTTGTGCGATCTCGACCCGATCGACCCGACACCAGGGAATCACCCGTGCGCCGGCTTTCTCGGCCCGCGGCAGCAACGTGACGTCGGCGCTGGCCTTTCCTCCGTGCGGGCACCCCTGAAAGCACCTGCCCGAGCCCTGGCAGCCCGGCGTCGCCCGCCACGTCGGCGTGGCCTGTCCCATCAGTCCGCGCAGCAGTCCCGCGCCGCCCTCTCCCCACAGCTCGCGGGGTGTCTTCTCGACGGAGAGCTCTGCGTCCATCCGCTCATGCGCCCGCATCAGGTCGTCCCACGGCAGCCGCTGCTCCCAGCGCGGGTCGGCCTGCACCCACTCCTGCCAGACGTCGTGCGGCATCATCTCCATGACCAGACCCGACACGACCGTGGAACCGCCGACGCACCGCCCCTGCAGGATGTGCATGGCGTCGCGGCCCCAAGTCATCGCGCTGGTGCCGTTGCGGTACAGGCGGGTCGAGGCTTCATAGCCCTCGCCGCGCGCCGCCCGCGCAGGTCCGCCCTCCTCGATCACCAGCACCGACCGGCCGGCGGCCGAGAGCCAACGCGCACAAGTCGCCCCGGCCGCCCCCGAGCCGACAATCACGAAGTCCGCAGACTCGTGAACGTCTTTTGTGCTGTCTGCGGCTAGCATGCACTCACCAGAGCCAGCTGCTTCCACCACCGCACCATGCGTCGCACATAGGGCGAGGGGTGCCGACTCATGTAGACCAGCAGCCCCTCACGGGCCACAGGCGACAGCAAACTGAACGGTCGAGTGTGCCGTTTCAGGGCATAGGCGTTCAGGACCATCCACGACAAGAACAGGTAGACCCGCACGCGCCAAGGCCACGCCCTCCCGAGGTCGCGCCCCTTCCACCCCAGCACGATTGCTGCGAATACTGCCTTCATCGGTTCCATCAGGTCCGGTCTCCGCCGTCAGGCATATGTGCCCTTATGGCGGTCCCGCGACCATTCGACAAGTGTCTGGCCGATTCACTTCGGACCACACCGTCCCACATTGTGCCAGCCCGACCACATCAGGCAGAGGCTACATCCGATAAGCCATGAATTCTTCAAGGGTCCGCTCTTCCAGATAGGGATTCGTGCGGCGTTGGTCGGCCAAGATCGCTTCGGGTGTCGGGCCGTAGTCGTGACCGGGCAGGATCCGCGTCGTCCCGGGCAGTCGGTGCGCCAGCCGCTGCAGGCTCGCGAACATCTGCCGCGGGTCGCCCCCCGGCAAGTCGCAGCGTCCACAGCCATCGACGAACAGCGTGTCGCCCGTCAGCAGCTGGTCTTCCACCAGCAAACACTGAGACCCCGGCGTGTGCCCCGGCGTGTGCAGCAGCTGGACCTTGGCATCGCCCCCCAGCTCCAACGTGTCATCGGGTTCGTGAAAGACGAGGTCAAGCTCCCACGGCTGTCCCTTGAGAAACGGCTTTTCGGTCCGTTGCACGTGCACACGCGCCGGATGGCGGGACAGCAGCGCCGCAACGGCATTGGTGTGGTCGTGGTGATGGTGGGTCAGCACGATGTCGGTGATGGGGCGCCCCAGCGCATCGGCCCGTCGCAGCAGCGTCTCGGGTTCCCACGCCGGGTCGACGACGGCCAGACGCCCAGGCGTGGCAGGGACCAGCAGATAGACGAAGTTCTGCATCGCCCCCAGGGACAAGCGTTCAATGACGACAGTCGGCAAGCCGGGACCTCGCGGTGAAAGAGAAGGCGGGTTTCGGAACAAAGACGAGGCGTGGCACAGGGTTGCGCGACCTCACAGCGTGTCGAGGATACCGCGCTCACGCTCGATGCGCAGGTTGGCTCCCCGGGCCAGAGACAGCAGCAGCTGTTCCATCCAGCGCGTCGTCGAGGCCTTGCGATCGCCCATGCCGCTGGATTTCACAATCATGTCGGCGGCGTCGATGGCCGCAATCGCCCGCTCCAGACGTCCGGGCTTCATCGCCCGCACCTGACGAATCAGCCGCCCCATCTTCCAAGTCTCCATGCCCAGGTCGGCGGCAATCGCCTGTTCCGACTTGCTGCGGGCCAACCCCGAGGCCACGCGCAGCAGCTTGGTGTAGTGACTGTTCAGGAAGCCCAAGATACGAAAGACTTCTCCGTCCCGATGCGACGGCGCCACATGTTCGAGCAGCAGGTCCAGCACCGTCAGCGCGCGCGTCACGTCCTCGTCCACGATGGCGTCGGTAATGGCCCACACGGCGGCGTCCCGGTCCAGCGGCACCGTCTCCTCGACCGACTTGACGGTGACGCACCCCTTGCTGCCCGCGTCCAGCAGCAACCGGTCGGCCGTCTGCCGCAGCCGGGCCGCATCCGACCCGCCCAAGCGATTCCACATCACGTTGGCGGCCCGCTTCTCGACCGAAATGCCGTACGGTGCGCCAGTGGTCTCCAGGTACTCCTGCAGCGTCGCCTCCGTCATCGGCGGCACCTCGACCAGCACGCCCGCATCGACCACAGCCTTGTACGCCCGCTTGCGGCGGTCGAAGTGCTCTGCGACGAAGATCAGAACGTACGGGGCCGGCGCCTGCGGGTCGATCGACTGCAGCAGCCACTCGAGAGGGTCCATGTCGCCCGTCGCGGCCTTGGCCTTGCTCTTGGCGCCCTTGCCCTTGGCCTTGCCGTCGAAGTCCAGGTCGTCGGCGTGCACGATCGACACCACACGCCGACCGCCAAATAGCGACATCGACCGCGCCTCGTGGGTGATCAAGGCGTGAACGCCCGTGCCCTGAAAGTCGCCGTCGATGTAGTCGATCTTGACCAGATCCAGCGTCGGATCGCCGCCTTGCAGCGCCGCCGCCTCAATCTTGCGCGCGGTGTCCAGCAGCGCCTGCGGGTCGGCGCCGGGCCGGTCCTCGTTGTTCTTGCGCTCGACTTCGCCCGATGTCACCACGTACACGGTGCGCAGGCGGCCCGAGGCCAAGTGGTCGTCGAGCTCGGGACCCGCACGCAGCAGACTCACCTGCTTGGCTTTCGTGTTTGCGGCAGGGGCGGGAGGGGGAGGCGGCATGGTCGTCGAAGTGTAGGAGCGCGCGCCCAAACTGTCACCCTCTGTCCCTGCAACGAAGCGAAAAGTGGCGAGATCAGTTCCGGGAAGCGCCCCAGCGACCGGCAGCCGTCGCAAAGCAGGCCGTGACGCGGTCAGAGGCGGCCGGCGGGGTCACAGGAACGTGGAGTTCGTGGACCGGACAACGGGTGCAGCACCCTTCCCTCTCGCATTCGTCTGCGGCTCGACGGCCTGTGCGGGCCGGTCCGATGGTTGCGTCGGGTCTTGACAGCCCACGGCGGCTTGCCCTAACCTGCCCCGCGCTCGACCGGTCCGCCCGGTCGCGATTCCGATGTAGCTCAGTTGGTAGAGCAGGTGACTGTTAATCACCGGGTCCGCGGTTCGAGTCCGCGCATCGGAGCCTAGTAGAAACAAGGGGTTGCACCCGCAAGGTGCAACCCCTTTTTCGTTTGGAGCGACCTCCGGTCTGTCGAAGTCCGCAACCGCTGCCAAGCCCCTACTTGCAGAGCAGCGGATCTTCCTTGATGCACGAACCCATGCACTGGAAACCGCTGTTGCAGTCCGGGCCGGCCTGGGTGTCGCACTTGGCCCCCTCGCCCACAGTCGCCATGCAAACGAAGGTGCCTGCGACCGGGTCGACCTCTACGCAGGTCGCACCGCCCCCGCAAAGGATGAGGGCGTACGTCTTGTCGTCGAAACCGCAGGGCTCACCGGCCTTTGCGAGCACCATCGACTCGCACACGCCCTTGGTCGGTTCGCAATAAAGGCCCCCGAGGATGTCGCAGCCGTCGCTGTCGGGGTTGCACACGGCCCCCGCCTTCAGGGCCGTCGCGCAGTGGCCTGAGACGCAGAAGTTGGTGGCTGGGCAGACATGGGTGGCGTCGCACGGGCCGTTCGTGGGCGAGATGGGCACGCAGACGTCGTCGGTGCACTCGCTTCCCGACGCGCACTCGACCGCCTCGGCGCAGCTCTCGCCGGCCTGGACCACGGGAATGCAGACCGCACAGAAGTCGGGCGCTTGCGCATTCCACGGCACCGACCCGCCGCAATGGCGCGAGGCACACTGCGCCCCTTCCGCACAGACCGCGCCGAGCTGGCGCTTGCCGCCCGACAGGCCGCAGGTGCCCACAATGGTCGTCCCGTAGTAGGCGTCGCAGCTCTGCCCGGACAGCATGGACGCACAAGCGAGGATCTCGGACGGCGGCGTCAGAACATCGGGCAACCCCAGCGTGACCTCGCACGCCGCGGCGACCTCCAGCTTGCAGGCGGCCTCGTCGGCATAGAACAGGCCCGCGCCGTAGGGCGAACAGGTGAACTGGCGCTCGCAGTTGGCGACGCCGAATGCAGCACACGCGACAGCCACAGAGACTGGCGGAACCGCATCGACCTCCGCCTCTGCATCCACGTCCCCGGTTCCCGCATCGGCATTGGGCTCTGCATCGACAGTGCCGTTGTCTGCTGCGGCGTCGACGTCTGGGACGAAAGCGTCGGCATCTTCCGCAGTTTCGCCTGCGTCGGCGGCAGTGATGTCGCCCAAGGCGTCGTCGGCCGTCGTGTCTGGCGTGGTCACGTCGTTGGGAACGGCAGCGTCGGAACTTGAATCGGTGCCCGTGCTCACGGCTGCGGTGCCGCACCCCACGGCCACGGCCGCCAACCACATCGTCAGGGCCAGTCCAGTCACCTGTCGCATCGGTTCCCCCTCGACGTGCAGGCACGCCACTTAAGGAACGGACGCTACTGACCCGCATCAGGGCCGTCAAGCGCGGATTCACCCGCAAATTTGGCCGGATACCCGAGCCGTTTCCCTACCCACGCCCAGTCACGGTCGGGGCACGTCGCGCCTGCAGCCTTGTCGCCAATAGCGCTAGGCAAACCGCAAGCAAGACCACATACATCACAGGATAAGTCCATGCGGGAGCAACAAATTCCGGCTCGACCCACCGCTGCGGAAAGACCGCCAACCGAACGATCGTAACCCCCCCGGCTATGACCAGGAACGCCACACCATCCGGCCACTTGCGCGCTTGCATCAGACCCAGTACCAGCAGGCCGCAGGTCAGGGCCCCGGTCGCCTCGAACAGTTGCGTGGGCAGCACGGGGGTCACGGGTCCCAGCAGGCCTGCCGTTCCCTCAATCAGCTGGGCGGCGTGAGCGGGACTGGCCAGCGGAAAAGTGACCGCAAGGGGGCCGTCACTGGCGACGCCGAAGCAACAGCCTTCACAGAAGCAGCCGAATCGGGCCATGGCGATGCCCAGCGCGATGCCGGGCGCCGCCGAGTCTGCCAATCGCCACAATTCGACCCGCAGCGCGCAGGCTGCCAATGGACCGACGACCACCGCGGCCATCAGTCCACCGTACAGGGCGAAGTCCACGAGTCCAAGGCGGAACATCAGGCTTGGGTCGGCGACGAACCGGTCGGGATCGGTCGCGACGACCAGAGCGCGTGCCCCCACGGGAATCGCCGCAGCGGCCAGCAACAGCACGGCGGCAGAGCGCCCCACCGGCAAGCCGCGACGATGCGCGAGCCACAGCGCCAGCAGCACGCCAAGCCCGGCCCCGGCGTAGAGGCAAGTGCGATAGGCGTCAAGTACGACGTGGAGGCCCAGCCACTGCGTGTCGAGAAGCGTAGTCCACACGGCTGGTTAGTTGCCTTTGGTGGCGGTCCATGTGCCCGTCAGCAGGATGGCGGACCCCTTGAACGGCAGGCGCCACGAACCGGCCAGGCTGACGCCGCCCTCCTTGCGAAGCTTGGCGACGCCCGACATGGTCAGGGTCGACCCCTCGCTGCTGACGCTGACCGTCAGTTTTCCGTTGCTGTACGAGCAGGTACCGGTGGTCGAGCCCTTCTGGTTGGTCATGGTGGCCTGGCCGTTGGTGGCGTCGACGGCCAGGTTGAGCGGGATGGTCTTGCCCTTCATCTGCAGGAAAGCCTCGCGGCACTTGGCCTCTTCGGCCGTCTTCTCTGAACCCGGCGGAATATCGATGTTCTGGACCAGCAGGCCGCCAGTATACTTGCCGTCAACCTGACCGGGGTCGGGGGCGATGGCGATGGCCTCGTTGACAAAATCGGAGAGCCATCCGTCTCTGGCACCCGCCGCGACGAGATTCTCGACGTACTCGCCGACGGTCGCGCCCATGACCGTGGTGCCGGCATCCAGGTAGCCTTGGCCGCCCCGAACGAAGCTCTTCTTGACCAAGTCGGTCCACGAGCTGGTGATGGTGCCCTTCAGGTCGACCCACCACTGTTTGCCACCCGACGCGATCAGGTCGCGGAGCTTGGTCATGATCTGCCCACGGGTCTCGGCAAGCGCCTTGGCCGTGGCCTCGGCGATCTCCAGCCGGACGCTGTCAGTCATCAGCCGATTGATCGCCGCCGGCGCAAGATTCCCGGCCGCAAGTGTGGCGCGGATGGAAGCTTCAATCTCTTTGCGTTCTGCTACGTTGGCGGCAGATCTGCCAAGGTTCAGGATGGACCGTCCCAGCTCCTTCATCCCCTGGTAGGAACCCTTGACCAACCCCGGAATCTGACTGGACTTCAGCAGGACCTTGCTGCTGCCGATCGCGCTGAGTCCGATGTCCACGATGCCCGCGACCACGTCGGCCGTCGACGATTCCTTGCTGCTGACCTTGTAGATGCCCTTGGCCATGCCCGTGAACATGCCCACCGAGATCTTGGTGATGCCGCCCGCCGCCCAGCCCGACCAGCTGGCGATGGACTTCTGGGTCTCTGTCGAGGCGCCCGCCTTCTTGGCCCCCCACGACAGCGTGCCGCCAACCGCCGCGCCTGCCATGTCGCCCGCGCCCTGCTCGACTGCCTCGATGTACTCGCCCGCGGTCTTGAACGTCTTGGCGCCGGACATGCCCTTGTCGTAGTTGTCGACCGCCTCTTCCGCCGCGGCGCCGATGTTGTCGACGATGTCGCTGGTCGAGTTGCCGTAGTAGATGCCGGTGCCGACCGACGAGACGATCGACACCGCCACGCCCGTCCCGTCGATGACCACTCCAAGGCCTGTCTTGGCCTTGCCGAACACGGTCTTGACGCCGCCCCAGGCCTTGGACAGATACCCTTCCTCTGTCGGCGGGCTGACTTGCGGCGCGTCGGTCAGTGCGCCCACCGCCTTGCCATAGTCCTTGCCCGGCGTGTACCCGTCGGCATACGCCACCGACACGCCAAACGGGTTGAAGTCCGTGCGCGGCCGCTCGACCTGCACGATGTCCGTGGCGGCGGCCGTCTGGGCCACGATGCCGCGCAGCTCGCCCACCCACCAGACATAGCCGTCGAACAACTGCCGGGTGTCGGCAACGTCCTGTGCCGTCAGCCCTTCCCGCACCGCCAGAGCCGCGACGACGGGCTGCAGCCGCGCGACTTCGGTCTGCATGAAGTCGATCGCTTCCCGCGCGAAGTAGTGGTCTGCCGACGCCAAACGCCGCAGACCGTCTTGCACCTTGGCGATCCCCGCCGCGACCGGTTCGAGCGCCCGCGCGGCGTCGGCAAAGTCCTGCTCCATCGCCGCATCGAACGCAGCATTGGCCGTGGCTGCCAGCGGATTGGCCGCCTCGCGTTGCAGACAGATCGCTGAGAAGCCCGCGATATGGTTCAGGTCTTCAAGGTACAGCGCACCCAGCGCGACCGCCTTGGCCAGCCCCAGATAGGCCACGAACGACGCGGTGAAGGCCTTGCCCGCCGGGGTTTCCGGGTTCGCCAGTGCCTCGTACTCGGCCTGCGCGATGGCCTGCTTGAGCGTGTTGCCGACCAGCGCCCGCAGCGTCGCGCCGGCGTAATTGACGGTGCTTTCGTCGGCTTCCCGTAGCTCGTCCAGATAGTTCGTGTAGCTGGCCCTGAGTTTGGCCATCGCCGGCTGGGCGTCCCGACACGCTTGAACCAGCGCCCGCGTATCCGCGAGGACGGCGGCCACCTTTGCCGCGCGCGCCTTGTCGAACGCCGCCGTGTTTTGCCCCGGAAGCTGGCGACTGCCCGGATAGAACGGCCCGCCGCACATCGCCGTTTCCAGCGTGTCATTTTCGATGAAAGACAGCATGTTGTAGGCTGTCAGGGCGTAGTTCGTGGTGAACGGGGTCGCTGCGGCCCCGGCTTCCACCTTCGTTTCCAGCTTGCCGTCGGCCTTGGCCGTCTTGCGCCCCCCGCATCCCGTGACAGCGAACACCAGACACACCCCAAGGGCGACTGCGACCGGAACGGGACGCTTCATGGCTTGGAACTCCGGGTTTCGTCGGACGCGGTAAAGCCCCCGTCGCGACTGGCTGCCCTGACATGCCGAACGTACGTCGATGCAAGCGTGTACGCCGCAGCCGAACCCCGGTCAAGCGCACCCTTCCGGCTTGGTGCCGCAAGCTGCAGGCGCCTTTCGGCGGGTTTGCTTCGTTCTCGCGCACAACCGGGCGCCCGGACGCGACCTAGACCGCCCGACGCGCCCGCCGATTCGCCAGTCCAAACGCCACCATCAGCAGCGCCGCAAGCGTCGCCATCGCCGCACCGAAGTAGAACGGCACGCGAGAATTCACGCGGTCGTACAGCAACCCCGCGATCAGACTGGCCGGCAAAAGTGTCAAGCCCAGCAGGGCGTTGTAGATGCCAAGACCGGTACCCTGCTTGTTCTTGTCCAGCAGCTCGACCACGAACGCCTTCTGAATGCCGTCGGTCGCCGCCGTATACAGGCCATACGCCGCGAATAGCCCCACCACCACGCCCACGTCCGTCGCGCGCCCGAAGCCGTAGTACACCAGCGCGTAGACCAGATAGCCGAACACCAGGACCTTTTCGCGCCCCACGCGGTCCGACAGCTTGCCGATGGGAACCGACACCAGCACCGACACCGCGTTGAACACCAGATAGACCAACGGGATGTAGGCGACCTTGACGCCCACCTCGTTCGCCTTGACCAGCAGCAGCGCATCGGTCGAGTTGCCCAGCGTGAACACGAACACAATCGCCAGCAGCAGGTAGTACTTGGCGGAAAAGTCCTTGAAGCTGAAGCGCTTGTACAGGCTGGCGGCGGGCTTCTTCGCCTCGCGGATCAGCCACAAGAGGGTGACCACGCCCAGCACAGCAGGGATGGCCGCCAGCAGAAACACGGTGCGGTAGTCCTCCGGGAACGCCAGCAGCAGCCCAAACGCCAGCAGCGGCCCCAGAATCGCCCCGCTGTTGTCCATCGCCTTGTGCAGCCCAAACGACCGCCCCATGTCGCCCTTGGCCGCCGACCCCGCCACAAGACTGTCGCGCGGCGCTGTGCGCACACCCTTGCCGAACCGCTCGACAAACCGCAGCCCCAGCACCTGCACTGGCGACAAAACCAGGGCGTAAACGGGCGTGACGACCGCTGTGATGGCGTAGCCGATGACCATGAAGGGCTTGTTGCGACCGATCTTGTCGCTCCAGAAGCCCGAAGCGGTCTTGACCAGGGCCGCAGTGCTCTCTGCGATGCCCTCGATCAGCGAAAGCGTCGTTTTGGACGCGCCGATCGACATCAGGAACAGCGGCATGATCGCGTAAACCATCTTGGTCGACGTGTCGGTCAGAAAGCTGACCAAGCCCGCGTAGAAGATGTTCCTGTTGAAGCCGAACAGCGTGTCGGCGGGCGGTTCAGGCGGCGCGAGGGAGGCCGGGTCGGTGCACGTCCCCATGGCGGTCCTCACACGCTGCGGCGTCAGGGGGCGGTGAAGCCCGTCAACGTCGCCTGCACAGTCGACCAGCGGAAAGCGACAGAGATGCCGTCCTTGGTGCCGTCGCCGTTCAGGTCGATGTCGGCCTTGAACATCGACTTCATCAGGGATTTCAGGGCCGCCTTGTCGCCCACGCCCAACGCCTGAATGACGGAGTCCGGCGCGGCGTCGATGCCCTTGAGCAGGTCTTCATACGCCAACACCCCGCAAAGCTTGCCATTTTGCGAGTAGGTCCACTCGAACGCCGCCCACACGTCACCTTCGAACGCCGGGTCGACCACCGTCATGCCCAGCGGCAGGCCCGAGGTCAGCAGCGGCAGCGAAAACCGCTTGCCCTTGGCCGCGGCCTTCAGCGTCTGCGTCATGATCTTGGCGTCGGGAAACAGCACCTTGGCCGGGCACGGCCCCAACGTCTGCGCGGCCAGGTCATAGCTGTCGGGACGCACCGTGTACTTGCAGCTGGCCTTCGTGTAGTCGCAAGAGCCCGCAGCCAGGTCCGCGTCGCCCTGCAGCAGGTTCAGCGGGAACTCGGTGCCGTCGGCCTGGTACGCGTCGGTCTCGAACAACAGCACCAGCTTGCCCAACGCGATCTGCTCGCTGAGTGCGCTGTTCGCCTTGAACAGGAAGTTCAGCGAACTCAGAGCTTTGCCCATGGCATTGTCAAGTGTTCCGTCACCATTGACGTCGCACCCCTCAGTGCCTGCGCTGATCTCCAACGTCGAGAATTTTTGCACGTCGGGGCCAAAGGTCGCGTCGGCGCAGATCTGATTCACGCAGACGCCCTTGCTGCTGCAGACCTTGCCGTCGGGGCAGCCGCCCACGCAGTCCACCGGCGTTCCCATGTCCGTGTCGACGGCGACATCCGTATCCGCCACGACCTCATCCGGCGCGTCCATCGCGTCGATGACGTCAAGGTCGGTGGCGTCGGCCACTTCGTCGGTCGCGTTGCCGTCAGAGTCGGCAACGTCCAGGAAGTCGCCAAAATCGGTGTCCGTCTCGTCTGTTGCGTCCCCGGTGTCGGCGGTGTCGGGCGAGACGGCGTCGGCCGTGTCTGTCGCATCCTGAGCGGCTTTCCTGCACGCCGGACCTGTCAGCGTCTGCACGCAAACGGTGCCGGACTCGCAGACCAAGGCCACCTCCCACTTGGCGTTTGTGCAGACAAGCGCGGCTGAGGCAACGCCGGCGGCTCCACAAGTGACCGTCTCCTCCATCGTGCAAGCGGCACCCGCCTGGGTGACGAAGAAGCCGCCACCAAGCGAGCCAGAGCTGCCGCAGGCGAACGAGAGCAGCGCGAGCCCCGCAAGGCACATCGGACGAGGGAGGTGTTTGGTTTGGATCGGCATCGGTTCGGCATCCCCGTGAGGTTGCGGCGCGTGTAGCCCGCCCCGCGTAGAGCGTCAACCCGTTCCGCACGAGGACTCGCGGTTCGTCACTCTCCTGCCGCTGAAACCGTCGGTCGTCCGCAGTTCATGGTGAACGGCAACCTGCCCGTGATGCCGTGCGGCCATCTGCGCGTCGGTCCGCGTGAACTCCACGCCAGGCTGGACCTGCTCAACGTCGCAGCCGTCGGATCGCTCGCTTACGCTGGGTCTGGAGATTTCGCTGGACGGCTTCCAAAGGTAGTCGCCCCGCTTTCCCGCCTGCCTTGGTCTTGCGCCCACAGTGCGTCCGCCAGCTGGTCGAGCCGGTCGCGGGCATTCTTGCCACCTTCCAAGGCCTTGAGCCACCTCACCGGCAGACCCGACGCGCCGTAGTACGCGCCTGCCAACGCCCCCACCATCGCACCCGTCGTGTCGGCGTCGCCGCCCAGATTGACGGTGCGGACGACCATGCCCTCGGCGCCCTCAGCCGGGTTCGCCGTCAGGGCCGCCCACAGCGCCACGGGCAGCGAAGCGCCGATGTAGACACCGACGCCGACCTGCGCCACGACGGCGGTCGCCGGGGCGTCCCAGTGGTCCAGCAGCCACGACAGGGCCGCTGAGAAGCGCGGCGTCGGAACCTCAGGCAGCTCTTGAAGCAATTCGTTCAGGAACGCCCTGCCCCCCAGCGGCCGACCTGCGAGTCCATGCTGCAGCGCCCGCATCACCGCCAGCGCCTGCAGCTGCGCGCCGAACAACGCGTCGGGATGACCATGCCCCGTCACCCGTGCCTGCCGAACCGCAAGGTCGCGCAGTCGCTCCGCGTCGCCCAAAGCCGCCAGCGCCACTGGAGCCACGCGCATCGCCGCTCCGTTGCCGTGCGAGCCCCCCGTCTGGCCCTTGCGCCGCACCGCCAGCTCCCAAGGCACGCGGTCGCGCACTTCGAACAGGATCGCCAGCGTGTTGCGGCCATAGCCACGGGCGGCGTGCAGGTGGTCCGCAAACGTCCGCGCCAGCTGCTGTTCTTCGAATCCGCCCTGCCCGTCGGCCAGCGCCTGCGCAAGCGCCAGCGTCATCTCGGTGTCGTCGGTGAAGGAACCCCGCGCCAGCCGACCGTGCGACATGTTGTTCAACAGTCCGAATTCGCTGCGTATCTGCTCGGCCGTCCAGCCTTCGACCGGCATCCCCAATGCGTCGCCGCAATGCGTGCCTAGCAGGACCCCGCGGAAACGGTCGCGCAGGGGGGCGACGGAATTGGACATCGGGGGACCCTTGGCAGGTCAAACTCCGTGACCCGCGTCAGCTTCCTAGCCTGCCCCCTGCTTGCGACAAAACAGGTCGCTTGCCGACCAAACGACGAACGCGGTCACAGCGAGGCGACGATTTCTTCTGACACTTGCCAAAGCCGCCGCGCGGTTTCGGCGTCATCGGCATCGGCCCGTGCGCGGGAAACATTGCAGTCGGCCAGGTACGTTCCGGATATGCCCGCAAGCGAAGGGTGCACGGCGGCATAGACTTCGGTCGCGGCCCCTTGCGGGATCGACTTGAACGCCAGCAGCCCGCCCAGACTCCAAGCCAGACGAGTGCCCAAGCCCAGATGCCGCATCAGGTTTGTCGCAATCACGCCCGGATGCACCGCGTTGGCGGTCCGCGAGGTGCCGGCAAAGCGACGCGCCAGCTCTTTGGCAAACAGCAGGTCGGCGAACTTCGACTGACCGTAGGCGCTCCAAGCCTGATACCCCTTGTCGCCCTTCAGGTTGTCGAACGCGATGCCACCCTTGGGCGCCATGCGATGCGCGGCACTGCTGAGGATGACCACGCGCCCGTCGCCCGCCAGCTGGTCCAGCAATCCGGTGACCAGCAGGAAGTGCCCGATGTGATTGGTAAAGAACTGGGCTTCGTAGCCGTGCACCCGCTGCAGCTTGGGCAGCGCCATGATGCCCGCGTTGCACAAGATCGCGTCCAGGGTCAGGCCAAGCTCGCGCACCTGCTGTACGCACGCGCGCACGCTCGCGAGATCCGACAGCTCGCACGCCAGCGGAATCGTCTTGCCCTGAACGGCGTTGGCGGCGGCCGTCGCCTTCTCGAGCGTCCTCGCAGTGCCCACAACAGTCGCACCGCGCAGGGCCAGCACCCGCATCGCCTCATGGCCCAGACCTGAATTGCAGCCGGTCAGCAGAATGGTGCGGCCGTCCAGCGACAGGCCTTCCGTCACCTGTTCGGCAGTCGTTCCATAGCCGAAACCGCTGGGACCATCGGGAGCGAGGGCTGCGTACAAGGACATTGAGGGGACTCCTGGTGAATTGCGCACATGGACCGGCCTGCAAGGTAGCCCACGGCCCAACGGTCGGCAAATCGAATCGGCCCCCACTTGTCGCGTTGTCGAGAGGTCGGTCGCAGCGGCGCAAGCGACCCCACGCCCTGGAGAGCCCCATGCACCGACCCGGTTTTTCCCTTGCAGCAAGCTGTCTTGCGTGGCTGGCCATCGGCTGCGGGCCGACGCTGACCCACCAGACGCACTTGGAGAGGAACTGGAAGGCCGACGTTGCCTGCGCACAAGGGCCGCTCGAGTTCCGCGCCGAGGCCGCAGGAGCGCGCTGGGGCGAGCGCGTCGTCGTAAAGGCAGAGTCGCCGCAGGCGCTGCAGGGACGCTATGAGTGGGTGATTGACGGTGCGGTGGTGTCGCAAGGCCAGTTCGTGACCCAGAAGCGGGTCGCCATGTCGAGCTCGATGAGCGACCCGAACTACCAGTGGCAGCCGGACGAGCGGGCAGACAATGCGAGGTGCATCGCAAGGCCAACCGAAGCAGCCAATGCCCCCGCTGAGGACGAGGCACAAGTCCTTGTTCCGCCTAAGATTTCAACGCCACCGCCCGCTGCCGGCCCCGGTTGGGTCCCTGCGCCACCGGGATGGACGCCTCCGCCTCCGACGGCCCTGCCGCCGCCCCTGCCCGCTCCCTTGCCAGTGCCTGCGCCCGCCGTGCCGCCGACCGCGCCCCGGCCGGAACTCGACCCGCATCGGCCGCTGCTGCGCCCGACTCAACCGTCGGACGAGACGCTGCTGCACCACGCGACGATCCTCGACTGGTCACAGGAGTGGCGAACTCCAGATGTATTCCAAGGTCTTACGAAGGGCGTGGCGATGGTGCTGCGGGTGTGGTTTCCCGAGCCGAACGACTTGGAGGGGGCGCGCTTCCGCCTGGTCCACGAGGTCGCGGTGCCCGACGTCCCCGAGGCCGAGTGGGTGGCGTTCCTGCGCAAGGAGAAGGCCGAACAGGAACGCGATGCGGCGGAGTGGCTCGAAGAGAACCGCAGGGAGCGGGCCAAGCGCGAGCAGCACTGCAGCGCCCACCTGAATGACGAAGATTGTTGGGGCAAGGGAGGTTACGAAGGTCTGCGGCGCCGGCAGGCCGAGTCCGATGCGCGACGCCGCCGGGAGGACGAAGCCCGGGCCAAGTTGCCGCCAGCCGCGATTCCCGTCGCCGCTGCCGCGCCGCAACCCCATGATCCAACAGAGCCTCCTCCCTTCCCGCAAGATGAGCCCCGCCCCATGCGACCGTCGCCGCACGCCGAATGGGTCACCGGGTGGTGGCACTGGTCGGGGTTCGCCTACGTGTGGCTGACCGGCTGGTGGCGCATCCCGGATGAGGACCGGCAAGTGGCCGTCGTTGCTCCGGATCCCCCACCACCGCGCGGGCCAGAGCTCGTGCCCGCGCCAATGCCCGGCGTCGTCTGGGTCCCCGGCGGCTGGTGGTGGAACGGGCTGCTTTGGGTCTGGGTGCACGGCGGCTGGTGGCGCGTGGGCCGGTGAGGATGCCCGTGGTGCCCGTCGCCATGTCCTCAAACAGATTCAGGAAACCTGGTCCTGCTCTGGCTCCATCGGTTCGCCGCCGACCGACACCACGCTGTTGCGGCCCATGCCCTTGACCCGGTATAGGGCATCGTCGGCCGCCTTGACCAGCGCGTCCAACTCAGTGGCGTGGTCCGGGCACACGGCGACGCCGATGCTGACGGTCAGTTGCGTGTCGTCGCCGGAGCCGAACTCCGCGGCCTCCACCGCCGCGCGCAGCCCTTCAGCCACATGCAGCGCGCCCTGCATGCCGGTATTGACCAAAATGAGGGCAAATTCCTCTCCGCCATAACGACAGGCGATGTCGGTCCGCCGAAGCCGGGACTTCAGCAGCGCCGCCAAGGAGCGCAACGCCTGATCGCCGGACGGATGGCCGAACCGGTCGTTCCAGCGCTTGAAGAAGTCGACGTCGAGGATCAGCAGCGCAACGGGTGCGCCCGTCCGCTGACTGCGGTGCAGCTCATTCGCCATTGTCGCGCGGAAGTACCTGAAGTTGTACAGGTCCGTCAGCTCGTCGGTCGTCGCCAAAGCCTCCAGCGCCGCGTTTGCCTGACTCAATTCCTGATTGGCGGCGGCCAGGCTGGCCGTACGGTCGCGGATCTGCCCCTCGAGGTCGCGGGTGTGCCGTTCGATGCGAGCTGCCATCTCGTTGAAACCAGAGGCGACGACCCGAACCTCGTCGTTGCGGGCCAGCGGTGCACGCGCCGTCAGGTCGCCCCGGGCGTACCGCTGCACGGCGCCAACCACATCGCGCAGCGGCCGCGTCATGCGGTGCAGCAGGATTTGGTCCAGCAGCACCCCCAACACGACCAATGACAGCAGCGTCACGACGAGCGTGCTGACCAGCAGGCGCACCACCGCCTGACTGATCCGGTCCACGCCGATGCCCGCGATGACAGTGCCCCAGCGTGCGCCCGTAGCGCCGGCCACCTGCGACACGACCGGACGCGAGGCGACAATCACTGGCCGGTCACCAAAGGTCGCCTCGCGCAGCAGCCCAAGGTCCGAGTGCACCGCATCCACCCACAGCGGCTCCGTCGCCAACCGCCCGTACCAACGCTGGTCGCTGTGCGCGACGACCCGGCCGTCGGGGTCCAGCACGGCCACGAAGCGGACGTCCAGCGTCTCCATGTTTCGCTGGACCAGCGACCCCACGGCGCGGTCCAAGTCCTCGATCCGCATGGCCGCAAGGTCCGCCGTTGCGGCGACGGCAACGGTGTCGACAAAGGTACGCGCGCGAAGTTCTGTCTCCTGCCGCAGCGACGACCACTGCAGCCAGCCCATCGCGACGGCTTGCACCAGACCGACCAGCGCCAGTGTGCCAATTGCGTACAGCAATACCCGGGTCCGCATGGTCAAGGGCGGCCTCCCGGTGACGGCACGATGCGGCGGATCTGGCGCACGGTATCGTAGAACGCATCGGTCGAGGGGACAAAGCCGTCGATATTGCCCAAGGGTGCGAGTGCGGCACGACCTTCGGGAGTGGACCGATGGATCCCTTGGACGGCCAAGGCAATTTTCAAGGCCAGGTCGCGGTCCAGGTCGCCACGCACCACCACCGCGTCGTACGGGATGCGACCCGTCACACCGATGACGCGCAGGGAGCCGACGTCGACCCCTGCACCGCGCGCGCGCTGGATGGCGCCGAAGAAGGTGGCGCCCGCGTCGGCTTCTCCCAGGGTGACGGCGCGCAAGACCGAGGCGTGGTCGGCCTCGGGCACAATCCGGGTGGGGGCCAGACGCGGGTCGACGCCGTGGTGCAGCAGCCAAGCCATTGGAAACAGCCAGCCCGAGGCTGAGGACGACTCGACCATCGCGATGCGCCGCCCGGCCAGCTGCGCGGGCGTGGAGATGCCGGAGTTGGCGCGCGCCACCAAGTAACCTGAGTAGAAGGTCTCGCCGTCGCCGACCATCGTACCTGCGAGGATCAGGCACGGCATGGCGTCGCGCGCTTCGACGTACACGACTGAGGGCACGATGGCGATGTCCAGGTCTTTGCGCAGCAGTGCGGGGACCATGTCGTCATAACGGGCGCAGACCGTCGCATCCACCGGCAAGCCTACCGCTGCACTGATGCGCTCGCCCACACCTGCGAACCCGGTGGAAGCGACCGGGCGACCGTGAAGTGTCAAGGTGGTGGTTGACGGAAAGCCCAACCGCAGGCGCGTCGGTCGGTCTCGCCCCGGTGTGCACTGCGCAGAGACGTCCATGGGTGTCGAGCGCGGCGGCGGCAACGGCGGACGCGACTCGGCGCACGCCGTCGCAAGCAGGACGGCGAGCCAGACGACTCGGTGAAGAAAGGGACGCAACATGTCGCTCACATGAGGGGGCCTCCGGGCGTGGTACCGCCGGCGGCAAGCTCACGTCAAGCACCCGAATCGGAAAGTCCGCTGTCAAGCCCAATTGGAACGTCCGATTCAGTGCCCCTCACCCGGAACCGTGAGCCAGCGAGCGGACAGAAACGACAGGCCCATGATCGCGTAGCCGATCGCCCACGGCCACGCCGGCGTCAGCGAGAATGCCGTATCGCCAGGTGTGAAGACATACGAATGCATCAGACCGACCGCTGAGAGCGCCGCGGCTATGCCACACCACACCGCTGCACGCTCGAAACGCCGCTCGATCACCTCGACCGTCGCCGCAGCCAGAATCATCGAGGTGAAGATGAAGCCCTGTTCCAGCGCAAATGCCCCGTGAATCCATGTGTCGGACTTCTCGAACGCCGGGATCAGGGCCGAAGAGAACGCTGGGCCGTCAGCGTCGCCCATCCCTGCCGCCCGCAAGCCGTTCTTGGCCATCAGCGCGCCCCACCCCGCAACGGCCGGCAGCAGCCCCACCACCACGGCAGGCGCGTGAGAGGAGGGAGTGGTCTGAAAGGCCTGTGCGGTGATGACGATGCCGATCCACAACACAATCGCCATTCCCGCGTCGATGGGCACTGCCCAGGCGATGTACGCAAGCGTTCCGGTCAGGCAGACCACCGTCGCAAAGACGCCGTTCAAGATCGAGTAGCCCGCACGAGCTCCCAACGCCTTCCATCCCGGATGGCCGATGTAGATGGTGGTGGGGAAACAGGAACCGAACAGCGCCGCGACGATCGAGCCCAAGCCGTTGACCGCCAGCGAGGGGGCGGTGGGATACGAGTCGCCGGCGGCCTCTGCGCTCTCGATGTTCTGCAGGGAACCCAGGATGTTGAACAGACCCATCGGCAGGATCACCGACATATACTGCAACGCGTAGGGGCCGGTCAGGGCCTGGAACAGGTCGCCCACCACTGGAACGGGCAGGTGAAAACCCGCGCCCTGCGGCGTGCCGTTTCCGGGGGCAATGCCCGTCAACCACGCGAGACCGGTGCCCAGCACGACCGCGACGAAACCACCGGGCAATCCCCCCTTGAAGCGCACGCGGCCGAAGTACACCAGCATGACGATGCCCAGCGCCGTCAGGCCGACAATCGGCCGCGAGAAAGTGCGGAACAAGAACCCGAGGGAGATGAAGGACAACGCGATGCCGGCCAGCGTCGACAGCAGCGCGGCCCGCGGCGTGGCCTTGCGGATGCGTTCCGCCACCCATGCACCCGCAAGCTCGATGAATCCGCACCCAAAACACGCCACCAGACCGGCGTGCCAGGCAACCTGAACGGGGTCGGCGGCGCCGGCGGCCTGCGCGGCCAGCTTGGCAGGCAGCATGATCAGGAACACATAGGCAAACAACGAGACGGTGTTGATGCCGTAGGGCAACGCGCACACGTCGGTTCGCCCGGTCTGCTGCGCCAGCCGGTGCGCCTGCCACGAGTAGAAGACGTTGCCGACCAGCAGCGACATGGCCGCGCCCGGCAGCACCGTGCCGTACAGAAGCGCATCGGGAAAGCCCAACACATACTTGCACAGGGCGTCGATCAGCAGCAGTTGGACCAAATTGTCGAGTGCGAGACCGAAGAAGCCGTCGAGGTCGCCGCGAACAAACCAACGCATGGGAAGCTCCTGAGTCGGTCGGCAGTGGCGCGACCGGTGGAGCGAGAGCTTGTGCGGGAGGGGTGGCCGACGTCAACGGGGCAACGCGGCGCGGCTTCGCCCCCAGTCCGGAATCGCCCCGCCGTCTGCATTGACGGTGCTGGCGTCGCAGCGTACATGCGTGCACCGGTGCAGCGGTAGAACCTCGGAGGTCGGTCATGCGGCGATGGATGTGGGGGTGCTGGACGGTGGTCTGGGTCGCGGTTCTTTCCGGCTGTGGTGGGACTGCGGAAGCCCCTGTCCCTGTTGCGGATAGCGCGGTCGATGTCGTGGGAACCGACGAGGTCATCGACAATCTGGATGCAGACGCGGGGACCGACGCGACGACGGTCGAGGACGTGACGGACGCGGATGTCACCCAAGACACGCCGTGTACCCTTGCCTGCCAGAAGTGGCAGGAGTGCGTACCGCTGCAGCCGTGTCTGGATGCGTGCAAGGCCAACCCGTGTGCAGAGCTTTGCGTCGCTGACCCCGCAGCCAAGACTTGCGAATCCGCCGCCGACTGCCTGGGTCTGTGGAAGGACGGCGCGGCGTGGCGCACCGACGGCGTGGGGTCGGCATGGCGAACGACCGCTGCCGACCCGCAGGTACCCACGGACGAGGGCATCCTCTCGCTGGAAGAGCTGTGGAACGGCAGGAACGTATTCGTGTTCTTCCTGACGCAGGAGGGCTTTGCTCCCGCCGCCGCCCTCTGGAAGTCCAACCTGAAGACCTTTCTCAAGGCCTCGCCGACCAACGTGCACTACACCTTCTTCGCCCTGCCGGCCAAAGACACCAACGCCGCGCAAGCGCTGGTCGATCAGCAGAAGACGAAGGTCGCCACCGTGCTTGCCACGATGACCCCGCGCGAGCAGTGCCAGTGGTCCGGGCGCATCCACTTCGCCAACGCGCCGGTGCAGTTGTTCGCTGGCCCGCTGTTCAATCTGGTCAAGGCGATGGGAGGCCAGCTGGCCATGGGCGTGGACCGCTTTCAACAATGGCGGCAGATGGGGCTGCTGCAGACCGTGGGCGGCCAGCCGGACCTGAAGCTCGCCACCTACGAGCCGCGGTATTGGAACTGGGAGGTGCAACGCGAGCTGCAGTTGGCCCAAGTGCCCGAGCTGGTGGTGCCCCTGCACGCAGCCAAGGACGGCGCCGGATTCGACATGGAGGTGCAGCTGCCCGATGCCTCGAAGCTGGCCGAATACGACACGCTGCTGATCGACCTGGGTGCGTGGTGCAAGGACCACAAGGACGAGAACTGCGCCGAGTGGGACTACATCGCCTCTGCGGCGTTGTGTGAGCGCCCGCTGGTCCCGGTCGTCGACCAACCCTGTGCCGCGACAGAGTCCCAAGCCTGCCAGTGCACCGGTCTGGACGGTGAGGTCCAGAACAAGCAGGCCAACTGCAAGGCGGACGGCAGCGGATTCGAGGCTTGTCCCTGCGGCTGCACACTGGAAATCGCCCGGTGGATCACCCCTTACCACCGCGAGGGCCGCTGGGTCAGCGACATTACCCCGGCGCTGACGTACCTGCAGAAGGGCGGCAAGCAGCGCATCCGTTTCGACGCGGCCAACCTGCCCACGGCCGACCTGACGCTGCGATTCCAGAAGCACGGCAGCCCGTTGCGGCCAGTGCAGATCGTCGACCTGTTCGGCGGTGGCCCCTTCAACCAGGACTACAACAAGAAGTACGTGCCGCAGATGGTGACCATCCCGAAGGAGACGAAGAAGGTCGAGCTTTACGCTTTCATCACCGGCCACGGCTTCGGCACCGAACTCGACAACTGCGCGGAATTCTGCAACCACACCCACCACTTCACCGTCAACGGCAAGGCATACGTCCACGAGAATCCGGTGGCGGGCGCGTTCATGGGCTGCGCAGAGGCAGTCGACAAGGATGGGGCGGTGCCCAACCAGTTCGGCACTTGGAACCTCGGCCGCGGAGGCTGGTGCCCGGGGCAGGACGTCAAGCCCTACCGCGTCGACGTGACCAAGGACGCGGTGATGGGCGGCGAGAATACCCTGACCTACAAGGGATTGTTCAAGGGCGCCGACTACGTGCCCAAGGCCAACCCCAATCCCCAAGGCGGATTTGGCGCAAGCATCAACATGCGCACTTGGCTGGTGCTGTACCAGTAGGCGTTGTTCGATGGGGGTCCAGAGGCCGCACCTCGCACGGGTGCGGTCACAAGCAGAAACCGCGACCGCTTGGTGCCTTTCCTGCGGGGCGAGAAGCAATTCCTGCACGCCACGCAGAGAATTGTCTTTGCGCGGATGTTGAGTGGGTCATGCAGACCCCAAGCAAAACCCAGCCAATTGCTTGCTTCTGCCCGACCTGCGTACGAGTGGCGGGGGGCGGGCCTAC
>CAYURO010000019.1:0-47064 GCA_964447285.1 uncultured Enterobacteriaceae bacterium | reverse complement strand
GCGGGCGGCTGCGGCTGCAAGCCCGTCGAGGCAACCAACCCGTGCGTGAAGTGCCAGACCGACGCCGACTGCACGGGAGGCCTGGTCTGCCGCGACGACGACAACACGGCGCTGACCATCATGGTTTGCACCAAGCTGTTCGACCCGGTCGTCGGTTGCCCCCCTGGCATGTACGGCGACTACAACGTCAGCAAGCACTGCATCTGCAAGACCTGCAGCAGCGAGATCAATCCGTTGTGCGAACCCAAGGCGTGCGCGGTGGGCACTGGAGCTGCGGCCCAGCCCGGCAACTGCAAGCCCGACGACAACAACGGCCCCTGCATCTGCAAGAACTGACGCTTCGCTCTTCGCAGCGGCGGGTCACGCGTGCGCTCGTGACCCGCCGCTCACTCCCGCCTACCCCGCGTGATTCCCGGTCCGGACATCCGTCCGGCCGCGCCTCCCATCCGTCGTGTTGACCATCTGCGGCGGATCCCCCAGTCAAGCTTGTCGACGGTGGTCCCCCACGGAAACACGAGAAGGGAACAAACTCCCGTGATGTGTCCGTGTGCCCCCCCGCACCTTTCTACTCCGGATACAGCTTCGCCGAGCACTCCGGGCAAATGCCGTGGCTGAATTGGGCTTCCGTGTGATCCCGCACGTACACCTCGACCTGATTCCAGTAACCCTTGTCATCGCGGATCTTCTTGCAGCACGCACAGATCGGCACCGTGCCACGCAGCGTCTTGATTTGAGCGAGGGCATCGCGCAGTTCCTCGACCTTCCCCGCGAGCACGGTCTGAAGGTCCAGCAGGCGACGCCCGACGTCGATCCGGGCATACAACTCATTGGCGTCAAAGGGCTTGGTCAGGTAATCGTCCGCACCCGCGACCAGACCTGCCACAATGTCTGCCGTTTCTCCCTTGGTCGTCAGCATGATGATGTAGGGCGGCCGGTCCGTGGCAAGCTCGCGGATGCGACGGCAGACGTCGATGCCGTCCAGCTCCGGCATCATCCAATCGAGGATGGCAAGGGACGGCGCGTCGGGCTGCTGCATTCCGAAAAGCGCTTCGGTGCCGTTCACCGTTACCACGGGCTCATGGCCGCGCTTGGCAACCAGCATCGTCAACAAACTGCGGGAGGTGGCGTCATCTTCCGCGATCAGAATCTTCATGGCCGCACGCTCCCCAACTGATGCTTGGCAGGTTGCCGCCCCCCGGAATCGCGCCTACCCGCGCGGGACGACCGACGGTCAGCTTGACGGGTTGGATCGCGGCGCACAAGCAACCCCTCGCGTCGGCCTGGACGGCGCGACTACCGCAGCCGATGGCAAGTCCGCCGAGACACCCCCATGGCGGTCCAGGCGCAGCTGACCTCGAGCCCCCGTCGGTCGTCCGGAGGGGGAGCGAGCCCCACCTCTACCGTCCAAGTTCCAGGTGCCCGCAGCGACGGCGACGGCAAGTACTGCTGTTTCCAGTGCGTCATGGGCGCAGACGGCCCCGTGGAGAACACGAAGTCGCCCATGTCGAGGTCAAACCAGCCGCACCATCCGACGAATTCGGCATCCGCGACCTCGAAGACTGCCGACGAGGCCTCAGGCGTGGGCTGGCCAAGCGTGGCGTGCACCACCCGCTGGGGGGCGGCGATCAGCGCTTCGGCACGCAGTTCGCGCGTCATGCCCCGCGCCCAGCCCGCCCGCTGCAGTGGAGACAGATCGACACCGCGGAAGGAAGCGAAGGGCCCAACCGCGTCGTCCAGCGCAGCGCGCTCGGAGGTAGGAGCCAGCCACACGTCAAGCCCTCGCGGCAGGAGCACCCCGCCAGACGCGAGGTTGCGAGTGGCGCACGCAGCGATGTCGGACATGCCGTCCTCAGCCAGACCCAAAGCCCCAAACGTCTCGGTGACGATGACGTCGACCTTTTCGGGCAAGGAAACGTTGCGGAAATCGCCGCGCACCGGCCGTACACGGTTGGACACGCCAGAAGCGGCAAAGACCTCGACCGCGAGGTTTAGCGCATCGGAGTTGTCGACAGCGTACACCGTGCGCGCGCCGGCCAGCGCCGCTTGGGCCGCCAAGATGCCGCTGCCGGTACCGGCGTCGAGCACGACCATCCCGGGGCGAACCGTGGCGGCGATGGCACGGGCGTAGGCGTCCATGCGCGGCCCATCGGCGAGCATGCGGCGGTGAACGTCCAGGCTAGCGAAGTTGGAGAAGAATACCGGCGTCGACATCGCCGCATCCGGCGCCACAAGCAGACCCGCAGCCACCAAACGCTCGAAGAGTTGCCGGGCCTGAGGACCATAGCTGCCTTCCACCTCGGTGGCCTCCCGCGGCTCGCTACAGAACGCCAGTAGTTCCGCAGCAAACGCCGGCGCGCGGACGGCCACCCCACGCATTGGAGCTCGCACCAACAGACGGCCATCCGGGGTGAAGGCGGCAGACACATCGTGGGCGCGCTGATAGGCCATGGGGACTCCTTCGCGGTCGAGCGGGGGCAACTCTGACGTGGTCTGGAGTTTCCGATGCCGACCAACCCCAAATGACCACGGCGAGTCTGCAACGGCGGATCTACCCGGTCAACTTGGAGGGGTCAGGTATGAGCAGTTTTCAGTTACAAATCGCATAATATCACGCAATGAGGAGTAGTTACCATGGTGTCAGGTATGAGCACTTTACAGTTTACCTCCACCCTGTACACTCCACGTCATGCGCACCCCACGAATCGACTTCCCCGGAGCCCGACACCATGTCATGAACCGCGGCGCGCGTCGTCAGGCGGTCTTCCTGGATGACGACACCCGCAACCTCTTCCTGCAGACTTTGGCAGAACTGCCCGCGCGATTCGGTGTCCGTGTGCATGGTTACGCGCTGATGCCCAACCACTACCACCTGATGCTCGAGTCGGTCAGGGGTGAGCTGTCGCGGGCCATGCGTCATCTGGGCGGGGAGTTCTCCCGTCGCTTGAACGTGACCAGCGGCTGGGATGGCCCCGTGTTTCGCGGTCGTTTCCGCAACCGCATCGTGGGCACCGAGGCGTATTGGCGCCACCTGCTGCTCTACGTGCACCTGAATCCCGTGCGGGCTGGACTCACAGACCTCGGCACCGGGGCCTGGACCAGTCACCGCGGTTACCTTGAACCGGAGACGCGCCCTGCGTGGCTCAGGGTCGACGAGCAACTGGCGTTGTTCGGCGGTCCGACGGCTTACAGCGAGGCTCTGCGTGCGGCGTACGAGGGAAACATCAAGCCTCCCGCTGGGTTCGACGCGAAGAAACTGTGGGCCCCCGAGAGCACGGGGGCGGTGGCGATGCCCAAGGTCGACAGCGCCCGGACGAATCTGGCCGAAGCGTTTGCGGCAATCTGCGGCGTCACGGGTCGGACGCCAGGCGACCTGATCGCCACGCGTTACGGACGAAACGGCAATCCGGCCAAGTGGTTCGCGGCGTGGTGGCTGAGTCGGCAGTGCGGGATCCCGCATGGTGAGATTGGTGCGATTCTTGGGGCGTCGCACACGGTCATTAGCCAGCGGGTCGCGCGAGTCGAGGCGCAGTGGCGGAAGGACCCGACGACGCGGGCGTGGGTGGCCGATATGCAGGGTGCTCCGGGCAGCTAAACTATAAACTGCTCATACCTGACACCTTTCTAACCATAAGACATTCGAAAGCTATCTGCGATTTCCAACTGTAAACTGCTCATACCTGACCCCTTCTTGCCGCCCCCCCTTGAGCCAAATCCCCCGAGATGCCACGATGCCGCCCTCTTCGGTTCCCCCTTCGCCACCCCGGGGTTCCATGCGCCGACGCCTGCTCCTTCTCGTCGCCCTGCTGCTCGCGAACCTGGTCATCGCGGCCGTGGGCATGTTGCGCGCAGACGACGGGGGCACGGACAAGGCGTTCACGGCAAAAGTGGGTCTGGTGTTCGACCTAGGTGGGCGCGGCGACAAGAGCTTCAATGACTCGGCCTACCGCGGGCTCGAGCGGGCCCTGCGCGAGCTGCCCATCCACGGCGAGTATCTGGAGCCCGGTGACGGCGCGGATCGCGAGTCGGCGATTCGGCTGCTGGCGGCGCGCGGGTTCGACCTCGTGATTGGCGTCGGCATCATGTTCACGGACGACGTGCTGCTGGTGGCGCGCGACTATCCCGACGTGCTGTTTGCGTGCGTCGACATGATCGTCCTGCCCGACCAGAAGCTGCCGCCGAACGTGATTGCGCTGAAGTTTCGCGAGGAAGAGGGCTCGTACCTGGTTGGGGCCGCCGCGGGTCTGGCCACGCAGTCCAAGACCGTGGGCTTCATCGGCGGGATGGACATGCCGCTGATCCGCAAGTTCGAGGCGGGCTATCGCGCGGGAGTCCAGGCGGTGTGCCCGGAGTGCAAGATCCTCAGTGCCTACGCAGGGGTGACACCCGAGGCCTTCAAGGACCCCGTCAAGGGCAAAGAGCTGGCCCTCGCGCAGTTTGGCCGCGGCGCCGACGTGCTGTACCACGCGTCGGGGTCTACCGGCCTTGGGGCCTTCGAGGCGGCGCGGCTGGCTCCCCCCGGCACGCGCAGGCTGGTCATCGGCGTCGACTCGGACCAGACGCACGAGGCGCCCGGGCACGTGCTGTCCAGCATGGTCAAGCGCGTGGATGTGGCCGTATTCGATACGCTCAAGGCCGTCAGCGAGCAGCCGCACCGACGCGACATCGCCGGCGTGCGGGTGTTCGGTCTGGCCCAGGACGGCGTGGATTACGTGGCCGATGCGCGCAACGCCATCCTGATCGACGCCAAGATGCGCGATCGGATCGAGGCCCTGCGGCGCGACATCGTAGCGGGCAAGATTCAGGTGCCGTCGCAAGTCGCACCGGCCGAGGTGGCGCCGTGACGCTGGCCCTGCAAACCCAAGGCATCGACGTGCGTTACGGCCAGCGGCTGGCCAACCGCGGCGTCGACTTTGCGGTCGAGACGGGCAGCATCCATGCGCTGGTCGGCGAGAACGGCGCGGGCAAGTCGACCCTGATGCACGTGGTGGGGGGTCTGGTCACCCCGTCGGCCGGCTCGCTGCGGATCGAAGGCCATGACGTCACGCGCTTTTCCCCCCACGAGGCCGTGCGGCTGGGCGTCGGGCTGGTGCACCAACACGTGATGCTGGTGCCGTCGCTGACGGTCGCGGAAAACGTGGTGCTGGGGGCCGAACCGGCGAAGTTCGCGTTTGCGGGTAACCTGGGGCTGTTGGACCGCGAGGTGGCGCGGCAGAAGACGCGCGAGCTGTCGCAGGCCGTGGGTGTGCCGCTGGACCCGGACCGGCGGGCGTCGGACCTGTCGCTGGGCGAACGACAAGCCCTTGAGATCGTGAAGGTGCTGTACCGGGGCGCGCGCATCCTGCTGCTCGACGAGCCGACCGCCGTGTTGACGCCGCCCGAGGTCGAACGCTTCTTCCAAGTTCTGACGCGCCTGCGCGACGAGGGGCGGACCATCGTCATCGTCACGCACCGGCTCGACGAAGTGATGGACATCGCGACGGGGCTGACGGTGCTGCGGCACGGGCGGCTGGCGTTTGCGGGGACGACGGCGGGGCGGACGGTGCACGAGCTGGGTCGGCTGGTCGTGGGCGATACCGAGCTGCCAGAGGTCGAGCGGCCCGCCGTGCCCGAGGCCAACCTGGCGCCGCGCCTGCGGATCGAGGGGCTGCGGGTCGAGCGCGCCAAGGGCCACGCGGTGGTCGACGACGTGACGCTCGAGGTGCGGCCGGGCGAGATCCTGGGGCTGGCGGGCGTCGAGGGCAACGGTCAGGACGCCCTGATCGAGTGTCTGGCAGGTCTGCGGCCGGTGGTGCGCGGGCGCATTCTGCTCGACGGACAGGACGTGACGCGGACCTCGGTGCGGCAGCGGCGCGAGGCGGGCATCGGCCACGTGCCCGAGGACCGGCGCGAGCGGGGTCTGGTCGTGCGCGACGCCGTGGCGGCCAACGCCGTGCTGGGAGACGAAAACCGCTTTGCCCGCAAGGGGTTCATGGACGACGCGGCGGTGCTGGCCTATGCCGACGTCTTGGTGCAGCAGGTCGACATCCGCCCGCCCGACGCAACCCTGCCCGCCCTGGCGCTGTCGGGCGGCAACCAACAGAAAGTCGTGGTGGCGCGAGAGGTTGGGCGTGCTCCCCGGGTGCTGCTGTGTGCCCAGCCGACCCGCGGCGTCGATCTGGGGGCGATGGCCCGCATCCACAAGGTGCTGACCGACTTTGCGCGGCAAGGCGGCGCCGTGATCCTGCTGTCGGCGGATCTGGGCGAGTTGTTGGCCCTTTCCCATCGCATCGCCGTCTTTCGCCGCGGCAAGGTGGCCGAGCTACTGCGGCCCCAGGACACCGACGCCCGCTCGCTGGGGGCGTGCATGGTCGGGGCGACGAGTCGGGAGGTGGCGCCGTGAAACCACGCTCCGCCGCAAAAGAAATCGCAGTCGACGCCACCATCGCCGTGCTGGTGGTGTTGTGGGTCGCCAACGTGCTGGTCGTCGTCTCGGGTGGCCATCCGCTCAACATCGCGTGGCGCATCCTGGCCGGCACTTGGGGCACCCCGTACGGCATCGCGCAGGTGTTGTTCAAGGCGACGCCGCTGCTGCTCTCTGGTCTGGCCGCTCTGGTGGGCTTTCGCGCCGGGCTGTTCAATGTGGGCGCCGAGGGCCAGATCACGCTGGGAGGCCTGGCCGCCGCCGTCACCGGAGCCCTGCTGCCCCCCGACCTGACGGCTTGGGTCGCCCTGCCCGTCTGCCTGCTGGCCGCCGCCGCCGCGGGTGCCTTGTGGGTCAGCGGTCCGGCGCTGCTGCGCGTCAAGTTCGGTGCCAGCGAGGTCATCACCACGATTCTGCTGAACTTTGTCGCCATGGCGGTCGCCAACTGGGTGGTCTCTGCGCTGATGCACGTCGAGGACACGACCCACACGCCGCCCGTCGTCGCGGGTGCCCGGCTGCTGCGGCTGACGGAGTGGGTGCCGGCCTTCAAGGGCTCGCCCGTCAACGCCGCGCTGCTATTGGCGCTGGTCCTGATTGCCGTGCTGGCGGTGGTGCTTGGGCGAACACCGTTCGGTCGCCACGTCGACACCCTGGGCAGCGCACCCAAGGTCGCAGAAACCGTGGGCATTCCGGTTGCGCGCCTGACGTTCTTTGCCCTGCTGCTGTCGGGCGCCGTCGCGGGGCTGGGCGGCACGTCGTTCGTGCTGGGCTACAAGGGCTACTTCGAGACCGGCTTCGTGTCCGGCGCAGGCTATCTGGGCATCGCGATTGCGCTTCTGTCGGGCAATCGACCGTGGCTGCTGCTGCCGGGCGCCCTGCTCTTCGCCACGCTGTCCGAGGGCTCGCTGCTGATCAACGCCATCGTGCCCAAAGAGCTGGTCGACGTGCTGGTGGGCGTGACCATCCTGGCCGTCGTCGGCTTCCGCGCCCGCATGACCCGCCACGAGGCCGCGCTGCTGTCTGGCACCCGCGACGAGGAGGCCGCCTGATGGACGATCTCTTCGCCGTCGTCGAACAGGTGATCCGCATCGCCATGCCTTACGCACTCGCCGCCGCGGGTGGCGTGGTGTGCGAGCGGTCGGGCGTCGTGAATCTGGCGCTCGAGGGTCTGCTGATCGCGGGAGCCTTCTCGGCCGTCGTGTTCGCGCACCTGGCGCCCAGCGTAGGTCCGTACGGCGCAATCGCGTTCGGCATCGCCGCCGGCATGGCGCTCGCGTCGGTGCACGCGTTCATGACCGTCAACCTGCGCGCCGACCACATCACCAGCGGCATCGCCTTGAATTTGCTGGCAGACGGCTTGTCCCGCTTTGGCCTGCACGCCATCTTCCACAGCGCGTCGAACAGCGCCCGCGTCCAGACGTTTGCCGAGGGCACGACCCTGTGGACCAGCCCCCTGACCTGGCTGAGCCTGCTCGCCATCGTCGGTGTGGCTTGGTGGTTCTCGAAGACGGTCGCGGGCATCCGCATCACGGCGGCAGGCGATCACCCCGAGGCGGCCGAGAGCCTGGGCATCCGCGTCGCCCGCGTGCGCTGGCAGGCGGTGTTGGTCTCGGGTGCGCTGGCGGGTCTGGCTGGCGTGTGGCTGGCGTTCGAGCAGCACCAGTTCACGGCGGGCATGACCGGTGGGCGCGGCTTTGTCGCCGTATCAGCTGTGATTTTCGGCGGGTGGCGCATTCTGCCGGCGGCGTTGGCGGCCGTGGCGTTTGGCGCGGGTGAGGCAGCGCAGATCCAGATCCAGGCCGCAGGCACGTCGCTGCCAACGCAGTTGGTGCAGACCCTGCCCTATCTGCTGACGTTGACGGCGTTGGTGCTGGTGGCCAAGCGGGCGCGGGCTCCGGGGGCGTTGGGGGCGACGGATCGGTAGAGTGTCGTCACACCGCCAGAAACCCCGCATCCTTCAGCAGCGCCTTGTCGAAGGTGGCCAGCGCCGAGCATCCGCACGCCAACACCCGCTCGCGAATCAGATAGTCCGAGAAGTCGCCCTTGCCGCGCTCGAACGCCGCTAGCGCCCGGTGCACCAGGTCCACGTCCTCGATCTCCAGATGCCGCGTCCGCGCCAGGTTCGACAGCGTGTTGACGATCTCGGGCTTGCGCACGCCATACGCGCTGTCGAGCACCCAGACGACCTCGCACAACACGATGTGGGCGACGAACATCGACTCGCCGCGGTCGGCCGCTCCCTCGATCAACAGGGCGGCGCGCGCCGACTGTTTCGGGTCGTCCTCGACCAGGTAGCGAACGAGCACGTTCGTGTCGAGCGCAATCACGACCGACTCCCCGCGTGCCGAATCGCCCGGTCCATGTCGTCTAGGGTCACGCCCTGGCGCTTTGGCCGCAGCGAACCGCGCAGCGACCGCACCTCGACCGCCTGCGGCTCGACGACCACCCGGCCGTCCGCATCGGCCCAGAACACGACGCGATCGCCGGGACCCACGCCCAGCAGGTCGCGAATCGCTTTCGGCATGGTCAGTTGGCCTTTGCTGGTCAGGGTGGCCGTTGTCATGGTCCTTACCTCCGCGCGAGTTCCTTACTTGATGGTAAGGACGCCGGGCGCCGGGGTCAAGTCGGTGGGGGCGGGTGGGGCATATGCGCTAACTTTGGACCGCAATTGCCTGAATCCACGGACTAAAGTCCGTTGGCTACCGTTCAAGAAGTCCCTGGGGGACTGGCACATGGTGCCTTGCGAGTCGAAGGGACGCGTTCGGGTGCGTGAGCGGCAATCGGCTGTGGCAGTCCGCGGCGTCATCAACGCGGACTTCTAGACGGGTAGCCCGCGAAGTTCACTTCGGGGGCGGCGGACTCCGGCAAGGTTAGCGCACATGGGCGGGTGGGGACAGGCTGCCACGCCTGGCCGGAGCCCCGCGCCCTCAATCCGCATTCGCCCGCACGTACGCCGGCCGCGCCATCAGCCGCTCGACATACGCCCGCAGCGCCGGCCGCTCGGTCAGCAGGTCGATGCGACTCGCGGCCACCAGGCTTGCGCCCACGATGATGTCTGCGACGGTCAGGCGGTCGCCGACCAGGAATTCACGACCGGTCATGGCGCCTTCCAGCACGTCCAGGGCCACGTTGACCAGCGGCAGGTTCGTCTCGATGTCCATCGGCGAGCTCGAATCGTTCGCGCGAAACGTCTTGCCATAGAAGACCTTGAACAGCGGCGGGTCCAGCGTCGCCGCGCCGAACGCCAGCCACTGGTAGTACCGTCCGCGGTCGGCGGTGCCGGGGGCCGGGGCCAGTCCGCGCTCAAGAAAGCGGTCGGCCACGTGCATCGCGATGGCGGCAGACTCGATCAGCACCGTGCCGTCGTCGTCGGCAAACGCAGGCAGCTTGCCCAGCGGGTGGATCGCCATGTACTCCGGCGACTTGTGTTGACGGGCGGCCATGTCGATGCGGACGAGTTCGTAGGGAACGCCCAGCTCTTCGAGCGCCCAACGGGGACGCGTGGCGCGGGTGCGGGTGGCGTAGTACAGCTTCACGGGGTGCTCCTTGGGTGGGGATCGTGGTCGGCGAGCGTAGAGAAGGCGCGCGAGACCGGCAACCTCGGTCGCGCCAGGTCGGCCCTGTGCCAGCGGTTCCCGGCGGCTACAGCTGCAGCCAGGCGATCTTCAGGGGCGGTCGCCCGTTGCCGGACGGAAAGTCGTCCTCAGGGTCGATCCAGCGGAACTCCCGCACCGCCCGCCCGGTCTTGACCGCGCAACGCTCGACCTGCGTGCGCCATTCCTCGCGCTCGACCTGCGCCACGTTGTTGCAGCACACCAGCACGCCGTCGATGGCCGTCGTCAGCAACGCCGGCTTTAGCAGCGCCTGGTAGTCGCGCACCGTGTCGACAACACCAAAGGGGCTTTTGGCAAACCGCGGCGGGTCCAGGAACACGAGGTCAAACGACGCTTGCTTCAGCTTGGGAAACGCGGGCATCCACTGGCCCCGCACGCGCTCGGACTGCGCCAGCCCCGCCAACTGCCGGATCGCCGGAAACACGTCGCTGCGCAGGCACTCGACCCGGTCCAACACCCCGTTCAGACGCGCGTTTTCGCGCCCGATGTCCAGGCTCGACTCGGCAAAGTCGACGTTCAGCGACCGCGTCGCCCCGCCCACGGCCGCGCACACGCCCACGCCGCAGGTATAGGCAAACAGGTTCAGCACCGACTTGCCCCTGCTCTGGGCCAACACCGCCCGCCGGGCCGCCCGCAAGTCCAGGAACAGCCACGGGTCCTGCCCGGCGTGCCGCGCCTGGATGCGGTACTTCACGCCCATCTCTTCGGCGACGTGGACCTCTTGCCCCGCCGCGTGTGCGTCGCCGTCCAGCGGATTGCGCACGCGCGAGTCGGTGTGGCTGCGGTCGTTGTAGGTCAGGGCGAGGTGCGGCAACTGCCTGATGTAGAAGGCTTCGATGTCCGCCAGCTCGTCGTCTGCCAGGGGCGCATGGAAGCTCTGGACCAGCAGCAGGTCGCCGTAGCGGTCGACGGTCAGACCCGGCGCGCCCTCGACGCTGCCGTGGAACAAACGATAGGCGTGGGTCGATTCGGCGTGCAGCCGCTCGATCAGCGGACCGCGAGAAGACAAGGCCCATTCAAGGGCGGCGGAAAGGGACACGGGGCGCCTCGCACACGCCGACGGTGTGGAGTCGGGCGGCGAGGCTAGCGGATCCGCGCGGGGGTGGCGATGGGGGCGCGCTCGAAGGGACGTGGCGCATCCCGTCGGGTCCGGCCACAATGGCGCGGCGTTCACAGGAACGCACAGGAGCTCGCGTGATCGACGATGTCCATTGGGCCAGCCGCCACCGCTGCCCCGCCTGCCGCATGCACCTGACGCTGTGCCTGTGCGTTCATGTCCCCAAGCTCGCGACCCGCACCCGCGTCGTGCTGATCCTGCACCAGCTGGAGGTCAACAAGACCAGCAACACCGGCACGTTGGCGATGGCCTGCCTGCCGAACGGCGAGACGGTGATGCACGGCGGTCGCGTGCCGCTGGTGCGCGACTGGAGCCAACTGTCGCAACCCGTGCTGCTGTTTCCCCATCCCGACGCGCGGCCGCTGACCGACTGGCAGGGCTCGGAGCAGCCGGTGACTCTGATCGTGCCGGACGCGACGTGGCCGCAGGCGATCAAGGCCCGTCGGCGCATCCCCGGCCTGGCAGACGTGCCGTGCGCCGTGCTGCCGCCCGAGGACGCCACGCGCAACTTCCTGCGCGCGAGCTCCAAGCCGGGTCAGGTGTCGACGCTGGTGGCCATCGCGCGGGCGCTTGAAGTGCTGGAGCCTGACGGAGGCAATATCCGCAACCAGATCGAGTATTTGGGCGCGATGATGGTCGACCGCACGCTGTGGTCCTCGGGGCGGATGCACGCCGATCAGGTGACGGGCGGGATCCCGGCTGAGGCGCTGGTCTACGACGGCGAGCGCCAGGGAGTGAAACGGGGACCGCGGGGGTGACGGGGTCAGCGGTCAGCCTCGCCAGGTGTCCCAAGCCAGCCGCACCACCAGCGCCAGCACCACGACCAGCACGATGGGGCGCACTACCCGGTCGCCGCCCCGCACCGCCAGCCGCGCGCCCAAGACGCCACCCGCGAACTGCGCCACGGCCATGGGCGCCGCGACCGCCCACAAGATCGCGCCGTTCCACGAGAAAATGACGACGGCTGCCAGGTTGGAGGCGAAATTGACCACCTTGGCGTCGGCCGAGGCGTGCGTCATCGTCTGCCCCAGCAGCCACACCCCGCCCAGCAACAGCAACGTGCCCGTGCCGGGGCCGAAGAAGCCGTCGTAGGCACCGATGCCCAGCGCCAGCGCGCCGCCGACCAGCAGCGGATGGGTCGCCCCCGCCAGACGCGTTCCCGGTTTGGGCGTGGGCCGAAACGTCAGCAGCACTGCCACCGCGCACAGCAGCGCCAGCACCACCGGACGCAGCACCGTAGGCTCGACCAGCAGCACCAGCGCCGCGCCGGCCAGCGAACCGAGAAAACCAAGAGGAAATGCTACCTTGGCACGCCTGCCGTCCACCAGCTTGGCCCGGGCGAAGGCGAACAGCGCCGCCCCGGACCCGAACACCGACTGGCCCTTGTTGGTCCCGAGCGCCAGGTGGGGCGGCAGGCCGACCGACAGCAGCGCCGGCAGCGTGACCAGCCCGCCGCCCCCCGCGATGGCGTCGACGACCCCGGCACCAAAGGCAGCCAGACACAGAAGGGCAAGGTCCAGGGGGGCGAGCGCGGGCATGCGCGGTCAGCCCACGTCCTGTTGCGGCGCGGGGGGTTGGGCGGGCTGGCTGAGCACGCTGTGGCGCCGACCGTAGGCAAAGTAGACCACGAGACCCAGGGCCATCCAGACCGCCAGCCGCAGCCACGTGTCTAGCGGCAGACCCCACATCATGTAGCCGCAAATCAAGATGCCCATGATCGGCACGAAGGGCACCCAGGGGGCGCGGAACGGCCGCGACAGGTTGGGCTGGGTGCGACGCAGAACCAGAATGCCGCCACAGACGATCACGAACGCGAGCAGCGTGCCGATCGAGACCAGCTCGCCCAACAGACCGATCGGGAACAAGCCGGCGATCAGCGACGCAACAACGCCCGTGATGATGGTGGCGACGTGCGGCGTCTGGAACTTCGGGTGCACCCTGCCGAACATCTTGGGCAGCAGGCCGTCGCGCGACATTGAGTAGAAGATGCGCGGCTGGCCCATCAGCATCACGAGCACCACGGACGCCAGGCCGGCGATGGCGCCGATGTTGACGAAGAAGCCCAGCCACTTCAGCGCGGGACCGGCCTTGTCGATGGCGACGAACACCGGGTGGGGCACGTTCAGCTCGCTGTAGGGCGCGATGCCGGTCATCACCAGCGCCATCAGGATGTAGAGCACGGTGCAAACGGCCAGCGAACCCAGGATGCCGATGGGCAGGTCGCGTTGGGGGTTCTTGGCCTCTTGGGCAGCCGTCGAGACCGCGTCGAAGCCGATGTACGCAAAGAAGATCACGCCAGCACCGCGCAGGATGCCGCTCCAGCCGAACTTGCCGAACTCGCCCGTGTTCTCGGGGATGAAGGGCGTCCAGTTGGCCGTGTTGACGTACTGGAAGCCAAACCCGATGACGGCCAGCACAATCGCGACCTTGACGTAGACGATGATGTTGTTGAAGCGCGCGGACTCGCGGATGCCGACCACCAACAGCGCCGTCAGCAGCAGCACCAGCACCATCGCGGGCACGTTCAGCACGCCGCTGACCAAGCTGTGGCCTTGGGCGACGCAATCGGCAATCGGGATGGCGGTGCGGGTCACGGCGTTCACGGCCACGCCACCGCCCGCATCCACGCAGATCTGCGAGGGAACCAGGGTGTGGGTGCCCTCAACGGCAAACGGAGCACCGGTAAAGGCAGGCGGCAGCTTCAGGCCGGCTTCGGACATGAAGGCGGTAAAGTAGCCCGACCAGCCGACGGCGACCGTCGACGCGGCGAACAGGTACTCGAGGATCAGGTCCCAGCCGATGATCCACGCCACCAGCTCGCCCAACGTCGCGTATCCATACGTGTAGGCGCTGCCTGCCACGGGAATCATCGATGCGAATTCGGCGTAGCACAGGCCCGCGAACAGGCAGCCCAGACCGGCCAGCACGAACGACAACACGATGCCAGGACCCGCGTACTGCGCGGCCGCGGTGCCCGTCAGCACGAAAATGCCCGCGCCGATGATGGCGCCGATACCCAGCAGCGTCAGGTTGCTCGCCGTCAGCGCGCGCTTCAGGCCGGTGCCATCGCCGTCGCCCATCAGTTGGTTGACCGGCTTGGTCTGGAACAGTCTCGACATCGCTTGTCCTCCCCCGAAGTTGCGCGCGCCGCAAACCGCGTCACGAGCGGAGGATGCTGGCGTGGGCAACGGGGCAAGTCAACGCGCCCCGCGGGCAAAATGCTTGTGCTCGCCTGCGCTGCCGGTGGTCGATTGCGCCTGCTTGGACGCCCGGCTACCCTGCCCACCGCATTCGGGAGACCATCATGTTCGACACCTTCGTTCCGCGTGAAGTCCATGGCCAGCCGTCGTCGCAGCGCACCGGCGACCTGAAGCGGGCGTACCTGGCAGCGCCGCTGATGATCGACATCGAGTACCTGCGTCGCCTGACGGATTCGCATCGCCGCACCGACGGCATGGAAGTGCTCGAGCGCCGGGCAGAGGACCACGCCTTCGCGCTCGAGGGCCTGACGCCCGTCATCCACCCGGGAGAGCGCATCGTCGGCCACAAGACGCGGTTTCTGCGCGGCGCGATCCCGTACGCCAACTACGCCGCCGGGCCGTTCCTGCGCGAGATGCGGCAGCAGGAACAGGACGCGCAGCAGAAGCACATCTCGCTGGGTGAAGGCGGCGGTGTTGCCCACGCGCGAACTGCAGCAGCCTTGGGCGATTTCGAAGTCTTTTCCGGCAAGTTCCTGATCTCACGCCCTGACCTGACAGAGCTGGGTGAGTTGTGCGAGTTCTGGGAGGACCGGTGCCTGATGGCCGTCGGCGACCGCTTGTGGAAGCGCGACTTCCCCGACGCCCAGTCCATCGAGAACGGCTGGACGGTCGGCCTCTACACGGCGCCCCACGAACCCTGCCCTGAGGGTCGGATCGTGCTCGACTTCCGAACCGCGTTGTCACGCGGCTACTTGGCCGTCATCGCCGATATGGAAGCGCGCATCGCCGACTTTCGCCCCAGCGGCCCCCAGGGACCGGACCTGCACTTCTGGCGGGCCGGCGTGCGTGTCCTGCGCGGTGCACTGGTCTTCGCCGCCCGCTACGCCGCTGAGGCACGTCGACTCGCCGCCATCGAGTCCGACCCCACCCGCCGCGCGGAGCTGTTGCAGATGGCCGAAGCGTGCGAGCACGTTCCCGCCCACCCGCCGCGCAACTTCCGCGAGGCAGTTCAGTCGTTCTGGTTCACGTACGTGCTCGGGCACCTCGAGGGCGCGCACTTGGGCTATTCGCCCGGACGCTTGGATCAGACGCTGTGGCCGTACTACCGCGACGACCCTACCGTCACCCCGGCGCAAGCGGTCGAGCTGGCCGAAGAGCTGTTCGTGAAGATGACGCGCATCGAGTACGTCGCGAGCATGAGCTGGCAGGGTCTGGGCCACGGCAACCTGTATCAGAACCTGATCTTGGGCGGTCTGACCGCCGACGGCCAGCCGGCCGACAACGCGTTGTCTCAGGCGTTTCTGCAAGCGCAGATCAACCTGCAGATGACGCAGCCGACGCTGTCGGTCTGGTGGCACCCGTCGCTATCCGACACGTTTTGTCGCAAAGCGATCGAGTGCGTGAAGACCGGCGTCGGTTACCCGGCGTTCTTCAATCTCGAGACCTATTTGCGACACGAAGGCCGCACCACCGGACTGCCGCTCGAGGTCCTGCGCGAGAACGCCGCGATGGGCGGCTGCACCGAGCCCACGCTCGAGGGCATGTCCTACGGCGTGGTCCAGGCGGGATTCGTCAACCACGGCAAGCTCTTGGACCTGACGATGCACGACGGCGTCGACCCGGTGACGGGCGTGCGCATGTTCGAGCCGACGCAGCCCGCGACGTATGCAGAGGTGGTCGCCTCGTTCCAGGCCAAGATGCACCACGCGGTGCGGTCGTGGCAGCAGTACTGGAATTACGTGATGTTGGCCCACCGCCAGACGGTGCCGCTGGTCTTCTGCTCCGTGTTCGTCCGGGACTGTGTCGGGCGAGGCCGCTGCATGGACGACGGCGGCGCGATCAACAACCGCACACCCACCACACTGTCGAGCGGCCTCGTCAACGTCTCCAACTCGCTTGCCGCCATCCGCAAAGTCGTCTTTCAGGACGGCGCCTGCACGCTGGACGAGCTGCGTACCGCACTGTCCGCAGACTGGGAGGGCCATGAGTCCCTGCGCAAACGCTTCGTCGCCGCGCCGAAGTGGGGCAACGACGACGACGTGGCCGACGGCGTATTTCTGGACCTCTACGACGACTACGTGACCTGGTGCGCCGGCCAGCGCAACTACCTGGGCGAACCCTACGACCCGTCGATGCTCGCGATCTCCACGCCCGTACCGTTCGGCAAGGCCTGCGGCGCATTCCCCGACGGCCGACGCGCAGGGCAACCGCTGGCGGACGGCGTGACCTCGCCCTTCCCCGGTACCGACGTCCACGGCCCCACCGCGGTCATCCGTTCCTCCTCGAAGGTCGACCACACCCGCATCCGCGGCGGCCTGCTGAACCTGAAGTTTCACCCCACGGCCATCGAGGGCGACTCGGGCGCGAACAACCTGCTGGCACTGATTCGAACCTACTTCGAGGGCCCCGGCTTCCACGTGCAGTTCAACGTCGTCGATAGCCAGATGCTGCGCGACGCCCAGACGCATCCGGATCGGTACCGCGATCTGGTCGTGCGCGTCGCCGGCTTCTCAGCCTACTGGGTCGAGATGAGCAAGGCCCTGCAGGATCAGGTGATCTGGCGAACGGAGCACGCCCAGTGCTGACCGGCATCGTCTTCGACATCCAGCCATTCGCCGTCCACGACGGCCCGGGGATCCGCACCCAGGTGTTCCTGAAGGGCTGCCCCCTGCGCTGCGCGTGGTGCTGCAACCCGGAGTCGCACGCCGCCGCGCCCGAGCTGCGCCACCATCGCGCGCGCTGCCACACCTGTTTCAAGTGCGCCGCAGCGTGTCCTTCCCGCGCCATCGAGCAGGGTTCCGACGGCCTGCCGCGCATCGACCGCCGCGCGTGCGCGCAGTGCGCCACCCACGCGTGCATCGACGCGTGTCCGAACGACGCTCTGGCGATGTGCGGCACGCGGATGACACCCGACGAGGTGGTCGCCGCGGTCGTCAAGGACGCGGCCTTCTATCGCAACTCTGGGGGCGGCGTGACGTTCTCGGGAGGCGAACCGCTGGCGCAACCGGCGTTCCTGGAGGCGTGCCTGCGCGGCTGCCGCGAGGCCGGCATCGCCACCGCCGTCAGCACGACCGGCTACACGACGCCAGAGGTCCTCGACGCGATCGAACCGCTCGTCGACCTGTTCCTGTTCGACCTCAAGCTCGCCGACACCGCGCAACACGCGGTCTGGACCGGCGTTGGCAACGACCTGGTGTTCCGCAGCCTCGCCACGCTGGCCTCGCGGTGTCCCGACAAGCTGGTGTTGCGGCTGCCGCTGGTCCCTGGAGCGACCGATGCTCCCCAGAACTTGGCGACTTTGGCCGACCGCGTCGCAGAGCTGGGCTTGGGAGCGGTGCATGTTGCACCCTACCACGGCCTGGGCGCGGCCAAGTACGCGGATTTCGGCCACGCTCTGCCGATCGACCCGACGCCTCCGGACGCGCGTGCCGTTCAGGCAGCAACCGCCGCGGTTCGCGGACGCACCGGCGCGCGGTAAGCGGGCCGGCCCTCCGCGGCAGCGAATTCGCCCGTGAGGGAGTGTGAAGCTTTGTGTGCCACCGCACACTCCCGCAGAGTCCACTCCAACTCCAACAGCACCGACGAATTGGGCATGGCCCCCTCCGGTTCCTGACAGAAACTCACAGTCTTTATGAAGACCTATGCATAGTTCACAGCACCCACTCCACAGCCCTTCCTTGGACCAACGGAAAGCGCGAACTGCGCTTGCTTCCGGGTTGACTTCCGCTACCTCAACGGGCACCGTTCCGCTGGTTCCCGGCCCCCGCCGGGTGCACGCACGATCTGCAAGTAATTTCGCGGTTCAAGACAGCTTGCCGTCAGGTTCAAGAGAGTTCGGTTTGGCAGCCATGATGGGGTTGGGGAAGGCCCACGCTGGGTCCACCGCAGCACCACAACAGGGCGCGGACGCGCAGAGATGACCCGGACTCAGGCGGGTCGTTCGGACGAACGGAGCAGCGAAGACCGCGGAAGGCGGCTCAAAGGGGGCACCGTGAAGAGACATGTGTGGTGGAACTGGATGCCGACTCAGGCCCTCCTCGCCGTGGCGCTGGTCGCCGTCGGAGTGGTTGGCGGCGGCGTCGCCCTCGCAGCTGTCCCCCAAGCGACACTGGTCGAAGGCTCGCTGAACGCGACCTTGGGCGGCCCGGCGGCAGATGGCGACTACGATGTCACCTTCGCGCTTTACGCCGACGCCGAGGGTGGAGACCCGCTGTGGACCGAGGGCCCGGTCAAGCTCACCGTGGCTGGCGGCCGCTTGGCGCATCGGATGGGGTCGGTTGAGACCCTGACCGCTGCGGTGCTGGCGAACGCGAACTTCCTGCAGCTGCAAGTCGGCAGCGAAGTGGCGATGTCACGCAGGCCCTTGTCGTCGGTGGTCTTCGCGCTGCGCGTTGCGGTCGCCGAGACGCTCAACTGCTCTGGCTGCGTGCCGCTGACCAGCTTGGCTGCCGGCGCGCTCGACGGCCTCGTCAAGTCGTCGTCGCTGTCCAAGGTGGCGACGAGCGGCAAGTACACCGATGCCGTCGGCGCAGTCGACACGTCGGTCTTTGCGAAGGCCGCCGACTTGGCGACCGTCGCGTCCACCGGTGCCTACGCCGATGTGGAAGGCCAGCCCGACCTGAGCGGCTATGCCACGACCGCCGACCTCGATGCATACGCCAAGACCGCCGACCTCAGCGCCCTCGCCAAGACCGCCGACCTGAACAAGTTCGCCACCACGGGCGCTTACGAGGACCTGTCCGGCGCGCCGATTCTGCCGGCCGTCGGAGCCGCGTGCGGCACCAACTTGGTCGTCGCCGGTCTGAAGGACGACGGCACACTCGACTGCGTGCTCGGTCAGTCCGCTGCGCTCAAGGCCGATGACCTGGTCGTCGTGTCGAACGGCGCGATGTCGAACGTCTTCGTCGACAAGCTGGTCAGCGCCAAGGTTCCGCTGGCCATCCCGGACAACAACCCGCTGGGCGTTGGCGACACCATCGTCGTCCCGGACCTCGGTCTTGCCCAGAAGCTGACGGTGTCGGTCAAGCTGACCAACAGCGACATCAGCGGCGTGACCATCCAACTGTTCGACCCCGAGAACAACCTCTACAAGCTGTATGACAAGGGTGCCAAGGGCACGGCGCTCGACACCACCTACCCCGACCCAACCAAGACCATCAGCGGCGACCTGACCTACTGGCAGTCCAAGAACCCCAAGGGCAACTGGTTCATCCAGGTCATCGACACCAAGTTCAAGGACAACACCACCGACGGACAGGTCGTTTCGTGGGGCGTGAACATCCAGACCCTGTCCAGCAAGAAGGTTCAGGTCGTCGGCGACCTGATCATTGACGGCAGCCTGACCATGGGCTCCGGCGGCTTGATGCCCAGCGGTGCCATCATCGCGTTCAACGGGGTTGCCTGCCCATCCGGTTGGGTCGTCTCCGACGGCTCGAACAACACGCCTGACTTGCGCGGTCGCATGCCGGTCGGTGTCGGTAATCTGCCGCAGGGCGGCGCTGTAGCACTGCGCGGAACCGGTGGTTCGAACATGTGGCGCATCTACGGCGGAACCGGCACCACCCGAGGCGGAAGAGTCAGGAACAACGACCTGCGCGCATGGGGCATGGGCTTCCAAGGCGAGTCCGACGTGTCCGTCGGCCGCAGCAATTGGACGGGCTATACGAACCACCTTCCCCCGTATCGAGGGGTTCTCTTCTGTATTCGGCCGTAGTCGGGCTGGACGGCGGCTGAAAGCCCGCCAAGCAACGACGCATTCCGAGACGTGCTGGACAGAAACGAGTGAGGGCCGCCCGCGGCGGCGAGAACAGGGGGCACTGTGAAGACAAGAGCCTGGAATTGGACGACGGTGGCTGTGGCCGTGGTGCTTGGGGTGGTCTGCCTCGCCCCCACTGTTGCTTGGGCTGGCATTCCGACGACGACCTTGGTCGAAGGCGCCCTCGCCGGGGCGGACGGGGCGCCCGTTGCAGATGGCGACTACACCATGCGCTTCTCGCTGTACAAGACTTCGGTCGACGCGAACCCGGTCTGGAGCGAGGGCCCGGTGCAGGTGGCGGTCAAGGACGGCCAACTGTCGTACTTGATCGGGACGGCCACGCCTCTGGCGGCCAGCGACTTGGCTCAGGCCGCGTGGCTGGGCATTCAGGTCGCCACCGACCCGGAGCTCACGCGTACTCCGCTTGCCTCTGCCCCATTCGCCCTGCGCGCAACCGAAGCCAACGGCATCGCCTGCTCAGGCTGTATGTCGTTGTCGACGTTTGACCAAAACGAGGTCTCGGTCTACGTCAATGGGCAAGACCTTTCGACGGTCGCTACCAGCGGCAAGCTCTCCGACCTCTCCGGGGCACCGGACTTCAGCGTGTACGCCACGGCGTCCAAGCTGGCCAAGGTCGCGACCACCGGCAACTACGCCGACCTCTCTGGCGTGCCGGACCTGAGCGGCGCCGCCAAGTTGGCCGACCTTAGCGAGTACGCCCAGGGTTCCGCCGTCGCGCTCTACGCCAAGTCCGCCGACTTGAAGACGGTGGCTACGACCGGCGCATACGCAGACTTGGCCGACCTGCCCGCGCTGCCCGAGCTCGGCGTGTCCTGTGGCACCGGCTTGGTCGTCAAGGGAGTCAAGGCCGACGGCACGATGGATTGCATCGCCGGTGCGGCGACGGTGCTCAAGGGCGACGACCTCGCCGTGGTCTCGAACGGGCTGCTGACCAACGTCTTCACGGATGTATTCGCGAACACAACCGCCGTCGGCATTCCGGACAACAACCCCACCGGCGCCAGCTCGACCATCGTGGTCGGCGACGTCGGCAGCGCCCAGAAGCTGACGGTTTCCGTCAAGGTCACCAACAGCGACATCAGCACCTTGACCATCAAGCTGTATGACGCCAACAACACGGAGTACGTGTTGCACAAGACCAGTGGCTCAGGCGCCTCGGTCGACACGACGTACCCTGCACCGACCGCTGTCGTCTCCGGCGATCTGGCCACCTGGGTCGGCAAGAATCCCAAGGGCAACTGGCGCCTGCTGGTCATCGACGGCAAGTTCTTGAACAACACGACCGACGGGCAGATTGTCAGCTGGAGCGTCAACCTGACGACCATGTCCAACAAGAAGATCAACGTGAAGGGCGACCTGTACGTCACCGGCAACCTGACGGCGCTGGGCAGCACGATGGTCCCCAAGGGCATGATCATGAGCTTCAACTTGGCAGCCTGCCCCACCGGTTGGTCACCCGCCGACGGCAACGGAGGTCGCCCCAACATGATCGGCAGGTTCCCCCTCGGCATCGGCAACCTGCCCCAGGGCGGCAGCGTCACCCTCGCGGCCAACGGTGGCTCGCACATGTGGCGGATGTACGCGGGCGGCACAGCGTACGGTTCCCGCTGCTGCCACAACTACGACATCACTGAGGTCGGCATGGGCTGGCAGGGCGAAGTGGACGTCACGGCCAACAAGAATCAGGGGTGGCTCGCCTATCAGAACCACCTCCCGCCCTACACGGCCGTCCTGTATTGCGTAAAGGACTAGCATTCCTGACAGGGGCGTGCCGTCGAGCCGTCCGTCTGAGAACCACGAGCTTGGTGCGATGAGCAGGGCCGCCAACGGGCGGAGCAAAGGGGGCACCGTGATGACTAGAGTTTCCAAGGCGATGCCGGTTGGTCTGTCCCTCGCGGCAGTGACTTTTGCGGTGTCCGCGTTGCTTGCGAGCGGTGCAAACGCGACGGTGCCGCAGGCGACGCAGCTTGAGGGCGCGCTCGTCACGGAAGGTTTTGGACCGACCACGGACGGCCCGTACGACCTGACGTTCCGGCTGTATGCCGATGCGCAGGGCGGAACCGCAGTGTGGTCGGAGGGACCGGTCAAGGTCACCGTGAAGAGCGGCACCTTTGCCTACCGGTTGGGCACGGTCCAACCGCTGACGGCGACGGCGGTTGCAGGGGCCAAGTACATCAGCTTCCAGGTGGGCGCTGACCCGGAGTTGGCCCGCAAGGCCATGTCCTCGAGCCCCTTCGCGTTGCGTTCCGGCGTTGCGGAGGCCATCGATTGTTCGGGCTGCCTGCCGCTGTCCGTGCTGGACCCGGCGATCTTCTCGGGTTTTGCCAAGGCCGCCGACCTCGCGACCGTGGCGACGAGCGGTCAGTACGCCGATCTGACGGGAACGCCCGATGTTTCCGTGTTCGCCATCGCTGCCAACCTTGCCACCGTGGCGACCACAGGCGCTTATGCGGACTTGTCCGGCACGCCTGATGTCACGGTGTATGCGCAGGCGTCAGCGCTTCAGGACTACGCGAAGGCGGCGGCACTCGACGACTATGCCAAGGCGGCAGACCTGCACAAGACCGCTACCACGGGCTCCTATGCCGACGTAGCCGGTCGCCCTGTTGTCGTCGCGGTCGGTCAGGCGTGCGGCAGCGGTTTGGTCGTGCAGGGCATTCAGGCGGACGGAGCGGTCGACTGCGTCGTGTCCAAGTCGGCACCGTTGAAGCCCGACGACATCGCGATCGTGTCGAATGGCTTGGTCACCAACGTGTTCAGCGATGTTTTCGCCAGCACCAAGGTGCCGATCGCCATCCCCGACAACAACCCCACCGGTGCCAGCGACCCCATCGTGGTCGGCGACGTGGGAATCGCCCAGAAGCTGACGGTTACGGTCAAAGTGATTGGAAACACGGACATCACAGGTGTCACCGTCAACCTGATCGACCCGACGGGCACCAAGTTCGTCCTCTACGCCAAGGGCGGCTCCAAGGGAGCGAACATCGACACCAGCTATCCCGACAAGACGACTCCGGTCAGCGGCGACTTGACGACGTGGGCCGGCAAAAACCCCAAGGGAACTTGGTACCTGCAGGTCATCGACGTCGCCTTCGTGAACAACACAACGGACGGAGCACTCACCGCTTGGTCCATCAACGTGAAGACGCTGTCCAGCAAGAAGGTTCTCATCAACGGCGATCTGGTTGTCGGCGGCACCTTGACCATCGGCGCTGGCAGCATCTTCCCGGCGGGCACGATCATGCCCTTCAGCCTTGCGGCGTGTCCGACTGGCTGGGTGCAGGCCAACGGCGCCAACAGCACGTTCGACATGACGGGCCGCATTCCGATCGGAGTTGGGAACGTGGTCTACGGCGGCTCGATCGCCTCCAACGCCTCCGGCGGTTCTCACATGTGGCGCTTGTACGCTCTGGGTGGAAACGGTAGTCGCGGCTACAATTACAACAGTGACTTCCAGACGTTCGGCTATGGCTGGCAGGGCGAGAACGAAGTCGCTTGGTCCAACAACCAGGGCTGGACCGGCTACTACAACCACCTGCCGCCCTACACCGGCGTGCTGTACTGCCAGAAGCAGTAGTCGACGACGCGACCGCAGCATTCGGCGGTCTCCGCGACACCTGCTTTCCTCCGGATCACAAGCAAGCCCCCTGCCTCCTCGGTCTCCCCTACGAGTCCGGCGTGCGGCGTTCATTCCGCGCAGTGACCGCGCGACGGCTGAGCCCTTGACCGTGCCGCACTACCCGTGCAGCCTCGGCCGCTCTATCGCCTTTCCTTGGGGGGACTCGACGACATGACCCAGCCTGCTACTTCCAACCTCGCCGCTGAGCCTTTGCCGCTATCCGACCGCGTCGGCGAGCACTTCATGCGACGCGACATCGGCCTGCTCGCGGCCATCGCTGTCATCATCAACGCCACCATCGGCACCGGGATCTTCAAGTCGCCCGGGCGGATCCTGCGCCTGACCGGCACCGAGGACGCCGCGCTGGCCATCTGGGTACTGGGCGGCATCATCGCGTTCTGCGGCGCGCTCTCTCTGGCTGAGCTGACGGCCGCCCTGCCCCGCACCGGCGGCATGTACGAGCACCTGAAGCGGGCGTGGGGCAAGAAGGTCGCGTTCCTGTTCATTTGGACGCGTCTGGTGTTGCTGGTGCCCGCTGCGCTGGGGACCTTCGCGCTACTGGCTGGCGACGCTCTGGTGGCCCTGCTGAACCTGCAACCGGACCCGACGACCAACCGCCTGTTCTCTGTGGGAGTCATCGTGCTGGCTGCCGCGCTGAACGTGGTCGCCGTGAAGCAGTCGGCGATTCAACAGGTGGTCGTGACGGGGGCCAAGTACCTGGGGGTGCTGCTGTTGGCGGGCGTGGGTCTGCTGATCGCGGTGCCGCCGTACGCAGCGCCGCCGGTCCCTGCGGACGTCATCAATGCGACGTCGGTCACGGGAGCCGGTGTGTTCGCGGCGCTGGTCGCCGTGATGTGGGTGTACGACGGCTGGGCGGATCTGGCGCATGTGGCGGGCGAGGTACGCAACCCTGCGAAAAACATGCCCCGCGCGTTGGCGATCGGCGCCTTGGCGATCACGGCCGTCTATCTGCTGGTCAACCTGGGCTATCTGCGGGTACTGGGCGGCGACGGACTGCGCAGCGCGACGACCGGGGCCGACATGGTGGCAGCGCGGCTGGGCGCGGCGACGTTCGGCGAGCTGGGACAGCGGGTGGTGTCCGGCCTGGTGCTGGTGTCCTGTCTGGGTGCGGCGATGGGCATGCTGCTGACGGGGCCGCGGACCTTCGTGCCGGTGTCGGCAGACGGCGAATTCGTGCGTTGGCTGGGGCATGTGTCGCCCAAGACGGGCGTGCCGTGGCCGGCGGTGCTGACGTGTGCGGCGCTGGGCAGCGTGTTCGTGTGGTCGCGGACGTTCGAGCAGCTGAGCGAGGCGTTTGTCGCCGGTGCCTTCCCGTTCTACACGCTGGTCGTGCTGGCCGTGCCCATGCTGCGTCGGCGCGAGCCGAACCTGAAGCGGCCCTTCCGCGTGCCCCTGTACCCGCTGCCGGTCATCGTATTTGTGGCGGGAGCGACGGCGCTGATGGTGGGCGCAGTGCAAGAGGCCGATATCTTCTCAGTGGTTGCACTGGCCGTGGTGCTGGCCGGTCTGGGGGTCGAGGCGCTGTACCGCCGGTCGCGGGCGTCAGTCGTTTGACGGAACCTTGGCAGCCGCAGTCTTGGCCTCGGCGCGCGCCCTTAGCTTGTGGCGCAGGTACTCGACGATGCCGGGCAGGATCGACAGGAAGATGATGCCCAGCAGGACCAACTGGAAGTTCTTCTTGACCATCGGCATGTTGCCGAACCAGAAGCCCAGCAAGGTCAGGCTCGTCACCCACAGGACCGCACCGACGACGTTGTAGACGAAGAAGCGCCGGTACGTCATCGAACCGATGCCGGCCACGAACGGCGCGAACGTGCGCACGATCGGCATGAAGCGGGCGATGATGATGGTCTTGCCGCCGTGCTTCTCATAGAAGGCGTGCGTGCGGATCAGGTGTTCCTTCTTGAAGAACCACGAGTCCTGGCGGTTGAACACCTTGGCGCCGATCTTCGACCCAATCGTGTAGTTGACCGCGTCGCCCAGCACGGCGGCCGCAATCAGGGTCAGGATCACGGTCGAGACCTCCAGCGGCACCCCGGGCAACGCCGCCAGGGCGCCCACCGCAAACAGCAGCGAGTCGCCCGGCAGGAAGGGTGTGACGACCAAGCCGGTCTCCGCAAACACGACGCCAAACAGCAGCGCGTACAGCCACGGGCCCAGCATCGTGCTCCACTCAGTCAGGTGGACGTCAAGGTGCACAAAGACGTCGAGAAACCAGTGCAGGAACTCCATGTTCTCTCCAACAGCGGTGGGCTGCGCAGGGGCGGGGCACGATAACGGCGCCTCGGCACACCCGCAAGAGCAAGCGCCGACGGAATCCGCCTTGGCTCGAAGGTTCTTGGGGGGCTACATGTCGGCGAGGTTGAGCCCGCCCGGGTACCAGTAGCTGGTGTACTGGCCGTAACCATAGACGCTGATGCCGATCTTGTCGGGCGATTGGATGCTGTGCGTGCCGTTGCCGGCGTTGGGGAACTGCACGCGGGTCACGCCATAGCCGGTGCCGCCGATGGGCGTGAACGCCGGCACCACGTTGCCGTCGAGCGTGACCGCCGCCGCGACGGGCCCGACGATGTTCACGTAGTTGGTCTCGTAATTCTTGGGGGCGTGGAACAGGTAACTGGTCAGGTTCTGGCCGATCGGCACCGCCAGCGTCATCGCCGGGTCGCCAGAGCCGCCGCCCGCCGCCTGCCCTTCCATGTACTGCGCCACCAGGATGCGCTTGTCCGCCGTAATGCGGAACGAATCTGCGGTGTTGATCTCCAGAAACTGCCCGGCCCCGCCCAAGTTCAAGGGGGCTCCACCGACGGGCGGGTCGTACTTCAGGACCGTGGCGCCCTCGACCGCGATGATGCGCACGATGTTGACCTTGGGCTGCACCTGCCCGGGGATGGCAGGCGCGGTGATCAGGTAGTCCTTGCCCAAGGTGTCGATCGGGAACATCGACTCTTCCAGGTGGTCACACGCGACGATGTTGTCGGGCACGTTGGTGCAGTTGTGGCCGCCGAAGACCTGCACGGGCTTGTCCGCGGTGACGACGGTGCCGGTGCTGTCGCCGCTTGCCGCCAGCACCTGCAACACCGCGCCGCGATTCATCACGATCTGCGCTGCGCCGTTGGCCGGCACACCACCGCCCGGCTTGATGCTGACGCCACCCGTGGGCTGCAGCGTGACCGTGGTGTTGTCCATGCCGGCGACGACCGAGTAGAACCCCGAATAGCCCTTCCACACGCCGCGCGAGGCGACCATGTACGTGCTCTTCCACGCCGTCGTCGGCAGCAGCAGCGAGGCGTCGTTGGTGTAGGTGTACTGCCCGCCCGCCGTGTACTCCAACGGGTTGAATTGATAGACGGTGATCGGCTGGGTCGAGCGGACACGGTACGCACCGTCGTTCAGCAACAGCGTGTTGCCCGGCTTCTTCAGCTCCATCACCCACGGCAGCAGGATCAGCTCGACGGAGCTGGCGGCGACCTTCTTGCTGGCAATCACGTTCTTGCCGCGCGTAATCGTCACGGTCGACTCGTTGGCCGTGGTGTTCGATACCGCGATGGCAAAGTTGGCGGCGTTGGCCTCGAGCAGCGAATTCGTGGTCACGGTCGGGTAGTAGTCACAGCCGACGTAGGTGCGGTCGATGGCGTCAGGGGCACACGGCCCCGTACACGCGCCGTCCTTGCACGCGCTGCCCAGCAGCGAATCGCACTCGTAATCGACCCAACCGGACCCGTCGGGCTTGCACTTGTGGGCGACGTCGCCCTGGCACTCCTGCGTTCCGGGCACGCACACCACGCAACCAAAGGCGTTGTTGCAGCTCTTCGAGGCGCAATCGAAGGGCACGTTCCACAACCCTTCCTGTGTGCAGGTCTGCAGCGAATTCCCCAAGCACTTCATGGCGCCAGGGCCGTTGACCAGGCCGTCGCAGTCCTTGTCCGCCAGCTCCATGCAGTTCGTCGTGTCGGGCAGCGTTTGCGCCAGGCACTTGCCCCACGCGGTGCCGTCCTCCGCGCAGACCGCCTTGCCTGCCTTGCACTCGCCGACGTTCACCGTGCCGATGGGACCGTCGTAGCAGTCCTGAACCGACAGGGGCGTGCAGCCGCAGCCGTCGGCGCCGGCCTCGAAGCCGTCGTTGATGATGCCGTTGCAGTCGTTGTCCAGGTTGTCGATGCAGACGTCCGGAGTCGGCTTGACCTCGCCCTGGCAGGGCAGGAAGCCCGCGCCCAGGTCCGAGCACACGCGCACGCCCGCCTGGCACTCGCCCACGCCGATCTGCGCGGGTGACCCGGAGTAACACGGCTCGGCAAAGCCAGGCTCGCACCCACAGCCCGCCGCACCCGCCTTGAAGCCATCGTTCTTGGTGCCGTTGCAGTCGTTGTCCAGCTCGTCGGTGCAGACGTCGGGCTTGGGGGTGACCATGCCCAGACAGGGACCGAAACCCAGCCCCGACGGCTCGCAAGTCCGCGTCCCGGCTTTGCATGCGCCGACGCCGGCGGTCTTGTCGGGGCCGTCATAGCACGAGATCGTCTCGCCCGGCTGGCACTCGCACCCCGCGCTGCCGGGCTCGTTGACCAGACCGTCGCAGTCCTCATCCTCAGGCGCGGGGCAGGCTTCCACGCCCGGCAGGGTCTCGCCGTCGCACACGCTCCACGCCAAGCCGTTGGCGATGCACTTGCGGGTGCCGTCCTTGCAGATGCCCTTGCCGCGCGTCTCGGTGGGGCCGGAATAGCAGGCGCTGGTCGAGTCGGGCTCGCAGACGCGGCAGGTGCCGTCCTTTTGGCACTCGAGACCGGACGGACAGTCTGAGTCCTGGCTGCAACCGCTGCACACGTGCTGGTCGACGTCGCAGGTGACCGAGGTGCCGGACTTCTCGTCGCAGTCCTGGTCGTTGTCACAACCGGGCAGGCACGCGGGGCCTTCGTCCTCGAAGCCCTCGGGCGCAGGGTCGCAGAAACTTCCGTCAGGACAAGAGGTTGGGTCGTCCGGCAGACACGCGACGCACTTGCCGGCCGCGGTGTCGCAGCGCGGAGTACCCGCCTGGTCCACGCAGTCGCCGTCGGTGGTGCAGCCGGTCTTCGTGTCCTTGGTGTCGACCTTGGTCGTGTCCTTGGTGGCGTCGGGAACCCACGGCGTCGAGGTCTGGTTCGTGTTGGTCGGGCTGCTGCACGCCAGGAACAGCAGCGCGGCAAGCAGGACGGCAATACGGGACATGGTGGGCTCCAGAGAGGGCGTCGGCCGATGCAACCGACCCTGCACGCTACTCTGCCAACCGATTGCGTTCAAGGGCTTTGCGCGAGCGACCTTGCCGCTGCGGAACGCAAATCCGATTGACCCATCTGTGGCCAGCGGCTACCGTTCGCTCGCTCGCCTCAAGGCGGGCAGCCGAATCCCGCCCCACGGCGGGAGCCGGGTCCGGGTGGTGGCGTCCGCGACGTTCGTCGGTCGCCAGCTAGGGGAGAAGGGGGGCCTTGGCCGCCCCGGGGCGCCCCGCTCCGATTCCGACACCCCGGGTGCGTCGTTCGCGACGCGCAACCTCGGTAGGAAGTCGAGGGAGTCTTTCATGTCCACCATGCGGGGGCCTGCGCCCCATTCGTCTCCGGCCGACCTGCGCCACTTCCTGGGCCTGTGCGTGGGCAGCCTGGGCGTTGTGTTCGGCGACATCGGCACCAGCCCGCTGTACGCCATGAAGGAGTGCTTCAACGGCGTGCACTCCGTCCCCGCGACCTCTGCCAACGTGTTGGGGGTCGTGTCGCTGATCTTCTGGTCGCTGACGCTGGTGATCTCGATCAAGTACCTGGCCTACGTGATGCGGGCGGACAACCGCGGCGAAGGCGGCATCCTCGCGCTGATGGCCATGGCCGACCGCGGCCAGCGCAAGACGGTCAGGCTGGGCTTGGTGACGGCGCTGGGCCTGTTTGGTGCCGCCCTGCTCTACGGCGACGGGATGATCACGCCCGCCATCTCTGTGCTGTCGGCTGTCGAGGGCGTGGAGATTGCCGCGCCGCACATGCAACGCTACGTCGTCCCCGTCACCATCGTCATCCTGATCGGCCTGTTCCTGTTCCAGCGGCGCGGCACGGCTGGGGTGGGCGCGGTGTTCGGCCCAGTGATGCTGCTGTGGTTCGGGGTGTTGGCCGCGCTTGGCGTGATGTGGATCGTGCGAGAGCCGGCCGTGCTGGCCGCGCTGAACCCGCACCACGGCTTCGACTTCTTCGTTCGCAACGGCGGCAAGGGGTTCCTGGTGCTGGGCGCGGTGTTCCTGTGCGTGACCGGCGGCGAGGCCCTGTACGCCGACATGGGGCACTTTGGCGTGCGGCCGATTCGGTGGACGTGGTTCGCGTTGGCGATGCCGGCGCTGGTGCTGCACTACTTCGGCCAGGGCGCCGTGCTGCTGCGCGATCCCGCCGCCGCCAGCCACCCGTTCTACAGCATGGCGCCGTCGTGGGCGCTGTACCCCTTGGTCGGTCTGGCCACGCTGGCCACCGTCATTGCCTCGCAAGCCGTGATCACCGGCGCGTTCTCGCTGACACGTCAGGCGGCGATGCTCGGCTACCTGCCCCGGACCCGCATCGCGCACACTTCTGCCAGCGAGATCGGCCAGATCTACGTGCCGGCGGTGAACTGGCTGCTGATGCTCGCCACCATCGGCTTGGTCTTGGGCTTCGGCACTTCGTCAGGCTTGGCGGCCGCGTACGGCATCGCGGTGACGATGACGATGGTCATCACGACGCTGCTGGCCTTCGTGGTCGCCCGCCGCCGCTGGAGTTGGCCGTTGGCCGCGGCCGTCGGTCTGACGCTGGTGTTCCTGGTGCCCGACCTGGGCTTCCTGGGGGCCAATCTGGTCAAGATCGCTGACGGTGGCTGGGTGCCGCTGGCTGTCGGCGCCGTGGTGTTCGCCGCGATGGCGACGTGGAATCGCGGGCGCGCGGTGCTGTCCGAGCGCATTCGCGCCCGTACGGTGCCGCTGGACCGCTTCATGAAGGCATCGGCAAACACCCCCCGAGTGCCCGGCACCGCCGTGTTCATGACGGGCAATCCGGACGGCACGCCGCCGGCACTGGTGCAGAACCACCAGCACAACCACGTGATCCACAAGACGATCCTGCTGCTGACCGTCCGGACGGAAGAGGTCGCGTGGGTCAAGAACGAGCAACGGCTGCAGATCGACCTGCTGCCCAACGGCTTCGTGCGGTACCGCGCGCACTACGGCTTCATGGAGGATCCGGACATTCCCAAGCTGCTGCAGGAAAATCCGCCGCCACACTACGACCCAGAGACGACCACGTACTTCCTGGGGCGTGAGACCGTGCTGGCCGCGGGTGGCATGGCGCGCTGGCGGGTGGCGCTGTTCTCGTTCCTGGCGCGGAATGCCCAGCGGGCTACGGCGTTTTTTGGGATTCCGGCGGGGCGGGTCATGGAGATTGGGGCGGATATTGAGTTGTAGGGGTCAAATCCCCAAAACCGCCCGCAACCGCGCCACCCCAGCCCGAGTCCCCGGCACCACCTCGCCGTTGCGCAACCAAACCTCGAACGTATCCCGCGTCGCAGCCTCGACCTTGGCCACCCGCTCGACATGCACCAGACACGTCCGATGGATCCGCACGAACCGCCGCGGATCCAGCGACTGCTCCAGACTCGCCATGGACTGATGCTTCAGCCACGTGCGCTTGCCGACATGCAGCGAGACGTAGTCATCCTCGCTGGTTACGCAGTCCAGCTCGTGCACGTCGACGATCACGACCTCAGCGCCGTTCTTCACGGCCAGCCGGTCGACGTACGGCCGGTCGGGAAACGCCTGTCGCCGCAGTGCGCCAGCATCCGGTGGCAAAGCGGCGGGTTGCCCCACCTGGACCTGCCGAGCCGCCACGCGCGCGCGCACCCGCCCCAGCGCGGCCGCGAGGCGCTCGGACGCAAACGGCTTGAGCAGGTAGTCGACGGCCGCCGCCTCAAACGCGCGCACGGCGTACTGGTCGTAGGCGGTCACGAACACGACGGCAGGCAAAGGGTCGGCCAGCTCCAGCACCTCAAACCCGTCGAGCTTGGGCATCTCGATGTCCAGAAACGCGAGGTCGGGCTTGTGTTCGACGATGGCGCGGACAGCTTCCAGCCCGTTGCGGCACTCGGCCAGCACCTGCACGTCGGGGTGGGAGTCCAGCAGCTCGCGCAAGTACGCGCGGGCCAAGGGTTCGTCGTCGGCCAGGATGGCGCGCAGGCGGGGATGCGTCATGGCGCCTCGGTGTTGCGGGCCGGCAGGGTCAAGGTCACGCGGTGGCGACCGGGGCCGATGTCGACCACGCACCGGGCAGCGTCGCCGTGGTGCGCCTCCAGCCGCTTGCGCACCAGCGTCAGTCCGTGGCCCCGCCGCGAGGCAAGCCGCGGGGTGCCGTCGACCGGATTGTCCACCGTCAGCACCAGATCACTGCCCTGCACGGCCGCAGAAAGCGTCACCGTTCCGCCGTCTTCCAGCCGGGCGATGCCGTGCTTCAGCGCGTTCTCGACCAGCGGCTGCAGCGTCAGGGGCGGCACGGCAAGGGCAAGGGTGTCTGGCGCCACGTCCTCGCGCCACTGCAGCCGGTCGGCAAACCGCACGCGCTCGATGGCCAGGTACTGCCGGGTGATCCGCAGCTCCTCAGCCAGCGTGACCGGACGCGACGGGTCGGTGTCGAGCCGCGCGCGCAGAAAGTCGGCCAGATCCATGCACATCTGCCGCCCCGCCTGGGGGTCAGAGCCGACCAGCACCGCGATGGAATTCAAGGCGTTGAACAGAAAGTGCGGGTTCAGACGCGCGTGCACCGCAGCCAGCTCGGCCTCGCGGGCATACAGCGCGGCTTCCAGCGCATCCGCCTGGGCTTCCATGGCCTCGCGCCGGGCTTGCAGGGCGTGGGACCACGCGGCCGTCAGGAAATAGCTGCCCGCGCCCAGCCCCAGCAGCCACGGCCACTCGCGCCCCAGCGTCTGACCCGTGGCGCCCAGCCACCACGCCAGCGGCAACGCCATCGCGACCAGCAGACCGCCCGCCACCAGCGACGCCCCGCCCACCGTGCCCAGCGACGACACCAGGTGCAACCGCCGCAGCGGCGCGCCCCGCACCACCCAGCTCGCGCTGCGGCCCACCAACGACTGCAGCACGGTCAGTCCCAGCCCCAGCACCACCGCCGGGGTCCACCCCAAGCCTAGCCGCCACCCGAGCACGCCCGCCAGCAGCGCCGCCAGCACCAGCAGGGCGACGAGCGCGGACGAGGTCAGGTGGCGGCTGATGGAGGTCATCCAGGACATGAGGTTTCCATGCTCAAGCTACGATGGGGGCCGAAGAATTCGCGGAATCGGCTAGTTCTTGATCTCGACGCCGCCCATGAACAGCCGGCCGACCAAGCGCAGCCGCTTGGGGGTCTGCAGGGCATCGTTGAAGCGGGTGCGGTCCTCAATGCCGCCCATCACCGGCGTCACGTCGTTCACCACCTTCCAGTGCCTGGGCACGCGCATTTCGATGCCGCCCATGGTCAGGTCCAGCTCGACGGTCGCCTCGTCGCCTTCGATCTCGGCATCCGTCAGGTCCACCTCCATGCCCGCGGCCGTGCACTCGACCTTGCCGCCGCGAAAGGTCTTGCTCTCGATGCGCTCCTTGCGCCCCGAGAACACCAGGCGGCGGTTCAGGGTGTGCTCGTCCGACACGACCGTGCTCCAGTCGGTGCGCCCTTTGCGAGGCCGGCTGCCGCGAAACAGCACGTACACGCCCAGCAGGATCAGCGCCAACGGCCACACGACGTGCAAGCCGATGAACGGCAACCCCAGGTAGTGCGCCTGAAACAGCCCGCCGGCGACGATGACGACAACGCCCCACAGGCGGTTGCTGTGGTGGCGCAGACCCAGCACGTGCAGCACGCCGGACCAGATGACGAGCGTGGGCCACAGCTCCCAGGGACGCAGGCCGCCCAGATAGCCCAGTTGTTCGAGCAGGAACGCACCGCCGACCAGCAGCAGCGCGCCGCCCAGAAAGATCGACCCATGCGAGCCCGAGCGGTGGGCGCGGTGGTGGCGGTGAAAAGCCTGACGCGGGTCATTGTCCAAGGTAGAGAACATCGAGAACCTCCAAAGCGGCCGTACAGGCCTTTGTGCCGAAACGCAAGATAGCGTGCAGAATTCGGGGTGTGGGGCAGAGTCGGCCAATGCTGCAGGTTCGTCGGTGAACGCCTCGTGACAAGCGGTGAAGTTCGCTTGCGTTGCCCGCGGAATCCGCCAGCATGGCCCAAGCAGCCACGGAGGCCCCCCACATGCGCCCTTCCCCCCTCGCGATCCTGTTCGCCGCCCTGCCCGTCGCCTTCGCGCTCGGGTGCAGCGACTCGCCGACCTCCAGCTCGGACGCGACGACCACCGCGGCCGACACGGCCGACGCCACTGATCTGGGTGACGCGGTGGACGACACCGCCGACGTAACGCAACTGACCAACATCACGGTGGTTGTCCAGACGCCACCCGGCGACGACGACCCGTTCGCCTTTGCCCCCAACGGCCACATCGCCGTGCTGGTGCGCGGGCCAAACCTCGACACCGCCTACAAGACCGAACCCGTCACCGACAAGCGCACTTGGACCTTCCAGCTGGCGCCCAACGAGAAGCTGCAGGGGCTGGTCGAGATCTGGACCGACTCGAACGGGCAGCCAAGCGACGTGGTGGGGCGCGGGCGGACGATCCCGTTCGACGTGGTGGGGTCCGAGACGCGCACGCTGCACGCCTATGTCACGCGCCCGGGGCGGTTCGCACCGCTGCTCGACAGCGCGGGGGCGGCGACGACCTCGCCCGGATACGCGGCCTCGACCTCGGCCGTGCTGCCCGACAGCAGCGTGCTGGTGATCGGCGGGGCGCTGCCGGGGTCGTCGTTCAAGTCCGCTTATGATGCGCACTCTTATGGGTCATTCAGTGATCGGATCCTTCGCTATGATGCCGACCTGCGGACGCTGACCGAGCTGCCCCTGACGGCGCGCCTCTCGCAGCCTCGCGCCTTCCTCGCAAGCGCGGCGGGGGCGACCGGCCGGGTGGCGATGGGTGGCGGCTGGCGCATGGACAGTGGCAAGCCGGTGGCGACGAACCGGATGGAGTTCTACGACGCGGCCAGCGGGACGGTCATGACGGCGACAGAGGCGGAGTACTACGATCTCGAGTTCGCCCGCGCCCAGACGTCGATGGTCCGCCTGTATGACGGTCAGGACTATGTCCTCGTCGCAGGCGGCACCGACGGCAAGACCGACTCCTGCGGCAAGGACGGTCAGACCCCATGCGCCGCGAACACTTGGGAGATCTGGCATCCCGACTATGGCTTGCTGGCCATTGGACGGTTGAACGAACCGCGTTGGAACCACGCCGCGGTGCGCGTCCCCGGCACGGAGGAGGGCTACCTGATGTTGATCGGTGGCGAGAACGGGCAGAACGTCGTGGGCAACTTCGAGGTCGTGCAGTTCGTCGGCAGCTACGTGTCGCAGGCGGGCCAGACGGAGTGCCCCGATTTCTCCGGCGAAAGTTGCCCCAAGGACTTCCTGTGGGAGCCGCTGACCGTCCCACTCCCCACCGCCCGCACCTGGGCGTCGGCCGCGTTCGCCTCTACCGGCGGTCAGGTCGGCTACTTGCACATCCTGGGTGGTTTCGCCGACCTCGCGCACGCAACGGCGGTGGGGAGCATGGACGTGTTCGATCGGGCGACCGCCACCTACCTGCAACCCGACATCGGCTTTCCCATGCAACAGCCTCGCGGTGCGCCGATGGTCGCGGTCGCGGACCTCGGGACGTATCCCGGTCAGGTGCTGGTCGCAGGCGGCAGCAGCAACGCCGCGATCGCGCTGGCCTCTGCCGAACAGGTGACGCTCTACACCGACCCGGACTCGCAGACCTCGACGCCCGCCATGGCACCGGTCGAGAACGCCCTGCCCGCCCCGCGCGCTCTGGGTCAGGCGGTGACGCTGTCGACCGGGCACGTGCTGATTGTGGGAGGCATCGGCGGCACCGATGGTCGCACGCCGCAGACGTCCGTGGTGGTATGGAACCCGCTGTAGCTGAAGCAGTAAGCGCTAGTACCCCGCCAGATCCGCCAGGACTTCGCTGGCGTGCTCGATGGCCTGCGACTGCCGCGCGGCGCGGGTGCGGTTCTGAGCGATCTTGCGCCCCAGCCGGGCCGTCGCCACCCGCAGCTGGTGAATGCCCGCCACCACGATCTGCTTCTGAAACCGCAGCGCCATCGGGCTTGCCGCCTCCAACATGGCCAGAAACACGTCGCGCGTGAGCTCCAGCGTCGTCACCTCGTCCAGCGCCCGCACCGTGGCCGACCGCGCCGACCCGTCCAACAGTGCGAGCTGCCCCACGAATTCCCCGCGCCCCAGCCGACCGATCGGCACCGTCTGGCCGCCCACCGTGCGCTCGACGTCCACGGTGCCGGCCATCAGCAGGAAACAGCCGTCGCCTGGGTCGCCCTGCCGACACAGCAGCTCTCCCGCCGTAAACCGCCGCACGCGCGCGGCTCCACGCAGGGCGTCCAGGTCGTTGCGCGTGAAGTGCTGCAGCGCCGGGAAGCGTTCGAGTGCGAATTCGGTCTTCATCTCGACCTCCTAACGCGTCAACCGGGCCCACAGGTGACCGATGGACCGCGGCGGCGCATCGGTTGGGCGGGTGGGCTGGGCGGGCTCTTGCGCGGCGCGCGGGCCCGTGTGCGGGGCGTCGGACACCACAAGACCCTCCAGCGCCTCGTTGACGGCGTGAATGCGAGCGGCCAGGTTCTTTCCCACGGCGCCGATCAGGGCCGATGCCGCCTGCGGGCACGCCTCCTCCAGCAACACCAGATCCTCGAACGCGAACTCGTACAGCACGCAGGCCGTCTCAGCCCGGACGGTGGCAGAGCGGGGGGCTTGGTCGAACAGCCCCATCTCACCCGCGAATTCCCCCGCCCGGATGCGCGCCATCGCCACCTGAGAGGTTCCGAACCCGTCGCCCCACTCGACCAGCAAGGTGCCTTCGATCAGCAAGTACAGCGTCCCGCCAGACTCGCCGGACTCGAACAGCACCTCCGCCTCGTCCAGCTCGACCCGACGCATGGCATGGACCAGCTGCCGCAGCTGGGCGTCGGCGAGCGACGCGAACGCCTGCGAGTCGCGCAACGCGAGGGTCAACTGCAGGTCTGACATGAAGTTCCTCCTGCAAAGCCTAGGTCAGCCCTGACGACCCTCGATGGCCAACAGCAGCACAACGGCCGCCATGCCCAGCCGACGGTCGAGCAGCCCCTGGGTATCGGGCGAGAAGTCGACGTCGAACTTGTGCACGAACAGGTTGAAGCGCTGGCGGAACGTCGCGACCTGGCTGCCGTTGACCGTGAAGGTATAGGCCTGCGGAATCAGGTTCGACAAAAAGCGACGCAACAACGCGAACATCATCGAGTCCTCGTCGATCTGCCCGATCGTGGTGCCCTGCGCGTCCATCAGCAACCACTGGTCGCGCAGAATGCTCTTCATGCCCTTGCGCTGCAGCGACCCGACGCGCACGCCCTCAGGCGTCGTGACGTCGTAGATGGCCGAAAAGTCGATGATGCTGCGGGCCTGGATCGCCAGCAGCGGTGTCGACATCGTCTCGTCGGCAAAGACCGTGATGGCCTCGCGCAGCTTGAACGCCTTCTGCTTCACATAGGCGCGCAACGAGCCGTCCGCACCATAGAGGTGAAATGCGGCGCCAAACAGCTTGAACACCTTGCGCCGCGCCAGGAACTGGCTTCCCTGAAATGGCACGAGAGAACCGGACGCGGCGGGGCCAGAGGTCAGCGACATCGGGAAGCTCCTTACAGGGTCGTGGGTTGTGCGTGGTCTCGTGAGCGGCCTCGGATGCTCGATCGAGCGAAGGCTCGCGTCAATGGCCAGGCGGCCGAAGCCGATGCCGACCTTGACACGGCGACCTCAACAAGCCATGCACCTCACGCAACAGCGGCCCTTTCGCCCCCCCGGAGAACGATGGAAGCGATGAACGAACAAGCCCTTCTGGACGCCGCCCGAGCGGGCGATCCCAAGGCGCTGGACAAGCTGCTGGCCGCAAGTCAGGCGCGCATCTACCGATTCGGGATGAAGATGTGCCGCAACCCGGAAGACGCAAGCGACGTGCTGCAAGAGACGATGATCGCGATTGCCCGCACGATCAGGGACTTCCGCGGGGCCTCGTCGGCGTCCACGTGGATGTACACCATCGCGCGCAGCTTCTGCATCAAGAAGCGCCGCCGCTCCAAATTCGCCCCCACGCACATGCAGTCGCTGAGCGGTGACGATGCGCACGAGGTCGTGCAGGTCGCCGACCCATCGCGGGGCCCTGAGGAAGAGGTCGTCGGCCGCCACATCGACGCCGCGCTGGAGCTGGCCATCCGCGGCCTGGAGCCGATGTACCGCGAAGTGCTGATCCTGCGCGATGTCGAGGGCCTGACCGCACCTGAGGTGGCCGAGGTAACCGGGCTGCGCGTCGAGGCGGTGAAGAGCCGCTTGCACCGGGCACGTCTGACGGTGCGGGCCAAGCTAGCGCCAATGCTGGGGATTTCCGACGAGTCCGGACCCAGCACCGGGGCCACGTGCCCGGACGTGCTCATGATGTTCTCGCGCCACACGGAGGGCGAGATCAGCCCGGATATGTGCAAGGACATGGAGTTGCACCTGTCGACCTGCCCCAAGTGCCGCGGCGCCTGCAACTCGCTGCGCCGGACGATCGCAATGTGCAGCGCCGGGCCTGAGCCCCAAGTGCCTGCCCACGTTCAGGAGCTGGTACGGGGCGCAGTGCGACAGCTGATCTCGCTGCCACGCTGAACCCTTGATGCGCGGCGGCGGCTCTCATGCGGGAACTTCGCATGGGGGCTTGGCGATGGACCGCTGGATCGACATGGCCATTCTGATGGGAGGGTGGATCGCCCTGCAGGCTTGGATTCTTCCCCGGCTGGGCATGTCCACGTGCATGGTGCCGCGACAAGCTCGCACCCCATCGCCTGCCGCGTCGGAGGAGAGAGACATGGAAGGCTATGGAATCCGTCAGGTCCTGACCGGCGACTTCGACCACGCCATCGAGCGTGTGACCGAGGCCCTGAAGACCGAAGGCTTCGGCGTACTGACCGACATCGACGTGCAGGCGACGCTGAAGAAGAAGATCGACGTCGACTTCCGCAAGTACCGGATCCTCGGGGCCTGCAACCCACCGTTTGCGCTCCGAGCACTGACGGCGGATCTGGACGTAGGTCTGCTGCTGCCCTGCAACGTGATCGTCTACCAGGACGACCAGGGCCAAAATGTCGTGTCTGCCGTCGATCCCGTGCAGATGATACCGACGGACGGCAATCCCGCGCTCGCCTCACTGGCGCAGGACGTCCGGGGTCGCCTGCAACGGGCCATGGCCCTGCTCGCGTAGGAGACCTCGCTTGGACACTTCGACCCTCATTCTGATCGGCGCCCTTGTGGCCATCGCGTTTCTGGTGCTCTCGCGCCGCCCCAGCGTGTCTGGGCCTGACGCATGGCAGCTCGTGCAGAACGGCGCGCGCTTGGTCGACGTCCGCACCCGCGACGAATTCGCCAATGGCCACCTGCCCGGCGCGCTGAACCTGCCGCTACAGGAATTGTCCACGCGAATTGCAGAGTTGGGCGGTCCAGAGACACAGGTCGTGCTCTACTGCGCTTCCGGCAGCCGCAGCGGTGTGGCCGCCCGCATGCTGAAGTCGAAGGGATGGACGCACGTGTGGAATCTGGGCGCGTCGACCCGGTGGCCGGGCAACGCGGCCTGAGAGCGCATCGGCGGGGCACATCCACCGGGCCGCAAGGTCGCGATCAGATCGATCCGCCTTGACGCATGGTGTCGACGAACTCCCAGTTCACCACGTTCCAGAAGCCCTCGACGAACTTGGCGCGCAGGTTGCGGTAGTCGACGTAGTACGCGTGCTCCCAGACATCCACGGTCATCAGTGCCTGCAGGCCATGCTTCATCGGCGTGTCGGCGTTCGACAGCTGCAGGATCTGCAGCTTGCCCTGGCTGTCCTGCGCGAGCCACGCCCAGCCAGAGCCGAACAGGGTCACGGCCGCCTTGCTGAACTGCTCCTTGAACGCCTCGAACGAGCCAAAGTCGCGCTCGATGGCCGCGAGAAGGGCTCCCGTGGGCTTGCCGCCGCCGCCCGCAGGCGTCATGCAGTGCCAGAAGAACGTGTGGTTGTAGGCTTGGGCGGCATTGTTGAACAGACCGCCGGTCGACCCGACGATGATCTGGTCCAGTGTCTGCCCCGCCTCAGGCTTGCCATCCACCAGGTTGTTCAGGTTGGTGTAGTACGCGGCATGGTGCTTGCCGTAGTGGAACGACATCTGCTCCTCCGAGAGGAAGGGAGCCAGGGCACCGAGGGCGTAGGGAAGCGGCGGTTGCTGGAAAGCCATGAAGATTCCTCCGAATTCGTTGTGTCGGGTGCGGGGAGCAACCGGTTGACGTGGGTGCGGGGACGAAGATAGGCCCCACCGGGGCAGTGTCAAGGCGAACCGGGGCCACTGCCGATGAAGGGTTTGATGCGGCTGGGCGGCAAAAGATAGGTGTCAGGTAGTTCCAGTTTACAGTTTCGCAAGGCGGACCTCTGTGGACCGCGTCTGACTCTGGTCGCTTTGGCGCACTCGCCCCGTTTCCCCCGGTTGCAGAAGCGGTTACGCTCCGACGCCCGCCGTCTGACTCCAACGGCGGCCCAAGGTGGCGCCCATGGGCTTCGTGTTTCCGCCCGCTCCCGGTCCCAGCCTGCCTGTCATCGGCACGCAGGACCGCTTCCCCGTGCGCCGCATCTGGTGCGTCGGCCGCAACTACGCCGCCCACGCCCGCGAGATGGGCATGGACCCGACGCGAGAGCCGCCGTTCTTCTTCGCCAAGCCCGCCGACGCCTTGGTGCCGCTGGGAGGCGACGTGCCCTACCCGCCCGGTACCCACGACCTGCACCACGAGATCGAGCTTGTGGTGGCGCTGCACAAGGGCGGGCGCGACCTGGACGATGCGGCGGCGCGCAACGCCGTGTTTGGCTGCGCGGTGGGGTTGGACATGACGCGGCGCGACCTGCAGGCAAGCGCTCGCAAGTCGGGGCAACCGTGGGAGATGGCCAAAGCGTTCGACCACTCGGCGCCCTGCTCTGCACTGCGGACAGTGGCAGACGGTGGGTTTCCGGACGATGGCGAGCTGACCCTGCGGGTCAACGGAGCCGTCCGGCAACACGGACGCATCGCCGACATGATCTGGAACGTTTCCGAGATTCTGCAGCACCTGTCCCGTCTGATTGAGCTGGCTCCGGGCGACCTGATCTTCACCGGCACACCCGAGGGCGTGGGCGCCGTTGTCTCTGGCGATTTGTTGCAGGCGGATCTGACCGGTATTGGTGAGCTCAATGTGCTGATCGTATAAGGGTTTCGCCGGTCTTGTGGGCAGCAGTCGTGAGCCACTGCAGGTGCCGACTGCCCATGCCGAACACTGTCGCAGGCCCCCATGCCGCACCCTCTCTCCCCGCTTGCCCGACGCGTTCCCGCCGACTACGCTTACACTTGACCCCGCACCGCCCCCCCCCCAAGCTGAGCCCAGGACGCCGCCATGATGCGCAAGCCTTCCGCCCCTTGCCTCTTCGCCTTCCTTGCAACGTCGGTACTCGCCATCGGCTGCGGCACGCAAGACATCCCACCGGTCGACGCTTTCGCACCCCCAGACACCGTCGCGGACGGGACGGACGATGCCGTAGTTCCTGACGGGGTGGACGATTCCGTCGACGTGACCGAGACGACGGGGCAGACGTGCGAGACCGACGACGACTGCGCGAAGTCCCAATGGTGCGACGTAGACACGTGCAAGCCCGACGTCTGCTACGACGAGGCATTTTGCGGGAGCCTCACCATCGTCAGCTTCTGCGCCGGAAACGGATCGGGGTGGATCGACCAGAACTGCGAATTCGGCGAGGCGTGCCACAACGGCAGCTGCGGTCCCGTCATCTGCACGCCCAACGCGACCGAGTGCGCCATTTCGTGCAACGAGATGGAGAGCAACTGCAACCTTCCCGGCGTGGCGACCTGCAACGAGGCCGGAACGGGCTGGGACAAGGTCGCGTGCCCTGAGCCGCAGACTTGCGTCGATGCGGTGTGTGTCCCCACGACCTGCGTCGCGTCGAGCGTGACGTGCAACCAGGACGGCGACCTCGTGACGTGTGCCGCCGACGGCCAGAGCAGCACGGTGACGCCCTGCACCGACACGGCAGAGGGAGACCCGCAAGTCTGCACGGAGACAGAGGGTTCCGCAGCGTGCACGCCCCTGTCCTGCCCTCCCGGTGCCGCCTACTGCAAGGAAGGCCTGGCGATGCAGTGCGACCTGTTGGGCGCCATCGCAACCGAGATCGCTGACTGCAGCCAGCCCGGTCCAGACGGCGAGCAGCAGGTTTGCTTCGAGGGCGAGTGCATCGCGGCCGTGTGTCTGCCGGGAGCGGTGACGTGCACCGACGTCGCCACCAAGGCCACGTGCTCGGCCGATGGACAGGGCTGGGAGCAGGCGGCTTGCGACCAAGGCATGGCGTGCGAGGGCGGCAGCTGCCTGCCGATCGTCTGCGTGCCGGGTCAGTTCCAGTGCGACGGCACTTCCCAGCGCTTGTGCAATACCGCTGGCACCGAGACCTCGTTCCAGCACGACTGTGCGACGGACGGCCTGCTGTGCATCGACGGTCAGTGCGGCGCGGCCGTCTGCACCGGGGGCACCAGCGAGTGCCAGAACGGCCTGGTGGCGACCTGCAAGGACGACGGCACGGGTTGGTGGCAAATGCCCTGCCCGTCGGATCAGGTGTGCGCGGCCGGCAAGTGCAGCGCCAAGGTATGCAGCCCGGCGGAGAGCAAGTGCGAGGGCAAGATCGTCAAGACCTGCGACTCTGCCGGTTCGGCGTGGACCGACAAGGAGGACTGCAGCGTGACCGGCAAGAACTGCCTGAACGGCGGCTGCCAGGCAGTGACGTGTGCGGCCGGCACCAAGGTGTGCGAAGGCGCAGTCGTCATGTTGTGCGCAGAGAACGGTTCGGGCTGGTTCAAGGGCGACGACTGCGGCGCCAAGCTTCAGTACTGCGACAAGGGTGCGTGCCAGCCCAAGGTGTGCACGCCGGACTCGTCGTCCTGCCAGGCGGGCAAGCTTGCGATCTGCAACGAAGCGGGTGCCGGCTGGATCACGCAGGCCTGCCCGATCGACACGTCCTGCTCCGACGGCGCCTGCAAGCCCATCGTCTGCGTGCCGGACAAGCTGAAGTGCGATGCAAAGCAGGTGGTCCGCTGCGACGCGACGGGCACCGGTTATCAGATCGAGCAGGACTGCGGCGCATTCGACGCCATCTGCATCGACTCGCAGTGCATCGTGCCGACGTGCGAGCCGGGGAAGGTCGAGTGCCAAGGTGGCAAGGTCGCCACCTGCAACGCCAATGCAACCGCGTGGACCTTCGCCACCTGCGCCGTCAACACCGTTTGTGTCGTCGACAAGTGTCTGGCCAAGGTGTGCACCGCCGGCGCGGTCGAGTGCCAGACCGGCCAGTTGGCCACCTGCAACGCAACGGGCACGGCATGGGTCAAGGTCGCTTGCGGCGCAAACGAGATCTGCGTCACCAACAAGTGCTTGGCCAAGGTCTGCACGGCCAAGACGGTCGAGTGCCAACAGGGCAAGGTCGCCACATGCAATGACACCGGCACCGCGTGGACGTCCGTCGCTTGCGCGCAAGGCCAGGCGTGCGTCGGCAACAAGTGCGTCGTCACCCTGTGCGCCCCCGCCGCGACGGAGTGCCAGAGCGGCAAGGTCGCGACCTGCAACGCGACTGGCACGGCGTGGACCACGGCCGATTGCCCTGCGAATCAGGCGTGCGAGTCGGGACTTTGCAAGGACAAGGTCTGCACGCCCGCCGCGCTGAAGTGCGACGCCGACAACCTGCAGGCGTGCGACGCCACGGGCACCACCTGGAAGCTCAGCGAGGACTGCGCCGCCAAGACCGCGGTCTGCAAGGTCGACAAGTGCGTGCCCAAGGTCTGCGACCCCAACGTCGCGACCTGTCAGGCCGACAAGCTGGGCATGTGCAGTGCCGACGGGACGTTGTGGGAGCCCAAGTCCTGCGACGATGCCAATGCCTGCACCGTCGAGGGCTGCGCGAACGCGGAGTGCTCTCACACCAACGCGCAGTGGGGAACGGCGTGCGGCGACAACATGATCTGCAAGGAAGGCGCCTGCGTAGAGAAGGCCGCGGGCGAGGCAGCCAGCGTCGTCGCGGGCGGTGACCACACATGCATCCTGACGACCGCTGGCACCGTGGTGTGCTGGGGGGCGAACGGCTACGGCCAGCTGGGCAACGGCTCGACCACCGATTCGCCGCAGCCGGTCGCTGTCTCGGGGCTGTCCGGCGTCTCGGCCATCGCGCTGGGCCAGAACCACTCGTGCGCGCTGGTGTCGGGTGCCATCAAGTGCTGGGGCTACAACTCGAATGCGCAGTTGGGGGACGGCACCACCACCAACGCCAAGACGCCGGTCGCCGTCAAGAACATTGCGACAGCGACGGCCATCGCGGCCGGGGCGACCCACTCGTGCGCCGTCCTCGCCGACGCGACCATCAAGTGCTGGGGCAACAACGAATACGGCCAAGGCGGCACGAATTTCGTAGGGGGCAACCTGCCTTCGCCATTGTCGGTCGCGTGGTTGGGATCGGATCCACTGCAGTTGGTCGCCGCGGGGCACCACTCGTGCGTCAAGCTGGGGGACGGGGCAACCAAGTGCTGGGGACGCAACAACAAGGGCCAGATCGGCGACGGCACCAGCGGCAACCTGAAGTCGATCCCAACCCTGGTGTTCGGCGTCGCCACCGGCACCGTCAGCGTTGGCGCTGGCTTCGAGCACGCGTGTGCACTGGTTGGCGAGGCCGTGGTGTGCTGGGGCGACGCGTCGGCGGGCCAGTTGGGCGACGGCACAACCACGAGCAAGACCAAGCCCGTCGCGGTGTCTACCCTGGCCACCGGCGCCGCAAGCTTGGCCACCGGTCAGGGCCTGCACACCTGCGCAATCTTGAAGTCCGGCGCGGTGAACTGCTGGGGTGCCAACGGCAACGGGCAGACCGGCAAGGGCTCCGCGAGCCCCAACCAAACAACGCCTGTGCTGGTCGACCAGCTGGGCGCAGGGGTGACGGCGGTGACGGCAGGCGCCTCTCATACCTGCGCGCTGGTTCAGGGCCCCAAGGTGCAGTGTTGGGGCCACAACGACGTGGGTCAGATGGGCGACGGCACCACCGGCGCGAGCCAGCTCACGCCGACCTACGTGCTCGGCTTCGGCCAGTGACCGTGCGTTAGCGCCGCGTCGCCTCAGCACCTGACCGCCACGGGGAGCCTCATGAACACTCGTATCCTCCCGTGGGTGTTGGCTTTGTTGGCCGCCGTCCTGCCCGCCTTGGGTTGCGACGACTCCTGCGAGGGCTGCGGCGACACCCCGCCGACCAGTACCCCCGGCATCGTCGAAATGACGTTGGCGGGTGGCGTGCAGATCCGGGTCGAGTCCGATCCCGCGCGCGTCCGCATCCGCGACGCGCAGCAAAACCTGCTGTGGGACGGCCTTGACGCGGGGTCGTTTGGCGCGGGGAAGGCCAGCTTCGCCTTCAGTTTCGGTGCCTTCAAGATCGAGGAAACCAGCCCCACCGCGTGGACCCCTATCGCGCGGCTGGCCAAGGTGCTGCAGCGCAGCAACGGGGTTGAATTCGTGTTGCTGGCGGCCGATGGCTCAGATTTGGGCTCGGGCGACGTGACCGAAGCGGGTCCGGGCGAAGTCGTCGTGCGACTGAAGGGCACGGCCGCCGGCATGAACCGCGCCTCGATCCGCGCCAAGTGCTTGCCGGACGAGCACTTTCTGGGTCTGGGCGGTCAGTCCTTCGACGTCGACCACCGCGGTCAGGTGGTGCCGTTGTGGGTGCAGGAGGACGGCATCAGCAAGGCGGACACGGACGTCTTCGGCGGCGACTGGATGCTGAAGGGGCGCCGTCACTCGACCCACACGCCCATGCCCATCTACCTGTCCAGCCGCAGCGCTGCGGTGTGGCTCGAGACCGACCACCGGGCCGTGTTCTCGCTGTGCCCACCGGACGACGTGGCGACGGTGACGCTGGAGGCGTGGGAACCCAACGTGCGCCTGCACGTGTTTGCGGGGACCGAGTCCCAGAACGACGCAGGGATGCCGGAGAGAGCGCTGCAGCGCCTGACCGAACGTCTGGACCGTCCCGCCCTGCCCCCGGCGTTTGCATTCGCGCCGTGGGTGGACGCCATGTACGGGTCAGAGAACGTGCGGCGCGTGGCCAAGAAGCTGCGCGACCTGAAGATTCCGGCCTCTGTCATCTGGACCGAAGATTGGCGCGGCGGCACCAAGGACGGCGACGACTACACGTTGGACGAGGACTGGAACGTCGACACCAAGCTCTATCCCGACTTCGCGCAGCTGGCCCAGGACCTGCACGATCAGGGATACAAATTCTTGACCTACAACAACACCTTCCTGACTCAGGACGCCGACGTCTACGCCGAGGCCGTCCAGTTGGGCCACACCATCCGCAAGGCCGACGGCCAGCCGTACCTGTTCGGCAGCGCCAAGTTCGTGCCGGCGTCGCTGCTCGACACCACCTCGCCCGCCGCCGTCGCATGGGCCAAGTCCGTGTACCGTAAAGGCTTGGAGGCAGGCGCGGACGGCTGGATGGCGGACTTCTGCGAGTGGCTGCCGCATGACGCGATGCTGGCATCGGGAGAGGACCCGATGGCCGTGCACAACCGCTATGCCGTCGACTGCGCGCGGATGAACCACGAGCTGCTGGACGCGCAGAACGCCAAGGACGCGATCGAGCGCCTGTTTTTCGTCCGGTCCGCCTGGCCCGGCTCGCAACCGCTGGTGTCCGTGGTGTGGGCGGGCGACCAGCAGACCGACTTTCAGGCGGGCGACGGGCTGCCGAGCGTCATTCCCATCGGCCTGGGTCTGGGCGTCACCGGCTTTCCCTACTACGGCCACGACATCGGCGGCTACATGACGACGATGGCCGAGGGGCCGACCAGCAAGGAGCTGTGGTTTCGCTGGGCGTCGCTGGGGGCGTTGTCGCCCGTCATGCGCACCCACCACGGCAAGTCACCGTTTGCCAACTGGAATTGGGAGTCTGACGCGGAAACGACGGCGCACTTCAAGCGCTGGGCGACACTCCACGCGCAGCTGTTCCCGTACCTGTACGGCATGGCCAAGATCGCCGCAGACACGGGGCTGCCCCTGATGCGGCCTCTGGCACTGGGCTGGCCGACCTTCCAGCCGGGTT
>CAYURO010000018.1:0-88045 GCA_964447285.1 uncultured Enterobacteriaceae bacterium | reverse complement strand
TACTCCTCGGGCGCATCGACCTGCGAAAACAGCACGTTATCGGTACAAATCGTCGCTCGCACGCCCAAGTCCAACCACCTCGACAACGGGTGGTCCTCCAGGCTGGCAATCGCCCCGACATGCAGGTTCGAGGTCACGCAAGCCTCGATGGTCACGCCCTTTTCCATCACCAGCTCGACCACCGCCGGGTCGTCCAGCAGCGTCGTTCCGTGGCCGATGCGCTGCGCGTGCAGCTGCTCAATCGCCACGCGAATCTCGGCGGGCGGCCGGCCCTCGCCCGCGTGCACCGTGCGCCCCAACCCCAGGTCGCGGGCCTGCTCGAAGGCCCGCGCATAGTCGGCCATGCCCCACCGCGCCCCCGGCGCCGGGCCTCCCGCCAGGTCCAACCCCACGACACCCGGCCGGTGCCGCGCGACCTTGACCAGGTACTCCAGCGACGGCGGCGGTTCGCCATACAGGCCGCACAGAATCAAGCCCGCGCGCCCGTCGATGCCCTGCAACGCCGCGTCGACGATGGCGTCGATGGTGCCGCCCAGGTGCAGCTGCGGTGCGAAGCGGATCTCCAGGGTCGTCACGCCTTCCGCCTCCGCGTCCTCGCACATCTCGTGCGCCACCCGCCACACCGCCCGCGGCGACTGCAGCACCGACAGCGTCATGGCAAAACACGACAGCGCGGCCTCAAGCCCCATGCCGGCGTGGAACCGCAGGGTCGGGTCGATCGCCACACCCGCATCCCGGGCCAGGTCGGTCAGCGTCTCGGGCCGCAGCGAGCCGTCCAGGTGCCGGTGCAGGTCGATCATCTCAGGCTCCTCGGGTCGGGACGGACGTTGCAAGTTCTTGTACGTGCAGCAGATCTTCGGGCGTGTGCACCACGCGCGCCGTCGACCAGTCCGCCGGCAGGGGCACGGCCACCGCCCCCGCCGCCTCGAGCAGCCGCCACATCGCGCGCTGTTGTCGCTCGATCGCCTGCCTGACGAGCGGGATCAGGTCGGTGTGGTACAGCCCGGGCAGCGGTTGCCACGCGCCACGCCCGTTCTCAGCCTCTGCATGCCGAAACGCCACCGCCGAAACGCCGCGCGCTCGACCCGCCAGCAGCAGCCGCAGCCACTCCGGTCGAAATCCCAAGACGTCGCAAGGCCCCAACAACACCCAGCCGTCGCCCTGCCCGGCCGCGGCGAACTCCAGCGCCGCCAGCAGCCCGCCCATCGGTCCCAGGTGCGCCTCGGGGTCGGCGATGCCCGCAAGGCCCAGGTCCAGGTAGCGGTCGGCCCGGTCTGCCACCACCCGCGTCTGGTCGGCGAACGGCGCGCACACGTCGAGCATGTGGGCCATCAACGGCTTGCCGTCGACCACCGCCCGTGCCTTGTCCGAGCCGAACCGCGAGCTGTGGCCCCCCGCCAGCACGCACGCCGCTTGCACCCGCAGCTGCTCAGCCATTGCGTTTCCTCTACTATACAAATCTCAAGTCTTGCCCAACAGCCGGCCGCGCCCGGCAACGTCGTGCACGCCCTTGTGAATCCGCAGCTCGCGCCCCGCCGCCCGACCGGCCTCGTGCGCATCGCCACCACGCACGCCGCCGCCGCCGAGACTGCGGGTGCTCGGGTGCCGGTCGCGGAAATAGTGCTTCAGGTCGGGGTCGCCCAGCCACACCAGACCGCGGGCCTCGTTGCCGCGCCGTTCCTGCTTCAGCTTCTCTTGAAATCCCATCAGCACGCCGGCCACGAATGCCCGTCTGGAGGCCGCCGTCCGCACCTTCAGCTCGCGCCGCGACTCGCGCCACAGGGCATCACACGCCCGGTGCAGAAAGTCGTGCACGTACGCGGCCAGCTCCAAGTTGGCGTCGCTGCCCACGATCTCCAGCATCCGCACGTTGCGGTTGCGGCGCGCATCGTACGCGTTGACCCAGATGCACTCGACGAAGAAGAAGGCCGACAGGATCGACGCCACCAGCTTCCACTCGACCGGCAGCGCCGCCGAGGTGCCGCCCACCCGCCGATAGCCATAGCCCGACAGCTTCTCGTCGCCCGTCAGCTCCAGGTTGTACTTGAGCAGCAGGGTGTTGGCCGCCGCCATCGCCGCTTCGGCCTCGTGCGCATTCGGGCTCGCCGCCAGCGCCAGCAGCTTGCGCACCTTGGCCAGGATGCGGTCCACCTCGGTCCGGTCGCCCTGCAGCGGCCCCGAAGCCTTGGCTTGCACGCCCACGACCCGACACGCCTCGGCAAATGCCGGCCCATGGGGCGTCTCGTCCGTTACGCCCAGCACCTCGGTCACATACTGGTGCGCCGTCTCGTGGCGCAGCGTGTCGATCACGTCTTCCCACGCGTGATTCCAGATGTGGTGCTCGCTGATGCCCAGAATGCGACCCTGACGGTCCCAGCGGCCCAGACGCTCTTGCGCACGGTCGATGGTGAACACCGGCGGCTTCAACCGCCCGCCCAGCTTGACGTTCAGCGCCTGCCACTCGGCACGCAGACGCTGCAGCCAGGCACGGTGGAGTTGGTCGAGCATCGATCCTCGCGGTCCGTCGCGCGGGTGCGAACGGAAGGGCGGATGGTGCCATCGGCCGGGCGGCAGGGCTAGGTGGGGGTCATCGGTAGCGCGGGGGCTTGTCCCCCGCTGTTGGACGAGGGGGACGCACCGGTTGCCGAAACCGCCCCGTTGCCCTACCCTCCCGCGCCGCACGTCCGCGGCCCCTGCCATTCGGAACGTGCAAGGGAGGACCCGCGACGATGGCGCTAAAGCCCCTGAAGAAACTGCAGTTGCAGGGCTTCAACAACCTGACGAAGACGCTGAGCTTCAACATCTACGACATCTGCTACGCGCGGACGGCGAACCACCGGCGCGAGTACATCCAGTACATCGACGAGATGTACAACGCCGAGCGTCTGACCCAGATCCTCGAGCAAGTGTCGAACATCATTGGCGCAAACATCCTGAACATCGCGCGCCAGGACTACGACCCGCAGGGCGCCAGCGTGACGATGCTGATCTCTGAAGACGAGATCGCCAGCCACATGCCCCCCACCGCCGAAGAACCCGGACCGCTGCCCGAAGGCGTCGATCCCGCCGAGCGCCTGCTGAAGTCCGATGCCGTCGTGGGCCACTTGGACAAAAGCCACATCACCGTCCACACCTACCCCGAGAGCCACCCGGACAACGGCATCAGCACCTTTCGCGCCGACATCGACGTGTCGACCTGCGGGCGCATCTCGCCGCTGAAGGCGCTGAACTACCTGATCCACAGCTTCGACTCGGACATCGTGACCATCGACTACCGGGTGCGCGGCTTCACGCGCGACGTGCACGGCAAGAAGGTCTTCATCGACCACAAGATCAACTCGATCCAGAACTACATCGCCAAGGACACGCGCCACCTGTACCAGCTGCTGGACGTGAACGTGTACCAGGAGAACATCTTCCACACGAAGATGCTGTTGAAGGAGTTCGACCTGAACAACTACTTGTTCGGGACGGGCGTCGACAACCTGGAGCCGGGCGAGAAGAAGACGATCCGCAAGCGCCTGCGCCGCGAGATGCTCGAGATCTACTACGGCCGACGGCTGCGCAAGGGCGCCGCGACCTGATCTCCGTCGACTAGACGAACATCACCAAGATAGATATTTGTCCAGTTGCACTCGGTCACGCCAGCAAGTGCGCGACCAGAATGCGGATTCCGATCGCGATCAGCACGGCACCGCCCAGCCACTCGGCGTGACGGCCCAGCGCCGCGCCTGCCTTGCGTCCGACGTGCGCCGCGACCAGCACCAGCCCGAACGTCACCAGACCGATGACCGTCGCCGCAAGCGCCAGTGGCACCTGCAGCAGACCAAAGCCGATGCCGACCGCCAGCGCGTCGATGCTGGTGGCCACGCCCAACCCCAGCAGCGCAGTGAACGTGGGCCAACCCGAAGGCGCGTCGTCGTGGCGGCCGCTGCCCTCGGCGCTGTTCTCGGGGGACTTGAAGGCGCTCCACACCATGCGCCCGCCCAAACCGACCAGCAGCGCAAACGCAATCCACGGAGCCATCGACGCCACCGCGCCCGTGAAGGCCACCCCAAGAAAGAAGCCAATCACCGGCATGACGGCCTGGAACCCGCCGAATACCAATGCCATTTCCAACGTGCGGGCGGCGGACACTCGGGGCACGCGCAGGGCGCAACCCGCAGCGACGGCGCAGGCGTCCATGGCCAGGGCAACGGAGGTCAGCAGGACGATGTCCAGGGTCATGTCGGCCACCCGAAAGGCGCGCGAATGCGCGTGGGTCCGCGCCTATAGCACAGGATGTCGCAAAGGGGGGAAGGGGGCGCAAGGAGGAGACCCGCTGCCCTCCCCATGACTGGACGCACCTGCCCCGCCCCGCCCCGCCCCGTCACTTCGGCACCAGAAACCGCTCGAAGAACGCCACGACGGCCCGACCCATCACGTCGCGGTTGCCCTTCTTCTGGAAGCCGTGCCCCTCGTCCTTGGCCAGCAGGTACCCGACCTCGACGCCGTTCTTGCGCACGGCCTGCACAATCTGCGCGGCCTCGCTGGCCGGCACGCGCGGGTCGTTCGCGCCCTGAATCACCAGCAGCGGCGCGCGGATGCGGTCGGCCAGGGTCAGCGGCGAGATCGCCTGCAAGAAGGCGCGCATCTCCGGAATGCGCTCGTCGCCGTACTCCACGCGGCGCAGGTCCTGGCGATAGCCCTTCGTGTTCTCCAGAAACGTGACGAAGTGGCTGATGCCGACCACGTCTACGCCCGCCCGCAGCTTGTCGGGATACTTCGCGAGGCTCGCCAGCACCATGTAGCCGCCGTACGACCCGCCATAGACCGCCGCCCTTGTCGCGTCGAGCTGCGGTTGCGTCGCCGCCCAGTCGAGCAAAGCCCCGATGTCGCGGACCGAATCCTCGCGCAGCTTGCCGTTGTCCAGCGCCAGGTACGACCGACCATAGCCGTCTGACCCGCGCACGTTCGGCACCAGCACCGCCACCCCCAACTCGTTGACCCAGAACTGGATCGTGGGGTCGAACCGCGGTCGCGCCTGGCCCTCGGGGCCCCCGTGGATGTGCACCACGAACGGACTGCGCGCGGGGCGCCCTTGCTTCGCCCGCGGCTGGTACCAGAAGGCGGGGATCTCGCGCGGCTTGCCGTTGACCTGGTCGAACGTCGGATAGCGAATCAGCTTCGGCGCGACAAACGTCTCTTGCGGCAGCCCACCCACCTCGCTCTGGGTCCAGCGCACGACCTTGCGCCCCAAGGCGTCGACCGAAAACACGTCGCCGGGTGTGGTGGCCGTCGACACCGAGAGCCCCAGTTCCCTGCCGTCCGGGCGCCACTTCAACCCGGTCAGCAGGCCCTCTGGCACCGCACCGACGCGCACGGGCTTGCCGCTCGTGGGCAGCAGATAGACCCGCGAGATGCCGTCTTCGTTGACGGCAAAGGCCACCTGCCGCAGGTCGGTCGACACGTCCAGGTCTTCGACGTTCCAAGGGATCTCAGCCGAGAACCACTTGACCTGACCGTCCGCCTCGCGCCGCCCCAGCCGCTGCAGCTCGCCGCCGTCGTCGGACAGGATCCAGACGCGACCGCCCTCGCCCCAGCGCAACGTCCCGTACGACACCAGCTTCTTCGACTCTGGGAACAGCCGAGTGAGGTCGCGCTTGGCCAGGTCGAGGACGAACGGGTGGCTCTCTTCGATGGACACATAGCGCAGCAGCAGCAGCTTCGACCCGTCCGGCGACCAGTCCGTGATGCGCCACGACCCTTCGAGGTCGATCACACGCCGCGCCGTCGCCGGGTCGTCTGGATTCATCACGTAGACGTCAAAGTCCTTGCCGTTCCGGGCGTTCGATGTGTAGGCGATGCGATCCCCCTGCCCCGACCACAGCGCCGACTCGTGCCGCGACTTGCCGTCCGTCAGCCGCGTCGATTGACCATCGCGCCAGCGCCACAGGTACAGTTGGTCGTTCTCGGCACCGCCCTGATCCATCGACAGCAGCGCCTCGCGGTCGCCCACGCGCGGACGCCACTGCGCGCCGCGCACCGGCTCCGGAAAGAACGTCAGCTGGGTGCGCGCTCCGCCCGGCTTCTGGACGAAGTGCAGCTGGTTGGTCTCGCCAAAGCGGGTGCTGATCAGCACACCCTGGCCGTTCGGGTCCCAATCCAGCAGGCCCGCCGCGCGCACGTTCTGGTACTGCAGCATCCGCTCTGCCAGCGCGTCCGGGATGTCGGGCACGCCGTCCAGCACCAGATTTCCGGCGGTGGTGACTTGCGGCGCGGACGGCGTTGCCGCAACGACGGGGACCGCGGTCAGGGACAAACCCGCGCACAGCCTCAGGATGACGCGCCATGAGGCGAGATGTGCGGCGGTGCGAACAGTGGGCAGCATGGGGACTCCACGGAAGGCGCGCGGGTCTCGCGCGCGGCGAATCGGTAGCAGAACCGATGAGGAACGCCAAGCGAGGCGGCAGGATCGCTTGCCCTTCCGCCAAGCGGGGACTACCGTGCGCCGCTCGGGGCCTGGGAGCCCCTGCCCCAGAATCACATGGATCTCGTCGAACTCCGAGTGGTCGTCATCGACGACGACCCGGACATCCTGGACCTGCTGGAAGCGCGGCTGGCGGCGATCGACGCCTTCCGCGTGCGGATCCGTTCGTTCCAGTCGGCCGATCTGGGGTATCAGGCGCTGCTGGACGAGCCGCCCGACGTAGTCCTGCTGGACTACCAGCTCGACCGCCGCTCAGGCCTGGACCTGCTGCAGGACCTGCGCCACGCCGGCTTCGACCGTCCGGTCGTGATCCTGACCGCCAGTGACGACGCACATGTGGCCGTCGAGCTGATGAAAGCGGGTGCGGTAGACTACTTGAACAAGCGCGAGCTGACCTCGTCGCTGCTCGAGCGCGCCCTGCGCTACGCTCGCCGCCACGCCCTGGCCGCCCAGAACCTGGAGCAGAGTCGTCAGGCACTGGCCGACGCCGAAGCCCGCGCACGTGCCATCGTCGAGACCGCGGGCGAGGGCATCCTGACCGTTGACGAGAGCGGCCGCATCGCCTCGTTCAACCTCGCGGCCCAGCGGATCTTCGGCTTGCCCGCGGCGGATGCGCTCGGACTCAGCGCGGCGCGCTTGCTGCCGTGGCCGTTGCCGGCATCAAACGACGGAACCCCCTTGCAGTCCAAGGGATTTCGCAGAGACGGCATGCCGTTTCCGCTCGAAGTCACCGTCACCGAGCTCAAGCTGCGCGGACGCACGCAGTACACCGCCTTGGTGCGCGACATCTCCGAACGCCGTCAGACCGAGGCGCGCATTGCAGAGACGCTGGCGCAACTGGAAGCCAGCCGCGACGACTTGGTGTCGATCCTGAACCGACTGCGTTTGGGCGCGGTGATGACGGACGAGCTGGGGTGCGTCACTTTCCTGAATGCGACCGGCGAGTTGCTGTTCGGCTGCAATCTCGAGGAAGCGCTGGGTCGCCCGTGGCAGGACATCTGCGGCGCCCAGACCCACGCCGAGCTGCTGGACATGATTGCCCGCCCGGCGACGGCACGCGAGAAGGTCACTGTGCAGCTGCTGGCGCCCAACGGCCGCAACCTTTGGCTCGACGTCGACGTCCATGACGACATCCGTCAGCCCCAGCGCAAGATCCTGTTCTTCTACGACGTGTCCGAAGTCCACGACCTGCGTCGCCAGCTGCAGACCCGCCCGCGCTTCCACGCGTTCGTCGGCGCCAGCCCGGCGATGAACCACGTCTACGAGCAGATCCAGGACCTCTCGACCGTCGAGTCCACCGTGCTGATCGAGGGAGAGACGGGCACCGGCAAGGAGCTGGTCGCCCGCGCCATCCACGAGACCAGCCGACGCAAGGCCAGACCGTTTATCACCATCAATTGCGCGGGGTTGACTGAGTCCATCCTGGGCAGCCAGCTGTTCGGCCATCGCCGCGGCGCCTTCACTGGAGCCATCGAGGACCGCAAGGGCCTGTTCGAGTCGGCCGACGGCGGCACCATCTTCCTCGACGAGATCGGCGACATCCCGGCCAGCGTCCAGACCAGCCTGCTGCGCGTACTGCAAGAGCGCGAGGTCACCCGCTTGGGCGAGTCGACCGCCCGCCGCATCGACGTACGTGTGCTGGCCGCCACCCACCGCAACCTCGCCGACGAGGTCGAGCAGGGCCGCTTCCGCCTGGACCTGCTGTACCGCATCCGCGTCGCGCGCATCCACCTGCCCCCCCTTCGGGAACGCGGCGAGGACGTCGCCCTGCTGGCCCGCCTGTTCCTGGACCAGAGCCGAACCGCGACGGGAAGGCCGGTGCAGGACTTGAGCGCCGAGGCGATGGCCCATCTGATGCGCCACACCTGGCCCGGCAACGTGCGCGAGCTGAAGAGCGCGATTGAGTTCGCGGTGATCCACTGTCGTCGGCAAACTTTGCAAGTGGAGGACCTGCCACCGGAAGTCAACGGTCGGGGGGTGATGCTCCGCTACTCGACCGGGGCGACGAGCAACGGACCTCCGGAGCCGCAGGACGAGCGCGGACGCATTCTGGAGGCACTGGACCGGGCCCGCGGATCTCGCACCGCAGCCGCACGCCTGTTGGGCGTCAGCCGCGCGACGTTCTACCGGCGTTTGGGTGAGTTGGGCGTGAAGCTCTCGTAGGCCCAGCCTCTCGAATTCTGCGAAAAAGTTTACACCTCCAGGTTCACGATTATCGTCGCCTTGAGCCCGAGGGCATCCCGGGCGCCGAGTCGTATTTCCCGTTTTCGCGCATCCCGGAGGTCGCCTCATGATCCGCAAGCTCTTCGCCAAGCCTGGCGTTCCCTGGCTGCTGCTGGCCGTCTCGTTGGTGGTGATCCTCGCGCTCGCGTTCATTCGCACGTCTGCACCCGATCCCCAGACCACCAAGCCCGCCGCCGCCGCCCAACCCGCCGCCCCGCAAGCCGCTGCCCCAGCCCTTGCCGCAGTGCCGGAAGGCGAGTGGGAGGCCGTGACGGTCTCGCTCAAGCGCTCTCCTTCGCAGGACTTTGGCGACGCGTCGGTCGACGGCGACCTCGTTTCGGCCGAGTGGGCGCGCCTGTTCGTTTGGGACGTCGACCTGCGCCGCCAGCTGAACCCCGGCGACGTGATGCGCGCAGGCTGGCACTGGACGGAAGAGGCGGAGCTGGAGATCGGCGTCGCCAGCCTGAAGGTCAACAGACTGGGCAAGACCTTCCGCGCCTACCGTTTTCTGGCCCCCGGCGACAAGTATGCGAGCTACTGGAACGAGCAGGGAGCCGAGGTCGCTCGCCGCCTGAACGACTCGCCAATCGAGGACTACGAGCAGGTCACCAGCCTGCTGAAGGACCGCCCCACCCACAAGGGCATGGACTTCAAGACCGACGTCGGCACCGAGATCAACTGCCCCAAGCCGGGCGTCGTGCTCCGCAGCAACTGGAATTGGAGCGCGAACGGCAACTGCATCGAAGTGCAGTATGAGGACGGCACGATCGCCAAGTTCCTGCACTTGTCCGAGAACCGCGTGAAGGTGGGCGACAAACTCACGGCGGGCCAGGTCATCGCGCTGTCCGGCAACACCGGTCGCTCGACGGGCGCGCACCTGCACTACCAACTGAATACGGCCGACGGCAAGACGATCGACCCGATCGACTACCACGGCACGACGCAGCGTCAGCTCGACGCCGGTTCGCTCGCCAGCTTCCAGGCAACCGTGCAGAAGTTCGACGCGCTGTTGGACAATCCGCCCAAGCCCGTCGCACCCGCCGCCGAGCCTGTTCCCGCCATCGTCGTTCCCGTCGCCAAGCGTTGATCGCAGGTCATCTGCCCGTCGCCCGACCTTCGCGACCGGCACGCCCGCTTCCGCCACTTTCCTACTCCACCAGAATCTCGGGCGCGGCTGCCGACTTGGGCTTGGCTGCCTTGCGCACCGGTTTGGCCTTGGCAGGCGCCGCGGCGGGCTGAGACGGCGCGGCAGGGACAGCGGCCGGCTGGACCAGTGCTGGGGTTGGCGCGGCGGGTGCAGGGGCAGCAACGGGCTCGGCCGGCGGAGCCGGGGCCGGATCGGCGACGGGTTGCGCGACCGGGACCGACGATGCGACCGGCAACGGGTCTGGCGATACGGGCGCCGGACGCAGCGCGGCATAGCCTCCCGCCGCGGCAGCAGCCACCAGCACGGCCCCGATGCCTATCCACATCCACTTCGACGATCCAACCTTGGACAACGCCACCGGCGCGTTCGCGTCGGACGCCGCGGCCGACTTGGGCTTAGCGACGGCCAACCGGGCGGGCGCTGGCGCGGGCGCGGCGAGGAGGTCGATGGCGACGGTCCGCTCTTCGGGCACTTGTGGCGCGGCGGCCACCGGCCGGGTCGCCGGGCGTTGCGCTGCAGGCTGCGGCGCCGGGCGAGGCGAGGCCGGCTGCGGACGGGCCGGACGAAGAGGCCCCGGTGCCACCCGTGACGTTTGCGGCCCCGGCGCGTTGGACTTCTTCATCGCCTCCGTCAACGCCTTGGCCATCTCTTGCGCCGAGGCGTAGCGGTCGTTCGCTTCTGTGGCCATCGCCTTGCGGACCACCTCGCATATCGCATCGGGCGTCGGGGTCAGGCACTGGCCGCGCACGTCGGGCGGAGGCTGGGTCAGGCGCTGCACCAAGGTGTCGATCGCGCTCTCTGAAGCGAAAGCCAACTTGCCCGTCAGCGCATGGAACAGGATGCAACCCAGTGCGTACAGGTCGGTTCGCGCGTCCACCGGTGTTCCGCGCGCTTGCTCCGGACTCATGAACTGCGGGGTACCGACGATCACGCCCGCCGCCGTCCGCGACTCGCTGCCCCGCGCCAGCGACTTGGCGATGCCGAAGTCCAGCACCTTGGCAAAGTCGTCTTCGCCATGGACGTTTTGCAGGAAGATGTTGTCCGGCTTCAGGTCGCGGTGCACCAACCCTTGCGCGTGAGCCTCTGCCAGCGACTTCAGCACCTGCAGCGCGATGCTGCCGATGCGCTCGTACCCCAGCGGACTCTCTGTGTCGATGACCTTGGTCAGGGTGCGGCCGTCCAGAAACTCCATCGCCAGGTACAGCGCGCCTGAGTCCATCTGGCCAAAGTCGAACACCCGCACGGTGTGGGGCTGCTTCAGGCGCGCAGTGACCGCGGCCTCATGCTGAAAACGGGAGGTGGTCTCGCCGCTGTCCGCCTGCTCCGGATGCAGCACCTTGATGGCCACCACGTCGCCGGTGCCCGAGTGCTCGGCCTGATACACGGCACCAAAACCGCCCTCGCCGATCAGGCGCGTGACGCGGTAGCGGCCGCCGAGGGTCTTGCCGACGAGACCTCCGCCCGCTGGGGAATCGAGGGGCGTGGTGTCCGTTCCGTCCGCGGGGCACTGAAGCGCCTCGGTAGTGAACTGGCAGGTCGGACAAATGCGCGGCATGCAGGACTCACTGGGGGTCAAAAGCGCATCGCCAAACCGATTCCGGCGGGAGCGGGTGTCACAAACAGGCGAGACTGGGTGGCGTCGGTCGCGTCAGGGGCCAAGAACCAACCGACGGCGGCGGCAACGGCGCCTGCACCGACCAGCCCGATGCCGGTGAAATACTGTACATCTGCACCATCACGCGCGTTTTTGTACTCGGCATAGGTCGAACGCCCTTCGGTCAGGTCGTCGTTGGCCGACTGCGTCGCGCTCGTGCCTATCACCCACAGCACCGCGCCCCCGACCGCCAGCGTCGCGCCGCCGGCCCAAGCCGCCCACTGTGCGCCCGTGGGTCCGTCGGCCGTGCGAACCACCGGCACTGGCGACGCGGTCGTCTGAACTGCAGCTTTTCGGTCGAACTCAGCTTGTCGGGTTCGCAGTCGGGCGATCCACGCGTCCAACTCCGCGACTTGACTCGGGTCCGTGGCCGCCCGACGCGCCGTCTCGGCGAACGCCAGCGCCTTGCGGTGGCCCGCGGCGTCGTTCAGCACCTCGAACGCCTTGCCCGCGTCCGCCTCCAGACCAGCTTGCGGATAGCGCTGGCAAGCCGCCTCCAACGCTTCGGCGCGCTCCAGCGGCGTCGCCTTGCGCAGCTTGTCAAGGTTCGGCAGCAGCGTCGCCCGCAACGCCACCTCGGGCTCCTGACGGTCATAGCGCTCCAGCAGGTCCAGCGCCTTGGGCCAGTGCCCGACCTCTTGCCAAGCGCGACCGGCATAGCGCAGCAGGCGAAAGTCCTTGCCGTCCAAGGCGATGGCCCTATCGAAGGTGCGTGCAGCATCCAGGTATTCGCTCCGCTTGAACAGCGCCGCACCCTCCGCAGCCAGCGTCGCAGAGGTGTCTGCAGGGGCCGCAACAGCAGTCGAAACCGCAACGCCGGTCAGAGATACCGCGGCAACCTGCAAGGCAAGGCCCAGCGCCAGACAATGGACCACCGCACGACCTCGGTCGGTCCTCTGGATCAGCTGCATGACTCGCCGGTCGACCATTCCTGCTCCTCTCCCCCCGACGACACCCGACAACCGAAATCGCGCGACCCTGCGCCGTGCTGCCCCTGCGTTCAACCCTGCCCGTCCGCGACCTATTTGCAGACCGCCGGCACCGGTTGGGTCTTGGCAAAGGACAGCTGCGTGTTCTGATGCACCAGTCCCAGCGTCAACACGCCCGAGGCCGCGTCGTACAGCCAGGTCGTGGCCTCTTGCGGCAGCGTGTCGATGGTCGACAACACCTGACCCGCCGTGTTCATGCGGACCGCGTACGTCGTCCCGCTGTTCGTCTTGATGCCGGCCACCAGAAACTCTGTCGTCGTCAGCGGCACGATCGCCATTGGCGCAACGACCGCCGTCTTGCCGCCCGCGTCGACCAGCGGAACCCGGGCGATGTACTGCAGATTCGAGGTGTAGAACAGTGACGCCCAAGCAGGTCCCACCGACGGTCCGCCGGGCGGCTGGTAGCCGGCGACGACGGCGATGTTCGGGTCCCCTGTCAGGCCCAGCGCAGTGACGGGAGCACCCGGGAACGAATTCGGCTGCGGCGACGACGTAGTCACGGTGGACACGATCTTGCTGCCGTCTGCAGAAACAGCGTGACGCGCCATGGTTCCCGCGCCGTACAACACGATGTAGGCCCCCGAGACGGGCAGCACCAGGCCCGAGTACTGCGCCGCACCGGACGACGTCGGCAAGGCCGCGACCAAAGTGTCGTTGGCGACGACGAACAGGGTGGTCGACGTGTCGGTGACAGAGTCGCTGGACGGCACCTTGCCGCCGATCAGCACCGCGACGCCGCCCGCAATTGCCCTGGCGTCGGCCGGATAGACGACGCCCGCGGTCGGCAGCAGCAGCTCGCCCTTCAGGACGCCATCGAGTCCAAAACGGACCACCACGAGGCGCCGCAGTCCGGTCTGGTCCTGGTACAACGGAACCAGAATCGACTTGCCGTCCCAGACCACGCCCAGCACCAGATTCGACGTGGACGGGTAGAACGACGTCGCGGGACCCAGCGCGACGCCGTCGGGACCCAGGCGCAGAAGCATCGAGCCCGTGCTGTCGTTGCCGCTGGAACCGCCACAGCTCGCGTCGCCCGCGACGGCGTAGCCACCGGGAACCACCGTCATCCCGCGCTGGCGGAAAGAGACGGCCCCGACGTAACCGCAGGCCTTCACCTGGGCATGGGTGACGGTGGCCAACTTCTTGGCCTGGCACGACTTGTTGCTGCACTGGTCCGACACCGTACAGGCCTCTCCGTCGTTGCACGGGGCCGCGTTCGCCAGGTTGGCGCAGACGCCACCGGCGCAACTGTCGTCGGTGCACGGATGGCTATCGCCGCAGTCCTTGGCGGTGCCGGCCTTGCACTGACCCACCTGGCAGGTGTCGCCCAGCGTGCAGCCGTCGCCGTCGTCGCAGCTGAGTCCGCTCAGCGCGGGGAAGCTGCAACTGCCCTCAGCGCAAGTGTTCTTGGTGCAGGTGTTGTTGTCGTCGCAGGTCTTGGCGGCGCCGCCCACGCATACGCCCGCGTCGCAGGCATCGTCGACCGTGCAGCCGTCGCCGTCGTCGCAGGCACCGCTGGCCTTCGGCTGGTACTTGCACGTCCCGGCCACGCACGCGTCTGCCGTGCACGCGTTCTTGTCGTCGCAAACCTTGGGGGTCCCCGCCACGCATGCTGAGTCCTTGCAGGCGTCGCCCAAGGTGCAGGGGTTGTCGTCGCTGCAGGGGTCGCCGACGGCGGACGGGCCGTGGGCGCAGACGCTATTGGCGCAAGTATCTATGGTGCAAGGGTTATCGTCGTTGCAGTCTTTGCCCAGGCCGCCGCACTTACCCTGTCCGTCGCACATGTCGCCGACCGTGCAGTCGTTGCCGTCGTTGCACACGGTCTCGATCTCCGTGTTGGCATTCGCGCATCCCGTCGCTGCCACGCATTTGTCGGTCGTGCAAGGCTTGCCGTCGTCGCAGATCAGCGGCTTGCCAGCCTTGCAGGTGGCTCCCCCGCAAACATCGCCTTCGGTACAAGCGTCGCCGTCGTCGCAGCCCATGTCTGCCGAAACCGCTGGATGGACGCACCCTTGCACCGCGTCGCAGCCGTCGTCGGTGCACACGTTGCCGTCGTCGCACGCCACCGGCTTGCCCGCCACACACTTGCCGATCGCGCAGGCGTCGCCAGCCGTGCACGCACTGCCGTCTTCGCACGCGATGCCGTCGACCGCTGCCTTCTTCTGGCAGCCGGCGACCTTGTCGCACGTGTCGATGGTGCACGGTTGGCCGTCGTCGCAGTTGGCCGGCCCGGTCGCCTTGCACAGGCCCTGCACGCACTTGTCCCCGACCGTGCAGGCGTCGCCGTCGTTGCAGAAGGCCCCCGCGAGGGCCAGATGCGAGCACACGCCGTCCTTGCAACTGTCCGCTGTGCATGGCTGGCCGTCGTCGCAGGTCTGGTTGGTGCAGGGCTCGACCGTATCCAGCACCTCCGAGGCATCGACGTCGACGTTGACGACAACATCGTCGGGCGTCGCGTCGTCCACAGCCGCGTCGGTGACAGCGTCGACGGCAACGTCCAACTCCGCGTCGGCAAGGGTCTCTGCGGCTGTGTCCTGATCAACACCAACGTCCGCCACGTCGTCGGCAGAGGTATCCACCGCGAGGTCCGCCACAATGTCGGGCGTCGTTTCTACCGCCCCGTCGGGGACGGCAGTGTCTGCAGCGTCCAGCGAATCGACGTCCTCGCCAGGTGCGGCCGAAGCGGGCAGGAATTCGGCACGGCAGCCTGCGAACACCAATGAGACGGCCAGAATTGCGACGAGGGGACCACGCTTCATCCGCATCCGCTCCACGGCGCACGACCCGCCTTCGAAACGCCTGAATAGTGAATATGAAGGTATCGGAGATGCCTGCGCATCGCAACCAGCGCGCCTGAGTCCTGAGCAGTCGGCCTGCAACAACTCGACGCCCAACCTGTCGCCATCGCTGGAGAACAGCGTGCGCCGGGTCGATGAAGCAGCTATCTGGGCGCGCCCTTTCCCGCCGACGGAATGCCTCGAACTGCAATCCAGTGCGCCACCGAAGCCCACAACGCCTCGAACTCCCGCCGCTTGAACCCCGAGCCACTGGTGATCCAGTCGTAGTGCGGCGGGTCGTGCTCGGTATCGTCGAAGTGGCCGATCAGGTCGTGATGGTCCGCCGTGACGGCGCAGATCACCTCGCCCCACAGCTGCGACAGCGTGGGCACGATGCCGTCGTTGTCGCGCGGGTCCGGAACCTCGCCCCAAGCCGCCCGCATCGCCTGAACTTGCTCGTAGGACGGCATCACCGTGCGGTCATGCGGCGTGCGTGACGCCCCTCGATAGATCGTTGCGTACAAGGCGTGACTGGCCTGCGCGTACACCCCAAGGCCCGCGGCCAACGTCGAGGCGAGCCCCGGCGGCCGTCCGCGGGCCAGCACGCAGCCGTAGCGAACCCCACCGTCGTCGCGCGTCGTCGCGTTGAAAGTCGCCATGTTTTCAGGCGTCAGCTGCGGAATCAGCTGCTGGTCGCTGCCCACATCGGTCAGGAATTCGTCCAAGGCCACGCGGCGCTCGTCCGAGAAGTCGTCCAGCAGCTCGCCGTACAGTTGGTCAAGCACGTCCTGTCCGGTGCCCATCCGGTCTTCCAGCTTGACCAGAAGGCCGCCCAGCCGCACCGCGACCGACAGCGGCAGGCGGCCATAACGCAGGACGTAAATCGTAGACAGCGAAAGCACTTGCAGCAGCCGGCCACCCAACCGGCGGGTGAATACCGACACCAGCGGCGTGCCGAAATGCGGTGCGGCCACTGTGACGATAGAGCGAACCCGGGCGGCAATGCGCTCCGCCGACGGGTCTTCGGACAGCGACGCGCCAGCAGAGACCAGCAACCGCGCGTCCAGACCTCCCGACGAATGGCCGATCAGGTGCACCGGCTCGTCCGTATCCCCGCTTGTCTCCGCGATGACCTGTAGCAACCGCTGCGCCCGGCGGCGGACGGAAGCCGTGGGCCACGTCCGCACCGGGTGCACGACCACGTCCAAGTCGCGGCGCGCGAACTCGTCCCGCAGCACGTCGTTCACGTGGGCGAAATAGCGAAGGTCACCCAGATTGGTGAACCCGAAGAAGCCGGGGATCAGGTAGATGTGATGGCGTTCGGTCATTCGCCTGCTGCTGCCCTCCGCGGACGGCTGCGGAGGTACATCGGCCCGGAGACTACTGCTCCCAGCCACCTGTCGCGAAGTCCATATCGTCCACGAACACCAAACCGGCCGGAAGCGCCAAGCTGTTGTTGTAGAACGCGAGGAACGTGGTCGCCGTGCCGGACGGTGCCGTGTTGGCTGAGATGAAGATCGCCGTGCTGACGCGGTTCGCTGGGATCGACAGGTTCCAACTGAAGGTCGAATTCGAGTAGTAGTTGTTGCCGCCGCTGTTCCAAATGCTGGTACCGTTTAGAGCCACGCTCGCGTAGTTGCCCCAGCCCGCGTAGGACGTCATGTACGCGTAGGGCGTCCAAGTGATGGCGGAGCCCGTGGTATTGCGGATGCGGAACAACGCTCCCGCGTGCTTGGAGTTGGTTGAGCTGTAGGTGTACCAGGACTCGGCCCACACCGTCGCGTTCTTCTGGGCGTAGCCCTTGTTCGTAAACAGGGTCCGCAGCACTTCCTTGTCGGCACTCATCTGACCCGCAAAACCGCTGCCATCACCCCAAGCCTGCGGAGTCACGCCGCCGAACAGCGCCGCGTTGCCGTTACCGCCAGCGCCGAACCAGCAGCAACTCTGGTCGTAGCTGGACCAAACGGCCCAGCGGTACGTCGCCCCGGAAGCGCCGACCGGTAGCCAAACCAATCCGTTGCAGTACTCGATCCGGTCGTTGGCGTATCGCTGCGTGCCAGCCTTCGCGGCCGTGCACGCCGTCGCGTCGGCGCCGACCTTGATGCCACCGTCCACCAGCAGGTCGCCCTTGACCTGAACCTTCTTGCTGGACAGCGTCTCGATCGAAATCGACCAGGCGTTGATCTGACCGTCTGTCGTGTTGTTGAGGAAGTCGTTGTCCACAACCTTCAGGAACCACTTGCCCTTGGGATTCTTGCCAAGCCAAGTGCTCAGGTCGCCCGACGCCGTGCTGGTCGGGGTTGGGTAACCGGTCTTCAGACTGGTGCCTGAACTCGACTTCTGGTGCAGGACGTACTCCTGATTCGCCGGGTCGTAGAGGTACACGGTCACGGTGTTGATCTTGGAATTGGTGATGTCGATGTTGATCGTCAGCTTCTTGGCCAAGCCCACGTCGGGAAAGTCGATGATGTCGGACACACCGACCGGGCTGTTGTCGGGGATCTTCACACCCGTGCCGCCGCTGGCTGAGTCTGCGAACTCATTGGTGATCAGGCCATTGGAGATCTCGTTCAGGCCGTCGCCGGGCAGAGCCGCCGGGTCGAGCGCAACCACGCAGTCGTAGGCGCCGTTCGCCAGAATGCCGCGCATCACAAGGCCGGTGCCGCACTTGTCGCCCAGCTTGGGCAGCGTCGGCTGGTCGATCAGGTCCTTGTACGAGCCCGACTTCGCCACCGCCGCCAGCACCGGCGCATCCACCAGATCTGCATACTTGCCCGTCGTAGCGACCTTGTGCAGGGCTGCGGACTTCGCATAGACCGACAGGTCGGGGATGCCGGACAGGTCGGCATACGCCCCCGACAGCGCGACGGTCGCAAGCGAAACCATCTTGACGTACGCGGACAGGTCCGGCCCCCCCTGCAGGTCAGAGAACTTGCCCGTGGTCGCCACCTTGGAGAGGTCGGCAACCTTGGCGTAATCGACCAATGCGGTGGCATCCAGCTGCCCCAAGCCAATGCAGCCGGAGCAGTCGATGTTCTCAGCCACAGCCGCCCGCAGCGCTGTGGTCACTGAATTCAGCGGCTTGCGAGCGAACTCGGGGTCGATGCCCACCCGCACCCCCAAGAACGACTGAGCGCCGGCGGTGGCAAGGACCTGCTGGGTCAGCGCCGTCTTGCTGCCCAACGCGTGGACGAACTGCCCGCTCTTCACGGTCAGCGTCACTGGGCCTTCCGACCACACGGCGGCTCCGCCGCTGACGTCCTTGTAGATGGCGAAGGTCACCGCATAGTCGCCATCTGCCGCCGGACCACCACCGGACGACAGCAGTAGCCCCTCTACCCCAACCGTGGTGGGCACGAGGGCTGCGGCCGGAACCGCAAACCAAAGACAGGCAAGCGCGAGCGCGCAGGGAACGGAGAAGCGGGTTGCGGTCGTCCTCATGGCAGAGCCTCGATGAAACACAAGAGTTGAGGGTGTCCAGTCGCCGTGGCCGCGTAGGTGCGTTGCGACGACTCAAGCTCCGCACGTGGGCGCGGAAGTGGGCGCGAAGTATAGCGAACCAGAAGGCTTTGCGACAGTCCTGCCGGCGGTTTGGATGCCGTGACCCGCGCGTGTTTCCGCGGCTTGGCGACGGTCAGTCGATCGGCCGATGAAAGGCCGAATCGGAGAAGACCAGTGCAGGCGAGGCACACCGCAGGCCGCGTGAGTCATGGTCGGCTCACGCGGTCGGCGGCGCTGCGTCGGTAGCCGGAGAGACTACTTCTGGGCGTACAGGCTGGGGAATCGCGCCAGGAAGGCGATCGCGTGTTGCAGCTCGCGCAAGTCCGAGCACTCGCCGATCTTGTGCGTGTTCTGCTCGATGCCGGGCCCGATGCCGAACATGGCGGGGTGCTTGACGGGGCCAGACGTGACCCACTGCTTGCCCTCAGTCTGGATGGTCTTGTCCTCGACCAGCACGGGGAAGCCCACACCGTCGGTGGAGAAGATCCAGCGGTCGACGCGCGGCTCCTTGCGCAGCATGCCCCCCTTCTCTTCACGCACGGGGATGTGCGGCGTGATCACGCGGTGGTACGCGTCGACGGCGGTCTGGATGGCCGGGTGCTCCTCAGGCGTCAGCCAACCCATGTAGATCTGCGGGTTGTCGGGGCGATACTTGCGCCAGGTCAGGTTGTTGTAGCGCGGCACCGAGACGTCGACCTTCAGGCCGGCCTCGCGGGCCACGCGCACGCCGTCCAGCGCCTCGACGTCCTTGACCGCCTGCTCCGGCGTCTCGCCCACCGTCAGGCGGCGGTCGAAGCGGAACACGAACTTGTCCGGCACGGCGCAGTCGCTGGGGGAGTCCAACGTTGCCCAGCTGGCCGTGCGGGTGCCGTGGCCCAAAAACGCGTGGTCCAGGAAGCCTTCGCGCGCGTTGTAGCGACGGGCGGCCTCGCTGACGATGGCGCCGCCGAACTCCAACGGATTCAAGCCCTCCCACGGCATCGAGCCATGGCAGGAACGGCCGGCGACCGTGACCTCGATCTGCATGCGGCCGCGCTGACCGCGGTAGATGCCCAGCGCGCCCTTGTTGGCGTCGCCCGTGCCCTCGGTCAGGATCACCACGTCGGGGACCAGTTCGGAGGGAGCGCCGCGCAGGACCTTGTCAACGACGTACAGCGGGCCGCCGCCGTCGTTGTCCTCTTCGGCCGCGGTGGCATAGGCACGCACGATGGCACCACGCAGGGCGCCCTCAGGGGCCAGCTCGAGCAGGATCTTGGTCGCAACCACCTCAGCCACGACGCCACCGAGCTGGTCCGCGGAACCACGACCGAACAGCAGGTGGTTCCACTCGTTCTGGGGCGGCAGGTAGCCCAGCGAGCTGGCAAGCGCCTTGGGGTCAAGCTTGGCCGCGTCGACCATACCGTCGAACGGGTCGAGCGCGCCGTTCATGCGGGCGTGCCACTGCGAGCGCAGGGGGCGCACGGTGTCGCCGTGGCCATCCATGTAGATGACCTTCTTCTGCGCGCGGGGGATGCCGTCCGACTCGTCCTCGACGTGCCACACGACATTGCCGAAGGCGTCGAAGCCCGCGTCTTCTGGGCGACGGACCGCACCGATCTCAATGATCTTCTTGCGCAAGTACTCAAAACGCGGGCCTTCGTGGTTCGACTCGCCACAGGTCGGGTCGCCCCCCTCCTCGACCGAGCGATCGACGTAGTCGGCCGGAATGCGGACGACTTCTGCCAGGATCTCAGCGGCAAGCGGCCGGTACTTCTCGGCGAGTTCGGCGATGCGGGCGTCCAGCGTGGAAGCCTTGGTGTTGTCGACCATGATGAACCTCTGCCGGCCACGGGGGGGCGGGCGGAATGAAGAAACGCTCACGGAAACAAGGGACTGCCGCCCGCGCCCAGATCTTGCCCGGCGCGGGCGGCAGCCCCGAAAGAACGAACTAGCGGCCCAGGGCAGCCAGACGGTTGGCCAGATCCGGGACCTTGCCGATGGCCAGCATCGCCATGATCACATAGACCTTCCACTGGGCTTCCTTGGCCACGTTCACGCGGTGCAGGTCCATGATGCCGGGCGAGACCTCGGCGCCGATGTCGGCAGGCAGGCAGTGCAGATACAGGGCCTTGCCACCGGCGGTCTTGGCCATGCGATGCTCGTCGCAGATCCAGTCCTTGTGGGTCGCATTCATCGCCAGCGCGCGCTGCTCGATGTCGCCCATCGCCTTGGTGTCGCGGCGCTTGTTGGCGGCCACGCGCTCAAACATCAGCGCCTGCGGGCCCCAGCTCTTCGGGTACACCGCGATCGCGCCCTCGAAGGCCTGATCCATCGAGTGCGTGACGTTGAACTGACCGCCGGACTCCTGGGCGTTCTTCTTCGCCGCGGCAATCGTGTCGGGCAGCAGGTCGTAGCCCTCGGGGTGCGCCAGCGTGATGTCCGCGCCATAGCGGGTCAGCAGCATGATCAGGCCCTGCGGCACCGACAGCGGCTTGGCATAGCTGGGCGAATAGGCCCACGACACCGCGACCTTCTTGCCCTTCAGGCCGTCGTTGCCGAAGTTCTCGCGCAGCCACAGCAGGTCGGCCAGCACCTGGGTCGGGTGGTCGATGTCGCACTGCAGGTTGACCAGCGGCACCTTGCGCGGATTCTTGGTCGCCACAAGATAGTCGGTGATGCCCTTCAGCACGTCGCGCATGAACAGGTTGCCTTCGCCGAGGATCAAGTCATGGCGAACGCCCAGTGCGTGCGCGTTCATGCCGAGCATGGCGCCGGTCTCTTCCGCGGTCTCGCCGTGAGCGACCTGGGTGGACGAGCCGTCAACGATGACGGGCATCATGCCCAGACGCGTGGCGGCACCGGCCCACGCCGACTTGGTGCGGGTCGAGTTGTCGAAGAACATCGCGTAGGCCAGCTCGTTCGGCAGCAGATCCATCTGCTTGCCCGAGCGGTCCAGCTCGTGGAAGCGGGCGGCGACGCCAAGCAGCTGCTCGATCTCGCCGGTGGTCCAGTCCTGGGTGATGGACAGGCTGCGGCCGTAAAGTGCGTTCAAAGCCTGCGCATCCAGGCCGTGGAGGGGGTTCGTCATGGTGTTCAATCCTTCGTGACGCGGGTGCCCGCGCGACCGTCGTAGGCGTCGGCAAGCGCCTCGGGGGTGCAGATGATCACTTCCTCGCCGCCGTTCTCGAGAAAGTCCATGGCCGCCTCTACCTTGGGGCCCATGCTGCCAGGGGGGAACTGGCCCTCGGCTTCCAGCCGCCGCAACTCTGCAATCGTGACTTGATGCAGCGCGCGACGGTGATCGGTCTGGTAGTCGACGTAGACCGCATCGACTCCCGTGGTGATGAAGAAACGCTTGACGCCCAACGCCGCCGCCAGCAGCGCGCTGGCCCGGTCCTTGTCGATGACGGCCTCGACCCCGCGCCAGCCGTCGGGCGTGCGCTTGACCGGGATGCCGCCGCCGCCACACGCGATCACGGTGGCACCGTTCTCGACCAGCATCTTGATGGCGCCGAGCTCGAGGATGCTGACAGGCGAGGGCGAGCTGACCACCCGACGGTAGCCGCGACGCGAGTCCTCGACCATGTCCCAACCGGCGTTGCGCTTGAAATCCTCTGCCTCTTCGGCCGAGTAGAACTTGCCGATCGGCTTGGTGGGCTTCTGGAACGCCTTGTCGTTCGGGTCGACCTCGACCTGCGTCACGATGCTGATCGGCGTGTGGTCGATGCCCCGCTTCGTCAGTTCGTCGCGCAGCAGTCGCTGGATCATGTAGCCGATGGCGCCCTGCGAGTCGGCAACCAGCGAGTCGAGCGGCACCTGGTGCACCACCTGACGCGCGGCGTCCGAGCGCAGGAGCATGAAGCCGACCTGCGGGCCGTTGCCGTGGGTCAGGACAACGTGGACGCCGCGCTGGATCAAGTCGGCCACGGGGACGATGGCGGCGGCCGTCACGGCGAACTGGTTGTCGACGGTCGGCGGCTTGGCCGGGTCAAGGAGCGAATTGCCGCCCATCGCGACGAGCACGGGGGTGGCAGAGCGGTCGTGGTTCATGACGGTTCTCGCTGCTCCACTGAGGAGCGTTCTTGGGGATGACAGTCAAACGCGAATCGCTGCACGTGGCCAGAAAATCGCCATCCCGCCGGCTGTGGGTGCGGCCACCTTCGTTCGCTGCCGCTGCCCGCAGCGCGGTGCTCGGCTCGTCCTCAGCGACCGAGTGCGCGGCGAGACTCCACGAGACATGCTGACCCGGGCCGTCGCCGAAGCGCGAGATTGTAGGAAGCGGAGCCGCGGGCGTCTACGGCTGCGGTCGCATCCTTGCCGTGGGGTTGGCGCACCCGCACACGCCGTTTCGCTTGGCCACCCGGCCGGCGTGTGCCAAGCTCCGACCCGCCCTCCCCCCGGTCGGAGATGCGATGCGCAAGGCCCCTGCTCCCTTATCGACCGTCCCGTCGGCGACGCTTGCGGGCATCCGTCTGCTCGCCACCGACATCGACGGCACCCTGACCCACGGCGGCCGCATCCCCCCGGACGTCCTGATCGAGTTCCGTCGGCTCAGCCGAGCGGGTGTCGAAGTGCTGCCGGTCACCGGTCGTCCCGCCGGCGAGACGTTGGGGCTGGCCCGATACTTGCCCGGCATCCGAGAGGCCATCGCAGAGAACGGCGCCACGCTGGTCACCCCCGACCTTCCCGTCGAGGCCTTGACCCCCCCGCCCGACCTCGATCGGCTGTACGAAGCGGCCAAGGAACTCGGGCACTTGGGGCGCCCGTGGACGCTGTCGCCCGACCGTTTCTGCCGCGTCGGCGACGTGGCGTGGCTGCGAGAGGGGCGGACCGACACGGAGCTGGACGGGTTGCGCGCGGTGGCCCGACGGCTCGGGGTGTGGCTGGTGTGGTCGTCGGTCCACCTGCACTTGTCGGACCATGATCCGGACAAAGGCCTTGCAGTGCTTGAACTTGCGCGACGTCGCGGCGTTGCTCCGCACGAGATCGCAACGATCGGCGACTCGCCCAACGACGTGGGGCTGTGGCAGACAGGTCGGTTCGGTCTGGCGGTGGGGACGGCCGACGTCACAGCCCAGCTGTCCGTCATCGACCAGCCTCCCGCTTGGATCACCGTCGAGTCCGGTGCTGGCGGCTGGCTCGAGCTTGCCGACCGCCTGATGGTCGCACGCACGTGAGGGGACATTGGTCGACCTGAGCCAGCCGCTGGAGCCCCATACCTTTCGGACCCAGCCGTTCCGCGATGCACGTACACAACTGCATGATCCGCAAGCCCTTCGCGAGTTGGCGCATGACGACGGCTATCTCTACCTTCCCGGTTTGATCGACCTCGCGACGCTGACGGCCCTGCGCCAGGTGGTGCACGACTTCGCCTGCAACTGCGGCTTGTTGCAACGGACTGCCGACGCGGAGGTGCTGCGCGCTGTCCCCGGCGCACGGCTGGAGGGTCGCGGCTGGGACGACCCGCGCTTCGTCGACCTGCAACGACTCTTGCGTACGGCGCCTGAGTTTCTGGCGGTGGCCCAACACCCGGCGCTCGTTGACGTCATCGCCATCGTGGCAATTCAAGCGATGTGGTTGGCGACGGCGAGCTACTGCTGGCTGAAGCTTCCCGGCAGTCCGTCGCAGACCACCCGGCCGCACCAGGACGCGTTCTACCTGCCGCAAACGCCTGGGCTGTGGACCGCGTGGGTGCCGGTCGTCGACACGTCGATCCCATTGGGACCCTTGGGGATTGTTCCCGGATCCCACCGCCGCGACTGGCCGCACGTGGATGCATGGACCGGGATCGATCTGGACCTGAGCGACCCGAACCTGCGCTGGGCCACCCAAGCGGTGCGGGCAGGCGACGTGGTGTTGTTCGAGGCGCGGACGGTGCACTGCGCGTGGTCGAACATGTCGCGAGACCTAGTGCGCGCGTCGCTGGATCTGCGCTTCGAGCCCGCGCCAGCCGATGGCACGACCGCGCTGCGCCCCATGCGCTGATCACCCAGGTCGCCGTGCCAGCAGGACGCAGGTCTCGGGGGCCGACGTCAATCTAATGTGTTGGATCACTTTTATGTCACTATCATTAAGGAACTGTTCAAGTTCACCAACTTCGTACACGCGACCCGCTGGGGTGTAAAGCGCCATGTCGACCGCGAACCACAGCGCTGTCTCAGGTCCGCGTCGGTCGGCGTCCAGTGCCAAGTCGATCAGGACCAGCAGCCCGCCCGGGCGCAGGGTCTGCGCGCACGTCTGCACCACAGCCGCCGCCTCTGCCGGCCCCAGCAGGTGCAGCACGTGGGCCAGCACGACGAGGTCGAAGTCGCGCAACCCCACGTCGTGACGCAGGTCCGCCGCGTGCAAGGTCGTCCTCTCGCGCAGTCCGGGCGCACCCGCCTTGTCCGCCTGGTCCAGGTGCGCCGCCGCGACCTTCAGTGTCTCCGCGTCGTCGATGATCGTCACGCGAGCCTCTGGGCAGACCCGCAGCAGCGCGCACGACCACACCCCAGAGCCGCCCCCTGCGTCCAGAATCCGCAACGGATGCATAGACTTCAGCGCATTGGCAAGCTCGGCTGCCGGGTCCGCGTGCACGCGCGCCTGATGGGCGTGCCAAGCCAGCTTGGCGTCGCGGACGTCGAGACCGATGAACGGGTCAAGAGGTCGATCATCATGCAACACATCACATAACCTACCCCAACCTAGCTTCAGCACTTCCGTATCATCAGGTGTAGTTCCGGCCAGGTGCCAAGCCTCGCGCTCGTCTGTCTCCGCCCACCCCTGCAGGCGCATCGCCTCCAGCACGGGACGCAACCGCTGCGGAGAAATACTCATGCGTTCGGCGAGTTGAGCAAGCCCGATCGGCTCCAACAGCTCCCGCCACAGTCCCAGCGCGTGGCCTGCGTGACCCAGCGAATCGCGCAAGTACCCGCGGCTGGTGTGGACGACTTCGGCGAACAGGTCGGTCATCGGTGCAGCCTCTCGGTCGGGGTCCAGCGGCCCCAGAACTGCTTGGCGTAGGTCCGTTCATGGCGCAGGATGGACGTGTTGTCGAGGAGGTTTGCAATGCCCCGCCGCCGGTTTCGCTCTGCCGTCCTGCGCTCCACCGGGCTGCTGTTCCTGTTTGCTGCCGTGCTCGCCACAGGTTGCAAGGACGAGACTCGCCGCGTCTTCATGTCCGGCGACGCCGTTGGGGACACCACCGGCTACGTCTGGACGCCCCCGCCCCACACACCTACGTACGGCGAAACGCTGGCGCGTCTGGTGGAAGCCAAGGGGTGCGGCGAAGTGATGGACACCGTCCGGGACCGCATCGTGACGACCATGGCTGCTGAAGTCGAGGTGCAGAAGCAACGCGCGCTCTGGCAGGCGGAGCTTGGCTGCGGGTCGCGATGGGGGACCGACGGCGGCGGATCCCCGGTCGATGCGCAGGCGGGCGAGACGATGTCCGGGACAGGCGACACCCTCGACACACCGAAATCGGACATCAACGACTCACCCGCGAATGGCGAGCAGGCTGCCGCTGCGGGGCCGCCCCAAGTCGAAGAAGCCGATTTCCTGAAGTACGACGACAAGTACCTGTATCTATTGGCCGACAAGAAGCTGCGGATCTTCGACGTGTCCTCGCCCGCCGACATTCAGGAGGTCGGTTCCCACGCGTTCGACGGAATCCCGCGCCGCCTGTTTGTCCAGGGCGACTACGCGGTCGTCTTCGAGTCCAAGTACCCGCTGCAATTGCTGAGTCCCAACGCGGGCATGGACGCCGGTGGCGGGTGGCAGGACGGCACTGATGCGTGCACCTACGGCTACGACTGCGACTTCACGGGCGACGCCTACTCGCTCGACATCACCGTGCTGGACATCACCAATCGCAAAGCTCCGGTTCCGGTGCGCAAGACCGGCATCACGGGCACGTTTCTGTCTGCCCGTCTGATCGGCAACGTGGTGCATACGGTCGTGGTGTTTCCGCAGCTCGCGGCCGACAAGTACGACATGCGGCCCAAGCAGCTGCTGCCGTGGGAAGAGGCGTGCAGCTCGAGCGGCGCGGTCTACCCCTACTCTGCCCATCAGGTGGCCGAAGCCTACGAGCTGTTGAAGGCCAAGAACGAGAAGGTGATCCAGCAGTTGGACCTGACCGGCTTGTTTCCGTCCGTCATCGACCAACGCGACTTGGTCGGCACGCCGAAGACAGACGCCGCGCTATTCGGGGACTGTGGAGGCTTCCTCTTGGGGCAAGAGGGCGATGGCCAGAACCTGATCGGCCTGCTGTCTTTCGACCTGACCAACGACGAGCCGCTGTCGATGCGCACGGTGCTGGGCCGCCCGGGTGCGGTCTACGCCACGGCCAAGTCGATCTACATCGCCCAGCGGCACTATCGGCAGCCGAACGAGAGTTGGTACTGGGAGGGCGATGCGAGTCAACATGCCACCAGCCTCCACCGCTTCAGCCTTCCGGCGACCGGCGTGACGACGACTTACATGGGTTCCGGCGTCGTGAAAGGTCTGGTGCTGAATGAGTTCTCGATGAGCGAGTCCGGCGACAACCTCCGCCTTGCCACCACGCTGGGCAAGATGCCCGCCCCCGCAGTCGAGAATCACCTGTACGTCATGGAACAGGCGGGGAACGACCTGCTGGCCACCGTCGGCGCGCTGACGGGGCTGGTGAAGGGTCAGGACATCCGCTCCGTGCGGTTCGACGACAAGACCGCCTACCTGTCGACGGCGGACAAGACCGCGCCGCTGCTGGTGATCGATCTGACGGACAAGACCCACCCCAAAGAAGTGGGGCAGCTGAAGGTCCCGGGGTTCGCCACGTACATGCAGTTCATCGCGCCAAGGACGTTGCTGACGCTCGGCTTCGAAGTCTCGGATGCCGCGGCTGGCCAGGTGAGTTGGTCGGCCCTGCGACTGCAGCTGGTGGATGTGGCTACCCCCGCGAATCCCAAGCTGCTTCACTCGGAAGTCATCGGCACTCAGGGGTCCTCGTCGGCGGCGGCCACGGACCACCTGGCGTTCAACTGGGACGGCAACCGACACTGGTTGGGGCTGCCAGCCACCGTGTGCGGAGCCACGACCCCCGGCATACCCACACACCCCCTCGAGTTCAGCGGCCTGTACGTGTACGACGTGACGGCCTTCAACGGCTTTCAGAAGCTCGGGGGCCTGCCGCTCGTGACCCCGAACGACGAGGTGTACGCAAAGGGATGCGCCGACCCATGGATGTTCTCCACCAGTGAGGTCAAGCGCAGCGTCTTCCTCGGCGACTACGTGTTCGCGATCTCGGCGCGCACAATCGTATCGGCCAAGATGGGCGCACTCGAGACGCCGCTGTGCACGAAGGCGCTCTAGCCGCCCAGCCACCCCATGCCCAGACGCCTACGCATGATGTTGCTCCCACTGTTGGTCCTCGCCGTCGTCATCGCGGTGACCTACGCCCTGAACCGGACGGTGCAACAAGCCGGCGCTGGGGTGACCTATCGCAACCCCGCAGACGTGCCGGACTTCTCGGTCGCGATTGTCCCGGGCGCCCACGTCCGCCCCGACGGCTCGCCATCGCTCGCGCTGCAAGACCGCCTGCACGCCGCGCTGGACCTGTTCCGGGCGGGCAAGGTGCAGCGGATCCTCGTGTCGGGTGACCACCACGGCCCCAAGTACGACGAGCCGAATGCGATGCGGCGCTGGCTACTGGCCCAAGGCGTGCCGTCCGAATCGATCTTCATGGACCACGCCGGGTTGCGAACGCTTGACACCATGCAGCGGGCGGCGCGGGTGTTTCTGGTACGGCGGGCAGTCGTGTGCACCCAGACCTTCCATCTGCCGCGGTCGCTTTATCTTGCGCAACAGGCCGGGATCCAGGCGGTGGGGCTTGCCGCCGACCGGCGCGTGTACGCCAAGCGCACCTTCGACGCGGTGCGCGAGACCGGGGCACGGGTCAAGGCGTGGCTCGACGTGAAGATCCTGAACACGCAGGCGCGGTTTCTGGGTCCGACGATTCCCATCGACGGCGACGCCACCCAAACGCATGACGTCTGGACGCAGCGCAACGACAGTCAGGCCCAGACCGAGGAACAAGAGCCGATGCGCGTCGACTCGGACGAGTGACCGCGCCCGGACCGCTCGCTCAAGTGGCCATGGGTTTGCGCGACCAGCCCGATTGCGCCAGCATCGCCGCCTCCCTTCCCTGAGGTGCGTCATGGCCCACCGCCTGCCGACCGTTGCCGCCCTGCTCTTCGTGCTCGTCAGCACAGGTTGCGAGCGCAAGCCCGCGGCGCCCATCGAACCCTCCGGTGCCACGGCGGCTGCCACTGCATCAGATGCATCCAAGGCGCCACGCTGGACCTACCGCGCCAAGGTCACCCGCGATGGCGAAGCGCAAGAAGCCGCAACGCCCGACGCCACCCGCGAGTTGGACATGGTCGAGACCGGTCGGCGCGAGATTGCCGGGTACCGCGTGCACGACCTGGTGGTCGAAGTCGCAGGGACGCGCCAAGGACCGGACGACCTCGAGCGTTTGGGCCTGACGGCCGCTCCCTTCCCCGAATTTGCCCCTCATCTTGCGTTGGTATTTGGCACCTTCAAGGGTCAGCCCGCCGCATGGCTGCTGCTCAGCGACGACGCCCCCGACGCCGACGAGGTCCGCACCCTCGTCGCAGAGGACCCCACATGGCCTCTGGCGCCCGGCGCCAAGTTGGAAGGCTCTCCCGCGGCGCTGCGCCCGGACGACGAGGGTGTGTACCGCAAGGCCATCGGCTCGTGGCCCAGCCTGTGCGCCGCACTGCAGCACCCGTCACCGGACACGGGCGACTATTACAGCTATGAGCGCTGTCTGGCCCCCGAAGTAGGCTTGACGCGGCTGGAATTCGACTCCGTCTGGGGCGGTCACGAGCTTGAGTTGGTACGTGCGCCCGACCATTGGCCACGGTGAAGTGCTGGCCGACACGATCACGACTCCGCACGCCTGCACCTTCCCCTTTAGGTGCTCGCCGATTGACGCACTGCGTTGCCGAAGGGGCCGCCCGTCCACTCTGCGAACGGGGGCGGTCAGGCCGGAGATGACTCCTCGCAGAGTTCGGCATTGACACCCGGCGTTGCGCAGACTACCACACGCGCCCCTCGGCCCCCGCACGGGTGGTCGCTCTTCTCCGCTCCCAAGGCCCGGTTCCCCACATGCCACGGTCTCTTCGTCCGCTCTGCTCTCCCTGCCTGAGCTTGCCCCTCCTGCTCCTCCTCATCGGAATGCTTGCTCGGCCCGCCTCGGCGGCGGCGGAGGATGCAGTGACGGCGGTGGCGGTGCCCGTTGACGATCCCGGCATCGCGGCCAACTTCCGCGGCTCCGACGTCAGCCTGCGAACCGACGTCCTCGCGATCGGACTGGACAAGGCTGCGGACCCGACCTGGAATCCGAACGTCGAGATGTCGCTGAGCGCCACCGTCCGCTACACCCTGAGCCGCCGCGTGCGCTTCAACGCATCCAGCAGCCTCTCGCGCGAGTTGACCCAGAGCGACTGGACCACCTACCAAGGTGAGACCATGGTCGGTGACACGCAACTGGGCGCCCGCTATGCGATCTTGTTGCCTGACGCCGTGACCCCCACCGGCCTGTCGGTGTCCTCGGACCTGGGCGTGAACCTGCCCACCAGCAAGGCGTCGGCAGCCCGCTCGCTCATCATTGCCCCGTCGCTGGGCGTCACGGCCGCATGGAGCTCACGCTTCGCCGGCCAGGGCCTGCAGCTGTCGTTGACCGGCCGCGGCACCTACATGGCGCACGAGTACACGACCGGCCAGCTCGACTCGCCGTGGGTCGTGGGTTGCGCCGACTTGACCAGCGGCTGCTCACAGTTCTCGCACACCGGCCTGCGCAACCCCGAGTGGCGCTGGACCGGCTTGGCCAACGCGACGTGGACGCCCGTATCGTCCGTGGCCGTTACCGGCACCGCGGGAGTGCACGCCGACCAGCTCTACGCCCTCGGCACCGCAAAAGGCACGACCTACACCGTCGAGCCGGACCCCAACGACCCGTCGCAGCGCGTGACCATGGTCTACGTGGTCGAGGCGTCGTGGGACATCACGGATGTGGTGAATGTGTCGCTGGGCGCCCAGACGGTCAACAGCCAGCTCGCGCCAGATTCGACCTACCAATCGGTTTTCTTCAATCGTTTCACGAATCTGTACCTCAATTTGCAGATCGCCCCCGCGGAGCTCTTCTAGCCCCGCCATTTCGTCTCGCCCGTCCGGGAGGTCCTCGATGTTCCGCGCCCTTCGCGCCCCCCTGTTCCTGCTGCTCGCCCTTTCGGCCTTTTCCGCCAGTTGTGCCGAGGAGCGTGCCCCGATCGACCGCGTCCAGCCCTGGGCGCTCGACAAGACCCTGTTCGTCGGCAAGGACCTGGTCAGCACCGCTGACGACCCGGAATTCTGGGCGCAGGCCACCCTGATCGACGTCGGCTACGGCGCGTCGCAGGACGGCCTGTTCACGTCGACCTATGCGCAGCCGGTGTCGCGTATCAAGTGGCAGATCACCGAAGGGCTGCTGATCGGCCGCCTCGCCTACGAGCGCATCGAGGGCTCGGACGGCAAGGGCCTGGGCAAGGCGACGCAGGACGGCGTGATCGTCTGCGCGTTCCGCATCGAGTCGCACTTCGACATCAAGCGGTCGTACAACTCCACCACGGGCGAGGAGATGAACATCCTCGAGGAGAACAACTACGACCGCCCTTGGTACCAGCGCACCCACATGCGGATCGACTGGTCGAAGAACCAGAACGTGGATAGCTACGACTTCGACACCCTGTCGATGGTCGGCATCTACGGCGGCGTGCAGTACGAGCCCATGGCGTACAACGTCCAGGACCCGAACGACCCGAATGCCCCGTACTTCGCCAAAGACAACAGCTACTTCGACATCACCAGCAAGGCGTTCGCCAAGCCGGGCGTCGTCGATCTCAGCCACCTGGGCTGGGGCATCGACACGTTCCCTGCCTGCTTCCTCGAGGCCGACTTTGCCGGCGGCACCGCGCCCGCGGGCTCGTGCAACCCCATCGAGCTCACCGTCCGCCATGCCTTCCGCCGCGTCGTGGTCACCGACTTCGAACCCCGCGACTGGGACGGCTTTCGCTTTCAGGCGTTTGGCGGCTTCACCACCGAGCGGTCGGGATACACGCGCAACTACGGCATGACCGACGCCAAGTGGTACCGCTTCTTGAACTATTACAACATCTGGGAGCAGAGCCACGCGTACTACAAGCTGGACGCCAGCGGCAAGCCGACCTCGACGCCCACGACGTTCCAGGACCCCAAGGGCGGTCCGGTCGCCTGCTATACCCCCGAGACCACCAAGTATGGCCAGGACCCGCACCGCGACCTGAACCAGGACGGCACCGAAGACGAGTGCGCTTCCGTTGGCAACGGATCTCGTTGCGACACGTTCAAGCAGCGCTGCACCCTGCCCTTGACCCAGCGCCTGGCCAAGCCGGTCGCGTGGTACTACACCGGTGGCAGCAACCTGAAGTACTTCGAGGCCACGGAGCAGGCCACCCACGAATGGGACATCGCCCTGCGCGTCGCCATCCGGTCGTCGCAGCTCGGTGAGTGCAAGCGCGTTGCCCAAGCCAGAGCGAGCGCCACTGTTCCCGACGGCGGGGCCGCGGTGGACCTGGTTGCCGAGTACGCCAAGTGCGATACGCAGTTCCCTGTGTACGACGGCCAGCAGGACGACAACGGTGATGCCGTCGCGCTGGCGATGGAAGTCGACGACTGCCGCAACAGCCGTGCTTACGCGCAGTTGGGTCGCAACGAGCTGCTGTGCCAGAACCTGGCCGACACGGTGGGGACAGAGCGCGGCTATACCGACGGCGTCAAGGCGATCGCGAAGATGCCCGAGATGATCGTCCTGTGCCACAGCCCCGTCGAGCTGGGCGACCCCATCGGGTGCGCCAAGACGGCCGAGCGCCTGCCGATCGGCTGGACCGCGGACAAGTGCGAGACGGCCCGCGTCGACGGCGACACCGAGACGCTGGCGGTGTGCGCCAAGGCCCTGAACGTCCGCCGCGGCGACCTGCGCTACCACCAGGTCAATGGCCTTCCCGAACCGCAGACGCCGTCGCCCTGGGGCATCATGGTCGACTCGAACGACCCGCTGACTGGCGAGACCATCGCCGCCAGCATCAACGCGTGGACGTACGTCAACGACCTCTGGAGTCAGGGCGTCGTCGACCAGGCTCGCTATATCGCTGGCGAGCTGAAGGCCGAGAGCATCACCGAGGGCAAGTACATCAAAGACTGGTCCGAGGCCGCCCGTGCCGCCTCTGCCAACGGCCTGCTTCCCCGCCTGACGGCTGAAGAATTCAACGCGCGCACCGCCCAGTCTGAAGGCATCGACATGAACGCCGAGCGTGCCGCCGCCTTCGAGCAGCAGCACCCCGAAGCGGTTCAGGCCGCCGTGGACCTGAAGCATCAGTTGAAGGAAGTGACCGCCTCCGCAAAGGTCGCTTCGGCCATGGCGCCCACCTACGCCGCCCGCCGCCAGATGGCGATGGGAACGCTGTTCGAGGCCTCGCTGATCACGCCCGCCGTCCAGGTGCTTGCCGGCATGGTGGGGATGCCGCTGGGCCAGGCCGTGTTGGACATCGCCTCGCCGCTGCGTGGCGGCAACCCGGCGGTTCAGCGCGAGTTGCGCCGCATGAAGGAGACCGCCCTGGCCGAGCGGGGCATGTGCATCATGCAGATGGCTGAGGCACCGCTGAGCATCGCCGGCCTTGCAGACGTGCTGCAGGAGAAGTTTGGCCAGTTCGACCCGACCCAGCCGCCGGAAGTTCAGCAGGCGCGCGCAGAGAAGATGCGCGACTACGTCGCTCGCCGCGCCCACTACGCGGTCATCGCGCACGAAATGGGACACAGCATCGGTCTGCGCCACAACTTCATCAGCTCCTCCGACGCGACCGGCTTCCGCCCGCAGTACTGGCAGCTCCGCACCAAGAACGGCAAGGTCAAGACCGACTGCAAGGCGCTGGCTCCCGACGGCTCGACGTGCGTCGGCCCGCGCTACTTCGACCCGGTGACCAAGGAGGAGCGCGACAACCTGATCTGGATGTGGCAGCAGTCGTCGATCATGGACTATGCCGGCGAGACCACTCAGGACTTCCTGGGTCTTGGCGTGTACGACTTTGCCGCGACGCGCATGCTGTACGGCGACTCGGTGGCCGTGTACGCCGACGACACCTACAAGGCCGGCACACCACGCGGCAAGGCCATGCTGGGCAAGACCGACAACTTCGGTGGCATCCTCGGCCTGACTTTCAGCCTTGGGTCCAAAGACATCCATTACTCGGCGCTGAACACGGGCTTCGAGTTGATCAAGGACTGCCAAGAGGTCGACCCCCTGAAGTTCAAGCCGGCGCGCTGGAACGAGGCGACCGACGGTTCCTTCTCGCCCCTGCTCGACGGCCTGATCGTCAAGATTGACGAGAGATACACCCGCTGCCGCCAGCAGAAGGTCGATTACGTGCCCTGGACCAGCCTGCGCGCGCCGGCGACGAACGAACTGCCGACGGGCGGTTACCGCGGTGGCGTTGCTGTGGACCCCCAGAAGCGCCAGCGTGTGCCCTATGGCTTCGCGACCGACAACTGGGCCGACCTGGGCAACCTGAGCGTGTACCGCCACGATAACGGTGCGGATCCCTACGAGATCTTCGGGTTCATGATCACCCAGCAGGAAGTAGGCCACATCTTCGACAACTACCGTCGCGGCCGAAAGAGCTTCTCGGTCCGCGGCGCCGCGAACCGCGCGCTGACCCGCTTCAACGAGAAGCTGCGCGACGGCGCCAAGGGCTTGGCCCTGTACCGCAATATCTACCGGGACGTCGCGCTTGAAGTGGGCGCGGATCCGGACGAGCTGTGGGCCTATGCCGCCAAGTCGTTCTTCCCCGACAACGTGCTGGCCTCGGGTATCGTGTTTGACCACTTCGCCAAGCAGTTGGCGCGTCCAGAGGCAGGCGAGCACTTCGCCGACGCCGCGAATGGCGTGCTGAGGTCGATGGAATCGAAGATGAGCAGCTCGCCGGCGACCGTCACGGTAGTCGTTCCGAATGGCGCAACGGGCTACTTCGGTCAGGTCACCTACGGCGGTCGCCCGGTCGAGAACCAACTGGCCAGCGACAAGGGCGAGTACGACTCGCAGTACACGCTGAATGCGGGTTCGTACTACGACAAGATGTACATCTCGATGCTGATGACCGAATCGGTCGACAACTTCATCAGCTCGTCCCTCGGCGACTTCGTCGACGCTCGCTACCGCTCAGCCTCGCTGGCAGACCTCTTCCCGGACGGCTTCCGCCGCCTGCTTGCCAACCAACTGACCGGCGACGACTTCCTGAAGGGCCCGCGCCTTGCCGCCGGCGCCAACGGCAAGCCGCTGATCGACACCCAGAAGTTCCCGACGATGGGCTTTGGCTGGACGACGTGGTTCGGCATGCAGCCCACCAGTTGCTTCCCGGCGCAGAACAGCACCGTCTGCACGACCTATGGCTCGACCGACGACAAGCCCTTTGGTGCCGTGGCCCCCGTCAAGACGGCCGTGGTCGACCCGCAGGTGGGCTGGGAGCAGCAGAAGTTCCTGATCGCCTGGACGATGCTGTACCTGCCAGAGAACGCGCAGCAGGGCTGGATGGACATGATGCGCATCTGGGAGCTCGGCAAGGACTCCGACCCGGGCATCAAGGCGCGCATCGAGTTCCATAACCCGATCGGCAAGATCTACGTCGCCCGGCGCATCGGCCGCGAGACCATCTTCGGCCGCACGGTCGAGAAGGGCATCGCCGCGCGCGTGCTCGAATACGCCAACTCGCTGCTGAAAGACGCTTACCAGACGACGCCCGGCCCCGACCAGGACGGTGACGGCATTCCCGACTGGTACGAGCCCGTCTACAGCGACAAGACCGGCGAGGCCCTGGTGAAGTACGACCCCTCGATGGAGAACGTGAACGGTGGCCCCATCGCGGGCTGCTCTGCCACGGACAACAGCGGGTGCAAGTGCGTGCACAACAAGGCGTGCATGAAGCTGGGACAGTATACCGAAGTGCCGTTCTACCTGCGCGAGGCCGTAGACGCATACGGCTTCGGCGGTGCGAACGCCAAGGGCATCTACTGAGCGATTGAGGGTCGATAGACGCATGAAGGGGACCCCTGCCGACTGCGGCGGGGGTCCCCTTCGGCGTTTTGGCTGCCCTGCCCCGGGTCCGGCGGGCGGTCTTGCAGAGGCGACCCGGGTTGACGAGCGCCGCGGGCATTCGTAGCGTCGCGCCATGGCTGCCGAATCCCCCCCGACGATGCCCCTTGCCCTGACTGCCCTGGGTTGGTCCCCGCGCCTGACGGCCGCGCTGAACGACCTGGGCGCCCCCGACCTGCTGCCCGCCCGGGTGTGCGCGGTCGACCGCGGCAGCGTGCGGGTCCTGGGATTGCCACCCGACCCGTGGGAGCCACGCAAGCTGGTCCTGCGGCTGGACCCCGCGCTGGCCGTCGGCGATTGGATCGCGTGTCGGCGCCTGGGGTTGGACGACGTGGCCGAGCAGTTGCTGCCCCGCCACAGCATGTTCGCGCGCAAGGCGCCGGGTCGGGCCAGCGCCCCCCAGCTTGTCGCGGCCAACGTGGACGTCGTGTTGGTGGTGACCGCGTTGGGCGAGGACTTCTCGGCCCGGCGGGTGCAGCGGTACGTCAGCGCGGCGCTTGCGGGGGGTGCCCAGGCCGTCGTGATCGTCTCGAAAGCAGACCGCGCCCACGACCCGGTGGCGGTGCGCGCCGAGCTCGAAGAAGCCGTCCCAGGCGTGCCGGTGGTCCTGACCAGCGCGGTGGTGTCGGGTGGCCTCGACGCCCTGCGCGCGGTGCTCCCCCCCCACGCCACGGTGGCCTTTGCCGGGTCGTCGGGCGTGGGCAAGTCGACCCTGATCAACCGCTTGCTGGGCGACGACGTGCAGCCCACGCTGCCGGTGCGCGACTCGGACGACACCGGGCGGCACGCCACGACGCGCCGACAGCTGCTGCCGGGACCCGACGGGCTGCTGCTGATCGACACGCCCGGCATGCGCGAGTTCGGACTGGTAGACGCCGAGGCGGGCGTGGCGGCGACCTTTGCCGACGTCGAGGCGCTGGCGTCGGGTTGCCGATTCCGCGACTGCGGCCACCGCGGCGACCCGGGCTGCGCACTGGAACTGGCCGTCGAGTCAGGGGAATTGCCGGCGGTTCGCCTGGAGTCGTGGCTGGCGCTGCGAGACGAGGTCGCGATGGCCGACGCGCGCTTTGCCCAACGGCAGGCCCAAGAGCGCAAGGCCTCGGAGAAGGACCTCTCACGCGAGATTCGCCGCTGGAAGAAGGGCGAGCGCGACCGCGGGGGCAAGGGCGCGTGACATCGGATGCGCGACGCAAGTCCGCTTGCCGTCTACTGCTTGCCGATGCTCCAGTCGTCGATGCGCACCTTGGCCGACCCCGGGAAGGGCGCCACGTCGTACATCCGCACCTGCCCGCGCACGAACGCGGCGTCGGCCGGAGCGACGAAGGTATGCGCGAGCTGGTTCCACACCCCCGCCGCGTCGACCGAGTACCCCGTGGCATACTCTGACTTCAAGAACGTCTTGTCGGCCTTGTAGAACAGCAGCCCCGGCCGCACACGGCCCGCCACATCCTCGTCCAGCACCCAGAAGCTGAATTTGACCGTGTCGCCGGGCAGGATCTCGGCATAGGCGCCGGTGGTAAAGTCCTGGTTGGCGTCCGAGGTCCAGATCAGTTCGCAAGACGCCGCGCCGGCGTGGGCGACGGTCGTGGTGCGCAGGGCCGAGAACAGACCGGTCAGCTTGACGAAACCCGCCGGCGGGTCGGTGGCGGCCAGGTCTTCGAAGCCCCAGTTCTGCGTCTCGTCGATCGGGTCAGGCGTGCAGCCCGAGATATCGATGGTGCCCAAGTCTGCTGCACCGTTCATCAATTGCACACGATAGATCTCGCCGAATTGGGTGATGACGGCCGACTTCAGCTCGAAGACCGCTCCCTTGCACAAAGTGCTGGTGCCGTCGACGCGAAACACCATGTTGGGCAGCACGTTGGACGCAACGGTCAGGTCCGCGCCGGCCACCGTCAGCACCTTCAGGCCCGTGCCCCCCACCTCGCGGCTCTCGTGGGTCTCGGCCAGCACGCCGGCGGATCCGGGCGACTGCAGGTCCAGCTTGAACACGGCCGGGTTGCCCACGCCCAAGGCCACGGGCGCGTCGGCCGCCGTGATCTCCTGCTGGTTCTTCCAGTTGCCCCACTCGGTCAGGTGCAAGTCGACGCGGTCGCCCACGACCGGCTTGGGGTACGTCCAGGTGGTGCCGACGTAGACCTCGATGCCGTGGGTGGTGCTCTCGTCGGCCAGGAAGTAGCCGGCATTGAACACGTAGGTGACGGTCGCGGCCTTCAGCGTCACGTCGACCTTGCCCTCGGGGCACTGCAGCAGACCGGCGATATTCGGCGTGGGGGCGCAGGCAGGTCCCACGACGCCGTCGGTCGTGTCGGTCGTGTCCGCGGCGTCGGTCGTGTCGGACGTGTCGGTGGTGTCGGGGACGTCCATCGTGTCGGTCGTGTCGGGGACGTCCATCGTGTCGGTCGTGTCGGTGGTGTCCACGACGTCGGTGGTGTCGACGGCATCGGTCGTGTCTTGCACCTCGGTGGTGTCCGTGGTGTCGAAGACGTCTGTCGTGTCGGGGACATCGGTCGTGTCGGTGCCGTCCGGGACGTCGGTGGCGTCGACCGTGTCGAGGGTCTCGGTGGCGTCCAGGTCGGTCGCGTCGGCGGTGACGTCGGCCACCGTGTCGGTCTTCGCATCGGCCGGGTTGGCGTCGGGATTGGCGGCGTCGCTGCCGTCGGATCCGGTGCCGTCCGCCGCATCCACGGGAATGTAGTAGTAGCCCCCTGCGCCCGAGCTCGAGCCGCAGCCGGCCGACACTGCAAGTAGCGAAAGGAAGACGATGAACGAACAGCGGCGGGTCGAAAGGAAGGTCGACACTTGTACCTCCGTGCGGGGGAAACGGGGGGGCGGCCGGCCGGCCATGGTGGGTCGCCGACCGGTCAGGTGTACCACGTCGGCGGGCGGCGGTGCGACCTTGGCGTCCGGGGTGAACACGTCAGGCGGGGCGCACCAGCGCCTGCTGCATCACGGCCTCGGGCGAACCCGGCTCGGGCTGCAGGTCGTAGCCCCACGCGGCCAAGGGCGGCATCGACATCAGGATCGACTCGATGCGGCCGCCCGTGCGCAGGCCGAACACCGTCCCGCGGTCGTGCACCAGGTTGAACTCGACGTAGCGCCCGCGGCGCACCAGCTGCCACTGCCGCTCGCGGTCGCCGTACGGGTCGTCGCGGTGGCGTTGGGCGATGGGCAACCAGGCGGGCAGAAAGGCGTCGCCCACGGCCTTGACGAACGCGAACATCTCTTCCGGGTTGGCCGCCATGTGGTCGAAGAACAGGCCCCCGACCCCGCGCCGCTCGCCCCGGTGCGGCAGGTAGAAGTACGCGTCGCAGTCGCGGTGCAGCGTCGGCCAGTCGGCCACGCGGGCGTGCTGCTCGCAAACGCGCCGGTGGGTCTCGTGAAAGTGCTGCACGTCCTGCGGATCCAGATAGCACGGCGTCAGGTCCGCGCCGCCCCCGAACCAGGCCGTCGCCCCTCGCGCGAGCCGCCGGTAGTTCAGGTGCACGATGGGCACGTGCGGATTGCGCGGGTGCAAGACGAGCGACACGCCCGTCGCCTGGAAGTCGAGTCCATCGCCGGGCATCGCTTCGGCGTGTCCCTGGGCCAACCGCCCGCGCACCTTCGAGAACGCCACGCCCGCCTTCTCGAGCACCGCGCCCCCCTCCAGGGCGCAGGTGCGTCCCCAGCCGCGCAGAGACGGGCCGTCTGGCACCTCAGACTCGTCCCGGGTCCACTCGTCCCGGTGAAAGGTCGCGTGCCCGTCCAGAGCCTCTAGCGCGGCCACGATGCGGGTCTGCAGGTCCAGAAAGTGGTCGGCGGCGGGTTCGAAGAGCGGGTCCAGGGACATGCAGATTCCTTTGCCAGGCAACGGGTTGGCTTAGCGCACGTAGATCCAGAAGCGCTTGTTGCCCCACGCACCGCCGTTGCCGCAGCCTTCGATTGTCGTGTATGGCGCGTTGCGGCAGCGGCACGAATTGCAGGCGTAGCCCTTGCCCCAGATCTTCACGGCACCCGCGCCGCAGTTCCAGTTGCACCCGCCGCCAACGGCCAAGTCGCCGTAGTACAAGCCAAAGCAGCCGTCCTCGGCGTCGCCGCACGAACCGCCCGTGCCACCGACCCGGACCTGATAGCCCGAGTCGCAGTTCGCCGATGTGTTGGCAACCTGGAAGCCGGTCTTGGCCGAGTTGTAGCAGGCGTGCTGGACCACAAAGTTCGAGTAGACGGGGGTCGCGGTGGTGTGGTCCCACTCGAGGACCAGCACTTCCTTGTACGGGATCTTGCTGCGGTCGCTGAGGTTGTCGTAGTACGTCTCGGCGAACTCGCTGACCTTGGTCCAGCCACCGCCCTTCTGCGTCATGTCGCAGGTCGCCAGGAACGCGTCGGCTGGGTCGCCCAGATTCGGGTCGAGCCAGTACTTGCCGTCCTTGGCCGTCCAGCCCGCACTGGTCCACGCAGCGAGGATGGCAGCGCACGAGGCGCCCGGTCGCACCTTCGAGAAACCGACCGACGCGATGCACGCCGCGCTGCAGCCGTCGCCATCCTTGGTGTTGCCGTCGTCGCACTCTTCCTTGCCCAGCAACTTGCCGTCGCCGCACACGGTCTGGCAGGTGGCCGAGCAGCCGTCGCCATCGGTGTTGTTGCCGTCGTCACACTGCTCGGTGGCGTCGAGAATGCCGTTGCCGCACGTGTCGGCCAAGTTGCGCCAAGCCGCCCCGTCGCAATAGCGCACGGCCTTGGCCACTGTGTCGAAGTACAGCGAACCGGCCAGTGTCGGACCGCACGGAAGCGGGGCCTCGGCGGCGTTCTGCAGCTTCAGCAGACCAGCCAACCCGACCTTGGCAGACGACATGACGCCGATGTTCAGGCTCCACCCCTTCAGGGCACCGTCGAAGCCGTTGTTCAAGAAGGCGACGTCAATTACCTCTAAGTACCACTTTCCCTTAGGGTTCTTGCCGATCCATGTACTCAAGTCGCCGGACACCGTCTTGGTCGGGGTGGGCCACGTCGTCTTGACGATGGTGCCCTTGGCCGTCTTGTCCCACAGGACGAACTTGGTGCCGGTGGGGTCGATGAGCGTGATCCGCAGATTTCCGGTGTCGCTGTTGGCGATCTCGGCGGCTACGCTGAACGTCTGGGCAGTGCCGAAGTCCGGCACGTCGATCACGTCACTGATGCCGACGGGGCTGTTGTCGGGGATGGGGACGAGTTTCGTGCTGGCGGCGACCTCGTTGAACTGGTTGGTCAACAGGCCGTTCGAGACCTCGTCGAGCGCATCCTTGGGCAGCGCCAAGGGGTCCATCGCCTGCACGCAGTCGTAGCTGCCGTCTGCCTTCAGTCCGCGCACCACCAAGCCGGTCCCGCAGGCGATGCCCAGCTTGGCAAGGGTCGGCAATCCCTCCAAGTCTGCGTATGTGCCGGATGTCGCAACCGTCGCCAGCGAGGCCGTCTTCGCATAGGCACTCAGGTCCGGGCCGCCCGACAGGTCAGCGAAGGCCCCCGAGGTCGCGACCGTGGCCAACGACGCGGTCTTGGCATAGGCCGCCAGATCGGCCGACTTGGCATAAGGGGCCAACACCTGCGGATCCAGATGCGCGGTCTGGATGCAGCCGGAACAGTCGATCCCCGTCGCCACGCCAGCGCGCAACGCGTACAGAACGGCGTGTACCGGCACCCGCGGTAGCTCGGGGTCCGGCTGCACGGTCACGCCCAGATAGGCTTTGGACAGCGCCGCCAGCAGCTCGGGCTTCAGCGGGACCTTTGCGCCCATGGCGAGACTGAACAAGCCGCCCTGAACCGACGCTTCAGCGCCCTGCTCGCTCCACGCCGCCTGACCACCCAGCGCATCGGGATAGATCGCCAGATTCAGCAGATACTTGCCGTCCGCCGCCGGACCGCCGCCCGTCGCCTGCAGCGTCCCCTCGAGCAGCACGGTGGTCGGCACTGCGGCAGACGCAAGTGTCGGCAGCAGCAGCGGCGCAAGAACGCCCAACGCAACCCGTCGAAGTGTGCGGAACATGGTCGTGCAAGCAGGCGTCATGACGTCCCCCAAGGTGGGCGGCCCAACGGTCGCAGTGGAATGCCGAAGCTTAGACCCAAACGGCATGGGGGGGTAGGAGTACGATTGGGCACCGTCGGATGCAGGTCAGGGAGCGAACAGCAAGTTGTTCAACGCCGCCACGACGACGCCGACGATCGACACGCCCGCGATGATGCCCGAGGCGACCGGCACGACGTACCGCTCTGCCCCCTCCTTGCTGCGCGCCTGCCACCCCCATGCGATCAGGGCACCGACCAGCATCGACAGCGGGTACTGAAAGGGCAGGATCAGCCCCAGACCGATGCCGGTGGCCGACGGCAACCACTTCTGCCACTTGGGGAACACCTGTTCCAGCACCACCAGCACGACGCCAAACCCAAGGCCCCAGAAAATCGCCTCACGGTGCACGGGGTGCATGTTGCCCAGACCGTGCCGAAACACGTCGGCCACCGCCTTCCACGTCTGGGCCGCCGGCGCCGGGAACTTGGGGGCGATGACGGTGCCGTCGGCCGCCGTCGAACCCATCAGCGCGGCCGCATCGGGCACCAGCAGGTAGAAGCCCATGACCGTCGCCGCAGTACCCGAAAAGATGCCAATGAACTGCGCCATGAACTGCCGTCGCGGGTGGGCGCCCAGCAGATACCCGGACTTCAGGTCGTTCAGCAGGTCCGCCGCCGAGCCGGCTGAGCTGGACGTGATGCTGGCCGTCATCAGGTTGGCCGTCGCGTTCTGCGGGATCAGCACGCCGTAGGTCAGCTGCATGACCTTGCCCATCGCGCCCACCGGCGTGATGTCCGACTCGCCCGTTGCGCGACAAGCCACCAGCGACAGGAAGAACGTCAGCGCGACGGCCAGCGCTCCGTAGTGCAACGGCACCGCGAAGTACGCGTGCGCCAGCCACACCACGCCGCCGCCGCTGAGGACGACGCCCCAAGCGAACCACGAGAACGGCACCTCGGTGCGGCCGATGTGGTCGTCGGTGCCGCCAACCGCGCTGCTGCCCAAGCCTTGGAAAGCGCGCAGGATCGTGCGCCACTGCAACAGGAACATCAGCAGACCCGAGGCGACCATGATCGGCACGCCGGACCAAATGCCGATCTCCTTCCAAGCCTTGCCCGGGGCCGTGACGGCCGCGACCAGCTCGCCCTGCCCGTTCGTCCAGACCGCGTCCTGCCCCAGCGGCCCCAGCACGTACGCCAGGAACAGCCCCGACAACGTCATCCAAATCGCGACCTTCAGCCCCACCAGGGCGCCCGCGGCGATCATGATGGGGTTGTGGTCCAGCACCATCGTCCAGTCCGACGGCTTGTTGGCCACCTGGCCGCCGCCCTCGTGTGCGTGGGTGCCCAGCGCCGGCAGCCAGTCGAACAGCGCCGACTCCGCGGGCAGCAGCGCCGACCGCACCTTCTCTCCCGTCGCGCTGACGGTCTCGCGCACCTGCAGCTCGATCAGCAGCGGCACCACCGCGCCGCCCAACGCCGCCCAAAACAGCGCCCGGGCCTTGGCCAGCGCCTCATCGCCCTTGCTGTACAGCGACTGCAACGTCACGGCGGCGGCGGTGCCAGAGGGAAAGCGCAGGCGTTCGCGGTTGATCATGTTGCGTTTCATGGGGATGGCCAGGACCGTACCCAGAGCCCCCAACAGCAGCGTCCACGCGACGAGGACCGGCCACGGCAGGTGGTGGCCCGAGACCATCAGCAGCGCGGCAATCGCCGACACCATCGTGCCACCCGTCGCATAACCAGCGGACGAGGCCGTGGACTGCATGCAGTTGGTCTCGAGGATCGTCATCGGCGCCTTTGCCAGCCCAACCCGCTGCAGCACCGACCACAGCGAATACGACACGATGGTCGCGGTGATGGCCACGCCCAGCGCCCACCCGGTCTTCAGGCCGATGTACAGGTTGGTGAACGCAAGCAGAAAGCCCAGCAGCGAGCCCACCAGCACCGCGCGCCATGTCAACTGGGGGGCGTCCTCGCCGCGATAGACCTTTGCGTACCACTCGGCCTCGTCCATCTCGAGCACCTGGTCCGGCCCGATGTCGAGCGGCGGGTGCTGCTGGGCCTCCTCCACACTGGCCGGAGCCCGTTGAAACAGGCGAAACCCGAGACGCAGTGAGGGCTTGGGGGCGGCGGCGGACATGCGGGACTCCTGCGGCAACGGCCGCTCACACCAAGGCGCACTGTTCGGGGGGAGGGCAAGTCCACGGGACGCGCGGGGGTCTGTCAAGCCGGTGGCGCGGATCCGCTGCGGAACTGATGGGTTCACGCCAGCGGCAGGGCCTGCTGGTCGACCGGACTGCGCCGCGGCAGACGGACGATGAACGTGGTGCCGACGCCGGCTTCGCTGGTCAGCTGCAAGGTGCCGCCCAAGCTCTGCACGACGCGGCGGACGATGGTCAGGCCCATGCCCATGCCGCGACCGGGGCCCTTGGTGGTGAAGAAAGGCGTGAAGATGCGCGCCTTTGCCTCGTCCGAGATGCCGTGCCCGTTGTCGGCCACCGTTACCGTCACCCAGTCGTCGTCGCCGCGCCCCGTGACAGACACGCAGCCAGACTCGTCCGCAACGGCCTCGATGGCGTTCTGCACCAGGTTCGACAGCACTTGGTTCAGTTCCTCGGGCACGCAGTCCACATGTCCGTCGCCCACCAGATCCACGTCCACCTTCACCGGCCTTCCCGTCGCGGGCAGGACCATGGCGACGATATCGCGCACGGCACCGAAAGCGTCGTAGAGGCGCATGGCGCGGGAGTAGCCCTCGCGACTGTAACGTCCCATCAGGTCTACGGTTGCCGCGATGCGTTTCACCCCGCCGTCGGCCATCTCGATCATTTTGTGGACGCGGTCCTCGCTCTTCTGCAAGCGCACGACCTCGTCGTCCGTCAGGACGCGACCCCGCGCGGCGTGCATCAACTCGACGGTGTCGTGCACGTCGATCTCGACCCGCCTCAGCGCATTCTTCACGTAGTTCAGCGGGTTGTTGATTTCGTGCGCCAGACCGCCGGCGATGGTCTCGAGCGAGTCCAGCCGCGAGTTCAGCAGCAGGTCGGCCTGCGTCTCCTGAATGTTCAGCAGCGCGCGGGCGGTCGAGAGCAGCTCCTTGGCCGAGAACGGCTTGCTCAAGTACGCGTTGACGCCGGTGTCGAGTCCGCGCACCCGGTCATCCAGGTCACCGCGGGCCGTCAGCATCACGATCGGCGTGTGGCGCGTCCGCGGGTCCTCGCGCAACCGACGGGTCAGCTCGAGTCCATCGATACCGGGCATCATCAGGTCGGTGATGATCAGCGACGGCAGCTCGCGCACGGCCATCTCCAGGCCCTTCAGCCCGTCAGGGGCCGCCATGACCTTGAAGTGACGCCGCAGTGCCAGGTGGATGACGCGGATGACGTCCGGGGTGTCCTCGACGATCAGCACCGTCCATTGGCGCTGGTTTTCGTCCTGATCTCGCTCGACCACGCGTCGCTCGGTCAACTCGGAGATGTCGAGCAAACGGTAGTCGTCGCGCCCATCCACCTCGACGGCTCCCCCCAAGATCTCGATCTGGTGGGGCCGGCCGACCTTCAGCGCGTCCCCGGGCTCTGAGGCATCGGTCAGCGTGTCGGGGCGGAATTGGGTGCGCCCCTTCAGGAGCTCGACGGTGAAGCAGGCGCCCTTGCCCTCAGCACCGCGCGCGTAGATGCGGCCGCCATGCAGCCCGACCAGCTCGCGTGCCAAGGCCAGTCCGATGCCGGTGCCGCCGTGCTTGCGGGTGCCGCCCATGTCGACTTGGAAGAACCGCTCGAACACACGGTCGGCCATCTCGGGGGGAAAACCCGGGCCATCGTCCGCGACCTCGACCCGCACCGAGCCACCGTCGTCGTAGAGTCGCACCTCGATGTGGCCCTCAGCGGGCGTGAATTTCACGGCGTTCGACAGTAGGTTGATCATCACCCGCTCGATGCGTTCGATGTCGCACCAGATGTTCGCGTCCGCAACCGAGGAACTGAACACCAACGACACTCGCTTGCGCTGGGCCAGCGGCTGCACATGTCCGACCAGACTTCCCAGCCACTCGACCATGTCGTGCTGCGCAATACGCAGGCGGAGTCGCGACTCCTCCAGCTTGGTCAGGTCCAGCAAGTCGTTGATCAGGTTCAGCAATTTAAAGCCATTGCGGAACATCGTCTGCAGCGTCGACCGCTGCACCTCGGTCAATCGGCCCAGCTCCTCCTGAATCAGCAGCTCCAGCGGCGAGAGGATCATCGCAAGCGGCGTCTTCAGTTCATGCGTAATGTTTGCGAAGAACTTGGTCTTGAACGCGTCCAGTTGCTGCAGTTGGGCGTGCGCCCGCTCGAGGTTGGCCGTCGTCTGCTCCAGCCGAATCTGGTTCAGCACTTGGTCGCGGTTGGACCGAAAGCCGAACGCCTGGGCGGCCGTGACCACCGTGGCGGTCGATATGACGAAGAACAGGTTCGGGGCAGCCCACGCCCAGTTGATCGGCCCCCCGTGGAACGCGTTTGGAACCACGTAGGAAGCAACGACGAGCCCGTAGGTCCACGCGGCCTGCCGCCCCGTCCACACGAACAGCAGACCGACGCCCATGACCGACAGATTCAGGCCCGCGTAGTACGGCGTCTCGTAACCGCCCATCACCACGGTCATCACAGAGATACCGCCGCCCAGCATGACCGCGTGCCCCGAAGTCAGGATGCGCCAGTGCCGACCGAAAAACTCACCGCGATGAATGGCGAGCAGCCAGAGGCTCCAAAGCGACACCACCGCACGGGTCGTAAACAGCAGCGGCCACCACTTCGACGGCGCCACCATCCAGTCCAGCAAGCCGAACATGGGGTAGATGGTGATCGTCAGCCAAAATGCGATCAGCGTGCTCATCCGATTGCGTTGGACCAGCCACGATTCCCACCGCCGCTCCACGTCGACGGGGGCGGCCTCCAGCGGTTGCGCGTGCGGCTGTACTGGGTTCAGTCGGGGCATCACGTGCGTGTCACCACCAGGAACGGGTTGATCCGCGTGCGGTCTTCGGCGATGCGCAGCGGTGCATCGGGCAACGCCACGCGGCCGAAGCCGAGCATCTCGGCCTGAGATCGGTAGATCAGGGTCCAGTCGAGGTGATGCTCGAAGATCCACCGGCAGGGGTTGGCGGGGTCCATGTTGCCAACGTACGCCTCCCCTCCGGGAACCAGCTGCGAGTGCAGGTTGCGGGTCAGCGTCACCGCCGTCGGGATCCGCAAGTAATCGTAAAGACCTGAACTGAAGATGAAGTCGAACGGCCCTTGATCAGCGAACAGCGTGGGGTCGTGCAACAGGCGCTTGATGGAGTCGTGCAGGAAAGTCAGCTTGATCAGACCACGCCCATGACGCTCGACGGCCGGCCCCAGGCGACGGTGCGCGAAGGACAACGCCTGCTTGTCCTGATCGAACAGAACGATCTCGACGGGACCCGCGATCTCTTTGACCTCCGACAGAAATTCCAGCGTTTCTTGGGCGGGGCCGGCTGCGACCGAGGCGATGCGCACGGGCCGTCCCGGACGGGTCTCGCCGGCCAGCTCGAGCAACCGTGCCTTGATCACGTCCTTGCGCGCCCGCACTGCTTGGGCCGGCAGCGAGTCGCACGAGGCCAAGTGCAGCGCCTTGCCATACAGAGTGGCACCCTCAAAATTTCGGAAGTACATGTAATTCATGGACTCGAAGTCACCCGGATAGCCCAGTGGCTTGTAACGGGTCCGGTGCAGCAGCGGCGCGGGCATCAGCAGTCGGTGCAAATGACGCACCGAAAACGCCTTCAGCACCTCGTTGTCCGCTCGATTGGCGCGGCGCATCGCCTGATCGATCCGCGTGAATCGGTCGAGCACCTGCGGCACAAACTCGGCGCGCAACCGCTCGATCAGGGCGCGACGCGCCGGCAGGTCCGCCTCACCGTGCACGACGGACCACGGCAAGTCCGCTTCCATCTTGCGAAACGCTTCTTCGGCGTCCTCAAGGAACAGGCGGAACTCGGCGACGTGCGCCCGGAAGGTCTCATGTCCCTCGATCGACCACTCGGCCTGACCAAACGACAGGTCTGACTGGGTGCCGCGCCAAGTCACGACGTGTCGCAGGCTCAGCACATCGTCGATGCTGACCAGTGCGTCGGCAAAGGACACGCCGACCACTTGTGCATCGCCCCTACGGCGCAGCGACGTGACCCGGGCTCCTCCGTCGTACAAAACGTGGCCGTCGAAGCCGACGGTCAGGCGCTGCAACACCTCGCCCACCAAAGGGATCGCGTTCCCGGACCATGCAAGCCCTACACCCGACGCCGAGATGTCGACCAGCTGGCACGCCGCCACTGTTCCGTCCCAAGAAACTTCGACCGCTGGCATCAGTGGAAACAGGTCCTCGGGGCGATAGCGCTCCGGGCGGAAGAAGATCTCGCGCCCCTGCGCCCCTTCCAACTCCTCGTATTCTCTGATCTCTCCGAAGGATTGCTGGCCAACGTCCGGCCTCGAGGCGCCTGTGACGGTGGAAATGTCGTTGGTCAGGGTCATGGCAAGGAGTCTCCAGAAGGCCTCGCGACGCGAGGCCCGCTGCGCCTATGCCGGCATTTCGGCAATCGGCAGGTGGATCTCGAAGGTGGTGCCACCGCCCGGCCGGTCATGGCAGGCGATACGGCCGTTGTGGCTCGTGACGATGAGGTGCGACATGTACAGCCCGAGCCCCATGCCCTGGTCGCCCTTGGACGACACAAACGGCTGGAACAGGTGCTCACGCAGGTGCTCAGGAAAACCGGCGCCCTCGTCCTCGACCTGGTAGACGATGTTGGGACCGCTCTGACTGACGCGAATCGCGATGGCCTGCTGCGACTCGGTCGCTTGAACGGCATTGCGCAGCAGATTCACCAGCACTTGAACGAGCTTCTGCCGGTCGCCAAATACCGGGGGCAGGTCACCCGCGGGCGCATCGACCTCAACCCGCCGCACCCGAAAGTTAAGGTCCAGCCGCATGACCGTTACGGCATCCTTCACCACCTGGGCCGGGTCAAAGTACTCCATCGCCATGGACATCCGGCGCTGACGGACGAACTGGTTGATCGTCTCCAAGGCATTCATCAGGTTGCGGACACCCGCGACGCCCACGGTCACCGACTCGACAAGCTCGGGGTCGGCGTCACGGGCGTTGATCTCGCGCTCCAGGTGCAGCAACCCGTTCATTGCGTTGCGCAGGTCATGGGTGATGCCGGCCGCCAGACGCCCAGTCGTGGCCAGACGGTCGAGATGCAGCATGTTCTTCTGGGCTTCCTGCAGCTCTGCCAAGGCCGCGTCCAGCTCGTCGGTGCGCGCCGACAACAACTCGACCAACCGCAGGATCGCGCGCTGCTGCGCCACGGCCTCACTGGCGCGGGACACGGCGTCCAGCACCTCGTCGGCGTTCCAGGGTTTCTTCAGGTAACGAAACACGCGGGCGCGGTTGATGGCCGAGATCAGGGCCGGCGTGTCGCTGTAACCGGTCAGCACGATGGTCGCAACGTCGGGGCGAGTCTCTCGGGCCCGCTCCAACAGCTCGACGCCCGTCATCTCGGGCATTCGCTGGTCGGCGATGATGACGTCGACCGTCTCTTTGGCCAGCAACGCCAGCGCTTCGGCACCAGACCGAGCCGTCAAGACCTCGTAATCGGTCTCCAGAAACGCTTGCAGCACGGCCAAGTTGGGCAGTTCGTCGTCGACCAGCAGCAAACGCCGCGTCAACAACTCGCCCACAGGGTACTTGCTCAAGAGATCAGGAATCACACAGAACCTCACGCTTGCGGAGGGCGAGCCTGGCGTGGCGTTCGCGAGGGACGGTTGCGAGAGACACGCTGTTCACGAATGGTTTCCCGACGGGACGCTCTACAAAATCAGGAGGCCCAAATTGAACCGAAATGGGCCGAAATGCAACCCCGCAGCGTTGTCTGTCGTCGGAGATGAACAGGTTGAACGATGCCACGGCCACGGGCAGGCGAATCGACTTCGGCGGTGCAGGACACTACGCTTCCCGCCCGGACCCAAACCCAGAGCCCCACATGCGCCCGACCCAACCCTTGCCCCCCACCGCCCACGACCTCGCCACGCATTGGAAAGTCGCGCAGAACATCACCTTTCTGAACCACGGCTCGTTCGGTGCCTGCCCCGACATCGTGCTGGACGCCCAGACAGAGCTGCGCGCGCGCATGGAGCGCAATCCGGTTCAGTTTCTGGACCGCGAGCTCGAGCCGCTGCTGGACGCTGCAAGGGCCGAGCTGGGCGCGTTCCTTGGAGCCCAACCGCAGGACCTTGCATGGATCGCCAACGCCACGGCGGGCGTGAATTCCGTCCTGCGATCGATGGCTTTTGCTCCTGGCGACGAGATCCTCGTCACGGACCACGGCTACAACGCCTGCCGCAACGCCGTCGAGTACGTCGCCCAGACGACCGGTGCGCGGGTGGTGGTGGCGCAGGTGCCGTTTCCGCTTGCGTCTGGCCGGCAGGTGGTCGATGCCGTGACCGCCGCGGTGACGTCCCGGACTCGCCTTGCCCTGATCGACCACGTGACAAGCCCCACGGGCCTTGTGTGGCCCATCCAGCCGATCATTGACACGCTGCAGGGGCAAGGAATCGACGTGCTGGTCGACGGGGCGCACGGCCCCGGGATGGTGGTCCTCGACCTCGACCGCTTGGGCGCCGCCTACTACACGGGCAACTGCCACAAGTGGACGTGCGGCCCAAAGGGGGCGGCCTTCCTCCACGTCCGCCGCGACCGCCAACTTCACCTGCATCCCCTGTCGATCAGTCACGGTTTCCAAGGACCGACACGCGGAAGACCCCGCTTCTGGATGGAATTCGACTGGACGGGCACCGGCGACCCGACCGCTGCCCTGTGCGTCCCGGTGGCCCTGCGGTTTCTGGCCGGCCTGCGCCCCGGAGGTTGGCCGGCGTGGCTGGCCGCGAACCGTGCGCTGGTCCTGCAGGCCCGGGATCTGCTGTGTTCGGCGTGGGCGGTCGCCCCGCCCTGCCCCGACGAGCTGATCGGCAGTCTGGCCACGGTCGCCCTGCCCGGCCACCTGCACGACTCCGACGACGCGACAGAGCTGCCCCCCGACCCGCTGGCCGCGCACCTGTGGCAGGTCCACCGCATCGAGGTGCCCGTCATGACGTGGGGAGGTCACCGCTGGCTGCGTGTCTCTGCACAGGGCTACAACCACCTACCGCAGTACGCAAAGCTTGCCGACGCGGTGCTGGGGTTCGCGCAGGCCGCACCACCGGTCGGGTAACGGGGCTTTCAAGGTCCCACAGCTTGCGGGAATGCGCGGCTTGCCCTTTGACTTGCACGCTCCTACCATGCGCCCGCCTCACGAGGGTCCAAACTGGAGGAATTCATGCAAGGCAAGGGATTGTGGATCGGAATCGGCGCCATCGCCGTCTTGGTCGTTCTCGTCATCGCCGGCATGGTCGAGCGGGTCGCCCCCACTCACCTGTGGTTGTACCAGCGCGACGGAACTCCGCTTGGCGGCAGGGAAGTTCGCGTTGAGGTCGCCCCCACGCAGTCCGCCAGCTACGCGGATGCATGGGAAGTGGTGGCCAAGATCCGCAGCGACCCCAAGGGCCGCGCCGAGATTCTGCGCGACCGCAAGTTCGGCGTGCCGTTCGTCAGCGAGCGCGACTGGTCGGTTCGTCTCGTGATTCCGGCGCCCGACGGCGACTCGGAAGTGCGCCTCGAGCACGATCAGGGCGTCCAGATCCTGTTCGAGATGGACGGCCGCGTCACGGCGACCTTGCACTTCCGCCAAGGTGCCGGTGCTCGCGCCGACCAGTGTGTGCAAGCGGCCAACAAACTCTTCGGCGGCCAGCCGTTCGTCGCCGGACCCAACGTCTCGGGCGCCGTGGGCAAGTCCCGTCTGGTGGCCGCGGCTGAGGGGGCCGGCTTGAAGTTCGCCCCTGCACCGCGCCGCGGGGCCGACCAAGGGCCGCAGGGCCTGTTGTTCGCTCTCGCCGCCGGGGCGCCGACCTGCACAGTCGAGGTCTTCCTGCTCGACGGTGCCGCGCGCGTGCCCATGTCGTTCAGCCCCGACGAGGTCACCGACTTCTCCGCACCTGAGCTCACCCCCATTTTCCGCCGCATCCAGCGCTTCGGTCCCCAGGGTGGCAACGGGATGCCTCCCGGCATGATGCCCCCCGGTGACATGCCTCCCGGCATGATGCCCCGCGGCCTGCCCGGCCGTCCGACCGGCACCGACATGCCCGCCGGCATGATGCCTCCCGGAATGATGCCACGGGGTGGAATGCCTCAGGGGATGCCGCAGGGTGGGATGCCTCAGGGGATGCCGCAGGGTGGGATGCCTCAGGGGATGCCGCAGGGGATGCCGCAGGGTATGCCGCAGGGTATGCCGCAGGGTATGCCGCAGGGTATGCCGCAGGGTATGCCGCAGGGTGGAATGCCGCAGGGGATGCCGCAGGGGATGCCGCAGGGTGGAATGCCGCAGGGGATGCCGCAGGGTGGAATGCCGCAGGGGATGCCGCAGGGGATGCCGCAGGGTGCCGCTCCCGGCGTAGCTCCGGCTCCCGGTGTCGCTCCCGCTGCCATTCCGGCTCCGAAGGCCGCCGCGGTCCCGACGCCTGCCGCCGCACCGGTTCCGCCCCCTGCCGCGAAGTAGCGCCCTTGGGTCAGGGCGTTTGCTGCGCCTGACCCTGCGCCATCACCGTCTTCAACAAAGCCGCAAGCTCCGCCGCGTCGTCCAGACCTGGCGCCATGTCGACCTTCGCCAGCTCTTCGGCGGAGAACTCAGCCTTCTGCTGCGCGACCAGCGTCTTGGCCTCGTCCAGCACCGCCAGGGCTTCCACGACCTGCCCGGCTTCAAACCGCGTGCATGACCGCATCAGCGCCCGACCAACCTGCAGCAGCGTAAATGCGCGGCGCACGATGGGGCTGGCGAAATAGCCGATGCCGCCATCGGGGATCTGCACCACGCCGGGAACGGTGACGGGCACCGTGAACTGCTGCGTCTCGTTGGTCTTGGACAACGTGTAGCCGTAGGTGATGTCTGCCAGCAGAAGGTCTTGAATCTTGGACAGATCCGACCCCTCCGGGGGAACCAGCCGCGCCATGACCAGACCGTTCTTCTTTGAGGCGAACAGGGTCGGCAGCGCGACGGGCGGCGACTCGTCCGTGGTGTCGGGCGTATCGACCGTGTCGGCCTGATCCGTGCCCTGCTCGGGGTCGCTGGGCTCGTCCTTCTTGGGTCCCAACAGCTTGACGACGCCGTCCTTTTCCACCCACTCAAAGCCGTAGATCTGGTCGACGTGCCAGCCCTCCGCCAGCTTGAACTGCACCCACAGGTTCTGGCCGACCGGCAGCAGCATCGTCTCGAGATCCTCGATGAAGACCTCCTTGGCCTTCTCCGCATTCGGCAGGAACCAGGCGGTCCCGTCAGCCTGCTGGGCAATCTGCGTCATCAGCGGCAGGTCGAAGTCGTAGCCCACGCCCGCGGTCGAGATGCTGCAGCCGCTCTGCTTGCCGCCCTTGGCCACCGCCAGGATTGCGCTGGGATCGGTGTTGCCCTCGGTGGCCTGGCCATCGCTCAGCAGCAGGACGCGGCGAAAGGTGTACTCAGGGCCTGCGGACTTGCAGACGAAGATGCCTGCCTGCAGCGCGCCGTGGATGTTGGTGCCGCCGTCTGAGGTCAGCTGATCGATCACGTTCAGCAGCGCGGGCTTGTCACCAACCGTGAAGTCCTTGGCTGGCCAATCGGTCTTCACGTCACTGGAGAACGACACGATCGCCAGCCGCGTTCCCACCGGCAGCACCTCGATCAGCGCCCGCATCCCCGCCTTGACGTACTCCAGCTTGTCACCCCACATCGACCCCGAACGGTCGATCACCAGCGTCAGCGCGACCTTGGCCTTGACCTGCTCCAACGACATGCCGCTGTTGAAGCCCAGCTGCAGCACGACTTCGGGCGCGATGTTGGCCGTGCCCTGAAGAATCGCCGCCATCGCGTGCAGGTCGATCGAGCGCTCCGGGTTGGCCTTGGGCAGCAGCGTGTCGTGCTCGTTCAGCCAGCCTTCCATCGTCATGTCCGCTGCCTTGGGGAGCTTGCCCTGCCCCAGCAACATCCTGAAGTAGTTGATGTCTTGCGCGCCGCCCGGCTTCAAGCCGATGCCCATGTCGCCGTCGGTGCCCGGGTACGGGGTTCCACCGGTGGCGTCTGAGCTGGTCCCGTCCATCGGCGTCCAGCCAGAGCTGTCGCTTGCCACGACGTCGCTGTGGTAGCTGGTACTGGTGTCGGACTTGACGTCGCCCATCTGATTGGGCGTCTCCAGGCTCTCGTCGGCACCGGTCATCGAGGCGTCGCTGCCGCACCCCGCAAAGGCGGCGGGCAGGAACAGCACGCAAACGGCCAGGGTCAAGGCGCGGATGCGGCGGCGGGTGGGTGACATGGGGGACCTCCGGAGGGTGGGAAGAGTGCGAGCGCGTGGCTGCCGGCCCAACCAGTTGCAGCGTCTGTGCCACCTGCGCTCTTGCTACACAACACCATGGGACTACAGAGAGAACGGCGCACTTGCACGTTGACGCAACCGCGGGTGTATGTAGACATTTTCCACATGTAGCGTGTTTCATCAGTTGCGCCGTCCGCCGCGGTCGACCATCCTCCATTGACCTTGGAGGTGTCGCATGACCGCCGAACTGCACTGTCAGGCTCAGGTCACGTGGACCGGAAGCGCGACCGGCCCGACCAACGCCCCCGGCTACTCCCGCGAATTCACTTGCACATTCGATGGAAAGCCCGCCATCGTCGGGTCCGCCGACCCGCACTTCCGCGGTGACCCGGCGCTGCACAACCCTGAGGAGCTGCTGCTCGTGGCCGTGGCCAGCTGCCGCCTGCTCAGCTTTCTGGCGCTGTGTGCGCGGGAACGGGTGACTGTTATCGCCTACGAAGACCACCCGGTGGGACGGCTGGAGCCCGTCAACGGCGTGCTGCAGTTCACCGAGATTCGGCTGCAACCTCGCGTCGTTGTGGATGATCCCACCCACATCGCCCTGGCCCACGCGCTGCACGAGCGGTCGCGGCAGATCTCGTTCATCGGCCGCTCCGTGAACTTCCCGATACAGCACGACTTGGTCGTCACGGCCGCTCTGGACGACGCAGCGGATCAGGATCAGAACGCACTCTCGCTGGATTGACGGCGGCCGTCGGCGATCCACGGCAGGTCGTGCAGACCACTCGTTACGGACAAGAGCCCTGTATCTCGATCTCGTCGATCACGAAGCCCAGCTTGCTTTTGTTCGACGTGTCGTACTTCACCTGATCGAACCAGAAACGCAGCTTGACCTGCTTGCCGGCCCACGGCGACAGCGAGACCAACTGGTCCTTCCATGCGCCCATGGTGGTTCCCTTCAAGTTATCGTTCTTGTTCCACAAACCGACCTTTACCGCGCCCGTGGCGACGTCGATCACGTCAAGGCCTACCTGATGCACGGCCGTTCCCGGCTCCGCGTCCAGCGCGACCCAGAACGCGATGCTGGGGGCGCTGGTCGGCACCGTCAGCACCGGGCTGGTGGCCGAGCCTTTGTTCGCCGTCGAGTCCTCGAACGACATCACCCCCGGCTTGCCATAGCGCAGGGAGCCCGCGCCGGCGACCGACCCTAGCGTGCTGAAGTGGAAGTACACGCTCTGACTGGACTTCTCGACCGTCCAGCCGTTCAACGCCGCCGTGTCGAAGCGATACCGCACGTGGGCGCCGATGCCCTGCGCCGCCGTCTGACCGCACACGCCGCCCTGGCAGGCGGGAACGAAGCACTTGACGTCGGTCAGGCACTGGTCGTCGGCCTCGCAGCACCCGGTCGCCGTCGGAATCGGGCTGTAGCTGCACTTGCCCGAGACGCAGGTACTGGCGACGCACGCCGTCTGCTGGCACTGCCCCTCGCCCGTGCAAGTCGTCGTCATGCCTGGCCATGCGTGCACGCACTTCTGCACCACGCAGGTGTCGACGGTGATGTCGAGGCTGTCCATGCAGTTGCCGTCGTTGGAGCAGCAGTTCGCCACCGGAGTGAACACGCACTGGCCGTTGCTGCACTTGTCAGTGGTGCAGGGCTTGCCGTCGCCGCACTCGAGGTCGCTGGAGCAGCAGTCGCCCACCGGCTCGTTCACGCACTTCTGGCCCACGCAGCTGTCGACGGTGCACGCCACCTTGTCGTCGCATTGGGCAACGGTGGCGCAGCAGTTGCTGACGTTCGTCACCTCGCACACGCCGCTTGCGTAGTTGCAGGTGTTCAGGGTGCAGGGGTCGCCGTCCTCGCACGCCTTGGGGTTGGTCTGGCAGCCGGTTCCGGGGGAATAGCACAAGTAGGTCAGTTTGTTGCAGTCGTCGCCGGCCTTGCAGTCGCTCTTGTCCGAGCACTGAAACAGCTGGCACTGGCCGCGGTAGCAGTAGTGCGGCGGGTCGACCGCGGGGACGGGGTTGCACTGCGCGTCGGTCTGGCACGTCGCGGATTCGCACGACTCATTCACGCACGCCTGCCACATCGGGCACGCGGGGTCGCAGCCGGCGGGCATGACGGTCTCCGCGGTGGTGTCGGGAAGCGGGCGTGAGCGACCGTCGTCCGGGTCAGCGGCGGTATCGCTCTGGTCGGTGGCGGCATCCAAGGTGTCCTCGGCCTGATCCGTGGCCGTAAACGGCGTTGGACAGCCCGTGAGCAGGATGGGCAGCAGGCAACCGGCCAGGATCAGCAGAGGGCGACGCAGCGAGACTTGCAGCATGAGACTCCCGGGCTCCGCGCGGTCAGGCACCACTCGTGCCAAGGCGGCGACCAGAGCGTATGCTAGTCGGTCCCGACGAGAAGCGGAAACAGGACTGCGAGGACGACCATGGTCAGCGAAACAGCCCAGACGGCAGGCCCCGACCCCAGCGTGCACGCGGCACTGGCGGTGGACACGATCTACGGCCCGGTGCCATCCCGACGCTATGGAAACACCTTGGGGATCAACCTGTTGCCGCTTGACCACAAGCGCTGCAGCCTGCGGTGCACCTACTGCCAGCTGGGGCCCGAGGGCAGGGACACCGTGCCGTTCCCGAGTGTCGAGCGGTTCGCCAGCGAGCTGCGCGGCGCACTGGAACTCCTTCGTGATCACGGCGACTTCCGCGGATACCCCCTGCACGGCCTGGTCCTGAGCGGCAACGGCGACGCTACGCTGCACCCGCAGGTGGCGGAAGCGATCGAGGTGCTACTGCGCCTGCGCGACGAGCTGGCCCCCCACGTTCCCACGATCCTGCTGACGGCCGGCACCGAGCTGGTCCATCCGCGTATCCGCAGAGCAGTCGCAAGGTTGGACGAGGTGGCGGTCAAGATCGATGGCGGCAGTCAGCAGCTGTTCGAGCGCCTGAACATGCCGTTCCAGCCGATCTTGCTTCGCGACATTGCCGTAGCGGCGGGTGAGCTGCCCAACGCGATTGTCCAGACCCTGCTGGTCCAAGGCAGCGTCGACAATACCGTTGCGGCAGAGGTAGATGCGTGGCTCGAGCTGGTGCGTCTGGCCCACCCACGCCGGGTCGACCTCTACGCCCTGGACCGCCCGCCGATCGAGAAGAAGCTGCACAAGGTGCCGGGCATCGTGGCTGAGGCGATTGCGCACAGGGTCCGCAGCGAGCTGGGGATCCCCTGCCGGGTGTTCGGCGACGGGCTGAACGACTGAGGTCGACTGGGGAATTCAGCGCGTCAGGTGATACCAGACGGTTGCCGCTACGGGCACCAGCAGGCCGGCCGAGAAGAACCACTTCCCCCGTCCCATCAGCCCCTTGCGCCCCTTGAGCATGAACAGGCCGCCGATGGCCAGAAACAGCAGCGCGACCGCAAACACGTCGGCGACCCAGGTCCATACACCCTTGAGATGATTGAGGTGCAGCGCGTTGGCCTCAAACAGGCCGTTGCGCCGCTGCACATCGACCAGCGTGCCCTTGCCGGTCGACAGGGTGACCTTGGCCTCACTGCCCTCATCCAGAAACACGCGAAACACGTCGGGTCCCGGGCGATGGCGTCCCCGAACGCGCGAGGGGTCGATGCCGGCACGCTGGACCACGGCCTTTTCCGCCGCGTCCAGATCGGTCGGCAGGGGTCCCAACTCCAGCTGCGTGGTGGTCTTGTCGAGGCTGGGGTTCCAGTCGGCCGTGTGGTTCACCGCCAGACCGCTGACGGCGTAGACGATGGCCAATGCGCTGACGAAGTAGCCAACGTCGCGGTGCAACGCCCGGTTCAGGACGAACGCGGACCAGCGGCCGACGCGTGGGCGGTCGGCCGGGGGCGTCGCTGGGGAACCTGAAGCCGGGGCAACCACCTACTTCTTCTCGCGAATGACGGCGCCCAGACCCTGCAGGCGCACGATCGTCTTGGCCTCGGTGACGGTCTTGGGGTCGAAGGCGGTGTTGCCAGACTCCTCCGCCTCGCGCGCCGCCACCTTCTGGGTCTGCTCCAGCGTCAGCGGGATCTTGCGCACGATGCCTTCCGCCACCACGTACTGGCCCTTGACCGAGACGGGGAACACGATCACGCCGTCGTCGACCTTGATCTGGATGTTCTCGAATTCCTTGTCGCTTGCCACGCGGATCCAGCAGCCCTTGGCCGCGCAGACGTCGGTGACCATGCCCTCGATACGCACGCGCTTGCCGACGAAGGTGTCCGACTCCGCGATGACCTTCGAGACCGGCGTGACCTCAGCGACCGTGACGCCAGCGCCGTACGTGGTGCCGGGCATCGTCAGCGCGGGGCCAGCGGCAGCGGGGATCGACGTGTCTGCAGTGGGCTCACCGTGGACGCAGGCGGACGTGCCGGCGTGGGGGCAGGCGGCGCCTTCGGCCTTGGGCTCCTCAGTCGTCGTCGTGGCGGCAGCGGGAACGGCGGCAGGCGGCGTTTCGACGACCTGGGCGGGCGCGACGGCGGCTTGCGGTTCGGCGGGCGGGGCCTTGTTGCAGGCAAGCGCGGTCAGGGCAAGGACGGCAACGACGGTGGACATGGAAAGGGGGCGCAGCATCGGGAAATCTCCTTGGCCGTCGGTGCGGCCGGGCCGAATGGCGCAGCAGTATAGGGGCCAATGCGCTGGCTGCACAGTGGGTTCGCCTCGCGCACACTTGCCGTCTGGGGTGTCAGCGCACCGGAACCCACGCGACGAGACCCGTTCCGGTCCTGAGGTTGACCGTGATACACTCCGCCAACTGCCAAGTCGGCGCGAAGTCCAACCTTCCGCCCCCGAACCTGAACTCACCGGCCCGGAGCTCTCGATGCGCACCTGTCTGCAATGCGGCCAGAAGACCGACCTTGCCCACTGCCCCGATGACGGCATGGCCACGATCGTCGAGGGCGTCCACCCCTCCAACGCCGCCCTGACACCCAACTCCGTTTTCGCAGGGCGCTACCGCATCGGCAACGTGCTCGGCCGCGGCGGCATGGGGACCGTGTACTCGGCACAGCACACCGGTACCGGGCAGACGGTCGCGATCAAGACGCTGCTGCTGGACTCGGATGCCGACCCCGGGGCCGCCCAGCGTTTCTACAAGGAAGCGCGGCTGACGGCAGGCCTGCAACACCCCAATACGATTCGGGTGTTCGACTTTGGCCAGTCGGACGAGGGCGTCTTCTTCCTTGCGATGGAGTGCCTGCGCGGCGACACGCTGGCCGACCGGCTGGCCCGCTACAAGCGCGACGGCAAGCGCATGTCTCAAGAAGAGACCGTGGAGATCGCTGTCCCGGTGCTGCGCAGCTTGGGCGAAGCGCACCGCGTGGGTCTGGTGCACCGGGACCTGAAGCCCGCCAACATCTTCCTGCACGAGATCGACGGCGCGGAAACCGTCGTCAAGGTGCTGGACTTCGGCATTGCCAAGACGGCCGACAGCTCGCTGACCCGCACCGGCACGTCGCTGGGGACGCCTTCGTACATGAGCCCCGAACAGGTCATGGGGCAGCCTATCGACGGCCGCAGCGACCTGTACGCGCTGGGCATCGTCCTGTACGGCTGCGTGGCGGCCGAGCTGCCGTTCCAGGCAGACTCCACCTACTCGATGATGATGAAACAGGTGGGCGAAGCGCCTCCTGACCTGCGCAACCTTCCGAATCTGGGCGTGACTTCCGAGTTTGCCCAGATCGTCGAGATCGCGCTGGCCAAGCGCCCCGCTGACCGCTTCTCGGACGCGACCGCGATGCGACAGGCCCTCGAATCTCTGGGGACGAGCCCCGCTGTGCAACCGACCGCAGTGCCCGCCGCCGCAATGACCGCGCCACCACCGTTCGTCCCCGCCAGCGCCCCGGCCGCCGCGCCCGCTCCCCCGCCCTACATGCCGCCGCCTCCCGCATCCCGGTCCGCCGCCGCCTCGCCGCTGAGCGCGCCACCTGCGCCGCGTGCTGCTCCCGTCGCCCGTCCAGCGCCGGCCGCTCCACCTGCCGCCCCGCCTCGTCCGGCAGCAACGCCGCCGACGTCCGTTGTCGCGCAAGGCCCTGCGCGGCCTCGGGTTGCCCCCGCTACCCCGCCGCCCAGCTCGCTGACGGTCGGCCTGGTGATGGGTCTGGCCTTTGTCGTCCTCGGCGGGGTCGTGACGTACACGCTCTACTCGCAGGGCGTGTTCGGACCGAAAGACTCGCCAGCCGCCGCCGATTCCGCAGCGGTTGAAGCGACCGCACCGGCCACCGCAGAGGCGCCCGCGACCCCGACCGAGGCAACCGGTGCCCCGACCGCCGGGTCGTGGGACCCCGCCGCTCCCACCGCGCCTTTGGGTGCCGCAGCGGCTGCCCCGGCCGTGACGCCCGAGCCTGCTCCGGTTGCCCAACCTGAGACGCCACCTGTGCAAATTCCGGAAGGGACGCTGCCCGACGCGCCTTCCGCCGGCATCGCAGGCGGCATCCTGGGCTCGCTGGGCGACGCGCAACCCGCCGTGCCGCCACCGCCGCCAGAGCCCCCCGTCGAGGCCGCCCCAGCCCCAGAGCCGCAGCCTGCGCCCGAGCCCGAGGTGGCGGCCCCTACGCCCAAGCCTGAGGTTGCGCCTGAGGTTGCCAAGCCCAAGCCGAAGCCCAAGGTCGTCAAGCCCAAGCCGCGCCCCGTGGTTCCCGCTGCGCGCCCCGGCGGCCTGCGCCCGGGCTCGAACGGGCGCCCTGGGATGCGCCGCTGATCGGTTGAATTGCCAGCCGGATCAGTAGACTGCGAGGCCGAATGCCAGCGTGGGCGTCGTGCGGTCCTGCAGGTGCAGCGTCGGCAGCCACTGCGCGCCCACCTTCAGCGTCAGCGACAGCCGCGTCGTCAGGTCGAACTCCAGCAGACCGCCGTACCCCACGTACGGGCGCGAGGTGTCGGTCTCTGGCAGTCCGGAGCCGGCCCTGAGCCACTCCTGACCGAACCCGCCATAGCCACCCAGGTGCAAGCGCAGGATCTCGATCGGGTACCACTTGCCCTCAAAGCCGACGCGCCACGACACGAAGTCGCCGCCGTGCGCGATGCCCGAGGAATACGCACCATTCATCATCAAGCCTGTGTACTGATTGGGGAAGTAGCCGATCTGCAGCTCTCCCATGCCACCGCCCACCTCAGTTGCGTCGGACAGAGACGCTGCCGAGGACCCGAAGCCCATCTGGTACGTCATCCCCTCGCGGTCCAGCGGCCGCCGACCGCGACGCCACAGCCCGGCCCCTTCGCCGCCCGCGATGACCGCGTCCCAGTCGTCGCGCAGGTGCTGCGGCCCCAGCTCGTCCAAAGCCACGACCTCGTGCTGATAGCCCGGCCCCATCAAGTGCACGGGATGCTTGGGATGCACCGCCACCGCCCCGTCATAGCGCGCGCCCTCGGTCACCGCCAGCGAGACGCCCACGACGACGGCGACGGCGACGACGGCAGCAATCGCCTCCTTGGCGTCCCCGCGTCCGGCAGCCGCCTGGGCCTGACCTGAACCGGGGACGGAAGGGGCGCCGGTCGGCTCGTACGAAGAGGAACCTGGCGTATTGTAACCGTAATCCACAACGACGGGATGGTGGTAGGGAGCACCGTAGGGATAGAAGTAGGGCCCCATGTACACGCCGGGAGCCACGCCCTGCTGCATACCGTAGGGAGCTCCCTGGCCCGACCACGGCGGCGCGGCAGGCGGATCATCCGCAGTTCCGAAGCGTTGGACGGCGCGCACGTTGCCGCCGCGCTGATCTCCCGGCAGGCTGATCAGGCGCTGCAGCTCGTCGCGCGGCACCTCGTACGTGTTCGAGAGGCACCCGCCAAGTCCGGTGACCAAGGCGCACAGGGCGACACAGGTTGTCCAAGGGGTCGATCGCATCGTCAGTCCTCCCATCGCGGCTCCACTTGGGGCAAACGCCCGGGGCCGCCGGACATTCGATGGCAGCGTGTCGCCACCCGCGTCGCTTGGCAAGAGTCGTGTCACGCGACCGTGTGTACCAATTTGCAACACCGTCGGGGCCCGACTCGCCGCGCATATTCGCAATTTGAGACACGCCGGGAATTGCTTACCGGGTCCACAGCCTCTCACGTCCACGAATTGGCCGGTTGTCTCTCATTTTCATTCGGCATTTCGGCGGTTTACGAAGTTGCGCAAGGACTGGCACACGTCTTGCTTCTCTTGTTCGTCAAGAGCGTAACTCAATCCCTATGGCTTCCATGAACTCCTTCCACCTCATCCGCACACCCTGCTTCCAGCCTCGGCTGGACGGCGTCCCCCTGGGTGCGTCCTCGTGATTCGCGTTACCTAAGGCTCATCGTTAGGGAGTGGGCCCCCGGTAGTCTTCGGACTGTGAATTCATAGAGCGCATCCCCTTTCCTCCTCTTCGCTCTGAACTTTGGCGGCCGCGGCTTCCCTGCCCGGCCGCCAAGTTGTTTTTGGGGTGTTTCCAATCCGCAGGGCCGAAGACGTCAACCCTCAAAGTCTTCGTCTGCCCGCGAACCCCCAATGACTTTCATGGCGGTTCCGAAGTCGAATCCCGCCCTTGCGAGTGCCATCAGGTCCTTCTGCCTTCGCTCGGCCCGCTCCTCCGGCGGTCGGTACGGTCCCAGCCGACGGCGCCGGGCAAGGGCGTGCGCGGCCGTCAGGTCCGTGTGGCCTTCTTCGGCAGCCTCATGCAGCGCGTGCGCAATGTCGGCCTCTGGCAACCCCTTCTGACGCAAGACCATTTCAATCGCGCGCCGCGAGCCTCCCCTCTCGCGACGGATGCGCGCGGTCCCTTCGGCGAACTTGCGGTCGTCCACGGCACCGGCCTCGACAAAGCGGGCGATGACCTGCTCGACCAGCTCGCGACTCTGTTCCGGGTCGCTGCCGTGCGCGTGAACCGACTTGGTGACGTGGCGCAGCAGCACCCGCCGCAGGTTGGACGACGGCCCCCAGAAACGCTCGACGTAGGTGCGCGCGGTGTGTTCCAGGTGGGCCAGATCAGCGACGGGAGGCAGCTTTTGCATGTCGCGCAAGGTGCCACACCGCGGTGCTTGCGACAACCGCGCGTTCTCGCTACACGCCAAGCTGCCACGGGGCCACGCCCTGCCCGACCGAGGAGTGCCGATGCCAGCCCCCGACCCGCGCCTGCCCCAACTTCGCCAGCAGATCCAAGCCTTTCTCCCCACCGATGCGACAGAGGCCAGCCACCGCCAAGCGATGCTGGACCTGCTGCAGACGTCGGAAACTCCCTGTGAGCGCGACCATTTCCTGCCTGGCCACTTCACGGCGAGCGCGTTTGTGCTGGCCCCGGACGGCGGCGAGATCCTGCTGATCCTGCACGGCAAGCTGGCGCGGTGGCTGCAGCCCGGCGGGCACGTGGACCCCGACGACGCGGACCTGGAGGCAGCGGCACGGCGAGAAGTGCTGGAGGAAGTGGGACTTGCCGAGCTGGACCGCGTGGGCGACGGCCCCTTCGACCTGGACGTGCACGTGATCCCGGCGCGCAAGGTGGACCCCGAGCACCGGCACTTCGACGTGCGCTTTCTGTTCCGTTCGCCGACGCGCGAGGTGCAGGCTGGGTCGGATGCCAAGGCCGCGCAGTGGGTGGCGCTGGACCGGGTGCGGTCGTTGGAGTCCGACGCGTCGGTGATGCGGGCGGTCGCCAGACTGCAAAACCCCTTGCCATGACGCCCGTTCTGCACTATGTCGCGCGCCCCGCCCGCCCGGACGCCCCTCTCCGGCGCGACGGCCCCCCAGGAGATTCCCCATGCTGACAGTCGGTGAAGTCACCAAGATCTATGGTGGTCGCAAGCTCTTCTACCAAGTGTCGACGTCGTTTGCGCCCGGCAACCGCTATGGCCTGACGGGACCCAACGGCAGCGGCAAGTCGACCTTCATGAAGATCCTGATCGGCGACCTGGAGCCCGACACCGGCTACGTGTCGCGCCCGCGCAAGACCGCATTCTTGCAGCAGGATCAGAACGCTTTCGACGACCACACGGTCATGGACACCGTGATGATGGGCAACGCGCCGCTGTGGGAAGCCATGCAGGAGCGCAACGCCATCTTCGAGTCAGGCGACGAGAGCGACGACGCCGGGATGCGGCTGGCCGAGCTGGAGGGCGTGATCGCCGAAGAGAACGGCTATGCGGCAGAGGCCGAGGCCGAAGAGCTGCTGGGCGGTCTGGGTGTGCCGGACGCGTCGCACAACGCGTCGATGGCGTCGCTGTCGGGGGCGCAGAAAGTGCGCGTGCTGCTGGCGCAGTCGCTGTTCGGGACGCCGGACTGCATGCTGCTGGACGAGCCGACCAACAACCTGGACCTGGAGACCATCGAGTGGCTGGAGGAATTCCTCTGTCGCTACAACGGGATCCTGATCGTCATCTCGCACGACCGCCAGTTCCTGAACGACGTCTGCACGCACATCGCCGACATCGACTTCGAGACCATCATCCAGTACCCCGGCAACTACGACGACATGGTGCGGATGAAGGCCGCCATGCAGAACCGCAAGGAGCAGGAGAACGCCCAGCGCGATAAGAAGATCAAGGACTTGCAGGAGTTCATCGCCAAGTTCTCGGCCGGCACGCGCGCCACACAGGTGCAGAGCCGCCGCAAGCAGGTCGAGAAGCTGCAGCCGTCGGACATCAAGCGCTCGAACATCGCCCGCCCGTACATCCGCTTCGACGTCGGCCGCGAGTCCGGTCGGCACGTGCTCGAACTGCAGGAGGTCGAAAAGGGCTTTGAAGACGGGCCGTTGTGGAAGCCGTTTACCGGCCACATCCTGCGCGGCGACCGCATCGGCGTGATCGGCCGTGACGGCATGGGCAAGACAACGCTGCTGCGGCTGCTGCAACGCGAGGTCACCCCGAATTCCGGCAAGATCGTCGAGGGACACGAGGTCAACTGCGGCTATCTGCCCCAGGAGCACGAGGGCACCATCGAGCCCGGCCTGACGACCGACCGCTGGCTGCACGGCCACAAGCCACGCGCAGAACTGGAAGAGATCCGCAGCCTTCTGGGGCGCATGCTGTTCCGCGGCGAAGAGGGTGTGAAGCCGACCGCCACGCTGTCCGGCGGCGAGCGCGTGCGGATGCTGATGTGCAAGCTGATGCTGCTGCAGCACAACCTGCTGATCCTCGACGAGCCCACCAACCACCTGGATCTCGAGTCGTGCAGCGCGCTGGCCGAGGGGCTGGCCAACTACACCGGAACGCTGTTGGTTGCGACCCATGACCGAAGCGTGCTGGCTGAGGCGTGCACCCGCATCTGGCGCATCCGCGACGGCGAGATCCTCGACTTCCAGGGGACCTACGAAGAATTCGTCGCGCGGTATGGGCACTAGGACTAGGGGTGTCAGGACTTGACACTTGACATCTTTCTGCGCGCGCACCGAAAGCGCGGTATTTGACAAGTGACAACACCTGACACCGAAGACCTCGTCGTGCGATCCAAGTCCGCCCGGCGCCGACTTGCACGCCAGGCTGCGATGTCCTGGTTGCACGAGACGCCAGAGCAGACGAGCGCGCGCCGCACTGCCCGGGTCAAGGAACTCGCCATTCAGCATGGGTTTTCGCGCGTGGGTGTGGCGCTGGCGACGGCGCTGACCGACGACCGGCTGCACCTGCAACGCTGGCTGGACCAGGGGATGCACGGCAGCATGGCCTGGCTGGCCGAGGACGTCGCGCGCCGCACCGACCCGCAGGCGTACGTTCCGGGCGCGCAGGCGGTCGTGGTGCTGGCGCTGGACTACGACACCGCGCAACCCCGTACACGGCAAGTAGATCTGGCTGGCGGCGAGCGTGGCTGGATCTCGCGCTATGCCTGGGGCACCGACTACCACCTGGTGGTAGAGAAGCGGCTGCGGCGACTGGTCGACGCGATCTCGGCCGAGTGGCGGCGCGAGCTGGGCGATGACTTTCGCGGACCTGGCGGGCGCATCGGCCCCTTCAAGTCCGTGCGCGACCTGCGGTTCGAAGTCGACCACGGTCCGGTGCTCGAGCGGGCGTGGGCAGTGCGCGCGGGTTTGGGCTGGCGGGGCAAGCACAGCCTGGTGGTGCATCCGCAGCACGGCTCGTTCTTCTTTCTGGCGACCCTGGTCTCGAGCGTGGCGCTGGATCCCGACCCCCCGATGGCCGACCACTGCGGCACCTGCACGGCGTGTCTGGATGCCTGCCCGACCCAGGCCATCGTCGCGCCCTATGTCGTCGATGCGCGCCGGTGCATCTCGCACGCGACCATCGAGACCGAAGGAAGGATTCCCGAACCAGAGCGCAGCCTTGTCGGCGACCACGTGTTCGGCTGCGACCTGTGTCAGGACGTGTGCCCGTGGAACCGGTTCTCGAAGCCGTGCGGCGAGGCGGAGTTCGACCCGCGGCCCGGCAACCTCGCGCCGCTGCTGAAGGATCTGCACGCGCTGGACGAGACGGCGTTTGCCGAGCGGTTCGCGCAGAGTCCGCTGAAACGCAGGGGCATCGACGGGTTGCGCGACAACGTGCAGGCGGTGCGCGAGGGAAGACTCGCACCGTCAACCGCCGGGCAACACGCGCCCCAGCACGGCGACGAACAGACGTAGCCCCCCCAGCAGACCGGCCGCGACCAGCAGTGCCGGGGCCAGCCAGGCAGACACGGTCGACAACGCCTGCGCCAGCACCGGGGCATAGGCCACGCCGCCCAAGTGCAGGCCCGCCAGCGCCGCCGCGAGCAGAATCGCCAGCAGCAGTGCGCCCTTCCATGCGCCCATCAGGTCCACGCTGGAAGGCGTCAGGTGCACCAGCACGCACGCCGACAGATAGCTGCCGACGACCAGCGCGACCCGCGGCCACAGACCGAGACTCCAGACGGCCGCCACCGCCGTCGCCAGCGTCTGCCCCAGCCCCTTCGCTGCCAGGCCAAGCGGCGTGACGAGCGCGGACCATCCTGAGATCGTGGAGAAATTCACATCAAGTGCCTGGCACTCGCGACCCGCACCGCACGCCGTCGGCAGGGGAGGCAGCGACTGGCCACCGAAGTGCAGCAGCGTCCACACCAGCCCCGACAGCACCAGACCGCCGCCCACCAGCGGCGCCAGACCGATGACGAAGGCCGCCAGCCACGCGATGGGACGGCGCCCTGCCTCGTAGGTCACGCAACCCATCATGCCGGAAGTGGAATCCGGCGCGAACAGCTTGACCTCGCGGATCGGCCGGCGCGTCAGCACACACGCGGCGGCGTGCGAGAGCTCGTGGACCGGCACACCCAGCCAGCCCGTGGTCCACGGCACCGCGCTCCAACCAAAGCGAGCGACCAAGGCACCCGTCGTGTGGCGCGCCAGCCACGCGACGCCCAGCAACAGCCCAATCGTCAAGGCGAAAGAGACCAACGGGGCGATCAGGGCAGGAGACACGGCGCCTCGCGTCTGATGGCAGATAGGGGGTGTGGAAGGCTACTGACCGGCAAACGAGATCGCATCCTTGAGGGACTGCTGGATCGCGGCGTCGTCGGCCGGGGCGGCTGCACGCGGTCCGGGGGCCGTCTGGATCCGCTCGAGTTGCGCCTTGGCCTTGGCAGTGCCGAGGGTCGACACGAGTGCGCGCTTGACGTTGACAGGTGTGTCGACCGCGATGACCAGGTCGGCGAACGCGTCGGCAAAGCCGTCCATCGTCTGGAAGAGTCGCAGTGCGCTGGTGCTGGTCAGGATGTACTCCTGCGCCGGGTCGTCCACGATCTCCTTCCACAGACCAAATGCGCGCACCACGCCTGGCTTGTCGGTGTCTTCCAGGCGGGCGGCCGCCGTGTTGCCGAACAGGCAGTCCCAGGCACGGCTCGAGACGCCGCGTACCTTGCCCGTCCGCAACGCCTTTTCGACGGCAGGGACGTTGGCGGCGTCGGCGGTCAGCTCTTGGCACGCGTTCGACAGCACCCACGCCTGCAGCGCCGTCGAGTCCTGCTGCAGCGCAAACGCGAGCTCTGCGGCAAGGGCCGTCTTGGCTGCGGCCTTGCCGGCGTCGTCGGGCGCGATGGCCGCGGTGGGCGACTTGAGCGCGCGGAGCAGGTCGTAGAGCACCGACTGGCCCTGGTCGGGTGTGAAGCTGCACGGGTCGCCCTCCGCTACCTTCAGCCCAACGACACCGAGGATCCCGTGATGCAGCGCGACCTTGAGATCATCGACGGTCTTCGCGGCCGGCAGGGCCTTGGTCGCCTCGGCCAGGTGGTCGACCTTGACCTCGGCCGGAGGCGCGGGCGCGGGGACGGCAGCCTGGGCGGCGGGATCCCCAGCAGCCGGGGTACCAACGGGGGCGTCCTTCTTGCCGCAGCCGACGGCGAGAGCACACAGGGCAACCGTTGCCAGCAACGAATGGCGGAGAACAAGATGCATCGCAGCCTCCCGAATGGACGAACGCGCGATGGGCAGTCGGTCCCGAATGGGAGACCCCGTCGCGCGAAGCAGGAAGCGGCAAGGCTACGCTTGGGTTCGTTCCGTCACAATACCTGCGCGGACACGACTCTGGCTCTGCCACAAGAACGCCATCGCGGTGAGGACCGCCCTTGCCGTGTAGCCAAACCCGGTGCTATAGCCATCGGCTGGTCCTGACGGGAGGTCGCGATGCGTACCCGATGGCTCCGCGAGTGGCAGTGGTTCCTGGCCTGGTTCGGGCTGGCGGCATTGACCGGTTGCGGCGTGGTCAGCGGCCCGTCGCTTGGCGCGCTGGCCGGTGCGTTCGCTGCAGCGCTGGTCCTCGCGTCGTGCAGCTCGCCGTCGGGCAAGGCAACCCCGGACGCCGTCGCAGACATTGCGCCGGATTCGGACGCGACCGTCGACATCGCCACGGACTCCGCGGATGACGCCGCCCTCGACGTCGCCGCCGACACCGCCGCGGACACCAGCACGGACACCGCCACGGACACGACCACCGAGACGACCGCAGACGTCCCAACCGACACCGCTGCCGACACGACGGCCCCCTGCCCCGGCGACCGCGACTGCGACGGCCATCTGGACGCCGCCGACAACTGCCCGTGGGTGGCCAACGCGGACCAGGCCGACAAGGACCAGGATCAGGTGGGCGATGCGTGCGACGCCTGCGATGCGCCGAACTACCTGACGCCATGCGGAGATCCGTGCTGCTACGACGCAGACGGCGACGGCGTGAACGGCGGCGGGACGATGCCCCCCGGTGGCCCCGACAACTGCCCGTTCGTGGCCAACCCGTTGCAGGAAGACAAGGACAAGGATGGCATCGGCGACGCGTGCGACCAGGATGCCGCGCTGTGGCTGGGCGTTCCGGGGCCCCGTGCCCGTGTGGCCCTGCGGCTGTGGCGAGCGGGCGTGCTGACCGACCACGTGGTCGCGATTCTGCGACAGGGGGCGTGACGATGACGACTTCCCTAGAGCATCCATCGGGTTTGACGCTGGAGCTGACCGGGCGCTGCACCCGCAACTGCCGCTATTGCTACAACGCCTGGCGAAGTCCCGGGGGGCCACCGCTGCCCCGCGAGCTGCCGGTGTCGGAACTGTTGGCGCTGGTGCTGCCGATGGTGCGCGCGACTGGACGGCGGCGGGTGGACCTGACGGGCGGTGAGCCACTGCTGCGCGACGACCTGCCCGACCTGATCCAGGGGCTGCGACTGCAGGGGCTGGGGGTGGCGCTGACCACCGATGGCGGACTGGTCGACGCGTTCATGGCGCAAGTGCTTGCGCGGATGCAGGTTTCTCCGGTTCAGGTGACGCTGCTGGCGGCGGATCGCGGGCTGCACGACGAGCTGAAGGGCTCGCCCGGAGCGTTCGACCAGACCGTCGAAGGCATCGCGCAGCTGACGTCGGCAGGCGTTCCGGTGTCGATTGCTTTCGTGCACATGCGCCCCAACGCGGACCGGCTGGGCGAGGTGGCGGAGCTGGCGTTCGCTCTGGGAGCCCGGTCGCTGGCGTTTGACCGGTTGTGCGTGACGGGACAGGCAGCGCGGCGGGCGCAAGAGCTGGTTCCCGAGGCATGGCAGACCCGCGAGGCGCTGCGCGAGCTGGACGAGATCCCCAAGCAGTGGCACGGACTTCGGACCTACCGCGCGATGTCGGTGCCGCAGTGTCTCGAGCCCGACGGCAGCTCGCAGGGTGCCCCCGGACAGCACGGTGGTTGTGCCGCCTCCGGACCCACACCGGCGTTCTGCGTGGGGTCCGATGGCCGGGTGCGCTCGTGCGCGGCGATGTCGGATACGTTGGGCGACCTGAAGCACGAAGCATGGCCTACCATCGAGCAGCGCTGGCAGCAAACGCGTCTGCAGGCTCCGGTCGCGACGTCGGGTGGCTGTGCGCAGTGTGGCGACCTCGAGGCGTGCCGGATGGGCTGCCGGGCCTCTGCGGGCGCGAACGGCGTGGATCGGTTGGTCGGTATGGCGCCGCGCGGTCGGTTGGCCGTTTCGTAAGCCCTGAAGGTCTTGCACATCGGAAGGCTTGCCGCGGGCTTGGCGGACAGGTAGCGTCGGGACGACTGAAGGTGCCGACCACGTTTGAGAAGACCGCCGTTGCGGGTCACAGATAGGGAGCCCGACATGACGACCGAATCAACCGTCCCCCAGCCCGTCCACGACAGCGTGTCCCAGGCGTACACCGAGGCCCTGCGCCGCACCCAACAGGCTGCCAGCGGGGGCTGCGGCTGTGGCCCCGCGTGCTGCGCCTCGGTCGTCGAGACGGCGGGCTACTCGCAGGAACTGGACGCGTTCTCGGAGGCCGGCGCCAGCTCGTTCGGCTGCGGCAACCCCTTGGCGTTTGCGGATGTACAGCCTGGACAGACCGTGCTGGACCTGGGCAGCGGCGCGGGCCTGGACCTGCTGGTCGCGGCGCAGAAGGTCGGCCCCACCGGCAAGGTGATCGGCGTCGACATGACCTACGCGATGATCGAGGCCGCCCGCCAGAACGCCGAGCGCGCCGGGGCCCACCAAATCGAAGTGCGCAAGGGACTGATCGAGGCGCTGCCCGTCGAGGACGCGTCGGTGGATCACGTGATCAGCAACTGCGTGATCAACCTGTCGCCAGAGAAGCACAAGGTATTCGCGGAGATCGCGCGGGTGCTGAAGCCCGGCGGTCAGTTTCGCATCAGCGACATCGTGGCCGAGACCATGCCCGACGTCGTCAAGCACCACGCCGCCGCCTACGCCGCCTGCATTGCCGGGGCCATCAGCGAAAAGCGCTATTTGGTGGGGTTGCACCGGGTCGGGATGCAGGACGTCCAGGTCGCCTCGCGCGTCGACTACACCGCCGAGCAGATCCGCGCGATGGTGATGAACGACTTCGAGCTGTTCGGCGCAGACGGTACTGACTTGGTCGAGGCGTTCGCCGGCATGGCGGGCAAGGTTGCCAGCATCACCGTGACCGGACGCAAGCCCCTGGCGCGCAAGGGCAGTTGCTGCGGTGGTGGGGGGTCGTGCTGCTGAACAACGGACCTACCAAGACTCGAGAAGCCAGTCCGGCGTGACGCCGTCGTCCGCGCCGCCCTGCCACCGCGACACGCCCCACGTGACGAGCGCCGTGTCGAGGCCAGCGTCGCGCCCTCCGCGGATGTCGGTCGCCAGTTGATCCCCCACCACCACGACGTTGCTCGTGCGCAGAATGTCGAGCGCCCGTGCGTACATCGGCAGGTGCGGCTTGCCCAGCGGCTGGAAGGCGAAGTCGGCGGCGGGGCGATCTGGAAAGCGCGCGTGCAGGCCTTCGGACAGCATCCGGGCGAGGGTTCCGGCGGCAAAGCCCAGACGGTGCGCGTCCTTGGTGAAGGTCAGGTCCGGATTTGGCAGCAGCAGCACGGGGCGCAGTCCCGCGGCGAACAGGTGGGCGAGGTCCGTCAGCGTGGCGTCCAGGGTTTCGAGAAACGGGTAGCCTGACTCGTCGCAGACGACCAGGACGTCGAAGGCGGGATCGTCCAGTGCCGCGACGACACCGCCGGCTTGGGTGACGTAGGCGCACGAGTCAGGTGGCCCCAACACCCGGCAGCGCGCGCCGACGAGGGCACGGGACGTGAAGAGATCGGGCAGCAGCATCAGGGGGTTGACGATGTGATCGGGGGTGATTGGCAGGCCCATCGACTGGTAGCGAACCGCTGCGCGGACGGAGAGTTTCGATGCGTCGTTCGTGAGCAGCAGCCAGCGCTTGCCCAGCCGGTCGAGCAGGCGCAGGGCTTCGCCGGCGCCTGGGCAGACCTCGGTGCCGTGGACGAGCGTGCCGTAGGCGTCGAGCAGGAAGGCGTCGTAGCGGGTGGCCAGGGCGATCAGGGTGGTGCGGGTCGGGGGCATCGGGGCTCGCGCGTGGTTGGGGGGCGGGCGGGAGCGGGAGTCTTGCCGACGTCGGGGCCGGTTGACAAGCGCGAACGCCTGCGGCAAGGTTCGCGGCCGTTCGCAGGCGAGCCTTGCGGATGATGCGCGCGTAACTCAGCGGTAGAGTATCACCTTCACACGGTGGGAGTCACAGGTTCAAATCCTGTCGCGCGCACTCAAGAACCCTCGGCAAATGCCGGGGGTTTCGTGTTTCTGGCTCAGGCCAAACCCCTTCCAGGTGCCACCACACCCCTTCAGGTACTCGTGACGGCGGCGATTCAGGCAGCCATCGCGGAGTACGGGTACCAACTTGAGATAGCGAAGAAGATGCCTGGCACGGTCAAGGTCCCACCGATGTACACCTACATCCACTCCGTCGCCACGCAAGAGGCCTCGTCCATCCTCCGGGCGCGACCTCCCGTCGGCCGCCTTGACACCCAACGTTCCACATAGCAGCATGTTCCACATGACGCGGAACACTACCAGGAACGGAACACCTACCCCATCGCTGCCGGCCCTCCTGGCAACCCACCTGCCGGCGAGTTGGACGGTCACCCCGTCGTCCTCGCCCGTCCGAACCTTGATCCTGCGCGGGCCCGACGGCGTGGTCGCCTCCTTGGAGGTCCTGTCGCGGAACCGGCTCGAGCCCAGGGACATCGACGGGCTGCTGCGCGGCCCGCCGCCGGCGCAAGGCCACGTCATGCTGGTCTGGGCGCCCTACCTCAGCCCGCTGACCCAGGAACGGATCGTCGAGCTGGGCGGCAACTACGCCGACGCTACCGGCAACCTCCGCGTCGCGCTGGACCGGCCCGCCCTCTTCCTGAGGACCACGGGCGCCACCAAGGACCCGGCGCCGCAGCCTCGGCCGCTCGCATCGCTGCGAGGAGCGGCGGCCGGACGGGTCGTACGAGCCCTGTGCGACCTGCGCCCGCCGTACGGGGTGCGCGAGCTGGCGCAACGGTCGGGTACGCCGCTCGGTTCGGTCGCGCGGGTCCTCGGCCTGCTCGACCGCGAGGCGATCATCGTACGAGAGGGTCGGGGGTCGGTTGCGTCCGTCGACTGGCCCAAGCTCCTGCGGCGGTGGACCCAGGACTACGCGCTGATGACCTCGAACCAGATGACGACCTGGCTGGCGCCGCGCGGTCTGGCCGCGCTGACCGAACGGCTTCGCACGGCACCATTTCGATATGCCGTAACCGGGTCGATGCCTGCCTCAATGCTCGCCCCTGTCGCCGCCCCGCGCCTCGCCACGGTGTTCGTCGAGTCGACGTCCGTCGCCGACGCCCTGGACCTTGAACCGGCCGAGGCGGGCGCGAACGTCCTGCTGGTCGAGCCGTTCGACCCGGTCGTGTTCGAGCGGACGCTGATGCGCGACGGTCTGGTCCTTGCCAGCCCCAGCCAGGTGGTCGCCGACCTGCTGACCAGCCCCGGCCGCGGCCCGGCGGAGGGGCAGGCGCTGCTCGATTGGATGGCGCGCTCCGAGGAGGTGTGGCGTGCGTGACCCGCAGTACGTGCTGGCGAGGCGGGTGCTGCTCGACGTGCTCGACGCACTCGGTGCGCACAGGGAGGCCGTGGTGCTGGTCGGCGCGCAGGCCATCTACCTGCACGCGGGCGAGACCGACTTCGCGGTGGCGCCCTACACGACAGACGCCGATCTCGTGCTGGACCCGGCCCGCTTGCACCCCGAGCCGCTCCTGCGCGAAGCGCTATCGGCGGCCGGCTTCACGCCCGGCGTCGATCCGGGCATCTGGTGGGCGGCCGGCGGCCAGCAGGTCGACCTCCTTGTCCCGTCCGCGGTCGGAGGCGCCGGTCGACGTGGCGCGAGGTTGGGCGTGCACGGCAACAGCATCGCCCGCAAGACGACCGGGCTCGAGGCTGCGCTGGTCGACCAGGGCGCGCGTCTGGTGGCGTCTCTCGAGCCCGCGGTCGATGTCCGGGAGTTCGCCATCCAGGTGGCGGGGCCAGCGGCACTGCTCGTGGCCAAGGCCTACAAGCTGCAGGAGCGGCTCGACCTTCCGGATAGGGCGAGCGACAAGGATGCACTGGACGTGCTGCGTCTGCTGCAGGCCTGTGCAACCGAGGACCTGGCTGCTCGGTTCGAGCGGTTGCTCGCCGACCCGGTGACGGAGCAGGTGGCAAGGTCCGGGTTGGGCTACCTGGCAACCCTGTTCGGGGACGGCGACGGCGCCGGTGCGAGGATGGCCGCTCGTTCGCTCGAGCCGTTCGAGAACCCCGAGACCGTGCGCGCATCCTGCAGCGTGTTGACGCGGCGGCTCCTGCGCGCCGTCGGCATGTAGCCAGACAGGATCACCAACCCGCACGCAACAGCCGGCACGTGCTATCGAATCCGCGATCGTGTGGGACCGGTTCGCAAGTCCCACACCAGAACGGCCGTTCGGGGCCGGATCGGACCCTCCGACTGGCCCGAAGACGCCGATCAGTGCTCCTCGCCCCCTCCAATGGGCCCGACGCGCGCCATGAACGCATGTGATTCTCGAAGGTTGAATGCGGCCGCGACAGGTTCAATCCGCAGGTTCAATCGCAGATCCCGCCGAAGGTGCCGGCAAGACAGACCCAACCCGTCGAACACACAGGCAGATCTCCCGAATTGTGGGACTTCGCCCCCGGTCCCACATCTACTCCCACATTTTGTCGTCGGCTGGGCTCGTCCCGGGACGCTCCGGGACGCCTAACTTGCTGTTCTTCCTCGCCACCGCAAGACCGCTCGGACCGTCCCGAGCGGTTCACACAGCGGGAGTCACAGGTTCAAATCCTGTCGCGAGCACACGAGACACCGTCTGCGTGACGTGCTCTTCGTGTCATGGCGCCGTCGATGCAGTCCCCCTCACCCCCGAATCCCATCCACCTGCATCGCAACGCCGCCCGCGACCGGCGCTTTCTCCCACTGGGACAGTCTCGCAACCAGCTTGGCGTCGTCGAGCTCGCGGGCGATGTCCTTCAGCACCTCGACGACGGTGCGCCCCTCACCGAGCGGAACGGTGGTCTGGCCCGGTCCCAGCCGCTCGACCAGCGCGTGACAAGCCTGAATGCGGTCGCTGGGAATGGCCCACCGTTGTTGCGCCAACCGCAGCAGTGGCAACGGCTCGTTCCACGCAAGGGCAAGCGCGGGGTCCCCGGGCAGAAGCCTGGTCAGCCGCAGGGACGACGGGGCGTTGGGGTCTACGTCGGCTTGCAGCCTGCGCAACGCGACGTTCAGCGTGTGCCCGCGGCCGAGAGTCTGCGCGACCAGCGCTTGGGTTTGGGGGTCCAGACTGCCCAGCCACCGCTTGGCCAGCTCGCGTTTGGCTCCTCCCTTGCCCGAAGCGCCCTGGATGAAGGTGGTTTGGTGTTGCTGCAGGAAGGTGCGGACGTGGTCGTGCGAAGCCCGGTCCGCCGCGGCCAGCACGACGCGCTGGTCTTCATCCTGAAATGCGGCATCAAACACCGCCTGACTCGGGGGCGTGTGCACGACGACGACGAAGCTGGGCAGCGCGGGGTCGCGGGCTGCCCGGTCGAAGCGCTGGCACCGCAACGGGGTAGGCAGACCGCGAAAAGCGGCGGCGCTGTCCCGGGCCAGCGCAAACAACTCGTCGTGAAGGGGCTCTTGAGGCGGCAGTCGTTTGCGGAACTTCGCGACCGTGTACTGCTTGGGGCGCGACAGTGTCACCAGCGCAACGGCCTCGGACGCCGTGGTGGCGCACTCGAAGAAGCCTCGCGCGGCCACCGCGCCGTCGGTCTGCAGCTGGGCAACGGTATCCAGCAGGGTCTTGGCCCAGTCGTCTGCGTTGTAGACGACGACCGGGTGCGGGTACTCGCCGCTCGCGCGAAACGCCATCATCGTCGTGACTTCCATCAGGGTGCCCAGACCACCCGGCACGATCAGGGCGCCGTCGGACCGTGTCGTCAGCTGCCGCGTGCGGTCATGCAGGTCCGTTGCCTCGTACACCTTGATTTGCTTGGGCATTCCGGGCGGGGTGTCGCCCGCGACAACGACGGCCTCGGCCTTTCCCCCAAGCTCCAACACCCTGCGCACGATGGCGCCGGCGACTCCGGTCCCCATGCCGCACCACAGCACCGTCAGCCCGTGTTGGACCAGCCCCGCGGCAACGGGCTCGACAATGTGCGCCCAGATCGCCTGGGTCAGGACTTGGCTGCCGCCCACCAAAGCGATGCGGGAATTCAGGACGTACTGTGGCTTGGCGCGGCTCGCACGAACTCGCGTCGGCTGTTCTCTCCATCCCATGCCCATGGTGCCTCCTTGTCCACGCAGGTGAAGCGCCCGGATGCTCCGGGGTGCGTGGCAACGAGGGTTATCGGCCATGGGTACGACAGACGGCGTCGCATGTGAACCGTTGCGATGCGTGATGTGCGGAAAGGTTCGGCCGCCGCGAGATCCGGCGCAATTACGGGCAGTTCGTCAGCGGAGCCTTGGCCGCCCGCAGCAGACCCTGCGTCTCCGGGTCCGCTGCACCGGCCAGCTTGGCGGCGATGGCGTCCATCTGGGGCTTGGCGCAGATGTTTTTGAGGATCATCAGGATGGTGTAGCGCGAGTTGGTCGTCAGGATCTTGTTGTCCCATTCGGCCGCCAACGCCGCAGCGACCTTGGTGTTTCCCTTCAGCGCGGGGTGAGTGAAGGTGTCGATCAGGGCGACCTTGGCGGTGCCCTCGGCGACGGCAAACAGAGCGAGCTGCTGGTCCGCAGTCTCGTTCGGGTCCCAAGCCTTGCGGGCGCGCGCGGCGATCTCGTTGGGCGCGTCCGTAAACACGCAACGGGCAATCTCGACCACCGTCTTGGCCGAGACCATGTTCTTCAGGCTATCCACAACCTTGGCAAGATTCTCAGGCTTGCGGGCCAGCTCGGTGCAGGCGCGAGAGGCCATGAGCACCCGGGTCGGATTCGGTCCGCTGGTCATGGTCTCGGTGATGATGGTCTGAACTTCCTCGCTCAGCTTGGCTTTGGCTGCGTCATCCAGAGGGGGAGTCAGCCGAGCAGACAGTGCGTTGTTCAGCGCCTTCTCGAACACAGGGACGGCTTCCTCGCCCTCGGCGAAATGGGTCTCGCTACCCTCTGCCACCTTCGCCTTGGCCAGCGCCTCGATCGCGGCGTGCAGACCATCCGTCAGGTCCTGGGCGGTCTTGGGCTCGAGCAGGCGCTTGGCGACGGCGAGCGGCTCCTCCTTGGGAGCGGGGGGCGGCGCCTCGGGCGTGGCAGCGGCAGCGGTCTGAGCAGCCGGCTTGTCGGAGGGCGGCGGAGCGGTGTCGGCTGCCTTCTTGCAACCGGTCAGGGCCAACGCCGTGAGGCAGAGCGCGAGAAACAGGTGGCGAACACGCTGCATGGCAGACTCCTTGGGTGAAATTGGCAAGACTGGACAGGTCAACGGACCCACAAGAATGTGGGTGCGCTCAATGGCGATGCATGTCAAGGGCGGGCGGCCGGTGCCCTCCGCCATTGTCCGCCACGCAGGTCAAAACAGACCAAGGAACCCCACGGTTACGCCGAGGAAGCGCGCCGAGAAGTCACCCTTGACGCTGGTCTGCACGTCCTGATCCGTGACCGTGTACTCGTACGAGCCCGAGATCGGCAGGTCCACCACAAGGCCGAGGGCCACGGCGAAGTTCCGGGTGGCCGAGACCAGCACCTGCGGGTCGATGGTCAGGTTCGCCCCCGAGGTGACGACCTTGTTGTCGCCCAGCGGGTCCGATTGCGTCACGGAGTACATCGAGACCCCGCCACGCAGCCACACACTGACACTGCCAGACATCGTGTGGATGTAGCCCAGACGCGGAGCCAGTAGGAAGCCTGAGACGTCGTCGGTCTGGGTCGTCGTCGTCACGCCGCTGCTGACTTCGCCGATCTCGCCGCTGGCCGACAGCAGGCCGAATGCGGAACCCACGGTCACCCCAGTCGCCAGCTTGTAGTCCACGCCGATCCGCGGCTCAGTGACCGGAGAGGCATTGGTCGACCACGTGCCGATCAGGGCGCGAGAAGTGGCGATGCTCTCTGTGCCATCCGGCGACACCATGGTCTGCACCGACTGGCCAATGCCCATCACACGCTCACCCGACACAATCAAACCGGGCTCGGACCCCAGCGCGCCCGGGGCCGCTTGAACCGCGAACGGCACCGCGACGGCACCTACGGCCAGAACCGCGCACGCCACCCGCAGCAGCGACGAAAGCCTTGCACGAGAAGTTTGCTGGACCATGGGAAGCTCCTGTTGAGGGGGGGGGAGTGCGACAAGGTGCGTCGCTTGCTGGACCAGCCGTGTCGCCTACTGGACTAGCCAGGTCGCCGACTGGACAAGGGGGATGCCCACAGCCGACGTGTGCTCCCAACGCCGGACGATTGTCAAGGAACCCGGGACCCTACCTGGACGCTTTCGACCTACCACTCGCCGATTCCCGACCCGGGCCGAACCCCCTGCCACTGCACGCCCGCCAAGTAGGCCTGCACGTCGTCGTGCGTCCGCAAGATCGCGCCATTGGGCATCTGCACGAAGACAAGGTCGGTGGCGCCCAAGGTGCAGCGGTCCATCGGCCGGGGCTCGCGCTCGCGGTCCGCCCAGCCCAACACGAAGTCGCGTTGGGCTTGCGTCTCCGGGGTGACTGGCTTGCGGTCGCGCTTCTGGACGACGCGCCACAGCCTTTCCAGACGCTGCAACGCCGCCGCGCCATCCAGACCTCGCCGCACCAGGTGACAGCCCACGACCGTGCCTGTCCGACCCACGCCACCCCAACAGTGCAGGTAGACCGGGCGCTTCTCTTCGAGCTCGCTGTCGATGAGGTCGAGGATCTCGCGCATCGCCGCTGGCGTGGCGGGCACGTCCAGGTCGCGAATCGGCAACGGCCAGTGTCGCACGCGCAGACCGCGCTGCAGGGCAAGGGTGCGCAGCGGCTCGGCATACGGCGTCAGCTCGCCGGTCTCGGTCAGGTCGATGAAGGTCAGGATCCCGGCGTCCAACCAGCGACCCAGACGGCTGGTCGGGTCTTGGGGCGCCTTGCCGCCGGGGTACTCGCCGGCCAGCAGCAGGTGCGGGTGGACCCAGTAGGTGTTGGGGTCGGGTCGTGGGAGCGGTGGCATGGGGAACCTCTCAAGTGTGCGTCGCGTCTGCGGTTGTGGCGGCGACAAGCTCGCGCGTCGTCCGGTCTCGCGGGGCGAGTTTGTCCCACAGCAGCGACAAACCGTGTCGCGTTGCGTACAGAGAACGTCCCCCCACACACAACGCTTCCCGCTCCGGCACGGACGGCGTAGCATCGGCACCGGGTCCCAACGCGAGAGGCAACACCATGCAGCACATCCAGATTTCGCGCCCCGGGTCGTACGACCGCCTCAAGCTCATCGATGCGCCCGAGCCGCAGCCGGGTCCGGGGGAAGTGCGCGTCGCCGTGCAGGCCATCGGCGTGAACTACGCGGACTGCGTGATTCGCATGGGGTTGTACGCGTCGGCCAAGGAGTACGTGGGCTGGCCGATCACGCCGGGGTTTGAGGTCGCAGGCACCATCGACGCGTTGGGGCCGGGCGTGAAGGACCTGGCGCTGGGCGACGAGGTGCTGGCGGTGACGCGCTTCGGAGGCTATGCGACACAGGTGGTTGCGCCGCGCCATCAGGTGTTTGCCCTGCCCCAAGGCTGGTCGATGCAGCAGGCGGCGGGGCTGCCGGCGGTGTTCCTGACGGCTTGGTATGCGCTGCACGAGCTGGCCCACGTGCGACCGGGCGAGACGATGCTGGTGCACTCGGCGGCGGGCGGCGTCGGCGGCGCGCTGGTGCAGCTGGGCAAGGCGGCGGGGGCGCGCGTGGTGGGCGTGGTCGGGTCAGAGCACAAGGTGCCGGTGGCCATCGCGCTGGGGGCCGACGAGGTCATCGACAAGTCCAAGCACAGCCTGTGGCGCATGGCAGAGCGGGTGACACCCAACGGCTACGACGTGGTGCTGGACGCCAACGGTGTGTCGACCTTGCGCCAGAGCTTTCGCCACACGGCGTCGGCGGGGCGGCTGGTCGTCTACGGCTTTCACTCGATGCTGCCCCGCAGTGGGGGGCGGCCGCAGTGGCTGTCGCTGGCGTTTGACTGGCTGCGCACGCCGCGCTTCAACCCGCTGGACCTGACCAACGCGAACAAGTCGGTGCTGGCCTTCAACCTGTCGTACCTGTTCGACAAGCGCGAGATGCTGCAGCGCGGCATGACCGAGCTGTTGCGGCTGGCCCATGAGGGCGCGATCCGTCCCCCGGAGACCAAGGCGTACCCCATGGCCGAGGTCGCCGACGCGCACGAGGCGCTGGAGTCCGGCCAGACGGTGGGCAAGCTGGTGCTGACGACTTGAGGGTGGCGGTCGGCTGTTTCTGAGCGCATTGCGGACCCACCCTCCCCCATCCGACACGCCCTGTCGCACCCCCGTGCTACACAGGATCCAGCGCCGCAACGAACTGCGGCCCTGGAGCACGCCGATGCCTACGCCGACTGCACGCCGACGCGAATTGCTCGAGCGCATCGAGGTCTACCGCGACCGTCTGGACCGGCTGTGGGTCCAGGTGACGACGCGCTGCGCCTCTGGCCGCCCCCGTACCGCGCGCACGCAGCTGCCCGACAAGGCCAAACTGCCCGTGCAGCTGCGCGAGGCCCGGGCGCTTCGCCAGCAGGTGCGCGCGCGACCGGTGCGTGAGCGCAAGCCTGACGAACGTGAGCCGCTGCCCGATGTTGCCACGGTGCAGGCGGTGTTGCGCGAGGCGCTGGAGGCCGCGCGGCTGGCGGCCGTCAAGGAGCGCGAGGAGCACCCGCAGGGCTCGGCCGGCAGCATGTGGGCCGGCGCGTTGGGACGGGTAGAGATGTCGGTCTCGATGACCAGCGACATGCGCTGGCTGTACCGGATGCGCAAGGCGGTACAGGGGGTGTCGGGCGTGCGCTTCGACTTCGACCGCTACCACCACACGCACACGCTGGACTTCTACCCGGGGCCTGAGACACAGACGCAAGAGATTACCCCGCGTTACGTCGCGTATCAGGCGGCGGCCGAAGTGCTGCGCGTCCGTCTGGGGCTCGACCCGTACGTCTCGACCGTCGAGACCTAGCGCGGGCCGCTACGCCTTGGCGCTGCGGACGACCGTCACCTTCGACCCCGCCGGCGACTTGGTCACCCGCACCTGCGACGGGATCTCGCGCTGCATCGCCTCGACGTGACTGATCAAGCCGACTGAGCGGTGCTCGGACAGGGCCTCGATCAACTCCATCGCCCGGCCCAGCGTCTCTGCGTCCAGACTGCCGAAGCCCTCGTCGATGAACAGCGTGTCCAGCTGCACGCCGCCATTGAGACTTTGCACCACGTCGGCCAGTCCCAGTGCCAGCGACAGCGACGCCAGGAACTTCTCGCCGCCGGACAGGGCGTTGACGTCGCGCAGGCGGTTGGACCACGTGTCCAGCACGTCGACGTCCAGGCCGGCGCACACGCGTCCGTCGGTTTGGCCGGTGCGCAGGCGGAAGGCATAGCGGCTGTCGCTGAGGGTGCGCAGGCGCGAATTCGCCGCACGCAACACCCGGTCCAGCCACCACGTCAGCATCCACGTCGCAAAGTCGATCTTGGGGGCAATCTCGCCGTTGAGGCGCTGCGACAGGTCCAGCAGACCGCGGCTGTCGGCCACAAGCAGGCGACGCTCTTCCTCCAACTCCCTAAAGCGCTTGTCCTTTGCGCGCAGCTGATCCTGTTCGCTGGCGACGGCTAGGCGGTCTTCGGCCGCCTGGGTCGCGACGGTGGCACACTGCTCGGCCAGCTGCTGGGCAGTGACGAGGTCGGGGGCCGGGCGTCCATCGATCTCGCGTTCCAGATCGGCCAGTTGCGTGTCCAGCTGCGCCAGCTCCAGCGTCCACTGCTCCACCTGCCGCTGCAGGGTGTCCAGCACGGCGGCGGTCAGCGCACAGGCACGGGCCGCCTGCTCCGTGTCGAACTGCGCGTCTGCCAAAGCCTTCTCGGCGGCCTGCTGGGTCGTCGGCAGGTCGTTGCGCTTGGCCTGCAGCTGCTTGGCCAGCGCGTCCACCTGCCCAGCCAGCGTCGACACCCGCGCCTCGGCCTGCTGCATGTCGTTGCGCAGCTTCAGGATCGCCTGGGTCTCGGTGTCGAAGGCGGTCTCCGCCTGCCGAATCGCCTGCTGGGTGGCCAGGGTCTCGACCGCCGCGTCTGCCACGGGACCCAGACGCTCGCCCAGCCCTTGCAGCGTGGTCGTCGCCACGGTTCGCCGCTGCGCCGCCTGCTCGGCCGCCGTGCGCCGCTGGTCTGCCGTCTGACGGGCCCATTCGAGGGCCTGCGCGCGGTTGGGCCGCCCGGCCAGCGCCACCTGCCGCTCCTGCTCCGCACCGTCCAAGGGGGCCAAGTCCGCCATCGCGGCTGCCAGCGCCACCTGCCACGCCTCTGGCCCTTGGAACCCCGCGTCGCGCAAGCGGTTCGCCGCCGCCTCTGCCGCCGTCTTCTCGGTGATCCGCGTCGCCTGCACGGTGGCCACCAGCTTGCCCTGGACTTCGTGCCCGGTGCGGGCGCTCTTCACCAGTGCGTCCGCGGTCTTGCGCAACGCCAGCGCGTCGTCCCGCACCTCGTCGCCGCTGCGGTGGCGCGGTTGCGGGTGGTCGGTACTGCCGCAGACGGGACACGGCTCATCCGGCCGCAGGTTCGCCGCCAGGGCCAGCGCGGCGTCGGCATCGACCCGGTGCTGGGCGTCGGTCAGTGTCTGCTCGGCGCGGGTCAGGTCCTGCTCGCGTTCACCCAAAACCCGCTGTTCCTGCTCGAGTTCCTTGGCCAGCGCGGGACTGCGCGTATCCGTCCAGACCCGCACCGCCTTGGCGTCAGTCTCGAACCGGCGACAGCCCTCGACGCGGTCTCGCCCAGCTTGCAGCGCTCCTTGAGCCTGCCGCGACGCCTCGCCCACGGCGTCCAACGCGGCCAACGCCGCCTGCGCCAGTTCCACCGCGCCCTGCCCTTCGGCTGCCTTGGCTGTGGCAGACGTTTCCTCGCCCGCCAGCCGTGCCGCTTCGCCACGCGCCTTCACCAGCGCGGCCAGCGCCTCCAACCGCTCTTTCTGCTTGCCGATCGACCCCTTGGCTTCCTGTTGCGCCGCGTCCCGGATCGGCAGTTCGACGTGCGCCGGGCGCAGGGCGTCGCGGACCTGTGCGGCCACCACCAGCTCGCCGGCGTCCTTGCCGTGCTGCTGCTGCAACCCGTTGATCTCTTGAAGCAGTCGAGCTCTGGCGTCCACCGCTGGCAGCGCCGCCGCCGCCCGCCGTCCCGCCGCCAGCTGCTGGACCCGCGTCTGGTGCGCGGGCTCGCCGGTCAGGTGCTGGGTGCGCGCCTGCGACCGCCCGGTCCGCCGCTCGACCAGACTCGCCAGCGTGCGCGCCGTGTGCAGCGCGGCCTTGGCCTGCTCTGCCTCTTGCGCTCGCACCCCCTCGATGTCGCGCAGCTGCTCGACCCGCAAGGACAATGCGCTGTCCTGCGCGGCGAAAGTCTCGGCAACGAACTCGCGCTTCACTTCCTTCTGGAAGGCGTCGTTCTCTTTGATCTTCGCGTGCACTTCCCGGGCTTCGTCCTTGGCCAGCTGGGCAACGCGCTCGTGGCGGTCTACGGGAAACAGGGTCTTGAGCAGCTTGGCCCGCTCGACCGACTTCATCTCCAGAAACTGCTGGAACTGACCCTGTGGCAGCACCAGAATCTTGGCAAAGTCGTCCACCCGCAGCACCAGCAAGTCCCTGAGCAAATGGGGGATCTCACCGGGTGCGATCACTTCCGGCGCGCCCGGTCCGCTCAGTCGCTTCAGTGTCAGGTAGTTGTCCGTCTCCGGATTGCCGCCGCGCTTGTAGCGGACGAACCGATACGGCGACCGCTCGACCTGCCACCGCACGCCGCGGATCTCGAACACGAAGCGCACGACGGTCGAGTCCTCGACCCCCGCCAGCTGACTGCGCAACCCCGCACCGTACTTGCGGGATCCCAGCCCCTCGCCGTACAGCGCGTACGACATGGCGTCGAACAGCGTCGTCTTGCCCGATCCGGTCTCGCCGGTGATCAGGAAGCGCCGGTCCAGCTGGTCGAACGGGACGGTCTGCGACTGGGCGTATTGGCCGAACCACTGCAGCTCAAGCTCGATGGGCTTCATCTCGCGCCTCCTCTGCAATCACGACGGCTTCCAGACGGCGAAACGTGGCCAGGACCTGTTCGTGTGGCGCCAGTCCGGGCGGGAACAGATCGTAGAAGTCCTCAAAATCCTCTACCAGCTCCCTGACCTTGTCGCCGTCGGTGCGCAACAGCGCCTGCGACGCGCCCTCGCCCCCGACCTCGTTGCGGAGGGTGAGGGGATGCGCCCACCGCGTACGCAGCTGCTCGTGCGGATTGCCGACATCGACCGGCGGATCCAGCGTCAGCTCGACGTAATCCTGCAGCCGGTCTGCGTACTTGGGGTCGGTCAGCAGGGCCTGCAGCGTGTCGGTGATGCGGTGCATCCCGCGCAGGCACTGCAGGGCGACCGGCGTGAAGCGGTGCGGCTGCCCCGGCGCGACCTCGATGGCGGCCATGGACTTCTCGCCCCCGGCCTCGGAAAAGCTATAGCGCGAAATCGCACCGGAATACCGCGCGTTGGGCGCCGCGGACTGCGGCCGATGCAGGTGGCCCAGCGCCACGTAGTCGAACCCCTCGAACACGTCGGGCTCGACCAGATTGGCGGTGCCGATCGACCGCTCGGACTCTGAAGTCTTGCCGTCGCGCACATAGCAATGCGCCACCAGCACCTGCACTTGCGACCGATCCCAGCTGGCCCGGATCCGCTGCACCACCGTCTCGATGGCCAATACCTGACTCGGAATGTCCTCGCCGCCCGACCCCGGCAGCAGAAACGGCAGCGCCCACACCTGCGCTTGGGTGCCGTCGCGCGCCGTCACCTGAATCGGCCGGTCCAGCCCAACGGTCTCGCCGCGCAGGAAGACGTGCTGCTGGTCCAGCAGGGCCGACGCCCAAGCCAGACGAGGGCCGTTGTCGTGATTGCCGGCAATGAACACGATCGGCAGCTGTGGCGCGACGTTGCGAGCCCTGGCCAGCCACTCGCCCAGCATCCGCACCCCCCGCTCTGACGGCGTGGCGCGGTCGAACACGTCCCCCGCCACCAGCATCAGGTCGTACGGCGGCGCCGAGGCCAAGTGCGCGACAATCTGGTCCAGCGCGTACTGCTGGTCGTCGTACAGCCAGACGCCGGTCATGTTCTTGCCCAAATGCCAGTCTGAGGTGTGCAGGATGCGCATGTCGGTGACCTTGGGGTGCGAAGGATTCAGGGGTGGCAGGTCTGGCGGTGTGCCTGAACCCGCCGCGCGCCGCAAGGCTTGGCGTGTCGGGATGCGACATGTGGTGTCGCAGGTGTGGTGTGTTTGGGGACGGTTGCCGTGGCCCAAGGGTGCCGCTACGATCACGGGGTTCTGGCACCGTGTTTTGCCGGAGGTTCCCGCCATGCCCACCGTTACCGTAGACCGCCGCGAGCTGGCCCGCCTGTTGCGCACCATCCGCAGCGTCAACCGGTCGCTGCGCGCGGCAGGCACGTGGACCCTGCGTCCCGGAGAACTGCAGATCGACTGGGGAAACGGCGGCGGCGTTCTGGAGGCCCGCGCGACCGGTGACCAGGCGGCAGAGCCGGACCAGACCGACACCGAGCAGACCTGTCACGTCGACCCGGCGCTGATGGTGCGCCTGCCGCTGGTGCTGAGCGGCAAGGGCGACGTGGCGGTGTCGATGGACGAGGGGCACCTGCTGCTCGACCGTCTGGCGATGACTGCGTTTCTGGAGCACAACCCGCAGGACCCGCTGCTGCCCAAGTCGCCGCGCCCCGTGGACTATCTGCTGCTGCCCGCTCGCCACGACGCCGAGGTGATCGAGGCCGCCGGTCTGACCCCGCACGTGGCCAAGGCCCAAGTGCGCCACGCCGAGACGATTGCGGCGGTGGCCAAGCGACTGGCGTGGCTGGGGATCGGTCCGGACGAGGTCAAGAAGTTCGTGGCCGAGCGGTTGAAGGCGCGGGCGAAAGGGCAAGAGCCGTTGCCGCTGTAGGCAGAACCGGAATGACAGCAGGTTGGGGTCGGGAAGGGCCGGTTGCGGACCAAGGTCTTGAGCAGTCTGGCCACCCCGTTTCCGTTCTTCGTGCAGAAACGGAAGTAGCACCGCCATTTTGCAAGACGCCGCCCGGATGCGACACCAGTTGTCGCATCCGCGAGGTACGTTTTCGGTCATGTTGGTCCAACGGTCAGTGTGGCCCACGCGCAGTTGCGCCGCCCCGTGTCCATCCCCAAAGGAGAACCGATGCTTCAGCTCCCCTCCCCTGTTTCCTCCTCCCTTCGCCCGCTGCAAGTCAGCATTCCGATGGGCCTGCTTGTCATCCTGGCGATGTCGCTGGGCTGCACGTCGTCCGGCAACAGCGGCGGCGGCGGCTACTTTCCGGTCGCGGACACTGCCAACGACACCTCCATCCCGACCGGCTGCGACGCGTGTTCCCCCGGTCAGGCCGAGTGCTACGGCGTTGGCCAGTACCGCACCTGCATCCAGGCAGGCGGCTGCTGGATCTGGAGCGGCGCCACCAGCTGCGGCGGCAACGAGACCTGCTCCGCCGGACAGTGCAAGCCGCTTGGCGCCAGCTGCACCAACGAGTGCGCCGCGCCCACCTGCGCGTTCGGCAGCGAAGTCGGCTGCACCAAGGGCAGCGACGGCTGCTGGAAGAAGCTGGCCCCGCAGGCGTGCACCTATGGCGAGATCTGCGCCAACGGCATGGCGGGGTGTGGCCCTTGCGCCAGCCACTCGCAGTGTACGACGGAGGAGGTTTGCACCGGCTGGGGCGAGTGCACTTCGCCTTTCGGCATCACCCTGGACGTGCTGGTCCAGAGCGCGACTTTCCAGACGTATGACCCCAACGGCGAGTCGTGGGACGCCTTCGGCGGCATGCCCGACCCGCGCATCTGCATCGAGACGAAGACCGCGGTCCTCGCGTGCACGGCGGTCAAACAGGACACCTTCAACGCCAGCTACTGGACCACGCTGTCGGTGGACATCCCGTACGGTGAGTCGTTTTGCGTGGTGGCCTATGACTCTGACGTCGCGTCAGACGACTACGCAGACGGGACGTGCTTCGGCGACCTGCCCGGGCTGATCCACGATGGCGGCTACTCCGGCGGGCTCTACAGCGGCATCGTCGACGTGGTGTTCGACGTGGACGTGAGTACCGGGTGGGACTAGGCCGACCCGACCCGGGCGGCGTGGCACGCGTCGACTCGCCGCGCGTTCGCCGGGCTGGGGCAAGGACGGCCGCAAGGCGATTCGCAAGGCTTTTGTGGCCTGATGTCGAAGTGTTGGGCGTCTCATCCAAACGTTTGAACGAGCACTACTCCGCAAGCCCCGAAAGAACCGCCTGCAGCT
>CAYURO010000017.1:0-92117 GCA_964447285.1 uncultured Enterobacteriaceae bacterium | reverse complement strand
GCGCGCTGCAGGACACGGGTCCTTCGCTGCACGTTTCGTGGTTTCCGCGATACTAGAACGTTTTTTGTACGGACGGAAGAGGCGCAAATCCGCGGGAATAGGGGGGGGCGCGTGCCGAGCCTGGTCGGTGCGACCGTACCTGTGCTCGGCGCCGTAAAATCGAGCAGGGCGGACTACGGTGTCCCCTGTCAGTGGTTAATCACGAGTCAGTCAATGTCGAACGTCAAATCCCTGAAATGCCTCTAGCGCTTGCCGGGTGGCCAGAACGCTCTCGACCGACGCGTGCAGGGGGCCGCGCTCGCACCAGGCGACCATCGACGCCACGACGTCCTCAGGGCCCTGAAACACGGCCTCGACGCCGCCGTCTGCCGCGTTGCGCACCCAGCCCAACAGTCCCCACCGCTTGGCTTGTTGCTGGGTGCTGAAGCGATAGCCCACGCCTTGGACTTGCCCCTTGACCACGACGTGCATTTGGGTGCGCCGTTGGACCATCGCGACCTCCGCACCGTGTCGTCAGATCAGGTGGCGTACTGGCACTCGCAAGTCTGCGGGTCCATGGGCAACTGATCCGGGCAGACCACGCACGCTCCGCCGCACGCCGTGGCGTCAGGCGTGCACTCCGCGCACGTGGCGCCCTGCGTGTGGTTGGGGCACGGCAAGAGCGAGAGCTGCAGGTCGGGCGTCACACCCTGAGTACAGGGGCCAATCGTGCCGCAGAAGCCGCCACCCGTCAGGTCGAGGGTCTGGCCTTGGCCGTTGGCCGGGGTGATGCCGCCAAAGGCGAGGAAGCCGGTGGAGCAGAACGTGTCGGCCAGTTCGAACCGCGTGCCGGCCAGATCGATGCGCGCGGCGGCGCCCTTGTCCAGCGTGCAGTTGCACGCCGACGCGTAGGGAACCTTGGTGATGGCCGGCGTCGCGGCGATGGCGCCGGTCGAGGTGGCAAACGCGTAGTCGTCCACCGTCACGACCAGCGTCACGGGGTCGATGCGCACGCGACTCCAAGTCGTCACCACCTTGCCCGCAGGATAGCCGCCGCCGCCTTCGCAGGTGCTGTAGTTGGTCTCAGGAGTGACAGACAGGTACTCGGTCGGCGTGCCGGCCATGTCGTCGCACCAGGCCTGCCAGGGACGGGTCGGGTCGTTGGCAAAGAACAGCGTGTAGACGTTGTCTTGCGGGTTGGGGGTGATGCCCTTGACCGTGGCGCAGGTGTTCGGCCACGGGTTGTGGCACCCCGCGACGCCCGACGCGTCGTTGCAGGTCTCACCTTCCGGGCAGCTTAGCTCGGCCACAGCGCAGCCGGCCGTGCACTTGCCGTCCTGGTCGTTGTCCTGATAGCCCTGGTCGCACACGCAAAGCGCTTGGCCGGTGGCGTCCGAGCACGAGCCCTTGCCGCAGTCCAAGGCCGCAGACGCGCAGTCGAACTGGCAGACGCCGTCGTCGTCGTTGTCCTGCCAGCCGCTGTTGCACGCGGCGCACGTCTCGCCCTTGTAGCCAGCGTCGCACACGCAAACCGCAGTGCCAGTCGTGTCCGCGCACGTGCCCTTGTTGCACGAGAGGTTCGCGGTGCCGCAGTCTGCCGTGCACGAGCCGTTCGAGTCCTTGTCCTGCAGACCAGCCTTGCACTCGGTGCACAGCGTGCCCGCGTGGGTGTCGTCGCAGAAGCAGTCGGCGGTGCCATCCGAATCCGAGCACTTGCCGAAGACGCAAGCGAGGTTGGCGGTGTCGCAGGTCGGCGAGCAGGCGCCGTCCTCGTCGAGATCCTGATAGCCGGCGACGCACGCCTTGCATGTGTCGCCCTCATAGCCCGCCTCGCACACGCAAGCGGCCTTGCCGGTGGTGTCTGCGCACTGACCGTGGCCGCAGTCCAGATCGGCGGTCGAGCACGCGGCCAGGCACGCGCCGTTCTGGTCGTTGTCCTGCCAGCCCTGCGCACACGTCTCGCACAGGTCGCCGCCGTAACCTTCGTCGCACTCGCACGTCGCCTTGCCCGACGCGTCGGAGCAGGCGCCCTTGACGCACGCTAGCTTGGCGGTGTCGCAGGTGGGCGCGCAGGTGCCGTTGCCGTCCGCGTCCTGATTTCCGGCGGCGCACGTCTCGCACTTGGCGCCGATGTACTCGGCGGGGCACTGGCACACCGCAGTTCCGGTTTGTTCGCTGCATGCGCCGTGCTTGCAACCCAGATTTGCCAGCGTGCATCCGGCACTGCAGACGCCGTCGCCGTCCTGGTCCTGGTAGCCGGCGGCGCACATGGAGCAGGTGGGGCCGGTGTAACCGATCGGGCAGGTGCAGACTGCGCTGCCGCTGGCATCCGAGCACAGGCCCTTGGCGCACGTCGACTCGGTGCATCCGGGCTGGCACACGCCGTTGGCGTCCTTGTCCTGGTAGTCGACCGCGCAGCCCATGCAGTAAGTGCCGGCATAACCGAGGTTGCACGCGCACTTGGCGGTGCCGGACAAGTCGCTGCACGCACCGTTCAGGCAGCCGAGGTTGGCCTGTGAGCAGTCGGGCAGACACTCGCCGTTGCCGTCCTTGTCCTGGTAGCCGGCCGCGCAGACGAGACACTTTGCGCCTTGATAGCCCTTGGCGCACTCGCAGACGGCTTCTCCCGTCGTGTCGATGCACGAGCCATGACCGCACTGGCCCACCACGCAAGCAGGCTCGCACACGCCGTCGCTGTTCTTGTCCTGATAGCCGGTCGCGCAGCTGGTGCACTTGGCCCCGGCGTAGCCGTTCTTGCACTCGCACTGGGCAGTACCGGACTCGTCGGAGCAGGCGCCGTTGGTGGTGCACTTCAAATTCGCCTTGGCGCACGTGGGTTTGCAGATGCCGTCGAGATTCTTGTCCTGGAAGCCGGTCGTGCATTTCTCACACGCATCGCCCGTGTAGCCGATCGGGCAATTGCAGTGGACCACTCCGCTCTCGGATGAGCAGTAACCCTGACCGCACTGCAAGCCTGCCGTGCTGCACGCGCGCTTGCAGATGCCGTCGCCGTCCGCGTCCTGCCAGCCGGTGTCGCAGCGGTCGCAGATCGTGCCCGCGTAGCCTTCGCTGCACGCACACTGGGCGGTGCCGGTCTTGTCGGAGCAAAACCCGTGCGTGCACGCGACGTTGGCGATCTCGCAGCCCGGCTTGCAGGTGCCGTTGCCGTCCTTGTCTTGCCACGTGGGGGCACAGACGGAGCACGTGGTGCCCGCGTAGCCGGAGTCACACCCGCACAGGGCGCGGCCGCTGGCGTCAGAGCAGGTGCCGTGCTCGCAGCTCAGGTTGGCGGTTGCGCAGTCGGGAAGGCAGGCGCCGTCGCCATCATGGTCCTGCGCGCCCGACGGACAACCGGTGACAGCGTCGGACGCCTTGGTGTCTCCACAGCCGACTGCCGTGAGGGCAAGGGGCACGACGAGCACGGCAGGAAGAAGAGCATGGAGTCGCATCGGGACCTCGCCGGTGCCCCTGCCAATCGAGGGGCGGCGCACGGAAGTGTGGGGCGGCCGAGAGACAAAGGGTCACGTTCTCGAACCGCGCGAGACGCTGCCACACTGGCCCGTTTGTGTCGATGGGGCGAGGGCGGCGTCGGGGCGAATTCCCCGGGCCTGAATCGGGCGAATGGCCGGCGTCGACCGGGCGGGTTACCAGATAAAGTAGGTCGAGCCGATGTCGAACGAGTCGTTCTTGGTCGCATCGCGCCACGCCACGCCGACCTTGCATGACTGATCAACGGTGATGGCGGGGTTCATCTCGTCGCCTTCCACGTCCTTGGCGATGGCTTCGTTGGCAGACCAGGTCTTGCCGCCGTCGGTGGACCGTGCCGCGTAAATGTCGTAGCTCGACTTGTTGCGCATGTCCTGCCAGACCGCGTAGATGGCGCCCTTGCAGGCCGAGGCGGTGGCCACCACCATCGAAGGATCCTCTTGGTAGCGCGCGGTGTTGTCGTTGACCATCACATCCACGCCCCAAGTCAGACCATCGGCGCTCGAGTCCGCGTACACGTCGCCCTCGCTGTCGGTGCGCGAGTCCGACCACATCAGCACCACGCGGTCGTCGGGCGTGATGACCATGAAGCTGGCCTTGCCGACGTTGGCCTTGCCCGTGACGTCGTTGACCTTCTTGGGGGCGCTCCAGGTCTTGCCCTCGTCGGTCGAGCGGGCGATGAAGATGTCGCCGTCGAAGGTCTGCCAGGCCAGATACAGGTTGCCCATCGAGTCGCCGCCAAGCGCCACCTGGTCGTCCTGCTCGGCGTCGGCGTGGACCAGTACGCCCGGCGAGAAGCTACCGCCGCTGAACACGCTGCCGTTGAACGCGTAGTAGGGGTCGTACCACGGTTCGAACGCGTGGTGGCCGCGCCAGGCCGCGTGCACTTCGCCCGACGCCGGCACCCACAGCGCGGGGTCCTGGCCGTTGGTGCTGGTCGACACGAGCTCGATGGGCGCGCTGAAGTCCTTGCCCGTCTTGGACCATGCGAACGAGATCTCGGCGTCGGTGCCGAACGCGCCCTCCCACACGGCATAGAAGTTGCCGGCCTTGTCCGAAACCACCGCAACGGCGCCCCAGTAGTACACGTCGCCGGCGGTCTTGTTGACCTGCATGGGGGCGACGACGGTCTTGCAGGCCGTCGGGTCCTCCCACGCGAGCATCAGGTTGCCGCCCTTGGCGACGTAGCTGACGTAGAATTGGCCGTCGCGCGCGGGGCTGATGAACGGGTTGACGGTGCCGTCGCTGTTCGTGTTGACGAACTTGGTGCAGCCAGACGGCGTAAACGTGCCCCACGTCGGCTCTTGCGTGTCGGCCGTGTCGACGACGTCGGGCTGCACGTCGGGTTGAACGTCAGGCTGGATGTCGGGTTGCACGTCCTCGACCACTTCGACCGTGTCCTGCACGTCGACGATGTCTTCGGCCACTTCGGGTGCGACGTCGGGGACCACGTCAGGCAGCACATCCGGCGCCACGTCGCCCGCAACATCCGGTTCCACATCCGGTTCCACGTCGGGGGTCACGTCGGGCACCGTGGCGTCGTCGGTCTCCGCGTCAGCCGTCGTGTCGGGCTGCGCGGTGTCGGCGTCGGCCGCGACGTCCAGGCCCGTCAGGTCCGACTGGGTCGTGTCGGGCAGGGTGATGTTCTGGCTGGTGGAGCCGCTGTCGCTGCACGCGACGGTCAGCGAGACCAAGACCACGGCGGTGAAGACTCGCAGCCAGACGGAAAGGAACCCACTTGCATTCGGCATAAGAAGCCTCTCAGGGACAGGGGGGAGACAACGGTATCGAAGACTTGGCGAGGATAGGCCTGTTCCGGGGCGAAGCAAAGCCACGATTCTGGCGGACCCGACAGCGGTGGGGCCTGAGCAGCCCGCGCGGCGGCAGGTGCTGGGCAGACGCGGCAACCTCTTGCCGGACGCGGTTGTGTGTTGCTGGCAAAGGTGTGCTGGCCTAGGCTCTCGTCCTCTGGCAGGAGGCTTTCCATGCGCATCGGCATCGTCGGATCGGCAGGTTGCGGCAAGACCACGTTGGCCCACAACCTCGCTTCACACTTGCAGGTTCCGTACATCCAGGACCATGTGCTGGGGGTGCTGCGGGAGAACGGGCGAGACTCGTGGCGCGGCGTCAACGACGTCGTCCAGCGCCGGCGGATCCGCGAGGAGGCCCTGAAGCGCAAGATCTCCGCCGAGACCGAGCACGACGCCTTCGTCTCGGACAAGACCGTGATCGATTACCTGGCCTACTGGCTGCAGAACCAGAGCGAACATGAGGAGCGCCACAACAACCAGGCGTTCGTCGACCAGTGCCGGACCGCCGCCGCGCGCTATGACGTGCTGGTGTTCCTGCCCTATCGTGAACAGGTCGATTTTGCTGTCGGCCGCAACCAGGACCCCACACACAACCTGAAGGTCGCCGCCCACAAGCGTGGGCTGCTGGCGCTGTGGAACCTGCCGGTGGTCGAGGCGCCGTACGCGTTCGGTGAGGACATCGGCCCTTGGTTCGACCGCAACCTGGCCCGATTTGCCCCGCCCCCCGCGGCTGAACCGACGGAGGAAGTCGAGCCATGACGAGGCGTTCTGGCCATCTGTGGGCGATCCTGCCGACGCTGGCCATGCTGCTCGCGTGCCGGGGTCCCGCCCCCGCTGCACCGTCGTCCGCAGCCGAAGCGACCGTTCCTGCGTTCGAGCAGGCGGCGCTGGCCGCGCTGGGGCAGGGCGTCGGACCTGGGGGGCTGCGGCTGACGCAACCTCTTGCAGACACAATCTTTCCGCCCGACCTCGCGCCTCCGACCTGGCGTTGGGCCGACGCGACTCAGGCCGACGGCTGGGCGGTGCGCGTCGCATTCGCCGATGGCCGCGAACCTCTTGTGGCGGCCGTATCGGGCCGCGAATGGACGCCCACCGACGCGCAGTGGCAGGTCATGCGTGACCGTTCGCGCGACGCGGCGGCACACGTGACGGTCGTGGCCGTCGTCCGGCGTGCGGCGGGCGAGCCGTTGGCGAGCGGAGGTGCGGCCTTCACGACGTCTGCTGACCCGGTGGGCGCCCCGCTGTTCTATCGCGAGGTCAACCTGCCGTTCATCGATGCGGTGAAGGACCCCAGCTTGATCCGCTGGCGTTTCGGTCCCGTGTCGTCGCGCACGCCACCGCCCGTGGTCCTGACGGGGCTGCCGGTCTGCGGCAACTGCCACTCGTTCTCAGCGGACGGCAAGACGCTGGGGATGGACGTGGACTACTCGAACGACAAGGGATCTTACGCACTTGCGGACACGGCGACCGAGACCGTGCTGTCGCGCGACAAGGTCATCACGTGGAGCGACTTCCGCCGTGAGGACGGCACCCAGACTTTCGGGCTGCTGTCGTCGGTGTCGCCGGATGGCCGGTTCGTGGTCTCGACCGTCAAGGATCGGTCCGTGTTCGTACCGACAAAAGACTTGGAATACAGCCAGTTGTTCTTCCCGGTCAAGGGCATTCTGGCGGTCTATCGCCGCGACACCCGCACGTTCGCGGCGCTGCCGGGCGCCGATGACCCGCGCTTTGTGCAGAGCAACCCGTCGTGGAGTCCCGACGGCAAGTTCATCGTGTTCGCCCGCGCCACTGCCTACGACTTGGGACTGAAGCACGACAAGGCGCTGCTGGACCCGTCAGAGGTCGCAGAATTCCTGAGTGGCGGAAGGGAGTTCAAGTTCGATCTGTATCGCATTCCCTTCAATGATGGCGCAGGTGGCGTGGCCGAGCCGATTGCCGGGGCGACGGGCGGCGGTATGAGCCATTTTTTCGCCCGCTACTCGCCCGACGGCAGGTGGATCGTCTTTACGCAGGCCAAGAACTTCATGCTGTTGCAGCCGGACAGCACGCTGTGGATCCTGCCCGCGCAGGGTGGCGTCGCCCGTCGCATGGCGTGCAACACGCCGCGCATGAACTCCTGGCACAGCTGGTCGCCAAACGGGCGGTGGCTGGTGTTCTCGTCCAAGGTCCACGGGCCTTACACGCAGCTGTTCCTGACGCACGTCGACGCCGCCGGTCTGGACTCGCCACCCCTGGTGCTGGACCGCTTCACGACCCCGAACCGCGCGGCCAACATCCCGGAATTCGTCAATCTTCCGCCCGACGGGCTGCGAAGCATTCGGGATGCCTTTGTCGATGACGCCTCGTGGGTGCGTGCGGCGACGTTGCACTTCCAGGCGGGCGACCTGCCGGGGGCCGAGGCGAAGTTTCGCAAGGCCCTGCAACGCAACCCGAACAACGTCGACGCGCACCGCTTGCTTGGCATCGCGCTTGCCCGTCAGGGTCAGCCGCAGGAAGCGATCGCGCATTTCCGGGCCGTGCTGCTCGCGCGTCCAAACGATCCGGAAGTACACGGCAATCTGGCCATCGTGCTGGCGACGCTGGGCGACCACGAGCTGGCCATCGAGCACCTGCAGCTGGCCGTGCAGGCCGCCCCCGGTGACGCGACGCTGCTGTTCAATCTGGGGCAGGCGCTGATGGCGCGGCAGCGGCACGCAGAGGCCGTGGCGCCCCTTCGCAAGGCGGCAGTGGCAGACCCGACGTCCGAGCCGATTCGGGCGGCGCTGGCGCGAGCGCTGGCCGGCAGGTAGGTGCGGCGATCAGTCCAGCCCCGTCAGCCCTGCGCAGATCGTGTCGATGCGCTGCAGCACCTCAGGCGTCAGCATGTCGACCACCGCCATCGATCCGAGATTCTGATGTAGCTGTGCGAGGTTCGACGCGCCGGTGATCACCGTGCTGACCCGCGGGTTGCGCGCCACCCAGGCGATGGCCAGCTGCGCCAAGGGCACACCCAACTCGACCGCCAGAACCTCCAGGTGCGCGACGGCCTCATGTCGCTTCGGGTCGGTCAGGCCGGGCAGCAGGAACGAGAGGTTCGCCATCGCGCCCCGACTGTCCTTCGGAATGCCGGCCTTGTACTTGCCGGTCAGCAAGCCGCTGGCCAGCGGGCTCCAGGTCGTCAGGCCGGTGCCGATCGCGTCGTACAGGGGGGCGTACTCCTCCTCGACCCGGTGGCGGTGGAACAGGTGGTACTCCGGTTGCTCGACGACGGGCTTGTGCAGGTGGTGGCGGTCGGCGACGTTCCATGCCTTGCGGATCTCGCCCGCAGACCACTCGCTGGTGCCCCAGTACAGCGCCTTGCCCTGCGTAATCATGTCGTGCATCGCCCACACCGTCTCTTCGATCGGCGTGTTCGGGTCGGGGCGGTGGCAGTAGACCAGATCGACGAAGTCCAGTCCCAAACGCCGCAGCGAGCCGTCGATGGCCTGCATCAAGTACTTGCGGTTCAGGGTGTTGCGGGCATTCACCGGGTAGTCGCCCGGGCCGAGGCCCCAGAAGAACTTGGTCGAGATGACGTAGCTCAGGCGCGGCCAGCCCAGCGCGCGAATGGCCTCTCCCATCACCTCTTCGCTTTTGCCACCGGCGTAGGCCTCGGCGTTGTCGAAGAAGTTCACGCCTGCGTCGCGGGCGACGGCCATCAGCTCGCGGGCCGCGTGGGTGTCGACCTGGTTGTGGTAGGTGACCCACGAACCCAGCGACAGGACGCTGACTTGCAAGCCGCTGCGGCCCAAACGTCGGTATTGCACGGTCCTCTCCTCACGGCCGATCTGCCGGCCTGCGGGGTTGGACCTTGCCGAGGGCAGGGGCGTGGGTCAAGCGGGAATGCAGGGGCGACGACCGGTGGTGACGAAGACAGGTCCGTCGAAACTGCCAAATGGTCCTACCTGACCCCCCTTCAGACACGCACCCAAAAGCAGCTGCCGACGCCCAACTCGCTCTGAACCCCAGCCTCGCCGCCGTACAGGTTGGCCAGCTTGCGCACGATCGACAGTCCCAAACCGCTGCCTTCGATGTGCCGCGTCTGCTCGTTCTTCACCCGCACGAACTCGCCGAACAGCCTGGCCTTGTCCTCCTCCGACAGGCCGATGCCGGTGTCGGCGACGCGCAGCTCCACCTTGTCCGCCAGCCTTCGCACCGTCACGTCGATGCGGCCGCCATCGCGATTGTACTTCAGGGCATTCGACAGCAGGTTGGCGAGGATCAGCTCGACCTCTCCCCTGTCCGCCTGCATCGACACGGGTTCGCCCGCGGTCAGCGCGACCGTGATGCCTCGTGGCGCACCTTGCTCCGCCGCCAGCTCCACTGCGCCACGCGCCACGTCCTGCACGTCGACCTCTTGCAGCTCGCGTCGTTTCTGCCCCGACTCGATGCGTGTCAGGTCCAGCAAGTCCGCCAACAGCTTGCGCATCGAGTCCAGCCGGAACAGCGCGCGGTCCAGCACCATGCCATAGGCCGACAGGTCGTTGCCCAGCGTGCGGTCCTGCAGCATTTGCAGATAGCCCTCGATGGCAGAGGTGGGCGCCTTGAGCTCATGTGCCACGACCGACAGGAACTCGAACCGCACACGCCGTCGCTCGTCGGCCAGCCGCCGGGCCTGACGCTGGACGGCAAGGTGCTTGACCGCCTCGAAGATGGCGGCCTTCAGCTCGTCGGGGGTGAACGGCTTGGCCAGAAAGTTGTAGGCCCCGCGCCGGGTTGCGTTGACCGCTGTCTCCAGCGACGCATACGCCGTGATCATCAGCGTCAGGACTTGCGCCTTCTGCTCTGCCAACCGCTCCAGCACGTCCACGCCAGACATGCCGGGCAGCTTGTGGTCCAGCAGCATCAGGTCGGGCGGGTCAGCGGCGATCTTCTCCAGCGCTTCCTCGCCGGTGGCCGCCTGATCGAGGGTGACGGCGAAGTCGGCGTGGAATTCCGGAAGCGTGATGCGGTAGTGGCGCAGCGCGCGAGCGATGGCGGTGCGGATGCCGGGTTCGTCGTCGACGATGAGGATGCGGAGCGTGTCCATGCCGTCCTTGGCGCAAGGGTGTGTCAGGCCAAGGCCCGCAGTCGCTCGATCTCGCCCTTCAGCTGCTCGTAGCGCACCGGCTTGGCCAGCAGCACGTCCGCCCGAATCCAGCGCCGCTCTTCCGCAGTGGAGGCGTCGAACTCGAGCCCCGTCTCGCCCACCACCCCCGTCACCAAGAGCACGGGCACTTTCGGGTACTTGCGCTTGATGCGGTGGCAGAGGACGAAGCCGCTGTCCATGTGCTCCATCATCAAGTCCAGCACGGCGACGTCGAACTGTGCGGTGGGCAACAGCTCCTCCGCCGCCGCTTGACCCTGCGCCTCGAGGACGGTGTAGCCGTCGTGGCGCAGCCGGGTCGAGGCTTGGAACAGGAAATCCTGATCATCGTCCACCAGCAGCACCGTGCAGCCGGTTCCGGAGAGCTTGTCTTGGCTTGTCTGGTTCATCTCAGTCCACCTTGCCGTGTCGCGGCAGCGTGATGCGGAATGTCGTGCCCGTTGGACCCTTCGCCGGGTCGGCGTTGGACTCCACTTGCAGGTCGCCACGGTGCATCTTGACGATGCCGTACGTGACGGCGAGTCCGAGGCCGGTTCCGCGGCTCATGGGCTTGGTCGTGAAGAAGGGCGTGAAGATTCTGGGCATGTTGGCGGGGGGGATGCCGACACCCGTGTCCTGCACAACGAACCACACCGACTGTGTGTCCCCGGCCGTCTTCAGTGTCAGCGTCCCACCGTGCGGCATGGCGTCATAGGCGTTGTGGATCAGGTTGGTCAGCACCTGAATCAACTGGTCGCGGTCCAGCTCGGCCGCAGGGTCATCGCCGCTCGTCTCGACCTGCAGCGCGACGTTCTGGGGGGCGGGCACTGCGCGCAAGCTGCGTTGGACCAGATCCCGCACATCAACGGGCTGCAGCAGCACCTGCCGTTGCCGCGCAAAGTTCAACAGCCCGGCGACGATGTTCTTGCAGCGGTCCGCCTGCTCGGCAATCAGCGTCAGGTCCTCGGCCATCGGCGAATCAGGACCGCACTCTTCCTGCAGCAAGTGCGCGTACATCAACACGATCCCCAGTGGGTTGTTGACCTCGTGCGCGATGCCGGCCGCCAGTTGCCCCAGACTCGCCAGCTTCTCGGCCTGCAGCAGCGCCTCTTGCGTCGTCGCCAGCTGCTGGTTGGACTCGTGCAGCTCGCCCACCGCCCGCCGCAGCTGGTCGATGGTGTAGGGAAGGCACATCTCGCTCTCGGCCAGACCCTGGTGGATCGCGATGGCGTGCTCGACGCAGGTGTCATAGCCGCACGCGCCGCAGTTCAGCTCGTCGGATGGCGCTCGCTTGCCCATTTTTGCCAGCAGCTCGGTCAGCTCGTCTGGTGATGGGCTGGCCAGTCGGTGGTCGTTCTCCTCATAGCTCCGCGCCAGATTCAGGTCCGCGAAGCCGTCCATGTCCTCGAACCACTTGGTGATGTCGAAGCGCTTCAGGCGTTCGCGCACATAGCTGCTGACCCGGCTCTTGCGGCTGAACAGCGGCGCCCGGTTGCTCAGCCCCGGGCCCATGATGCAGCCGCTGCACGCAAGGATCTCCAGCAGTCGCGCGTCGATGGCGCCTGCCTCGAACTCGTGGATCGCGTCGACGAACACGCTGCGCCCGTCCACCACCGCGCCGCGCCCCGTGATCAGGTCGTCCTGCACGCCCGCCGTCTCCAGCAGCCCGCCGCTGACGGCAAACAGTCCCCCCAAACGGGCGTGCGGCGGGTCGAATTCGCTGTCGGTCGCGCTGTCGCCGGTCACGCCGCGGTTCTGCAGCAGGGTCCTCAGCTCCGGAAACGTCAGGACGGAAGCAACTTCACCGCCAAATGCCGTCGCCTCGGCCCGCTTGGCGATGCATGGACCCAGAAACACGATCTGCAAGTCCTCGCCGTACTTCTGGCGCAGCACGCGGGCCATGGCGATCATGGGCGACACGATGGGGGCCAGGTAGGGCACCAGCGCGGGCGCGTACCGCTCGACGTAGCCCACCACGGCGGGACAGGTCGTCGCGATGTGCCGTCGGCCATGCGAAGACTCCAGCAGCTTGCGGTAGCGGTCGGCCACCAGATCCGCGCCGAACGCCACTTCCGCCACCAGCTCGAAACCCGCCGACCGCAACATGCCGATGACGCGAGCCGGGGCAACATCGGTGAATTCGGCCGGAAAACTGGGAGCGACCAGCGCCGCCACCCGATGGCCCGACCCCAGCAACTGCTCGACCCGCGCCACGTCCGACAGGATGGTCTTGGCTCCCTGGGAGCACACCCGCACGCAGTTCCCGCACCCGATGCAGCGCTCGTAGATCACCTGCGCCTGGCCACCCGAGATACGGATGGCCTTGGCTGGGCACTCGCGCACGCAGGTATAGCAAACGCGGCAACGCTCGCGCAGGGTTCTGATGAGGGGGACGATGGGCACGGCCTTACTCCCCAGCGGTTCTCGCCTTGAATTCGGTGTGCAGCAACCGGTGGCTCTCGTGTCCCAGCGGCTTGCCCAGAAACTCGTCGTATAGCCTTTGGACGTCGCGGTTGGCGTGCGAGGTGCGGATGTCGCCGTCGCGGTCGATCAGGTACAGCGCTTGGGCCCGCGCCTTGACGGCTTCGATGTCGGCGCCGATGGGTTGCCCGCCGCCATTGATGCAACCGCCGGGGCAGGCCATGACCTCGATGAACTGGATGTCCTTGCGGCCGGCGCGCACCTCGTTGGCCAGCTTGCGGGCGTTGGCCAGACCGCTGACGACGGCGACGCCGATCTCGAGATCGCCCATCTTCACCCGGCCTTCCTTGACGCCCTGCATCCCTCGCACCGCCTGGACCTTCAGGTTGTCCATCTCCTTGCCGGTGACCATGACATGGGCCGTGCGAATCGCGGCTTCCATCACGCCACCTGAGGCACCGAACAGCTTGCCCGCCGTCGATCGGCCGCCGAATGGCGTGTCGGCCGCTTCGGGTTCCAGCGAGGCCAGGTCGATGTTGCGCATTCGGATGATACGGGCCAGCTCGCGGGTGGTCAGCACTGCGTCGACGTCGGGCACGCCATCGTGGTCCATGCCGTGGGTGCGGGCCTCGGTCTTCTTGGCCGTGCAGGGCATCACGGCCACGGTAAAGATGTCCTTGGGGTCCAAACCTTCGCGCTTGGCGTACCAAGACTTCAGCACCGCGCCCAGCATCTGCTGCGGGCTTTTGCAGGTCGACAGGTTGGGCAGCAGGTCTGCGAAGTTCTGCTCGGCAAAGTCGACCCACGCCGGGCAGCAACTGGTGAACATCGGCATCGGCTGGTTCTGCGTGATGCGCTGCACCAGCTCGCTTGCCTCTTCCATGATGGTCAGGTCGGCGGCGAAGCTGGTGTCGAACACGCGGTCAAAGCCCAGCCGTCGCAGCGCCGCCGTCATCAGTCCCGCGACGTCGACGCCCGGCTTGGCACCGAACAGCTCGCCCAGCGTCACCGACACGGCGGGCGCGTGCTGCACCAACACGTGCTTCTTGGGGTCGTCGATGGCGGACAGGATGTTCTTGAAGCTGCTGCGTTCCGACAGCGCGCCGGTCGGGCAGGCGAGGATGCACTGGCCGCAGTCGACGCAGCTGGACACGTGCAGGCCGGTGTCGAACGCGGGGCCGACCTTGGTGTGCGAGCCACGGCCGATGAAGTCGATGGCCGACACGCTCTGCACTTCCTCGCACACGCGCACGCACTTGCCGCACAGGATGCACTTGGCGGGCTCGCGCACGACCGACAGGCTCGAGATGTCGGGGCGCGCGACGCACCGGCCGCCCGAGTAGCGCCGTTGCCGCACGCCCAGCTCGGCTGCCATGTCCTGCAACTGGCAGTCCTTGTTGCGGGAACAGTACAGGCAGTCATCGGGGTGGTTGGCCAGCAGCAGCTCGATGATGGTCTTGCGGGCGCGTGTGGCGCGTCGCGTGTGCGTGTGGACCTTCATGCCATCGTGTACGGGAAAGGCGCAGCTGGGGACGAGGCCGTTCTGGCCCTCGACCTCGACCACGCACATCCGGCACGCACCGCTGGGCAGCAGGCCCTCCAGATGGCACAGGGTGGGGATGTGGATGCCGCCCCTGCGCAGCGTCGTCAGCAGCGTCTCGCCTGCCTTGCCCTCGATCACCTTGTCGTTGGCTTCGATGCGGATCACGTTCGCCTCCTGGTTCCTCTGGCCCGCGTTCCGGGGACTGTCTCGCTAGGCTGCCACCACCGCGTGGCGCCTGCAGTCGGTCAGGCAGGTGCCGCAGCGCACGCACTTTTCGGCGACGATGTAGTGGGGGCTCTTGGCCGTCCCCAGAATGGCACCGGACGGGCAGCGGCGGGCGCACAGCGTGCAGCCGTTGCACAGGTCGGGATCGATCGAGAACGTCAGCAGATCCGTGCAGGCACCGGCGCGGCAGTGCCGGTCGAACACGTGCTCTTCGTACTCTTCCTTGAACCACCGCAGCGTCGAGAGCACCGGGTTGGGCGCCGACTGTCCCAGACCGCACAGGCTGGTGTCCTTGATCACGCCGCCCAGCCGTTCCAGGTACAGCACGCCTTGAAAACGCTCGAGGGCGTCGGTGCCCGTCTCGGCCTGCCGACCGCGGGTGATGCGTTCGAGCGTCTCGAGCATTCGCCGCGTGCCCTCGCGGCACGGGATGCACTTGCCGCACGACTCGCGTTGGATGAAGTCCATGAAGAACTTGGCCACGTCGACCATGCACGTGTTCTCGTCCATCACCACCAGGCCGCCGGAACCCATCATCGCGCCTACGGTCTTCAGCTCGTCATAGTCGACCAGGATGTCCATGTGCTGGTCGGGGATGCAGCCGCCGGACGGGCCGCCGATCTGCACGGCCTTGAACCGCTTTTCGTTGGGGCAACCGCCACCGACGCCGAACACGATGTCGCGCAGTGGGGTGCCCATCGCGACTTCCACCAACCCCGTCCGTTCGACCTTGCCCGACAGCGCAAAGACCTTGGTGCCCTTGGAGTTGGCCGTGCCGACCGCGGCGAACGCCTGCCAGCCCATCGTCAGCAGCGAGGGCAGGTTGGCCAGCGTCTCGACGTTGTTGATGACGGTTGGCTTGCCGAACAGGCCGCGCTCTGTGGGGTAGGGCGGCCGGGGCCGGGGCATGCCGCGCTTGCCTTCGATGCTGTGGATCAGGGCGGTTTCCTCGCCGCACACGAAGGCGCCGGCGCCCTTCTTGATCACGACCTCCAGATTGAAGCCGCTTCCCAGGATGTCGGGGCCCAGCAGCCCGTAGGCCTTGGCCTGGCGGATGGCGATCTCCAGATGCTTGATCGCCAAAGGGTACTCGGCGCGGATGTAGACGTACGCCTTGGAAGCGCCGATGCCGTACGACGCGATGGCGATGCCTTCGAGCAGACGGTGCGGGTCCCCCTCGATGACGGCGCGGTCCATGAAGGCGCCGGGGTCGCCCTCGTCCGCGTTGCAGATCAGGTACTTGCGGTCAGCCTCGGCCGCCAGCGCCATCTTCCACTTCACTCCGGTGCGAAAGCCGCCGCCGCCGCGTCCACGCAGCCCGGCCTGGTCGACTGTGTCGCAGACCTCCGCCGGCGTCTGTCCGTGCAGCATGGCCGCCATCGACCGCCAGGCACCGTGGGCAATGGCCTCTTCGATACGCTTGGGGTCCATGTTCCCGCAACCGGCCAGCACCCAGCGCATTTGCGGCGCGAAGAACGGGTGCTCGTCCAGCCACGGCAGGTCGGCCCAGGGCTCGTGGGCGGGCGCGCGGAACTGCCCCAGCACGTCGTGGGTGGGTGGCGTGCCGGCCAGCGTACCTTCCAGGACTTCTGCGACCTTCTCCTGCGTCACGTGGGTGAACGACAGACGGGGGCGGCCCGGAAGCTGAACGTCCAGAAGGGGCTCGGCCGAGCAGTAGCCGATGCAGCCGACTTCGACCAGATCGGCCTCGACGCCGTGCTCGTTCAGCCATGCCAATGCCGCTGCGACCGTCCTGCCGGCGCCCGCACCCAAGCCGCACGTGCCGGTGCCGACGTACACGGTAGGCCGCAGCACATCCTCGCGTCTCAGGGCCGCCAGCAGCGCGACGGTCGTGGCGTCGGGGGCCGGTCCCGCACGCGTCGCCGCGAGCACGTGGTCCGCCAGACGCGGGCAGGGCAGCTCCCCCTCGGGGTGGCAGGCATCACACGCCAGATCCTTGCATTCGGGAATCATTCCATCCACCTCGCTAATCTGCGACCCGCTTTCGGTACACGCCCAGGATGCCGTTGACCTTGTCCGGTGCGACGCCGGCGTGGATCTCGCCGTTCACGCTCAGCACCGGCGCCAAGCCGCACGCGCCGATGCACGCCACGACCTCGAGGCTGAACGACCCATCCCGCGCCGTCTGACCCGGCTCCAGCTTCAGCGTCCGCTTCAGCGACTCCAGCACCGCCGCCGAGCCCTTGACGTGGCAGGCAGTGCCCCGACAGACCTGAACGTGGAAGCGGCCTTTCGGCTGGAAGCGGAACTGGTTGTAGAACGTCGCGACGCCGTACACCTTGCTGGGCGCCAGCTGCAGGTGCCGGGCGATGACGCTGACGGCCTCACGCGACAGGTAGCCGTCGACCTCCTGGACGGCCTGCAGGATCGGGATCAGGCTGTCACGCGCCGCGCCGGGGTACTGGGCGACGACTTGCTCGACCGCGCTCATGGGGTCTCCTTGTTCTGGCGGGCAGCGAAGTACCCGACCTTCTCGACCAGCGCCGTGATGTCCACGTGCTCGACGAACACGCCTTCCGGGACGCGGATCTTGGCCGGCGCGAAGTTGAGGATGCCGCGGACGCCTGCCTCAAGCAGCGCATCGGTGACCGCCTGCGCCTGGTCGGCCGGAACCGTGACGAGGCCGACGTGCACGCCAAGGCTGCGGCAAGTGGGCACCAGGTCTTGCATGGGCAGGCATCGGCAGCCCTGGATGACCCGCCCCACCTTGGCCGGGTCGGCGTCGAAGGCGGCGACGATGTTCAAGTTGGCTTTGCGCCCCAAGAAGTAGGCAAGGAACGCTCGGCCCAAGTTGCCGACGCCGATGAGCGCAACCTGCAAGCCCTCCGGGTGGTCCAGGACGGCGTTGACTCGGGCAATCAACGCGGACACCAGGTATCCCTTCGCCGGACTGCCCGTGACGCCGGCAAGCATCAGGTCGCGCCTGACCTGAGCAGCGGTGGATCCTGAGCGGGCCGCCAGCTCGTGTGAGAAGACGTGCATCGTCCCCTTGCCGTGCATCAGCGTCGCGATTCGGCGGTACACGCTCAGGCGTTCGATGGTGCGGTGGGCGACCACAGGAACCTCCGGGCTGTGAGTATCGGGCTGTGAATCCGTGTGCATTGTGAACAGAATCACAGTGCGAGTTGGAACATGCGCCCTCCCGACCGACTTGTCAAGCGCACCGCCGCGCCGCGAACCATGGAAGTTGCTACACGCTCACCCCAGCCATCCCATCGAAGACCACTGGCAAAACCGGCACAATGTGAATCGTCCGAGGTGCCCTTGCGTGAATGCACTGGCCGGGATAACTGGATCGCGCACCGGTGGCCAGTTGCCCGGCGAATGGGAGAAGGCCATGTGGGACAGCTTGCTACGTGCCTGGCGGCAGCCGGAATCGCTTCAACGGAACATCACGAACGCGGTGTTCGGACTGCTGGCAGTCGGCGCGGTGGTGACGGTGTTCGCGGGAATCGTCGTCGAACTCTTCCGCCACCGTCGCGCACGTAGGGATGCCGTGATTGACCCCAAGCGGTTTGAAAGCGAAGGGTTGGGTGTCACCATGGCCGACGGAGGCGAGCCGGTCGACCTCGAGCAGGTGCACGCAAAGACGGAACCTCCCCAGACTTGACGGTCATCCGTTGGCAACGTGCAGTTGAGGTTGTCGGAGGCGCAGGGCGTAGCAGCGGGTCGGGCCTAGTCGGTCCACCCGTTCGCCGCCGTGTTCAGGTCATCCACGTACTCAAGCCCTGCCGGCAACGTCAGGCTGTTGCTGTGGAAGGCAAGGACCAGCGGCCGCAGGATGCCGTAGTTCGCGCTGCCGTTGAAGAACACGGGGCCGCCGGCGGAGATGAAGACAGCGGTGCTGGTGCGGTTGGGCGGGATCGTCATGGTCACGGACCCGTCGCATGACCAGCAGTTGGCAGTGTACGTCCAGACGGTCGAGCCGTTCAGCGCGGCGCTTGCGTACTCGTAGAAGTAGCCATAGTTGGACGAAAAGTAGAAGCGGGGCGTCCAGTTGATGGCGCTGGCGGTCGTGTTTTTGATGCGGAACAGGGCGCCTGCAAAGCGGCCGCCGGTCGGAGAGAAGTGGTCGCGGTAGGTGCCCATGTGCACCACGGCGTTGGGCGCTTGGTACGCCTTTTGGTTGAACAAGGTCCGCAACACGGCCTTGTCGGAGGAGAGGCTGCCCGCGTAGACCTGGCCGTCGCCCCAGGTGCTGGGGTTGATGCCGCCGAAGAGGGTCGCGTCGTTGCCCGCCATCCAGCCTTGGGCAAAGTCGTAGGTGGTCCAGACGTTCCAACGGTACATCGCCGTCTCAGGCATCGTCGGCGGGAACGAGACCAGATTCTTCGCTGTCACGCTGCCCGTCGCGGTCAACCACGAGGTCACGTGCGCCTTCTTGTTGGACGCGGTCGTCAGCTCGATCGACCAGCTGTTGACCTGACCGTCGTTGCCGTTGTTCAAGAAGTCGGAGTCGATGGTCTTGAGGATCCACTTGCCCTTGGGGTTCTTGCCGACCCAGGAGCCGAGGTCGCCGCTGACGGTCTTGGTCGGCGTGGGCCACGAGGTCTTCAGGACCGTGCCGGCTCCGGTCTTGTCGTGCAGGACGTACTCGTTGTTCTCGGGGTCGTAGAGGAAGACTTGCAGCGTGTTGATCTTGGTGTTGACCAAGTCGACCTTGACCGCGAGGTCCTTCGCGACACCGATATCGTCGACGACCAGCTCGATGGCCTTGCCGATCGGATTGTTGTCCAAGATCGCGACACCGGCTGGTCCCGGGATAGAGTCCAGGAACTCGTTGCTGATGAAGCCGTTGGAGATTTCGTCCAAGCCATCGGGGGGCAGCAGCGACTCGTCGGTGGCGCGGATGCAGTCGTAGGTGCCGTCAGCCATCAAACCCCGGAGGATGAGACCGGTGCCGCAGACCTGCCCCACCTTCGGCACGGTGGGAGCCTTGGTGACGTCGGCGTACGAGCCCGAAGTTGCCACCTTGGCGAGCGTTGGGGCGCTACTGAGGTCCTCGATGGCCCCGGAACTGGCGACCGTCTTCAGCGCCGCGGACTTGACGTAAGCGGACAGGTCGGGCTCGTCGATGAGGTCCGCGTAGGCACCGGTCGTGGCAACCTTGGCCACACTTGCCGTCTTGATGTACGTGCTGAGGTCGATGGCGACCGCCAGATCCTCATACTTGCCCGTGGTCGCGACCTTGGCCAGAGCGGCCGTCTTGGCGTACGGCTGCAGCACGCTGGCTGCCAAATGGTTTTCACCGATGCAGCCAGAACACCCGATCGCATCGGCGCTGCCTGCCTTGCGCGCATAGAGGACGGAGTGCAGAGGGCGGCGGGGCATCTCCGGTTCCGTGCCGACTTTGACGCCCAGCCAGACGTTTTTGCCCAGCGTGCCGATGGTCTGAGCCGTCAGCGGTTTGACGGAACCCAACACGTGGTCGAATGCGCCGCCCTTGACGGTTCGGGTGACCGGTCCCTCAAACCAGACCGCGGTGCCGCCCAGCTCGTCGCCGTAGATTGCAAATGTCAGGCCGTAGGACCCGTCGGTGGCCGGACCCCCGGCTGAGGACTGGACCGATCCTTCGACCAGCACGGTCGTCGGGACAGTAGACGTCACGCCGGCATGGGAAGGTTGCGACCAAAGCGCGGCGGCCAGCGCAACCAAGACCGAGACCGACGCGTTCAGGCCAGTGGAGCGACGATGCATGGACGTCCTCTTCAGCGCGCTTGGGGGCTGCGGAAAGGAAGCCGGGGAGGGCGCCCGGTGGCCGGGTGGATCTGCGCGGATCCGTAAGGAAGGTTTGCCGATTGTGGTCGGGGAGTCAATCGCGATCGTGTAGGGAAATATGCGGGGCAGAGGGGGACCCGCTTGCGTGCGACATGGGCGGTGGCGGGCTGCCGAGTCGTTCACACGGGTCAGGCCGTGGCGTGTCGCTTGATCACGTCGTGCAGCACTTGTGGTCCCAGCCGGGACAGGGTCTCGACCACCAAGTCTGCATTCGTCAGGGCGTGCGCGGGCTTGGACGTGGTCACCGCCACGACCGCGATTCCAGCGGCACGGGCGGCCTCGATACCGTTCGGCGCGTCCTCGATCACCACGCAACTGGCGGCAGGCAGCCCCAATCCTTGCAGCGCCAGCAGAAACACGTCCGGGGCGGGCTTGCCGTGTGTCACGTCGTCGCCTGTCACGACGGCGTGCAGCTGTCCCGCCAGCCCCAGGACGTCCAATGCGAGGCGCACGTTGGCTCCCGGGCCTGACGATGCCACGGCCAGCCGCCACCCGGCATGGCGCATGGCGTTGAATAGTTCCACAGCACCGGCAACGGGTTGCAGGGTGTCGTGGGCGAGCTCGCGGTACAGCGCTTCCTTGCGAGCGGCCAGCGCGTCGATGCGCGCCTGCGGCAGGTCGGCGCCCAGCCACATCGGAAAGATCTGATTGTTATGCATCCCGAACGAGCGCTCGAGCATGGCCCGGGGAAACGGCACTCCCAGTTCTTGGCCCATGCGGATGAACGCCTGAAAGTGGGTTTCGTTCGAGTCTGCGAGGACTCCGTCCATGTCGAAAATCACACCGTGCATCGTTGGGGGGGCTCCACGTGACCGCATGGGCGGCAAGGGGCGCGAAGTCTAGTCGCGGTTCGGTTGGCACGCCATGGGGCGAAAGGGGCAGGAGTTTCGTCGAGGGGCAGCCAGAAAACAGGACCAATTGCACCGGAAAAGGATTTCCGCCGATGCGCGTGCGGCAGGTCACCTCCGACCACGCCCGACCAACCACACCGCCAAAACAATGACCAGCGCCCCGGTGGCGTCGGCCAGCGCATCGATCGGGTCGGCGTTGCGGCCGGGGACGAAGCTCTGGTGGACCTCGTCAATGGCCCCGTAGGCCGCCGTGAGGGTCCACGCCCAAGCCGACAGGCGCCATCCGTGCTGCAACGGGCGCAGCGCAAACAGCCAGGCGGCACACAGAAGCGCGTACATCGCCGCGTGCACGGCCTTGTCGATGGGCAGCCACTCGGGCAGCCAGGCGGCCAGCAGCTGCGCGAACCGGCCGGCCTCTGGCCAGACGTTGGACGACTGCCACCACATCAGCGCCATCAGTCCAAGCGGCAGGATCAGCCGCCGTGTCGGCCCAGCGCTTGGGGTTCGGGATGCAACAGATTCGCGGGCTTGAGACAACACGCGCACTCCAAGGGGGGACGAAGACCCCCGTGACAACTCCACCGTGCGACACGCGGGTTGGGGGGTCAAGACCGCGTCCCATTGCGATGCATTCGACAGGCACGGGGGCGAAGAGGTATCCTGTATTCTGGTCGGAACCAGCACGGTCCAAATGGGTCCACTTTCGAAGGGTCGTGTTCCGCGCCACAGGAGTGTCCCCCCATGCGCAACAATGCAATTCTTGTCTGTCGTTTTGTTCCGTTTGCTGCGGCTGCGGCGCTGTGGTTCGCAGGCTGCAGCGGGGACTCGCCGGTCGTCGGTCCGGGTGCAGAGGAACTCGTTGACACCACTCCTGATTTGGTGATCTCGGACGCGACCGATCTGGACACGTTCGACACCGCTATCGACGACGTCCTTGACGCAGATTTCGGCGATGTCGACTCCGCCGACGACGTGACGTCTACGGTGGATGCGCTGCCCGATCTGGGACCCGACGACGCCGATGCGGCCACCGACACGACGACCGACCCGGATGCTGCGACGGACACGACGACCGACCCGGATGCTGCGACGGACACGGCGACCGACCCGGATGGTGCGCTTGACGCGGTCATCGATACCGCTGCCGACGCCGAGACCGATACGGCCGGCGACGCGGTGATCGACCCGGACGCAGTCGCTCCTGATGCCGCCCCTGACGGTGTTGTGGACCCGGACGCGGTGGTTCCTGACGCGGCCACGGATGCAGGGGTGGACCCGGATGTGGTCGTCCCAGACGTCGCGCCCGACACGATCGTTCCCGACGTCGGGCCGGACGCTGGGATCGACCCGGATACCGTTGTTGATCCAGATACTTCGAATCCCGATGTCCCGCCCGAGTGCGTGGTCGACGCCAACTGCGCGCCCAACGCCGACGTCTGCAAGGTTGTGGCGTGCGTGGCTGGGGCTTGCGAGACCTACACCAAGGTGGACGGCGCACCGTGCGACGACGCGAACGCCTGCACCGACCAGACCACGTGCCAATCAGGCACTTGCAAGGCCGGCGTGGTCAATGCGTGCGACGACGCCAACGTCTGCACGTCCGACGCTTGCGACCCCCAGACCGGGTGCGCCCACGCCCCTGCAGCCGGCGCGTGTGACGACGGTGACGTCTGCAACAGCAACGATTCGTGCAAGGACGGCGTCTGCATGACCGGGACGCCCAAGGTCTGCGACGACAACAACCTGTGCACCAAAGACTCGTGCGATCCCAAGACCGGCTGCGTGAACGCGCCGACCACCGACCCCTGCGACGATGGCAGCGTTTGCACCATCGGCGACGCCTGCGCAGACGGATTGTGCGTACCGGGCAAGGTCAAGAGCTGCGACGACAGCAATCCGTGCACCAACGACGGCTGCGACCCGGTCAAGGGTTGCACCGCGACGGCGAATTCGGCTCCCTGCGAGGATGGCAACGCCTGCACCACCGGCGACGGCTGCATGGACGGTACCTGTCAGGCGGGCGCAGCCAAGGCGTGCGATGACGGCAAGGTTTGCACCAAGGACAGCTGCGACCCGGCGACCGGCTGCGTCACGCAGAACCTGACCGACCCCTGCGACGACGGCAGCGTGTGCACCGAGAGCGACGCGTGCAAGGACGGCGCGTGCGTCGGCGGCGTGCAGAAGACCTGCGACGACGGCAACGCCTGCACCAGCGATAACTGCGACGCCGTGTTGGGTTGTCAGAACACTGCCGCGGCCCTTCCGTGCAGCGATGGCGATGCCTGCACCACCGGCGACATCTGCGCAAAGGGCGCTTGCGCCCCCGGCAAGGCCGCCAACTGCGACGACGGCAATCCGTGCACCGATGACAGCTGCGACAAGGTCACCGGCTGCGCCAACGCCGTGAACGCCGGCTCGTGCAGCGACGACAATGTGTGTACGGAGACCGACGTCTGCAGCGGCGGCTTCTGCAAGCCCGGTGCGGCCAAGGACTGCAACGACAAGAATGCCTGCACGACGGATTCCTGCGACCCCACCTTGGGTTGCGAGAATACGCCGAACAGCCAGCCGTGCGACGACGGGGATGCCTGCACCACCAGCGACAGCTGCGCGGCCGGCGCGTGCAAGGCAGGCGACACCGCCAAATGCGACGACGGCAACAGCTGCACCGACGACGGCTGCGCGCCCGCGACCGGCTGCTCGTTCACGCCCAACGCTGCGGCCTGCAACGACAACAACGCCTGCACCCAGCAGGACATCTGCAAGGACGGCGCTTGCGTCCCCGGCATCCCGCCCGCTTGCGACGACGCCAACCCGTGCACCACCGAGACTTGCGACCCGGCTGAGGGCTGCAAGAACGTGATCAACACCGAGCCCTGCACCGACGGCGACGCTTGCACGACAGGAGACATCTGCGAGGCGGGCGCGTGCACCTCGGGCAAGCCGACGGTCTGCGCGGACGGCAACAGCTGCACCGACGACGCCTGCGACAAGCTCAAGGGCTGCACGTTTGCGCAGAACACCACGCCTTGCGATGACGGCAACGCGTGCACGCAGTCCGATGCGTGCGCGGGCGGTTCGTGCATCTCGGGCGCCGCCAAGAGTTGCGACGACAGTAACCTGTGCACGACGGATTCCTGTGATCCCGTGACCGGTTGTGCCTCAGCGGCCAACACGCTGTCGTGCGAGGATGGCAACGCGTGCACGGTCGGCGACATCTGCGCCGCCGGCACTTGCAGTTCAGGGTCGGCAAAGGCCTGCGACGACGGCAACGGCTGCACCGACGACTCTTGCAACAAGGCGACCGGTTGCGTGTTTGCCCCCAACAGTGCGGCCTGCACCGACAACGACGTCTGCACCCTTGGCGATGCGTGCAACGGCGGCAAGTGCGCCACCACCGGTACCAAGGACTGCAACGACAGCAACCCTTGCACCATCGACCTTTGTGACTCGCAGAAGGGCTGCATCTCGACCAACTGGCCGCTTCCGTGCGACGACGGCAGCGTGTGCACGGTCGGTGACGGCTGCGTGAACGGGTCGTGCGTGCCCGGCAAGCTGACGGTGTGCAATGACGGCAACGGCTGTACCGACGACTCGTGCGACAAGGTCGCCGGCTGTGTCTACAAGGCCAACACGGCGGCCTGCGACGACGGCAACGCCTGCACCGGCAAGGACATCTGCGGCGCCGGCAAGTGTGGCGGACCCGCGTTGAAGTGCGACGACGGCAACTTCTGCACCGTCGACTACTGCGACAGCGTCAAGGGCTGCCAGGCCATCAACGTCTCGATCGCGTGTGATGACGGATCTGCCTGTACGGACAAGGACATCTGCACGGCCGGCAAGTGCGGCGGTACCGACATCAGCTGCGACGACGGCAACCCCTGCACGGCCGACAGCTGCGACACGGTCAAGGGGTGTCTGCACCCGGCCGTCATCGACGGTAGCATTTGCGGCAAGGCAGGCATGTGCTTCTCGGGCCAGTGCTCGATCGGCAGTGACCTGAACCCGGCAACCTCATGCAAGGCGATTCTCGACACGCTGCCCGCCTCAATGGACGGCGTCTACTACCTTGACCCCGACGGCAAGGCGGGTGCCGGCAAGATGTTCCAGGCGTACTGCGACATGACCTCGGACGGCGGTGGCTGGACGCTGGTGATGCGCATGAACGGCAAGGCGGCCACCTTCGTGTACGACGCGCCGTACTGGACCAACACCGTCGGCCTCAACGTCACGGTGCCCGGCTTTGAGGACTCGGAGGCCAAGCTCGAGAGCTTCTGGACCGTCGGCTACACGGAGCTACGGTTGGGCATGAAGCTGGCGGGTACGACGAATTGGGTTGTCATGTCCCATGTCGCCACATCGTTGCGCGCCGCCCTGCTGGACGGGGTGTTCAAGCCCACGGTGGCGATTGGCCGAGGCGCGTGGAAGAACCTGATCGCGGGCTCGACGATGCAGGTGAACTGCAACCGAGAGGGGCTGAACAACTGGACGCAGGAAGGCTGGGCCAAGGTGCGCATTGGCATTTTGGGCAACGAGCAGGCCGACTGCTCGTCGCCCGACTCGCGCATCGGCTTTGGCGGTGCTGGCAACGTCTGCGGTATCGACCCGACCATGCCGGCCGGCTCGGCGGCAGGCTGCGGCGGCGACACAGGCGAGAAGAGCGTCAAGGCCGACTGGGGCTTCATCTTCGTGCGGTAGCTTCTATACTCCGCGCTTCCCCGGCCACTCGTCCCCCGGGGTCAGGCGCGCATGTCCCTCCTCGAGCTGCCCCAGTACACCTTCCGCGGTACCCCAACCCAGCTGGGTGAGGCGCATGGCTTGGCGATGCGCGCCGAGATCCGGGCGTTCGTCCAGATGCGCTTCGATGCGACGCTGGAGCATCTGGCGCCGTTCGGCTTTCGCAATCTTGCACCGTTGCTGGACGCGGGGCGCAAGTGCATGGACGTGATGCGGGCCTGGCATCCAGCGGGCCATGACGAGCACGCCGCCCTGTGCCGCGCGGCGGGCGTCGACCCGGTCGAGCTCTACACCGCCGCCAACATGACCGATGTGCGCGACGTGCTGACGTATGGTGCAGAAAAGACTGGGCTTCCGGCCGACGCCGAGGGGTGTTCCGCCGTGCTGCTGCCCCACACGCACACGGTCGACGGGCTTGCGATGGCGGCGCAGACCTGGGACCTGAATCCGCAGGACATCGACTACGTCGTGGCGATCCGCCGCGTCCCCGACCGGGGGCCGCAGACCTGGACCGTGACCTGCACGGGGTGCATGGCGCTGGTCGGCATGAACTCGTCCGGCCTTGCGCTGGGGACGACCAACATCAAGACGTGGGGTTCCAAAGTAGGCGTGGGCTATACAAACATCCTGCACGCCATGCTGACTGCACCCGACTTCGCCACCGCCGCCCGCCTGTGCGAGACCGCTCCGCGCGCCGCCGCCCACACCTACTGGCTGGCGGACGCCCAGCACCTGACCGAGTGGGAAACCACGGCCTGGAGCGCCGTCCGCCGCGACGCCATCGACACGCCGCTGACCCGCACCAACCACTGCCTGGTTGCGGAACACTGCGCTTTGGAAGGGGAAGCGCCCAGCTCGAGCAGCCGCGCCCGCCTAAGCCGCCTGCAAGCCGCGGTCACCCACGGACGGCAGGACGCCGACACGCTGCGCACCTTGTTCGCCGACCGCACCGATGGGGTCGACAGCATCAACCGGCTGGCGGAGGACGAGCAGGGCACGGCCACCAACAGTGTCGTGATCGCCATCCCCGGTCGGCGCGAGCTGCTGGCTTGCAAGGGGTCTGCCGACCAAGGTCGCTGGATCCGCTTGGGTTTCGAGTAGGCTTCCTGCGCCGTTCAGGTTCTCCACAGTCCTGAATCGGTTGGCGAGCGGCCCGCAATCCTGTACCTTCGCGCCTCACTCTCACCGCCACGAGGTCTCCTGCCATGTCGCTACGCCTTCCGGTCGCCCTGTCGGGTGCCGTCGCTGCTTTGGCCCTGTCGTTCAGTGCGTTTGCCGGTCCCGCGCGGTACGCCCCCGGTTCGCTGGATGCGCGACTGCCCGTCGACACCCAAGGCTACTTCTGCGTCGAGCGTCCCGGCTTGCTGCTGACCGAGACCGCGGCCCTGTTTGCCCGTCTGCGCGATCTGGGCGGCTCGGACGAAGGCTGGAAGGGCTTGGCCGCGCGGGCCGCAAAGGCGAACCTGTTGACATCGCTGGACTCCAAGGGGCTCGAGAAGGCCGGTCTGGATGCGAACGGCGACGTTTGTGTTTGGGTGACAGGAGAGGGCGACTCCAAAGCTGTAACGCTTGTGTGGCCCGTGGTCGATGTGGCCAAGGCTTGGGACACCGGCCGCCGCTTGGCGGTGCTGATTGCGCCTGACGACGTGGGCATGGCGGACAGCGCCGCCAAGAAGAAGCCCGCCGCGGTGAAGCTGCCGGTCGGCGCTCCGAACGCAGCACTGCGCGTGGGGCCGGAGAGCGGCGGCAACTGGATCGTGATTCGCGACGGCCTGTTGATGCTGTCGGACAAGCGCGAAGTACTGGACGCAAAGCCGAACCCGGACGCCGCGGCGACTTGGGGCGCGATGCTGCCGACCTCGACCGGCGAGCGGCGGGGGCGCGCAGCGTTTCTGGCGGGCAGCGAGGACGTGCAGGTTCCGGTCGGCATGGCGTGGTTTGCGACCTCGACCGGTTGGACGACGCTGTTGCGCGGTGGTTTGCCGATGGCGGTCACCCCGTTTGCGCAGGCGCTGGCGCCCGACGAGGCGGATCAGGCGGCGCTGGCCAAGGCCGTGGAACCCTATGTGCCCGCCGCGTCGCAGGTCGTGTTCGCGTCGCTGGGGCTCGAGCGGCTGATCGCTCTGCTGTCGGCGGACGGCGATCCGCTGGCCTCGATGCCGCCGCTGGTGCGCGAGGGCGTCGGCGGTCTGCGCGGCAGCTTCGCCGTAGTGTTGCCGCAGCGCGCGACCGACACGCGCCTGATCCTGCCGCTGCGCGACACAGCCAAGGCAGTGAAGTTCGTCGAAGAACTGGTCAAGACGCTGAATGGTCTGGAGGTTTCGGTGCAGCTGACCCGCAAGGGCAAGGCGCCGCGCGTCGAGTTCCTGCTGGAAGTCATGGCCAAGGACCCCGACCTGCAGCTGGCCGTCTTGCCTGTTGGCATCGTGATCGAGCCGGACCGCATGGTGGTGCGGTTGGTCGACGTCGCCCGGCCGGAGGCGTCGCCCAAGCCGTTGGCATCGCCGCCCGCCACGTCCGTGCTGCACGCAGAGGGGCCGATGAAGTTCGAGTTTGCAGCCTTTGCCGCGCTGCTGGCGGAGGCATTGCCCTTCACGCGCGGCGGGTTGCGCGAGGGCGTGTCTTGGGGCGAGGTCGTGTCGCTGATGGTGGCCGAAGTGCGCAGCAACCGCACAAACTTGACCCTGCAGCCCGGTCACGCGGCCTACCGCAGCGACATCGAGTCGGCGCCGCTGACGGCCGGCGATGTGCCAGAGGCCTACCGTGAGGCGATGCGCGCCGTGTTTGCAGGAGATTCAGTGGCTTACGGTGAGGCCCTGTCCAAGGTGCTCGCAACCGGTGCCGGCACTTACTGGGGCAAGCGGGCCCACGACGAGCTGTACGCGCCCAGCAGCTGGATGTCGCTCTATTCGGCGGCCAGTCTCGTGGGCGTGGTCCTTCCGATGCTGCAAGGCATCCGCAATTCCTCACCAGCCATGCCCGACATGATGCAGCCGATGCCTGAGGTGACGGCGCCTTAGCGTCCTACTGGTCGCCGTCCAGCTCGTCGGTGGGGGCCGTCTTGGCCGAAAGGTACTTGTCGATCAGGTGCTTGGCTTCCTCGTGTTGCTGCGGCGGGACCTGGATGTAGGTACCGTGCACAAAGGCGAGCGAGGGCAGGGTGCCGCCCATGTCGTCCGACTCTGCCAGCGACGCATGGATACCGTTCTGCCGCAGCCAGTCCATCAGTGGTCTTGCCACCATCGCGTTGTCTACGCCGATCAGGGTCTGTTCGTCCGAGAACGCCATGGCACCCTCCATCGCCGCCCGCGTCGGATGGCGCCGCATTCCCGGTCGGGGCGGTGCTACCGGTGTATGGGGGCCTCAGGCAGGATAGACCCTCCCTATGGCCCCAACAACCGCTCGATTTCGGCGATCAGCTTGGGGTCGTCAGGTGCAACGCGCGGCTCGAAGCGAGCGACGACGCGGCCCTGCCGGTCAGCCAAGAACTTCGTGAAGTTCCACTGGATTTCTCCCCGCAGCGTGGGGTCGACCTCTTCCGTCAGCGTCTTGTACAGCGGACTCTTGTCGCCCTTGGCGCGTACCTTCTCGAACAAGGGGAAAGTCACGTTGAACTTGGCGGTGCAGAAACTCTTGATCTCTTCAGCGGTTCCGGGTTCCTGACCCGCAAAGTCGTTGCACGGAAAGCCAAGCACGACGAGTCCGCGGTCGCCATACTTCTCCCACAACTGCTGCAAGCCCTTGTACTGCGGCGTCAATCCGCACGCGCTCGCGGTGTTGACGACCAACATGACCTTGCCACGATAGGCCGCGAGCGAAGTTTCCTCCCCCGCAAGGGTCTTGACCTTGTGATCCAGGATCGGGGCGGCCTGAACGGCCGCGCTGTCGGCGGGAACCACCTTCACCTCCTTCCAGCAACCCGTCGTCAGGGCGGCCAGCGAAACAAGGAATACGAAGAACAGGGGAAGCTTGGGCATCAGGGGACCTCCAAGCCGGGTACGATGCGCCGGGAGGTCGCTGAGGTGCGAATGTGGCTGTAGAACTTGGGACGCGGGGCAGGCGGGGGCGAGCGCTACACGGCCCGCCGCGGGGGCACGACCACGTTGGCGAACAGCAGGCCGCCAGCGAGCGACACCGCGACCAGCAGCATCGACATCGCGGTCTGCATCCCGTGTACGACGTCGTTCTGCATCATCGATGACATGCTGCGAAAGCCGATGCTGCCGGGGACGAGCATCAGGATGCCGGAGGTGGCCAGAACGGACGCGGGGCGGTCGAGGATGCGCGCATAGGCGTTGCTGGCGGTTCCCAGAAGCAGGGCGGCGGCAAACGCGCCAAATTCGGGACCCAGCACGTGCGCCCCCAGCCGCGCGCCCGTGTACGCCAAGATGCCGGCGCCGAGCATCGCGGGGATCTGACGGGGCATCGCGCGGAGATGTACGACAGACGCAAGCGGCAGCACGACGAGCGCCACCCACTCGGTCCACTCAGGCAGCTGCTGGACGCGCCGGGGCACATCGACGTGGGGCAGCAGATCAGCCAGCTCGCTTCCCAGACCCACGCCCAATCCCAGCGTCATGAACGTCGCGCCTGCGCCGAACAGCCGCGCGGTGCCGGAAGTCAGGTTGCGTGTGGCCAGTTCACTCATCGCGGTGGTCAGCGTCAGGCCGGGCAGCAGCGTGATGACCCCTGCCAGGGTGACGACCATCGGCGACACTCGGCCAAGCACCAACCCGGCAGAAGCAGCGACCAGAGATGCCGTGAGGGCCCCGACTGGTTCCACCACGTCCACCACGCGCCGCGAGTGCCGACTGGCGACGGTCAACACGCCGATCAGCAGGCCGATGACGGAGGCGGCGACCATCTCACGCCACCCGCCGTCGAAGATGCGCCCGGCGGCGGTGGACGACAGCGTGTAAGCCAGCAGCGTCAGGGCAGGTCCATAGCGCTCTGGGGCTGAGGTGATCGAGTGGACCGCGGCTGCTCCGTCTTTGGGCGTCAGTTCGCCGCGGCCGACAAGGGACACGACGTGGTCCAGCTTCTCCAGCCGCTCAAGCCCCACCGACCCTGGCTGCACCCGCGAGAGCGTCAGGCGTTGCCGCGCCGGGTGGCCGAAACCAATGAAGAATGCGGTGGGCGTGGACGAGATGTGCATCTCCAGCCCCAGCTGGATGCCGATGCGCTCGATGGCCCCCTCCAGACGGTGAGAGGGCGTACCGGCCTCGTGCAGGCCGCGGGCCAGCTCCAGCACGAACTCGACGTCGTCCTGGGTGGCGCGGTGATGCTGAGGTTCGGGGGGATGCAGCGTCATGGCTTGGGTTCAGCGGGACGGAAGATCGTCGTCGTGATGCGGACATAGCAGACTCGCATCGGCAGTGTCCACCTGAGGGCGCGGCAGCAACGCCTGTTCGTTTGGCGGTACGGCAAGTTAGCTGGCTTGGGCCTTGACGATCTCGTCGTATTCGCGCTGGTACAGCGACAGTGCGTCGCGGGTGGTCGACAGGTGCCGGTCGAGCTCTGTCCAGGCCTGCACTTGGGCCAGAGCGGTCAGCTGCCGTTCGATCTCGTCCAGCCGGCCGCAAATGCCGCGCAATTTGTCCAGGTCGCGGGTCTTGCGGGTCATTCCAGCGAAGTGCTCGCCGTAGGCGGTCAGGTCCGCCTGCGCGGCGGCCCACAGCTCGTCGACCAGATCGGGCAGGGCGGCGGCGCGGCGCGCCTCGCGAATCGCGTCCACCTCCGTCTGCCACGCCTCGATGCGCCCCAGGACGATTTCGTGATTCTTGTCGTGTTGATCGTCGTGAAATCCTTGGGCGACAAGGGCTTCCATGCGGTCGCGGATGTCTTCGAGACTCTCGATCATGCGCGCCAACAGCTCCGGGCGGCGCGAGACCCGCTTCTGCCCGGCAAAGCCCTCGCGATACAGTGCGAACATGGTGTTGGCCGCGCGGGCGAGCACCCCGGACTGGGCGTCGCGTGTGTCCTCGGTGCGCGCCTCTGCGATGGCGCGGCGCTCCTTCAGGAACAGATCCACTCGCCGTTCCAGCACTTCCACGTCGTCGGCGAACCCGTCGTCGCTCAGGGTCTGACGGTGCACGTCGACCTCGTCCTTCATCGCCTGCAACTCCGTGATCACGTCCAGCAGCATCCCTGCGTCCCGGCTGCCCCGTTCCTGATTGGCGAAGTGGCGGGTGTAGCGGTGTGCGGCATAGCTGGACCGTTCGATCACTTGCGCTACCGCCACTCCGGCGGGTCCAACCGCACGCTTGGCCTCTGCAATCGCCGTTCGCTCGCTGCCGTACAGCTCGATCTGCTTCTGCACGGTTGCCAGCAGCTCTTTGCGCGCCTCACCCTTCGCCTCGCGAGCGTCCTGCAGCAGCTGTCGCGCCGACGCCAGCATGCCGTCCAGCAGAGCAAGGTCCCTCGTCAGGCGCGAGTGACCTGAGAAGTGCATCGCGTACAGCGCGTCGTTCTGCGCAATTCCCTCGCGCGTCTCCTGAACCGTGGGCATTCGGAACTCCTTGCTTCTCTTGGGGCTTGCCGCCACCAAACTCACTCGCCGGGGCCTTGCGGACCGTGCGGCGACTTGACGACGACCCGCCCGCGCTCGATCGTCACCGTCTGGCGCACGCCGCCGCGCTCGACCTCCAGGGTCACGGGCACGCCGGCCTCACCGCGGATCAGCTCGACGACCTGACCGACCTGCATTCCGCTGGCTGCGACGCGATCCACCGACACGATCACGTCGCCGGCTTGCAGCCCCGCCTTTGCACCCGGCGAGTCGTCCATCAAGTTGGCGATCACGATGCCGCGCTCGTCCTTGCCCAGCGTTGCGCCGATGCCTTGGAACGAGAACCGCTCGCCCGGCGCTCCCTGCCGCAGCTGCACGTCGCGGACCACCTCGCCCGATGCCGGCACCTCGATGCCGCTCGCCATCTCTGCCAGAAAGCCCTCGGATTGCACCCGCAGGCTTCGGCGACCTTGGGGCACGCCCGTCACTTCGTACGAACCGGTGGCGTCGGTCACCGCGACCTTGGAGGGCATGGCCGAATTCGGGTCGAACACCATCACGCGCGCGCGCTCGACCGGCTTGCCATCCGTCGCGGAAGTCACCCGCCCGCGGACTTTCGCTCCTGCTGAGACCACGATCACGATGCCGTCGGTCGTTTGCCCCGCCGCCACGACCACATCGCGTGAGAATCCGGGCGCGAGGTCCGGAGCCTGGGCCCGCAGATCGAAGCGGCCGGGTTGCAGCGGCCCCAGCTCAAAGGTGCCGTCGTCGCTGGAAAACGGCTGCGGCGGGTAGACACGCGCGCCGCCGGGCAAGGGCAGTTCTACCCGCGCCTCATCCACCGCGAGCAGGTAACCCTTGATGGGGGTTCCAGATGCGTCGATCACCCGACCTCGCATTCTGCCGCCGTCGCCCAGACGCAGCAGCGCCTCGACCCCCGGCTGGATCGGCAGCGCAGGCGAGGGCGCATACGCCGGAGCCGCCGCTTGGGCCGTCATGTTGCGCAGGTCGGTGCCGGTGGGTTGCTGCCAGTTGAAGATCCCTTGGCCATCCGTGCGGATCCACTGTTCTTCTCCGGCGACCATGAAGCGGACATAGGCGTCGGCCACCGGCAGGGCGCGCGAGTTGACGACCTTGCCGGACACGCCGGTGAAGACTTCGGGCTGTTCCCCGGCCACGGCTGCCGGTGCGGGGGTTGGGGACGCCGCTTGGACACGGATCGGCGCCTCTGGGGCGGTTGGCGGGGGTTCTGCCGCGGGTTCGGGCTCTTCCTCAACTGCCACGGCTTCTTCCGCGGCGACGGGGTCCGGCGCACCGAAGCTCCACGCCAGCCAGACGACGCCCATGCTGGCGAGCACGAACGCGGCCAGGCCCAAGACGTACCAGTTGACGCGCTGTTTCATGTCCTTCCGTTCCCGTCTGGGCGGGGGGGGCCTTGGGGCCGACCATCGGGGATGAGCGGGCAGCGTGGAGTTGGAGCCCGTCCGCGTCAAGGCGGTGCGCCTAGTGCCGCGATTCCGCCCGAAATTGCCCCGTCAGGTCATCCAGTGCTGCAAACATCTTGCGGTACGACACCCGCCGCTCCAGCTGCTCGACTGCCCGTCCGTTGGGTTGAGTCAGGGGCTGCCCCCGGCGCCAGGCGTCGTACCACCTTTCGAGCTGGGCCGCCCCCGCCACCGGGTCATCGTGCGGGACCGCGACCCCGGTCTGCGTGTCGCCCAGCAGGGCGTGCGACTCGGCGTCGGGCACCGAACAGGCGAAGACGGGAGTGCCCGAGCGGATGTACTCGAACAGTTTTCCGGGGATCGACAGGGCGTCCAGGGTCGACAACACCAGCATATCGGCTCGACCATAGCGCGCGACGATCTCGCGGTGCGGCACGCGAGGGCCGATCTCGACCAACGGACCCGCGACTGGAAAGCGCTCGACCAGCCGTTGCAGCAGCCCCTTGGCCTGGGTGTGCGCCACCAGCCGGATGCGCACGTCCGGTCGGCGCGCAAGCAACGCCTCCCACGCGGCCAGAAATGGCTCGATGGTGTAGCCCTCGTAAAGGCTTCCCGCGAACAGCACTTCCAGCGCCCGGTCCTGTCGCTGTGCCGGGTCGACCGGCGGCCGTGGCGAGGGCAGGGGCAGCACTCCGTCGAAGTCCGCCTCGTCAAAGCCGTTTCGCGCAAGCAACACGCGCTCTGGCAACAAATGCCAACGGTCGATCAGGAGGTCGCGCAACGGTCCCGCCGTCACCGACACCATGTCCGCGTCGTCGTACACGCCGCGTTCCATGCGCCCGTCGACGGCGCGGCGGAAGCGTGAGCGCAGGCCGTTGCCCTGATACGCGGCCAAAAAGCGGTTGTCGGTCCAAGGGTCGCGCAGGTCGGCCAGCCACGGCACCCGCAGCTCGTGCTTCAGCGTGCGCGCAACCAAGTGCGTCGTGTAGGGCATCGAGGTCGAGAGCAGGGCGTCGAACGGCTGTACCAACGCCAGCTCACGCGCCGCGTTCAGCGCCGGACCGTACCACGCGACGTAGGGGTCTGGCGGCATCCAGCGGCTCAGCAGGCGCGTGTGCACGCGCAGGTGGTCGCGACGCTGCACGTTCATCTCGGCGGGCACTTCGGTCAGCATCGACGCGTCCTGCAGGTCGCCGGGACGCGCCTGACCCGCAACGACCGAGACCTCCCAGCCGAAGTCGGGGGCGGCCTTGGCGAGCTTGAGTGCGCGTTGAACGCCGGCACCGCCCATCGGGGGCCAGAAATAGGCGAGCATCAGCAAACGCTTGGTCTTGGCCACGCACGACTCCTGCCTCCCGCTTCGGGGGGCGCCGAGGGCGCGAGCATAGAACCCGTGGCGATCCTTCGCCAGCCGACGCCTCTCGTGGTACACCCGCAGTCGGCCGCACTTCGCCGCCTCTGGATGCGCATGACCGTCCCTGCCCCTGCCCAGCCCCCTCAAACCCCTCCGAAAGTGGGGGCGAAGCTGTCGGTTCAGGTGGGTGCGGTCGTGTTCGGGCGCCTGATCGTCGCGATCTTCGACGGCCTGAAGGCGTTCGCCATCGTCCGGCTGATGGACAAGGAGGCGTACGGCTCCCTCGCGTTCACTCTGACGGTGCTGGCGACGGCCACGGGGCTTGGTTTGCTGGCCATCCCCGACTCGCAGCTGTTCTTCCTGCCGCGTCTGCCGCCCGCTCGCCAGCGGACGCTGGTGCGCCAGTCGCTGCAGCTGTTGACCGGCCTGGGGCTGGTGTCTGCGCTGGTCATCGCCGCGCTGGCGCTGGTGCCTGGGTTGCAGCCATCCAGTCACGTTGGGCTGACGCTGCCGCTGCTGGTGATCGCCGTCACGGTCGTGTTCGAATTCCCAAGCAGCGCGCTGACTTCCTTTCTTCTGGGGGTCGAGCGCCACCGGGTCTCGTCGCTGTGGACGATGGCCGTATCGCTGGCGTCCAACCTGTCCCTGCTGGTGCCCGCGGCGCTGGGCGCCGACCTGGTCACCCTGCTTGCCGTCTACCTGCTGGTCGCCATCGCGCGGCTGGCGGCGACCATCGGCGTGTGGCAGTCGGTGTATCGCGGCGTGATGCCTGAGCCGTTTCCGGGGGGCATGCGCGCGCAGCTGGCGTTCGCGGTGCCGCTTTGGCTGAACTCGGTGGCGGGGCAGGTCAACAAGTACTTCTCGACCTACGTTGTCGGCTTCATTTTCACTTCCGTGGTGTTTGCAGACTACACCGTAGGCGCTCAGGAACTGCCGTTCATCGGCATCCTCTCGTATTCCGTCGCCGTCGCCATGCTACCTCGCATGTCCGCCATCGCTTCAGAGGGCGACGACCGCACCGCCGCCGCACGGGATGCCATCGGCCTGTGGCACACCGGCATCGAGAAGGTCGCGCTGGTCATCCTGCCGATCTTCGTGTTCGCCATGGCGCAGGCAGAGCCGATCATCGTGCTGCTGTACGGCAAGAATTACGCAGCAGCCGCGCTGCCTTTCCGCATGTTCCTGTGCCTGCTGCCGCTGCGGGTGACGGCCTATGGGACGATGCTGATGGCGCTGGGACACCCCCGCGCAATCCTGCGGTCGCAGCTGGCAGGCGTGATCGTGAACACCGCGATCAACTTCGCGCTGGTGGCGTTTGTGATGACGGTCGGTCGCCACGCCCCGGCGGGGACCTACGACCATCTTGGGCTGGGTTGGGCGGCGTTTGGGTCGGTGGCGGCGCAAGTCGTCATCATCGTCGTGCTGCTGCGGCAAATCGCGACGGTCTCGCAACTCTCCATGGCGAGAGTATTTCCTTGGGTCCCCTACCGTCGGCGCTTCCTCGCCGCCGTGCTGGCGGGCGTGGTGTTGCTGCCGTGGACGACGTGGGCGGTGGCGCTGGGTGGGCCGGTCCCTGACGTGGGCGACGGCCTGTCGGGCATGGCCGTGGGGCTGGTCGTTCGATTGGTGCTCTACGCCGCGACCTATCTGGGGCTGGCGCACGTGTTCGACCTGCTGACCGCCGCCGACCGCCGCTATGTCTGGGCATGGCTAAAGCTCGAACCCCTGTGGCGTCGCAACGCCTAGCTCCGGCAGAAGAGGAGACCGCCGATGAAGCCCCGCACCACCCAACTGCTGCTGCTGATCGTGCTGGCCTATCTGATCACGATGACGTGGCAGCTGTGGCTGGGTCGTCAGCTCGTCTACTCGGCCGCTCCGGAGAAGGCCGCCGTGGTCCATCAGGCGATTCTGGACAACCGACCGCCGCCGGGAATGACTTGGGAGGGCCTGGGCTGCAACGGCACCAACGTGCGTCGTGTCAACGTCGAGCTTGCGGAGGGGCTGCACCGCGCCATCGGCTTGCCGCTCAAGGAAGCGTACTTTGCCTTCGACACGCTGTTCCTGTTCGCCTCGTTGGTGCTGTTCGGGCTGTACCTTGCGCGCTGGCTGGAGCCGCCGTGGGTGGCCATCGGCCTGCTGTTCTACGGTGCCGTCGGGCCGATGACCTACCTGTTCCACTTCTTCCACCCTTGGGACCGGCTGTCGCAGCTGGTTTGGCTTGCGGCACTGTGGTGTCTGCGCGATCGAAAGGTCTGGCCATTCGCGGTGTTGCTGGTGTTCGGCATGGCCGTGAAGTACGACATCCTGCCCATCGTGGCCCTGTGGGGCGTCTGGACGTGGCGTGCCGACCGGCGGATGGCGTGGGCACTGCAGACGGCGGGTCTGGCTGCTGTGGCCATCGGAACGCTCAAGCTGTTGCAGTACGCCTATCCCGGTGGCTTCGACGCCCAGTCGGCCGGTGCCGTGGACCACACGTGGATGCTACTGAGGCGCACCTTGGACGAGCTGACGACCCGCGGCTTCGCCTTCCCGCCCCTGCTGATGTTCGGGTTGCCGCTTGCCCTTGGGTTTGCGGGGTGGCGTCACTTGGACCGCTACCATCGACTCGCGCTGCTGTTTGGCTGCGCGCTGTTCGTGCCGCTCACGCTGGGCAGCAACTTGCGTGAAGTGCGGGCGCAGGTGCCTGCGCTGTTCCTGGTGCTGCCCGCGGCCCTGCAGACGCTGCGGCGGCTGTTGACGCCCGTCACACCGGATCAGGTCGACGGCGCCTCGTAGCTGACCCGCACGACGGCCAGCGTGCGAGAGCCTTGCGGCGTCACCACCTTGACCTCGTCGTTGACGTACTTGCCCAGCAGTGCCGCGCCGATCGGCGAGCGATGGCTGATGCGCCCGGCCTCAGCGTCGATCTCGTCCTCGCCCACGATGTGCAGCGTCTTGGCCTGACCCTGCTCGTCCTCCAGCACCACGGTCGCGCCAAAGAACACACGGTCGGGGTTGCGCTGGCCCAGTGGGTCGACGACCACGGCGGCGTCGATGCGCTGCTGCAGAAAGCGCAGGCGGCGGTCGATCTCGCGCAGGCGCTTCTTGCCGTAGATGTACTCGGCGTTTTCGGACCGGTCGCCCATGGCCGCGGCGTCGGCGACCTCTTGCACCACGGTGGGGCGAGCGACCCTGCGCAGGTGGTCGTACTCCGCACGCAGGCGGGCGAGGCCGGTGGGCGTGATGTAGTTCGGGTGGTCGGGCATGGCGATGATCCTGGCTGGCGAGGCCAAGGTAGTACGGGCGGTGGGTTCAGGCTAGCTCGTACTCAATGGACTTGACAGTCCAGTAAAAAGCGTCATAGAACCAACGGGAAGAGCGTGGTGACGGCGCGCCGGTTCTCTACTGCTTGGTTCCGGGGCAACAAGGACGAGAACCGCATGGTGCACACGTCGCAACAAACGCAACAAAAGCTCAGCCTCTACAAAGGCTTGGGTTCGGCTGCACGTGAATCGAACGACGGTGCTCCGGGGCCCGAACCGGCCGCAAACCTTGTCCCTGTGGTGTCGGCGGTGCTCCTGACCTGGGCGCTGCTGGCGGTGATCCAGGTCAAGGTGGCGCGGCCGATGCTGCTGGCCGAGCGGTTTCTGCCCGGCGCCGGTTGGGCAGAAGCCTTCGCGCTGGCGGCTTACGCGGGCTTCGTGACGCAGCGGATGCTGGACCCCAAGCGGTCGGCCCTGTGGCGGCGGCGGGTGTGGACCCTGTTCACGGTCGTGTTCTTCGGTCAGTTCGCCTTGGGCCTTGCGGGGTTCGATGTCTTCCTGATGACGGGCAAGCTGCATGTGCCCGTGCCCGCACTGATCGTCGGAGGCCCCGTGTTTCGCGGCGAGGGCTTCTTCATGCCGATCCTGTTCCTGTCGACCCTGGTGCTGGTGGGGCCGGCCTGGTGCAGTCACCTGTGCTACGTGGGCGCCTGGGACAACCTGGCGGCGACTGCGCGCAAGCGGCCGGGAGCGTTGCCGAAATGGCAGCGGTTCGCCCAGCCGGTCATGCTTGCGTTGGTGGTCGCGGTGGCGGTGATCCTGCGGGCGGTGGGCGCTTCCAGCGCGGTCGCGGCGGCGCTGGCGATCGGGTTTGGCCTCGTTGGCGTCGCGTGGATGGTGTTCTGGTCGCGCCGCTTGGGGGCGATGACGCACTGCACGCTGTTCTGCCCGATGGGGTGGCTGGCGACGCGGGTGGGGCGGCGGATCTCGCCATTCGACATGCGGATTGCGCCCGGTTGCGACGCCTGCCACGCGTGTCTGACGCAGTGTCGCTTTGGCGCGTTGACCCCGGCCGACGTTGCCCGCGGTCGCCCGGGGCCGTCGTGCGCGCTTTGTGGCGATTGCGTTCGGGCGTGCACGGATCGGGTGATGACGTATCGGTTTCTTGGGTGGGAGGGTGAACGGGCGCGCGTGGTGTTCCTCGTGGTGATCGTCAGCTTGCACGCGGTGTTTCTTGGGGTGGCTCGGATTTGAGGGTGGCTTGCGGTGCGTGACCTACCCGCCGTGACGATCCTCGGTCCTCCCGAGGAGAGCGGGGGGCGGCAGGGGGCAGAGCAGGGGTGTCAGAGCAGGGGTGTCAGGACTTGACACTTGACACTTCTTGCATGCGCGCAGCGCCACGAATCCCACGAACTCCTGCAGAAAGCTTTGTCGATCCATGGCTTGGTCGACGGCTGCCGGCGTGGACGCGGTGGGCCCGTCCAAGGCAAAGATGTCAAGTGTCAAGTCCTGACACCATCGTCACCATCGTGGTGACACCAAAACGCCACCGGGGCCGGCCCCCAGCTCGCGCCAGGCACCGACCCCGGAGGAATTCACACGGCCGCGTCCCTACATCTCGTCGTCGGGACCGCCCGGCCCGCCGGGGCCGTGGGGGCCGCCAGGGCCGTCGGGACCGCCGTGACCACGACCCCCGTGACCAAACCGCTTGCCACCCTTGGCCTTGCGCATGGCCTCGCGGATGTCGTCGCGCACCTCGCGGTTGATCTCGGGCCACGCCAGGAACAACTGCGCGAACTGGCTGGGCGACAGCACCTTGCGCAGGGCGGCGGCGCGCTCGTCTTCGATCTTGTGCATCGCCGCGCGGCCCGCCAGCATCTGGTCCGTCAGCTTGGCAATGGCCTTCTCGTCGGGCTTGGCGGCGTCCAGTTGCGCCATCAGCTCCTTGCGCGCCTTGGGCATCTCCTTGCGCACCGCGAACTCTTGGGCGTCGAAGCGGTCCGCGACCTCCTTCAGCTTCGCCTGGGTGGCCGCGTCGGGCTTCAGCAGCTCGACGACCTTCTCCAGCCGCATCGCGCGCACCTTCTCGTGCATCTTCGCGCGCATCTCCTCGCTCGGCGGGCCACCCGGGCCTCCGGGACCGCCAGGACCACCCGGACCGCGGGGCTGCGCCAGGGCGGCGGTGCCCAACAGACTCAGCGCGAGGCCACCCAACATCAGGCTCTTCCAGAACTTCTTCATGACTACGCTCCTTCGCCAAGCACGTGGCTCAGCGCTTCCAGCTCGTCGTTGCCGAGCTCGTCGATGGCCTCCAGGGGGTCGATCTCTTCGACGCCCAGTTCCTCGATCATCTCCGTCGGATCCTCCGTCGGCTCCGCGACTTGCATCGGCGGTTCCACGGCGCGCACTGCGCCAGCGTCTGCCACCATCACCGGCTGCGCGGCCGGCAGCGGCCGGGGCGTCATCTGTTCGACTGGCGCCCGCAGCGCGAACATCGCCAGCACGGCGGCTGCTGCCAGACCCAGACCCGCGAACATCGGCGCTCGCAGCGAGGTCTTGCGCGCCATCGGCACCACCACCGCCGCCTGCGCGTCCAAGCCGGTCGCCAGTTCCTCCCAGAACAGGTCGTCGTGCTCGGGCACCGACAGTGCGGCTTCCCGCAGTCCGTTCAGCAGCTTGCGATCGGCCTCGACTTGCGCGGCACACGCGGGGCAGGCCCGGACGTGCAGCGTGACCCGGCGGTCCTGTTCGCCGTCGAGCCCCTCGTCTGCCCACGCTGCCAGCAGTTCCACCACGTCTTGGCAGCGGCCGGTGTCCGGATGCAGCTCGGTCACGCGCGTCATGCTTCACCTCCCTCGGCCAGGATGTCGCGCAATCGCTTGATCGCGTGATGGAAGTTCGCCTTGGCCGCGTCTTCGCTCGAGCCGACCACCTCGGCCACCTCGCGGAATGACAGTCCCTCGTACACCCGCAGTTCGACCACCAGCCGTTGCCGGGCCGGCAGCGTCTCTACCGCCTGTCCCATGCGCTGCGAGGTCTCAGCCTCGACCAGTCGCCGCAGCCCCGTGGCCTCAGTTGCCAACTCGTCAGGCGTCACGGCGGCGCTGAGCCACCGACCCCGGTCGCGCTTGTGGTTCAGCGCCAGGTTCACGCCGATGCGGTAAACCCACGTGCGGAAGGACGATTCGCCCCGCCAGCCCTCGGCCCCAGTCCACGCGCGCAGAAACGTCGTCTGCACCAGATCGCGAGCGTCGGCCTCGTTGCGCACGATGCGCCACAGCAGCCCGTACAAGGGGCGCTGCCACTTGCGCACCAGCTCGCCAAAGGCACGGCGGTCACCTGCGCGAAACTGCTCGACCAGACGCAGATCGTCTGCGCGTGCCGCCGCATTTTCCGTCGTGTCGTCTGGTTGTCGTGCCACAGCGTGCATCCCGACCTCTCGCCAGCCTTGGACACGGGCCGAGGCGAAAGGGAAAAGAGGCACCGATGCTACAACGTCTGGATCAGCCGCTCGCGGTCCAATCGCGGCGCCAACCACGCCAGAAACGCCACGCCCGCCCCCAGCAGCGCCAGACCCGCCCAGATCACGGCCGCCGGGCTGATGGTCACGTACCCGGTGGTCGCGCCGATCATCGTCGCCACGAACGGCAGCACCACCACGCCCGACGTCTGCTGCGCCTCGGCAAACGTGCGGGCCTTCAGCGACACGACCAGGCTGACGGACAGGCCCACCAGCGACACCGCCGGCGACAACAGCCCCACCACGGGCAGCCACATCGCCAGGCTCAGGCCCACCGGCCGGCCGAACAGGGCGCCGCCCACCAGCGTCGACAGGGCAAACAACCCGAACGAAATCCAGCCGATCACGATGGCCGGCACCAGCGCGCCCAGCAGCTTGGCGGCGATCAACTCGCTGGCGCGCAGGGGCGTCTGCAGCAGGGTCTCGAGCGTGCGGTGCTCCTTCTCGCTCACGATGCCGTGCGTGGCGAACAGGGTCGACGCTATCACGGGCAGGATCAGGAACATGGGCACGTACATGTGGTTCAGGAAGACGTACATCATCCGGTCGGCCACCGTCGCCAGGTCGGCCGGGATGGCGTACAGCGCGAACAGCTTGTCGGCGTCGGCCGGGTCCATCTTCATCGTACTCTGGCCCAACGCCCCACCGCCCAACACCACCAGCGGCACGAACACGCTGATCATGAACGGGACCACCAGGGTGGGCGTGACGACGCCCTTGGCGGCCATCGCCTCGTACAGATCCTTGGCGACCAGCGCCCGCACGCGAGACAGGTCAGGCATGGTTCCTCCCGACGTGGTGCAGATAGGCGTCGAGCAGCGACGGACGCAGCACCTTGACCTCGTGGATGTGCTCGCCGGCCTGACGCAACTGGCCGACGTGCCCGTCGATCTCCGAACGGTCGGCGATGGGCAGCACGTGGTGGCCCTCGGCCGTAACGATCTCGACCTTCAAGTCGGGCTGCGCCGTCTGCACCACCTGGTCGGCCGTGCCCTGCGCCACCAGACGACCGTCGCGGATGAAGCCAAAGCGGTCGCAAATCCCTTCGGCCAGCGGCAGGTTGTGGGTGCACAGAAAGACCGTGGTGCCGTCCTCGACCGCCAGCGTGCGCACCAGCCTGGCCACGTCGGTGGCCGACTCGGGGTCCAGACCTTCGGTGGGCTCGTCCAGGAACATCAATTCGGGGCGGGGCAGCAGAACCCGCGCCAACTGCACGCGTTTCTTGTAGCCAGTTGACAGCGTTCCCAGGCGCGCGTCCAGGCGGTCAGCGAGGTTCAGGCGGTCGGCCAGCTCGCCTATGCGCGCATCGGCTGCCGGTCGGGCCAGGCCGTACAACGTCGCGAACAGCCTCAGGTTGCGCCGCACCGTCAGCGACTCGTACATCCCCGACAGCTCGGACAGCGTGGCGGTTCGGCAGCGCACCGCCTCGTCGCGCGGGTCCAGGCCCAGCACGCGCGCCGTGCCCGACGACCGCAGCAGCGTGCCGTTCAGCAGCCGGACGGTCGTCGTCTTGCCCGCGCCGTTGGGACCCAGAAAGCCGAAGACGCAGCCCGCGTCCAAGGCCAGGTCCAGGCCGCTCAACGCCTGCACGGCGCCAAAGGTCTTGGTCAGATGTTCGGTATAGACGGCTTGCACTTGGGGTGCCTCGCTGGTGGGGGGCAGCAGCTGACGGGCCCAGGTCTACGCTTCGGTCTCCCAGGGCAGGAACGCAGCCCGCTCGGCCAGGAACGTCTCTTGCGCCGTGGCAAAGTCGCTGGGACGACCGATGTCGAGCCAACGCCCCTTGCCGCCGTCGAACGTGCCGATCGGGTCGCCCTTGGCCAGCATTGCCAGCATCAGCTGGTCAAAGCCAAACGCCTGACCCGGCTGAAAGTAATCCAACACTTTGCGACTCATGGCATAAACGCCCATGCTCACAGTATAATCGTACTCAGGCTTCTCGACGAAACCATAGACGTGCCCGTCGGGCCGCGTCTGCAGCACGCCCAAGTCGACCTTCACGCGCTTGGGGTACGTGGCCACCGTCAGCGTTCGCCCGCTGGCCTCGTGCGCCTTCAGCACCGCGGCGAAGTCCAGGTCGGTCAACACGTCGCCGTTCAGCACCAGAAAGTTCTCGGGCAGGCGGTCCTCGACCAGCCGCAGCGGTCCGACAGTGCCCAGCGGGTGGTCTTCGTGCTGGTACTGGACCTCGAGGCCAAAGCGGCTGCCGTCGCCCAACACGGCCTGGATCAGGTGCGACAGATAGCCCACCGACACGATCACGCGCTGCACGCCGCGATGGGCGAGCTGCTGCAACAGGATCTCGGCGATGCTCTCGCGGCCGATGGGGACGAGCGGCTTGGGAATGATGGCGGTCAAGGGGGCCAAGCGCGACCCCAGTCCCCCGGCCAGCATCACGGCGGTGCAGGGCAGGGTCATGGCGCCACCTCGCGGGCTTGCACCAGGGCGTCGCGCAGGCTGGCGACCACCAGGTCCTGGTCGCTGTCCGACAGGCTGGGGTACAGCGGCAGGGTCAGCAGCCGATCCGCAATCGCGTCGGTGACTTGCAGGTCGTCCTTGCGCACCCGCTCGCTATGGCGGTGGTAGGTAAAGGCGTGGATGGGCGTGTAGTGGATCGACGTCTGGATGCCCGCGGCCTTCATCGCGTCCTGCACCCGCGACCGCGTCGCGCCCACCGGCAGCAGCACCGGCATGATGTGGTGCGCGGTACGGCCCTGGGGCAGGCGCTCGGCAAACGGCACCTCGAGGCCCGGGATGCCCTGCAAGCGGTCCAGATAGCCCGCCACGACCTCCGCCCGCCGCAGGTTGCGCTCGGGCAGCCTGGCCAGCTGCGACAGCCCCAGCGCCGCGCGCATCTCGTCCATGCGGTAGTTGAAGCCCAGGTCGACCACGTCGTAGGTATAGGCGTGGCCCTTGTGGCGGTCCAATGTCAGCGTGGTCATGCCGTGCGAGCGCAGCAACCGCAGTCGATCCGCGATCTTGGGGTCGCGCGCTACCACCATGCCGCCCTCGCCCGTGGCCATGTTCTTGTTCGAGAAGAACGAGAAGCAGCCGACCGCGCCCACCGTCCCCAGCGCCGTCGGGTGGCCGTTCAGCAGCGAGTCGCCCAGCGGGGCGTGGGCCACGTCCTCGACAATCGCGATGCCGCGCGGGTCGCACAGGGCCTTCAGCGCCTGCAAGTCGGCCGGCTGGCCTGCGTAATGCACGGGAATCACAGCCTTGGTCTTGGGCGTGATCTTGCGCGCCACGTCGGCGACCGAGATTGTCAGGTCGTCCTGCGACGTTACGTCGGCCAGCACCACCGTGGCGCCGGTGTACAGCGCCGCGTTGGCCGTCGCGACAAACGTCAGGCTCGGCACGATCACCTCGTCGCCCGGCCCCACGTCCAGCGCCGCCAGCGCCATGTGCAGCGCGACCGTGCAGTTCGCCACCGCAAGGCAAGTCGGTGGGTTCTGCGCGTCCAGCGCCTCGGCGAACGCCTGCTCGAACGCGGCCGTGCGCGGGCCCATCGTCAGCCAGTTGCTCTCGAGCGCCTCCAGCACCGCGGCGTGGTCCTCAGCGGACAGGCGCAGGTCGCTCAACGTGATCTTCCACATGCGATATGACTCCCTATCTATCTGTAGCTAAGCGTGATTCGTTAGACGGCGTACTGTCCAACCCGGTACCGATCCAGATGTCGCGCCAGATAGTCCCACGTCTGCCGCAGCCCGTCGTCGAAGCCCACCTGCGGGGCATACCCGAACAACTGCTGCGCCTTGCGGGTGTCGGCCAGCAGCAGCATCACCTCGCTGGCGTCGGGACGGATGCGCGCCGGGTCCTGCTCGATGCGGATCGGCCGCCCGGACAACGCCGCGATCTTGCCCACCAGGTCGCCGACCGAGATCGTGGCCCCGGAGCCGACGTTGGTGACCTCGCCGATGGCCGCGTCGCAGGTCGCGATGCCCAAGAAGCCGCGCACCGTGTCGCTAACGAAGTTCAGGTCGCGCTTGGGCTCCAGGCTGCCGATCTTCAGCACGTCTGCGCCCGCCAACAACTGCGTCATGATGGTCGGGATGACGGCGCGCGCCGACTGCCGGGGACCGTAGGTGTTGAAGGGGCGCAGGATCGCGACCGGCAACTGAAACGACCGATGCCAGGCGATCGCCATCTGGTCAGCCGCGATCTTGCTTGCGGAATAGGGACTTTGCCCCACCAGCGGGTGCTGCTCGTCGATCGGCGCGTACTGCGCGGTGCCATAGGTCTCGGACGTCGACGTGTGGACCAGCCGCCGCACGCCCTCGCGCTGGCAGGCCTCGAGCACGTTCACGGTGCCCTGGATGTTGGTCGTGACGTAGTGTTGCGGCGCCACATAGCTGTACGGGATGCCGATCAGCGCGGCCAGGTGGAACACGGTGTCGGCGCCCTGCACGGCCTTGCGCACGGCAAACGGGTCCTCGATCGTCGTCGCCAGCACATCGATGCCGGCCGCCACGTCTTTGTCGAAGTCGTCCAAAAACCCCTGGCGCCCCGCAGAGTTGTACCGCACCAAGGCGCGCACCTGCGCTCCCTCGCGCACCAACGCTTCGGTCAGGTGCGAGCCGATGAAGCCGCCCGCGCCCGTGACCAACACCTTGCGGCCGTTCCAGAATCCCATCTTCAACCTCGTGTCGGCTGCCCTTGCGCCGCAGAACCAGGTCCGTGGCCCAGCAGCCTGTCGTAGATGCCCAGCAGCTCGGGACCCGCGTGGTGGACGCGCTGCGTCACTTCCGGGCCATGGCGACCCCGCCGGAGCACCCGCAGCGCCACCTCGGCCAGGTCGTCGGCGTCGCGGTTGCGGAACTTGTCGCACAGCGCGGGCCGCGTGACCACGTCGCTGGCCAGTGCCGGTGTGCCCAGCATCAGGCTTTCGTGGACCGACAAGGCGTCGCCGTCGGTATTGGTGGCGCGAATCGTCGCGTCGGCCGCCGCCACCACCGGCAGCAGCGACGGCAGGTTGGCGACGAAGCGAATGCAGTCCTGCACGCCCAGTTCCGCAGCCAGCGCGCGGAGTTTGTCCATGCGATCGGGCTCGGACAGGGCCGTGACGCAAAACACCACGCCGATGCGGGGAAACGTCTCGCGCAGCCGCGCCGTGGCCCGCAGGATCAGGTCGATGCCGTACTTGTCCTCGCCCGCAAAGGTCGCCACCGCGCCGTTGCTCGCCAGCAGGGGCGCGTGGTCGGCCATGAAGGCGCGCAGGTCGGCGGGCAGCGTCGCCGGGTCCAGCTCGTCGGCGCGCGGGGGCAGAAACGCGCCCTGGATCGAAGAGTGGTCGGGCGACACCCCCACCCGTTCGTGCAAGAAATTCAGCAGATTGTCGTTGTCGGCGATGACGTGGTCCACCCGGCGCAGCGCGGCGTACACCATCGGCCGCACGGGCGCAGGCAGGATGGTAAAGAACGACTCGCCGTGGATGGTCAGCATCGTGCGGATCGGGGAAGCGTCCCGTGCCGTCAGGTGGCTCAGCAGCCCCAGCGCCGAGGTGATCCGCCAGCGGTAGACGTGCGAGTGGATCAGGTTGGGTTGAAAGTCGTGGATCTGCTTGGCGATGGCGAACACCGAGTTGCCGCAGGGCGCGATGCCGGGCGCCTGCACCACCGCCTGCCCCGCGCGCCAGTGCAGCACGTCGGCCAACCGCGCCTCGTACCCGTGGTGCTGCAGGTAGTCCAGCAGGCGGATGGTGTGCTGCTGGATGCCGCCGTGGGGCATGGGCACCGAGCCGAACAGCAGCACGCGAGGTGTCTCGGTCATGCCGTGCCCCCGGCTGCGGGTGCGCGGACCACGCTTTCCAGAATCGCGACCAACTGTTCCGTCGCCTCACGGCTGGTCACGCCGATCGGCCGCCGCGCGACCGTGCGCTGCCGCCCCAGCGCCATCTCGGCCTGCACGGCATCGGCCAGCGCCGCGACGTCCCCATAGCCCAGCGCCCGACCGGCACCAGACTGCTCCATGATCTCAACCGCTTCCGGGTTGTCCGTGATGGCCAGCACCGGCCGCTCGCTGCCCAGATAGTCGTAGTACTTCGACGCAATCCGCTGCACGGCGCCCGGCTCGGCCAGCATCAGCAGCACGTCGGCCGCCGCCATCACCGCGCCGACTTTCCGATACGAAACATGGCCTTCCACGCGCAGGTAGTCATCGACCCCCAGCGCCCGCGCCGCCTTCCACGCGGCCTCGCCCGGGTCGCCCGTCACCGCCAGCTGCAGGTGCTCGGGACCGATGCCGCGCCGCTGCAGCTCGGCCAGCATCTGCAATACGCCGTCGGCAGTGCGGAAACGCGTGAAGCGACCCAAATGCAACAGGGTGAAGCGGTCAAACCCCGGGTGGCGCCCCGACCCCGACAGCTGGGCATCGAAGTGGTTGCGCAGGAACGAGAAGTGCTCGGGCGGCAGGTCGGCGTAGTGCGCGCGGTAGTCGTCCAGCGTGTGGCGTGTGTTCAGGATGACGTGGTCCGCCGTCTCGACGCACCAGCGCTCGAGCTTGTCTTCCAGCCATCGCATCGGCGCAGGTCGGCGCGGACGGCGCAGGCGGCAGGGCGCCCACGGGTCGCGCAGGTCCAGCACCAGCGGCAGCCCCGTTTCGTGCTTCAGCTGGGCGCCCACCAGGCACGCGGCAAACGGGTCGGCGTTGACCAGGATGGCCTCGCAGCCGGGGTGGTCCTCGAGCGCGTGGCGGGCGGCCTTCAGGGCGTGGGGGATGTCGATGCCGTGCTCGCCCAGCGGAATCAGCTCGGGGTTGTTCAGCCAATGGGGAAGCAGCTGCAGTACGCGGGCTTGCAGACGGTCACGACCGTTCGGGGTGCGCTTGGGGCGCGGACCGTGGGTCTGCAGCTCGCGCAGAGCCGGACCCGCGCGGCGGCTATAGGCATGAATCACGGGCACTTCGGGCGGCACCGCGTCGCGCAGGGCAGGGTCCACCGCAGCGCCCGGCCACAGGTCGGTCAGCACCACCGGCAACCACCCCAGCTGAGGCAGGTGGCGCACGAATTTCAGCGGACGCAGGGCCCCCACCTGACTCTGCGGAGGAAAATAGGGAGTGATGTACAGGACTTGGTGCATCAATCCGCGCTCCGGCGCAGGCGGGTTCGTGGGGGTCACTGCGCCGCCAGCAGGTCGTCCAGCCACGGCTCGACCATCCGCGCGAACATCGTTCGGCCACGGCTGCGACGCAAGTACTGCGCATCCAGGGGCACTTTCAAGCGGCGGGCCAGCACCGAGTCGTACAGGTGCGCCACATAGGCCCGCGGGTCGGGCAGGTCGCCCAGTCGGTTCTTGGGGTCGTCACGCAGGTAATCCCAACAGATCTCAGGCCCCAGTGGATAGAACGCCCAAGGGTCGTGCAGGACAAAGCGGGGCGTGGAACGGTTGCCCAGCGTCTCTTCCAACAGCCGCGGTCCCAGCTGATAGCGGCGCAACGCCTTGTCCCGGCGCATCACGGCCGACGCGTGCAGCAGCCGCCCGATGTCGGGGTGTCGCGGGTGCGCGCCGATCACCGCGTTGTTGCAGGCCAGGTCGTACAGATCCTCGACCTGCCGAAAGGCCGCCCCTGCATTGGGTAATCGGCTGATCGCCTCGCGCGCCGCCAGCAGCAGCCCGGCCCGCCCCCAAGCCACGGGGCTGCGGTTGCCGTCCAGCGACGCCGGCAGGCAGATCCGCTCTACCCCGGCAAACCCTGGGTCAACACACAGCTCGCGCAGGTTGCGCAGCACGATCGCGTCGGTGTCCAGGTACAGCCCGCCCAGGTGCCACAGGATCCGCAGCCGCCACAGGTTCGAGCGACTTGCCGGGCGGTCCAGCAGCTTGTCCAGCTCGTTCAGCGCGCGAATCGTCGGCTCGCCCAGCCCCGCGCCACCGCCGTCGTCCAGACCGGACAGGCGAAACCCCTTGCGCGGCATCAGGTTCGCGACCAGCGGGTCTTGCTCGAGCTCGGGCCGGTCGACGTGCAGCACGACCTCGTCCAGCCCGCCGCGGTCCAGCGCCGACCGCACCGACAGGTAGCCCAGCGCATTGAAGCGCGGTCCCAGCCACACAAAGCGCGCCACGCGGGGCACCTGACGCTCTTGTGCCGTGGTCACATGGGCGTGCGGACGGGCGGTCGGGTCCAGCGAGGGCATCGCGTCACTCCGCCTTGGCCGACTTCGGCTCGGCCACGGGCGTGGCAACAGGTTCCGGTGTCGGCTCGGGCAGGGCGTCGATCTTCACCTTGGGCATCGTGTAGCCACCGGTACCGCGTGTCGCGCCTACGGTGACCAGTGCTGAATGTTGGAGCGTCCAGGGGATCACGTGATTCCACGCACGGTGCCACTTCGCCGCCGCGCTGCCGGGCTTGCGGCGCACCGGGTTGTCCCGCAGGTGGTCCCTCGCGACGGCATAGGCGTGCTCGTAGGCCGCATACACCACCTCCGGGGCCACGCGCGTGCGCGCGCGCTCAGCTGCCCGCCGCCCCATCGTGCGACGCATGTCGTGGTCTTTCAGCAGCCGGACCGTCGCCTCGCCCAGGTTCTCCAGCAACTTCGAGTCATTGGGTACCAAGACGCCGTCCTCGCCGCTCCTGACCTGGAAGGCCACGCCCATCCCGTCGTCGCCCGCGGCGACAGGCACGCCGCACCACAGCGCCTCGCTGATGACTTGGCCGTACGTCTCGCTCATCGATGCATAGGAGAACAGGTCCGCCCAGCCGTACCACGTGCGCAGGTCGCGGTGGGGCTTCTCGCCGGGGAAGTCGCAGCGCTCTCCGATCCCAAGCGTCTGGGCCTGCTCCTTCAGCACCCGGTGCTCTTGCCCGTCGCCCACCATCGTCAGCGAGGCGTGGGGAACGGCAGGCAGCACGTATTTCTTGAAGATCAACAGCAACTTGTCCAGGTCCTTCTCCCGCGCGTGGCGACACACGACGATCACCCGCCCACCGCGCTCGAAGTCGGGGCGGAACGGGTCGGGACCCAGCGGTTGATCGAAGATCTTCACGTCGATCGGCCGCGGGATCACGTGCAGCGGCACCTCCAGCCCCTTCTTCTTCCAGTAGTCGGCCAGCGTCTGGCACTGCACGATCAGGCCGTCACCCGCGTTGTAGACCGACGCGAACGACCGCTCGACGGTCCACGACAGCCCCGACCAGAAGTTGCGCAGCGCCTCGATCGAGTACAGCTGATTGGGCAGCAGATGCTGGGCAAAGGCGGGCAGGTAGATGGTGTTGGTCGAGACGCACGGGATGTTGTGCTCCTCGCGCATCATCGGCGCCCAGTGCATCAGCAGGCTGTTGGCGTGCGAGTGCACGACGTCAAACCCCGGGTGGGCAAACCCGGACTTTGGCCACGGAAACGGGATGCGGACACCGGCATGGGCGCGGAACGACACGGCATTCAGCAGCACGGCGCCGGGATGAGCCAGCGGCTCGTCGGGCCCCGGGCGAGGGCCGACCAGTGCGACCTGATGGCCGCGACCCTCGAGATTTCGCTTCAGCGCCTGGGTGGCGAGCGACGGCCCGTTGGCGAAAGTGACGACTGGGTAGTCGGTCAGGATTCCGATATGCATGCAAGGGCCTCGCGATAGGACAGGGCGGTGTGGGTGGTCAGCCAGCGCTCGACGACGCGGCCAAGCGTGTCGACCAAGCGGCCGTACAGATAGTCGTTGGGATGGGCCGCCAGACGGACCACGCGGCCGGCTGTCAGGGTGCGGCTGGCGATCTCGGCAAACGCCACCGAGCCCCAGCGTCGGCCGAACGAGCGCGACGCCAGGCTGAGCACGGGGGCAAAGATCGCGCGGTCTCTGGCAAGGTCGTGCACGCGAAGATGGTCCTCGCACCAGTCCAGACCGGCATCGCGAACCGCCCGCGCCGTCTCCGCATTGTCCAGCCACGCAGGTGCAACGAAGCCGCGCGGCCGCATACCCAGCGCGTCCTGCAGCACCTCCAGCCCGTCCTCGATGCGAGTGCGCGCGTGCTCGTAGGACAGGTCCTGAAACTCGCCCTCGCCTGCGGTCATGATCGACGCCACCGCCTTCTTGCCCGCCGACCGCGGCGCCTGGTCCGCCAGATGCCAGAAACCGTGCAGCGCGACCTCATCGCGAGGTCCCAGCACCTTCAGCAGCCGCCGACAAAACTCCGCGTCCTGCGCCAAGTGCCCTTGATGGTGGAAGTCCGGCACCACCAGCAGGTTCAACGCTTGCACCCCAAGGCCGCGCAAGTGGTCGATCGCCATGAAGATGCGGTCGCCATGGGCAGGCGTGACGTCGTGCAGGGTCACGAGTGCGATGCGGGGGTGAGGTGTGGTCATCTTGGGAAGTTCGGTGAGGAGGAAAGCCGGCGTAGGGGGCAGGTCGAGCCCAATGGGCCCTCCGCACGATCCGTGCCAGCGTCGCCTACGATGGAACACCATGCAAGAAATGGCGAACTCGCAGGCCCCGCAATGGCCGAAGTGGAGTACGCATCGTCCACTCTCGGCGCATTGGACTAAGCGTGCTCCGGTCCCCGACGCGGTTCAGCCGCCATCGCCGCGTATTGACCGCTGGGTCGGTTGCCGCATGCTTCCCGCGCCGCAAGCTCAGGGTGAATGGCCTTTTGCTGGTCGGCGTTACACGCGGTCACCCGCGCCCTTCGTCGCGTATCAGGTTGAAAGATGTCGGATACTCCCGCAACGTTCGAGCACCGGTCCGAGCGCCTCATCTACCGCTACTCGCACTGGGCAGCCTCTCGTCCGGTTGCGTTTCTGGCCGTCGCGGTCCCCCTCATCGCGCTGGCTGGCTGGTTCGGGTCCGGTATCCGAATTCGCTCGAACATCGAAGATTTGTTTCCGGAGAATACCGCCGTCGTCCAGGCCGCAAAGGAGGCCCGCGAGACGCTGAAGTCGTCCAGCCAGCTGACCGTGGTGTTCGGCAGCCCTGACCGGGAAAAGAACCGTGCGCTGGCCTCGGCATTTTGTGACCGCGCCGCCCAATGGCCTGAAGTGGCAGCCGTCCAGTGCCGTCGCGACATCGACTTCTTCCGCCGCAACGCCGCATTGTTCCTGTCGATCAAGGAGTTGGAGGACATCGATCAGCAGGCCCGCGACGCCATCAAGCGCGCGACTGAGAAGGGGTTGGTGGGCGACGACTTGATGGCGGGACTCGACGAGGACGAGCCAGCCGCCGTCCCTGCCACGCCTACACCCACCGCGGTCGCAGCGACTCCGGGTGGCACGGCGAGTGCGGATTCGGGTGATGCAACGGCCCCCGCCAAGCCAGGCAAGCTTCGCGTGCCCACCGACGAAGACCTGCGCCAGCGATTCCGCGCCGACGACATTCGGGAGTGGAATGAGAGCCCCGACGGCACCGTGCTGGGCATCAAGCTGTTTCCGACGGTCTCGCCGTCGCAACTGGACGAGAGCGCGAAGTTCGTCGGCAAGGTCAACGGGTTGCTGGCCGAGCTGAGGCCCGCCAGCTATCACCCGGCCATGACGATCGACATGACGGGCGACTACGCCGAGATGACGGCAGAGATCTCAGAGATCAAGAACAGCCTGGCACTGACATCCCTGATCGCCCTGTTTGTCGTCGGGCTGATTCAGGTGCTGCACTTCCGCCGCTTCCGCGCGCTGATCCTCATGTCTCTGCCCCTGCTGGCCACAACGGCGTTGACCCTCGCGTTTGCGCGCGTGGCGATTGGCTACCTGAACATGATCACGGCGTTCATTTTCGCCCTGCTGTTCGGGATGGGTAACGACTTCAACATGTATGCGCTCAGCCGCTATCAAGAGGAGCGGGCGACGGGGGCGAGTCCCAAAGAAAGCTCGGCCGTGATGACCGCGTCGCTGTTCCGCGCGCTGAATCAGGCGGCGTTGACCACGTCGGTGGCGTTCTTTGCGCTCGTGGTGCTGGACTTCCGCGGCTTCTCGCAATTCGGCCTATTGGCCGGCGTGGGCGTGGAAATCGCGCTGGTTGCGACCCTGATGCTGTTCCCGCCGATGATCATGGCGCTGGACCGCTTCTGGCCCGACCGCACGGTATCCGCCGCGCAGGCAGAGGGTTTGCGCTGGCTGGGCTGGTTCGCCAATCGCACGGTCGCGCGCGTCACCATTTTCGTGGGAACGGTGCTGTTCGTTCTGTCCGCGTGGGCGGCGACCGACATCTCCTTCGAGACGAACCTGCGCAAGCTGCGCACGCCGCCGGCCGCCCAAGACAACACCAACGCGCTGGCGAAGGCCAAGCTTAGCTACCGGTTCCGTTCTGAGGCAGAGGCCCGGTCGGACTCGCCCGTCCTCGTCGTGACAGACTCGGTGGACGACGCCCGTGCCATTCACGACCAACTCGAGAAGAACCACGACAAGCTGACGCGCATCCGACACTTCGTGTCGATCCACACCTTCGTGCCGGCCGGGCAGGACGAGAAGGTCGCCATCGTGAAGCGGATCCGCGACCGGCTGAACGCCAAGATGGACTCGCTGGAGGGCGATGACCGCAAGGAGGCCGAGCGCGCCCTGACCTTCCTGTCGCCGCAGCTGTTTCACGCAGAGGACCTGCCGGACTTCGTCAAGAACCGGTTTCTGGACAAGAAGAACCAGTTGGGGCGGTTCGTGCTGATGTACGCCAACGGCAACCTGGCCGAAGCCAGCTCGGTGCAGCAGGTGATCGACCAGGTCGGCACCTTCTCCGTGCGCCACTACGACAAGAGCAAGCCGGGCGTCGCGGCCGTTGAGGCGGGTATCCATGGGACGGGCTTGGTGCAGATGGACGAGGTGCGGCAGTACTCGTCCACCGGGTCGTTCTTTATCCTTGCCGAGGCCGACCGCATCGTGCGCAGGGAGGGCCCGATCGCCGTGCTGCTGGCCGCCATCGCCACGCTGCTGGTGGTCCTGTGGCACTTCCGCAACTGGCGCTTGACGTTGTACGCGTTCATTCCGCTGACGGTCGCGTTCGTCATGTACTTGGGGGCGGCGCGTGCGATGGGGCTGACGCTGAACCTGTTCTCGGTGACGGCCTTGCCCGGTGTGCTGGGCATCGGGATCGACGGGACGACGCACATCCTCCACAGGTTCTGGGAGGAGGGGAAGAAGGCGGATCTACGCGCCATTCTTCAACAGGTCGGTGGCGCTGCTTGGGGCGCGCTGCTGACGACGATGGTGGGCTTCGCGGCGCTGCTGTTCCAGCCGAACCCGGGCCTGCAGGGCATCGCGTGGTGGGCGATTCTGGGCTTGCCGGTGGTGGTGCTGGTGTCGGCGGTGCTGGCAGGGGCGGTGCTGGTGTTGTGGCCGCCGAAGCTCAAGGAGCACGCAGCCGAACCGCCCAAGTAGTCGGAATCAGTGCTGGTAGTACGGATTCTCGCCGGTCGCGTGATCGGTCACATCGATGACCTCGCGGATCTCGGGGAACTTGTCCTTCAGCCGCTGTTCGACCCCGAATTTTAGCGTAGCGCTGGACGCCGAGCAGCCGTGGCAGCCGCCGCCGAAGCGGACCATCACGTTGCCGTCCTGAATGTCGACCAGCTGCACCTGACCGCCGTGTCCGGAGACGCCGGGGTTGATCTCGGTGTCGAGGACCCACTGCACGCGCGCAGCCAAGGGCGAGTCTTCCGCCGGGCCGGTCGGCTTGTTGGGATTGTCGAAGTGAAAACCAGAGAATTCAGGGCTTTCGACATAGTCGATGGTGCCGCCACCAAAACGGTCCCAGCTGGCCTTGTCGACGTACACCTTCAGGCCGTCCACATCGAAGATCTCGTCATCCGGTTTGGCGGCAGTCTCGAAGTCGAGGTCGTAGTAGAAGCCTTCCGCACCGCCCAACTCGACGATGACGCGCAGGCCGAAGCCCTCCGGTTGCTGCTTCTCTCCCAATTCGCGGACTTTCTGTACGGCCTTGCTGGTGACTTGCATGTCGCTCCTGTGGTTTTCCCTGCTGGCGTCGGGCGCCGACGGTCGCTGCATCCTAGGTCGCAGCCTCGCCGTGTCAACGACGCCTTGCTTCAGATGTAGCCAACCCCCCGTGGGCCGGAGGGATTCTTCGACGGTGCTTTGGCGACCCCGCACTTGCGCCCCGGCCCCGTGGTGCGTACCTTGCGCCTGCCCGGCCCTTTTCCATTTCCCCGGTCGGATCTCTTGGAGGTCACGATGCGCGTTGCGCTGTCCCTGTCCCTGGTGGTGCTGACCGTCTCCCTCTTTGCCGGTTGTGAGGCGTTGGTCGCCAGCGCCGAGCAGACGCTGCAGGGCACCGCTGCGCCGCTGAAGGAAGCCGACCTGCCCAACACGTCGCGCATGCTGAACTGTTGCGCCAACCTGACCAACCGCACCGAGACCAAGAGCTTCGTCGAGTCGACCTGTGCCACCATCACGCCGCAGATCGGCATCGTGATCGCCAAGTACCAACTCGGAAAGCAGGCGATTCAGAACGACACGGTCCTGAACGCGCAGGCCAAGGCCCAGTCGCTGGCCGAGCTGAAGCAGACGTCGCAGCAGACGCTTGAGCCTGCCGCGCGTTGCCTGTTGCAAGAGACGATTGGCAAGGTTTCGCTGAACGGTTTCCTGTCGCCCGCCGACTGCGAGGCCGTGACCACCGTGGGAACGCTGCCGGATGGCAAGCAGTGCTCCGAGGTCACCGATGCGATCCTGAAGGCCGAGTAGAACAACGTTCTCGGATCAGGGGTTGCATCCCGACACGTTGGCCCGTTGCCCATGTGCCCGCCGCCGCGTCTTGACCCCTCCGGCGCCCGCAGGCAAGATCACGGTCGGCACGGAGCTCCTTGCCGGCCCAAAGGACTCCACGTGAAGCCGAGTTGGCTCTTGATCGCAGCCGTCCTGTCACTGGGTCTGGCGGTGATGTTCGTTTGGACGTGGCGCGACCAGACGAAGCGGCTGGCGATGGGGCAGTGGTCCCGCGTCCAACTCGAGGTCGTCCGCACCGACTATCGGGCGCGTGGGAATCAGGGTGGGCTGCTGTTCGTCCGCTGGACCGACCCGACAACGGGGCTGCCGCAGGACGGCGCGGCGCTGATCGGCACGTCAGATGTGCACTCACCGGCGTATCGGTCCGGTCGGCAGGTACAGGGCTGGGTTCACCCCGGGTTCGGGCGGCCAGAGGTGGGGGCGACGATGCCGAACCTGGCGCCAGACCAGTCGTTTCTGCTTCCGGCGGCGCTGACGGCGGCCGGACTGGGACTGCTGCTGCTGCTGGTCGCGTGGAAGACTGGGCGGTGGTGGGCGGGCTAAGCCAACCCTGCGTCAAGACTAGGCTTCCGGTGCTGCAGCCGGCGCCGCTGTGCCTGCGGGGGCTTCGGCAGGCGGCGGGGCGGGCTGGACGGGCGCCGTCGGTGTGGTCAGCGGCGCGGGCGGCTGCGGCGGCCCTGAGCGGTCGGACCTGAGCTCGCGGCCGTCGACCTGCAGTTCCTGTGCCCGGCGTGCGCGGACCTCGATCAGTGCGTTCAACCGCGACCTCAGCCGCCCCGTCTCAGCACCTGCAGGCGCACCGGCCAGCTGCTGCGAGGCCTGGTCCAGATCCCCTTGCTCCATCAGTAGTTCAGCGAGTCTCAGAGCTCCGGGCGCGCTCGACGCGAGGGGCCGCACGCCGGGGCGCACCTTGGGCCACACCGTCGACGCAGGCGCGATCAGGGCCAGCTGCCCCCGGAAGCGCGGCGCCGGCTCGATCAGCACCACGCCGCGCGGGTCCACGCCGACCAGACGCATCCCGTCGGGCGTCCATGGCGGCGACTGGCCGGGCAGATCTCCGCGCACCACCTCGACATTGTCCGGCAGCGTCCACTCGTCCCAGCCCGGCGCGGCGTTGGCCTGCGTCGGCCGGCGATAGAAGCGCATGCCGACGCGATGACCGCACCCCGCCAGGGCCTTGCGCGGCCATGAGATGGCCACACCCAGACTGTCCCGCATCCACTCCAGATCGTTCGCAGCGACAGGCACGGGCGAGCGATGGATTCGCTGGTCGCCACTGCCGAAGCGCCCGGCCGCCGTGAGGCCGCCGCCCACAATCGACAGGCGGTACTTGGTGTTGGGCGACACGGCGGCGGTGCGGTGTGCACTGGTCTGGTCGGGCCAACCGTCCTTGGCCTCCTGACGGCCGGGCCCCCTGGCGACTGCGGATTTGTGCACGTACACGCGACGGTGGCCCTTCCACTCGCCACAGCTTCCCGGGGTCGCTGCGGGTCCCACGCCGACCAGCACGGCCGCCGCAAGCTCTTCTGCCCCGCCCAGCCCGATCAGCTCGACCACGACCTCCCCCGGCTCAAGCGCAAGCTTGCCCATCACCTCCGTGTTCGCTCGGTCGGCGTTCACCGCCGTCAGCTCGCCCGCCGCCTGTGCCACGTAGACCCACGTACCGTCGGGAGAGAACGCGACGGCGGCGATCCCTGGTGCCTCGAACACCCGCCGACGTTCAAGAGTAAAGGCGTTGGTGATCAGAACCTTGTCTGCGCTGGCCGTCACAATCTCGATGCGATACGGCGAGTTTTTGACCATGTCCGACACGGCGCTGGTGGCTTTCTTCCTCGGCTTGCCTTCCTCACCGATGCCGCGCCAGTCGGGCTCGCCGGGCTTGGCGACGGGTGGGGGGGGCGGTGGGCGGAAGCCGGGTGCAACAGGCGTGGCGGGACGGGGACCGGCGGGTCTGGGCACGATGGGCTGGGCGAGGGCCATAGACGCGCAGGTCAGGGCAGACAACGTCAGCAAGGGCGCGAACTTGGAGGGGAAGCGGGACATGCGGGCACTCCGGAAGGCGGTCGGTCGGGGGGGGGGCGCGGATGCCAGGCCCAGCGCGGCGGTTCGTGCAACGCGCGGGTGGCCCGAGTCATTCGCGGTGAGCGTCTATCAGGGCGGCCAGCCCGGCGGCCCCGGCTTGGGCGGCGGCGTTTGCTGGCCAGGACTTGGCTTGGGGTCGATCTTCCAGGACGACGGCTTGGTGATCTGGTCGTTGGGCTGAAGCACCGAATTCACGTTGTAGGCCCAAGACGTCCACGACCACATGTTCAGCTGCTTGCTGTTGAAGTGGTCGATGTCCAGTCCTGAGGTCAGCACCCGCCACACGCGCACATACACGGGACCGGGCGGCACGGGGTCGAACTTGCCCAGCACCTGAAAGTCGGGCAGGGCGACTTGCGACACGCTGCCGCGCACGAAGATCTCCCACCGCGTCGTGTACTGGCTGTCGGCGATGCGCACGATGTTCAGCGTCGGCAGGACGCCCGGTGCATGGGTCCAGACGACCTTGTCGCCCAAGGGGCTGGCGGGTTTGGGCTCCTGAATGTACGGCATCTCCAGGTACGGCCCCAGCACCACCACCGGCTGACCGGCTGCCACCCAGCCGCCTCCTCCCGTCGTCACCACCCCGCGCAAGTCCGCGCGCAGCAAAGGGGTCGTTGCGTTCTGCACCTGAAATGGCCCGTCCGGACCGGCCGACGTCACCCGCAGCCACGTCCCTTGACCGCCCACGACCTGCAGCGCTTGGCCCGCCTCGCCCCGGATCGCGTACAGCGGCTGCTCGACCCCCGTCACGACCCACTTCAGTCCTTGTCCGTTCCAGTGGCCCAGCCTTCCCTTGTCGCCGGCCACCCAGACGTCATCCTCCGCCGTGCCCCAAATCGCGTGCATGGCGTAGGGGTTGGCGGGCGTCAGCGCCGAGACCGTCAGCGTCAGCTTGCCGCTTGGCGAGGTCGTCGGGGTGCCTCGCAGGAATGCACCTTGGTCTCCCACCAGGAACACGGATCCGGTCGGCGCTTGCCATACGCCGCGCACGCGATGGGGCGGTGCCTTCAGCGGTCCGTTTGAATCCGGCGCGGGCGTTTCCTTCCATGGCCCGGCTACTTCCGTCCACTGCAGTCCGTTCCAGTGCGCCAGACGTGCTTGCCCGGCCACCAACCATGCGTCGTCCGCCGCCCGGCCGTGGATCGCCGAGACGTCGTCGGCAGCCAGCTGCGGCCACGCTTTCCACCCCAGACCGCCAAACCGCGCGAGCACGCCAGCCTTGCCGCCGACCCAACCGTCCTTACCCGCGCTTGTTCCGCCCGGCAGCCACACTGCGCGAAGGTCCAGCTGTGTGGGAGACGCTTGGGGAGTGAAGCCGTAGTTGCTCCACGTCAGCACGCGCCCGCCCTCACCCACGGCCACCCGCAGATCGCCTTGCGCGTCCATGGCATCCACGCGTCCGATGGCGTCGGTGCTCTCGATGGGGACAGCGTCGTCGGGCTGCCAGCTGGCGAAGTGGTCCAGACCCCGGACGTCCAACTGCACGCCAACCGCAGTCGAATTGGGCGGTCCCCCCCACAGGTTGGCGACGCCGCCATAGAGCTCGTACCGGATGTCTTGCCCATCCCCCTGGAAGAGCGCACCGGACGGCTGCCGCTGGAACTCGAGAACGTCTGTCGTCGCCAAGGTTTCCACAGTGCCCATGGGGACATAGCCCTCAGCACCCAGGTCCAGCCCTGTCGTCATCGATCGTCGTCCGCCCACGGCGTCGGGACCCATCGGAATCGACTGCATCCGCACGCGCACGCGCCGGTCCAGCGGCGTCTTCAGCGGCACCTGGACGCCCGTCAGCGTCTGGCCGGGATACACGAACAGCTTGCGCGCCAAGCCCATGACCAGTGGCACGAATTCCCCAGTCGCCGCGTCCACATAGCCCGACCAGCACACGACGGCGACCTCGCCCGGTCGCGCGACGATCGAGAAGACATCGCTGGCATCCACCGTTCCGCCGGGTCCCACAGACGGGTTGCCGCCGAAGATCGAGGTCGCGGTCGTCTCACATTGCGTCTCGGGCACGCCGATCTGCGGTACGCATCGATAGCGTGGCATCTCGAGCAACCCGGCCAGCGACCGGCACTCATAACCCTGCGCGCAGTCTGTGTTCGACGTGCACGGGGCGAGGCAGAACGCGGTCCCGGGAGCGAAGGTCGGCGTCGGGTCACCGGGCAGGGGCTGGTCCTCAGAGTCCGTCAGCGCGTGGCTGGCACCTTGGGCGTGTAGCTGCTCGCACGTCGTCCCGCCCGAGCACTCGAGGTCCTGCGTGCAGGGCAAACACAGGTCGCCCAGCACAGGCTGCGTCTCGCACGACCCGGGCGGCAGCTGCGTGTACTTCGCTGCGTCGATCACCACGCCTTGGATCAGGCCGTCGGGCAACGGAGGCTCCGTTTCCTGCCCGCTGCCCCCGCCGTCACCGCCGTCAGCCGGGGGAAATTCCTGAAGGCGAATGGTCACATTTTCGACGTTCAGCCCGATGTACGACCCTGCGCTGTGGCCGGCTTTCGCCGCGTGGACGTGCACGGGTCCCAGCAATCCGGGGGCTGAGAACGTGACCTGCCCGCGGTCGTCCGTCAGGCCCTGGAACGGGGTCTTCGGGTCGGCACCCAGCGTCACGAAAGCGCCAGAAATCGGCATGTTCGTGCCCTTGGCGACGACGGTGACGTTGACGGTGCCGTCGATGGGCGGACCCCAGGTGCCCGCATCACCCGCGACCGGATCGAAGTAGGAAAAGGCGGCGAGCAGCACCTGTGGAAACGGCAAGATCTGGAACGCAGCAGTCAGGTCAGCAGGACCAGGTTCCCCTTTGGGCGTGCGGAGATAGGCGAGTCCTGTGTCGACCACCTGCAGCCACGGCACTTGGGCGCCGCCCAGCTTGAGCTCCGTCAGTTCGTCCAAACCGCTGCCGATCGCGCGCACCCACGTGCCACCGGCCTGCGACCCTGTGGTCGGCAGCAGCACCACGATCTCTCGTTTCTGGCTGCGAAATTCCACTGCGCCGGGGGCTGTGACCGACTGGCCGTTGGCGAAGAACAACACGACGTCTGCCTTGCCGGGGGCTCCCGGAGGCGCGATCCCTCCCACACCGCCCGTGCCATCGGGCAGCGCAAACGGTTGCACCTGACTGGCCATCGCCGCGCCCATCCGCATCGCCGTCACGGCGCCCCATCCGGTCGGCTTTGGCGCATAGCGGACCTGGACAGCGGTGCCGCCGCTCGCGTTCAGCGATTCCGGTTGCACGCTCGTCACCATCGGCACGGCCGGCAACCACGTGAACCCCTTGATCTTGGTCGCTTTTGCTGACCCGAAGGTCACCTCGACGTCAACGGGCACCGCTTGCGTCAAGTTGCCGATCGCTGCCGGCAGCACGCGCAAGGTCGCTCCCACACTCCACTTGTCGGCGACGGCGTCCAGAACCTGTGCCGGCTGACCGCCGAACCTGACCTGTGCCGTGCTGATCGCCGCCGCGGCCGTTGCCCCGCCCACCGCAACCATGACTGCGCGGGGCTGGTTCGAGGGCAGGGCAGCCGGAGCCACCGCCAGCACCGCCAGCGTCGGCAAAGCCCCATCCACGTAGGTAAACGCCTGCGACAGCAGGGCCTCGCCATCCGCGTTCGTTGCGGCCAGGTCCCATGACCCGGCCGCGCCCACCGCCGGAGCCGTCACTTGGGCAGAAGACCCGTCGGAAGCGGTCGAGACGGTCTTGGTGAGGAGCTCGGCCGACCCGTGCCGCAGCGTGAAAACCGTCCCGGGGGCGGCCAGCGCCGCTCCGGTCACCGTCAGGACGGTACCGCCTGTCACGGGGCCCAACCCCGGAGAAACGCTGTCGATCCGTGGTGCGGCCCGGTAGGTGAACGCCTTGGCCTTGGCCCCGACGCCGTCACCATTGACCGCGGCGACCGTCACGGCGCCGACGGGACCCGCCGGCGTCACCAGGGCGGCCGTCTCTTCGTCCAGCACGACCGCATCGATCGCCAACCGCTCGCCGACCACGAAGCGTGTGCCGGGCACGAACCCCTTGCCCTTCACGACCAGCGGCGTGCCTCCCGTTGCGGGACCTGAGGCCGGACTGACCGAGACGACCGTGACTTGGGCGATGTACCTGAAACCCAATGGAAACACGGCATCCGGTCGTTCGGTTGACCGCACCGTGACATCGACGATGCCGGAGGGGCGCGGCGGGGACGTGGCGACCACCAGCTCGGCGCTGACGGCCTGCACGGTCAAAGCCGGCGACTCTCCGAAGTACACTTGCACGGCGGCGTCCAACGCCAACCCCTTGATCTGCACCTGCGTCAGGCCGCCCGTGGACCCGTGGTCGGGCTCGACGGACAGGATCGTGGGGTCGCCTTCTGAGACCGTCACCTCGTCTGCATCGGTGGCCGTTGCGTCGTCCGTCAGCGTGACGTCGTCGTTGGCATCAGCAGCAGTGGAAGCGTCGGCCGCAGCTGGGGAATCTGCCGCCGGCCCGACATCACCGCACGCCGCCATCGTCGCCACAAGGGCGAGCAGGGCGAGGAAGCGCAGGTGCTGGTCGATGGGACGGATCATGGCGCCTCAGTGTGAGAGGGTGAGAATAGCAGAACGCCGGGATGAGCGAACCGAGTGCTTGCATTCGTGCACGGACACAGCGGATTCGCGTCGAAAGGCCGACCTGTGCGAGCGCCGATCGCGTCTGCGTCATTTCTTGACGCATTGTGTCAAATTCGCCTTGCCAGCCCCTGTGTGGCGTGCCAACCTCCCGGCGACTCACCCCCCCTTCGGAGGCCTGCCGCATGGAGTCCGACTCCCCTGTCATGTTGACGAAATACGCTGCGACCGCCGGTTGCGCCGCCAAGATCGCCCAAGTCGACCTGATCGAAGCGTTGTCCCACCTTCCCCCGGCTCACGACCCCCGCCTGATCGTCGGGCACGATACGGGCGATGACGCGGCGGTGTTTCGTCTGACGGATGACTTGGCGCTGGTCGAGACGGTCGACATCTTCACCCCGATCGTCGACGACCCGTTCGACTTTGGTCGCATTGCCGCCGCCAACGCCCTCAGCGACGTGTACGCGATGGGCGCCCGACCGATCAGCGCACTCTCCTTCGTCGCCTGGCCCATCGACACGCTGGGTACCGCAACGCTAGGAACCGTGCTCGCCGGCGCCGCCGAGGTCTGTCGTCAGGCCGGCATCGTCATCGCGGGTGGACACTCGATCACCGACAAGGAACCAAAATTCGGCTTGTTTGTCACCGGTTTGGTGCACCCCGACCGGGTCGTGACCAACGCGGGCGCGCAGCCCGGCGACGTGCTGGTGCTGACCAAGGCGCTGGGCACCGGCGTGCTGACGACGGCGGTCAAGCGCGGCCACCTGACGGCGCAAGGGCTCAGTCAGGCGGTCGCTTCGATGACGACGCTGAACCGCGCCGCGGCCGATGCGATGACGGAGGTCGGCGTGCACTCTGCCACCGACGTGACGGGCTTCGGCCTGCTGGGACACCTGGGCGGGATGTTGCGCGCGTCCAGCAAGGCCGCCGGCCAGCCCGTTGGGGCGCGCTTGCAGCTGGACCGCATTCCGTGGCTCGACCGCGCCGTTGAGTTCGCTGCCGCCGACGTCTGTCCGGGCGGCTCGCGCCGCAACTTGGCATACGCCGCGCCCAACACCCGATTCGCCAACGAGATCCCGACGCACATGCAGCTGTTGCTTGCCGATGCCCAGACGTCGGGGGGGCTGCTGATCGCAGTGCAGCCGGCCAAGCTGCCAGAGCTGCTCCAAGCCCTTGCTCAGCGCGAGGTTGCGTACCAAGCGGTCGTCGGGGAGATTCTCGCAACGGACACCCCCGGCGAGATCACGGTCGTTTGACCGGGCCGCCCCAGCCAGGTTCCGCCATGTCGTCCCGTTCGGTGCCAAGCGCCGTGTTTACTGGAGGTTCCAATGCCCGCGAAGAAGCCTGCCGCCGTCCCAGCCGCCCCCGATCGTGACCGTATTGCCATTGTCGCGGGCCTGCGGACCCCGTTCAGCCGGTCCTGGACCGACCTGAACGACGTCGATCCCGTCGAGCTGTCGACCCAAGTGGCGCGCGAGCTGCTGTTCCGCTTGGAGATCGACCCCAAGGATGTCGACCAGGTGGTGTGGGGCACCGTCGTGTCGGTCACGCGCAGCCCGAACGTGGCCCGCGAGATCGCCCTGAATCTTGGCATGTACCACGCGGCCGGTTTCTCGGTCTCTCGTGCGTGTGCCTCCGGTTTTCAGGCCGTGGCGTCGGCGGCCGAGATGATCACGACAGGGCAAGCTGACGTGGTGTTGGCGGGCGGCGTCGATGTGCTCAGCCACGCCCCGGTGACTTACAAGAAGCGCTTGGTCGACTCCCTGCAGAAGGTGCAAAAGGCCAAGGGGGTCGCACTGTTGCGTGAGCTCGCGACGATCAACCCGATGGACCTGCTGCCCACGCCCCCCGCGCTGACGGAACGCTACACCGGCCGCACGATGGGCGAGCACGCGGAGGAAATGGCGCAGAACTTCGGCATCCGCCGCGAGGATCAGGAGGCGTTTGCGATCGAGAGCCACCGCAAGGCCTCGGCTGCGTTGAAGTCCGGCGTATTGGCCGACGAGATCATGACCGTACAGACACCGAAGGGACCGATCTCCAACGATAATCTGGTGCGTGAAGACATGGACCCCGCGGCGCTGGGCAAGCTGAGGCCGGTGTTCGACCGCAAGAACGGCTCGATCACGGCCGCGACCTCCAGCGCGCTGACCGATGGGGCAGCGTGTGTGCTGGTGATGCTCGAGTCCAAGGCCAAGGCGCTGGGCTACACGCCGCTGGGCTTTGTCAGGTCGTACGCCTTCACCGGTCAGGACCCGCGCGAAAACATGCTGTTGGGCAACGTGCACTCCAGCCCGGTGGCACTCGAGCGTGCGGGATTGAAGCTGGCGGACATCGACCTGTTCGAGATCCACGAGGCGTTCGCGGCGCAGGTGCTGTCGAACCTGAAGATGTTCCAAGACGCCGAGTTCTTCCGCACCAAGCTGAAGCGCGACGCGGTGTTGGGTGCGGTCGATCCCACCCGGCTCAATGTGCGCGGAGGCTCTCTGGCGTTTGGTCACCCGTTTGCCGCGACCGGCCTGCGCCTCATCACGACGCTGCTGCGGACGCTGAAGGACCAGGACAAGAAGCTGGGACTCGCCACGGCGTGCGCCGCGGGAGGCATGGGCACTGCCATGGTGCTCGAGCGCGACTGACAGGGTGCTCGAGCCCGACTGACAGGGTGCTCGAGCGCGACTGAACCCCCTCCACCCGCACCGAATTCCCTTACGGCCCCCCAACGGAAGGTGACCCATGACGACACAGGAAACCATGCGCTTCGATGCTGCCGCAGCGGCGGCCTCCGGTTCCAAGATCGCTCCCGCCGCACTTCGTCTCGAAGCCCCGGACGTCCAAGGCATCGCGGTGCTCTGGATCGACGTCCCCGGCAAGAAGGTCAATACGATCAGTGCCTCTTTGCTGCCGGAGTTCGAGACGGTGTTCCGCCAACTCTCCGGGCAGACGGCGGTCAAGGCTTTGGTCATCGCAAGCGCGAAGGAGGCCGGCTTCATCGCAGGCGCCGACATCGACGACTTGTCGACCGTCAAAACCGCCGCGGAGGCCAGTCGCCTCAGCCGGTCCGGGCACGAGGCCATGGCGCGTATCGAAAACCTTGGGCTGCCCACGGTTGCGGCCATCCACGGCGACTGTCTGGGCGGCGGGCTGGAGCTCGCACTTGCGTGCACGGCGCGCGTGGTCAGCGAGCACCGCAAGACCAAGCTGGGCCTGCCAGAGGTGATGCTGGGCCTGCTGCCGGGCTCTGGTGGCACGGTGCGGCTGCCCAAGCTGATCGGTCTTGCGAACGCACTGGACATGATGCTGACGGGCAAGAACATCCGCGCGGTCAAGGCGGTGAAGCTGGGCCTCGCGACCCTGTCGGTGCCGCACGGGCAGCTGCTGGATGCCGCGAAGAAGCTGGCCGCCGATCTGGCCGCCGGACGTCCGCTGCCGGTGCCCAAGAAGCCGCCGATCCAGCAGGGAATGCAGACCATGCTGCTCGAGCAGAACGTGCTGGGCCGCATGGTGGTGCTGCACGAGGCGCGCAAGAAGGTGATGAAGCAATCGCGCGGGTTGTACCCAGCGCCGCTGGAGATCCTGGACGTGGTCGGCAAGGGCACGTTCGAGGCCGAGGCGCTGGCGTTCGGCAAGCTGCTGATCTCGCCCCAGTCGGCAGGCCTGCGGCACCTGTTCTTCGCCACGACCGCGCTGAAGAAGGACAACGGCCCCGGCACCGAGGGCGTCAAGGCGCAGGACGTCGGTCGCGTTGGCATTCTGGGCGCCGGTCTGATGGGGGCGGGCGTCGGCACCGTACTCGCGGACAACGGCTGCACGGTACGGTTGAAGGACCGCGACCACGCCGCCATCGGCCGGGGCCTCGACTACGCCCGCAAGGTCTACGGCAAGGCCCGCAAGCGCAGGATTTACGGTGAGGCAGGCTACATCGAGCGGTTCGCGCGCCTGTCTGGTGGCACCGACTACACGGGCTTCGGCCGGTGCGAGGTCGTCATCGAGGCGGTGTTCGAGGACCTGTCCTTGAAGCAGAAGATGGTCGCGGACATCGAGGCAGTGACCCAAGTCGACGGCATCTTCGCCAGCAATACCTCCAGCCTGCCGATTGCCGACATCGCGGCCAAGGCGACGCACCCCGACCGCGTCATCGGCATGCACTTCTTCAGTCCCGTCGAGAAGATGCCGCTGGTCGAGATCATCGTGACGCCCAAGACCTCACCCCAGACGACGGCGACGACGGTGGCGGTGGCGCGCAGGATGGGCAAACACGTGATCGTCGTGAACGATTGCGCTGGGTTCTACACGACCCGGGCGCTGGTGCCCTACATGGCGGAGGCGCTGTTCCTGGCGACCGAAGGCGTGCCGCTCGAGTCCATCGACGAGGCGGCGATGGGCGTCGGCTTCCCCGTCGGCCCGGTCACGCTGATGGACGAGGTAGGCATCGACGTCGGCGCCAAGGTCATGAAGGTGATGAAGGAGCACTACGGCGATCGCATGCAGTTCCCACCCGACGTCAGCAGCAAGCTGATCGAGGAAGGGCGGTTGGGCCGCAAGAACAACAAGGGCTTCTACGTCTACGAGAACGGCAAGTCGACGATGGTCAAGGGTCGCAAGGTCATCGACGAGACGGTCTACAAGCACCTGCCGCGCGGTCGCCGTTCCGAGCCGAATTTGGCCGACATGGGCGAGCGCATGGTGCTGGGCCTCGTCAACGAAGCTGTCCTGTGCCGTCAAGAGAACATCCTGCGTGACGCGTACGCGGGCGACGTGGGCGCGGTGATGGGCATCGGCTTCCCGCCATTCGAGGGCGGTCCGTTCCGCTACGTCGACAAGCTGGGCGCGGCGGGCGTGGTCGAGCGCCTGAAGGCCCTGGAGCTGCGTCACGGCAAGCGCTTCGCCCCGTGCCGGCTGCTGCTGGACATGGCGCGCAAGAACGAGAAGTTCTTCCCCGAAGAGTAGTTGCGACTGGCGACGGCCACCTTGCGCGGCGAATGCGGCTCGCGCGGGGTGGGCCTGTCGATACTTGCGGGAACGGATTGGGCGTTAGCCGGGGCGAACGGTCGACGGGCCACCGGCAGCGGCCTTGGAGTGCCACCGGAAGGCGTCGATCAGCACGACGGAATCCAGGATGTGGTCGCCCTCGTCGAACACGATGAACCGCAACGTGATCGTCTCGCCGGGGGTGACGGGCGACGTGGTCGTCAGCCAGCCGGTGCCGCCGCCGATGCCGCCTTCGTAGCCAGTGCCCTGCAACTCGGCATCGCCCAGCTTGCAACCGGTGCATGAGCTGAACAGCGCGTTGTTGATGCTGATGCAGTTGCCGTTGGCGTCGAACGAGATATTGCCCTTGAACTTCTGCGAGTCCATCACGGCCAGGAACTTGTCGTTGTACTGCGTGCCCACCCACTCGGGGTATTCAGACGACATGAAGTTGAAGTCGAACGAGAACGCCTGGGCGTTGCTGGGCACCTTCAGCACCAGCTTCCATTCGGTGTAGTCGTAGACGGTGCCTGAGTTCTTGCACGAGACGTTGGGGTAGGGCGCAGAGTTCGAGAACGCCGTGCCCTGCTGCGGCGAAACGTACCCGGCCTGACCCTTGGCCGCCGCGACGCCTGACGACAGCGCCACGAAGTTCGGCGGCAGGTGCGCAGTGTTCGCCGGGCCGAACGAGGTTCGGATAGCGCGAGCCGTGTTCGACGCGACGATCGGGAACGACGACTGCACGACGCCGTAGCAGATGTCGGCCGCCAGAGGATAGTCACCGGCGTTTGCTGAGTTCAGCGCGGCGTTGTCGCACTTGACCGGGGCCTCGTCGGTCTGGCCGCTGCAGTTGTTGTCGACCAAGTCCGCGCCGTACTCCAGAGCACCCGGGTTCACGAACGGGTTGTAGTCGTTGCAGTCGGAGCAACCGGCGTAGCCATCCTTGTCGCCATCCTCTTGCGCGTCGATGGTGCCGCTGCAGTCGTTGTCCTTGCCGTTCAGGCAGTTGCGTGAAGCAATCGGGTTGATGGTGAGGTCGTTGTCGTTGCAGTCGTTGGAGCACCCGCTCCAGCCGTCGCCGTCGTCGTCCTTGTCGTCGGGGATGCCGTTGCAGTCGTCGTCGAGCTGGTTGCAGACCTCGAACGCGCCCTGATGAATGGCCGGGTCGCCGTCGTCGCAGTCCTTACAGCCAGGCACGCCGTCGCTGTCTCCGTCGAACAGCGCGTCGAAGACGCCGTCGCAGTTGTAGTCCTTGGTGCCGCCGCACTGCGTCTGTGCGCCCGGGTAGACCGCCGGGTCCTTGTCGTCGCAGTCGTTGCAAGCGAAGACACTATCGGCGTCGTCGTCCTGCTCGGCATCGATCGTGCCGTTGCAGTCGTGGTCCAGGCCGGTCGAGCAGTCCGGCTTGGCGCCGGGATGCACGGTCTTGTTGCCGTCGTCGCAGTCGACAAATGGGCCGGGGCAAGAGGAGAAGCCGTCGCCGTCGTTGTCGCGGTCGTCGGTCTGTCCGTTGCAGTCGTCGTCGATCAGGTTGCACGACTCCTTGGCCTTCGGATTCACCTTCGAGTTGCCGTCGTCGCAGTCGCCTTGGGCAGGCGTGACGCCGTCCAGATCATGGTCCTCGTACAACGTCGGGTCTTCGATGATCTCTTCGGTCGCGTCGGCAAGCGCGGCGTCTTCCTCGACGTCGCTGGGCGTGACGGCGTCACCAGAGTCGACGCCGTCGGTCTTGATGACGTCGCTCTTGACATCGATCGCGGTGCCGTCCGGATTCCAGTAGCTGACGCCGGGCGAGGTCGACGTGGTCGAGCACGCCGCCAGCAGCGCAAGCAGGCATAGCAGGGGTAGGAGGCGAGAAGCCATCACCGGACTCCACGGGCGGCAGAAGGCGCCCGAACCAAACAGAGTACCGGACCCTAGGGGGCGGGACAAGGCACAGTCGCCTGACTCGGTTCACCCCTGGCTCTTTCCGCACTCGCAACGGTTCGCAGCCTGCGCTAGGCTCGCAATTCCCGGAGGTCACCCCATGTTTGCCAATCCGACTCAAGATCGTTTGCGGTCCATGCTTGCCGAAGCCCGCACGATCGCGGTGCTGGGCGCCCACCACGACGAGGCGCGACCGGCGTTTTATGTGCCGGAGTATCTGGTGGCCCAAGGCTACCGCGTGTTTCCCGTCAACCCCGCCATGGCAGGTCAGACGCTGCTGGGGCAGAAGGTGCACGCCTCGTTGGCCGAGTTGGGCGAATCTGTGGACATCGTAGACGTGTTCCGCCGCGGCGATCTGGTCCCCCAGCATCTGGACGACATCCTGGCGATGCAGCCGCTGCCCAAGACGGTGTGGCTGCAGCTGGGGGTGCGGAACGACGACGTGGCTCTGGCGCTGCAGGGTCGCGGCATCGAGGTCGTGCAGGACCGCTGCGTGCTGGCCGACCACCGGGGCTTGGGCGTGGGGCGGGTGGCTTGAAGCAGGACGCAGTGGCTGGTCTCGAGGCTCGCTGGCGCTTGGCGGTCCTCATCTCGGGAGCGGGCTCAAACCTGCAGGCCCTGATCGATGCGTGCGCGGCCGGCACACTGGCGGCGCAGATCGTCGTGGTGGTGTCGAACCGGACGGACGCTGGCGGGCTGCTGCGGGCGCGGCTGGCGGGCATTCCGGTCGTCGTTCTGCCGCACCTGGAATTTGCCGATCGGGCTGCCCATGAGCGCGCATTGATCGAGACCCTCGCATCGGCTCAGCCCCACTTGATCGTGTTGGCGGGGTGGATGCGGGTGCTGGGGCCCACGTTCCTTGCCCGATTCGGCTCCCGCACGATCAACATGCACCCCGCGCTGCCTGGCGCGTTTCCCGGCCGAGACGCGATTGCCAGGGCGTGGGCGGCCTTTCAGCGCGGCGAGGTCGATCGCACGGGGGTGATTGTGCACCGAGTGGTCGCTGACGTGGATGCTGGGCCAGTGGTCGCTGTGTGCCAGGTCGCACTGCGATCAGGCGAGTCGTTGCCCGAACTGACAGAGCGCGTCCAGGCCGCTGAGCACCGTTTGATCGTGCAGGCCGTTGGTCGCGAACTCGCAGGCGACGCCCCGGCTTGCTGAACCCGGGACCGTTCGTCCCGTTGAATCGAGAGAGTGTGTGTGCGTGGCGATAGCTGCGTGCTTCCCGCTCGGAATTCCGGCAAACTACTGTCGCACGTCGCTACTCGGCGTCCCGGGCAGAGCCCACCATGTCACGTCGGAACTCGATGTTCGCATTCGTCTTGTCGGCCCTTCTGGTCGGCGCGGCGGCGTGTGGAGACGTCACACCATCGGGCGACCCCACGATTGTCGAAAGCGACGCCTCAGCCGACGCAGATACTTCCCCCGCCATCGACGCGACGGCCACCGATTCGGTGCAGGACGTAACCCCTTCGGGTGACGTTGGGGGCGACGCTGAGTCGGAAGTCATCCAAGACACAGCTGAATTGCCTGACACACCCGCGCCGGCCTGTCCGGGCGGTGTGGGTTGCCCTTGCCAGGACGACAGCGACTGCCCCACTGATAGCGGTTGTGGCAAGACCGCGCAGGGCAAGCGCTGCCTGATCCCGTGTCTCAGCGGCGTGCCTTGCCCCGACGGTCAAGTCTGTGCCGCTGTCGCGGGTGACGGGTCCAACTCGCCTGCGCCGCGCCCCCTGTGTACGCCCAAGTTCCCAACCCTATGTGACCCTTGTTTCGCCTCCATCGACTGCGCGACGCCCGCAAACCCGGGCACGGCGTGCCTTGCGTCCGGTGGCCCAACGGGTGCCGGCGGGGCGTTCTGCGGTGCTGCGTGCAAGGATCCCGGTCAGTGTCCTTCCGGGTATTCCTGCAGCGTCGCCGAGAACGTCGAGCACGGCGTCGGGTCGTACTGCGTCCCTGACACGGGCATCTGCGCGTGCAGCCCGGCCGCCATCGAGGCGGGTCTGGAGACTGCGTGCCTGATCGTTACAGGAAAGTCCGGGCAGCCAAGCTGCGTCGGCAAGCGGACGTGCGGGCCACAGGGCCTCTCGGCCTGCGTGGGCGCCACACCCGCCTCTGAGCAGTGCGACGGCGCCGACAACGACTGCGACGGCGCAACGGACGAGCAGGACAGCGTGTTCCTCTGTGACGACGACAACTTCTGCACTGCGGACAAGTGCGCAGACGGCCAATGCGCGTTCCAGCCGACCAGCGACAGCTGTGACGACGGCTCGAAGTGCACCGACAGCGACACCTGCAAGGGGGGCTACTGCATCGGGAAATCCTTGGGATGTGACGACGGCAATCCCTGTACCGGGGACTCGTGCAGCCCCTCGGTCGGCTGCGTGTTTACGCCCAACAAGGCCCCGTGCGACGACGGCGACATTTGCTCGGTCGGTGACCAGTGCAACGCGGGCGTGTGCCTGCCCGGCAAGTCGGAGTGCACGTGTCAGTCCGACAGCGACTGCGCCCAGAAGAACGACGACAACGCCTGCAACGGCAACCTGTTTTGTGACAAGGCGCTGAACCCGCCGGCCTGCCGGATTTCTCCCTCGACGGTGGTCAACTGCCAGCCGTCGGCGCCTGACGCGTGCGCCGGCGCGCAGTGCGACCCCGTCGACGGCAAGTGCAAGCCCGCCGCCAAGAACGAGGGCAAGGCCTGCAACGACGGCTCCGCGTGCACTGTCAACGAGTCGTGCTTTGCCGGATCCTGCCTCTCGACCACGGCGCTGTCGTGCGATGACGCGAATTCTTGCACGGCCGATTCCTGCGACAAGACGCTGGGTTGCGCGCACGCCGCACTCGCCGGTGCGTGTCTGGATGGCGATGCGTGCACCACCCTGGACCACTGTGAGGGCTCCACCTGCAAGGGTCTGCCAGTTGTGTGCGACGACGGCTACTCGTGCACCGACGACTCGTGCAAGGGCGAGACCGGTTGCGTGTTCACACCCACTGCAGACGTCACCTGCGGAGTCGTGTCGCTGCCGTATGCCCAAGACTTTGCGTGTGGTTCGGCGGGTCTCGCGTACTGGCAGCGGTCCGGCGGCGGTCTGGCCCCGAAGTCGGTGCGGTGGGCGTTCGACCAGACGCCTGCACTGTCGGGCTCGCCGTCCGGCCCGTGCACGTTGAACGTGAACAATGGTCAGGACTTGGTGTGCGGTGAGGGGCAGAACACGATCTCGGCGACGGCCGACTCGCCGTGGATGGACGCGACGGGTCTACCCCCAGGCACACCGATGCGGTTGCGGATGCACGTGGCGGGTTCGTGGTCGACTGCGGCCGAGGCCGCCGTGCTGGTGCGCGGGGGCAAGGGCGAGTTCACGAAGCTGGCTACCTTGAAGGCACCCGGCGGCTGGCAGGCGCTGGTCATCCCTTCGACGGCGTGGGCGGGGACCCTTCTCCAGATTCGCCTGTCGTTCACCGGACCTTGCGGGACCCCTGGCGCAGCGATCGGGTGGTTCGTCGACGACTTTCTGGTGTACGAGGACAAGTGCTCTGTCAACGCGGGGGGCTGTGCGGTCGGCGAGATCTGCAGCCAGGACGGCGGCGGCCCTGTGACCTGCACGGCTTGTCCAGTCGGTCATCAGTTGGTGGGCGGCCTATGCGTCGACATCGACGAGTGTGCCCAACCGGGCGCGTGCGCTGCGCAAGCCACGTGCAAGAACTCCGTCGGTGGCTACCAGTGCACGTGCGCCGCAGGCTGGGTGGGCGACGGCAAGACCTGCACCGACGTAGACGAGTGCGCGACCGGTCAGTCGGCGTGCTCGCCACTGGCAGAATGCACCAACACGCCCGGCAGCTATAGCTGCAAGTGCGCGAACCAGACCGTTGGCGACGGCTACATGTGCGCCAAGAAGGGCAGCGCCCAGGGCGTGCCGGCCGTGTCGTGTCTGGAGGTGTTGCAGCTGTACGGGGACTCCACCGATGGCAACTACTGGCTCGACTTCGACGGTGCCGGTGCCAGCCCCAACCAGCAGTACTATTGCGACATGAAGAACGGCGGGTGGACGCTGCTGTTTTTCAACGACTTCGAGAATGGCGACAAGACGGGGTGGAGCAACGGCAGCGTCAACGGTTGCGACAGCTTCTCCAAGATCTTGGGTGGTTACGACGACTTGGGCAAGGGCGAGACCGCCACGCGCACGGTTGGCATCACGCCGCCGCACAATGCGGCGCGGTACTGGCTCGACTACCTGCGCATCGACAGCTGGGACAGCGAGACCGGTTGGGTTCGCATCGACAACAACCAGGTCTGGTCGCAGAAGGGTGCGTACTGGAACGGCAAGGACCAGTGCGGCGACGACTGGAAGGACGAGAAGTGGTCGATCGGCTGGTCCGGTGGCCACGGCGGCGGGTCGATCAGCCTCACGGTCGGCGCCAACTTGGACGAAGGCGCGAAGAACGAGAGCTTTGGCTTGGACAATGTCTCGCTGTGGGTGAAGTAGCGGCTACTTCGGCACCACGAAGCTCTCGGTCCACTTCGGCTGCGCGGGTGCGGTGCCGTCCTTCAGCATCCCCTCCCAGTCCTTGTCCGACAAGCGCTTGATTTCCTTCACGTCTACCTCGTGGTAACGGAACACAGGGCCCACAAACGTCTCTGCGCCGTCGCAAGTGTCGGCCGACAGTACCATCAGGTCTACGCTGGACGTGGCGACGTGCAGCACATCCGGACCCGGCAGCGGCCCCGCGTTGGGGTTGGTGTGCACGTCGGCGATGGTCGGCTTGAACTCGGCCACGCGCTCGGGGTTGAAGAACAGCGTCGGGTACCACCCCGAGTAGACCGGCGCGCCGCAGCCCATTTGCGCGACGATGACGGTCGTCAGGAAGCCGACTTCGTCCGCGCTGAAGGACTGGCCGGCCAGCTCACGCTCTGCCAGCACCCGCAACTGGCCCATCCGCAGCTTGAAATTGGTGAAGTAGTTCTGCAGGCTCGTCTTCAGCCACGCCTGCTCGCCCGTGAACGGCAGGTTGACCAACGCCTGGCCGCCGACATCGGCAAACGTCTCCAGCCGCGCGAAGAACTCGGGATAGGGCTCGACCCAGCCGTCCGGGTGCTCGCACGACACGCCGCCGGTGTAGCTTTGCTTGGCATACAGGATCGTGTCGTGCCGCAGCTGCGCCCACGACGCCAGCTGGGTGCGGGCGGTCTTGTCGCGCCACGCCGGCGTCCGCATGGGCTGCGGGAACTTGGCCGCGGTGGTCGGCTTGTTCAGCGCGCGCAGAGAGTCCAGCCACAGGTTGTACAGGTTGTCTTGCCAGTACGAGGGCTCGTAGCTGTCGACCAGCCAGCGCAGGGTGTGCAGCGCGCCCCAGTACGGGTGCTTGTCGAACTCTGGCGCCAGCAGCGGCAGCACCTGGTCGTTGCCCAGCACGAACCACGCGTCCAGCGGGGCCGGCAGCACGCGCTGCACCTTGGCGCCGTTATGGATCACGCGGTCGTACACGACGTTCGAGAACACGTGCGAGTCGACGACGAACCGTTGACCCAGAAAGGCGAACGACGGCGGCAGCGGCGTGGGCTCGGACGACAGCGGGTTGGTCTCCAGGTAGTGGCTGGCGATCTGCTGCGAGCCGTAAGTTCCTGCGATCAGGCGAGAAGTCATCTCCATCACGGCGTCCTTGTCCAGCGCCGCGATGTCGGAGGCCTTCTGCCACTTCTGGTCGGCCACCAGCTTGCCCAGACCCGCGAAGTCGATGTAGTCCACCGGACCCACCATCAGCGTGATCACGTCGTTGGCTTGCGTCCACTTGGCCATCGCCTGACCGCCCGCGTCGACCGCCTGCTTCAGCAGCATCGCCGCCATCAGCTGACGCGGCCGGTACAGCCACTGGTTGGTTAGCGCGTCGAACTCGACGAAGCGCAAGTCCGCGCGGCCCAACAGCATCATCATGCGGAAATAGCGCTCGAGCAGTGGGTCGCCCTCGTAGTGGCCGCGCGGCTTGAACTGACTGAAGTCCATCGTGCGGACGGTGCCGAACAGCTCGACGTCCGTCAGCTGCAAGCCCGCGACGTAGCCCAGGAATTCCTGCACCTTGGCGTCCACAGCGGCGCCTGTCAGGCTGGGGATCGACTGACCGGCCAGCAGCGTGCGGGCCAGCGTCAGGTAGAAGTCCGCGTCGACCTTGGCGGCCGCGGCAAGGGGGTCGGCGCCGGGGTCGATCTTGGCCAGTGCGACGTGTGACTGGGCCAGCACGTCGGTCATCAGGCCGATCAGCACCGTCTTCTCCAGCGTCTGCAGGATGTCGTCGTACGAGGCGTGCAGCGCCTGCAGCACCATGTCCGTCGTGATCAGCACCGGCATGTCCTTGGCGTACACGTCGACCAGGGCCTGGGCCATCGTCGGGTAGTTCAGCCGCTCGGAGACGACAAAGCCGTTCTCGGCGACCTTGGCCTTCTCTGCCGCCGTCAGCTTCAGCGCGCCGTCGACCACATCGAAGTACTTGGCCTTCAACGGATCATACGTCAGCTTCAGCGGCACGGCGGCGTCGGCGGGCGTGTGCGCGGCCAGAAACTCCTCGCGCGTCATCGACTGGGACTTGTCGATCACGGGGCTCAGCGCGGCCTGAAATTGGGAGAACTCGGCCGTGGGCTTGGGCTTGGTCTCCACAGTCTGGGTGCCGTCCGACACGTGGGACTGCGGCTGCTCGTCGGTCGAGCCGCACGCGCCCAACAGCGCAACGGGAAGCAGCAGGGCGATGCGGGAGAGCCAGGAAGTCGAGCTGAACATGGCGACACCTCTCAAGGGGGGCAAGCAGACCCATGGGAGGGTGAAGCAACTTGCGTGCCAGAACAAGCGGGAGTTGTAAAGGCGGGAAACATCAGCAAGTACAGCGGGCTATGCAGAGTACGGCACAGGCGGCTCTGGGCTGATGTGTAGGGAATTTCTACATGTAGAGGAAGTCGACTCGGCGCGCCACTACGGCACCTACGGCGCCACGACCGCGTGGCGCTTGCCCAGGAACGGCTGCCCCAACCGCGTCGCCTCGCTGTACGCCGGCAGCACCGTCTTCTGGAACTGCACGTAGTCGCGAATCACCTGCACCCACTGCCCCTGATTCTGGCAGCCGAGCTTGCGCTTCTCCTCAGGGTCCTTGCCGAGATCGAAGGCCTGACAGCGCTTCTCCGTGATCGACACCTGCACCTTCACGCCTGCCTCGGTCCGCGCCGTGATCATGCCCTCGTTGCCCCAGTGGAACTGCACCGTGCGGCGAAACGCCTTCTGAAACAGCGACTCGCCCTGCAGCAGCTGGTCGTCGTAGGGCAGGTGCAGCGCGTCCAGCAGGGTGGGCAGCAGGTCGACGTGGCTGGTGTGGCGCGTCTCGACCTTGGGCGGAAACAGCTGGGGTTGCCACAGGATGGCCGGGGTCTGGAAGTTCTCCTCGAAGCTGCCGCGCGCGTGTGCCCAATTGCGCTCGTGCTGGCCGAAGGCCTCGCCGTGGTCGCCGACGAACACGAGGATGGTCGAATCGAGCAGCCCGTCGGCCCGCAGCTGCTCGACCATGCGCTGGATCTGCTGGTCGATCATCCACAGGTTGTCGTGGTAGTCGCCGATCATGCGCGGGTCCTTGTACCTGTCGTACTTTGGCCCGTAATTCGTGTACTTCCAGTGCGGCGCATAAGTGTAGTACACGGCGGCGAATGGCGGTTTGGCCTTGTGCAGGCGCTGCAGGAAGAAGCCGACGACCTCTGTCTCGTCCTTCGACAGTCCCTCGCCGCCCGGATTCTTGGTCACCGGCACCTCGTCGAAGCCCCACAGCTCGCGCAGGCCGCCGTGGGTCAGGAAGTCGCGCGGAAAGAAGTACGTCAGCTTGCCCGGCGTGACCAGGAAGCTGTCGTAGGCCGCGCCCAGAAAGCCGAACAGGGTCGGCACGTAATTGTCCTTGCGCGTTGAGAACATGCGCAGGGTGGGGCTGGGATACAGGCCGCTGAATTGCGCAAAGATGCTGGTGGCGCTGGAGTTGGACGGCGACCGGTGGTGCGACAGGTACCAGCCCTGGTCCGCCAGCCCCTTCAGGTACGGCATGGGCGGTGGGGCGTTCTTCAGCGCCGTGCCCTCGAAATAGCGCGTGCCGGTCGACTCGAGCACGACCCACACGATGTTCCATGGTTGCAGGGACTTGGGTGGCACGTCGCGGGCGACGGGTCCCGGGCGCGCCATGCGGGGGTCGGTCAGGCGCAGCACCTGCGGTTCCGGCCCCGTCCCCGGCTGTCCAGACGCGGTCGCCGCCGAGGACCGCCGGGGGGCGGGCACGGGCGTTCCATCCTCGCGAGCTTCCCCAATCGGTGCGGCATCTTCCGTCCCCGGCAGGCCCGTCAGCTCGTCGCTGGCCCCCAGATCGCCACCGCGCGCGACCCAGTCCGAGGCCAGAAACCAGACGGGGGACTCGCCGGTCTCGACCGGCAGACCGTGGGCACCCGGCGCCGGCACCAGCAGCGACACGGCGACCACGCCCACCGCCATCACGCCTGCAAAGCCGACCACCGCCCCCGGCACTTTCCGCAGCAGCCACAGGGAGATCAGGAACAGCACGGTCGGCGCCAATACGGGACCGAAGTCTGCGGGACCGGCGTTTTGCAGCACGCCCAGGACCTCGCCCGACTGCAGCGTCTCCCACAGCAGCGACGACGTCAGGCCCGTTTGCAGCGAGAACAACAGCCGCAGGTGTGTCTGGTGCACCATCCCGAATGCCAGCAGAAACGGCACGCACAGCACCGCGCCCAGGGACCGCAGCAGCCAGCGCGGACCGGGCAGGGCGCGCACGGCCACCGTCCCCAACAGCAGCGCGACAAACGCCAGAGCTCCGGCCAACGCCACATCCGTCCAGGCTTGGTGCAGCGCCAGACGAAAGACGGGCTCAGGCGTGCCGGACTCAGGCGCCGCCGAGAAATCCACAAGCTGGGCAAGCAGATCCGCACGGTAGGCCCAAGACGTCGCCACCAGCGCGGCGAATAGCGCGACGGGCACCACGGGCAGGCGGTCAAGCGGGGTGGGCTGTGCGGAAGGCGTCATCCAATCATCAAGCGGCGACGGGCCGGGAAACGAGGCGGCAGGATAGCCCGTGCGTGCCGGCTGTGTCACGATGGGCAGGTGGCTTGTCAGAGGTCCTGCATGTCGTTTGTCCTGACCGCTCGCACCTGGTTCGTCGCGCTGTGGCTGACGGTGGGCGGGCTTGCGGCAGCGACGCCGACGCACGCCCAGACAACGCAACCCCCTGCATCGCCTCGTCGTTACGTGCTGGTCGTCAGCATCGATGGCCTGTCCTTCAACGAATTCGCCAGCGAGCACATCCAGGCCCCCTTGCTGCGAAAGCTGGCGCAACAGGGTGTCCAAGGGCCGCTGCAGTCCGTGTTTCCCAGCCAGACATGGGTGGCGCACGCCAGCCTGTCGACGGGCCAGCTGCCCGCCGTGCATGGCGTGCTGGGCAACCGCGTCTGGGACCGCGAGCTGAAACAGGAAATCGAATCCTGGCAGCGCGGCAACGGCGACGCGGTTCTGGCGCCGACGCTGTATCAGGCCGCCAAGGCCGCAGGGCACTCGACCGCCGCCGTGCTGTGGCCGAACAGCTCGCGGGCGGCGGGGCTGGACTGGAACCTGCCCGAGGTCTACTCGCAGCGGACGTTCGACAGCGGGTCGTCGCCGGGGTTGCTGACAGAGCTGGGCAGCGCCGGCCTGCCCGCCACGCGCATTGGAAGGCATGGAAACGAAGAGGCTTTTCTGCTAGACACCTTCGTGCGCGACACGTCCGTGCACCTGATCGAGGCCCACGCGCCCGAGCTGCTGCTGACCCACTTCGTGTCGCTGGACACCTACGCCCACACCTATGGCCCCCGAACGCCGGAGACGCGCTGGGCTTTGGAGCTGATCGACCGCTATGTCGGCGACCTGCTGGCGGCGTATGAGCGCAAGGGACTGACCTCGCAGTTGACGGTGCTGGTGGTGTCGGACCACGGCATGTTACCGGTCAGCAAGGGCTTTTCGCCCAGCCACCTGTTCGCGAAGAAGCTGAAGCCGCGCGAGCGCAGGGCGCTGGAGGTCGTCTACAACGGCCACGCCATGGTGTTCTACGTCACGGACCCCAAGCAGGTCGAGGCACTGGTGCCGAAGGTGGCGGACTTGCTGCGCGCACATCCGGACGTCGAAGAGGTCGTGCTGCCCGACGGCTACGAAGCGCTGGGGCTGCCGGCGCCCGGGACGCATCCCAACCTTCCGGATCTGCTGGCGATTGCCAGGCCAAATGTGTACCCGTGGCTGCCCAAGGACCCGCGCCGCACGCCGAATACCAAGGGGCTGCACGGGTATCCGCCGCGCCACCCCGACCTGCTGGGCCTGTTTGTCGCCTGGGGGCAGGGCGTGAAAGTGGGGGAGCGGCCCCAGGGGCTGTCGCTGACCGACGTCGCGCCCATCGCCGCGCAGCTGCTGGGCTTTTCGTTCGTGGGGCGGGCGCCGCTGCGGGGCGATGTGCTGGTCCCCGCGCCTTGACCCTCGCGGGTGCCCATGACGACGTCGAGTCCCCTTGTTCAGGTGCTAGCGAACCGCGTCAAGAACCCGAATACTCGCGCAGCCTTGCGGATCAAGGTCGCGATTTCGCCGGGTTTGCGGCAATTGAGCGCGATCCGAACGATTCGAAAATCGTCAGCGATATCATAGGGTGAGTGGACGCCCCGACGGTTGTGCTGGAAAGCCCCCGACCTTTATGCCAGCCTCGTTCTTGCTCTGGTGGCCGTGGAATTTGCCCCCGGACCACTTTTTCGAACTTGGGAGGCTGGTCGCATTGCCGCGGACGTTCATGCCCACCGGTCGCAAGACCGCCAGTGGGAAGAGCTGAAACGGACACCGGTCGCCCACCTGGACACAGGTCCAGGGCTTGACGCTGCGGTCGCCAGGGCAACTTCCTTTCCTTACTGCGTTTCTTCGCTGCGGCATCGGCGGCGGGCTTCGGCCCGTGCGCCCGTGCCTGGCCGCGTGCAGGAATGCTACCTTGGCGCCGCGACCTGACTCGGTCGGAGCAGGCGGCGGGCTTGTGCATCGGGAGGCAGCATGACGGCATTCTTCAGCGAGTACGGCCTGTTCTTGGCAGAGACGGTGACGGTGGTTCTGGCGATCTCGTTTCTGCTCGGGCGGCTGTTCGCGCTGGGCAGCCGTGGGCGCGACGCGCAGCAGGACAAGCTGGTCGTCCGCAAGTTGAACCGAAAGTTCAAGCACATGGCGCTGGCGATGAAGCGCGAGCTGTTGCCCAGCGCCGAGGTCAAGAAGTTGGCCAAGGCCGACAAGGCGGAGATCAAGGCCCTTGCCAAGGACGCCAAGGCCGGAGCGACCCGCAAGCGCGTGTTCGTCCTGGACTTTCACGGCGACCTGAGGGCGGCGGCCGTGGCCAGTTTGCGCGAGGAGGTCACGTCGGTCCTGACGGTGGCGACGTCGGCGGACGAGGTGGTGGTGCGTCTGGAGTCGGCAGGAGGACTGGTCTACGCCTACGGTCTGGCTGCGTCGCAGCTGCAGCGCGTGCGCGACCGCGGCGTGCCGCTGACGGTGGTGATCGACAAGGTGGCGGCCAGTGGCGGCTACATGATGGCGTGCGTCGCAGACGTGGTGGTGGCGGCGCCTTTCGCCGTGGTGGGGTCGATCGGCGTCGTGACGCAGATCCCGAATTTCCATCGCTTTCTAAAGAACAAGGACGTCGACGTCGAGCTCTTCACCGCCGGCGAATTCAAGCGCACGGTCACGATGCTGGGCGAGAACAACGACAAGGGACGAGCCAAACTGCAAGCGGAATTGGACGAGGCCCACCTGCTGTTCAAGGAGCACATCGCGCGCCACCGCCCGGCGCTGGACATCGAGCGGGTCGCGACAGGCGAGCACTGGTACGGCAGTCGCGCGCTCGAGCTCGGGCTGGTGGACCGGCTGTCGACCAGCGACGACTACCTGCTGACTGCTGCGGACCAGGCCGATGTGCTGGAAGTGCGCTACCAGCCAAAGGTTCCGCTGAGCCAGCGACTCTCGGCCCTGGCGGCGGCCACGGCAGACCGGATCGCGGGCAAGGCTTGGGAGCGGACGCAGGAGACGCGGTTGTTCTAAGTCAGAAGATCGCGTGTCACGACGAGGGCTTGGCGGGGTCCGCCGGCTCGTCTCGATACACCACGTCGGCGACAGCGAACGTATGTACGCTGCCGTCGGTCAGCCGCACGCGCACGTGTTCGACGCCGCCCACGATCGACCGCGCCGTCGCCGTGCCCGGGTCCCCGGTCGGCAGCAGCACCCTGCGCCCCGCTACGTCGAAATCCAGCACGCAGAACACGCACGCCTCCGTCACGGCTTCCCGATGGCGGTGAAACCAAACCTCAGGAAATTCCGACTCTTTGACCTTCCACGTCCACTCGCCCGGCAGGTCGGGATGGCGGGCAGTGACCAGCAGGCTGACACCGTCGCGCACTTGCAGCGTCACCACCACGTCGATCAGGCCGTGGGCCGTCGTCCCTTCGAGCTCCAGGAACGCGGCGAACAGCTCCAGACACTCGCACACCCGCTGCACCAGCCCACGGTCACGGGGACTCCCGTCGGCCAGGCGGTCAACCAGCTCGGCAAGCGTGAAGCGGGGGGCCAGATCGGAAAGTCGGTCCATCGCGCAGATCCTCCACAGGGCAAGGCTGAGAGTATCCGGGTGGGAGGGCAGGGCGACAAGGTGTCTTCGCCTGCCGGCAAGGACGCATCGGACAAGCGCAGAACTGACTCGGCCCTTGGGAACGTTGCTGCGACCTGCGCCGGGCACCGTGTCGATGGGGCTTGTTTGTGAAAGTGACTTTCACTATCATCGCCGCACAACCCCCTGTCGCCTGGCCGCACAACCCCCTGTCGCCTGGCCGCACGTCACCCTCTGGAGTCTTCATGTCCCGCTGCCACCTTGCCGTCGCCCCCCTCGCTTGTCTCATCGTCGCCCTGCCGGCGGCCGCGAACGAGCGTCACTTCACCCGTTCCCACGAGACCGCCGTGTTGCCCCCAGGCACGGTCGAGATCGAACCCATGACCACCTTTCGCATGGGGCGCGACCGCTACTTCAGCCGCATCGATAACCGCCTGGAGTTCGAACTCGGCATCGCGGATCGGTGGATGTCCGCTTTCTACCTCAACTTCAGCGCGTCGGGCACGCGTGGTCCGGATGGCTCCATCGACGCGCCCCTTGAATACGGCGGTGTGTCGTCGGAGTGGAAGGTCAAGCTCTCCGACCCGGTGGCGGACCCCGTCGGCTCGGCGCTGTACCTGGAGGGCACGCTGGCCCCCGGCGAGCTTGGGATCGAGGGCAAAGTCTTGATCGACAAGCGAGTGGGCGACTGGGGGATGGTCGTGAACGGCGCGTATGAGTTCGAGCACGCCCTGGGGGGCGGCGACAGCGAGCACAAGGCCACGGTCACAGCGGGTGTCGGCTGGTTCTTGTCCCCCCGCATGAGCCTTGGACTCGAAGCCATGAGCGTCAACGTCCTGCAAGACGATGCCGGCGGTGCCGGTCTGAAGCTGCAACACGGCGCGGTGTCCGCGGGTCCGGTCGTCTCCTATGCCACGCAAGGCTGGTGGGTGGCGCTGTCGGTGACGCCGCAGCTGCTTGGCTATGGCGCTGCGGTGCCCAGCGGACGCGGGCTTGACCTGGCCGAGTTCGAGCGGGTGCAAGCGCGGGTCTTGCTTGGGGTCCACCTGTAAGGGCCTGTCGGTGCGACCTGACCGCGGAGCCAATCCATGACCCCAAAGCTGTTGCTGTTCCTGTTGATTTCGCTGCTGTCCGGCTGCACGGGCGCGCTACCGGCTGTCACGGCGGACACGGCGTTGCTGGCCCAGACGCTTTGGCCGGACGCCACCCAAGCTCAGCTGGAGCAGGGACGGTCGATGTACGTGGCCCGCTGCGGCGGGTGTCATGCGCTGGTGCCTCCGGGGCGGCGCTCGCCGGACCAATGGCGCAGCGATGTCAGCGAGATGGCCCCCAGGGCAAGGCTGAGTCCGGACGAGAGCCTCGCGGTCCTGCGCTATCTGGTGACGACGAACCGACCGTCCGGCGTGGCGCAGTAGACGCGCCGCCACGTCTGGCCGTCCCGAAGTCGCCGACGTTGCAAGTCGTAGCGAGGCTGCACGGTTGCCTTCCTCCGCAGCACCCGCGGGTTCCCCCCGACCCGCATTCCTCACCCGGGCCCGGCGTCCACCGTTGACGGTGCAAGCGGACCGCGTTCATGCTTGCTCGGCTTGACGCCGACCGTCGAACCATCGCTCTGCAGTGGCGCCAAAGGGGGCAGGAATGGTCAACCTTCGTAAGGCCTTGACCTTGAAGTCGATGCACAGGCTGCTTGCCCTGTTCGTCGTGGTGGCGGGCACTGTCGCCTGCGGTGCGACGGAGCAGTACCGCCTTCCCGTCGATGCTTGGCGCGCGCCAGAGACGTTCGCGCCAATTGCGTTTGTTGCGCAGGCCGACCGCCTGCAGGTGGCCCGATTCAGCGACGCGATCCATGTCCAGCTTGGCGCAGACGTCTGGGCCTACTATCGCATCCAACACAACGAGTACTGGCTGTGGGTCCAGGTCCACGACGAGGGAATGGAGCCCGACCGGGTCGCGCAGTTGCAAGAGTGGGGCAAGGCACGCGCCTTCGACATCTGGGACCGCGCCATGGTGGTCTACCGACAGACGATGCCGACGTTGGTGCCCGCCCCGGCGATCTATGTGGCGCCCCAGAGCGGTTTGCGGCTGGAGCTGAACTTGCGGTGACGGCGACCGCCCGGCAACGGGTTCACGGCCAATCACTCGCTGCTACTTGGACTCCTTCTTGCTCTTCTTCTTCTCGTCAGAGTTGGGGGCGGGGGCAGGGTCGGTGCCGATGACCTTGTCGTTGTAGCCCGATTCTAGCAACTTGAAGAACTTGTCGACCGTCATGCCGTACTTCTCGACGTTGTCCGGCGTCATCACGTGCCTTGCGATGAACGCACTCTGGGCCGGCGTAAGCTGGTCTTTCTTGTACTGGGCCCAGACCTCGAACTCGCTCGACTTGACCTTGTTCAAGACCTCGTTTTCGAAGTTCACAAGCAAGTTGTTCTGCACCTCGCCCTTGCCCGTCTCGACATACGTCGGGTCCGCGACGTACTGGCCGGGAGTCTTGGCCAGATAGGCATAGAACTGGGTAGCGAACACGGTCTCGTCGCCGGCCTGACGCGTGTATTCGTTGCGCAGGTCGGCGAATGAGCGCTCCTGCGCGGTCGACCGCGGGCCTGAGGGGTTGTAGACGCCCCAGACACGGCTGAAGTGGTCCGGGTCGCGCACGTAGGTTTGCATGAAGCGGTCGAACGGCCCATCGGCCACTGCGGGCGGTGCGTTCTTGGCTCCGTCCTTCTCCGGCACCTTTCCGTCAGCGGCGGGCTTGGGCTTCACGGCGGCCGCGCCGTCGACATAGTTCTTGGTGGCGAGACCCAGCGCGTCGGGCTTCTTGCCCAACCCGGGCGCCTCGGTCGGCTTGGACTGCTGGGTCGGGGCGGGCTGGGTCTTCTGCTGCAGCATCGGGAGGCCTCGTTTGGTCGGGGGGGCGGGCCGCAGCGCGCTCTGCGCAGCGGGTGGCCTCTTCTCCGTCTACGCTGCTTGCCCCCCGGGGTCAAATGCGGCGGGCAGTCAGAGAGGCGTCGCGCCCCACGTGTCTGGTTGCGTCCGAAGAGAATGGGTCCCGCGCGCAGGGTGCTCCCCTTGCAGCTTCCTGAGTTTCCGACGGCCCACAGGGCATCTGCAAACGCCAGCCCCCGGCCAATTCGCCCGACGCGGCCCTTGGATACGCCGTCGCCGTTGACACGTCGACCCGGGACCAGCCTACACTTCGCGATGGACCGCGTTCCCCCGTCGGTCGGCGTTCCCCCCGTTTCCGCGTGAGGTGAAGATGATTCAGGAGTTCCATCACCCGACCAGCATCGCTGAGGCGGTGCGGTTGCGGCAGGCGTCTCCGGCCAGCCTCTACTTTGCCGGCGGAACGGAAATCAATTCGATCACTTGGCCCAGCCGACCGGTCGGCGAGTTCGTCACGGCGATCCTGCTGGATCGGCTGCCGCTGGGTGATGTGGCGACCGCCGACGGTGCCGTCACGATCGGCGCCAACGTGACGATTCAAGAGCTGGTGGACCGCCCGGGCGTGCCGCCGATGCTCGCGACTGCGGCCAGCCAGTTCTCCAGCCGCAGCGTGCGGCACATGGGCACGGTGGGCGGCAACATCGCCAGCAACGGCGCGTGCTCGAATCTGGCGCCCGTGCTGCTGGCCCTGGACGCCAGCGTGGTGCTGGCCGATGCCGCCGGGCAGCGCGTCGTGCCGCTGGTCGATTACCTGGAGCATCAGGATCGCGAGGCGCTGATCCTCGCGTTTCGCATCCCGAATGGCTGGCAGTCGCGGCGCTGGGCCGTCCAGAAGCACTGCCGCACCGCCATCGACGTGCCCATCGTCGCCATCGGCCTGACCTGCGGCGGCAACGCCCAGCGCATCGAGCGGCCGATCATCGCCCTCAACGGTGCCGTGCCGCACGCCACCCGCCTGACGGCGCTGGAACAACGGCTGCACGGACAGCCCCTGCCTTCGCGCGACGAGGTCGACGACCTGGTGCGCCAGCTGGTCCAGTCAGCAGACGACCTGCGGGGCAGCGCGGCATTCAAACGACACCTCGCGGCGGTCATGATCAGTGACGGTCTGCGCGAAGCCCTCGACGCGAAAGGGTAATCCATGAAGATCCGAGTCCAGATCAACGGCGTTCCGCGCCAAATCGAGGCCGAACCCGGCGAGCGCGCCACCGCCGTCCTGCGCCGTCAGGGCGCCCTGGTCCTGCGCGACGGCTGCAACGGCGAGGGCATTTGCGGCATCTGTTCGATCCACTACGACGGCAAGCTGGTCAATTCGTGCCTGCTTTCGGCGGCGCAGCTGGACGGCCACTCGATCGTGACGGTCGACCACTACCGTCGGCAGCGCACGCTGTCGATCGTGCAGGCGTCGCTGTTGGATGCCGGTGTGTCGCAGTGCGGTTACTGCACACCCGCGATGGTGATGGCCATCGAAGACGTGCTGTCGCGGTCGCCCACGCCGACCAAGGCTGAAGTGCGCGACGGTCTGTCGGGCGTGTTCTGCCGCTGCACCGGGTACGAGCAGTACTACACGGCGGTAGAGACGGCCTCGCGGCGCCTGGCCGACCCGGACTACGTGCCCCCCAAGGTGCAGGAATTTGCCCAGGATCTGCGGCTGGTCGGCAAGCAGCGCCGCAAGGTTGACGGTCCCAAGCTGGTGCGTGGCGACAAGGCGTACGTCGAGGACATGGTCGAGCCGGGGTCGTGCATCCTGAAGATGGTGCGCTCGCCGCACGCCCACGCGTACATCCGCCAGATCGACACGACCGAGGCCGAGAAGGTGCCGGGCGTCGTCTACATCCTGACGCACAAGAACTGCCCCGACGTGTACTACAACCAGGCGGGACAAGGCTTTCCCGAGCCCTCGCCGTACGACCGCAAGCTGATCAGCGAAAAGGTGCGGCACGTGGGCGACCGGGTCGCGGCCATCGTTGCCGAGACGTGGGAGGCTGCCGAAGAGGCCGCGGCCAAGCTGGTCGTCGACTACGAAGTGCTGCCGCCGGTGCTGACCATCGAGCAGGCCGCCGCCCCGGGTGCGCCGCTGGTCCACAACAGCCACCTGGAGTACGTGGTGGGGGCGCCTGAGGGTCTGGAAGAGGACAACCGCCTGGCCGACCCGCGCGACGGCCGCGTGATCTACCAGTTCCCGATCCACGCCAACCCGCGCAAGAACATCGCGGCGTCGGTCCACGGTCACATCGGCGACGTCGAGCAGGGCTTCCGCGACGCCGACGTCGTGATCGAGCGCGAGTACGAAAGCAGCCAGATCCAGAGTACCTCGACCGAGACGCACGTCGTCTACACCAAGATGGACGGCGATCGGCTGGTGATCCACGCATCGACGCAGGTTCCCTTCCACCTGCGCCGCATCGTTGCGGGCATTTTGGGCACCAGCGAGAACAACATCCGCGTGATCAAGGAGCGGGTGGGCGGTGGCTACGGTGCCAAGCAGGACATCGTGCTGGAGGAAGTGCCGGCGTACCTGACCTGGATCACCGGCCGGTCGATCTACCAGCGCTTTACCCGCGAAGAGCAGTTCATCGCCTGCCGCACCCGCCACGTGATGAAGATCCGCGTCAAGCTGGGCGCCAAGCGCGACGGCACCCTGACCGCGATGTACATGGACTTGCAGGCCAATACCGGTCCCTACGGGTCGCACTGCCTGACGGTGCCGATGAACGCGTGCTCGAAGTCGCTGCCGCTGTTCCTGTGCGACAACATCGGCTTCAACGTGACCACGTACTACTCGAACATCGCCCCGACCGGTGCCTATCAGGGCTATGGCGCGCCCAAGGGCTCGTTTGCGCTGCAATTGGCGATGGCCGAGTTGGCCGAGAAGCTGGGCGTTGACCACTACGCCCTGGTCGACAAGAACCGCGTGCGCGAAGGCGCGATGCTCGAGATCCTGCGCTGCCTGGGCGAGGGCCGCGAGGGCAAGGCCGAGCGTGCCGGCAGCTGCGGTCTGGGACCGGCAATGGAGCGCGGCGCTGCGCACATTGTGTGGGGCAAGCGCGAAGAGAGCGGCGACCCCGACGTCAAGATCGGCAAGGGTTTCGCGATCATCCAGCAGGGTTCGGGCCTTCCTGGCCTCGACTCGGCCAACGCCGAGATCAAGCTGTTGTCCGACGGCACCTTCATGCTGCTGTCGGGTGGCGCTGACTTGGGCACCGGTCTGGACACCGTGACCGCCAAGTTCGCGGCCGAGGCGCTGTGCTGCGAGCTCAAGGACGTGGCCGTCATCTCGGCCGACACCGACATCACGCCGTTTGACTGCGGCGCCTATGCGTCCAAGGGCACGTACTTCTCGGGCGGCGCGGCGCTGCACGCGGCGAATGCACTCAGGGAGCGGATCCTCGACGCTGCGGCGCAAATGACCAAGCAAGCGCGCGACACGCTCGAGGTGGTCTACCCGTCGAAGGTCGTGGGACCGAGCAAGACGGTGACGTTCGCCGAGGTCGCGCATTTCTCGGAGGCGGGCGATGGTTGCGGCCAATTGACTGCGATGGGGCATTACACGTCCGACAAGTCTTCGATCCCCTACGGCGCCCACTTTGCGCAGGTCGCGGTCAACACGCGCACGGGCAAGGTGACGGTGCAGAAGTTCTTCGCACTGCAAGATGCGGGCACGCCCGTGAATCCAGAGCTGGCGCTGGGGCAGATCTACGGCGGCGTGTTGAAGACCATCGGCCACTCGCTGTGGGAGGAGATGATCTACGACGACAACGGCCGCTGCCTGAATCCCAACTTCCTGGATTACAAGGTGCCGATGATCGAGGACGTGCCCGAGACGTTTGTTGCCGAGTTGATCGACATCCACGACGAGCACGGCCCCTACGGCACCAAGTCGATCTCCGAGGTCGCCTGCAACGGGGCGGCGCCCGCCATCGCCTCGGCCATCCATGACGCGGTGGGGGTGTGGATGCGGTCGTGGCCGTTCAGCCCGGAAAAGATCCTTCGCGCCATGGGTTCCATCCACTAGCAGACCCGCTGGACAGGTCGCCGATGCCGATGCGGTGCAAGCGCGGGATGGCAGCGGCAAGGCCGGTCGCCAGTGCTTCGGCAGTCGGCAGTTGCTCGCGCCGCACGCACGTCAAGAAAGCAGACACCGCCACGTTCACGGGCACGCGCGCCAGATAGCCATCGCGCACGATAGCGACCACGTCGTCGACGCCCAGCTCGCTGCCCAGCGGTCGCCCCAGCAGGTCGGCGACCCGCATGGCGCGGTGGATCTGCCGCTCGTCCAGCACCGCCCCGACCGCATCGACGCCCACGACCAGCACCACCGCATCGGCACCCGGGCACAGCGCTGGTTCGTAGTCAGCGTGGCCCTTGATCGGCCGGCCCGCGCTGCCGTCGGCCTCGACCACAATGACGTCGGCCACCCGCGCTTTGTGCAGACGCGCCAGTTGGTCGGGCGCGAGGCCCCGTAGCTTGACTCGACTCGCGGGTTCAGCAGGCGGGAATTCGTCGGCGGCAAGGGTCAAGTGCCGGTGCACACGCAGGGTTTCGGCCAGCAGGTCGAGCGACGGGTAGCCCAGAAGGACGGCTGGCGACTGGTCGGGCGTCGGCCGGTAGATGCGGGTCGTGGTGGTCGTGATGACCGTCCGGCCGCGGTCCCGCAGCGCCGCCGCCAGCGCGTACATCAGCGTGGTCTTGCCGCCGCCACCGATCAGGTGGACGAAGCGGTGGTTGCCGATGAGGAGGTGGTCCAGGGTCACCGGGGAATTCCTTGGTTGGCGCGGGCAGCACGATCCCCTGGATGTGCCGCGACATATCCAGCGAAATTTCGAAGCGCGTCGGCACGTTGGGAATCGTCCGCGGACAGGGCGACAAGCGCCTCCAAGGCCGCTGCGTCGTCCGGGTCGAGGATGGCGACCTTGTGCCATTGGACCAGCGCCTGCGAATTGCCAGTGCGTTGCAAGAGTTCCGCGAAAGCCCGCTGCGCACTCGGATCGGTCGGCGCGGCTGCGGCTCTCGCCTCGGCGATGGCGAGTTCGGCCGCTGTCCTGGGGCTGGTGCTGAGGGCGACTGGTTCGGGCTGTGCTGCACCCGGTGCCGAGAGTTGGACCGCGGGGCCGTGGTCCACCGGGACGACAGCCGCGGTGGGCGCGGACTCCACCCGCTTCGGAACGGGCTCTGAGGTTGCGCCGCCGAGTCGCTGTTCGACCACCGCTCGATCACGCCGCCGATCCAACTCGAGCGCCACGGCGACGGGCACGCACTTCTTGTTGACGGGGTTGAGGTAGGTGCCCAGCGACTTTGCGGCAACAATCGCGATGGGAATTCCGATGATGGTGAGGCAAAGCATCGCGATGCGGATCACGTTGAAGGCAACCGCGATGAGGCCGAGCGGGAAGTAGAGGATCGTGATGACCAACGACCACGCCTCCCAGGCCTTGTTCTGCTCGATCTCGAGGTCTTTCTTGGTGACCATGGCGTAGCTGAAGGGCGCCATGAGGAACTTGCTGAACTCGATCAGACCGAGGCCGAGAGGTGCCGCGACGACCGTGGCGACGAAGATGACCCCGACCAAGAAGGTCACCGCGGCGACCAGGAATCCGAAGAAGGGGAAATGCCACAGGATGTTGCCAACCGTTCTCATGGAGACTCCGTACGCCGCGCAGGCAAACCCGCCCCCACGAATCAGGCAGCACACGCCGAGCGCCTGGCTCGATGGCACGACCGGCTGCGCAAGATGAAATGTCGGGAATGCAACCGGGGTGCCCCTCCCAAGACCACCCCAGCCAGTCGCCAGACCAAGGCCATGCCGGTCCAGACCAAGCGTCTGCAGGGCAGTCTGCGCCTTCGGAATCCCCGCGGTCAACGGCGTCAGGAAGTCCCGGTGCGTGCGGATGGGCCGCCTGTCGCCACCGCCAGACGCCCTCCAACCCCCCTTGACCCAGAGCGAAACCGACCGCAATCTCGCCGCCAGACCGAGATAATGATCGTTGCAGACGTCTGCAATGATCACGTCTCACCAGTCCACCACGAAGGTTTGCCCCATGCCCACCGCCCAGCCGCGGCATTTGACCATCGAGGCTGGCGTTGGGTATCGGTCGCGGGTTGAGGCGGGGTGAGTCCGTTGCACGCCGGCACGCCGTCACACTCGATGTGCGAAACCGACCGTCCCCTATCCACCTCGCAAGTCCGCATGTCGATAGGATCCGCAGTTGGGTTTCTGGCCAGACCTAAGGGATGTCGTCGCGCGCCCCTCTCTGCCAACATGATCTGAGACACGGAAGTTCAGAGAGTTTAGCG
>CAYURO010000016.1:0-95051 GCA_964447285.1 uncultured Enterobacteriaceae bacterium | reverse complement strand
AGACCGGCGAACCGCCCGTCTGGTCCTTGTAGATCGCGAACACCGTCGCGTAGTCGCCGTCGGCCGCTGCCCCGCCACCCGTCGAGTGCAGCGTGCCCTCGACCAACGCAGTGCCGGGCACCGCCGCAAAGGCAGCACCGGTGACAAGGGTCGAACCCGACAACGCGAACAACAACGCGCCGAGCGTCGCCAAATGCTTGATACCCATCCGATCTCCTCCGTCGAGCGACCTCATTTCTCCGTCGGCCTGCTCAATCGGTCATGCCCATGACCGGTCGGACCAAAGGGGCAATGTGTCCAAGCGCACGAGGGCGCGCCCAAGTTGTCTGACACGTGAACGATCCAGAACGGCATCGCCTCGAGACGAGGAGGACCCACCAAATTCGTATCTGTTCGTATCCATACGCGGGGTGCGAGGCCCCGCCGACCGTACAGAGTGGACAACCTCGTGCGAGATTTCAACCCCCGCAGAGCCTCTTCGCCCCGATTTCTGCGAACGCCAGCGGGCAACACCCCACCAAGCGGTCCGCAGACTTTGCGGGGCCAACAACCCAACGGCTTTACTATTGTTTACGTTACTTGCACAGGTCACGTCTGGGATCTATCCTGCGCCGGGTCTTCGGTCGAGGCACCTCGCTCCGCTCGACTTCCATCTGCCTCGCCTCCTTGAGCCCGACCGGTCGCCACAGCGACTCGTCGACTCGTTCTCTGCCGGTCGAGTTGAAAGTGACGGCGGCGAAGAGGAAGCTGTCTACTGACGCGTCGCTTGTGCCCCGACGGGCCCAAGTCGACCGCCCGAGCACTTCGCTGCTCCAGCCAAGGTTCACGATGTCCGACACGCGAAAGTTCAGGAGCCTCCCCATCGCCCTTGCCCTGACCGCCCTGATGGTCACCGGTCAGGCGTGCGGCACAACCGATACTGGCGCCGACACCAGCGGCGGCTTCGACGGATTCATCACCGTGGACATCGAGGTCAAGACGGACACCGACGTCAAGACCGACATCGACACCAAGACGGACACCGACATCAAGGTCGACGTGGATACCGACACCGCCGTTGATAGCGACACCGTCGATGCAGACGATGCGGATGTCGACGACGCGGATGGGGATCTGGACGCCGACGACGGGTCGGACGTCGAGCTCGTGGATGTGAAGGATGTACCCGACGTTCCGGTCGACCCGTGCGAGTCCAACCCGTGTCAGGAGCCTTTCAAGTCCGTATGCACCAACCTCGATGGCGTCGCTGAGTGCAGCTGCGACGAGGGCATGGAGCTGTACCCCGACGGGACGTGCGACAAGCCGTGCATCAAGCCAGCAACGCCGCCCAAGCCGCAGTCCTTGACCGTCGGCGATCTGGTCATTACCGAGGTGATGGTCAAGCCGGCGAACTCGACGGACGACGAGGGCGAGTGGTTCGAGGTCGTGAATGTTTCGGCCAACCCGCCCAAGACCATCCAACTCAACGGCCTGACGATCACGGACAAGTCGGGCGCCGACGGTCACGTCATCAACCACTGCAAGCCCCTGCTGCTGCAGCCGGGCGACGCATTCGTCTTTGCCCGCAACGGCGACCCGAACAAGAACGGTGGCTTCATCCCCGGTTACGTGTACGGCGACGACGTGACGCTCGGCAACGTCAGCGACAGCGTTTACATCCGCGCGGTCTACATGTCGGCCGGCCAGCCGCTGAACCTCGACATCGACAAGGTCGTCTGGTCTGCGGACTGGCCCGTCAACGCCTGGACCGGACACACACTTGCCCTGGACGCGACGCACACCACCTTCCTCGGCAACGACGCCGCGATCCACTACTGCCCCTCGCCGCACGTCATGAGCAACGGCGACTTCGGCACCCCCGGCTTCCTGAACGGCGCTTGCCCCGCTCCCGCCGACGAGGACAAGGACGGCATCATCGACTCGAAGGACAACTGCTGGAACGTCCCGAATCCCAACCAGGAAGACAAGGATCAGGACAAGCTTGGCGACGTCTGCGACAACTGCCCCGACATCGGGAACGAAGGCCAGTTCGACGCCGACTCCGATGGCAAGGGAGACGCCTGCGATCCTGCTGTGTGCAGCGACGCGGAGCTGGACTTGAACGAGGACTGCGACGACGGCAACGCGAGCAACGAGGACTTCTGCTCGACGGAGTGCAAGAAGCTTATCGTCAAGCCGCTGAAGGTGGTGTTCTCTGAGGTCCTCGTCCACTCGGAAAAGGTCACCGACACGAACAGCGAGTGGGTCGAACTCTACAACGCAGACCCCGTGCCGATCACCTTGAATAACTGGGTGTTCGAGACGGGCAAGGGCGGAAAGTTCACGATCCCCGGCTCGCCAGCCATCGCGATCCAGCCGGGCGGCTTCTACGTGCTGGGCGGGTCGACGGACACCAACAAGAACGGCGGCGCAAAGGTCGACATCGCGTGGACCGGCATCACGCTGGACGACTCGGACGACACGCTGAAGATTCTGAAGGCCGGCGTCGTCGTCGATCAGATCCAGTACGGCGTGAAGACGCCCAAGCCAATCACCGGCAGCGCCGTCCAACTGAGCCCCAGCCACATGAGCCCGTGGTTCAACGACTTTTCCGCCTACTGGTGCATCGCGAACGCCTTCATCTCGCAGTCGGGCGGCGACCGCGGCACGCCGGGCAAGTCCAACGCCACCTGCGCGCCGAACGGAGAGGACACCGACGGCGACGGCGTGCTGAACGAGTTCGACAACTGCCAACTCGACACCAACGCCGACCAAGCGGACAGCGACATGGACGGCTTTGGCAACGTGTGCGACATCTGTCCCAGCACCTTGAATCCCAACCAATACGATCTGGATGGCGACGGCATCGGCGACGCTTGTGACATCTGCACCTTCGATGCCAACCACGACCAGACGGACGCCGACGGCGACGGCTGGGGCGATCCGTGCGACCTACCCTTGTGCGCCAACAAGAAAGTCGAGCCCGGCGAACAGTGCGACGACGGCAACTGGGATGCGGGAGACGGCTGTAACCCTGCCTGCCAACTCGAGAATTTCGTCCCCGGCGTGCTTGTCATCACCGAGCTGATGGTCAACCCGGTCGGCACCGACGACGCCGCAGAGTGGATCGAGATCTACAACACCAGCGACGTGCCCGTGGACATGCGCGGCTGGATCCTGCGAGACGGCACCACCCCCACCAAGGTCGTATTCCCCAGCAGCAAGCCGCTCATCGTGCCCGCCAAGAACTACCTGCTGGTCGGCGGTTCCAGTGACAAGAAGTTGAACGGTGCCGCGTCGGTGACCTACGGCTATTGGACCGCGGGCCAGAAGTCTCCCTTCTCGATGAACAACAGCAGCCCCGACGAAGTGATCCTCGAGTGGAACGGCAAGATCATCGACAAGGTGGCCTATGAACCGATGGGCTGGTCGTGCCAACAAGACCCGCCTCCGGAGAACTGCCAGTCGATCGGCTTCGCCGGCCTGGCCGGCAGCAAGTCGATGTCGCTGGACCCCGGCAAGTACGACGCGGTCAAGAACGACAGCTACACCGCGTGGTGCGATGCCCTGCTGCCCTACGGATCGGTGTCCGGCAACTTCGGGACGCCCGCCGCGGTGAACACGGTCTGCAAGTAGCGTCCGCTCCTCGGCAAGTCCACCCAACCTCGCCCAATCAACGCGCGGCGACCCCGTCCAAGGACAGGGACCACCGCAGCCGTTTGCTCAGGATGTCGGCTAATCGAGGTGCAGGGCGCGCTTCAGGGACGACAGCGACAGGTCCGGCGCTTGGTACTCGGGGTTCATGGTACCGGTGAAGCCGCCTGCGCCTGCCTGGACGCGGCCCTTGGCGCCGACACTCATCTCAGCCAACTTCAGTGGATCCGGTGACTTCTCGTAGCTCCAGACGGTCGCCATGACCGAGAAGATGCCGACATCGAGTCCCACCTTGACCTTGGCAAAGAACGTCAGAACCAGGTTCAGGGCTGCCGTCAGCTTGGCGTCGACCGGCATGTCGAAGTTCAGGCCGTTGCGGTCGACCGTGATGGTCGGGTCCGCCGACAACGCTGCTTCGAGGTGCAGGTTCAGCGCTGCGCGCAGGCCAGCTTCGACCGCCACGACCGCTGCCGACACTTGGACGGAGCCCTCGACGTACGCATTCAGGTCGCAATAGGCGCTCGACGCCAAGTGGCCTGTCACGCTCATCGACGCGAACGCGGGTTCCATCAGGTCGACCTCGCCGCCCAGCGAGATGTTGCTGAGCGTCAAGGGCTTGATGCCACACTCGATTCCCAGGCCGGCGCCCACCTTCACCTTGACGGTGGGCGGCGTGTAGACCACGAACGAGAGGTCCAGCAGCGTGATGTCTTTCTTGTAAGGCTCGGGCTTGAAGAGCTCGAACGGGCCCGGGATGTTCACGCTGCCGCGCAGCTTGACGTGGCCCTGGTCGTCCAGCGCGACGCCCGCCATACCGTGGACATCCTTGCTGATCTGAATGTCGACGCTGCCCTCGCCGGTGAACTTTTGCTCGCGCGACAGCGTCACGCCCAGCTTGCCCTTCACGCGGTCGTGTGGCTGGAACTCGACCTCGCCCGTGCCGTAGAAGACCGACTGGCCGCCGACGTCCTCGTAGTTCACGTCGAACGTGCCGCGACCGAACTTGCCCGCGTCGATGGTGCCCTTGCCGGTTGCTCCCATCAGCTTGTTCTTGCTGACGCTGGCCTGGAGCTCGGCGCCCTCGATCTTCACGGGTCCGGCCGTCCACGCCTTGATTTGCGTGAGCTTTCCGGTTCCGCTGACCTCTTGCTTCTCGACGTCGATCTCGCCCGACAGCTCGCCCTTTGCGATGCCGGTGAGCTCAGCCTCGATCCTGCCCGCGACGCGCGTGAGCTTCTGACCGTCGACCGTCGCAGACACGCTGCCACCGGTAATCGCAACCTTGCCGCCAGCGAGCTCCTTTCGCTCGGTCAGCGTCAAGGTCGCCGTTCCCTTGATGCTCTCCATCGTGCTGCCAGACTCGATCTCGACCGTGCCCTTGCCCCAACCGAATACCGTGATGTCGACGCGGCCGCCGAAGTCTTTCAGCGCGTTGTTCTCGAAGTTGGCGATGATCTTGCCGCCCGACAACTCTGCGAACTTGCCGATCGGCTTGGGCTTTTCCAAGGCAAGGCCGGCCTGGCCCGTGAAGCTGGTCAGCGTGCTGGAGCGGTCGATGCGGATCCAGCCCTTGCCGAAATCCTTCACCTCACCTTCGGCTTCGCCGTAAATGCTCTTGATCTGGTTGGCTTCGAAGTCCGCACCCAGCGAAGCGCGCGTAATCGTGACGAAATCTCCCAGCTTCTTGGGCTGCTCGAGCTCGATCTTGCCGCTGCCGGACACGGACTCGGCGGTCGAACCGTCCCGCACCGTCAGCTCGCCCTTACCCCACTCGCGCACGCCGACGCGCACGGTTCCGCCAAAGTCCTTGAGTGAGCTCGCCTCGAAATTGGCGCGCAGGTAACTGCCCTTGAGCAGGCTGATCGGGTCGACGAGGTCGTGGTCGTTGATGACCTCGAGCGAAGCGGTGCCGGAGACGCTGTTGAGGTCCTGGGCCTTGAAATTCAGCGTGCCCTTGAGCCACTCCTCGTAGCCAACCTCGATGTTGCCGCGGTACTCGGTGACGGCGTTGGCCGTGAAGTCCGCTTCCAGCGAGGAGTTTTGGCGAATCGCGATCTTGCCGAAGGTCTTCTCTGCGACGACCGAAACCACCGCCTTGCCGGACAACTCCTCGAGCGTGCCGGTCGCGGTGATGCTGCCCAGCAGCCACTTGTCGTATTCGATGGACAGCTGGCCGGAGACACTGGTGATCCCGGTGCCATCGAACATCGCTTGGGCGTTGCCGCCCTTCTTCAGCACCAGCGCGCCGCCGAGATCCTTGTCCTTCAATAGCTCGATCTGCGCCTGACCGGAGATGGACTCGAGGGTCGAACCCGAGGCCACGGTGATCATGCCCCCTACGTACTCGGTCCACTCGAAGCCGACGGTGCCGGAGATCGTCGTGATCTTGGAGGCTTCCATCTGGCCTTGGGCGCGGCTGTCCTTCTTCAGCGTGACCTGACCGCCCAAGTCCTTGTCTTCCATGGTGCTCAGGTGAATCTGGCCGGACAGCGACTCGAGCTTGTTCTCGCCCGTCAGCGTGACGCCGCCCTTGATCCACTTCTGGTACTCGATGTCTGCGTTGCCGCCGAAGCTGTCGATCGCCGACGCCACGACCTTGGCGCGCAGGTTGCTGCCGGTCTTCAGCACGATGTCTTTCGGCAGCGGCTTGTCTGCCGTGACGACCGCCGCGCCATGGCCGGAGATCGACTCGAACGTGCTGGTTCCGTCCACCACCAGATCGCCCTTGGCCCAGTCCTGGTACGTCCAATTCACCAGACCGCCGAACGTGCCGAGGTTGGATGCCACGACATCAACCGTGACCGAACCGCCCTGCACCAGCGTGAAGTCACCGATCTTCTTCTCGTTTTTCAGCTGCACTGTGGCGCGACCGGAGACCGAGTCGATGGTCGAGCCGGCGTCGACACGGATGGAGCCCGCGAGCCAGTCCTGGTACTGCACGAGCAGCACGCCGCCGAAGGTCGTCAGGTTGTTGTTGGCGAATTTCGCTTCCGCGTTGCCGCCTTGCAGCAGCTTGAGACCCGACGAGCCGACTTCCTTGTCGCCGATGAGCTCGACCTGCGCCGAGCCGCTGAGGGCGCGGAAGTTCGATCCCGCGTCGGCCGTCAGCGTACCGCGCAACCAGCTGTCGTAGTCGACGGCAAGGCTGCCCTGGAAGCTTGCGTCCTCTACCGAGGCACCGGGAGCCAACTCGAGCTCGACGTTGCCGCCCTTGCGCGCCGTGAACTTGTCGCCCAACGGCTTGTCTGCCTTGAGGATCGCGCCGGCCTTACCGCCGTACGGACCGGCGACCGGTGTGCCCTTGGGGATCTCGACCCAGCCGCCAATCCAGCCGTCGTGCTCCCAATCGATGCGGCCGCCCATGTTCTCGGGCTTGCTGTTCGCGACCGTCAGCTCGAGGTTGCCACCGGCCAGCAGCTTGGTCTTCGCCACCGGTGCCGTGTCTTCCAGCAGACGTCCGGTCGCCTTGCCGCTGATGGCGGTGACGGGTGACTTGGGAAGGGTGATGGCGCCGTCCAGATGGGCCTGCGGGTCCTTGTACTCCCACTGCGCCTCACCCTCGATGGTGTCGAACACGTTGTTCTTGAATTGGGCTTCCAGATTGCCGCCCTGGCGCAGCTCGAACTGACCGCCACCGGGCGCGAAAGGCTTGATGACCTGCGCGCGGGCCAGGCCGTTGACCGACTTCGGCGTCGACTCGGTGAGCTCGATGGCCCCCTGCAGCCAGTCGCTGTACTGAAAGCGTGCCTTGCCGCTGAACTTCTCGACCTCGGCGGCCGACACCTGAACCTCGAAGCCGCTGCCCGACAGCAGCTTGACCTCGGTGCCCGACAGCGGGAAGTCGCGGATGAGGCGGGCCTCGCCCTTGCCCCTCAGCGCGTCCAGGTTCTGCTTGCCCTCGATGGAGAGCGAGCCTTGAAGCAAGTCGCTGTACTGCCAACGGACCTCGCCGCCCCACTGTTGGAGCGCGTTGCCCTTGATGTCGACCTCAGCGCTGCCGCCCGGCAGGAGCTTCAGCTCACCCGCCACGGGCTTCTCGGCCACGACGCGAGCCTGAGCGTTGCCGTCGATCGACTCGAGCTTGGAGGTCTGCAGGCTGACGTTGCCCTCAGCCCAGTTTTGGAACTTCCACCCCAACTCGCCCGAGACTCCTTGGAACTGGCTGTTCTGCAAGGTCGCTTCGGCGCTGGAGCCCTGCTTGACGAACAGCTCGGAGCCGCCCACCGCGTAGTCGCGCGTGAATGCAGCGTTGCCCTTGCCGCCGACCGACTCGAGCGTCGAGCCCGCATCGACCTGCAGCGTGCCGTCCAGCCAATCGCTGTACTTGTAGTACGCCGTGCCGCCGAAGGTCGTCAGCTTGTTCGCCGCGAGCTCTGCCTGTAGCTGACCACCCGCCTTCAGGGACAGGTCACCCGCCAGCGGCTTGTCTTCCAAGAGGGCCGCTGTGCCCTTGCCGCTCAAGTTGTCAAGCTTGCTGCCGTCCTGAATCGACAGGGTGCCGGCCAGCCAACTCTGGAACTGCCAGTTCAGGTCGCCGCCGAAGCTTTCTGGCTTGGAACCGGCGATGGCTGCCCGCAGCTCGCCGCCGCGCCGCAACTTCAGGTCGCCGATGTCCTTTTCGGCCTTCAAGTACGCGCGGCCGTTGCCGTTCAGGTTGGTGAACGTGGAGCCCTGAACGTCGACATCGCCCGCGAGCCAGCCCTCATAGTCCCACGCGAGGTTCGCGCTGAACGGCACGTCGAGCAGCGACTTCGCGGTGTCGAACTCGAGTTGCATGCTGCCGCCGCGTTCGATCGCAAGCGGCGGAGCCACTTCCTTGCGCTGGATGACGGAAGCCGTCGCCTGACCGGTCAAGTGGTCCGGAGCCGACGGGTTCAGCGTGACCGAGCCGCCCAGCCAGCCGGCATGACGCCACTCCACCTGTCCACCCAGCTTGGTGACCGCGCTGGCGGCCAAATCGACTTGCAAATCGCCGCCCTGCTTCAACAGGGTCTCGTTGCCCAAGTCCTTGGAAGCCGACAGCTTGGCTGTAGCTGTACCGGTGATGGCATCGAGCGTGCTGTAGTCGGGCACCGTCACGTTGCCTTCAAGCCACTCGTCGTACTTCCAGCCGACCTCGCCGCCCACGCCTTCCAGCGCGTTGGCGTTGAACTTGCCGCGCAGCGCTCCGCCGCGCTGAAGCTCGAGCTTGCCGTCGCCGACCGCCTTCTGCTCCTTCAGCGTCGCCGAGCCCGTGCCCGAGACCTGCTTGCCGTCGCCCGCATCGACGTGCAGGTTGCCCTCGAGCCACTGCTCGTAGCGCCAATTCACGTCGCCGGTGAAGGACTTGGCCTGGTTGTTGGCGATCTCGACCTGCGCAGAGCCGCCGCGGAGCAGCGAGAACTTGTCGTCGAGCGCCTTGTCGAGAATCAGCGTGGCCTTGACGGTGCCGTTGACCTGCTCGAGGTTCGAGTTCTGGATCGCCAGGTCGCCCTGCAGCCAGTCCTCATAGCCCACGCCCACCTGGCCGCTGAACTGCTGCAGTTTCGAGCCGTCGAATTGGGCGGTGAGCGTGCCGCCTTCGAGCAGCGATACCTGCTCGTCCAGGATGCAGTTCTTGGCGAGCGTCGCCGTGATGGATCCGGTCAACTTGTCTGGAGTCGAGCCGGCGTCGAGCACGACAGTGCCGTTGAGCCACTCGTCTGCGCCATAGGTCCACGGCAGCGTGCCGTCCAGCGACTTGACCGCACTGTTCTCGACCGTCACCTGGCCGCCGCCGCCCGGCTGGAGCGTCAGCTCGGTGCCCGGCAGGTTGTACGGCGCTTCGATGGCCGCTGTCGCCTGACCGCTGATCTGCTCTGCCGTCGACTTGGGGTCCACCGTGACGTTGCCCTTCAGCCACCCGCCGTAGACGAAGTCTGCCGTGCCTCCGAAGGTCTCTACCTTGCTCTGAGCGATGTGCGCCTGGATGTTCGAACCCGCGGCCAGAACCGTCATGTCGCCGAACGGAAGGTTGGTCAGCAGGCGAGCGTCCGCGTCGCCCGTGATGCTGTCCAGGCGGGTCTTTCCCTCGACAGTCAGCGCCCCCTCCGCCAGCGGGATGCCCTTGCTATACTTCCACTGGACGGTACCGCCGAACTCCTGGATCTCCGTGCCTTCCAAAGTGATGGAGGCCGCGCCGCCCGGCTGCAGTTCGAGACCGGTGCCCGCGACCGCGTGCGGGGCGATCAGCGTTGCGGTGGCTTCGCCGCGGATGTCGTCCTTGCTGCCGCCCTGGACGATCACCGTGCCCTTGACCCAGTCTTCGTATTGCCAGCCGACCTCGCCGTCGAAGGTGCCTGGCTCGTTTGCGCTCATCTGCAAGGTCAGCGAACCGCCCTGCTTGATGACCAGCCCGCTGCCGGCAACCGGCTTGTCTTTGGCGAATCGGGCGGTTGCCTGACCGCTGAGGCTGTCGAAGCCCGAACCGGCGGCCACCGTCACGCTGCCTTCGAGGTACCTGTCCGAGCCGTATGCCCAGAGCACGTCGCCCTGGAACGAGGTCGGGTCGCCCGCCGCAATCTCGACCTGGACGCCGCCGCCTGGCAGCAACACCAGTTCGCCCAACGACTTTTCAACCTTCAGCGACGCTGATGCGGTGCCGGAGGGAGACTCGATCTTCGTGCCGTCCGGAACAGTCAGCGAGCCGCCCACCCAACCGTCCGCGCCGTACTCCCACGCCAGAGAGCCACCGACCGAATCCAGTTGGTTGGCCACGATGTTCGCGCTGAAGCCCGTACCGGGAAGCAGCGAGAGCCCCGTGCCGCCGACGGGCAGGTTCTTGGCCAATTGCGCAGTGCCCGTGCCGGAGATCTGCTCGAAAGTACCGCCGCTTTCAACCGTGAGCTTGCCGGTGAGCCAGTCGCCCAACTTCCACGCCGCGGTGCCGGCGACGCTGGTGAAGGCGTTGTTCTGCATGCCGACGGTCAACAGCGAGCCGGACGCGAGGACCAAGCCGCTGCCGCCGACGGGCAGGTCCTGGGTTACGCCGAACGTGGCCGTACCGCTGACGTTGGTCGGCGTGGAGTTCGACTCGCGCGGGATCTCCACGGAACCCATCAGGCCCGCGGCGGTCGCCATCAGGGTGCCCCACACCTGGGTGGGTTCGCTGGCTTCGACCTTGGCGCCCATCGCCGAGCCCGCGAGCACGGTGATCGGTCCCTGCGTCTTGCCCGCAAGCGTAGTGGCCTGGGCTTCGCCTTGGACCTTGCCGCCGGTCGGGTCAAGCTGGCCGTCGAGCGCAATCGTGCCCGCCAGGAAGTTGTCGTACTGGAACGCAAGCCTGCCGCCGAGCGTGACCTTGTTGTTGTCCTCGATGCGCCCGGCCAAGTCGCCGCCCGTGAGGACGTCGATCTTTCCAAACGTCGTCTTCTGCTGGACGGTGCCCTGAATGTCGCCGCTCAGCGTGCTGGGGTCCTTGGCCGCCGTGATCGTCATCGTGCCGCCGACGAACGGCTGGTCGGCACGGGTCACGGTGTAGTTCACGGTACCGCTGATGGCGCTGACGGTCGGGCCGTCCAACGTCGCGCTGACGTTGCCGCCCTTCTGGATGCGAAGCGACGGCGGCAGGAAGCGCTCGGACACAAGGCCGCCCTGAACGGTGCCCTTGAAAGTCCCAACCTCCGTGTTCTGCAGGGTCGCCGTCCCGCGGACGTGCCAGTTGGTGCCGTCGGTCGAGGCTTCGCCGAACTCGGCGTTGGCGTCGCCGTTCAGGTCCTTGACGCCGTCGCTGGCCACCTGATGCGTCAGGCTGCCGCCCGCCAGAAGCTTGACCTGCGTCGCACCGGAGCCCAGCGTCTTGCCGGGGGCCGTGACTGCAGACGTCGCGGGGCCTTGCACGCTGCTGCGGGTGCCCTCGGTGACGTCGACCTTGCCCTTGAGCCAGTCTTCGTAGCGGAACGGCACGGAACCGGAGAAGGACGTGAGCGAGCCGCCGTCGAGCTTGGCCGTGAAGCCACCGCCCTCGATCAAGAACAACTGACCGGGGATAACCGGAAGCTCCTTGAAGACCCGCGCATCGCCCGCGCCGGAGACCTTTGCAGGTTCGGCAGGCGCCGCATCGACCTGACCCTGAAGCCAATCCTCAAACTGCCACTGGACCTGCCCTGCCAGCGTGCGGACCGAGTTCTGCTCGATCAGACCGGAGACTTCCGAACCCGGCAGGAGCTTCAGCCCCACGCCGCCCGGCAATTCCTTGGTGATCTGCCCGGTGTAGTCACCACCGACCGCAGCCTGAGTGCTCGCGGAATTCAGCGTCAACTCGCCTGAGAGCCAGCTGGCGACCGGGTCCGAGGACGTGAACACCGCCTGACCGCCCAGCGTGGCGATCGTCGCGTTCGCCATCGGCATGGTCAGGTCGCCACCCTGTTCCAGAGTGAACTTGGACGAGATCGTCTTCTGCGCCAGCACAGAGGCCGACACCTCACCCGCAAGCGAGCGTAGACCGCCGCCGCCGGACTGCCCCTCGACGGTGCCGCCCAACCACTCTGCGCCTGCATCGCCGTACTTGAACGGAATCGTGCCGCTGACGCCCTCGGGGAAGTTGGCGACGACGTCGACCGTCACCGTTCCACCCGCGGTGAGCGTGGTCGGCGTGCCGTCGACCGGCTTCTCTTTGGCCAGAGCACCCGTGAGCTTGCCGTTGAAGGTCGTCGCAGTGGTGTTCGCGCCGATGGCGAGGGTGCCCTCCAACCAGCCGTCGACCGCTGCAGCCACGCTGCCGGTAAACGCGACGGGCTTCGATGCGGCGAACTCGACGCCTACGCCCGACGACGGCTTCAGGACGAAGCTGGGCGAAGTGGCGACCTGCTTCTCCTTCACATCGGCGGTGGTCTTGGACTTGATGGAGTTGATCAGGTTGTCCTGGTCGAGCGTCATCTTGCCGCTGAGCCAGTCGCTGTACTTCCAGTTGACCAGCGACCCCGCCTTGAATGAGGCGATGTCCTTGTTCGCCTCCAGGTCGACGTTGACTCTTCCGCCGCGCAGGACGCTGAAATCACCCGTCATCTCTGTAGGAGTTCGGGTCAGCGACGCCTCGGCCGCGCCGATCACGCCGACCTTGACGCTGGAGCCGCCGCCCGGAAGCGCCTGCGCCGTGCCCTTGAGCCAGTCCTTGTAGAGGAACTTGATGCTGCCATCGAAGTTGCTGAACTCGGAGTCGACGAACTTGACGTTCATCGTGCTGCCGGGCTGGACCTCGACGTTGCCCATCATTTGCTTGGCGATGACCTTGCCCGCCGACTCGCCCGCAAGGGTCGAGAAGTCGAGCATGTCGCCGGAAACCGCCACTTGTCCCTGCAGGAACCTGTCGTAGATGAAGTCGAGCGTGCCGCTGTAGCGCTTGGGCTGGGAGTTCACCAGCTCGACGCGCAGGGCGCCCGCTGCGCCGGGCTGCACCTCGACCTTTGTGTTGTTGGGCAGGGTCTTGGCGGCGATGACCTGAGCATCCAGGGTGCCGTCAATCGACTCGATGGACTGCTTGGGTGCGGCGATCTCCGCCTTGCCGGCCAGCCAGCTGCTGTACTGCCAGTTCAGCGAACCCTTCACGCCGATGAAGCTGCCGTCGCGCAACACGCCCGTCAGCGATGATCCCTTCTTGCCCATCAGCTCGGTGCCGGACAGCACGCCGATCGGCAGGTCATCGTTCAGGTCGGCCTTGCCCTCGCCGGAGATGGCCTGGAAGTCCTTCAGCGGTTCGGCAACCGTAACCTCACCTGCGAACTTCTCGTACTCCCAACCGAATGCGCCCTTGAAGCTGTCGAAGGTGCTGTTCTTGAAGTCCAGATCGAAGGTCTTGCCCTCGTCGGCGGTCAGCGTCAGGGCGCCTGAGAGCGGCTGCGGCCCCGTCAGGTGTGCGGTAGCCGTGCCCGTGATGGCCGTGAACTCCTTCTTGGCATCGAAGGACATCTGCCCCTCGACATTGTCGCGCCAGCCCATCTTCATCTGGCCCTGGGCCTCGTCGACCTTGTTGGCCTGGAGGCTGAGGTCGATGGCACCCGACTTGACCTGAATGTCCCCCCAAGACAACCCTTCGTTCAGCTTGGCCTTTCCAGAACCCGAGAACTCACGAACGTTCGGACTCTCCGTCAACTCGAGCGTGCCCTTGGCGACGTCCCGGTAGACGAGGTCGGTCGAACCGGACACGACCTCGACTTGGGGCCCCCGCACCTTCAGCGTGATGGAGCCCTGTGAAAGCGTCACGCCGTCGAAGGTCTGCGGACTGACCAGCGCGGTTGTCGCGGTAGCGTTGATTGTGTTTGCGTTCGTGCCTTCTTCCAGCACCGCAGAACCCGTCAGGAACGAGCCGAGCTTGAAGTCGACGTTGCCGGCGGTGGACGTCAGCTCGCCCGCCTTCACCTCGATCGTCAGGCTGCCGTCGGAGACCGTGACCTCGTTCTGAATGATCGGGGCGACCAGCTTGCCGCCCAACGTGAAGTCGACCTTCTCGGAGGTCAGGTCGATGCCGCCGGTCCAGCTGCCCTCGAACAGGCTGTCGAACTGCGCCTTGCCGTCGCCATCCAGCCGTGTCAGCTGCGAATCGGTGACCTGTCCGGTCAAAGTCGCCGACTGCACGTTGGCCTTGCCGAGCATGGTGGGTTGCTCAGACTTCAGCGACGCCGCACCCGTGACCTTCTCGGTCTCACTGTCCCATTTCGCCGCGACCTTGCCCTGCCCGCCCAGCGTCTCGACGCTCAGCTGCAGGTCTCCCGACAGGTCAACTTTGGACGAGTCCGACAGCTGCCCCGTCAGCGTGCCGGTCGTCAGCGTGGACTTCGGCGCCAGGGCGACTTCGGCCGCGTTCTGGATCGTGACCGCGCCAGACAAGCCCGCGTCCTGAACCTTTGCCGCCAACGTGCCTTCCGTAAAGCCGCCGACGCCGATGCCCAAGCTGCCTGAGCCGGTGACCGCGCCCTCGGACGAGACGTTGACGTCGACAGAGCCGCTCTTGAGCCACTGCGTCAGCTTTTCGCCGCGCAGGTCGGAGAAGCGCAGCGTTCCCTTGCCGGTGACGCCCGCGGCCGTGACCGTCGCCGTGACGTTCGCATCGATCAACGACCCCACCTTCAGCGGAGTGTTGTCAAACGTCGAGGTCATCTCGCCGTTCTCTTCGATCTTGATCTTCGCCATCGGACGGTTCATCACCGTGCCGACCGAGATCGCGCCATCGACAAAGCCGCCCTTGAACTGCCCGGAAGTGCTGTCGAAGTTCAGCATCGCGGCCGACTTGACCGTCAAGCCCGGGATGCCCATCGAAGGCAACGACACGCGCTTGGACGTCGTGCCCGCCTGCATCTGCGGCAGGTTGGCCGTGACCTTCTTTCCGCCGAGCGACAGCTCGACGCGGTCTGGCATCTTCGGCCCGTCCGCGGCCGCCGTGCCGTCGTTGCGGTAGATCGCGCGCCGCGCTTGGTCGTTGCGCAAACCGAGCACCTTGGCGCCGTCCAGCACCTTCTCCGCCGCCTGACGCGCTGCCTGCTCGGCCTGGTCCGTCGCCGACGAAACGCCCGTCGCGCCTCGGGTCGCCGCCTGCTCGCCGCCCATCTGGACGACGTGAGCCAACTCCTCCGCCATCACCTGTTCACGGTCTGGGTCGGCCAGCTCTTCTGCCTTGCCCATCACGATGTCGGCGCCCTGCGCATAGGCCGTGGCACCGTGCAGGTCCGCAAGTTCCTTGGCTTTCTCTCCCGTGTGGACACGGACGTCCGACATGTCGCGCCCGAGCGACTGCTCTGCCTTCTGACGCAGCTGACCCGGGACCGCGTCGCCCTCACCAAGCATCTTGCGAACATCGGCGGTCGGATCCGACGTGACGCGCTGCAGACGCTCCATCCCCTGATCAGCCTGCCGATCAGCCTGAGCAGCACCTTGAACCTGGTCGATGGCTCGGCGACCGCCGTTCAGAACCTCTTGCGCCTGCTGAGGCAACAGCGACTGTGCAGCCGCTGCGGCGCCCTCGGGTCCCGAAGCCAGCGCCTGTTCAACCTGCTTGGCACGACCGGCGGCCTCTGCGGCGACCTCGACCTTGGGGTCCAAGCCTGCAACTTCGGCAACTTGCGAGATCGTTTGCAGGGCGTCCGGGTCCTGATCGGCTGCAGCCTGCTGCGCCAGATTCTCGGCCTGCTCCGCCGTCTGACCGAAGACCGGGCTTCCGAGCTCACCGGCGGCGACCTGACCTGCCAGCGGGTCGGACAAACTGCCGGCGGGAAGCTGCAGGGCAGGCGCAGCGACAGAAGCACCTGCTGCGGGAACAGCCACTTGCGGGGCGGGGGCCGCGGCCGCAGCGCCCGGAGCAGCCTCGATGGCCTCCGGTCCAGCATCGAGCAGGTCAGGGGCGGCTGCGGGGACGGCTGCGGGAACGGCGGCCAACGGAGCTGCGAGGTCCGGCGCTGCGACAGCCGGTACTTCCGTAACCGCGACAGGGGCTTCCGCTTGAGCGGGCGCAACGACCACGGGGGCGGCACCACCGGACACGGTCGGGTTTGCGGCGGGAGCGACAGCGGGCGCGCCACCGGCGACACCGGTTGCCGGCGCAGCAGCCGATGGCGGCGCTTCCACCGCGGCCTTGACTCCCTCGACCACGGGCGCCGGGGCCTGCGGGGCGGTCGCCGCGGGTGCTTGAATCTGCGCCTGACCCGGCTCTGCGGGCGTCAGCGTTGGCGCAACAGCGGGCGTCTGTGCCGTCGCCGGGGCAACTTGTGGCGACGGCGCAGTGAGTGCGGGAGCGGCGGCGGCAGCGGCTTCCGCTTTGGGCGCTTCGGCGACGGCCGCAGCGGCGGTAGGAGCGACGGACGCTTCGGGAACGGCGACCGCCACAGCGGCCTTCTCTCCCACCGGTTGGGCTTGAACCTCTGCGATGTTGGCTGCGGCGACTGGTGCGGGTGCGACGGCCTTGGGAGTCGCGATCTGCGCGTCGGCGACAACGGCAGGCGCCGCTTGAGGCACCGACTCCGCGGCAGCAGCAACGGGTTGCGGGGCGACCTCGGGCGACTTCTGGGGCTCGGCACCCGCCATGCCCTCGGCCGACGCGTCACCCGTCTGCACAGCTTCCGGAGCCGCGGCAGGGACTTGCGCGGGCGCAGGACCACCGGCAGTCGAATCGACACCGGCCTTGGGCGCCTGGGTGTCGAGCTGGGTCGGTTGCGGCGCCGACTTCACCTCGGGGCTCTCCGCAGCCACCTTCACCTGCGGCGGCTCGGCGGCCGGCTCCGCGGCCATTTCCGTCGGCTCGGGGCCTTTCGGCGGGGCGGTCTGTGCGTTCGACATCGCCGCGGCGACTTCGCCATCGATGGGCGGTGCCTTGGGCACTTCCATCGACTTGACATCGACCGCGTCCCCGCCGGACGCAGTTGACACCTGCTGCGCATTCGCACCCAGCGTCGCGGGAGCCTGCTGTTCGGCCTGCGGCGACATGCCCTGCGCTTGCGACTTGGCGGCCCCGCTGGCTCCACCACCCTCGGGCACCTGTGCAGCCAAGGCCTCAGGCTTCTTGAAGGACTCGAGCTCCGGGTCGCCGGCCGGCAACGATTGAACGCGTGCAAGCTCCTTCTGCTGCTCTGCCATCTGCGCCGGATCGTTCTCGGCCTGCTCCACCTGACGACCAAGGTCGCCGGTGACACTCGCGCCCGTCGCACCCAAGTCCGGCAGGTCAGGGGCCTTCTGGGCCTCGACCTCGGTCACCGCCACGTCGTGCGGCTTGACCGGCGCCTTCTGGGCCTTCTGGTCGTCGCGATTCAGCTTGGCCTTTTCGAACATGGCACACTCGCTTCGGCGCCCACTGGCCGCAAAACTCCAATCGTGGTTGTAGGGGTCGCGCGCGTGTCCATGCAAGCTCGGTCCGCTGGGGTGAACCGGTGCATGGGGCGGGTAGACCACACGCGGGGGCCACGAACGAGACTTGCGCGCCAGGCCGTCCCAAGGCACGTCAGGCAGCGACAACCTCCTGTCTTTGCGGGAATTTGCGAGGAGAAGTGGAGGTCGATTGGACTCGAGCGTGCCAAGACCGTCCGCTCATGGACCCGAGCGTCGTTGGCCGCCATGACCCTGTCGGTCTGTGTGTCCGCCCCCGCCTTCGCGACGGAGAGCCCCGCTTCGACTGCAGCGACCGCGACATCCCCGTCCCACGGCGCCGTCCCGGCGGCAGCGCAACCCAAGACCGAGGGCACGGTTCCGGCAGCACCGGCCACCCGCAGCGACGGCGGCGGATGTCAAACGGGAAAGCGGCGCGGGGTTGCCAGCGGACTTGGGGCGGTCATCACCGCATTCGCCGTATTCGTAGGACTTTTGCTGGGTTCTCGCACGGGCAAGGGCAAAGGCAATAGCAAAGACCCCAACAATTCCGGGTCAAAGCCGAAGCCTGCCGATTCCGCCGCTGCGGCGAAGTCGGCTACGCGTGCAGGTTCTCGACGCGGCCGGAAAACGTGACGAAGAGCACGCAGCCGCTGTCGGTATGCGGGGCAAGCACCGCCGCTGCGGGGACGTGAGCATAGGCACCGCGGCCCACCCGAGTGCCCTGAACGACCAAATCCCCATCGAGGACGAGAACTTCAACACCGGCATGGGCGCGGTAACGCGGATAGGTGGTGCCGGGGGTCATGTGGATCATGACGGCGCCCGCTCGCGTGTCCGGGTCGAAGCGGAGTGACTTGTACGACACGCCCTTGGACGCGGCGCACATCCAGGGCTGTTCGTCGGTGTTCTCGAAGAGGTAGCGCTCGGTCATCACGGTCTCCTGCGGCAGGCAGTTTCCAGAGGGCGGGGCAGCCAAGGCCCGGATGCTAGCGGAGTTTCCCCAGCGGTGCACTACTCATCCGATTCGGCCCACAGAGCCTGCGGCTGAAGCATGGCCTCGCCTCGCCACAGGTCGTCGAGGGTCTCGCGCGACCGAACCACGGTGTACGTGTCACCGTGCACCATGACCTCTGCGGCACGGGTGCGGCTGTTGTAGTTCGAAGCCATCGATTGGCCGTAGGCTCCACAGCCCAGCACCGCGATCAGCTCGCCTGTGCGCAGCTCCGGCAGGTCGCGGTCGCGCGCCAGAAAGTCGCCGGACTCGCAAACGGGCCCGACCACGTCGACCTTCGCCACACGGCGACCAGGGGACTCGCGAACCGGCACAAGCGTGTGATGGGCCGAATACAGCGCGGGGCGAATGAGGTCGTTCATCGCCGCATCCACAATCACGAAGGACTTCGAGTCGTTCTGTTTGGTGCCGAGGACGCGCGTCAGCAGCAGGCCCGCGTTGCCCGCAATCACCCGCCCGGGCTCGGTCAGCAGGTGCAGACCATGACGCCGGGCGAGATCGGCGACCGTGGGCCCCCACTCGAAAGGCGACACGGTGGGCTCGTCGCGATAGGCGATGCCTAGACCGCCACCGATGTCCAGCGACTCGAAGGGGATCCCCTCGGCCCGCAGGAGCTCGACCAGATCCAGCACGCGGGCCACCGCCTCGATCATCGGTTCCAACTGCAGAATCTGGCTACCGATGTGGCTGTCGACCCCGACCACACGCAAGTGAGGCGAAGCGGCTGCCCGGCGGTAGAGGTCGCGCGCCTCCGCCATGGTCACGCCGAACTTGGAGGTCTTCAGGCCGGTCGAGATGTAAGCGTGGGTCTGGGCGTCCACCTCAGGGTTCACCCGCAGCGCAATCGGAGCGCGCAGCCCCAACCGCCGGGCCACCGCATCCGTGCGCGCAAGCTCTTCCGCCGACTCGACATTGAGGCAGTAGATACCGACCAACAGGGCTGCTGCAATCTCGTCGTCTCGCTTGCCAACGCCCGAGAACACGATCTTGCGAGGGTCACCGCCCGCCAACAGCACCCGGCGCAGCTCTCCCACCGACACGATGTCAAAGCCACTGCCCAGCGACGCCAGTAGCTGCAGCACGGCCAGGTTCGGGTTGGCCTTGACCGAGTAGCAGACCGTGTGCTCGACACCCGCAAGTGCCTGATCGATCACGCGATAGTGACGCTCAAAGGTGGCGCGCGAGTACACATAGGTAGGCGTACCCACGTCTGCGGCGAGGCGAGGCAACGGCACGCCCTCCGCGTGCAGGATTCCGTTTGTGGAATGGAAGTGGTGCACGGGCCTCGCGAACGGCGACTAGAACATCAGCGTCAGGTTGCCGAGCAGTCGCCACGTGTTCTCTGGCTGCTTGGACTCCGTGGCGCCGTACCAGCCCTTGAGCAGGTCGAATGCATCGCCCGGAAGCAGATACGAGAACGCGATCGAGCTCTGGAACAGCCCGCGCTGCCCCAGGATTCCCTTCGCCTCAAGCTCGGTGCCGAGTGAGCTGCCCTGACCCGGGGTGCCCAGCTTGTCCATGGCGCCGGCGTACAGGACGGACACGTCGAGCCCGAGCTCCTGCGGAACGTAGAACGGGTAGGCGTTGATGCTGACGGTCGGCTTGGCGTACCAAGCGTTGGTCACGCCACCGATGACCTCGCGGAACAGCAGCGCGTCGACGCGGTAGTTGCGGTGGAACTTGAAGGCGGTGACTTGGACGTTCGGCTTGCCATAGACGGTGTCGAGCGAGCACGTCCCGTCTCCCACCACGCCGAAGCAGCCAGTGTCGTCGCCGCTGGCGGCACCTGCGTCCAGCGTCAAGCCGAAGCCCTCGTTCTGGAACGCGGCCTTCAGCGCGCCGCCCCACATCTGCATGTCCTTGGGCTTGGCCGCCTGACCGCCCACCGTGTTGGCGTCGTTGATCTGGCCTTGAATGAAGGCGAATTCGCCCTCGACCACGAAGCGCCGCGCAAACGTCGGCCGCGACTCCCAGCGAACCCACGCGTCGCCGATGCCGGCCCACGCGTCGCGCGGGATGAACCCGTCGGCGCCCGCGTCGCCCGCGCTCAGGTCGGCCGGTGCCGTGCTGCCCAGCAGGTCCAACTCCTGGGTGCGGTACAGCAGGTAGACGCCGTAGTCGAACGCGGAGCCGTTCTCATCGAGGAGCTTCGTCTTGCGGCCGGCAATCTCTTCGGCGGACATCGGCTTGCTGAACAGGGCAATACCGTGTTGGCGGGCATCGTCGCGCTGCTCCAAGTCGCGGTTCTGGCCGTCGATGCGGCTGGGGTCGCTGCCCACCAAGCCCTCGGCGACGAAGTCATAGAAATAGCTGGCGTAAAGTGGTCCCAGCTTGGTCACGAGAGCGATGCGGTCGGCGTACGAGCCGACGTCTGCGTCGTAGCCTGAGCCCTCCCACGGCATCCGGGCGCCGCCGAACGTGTCGACCGGACGCGCACCGTCCCAGCCGTTGCCACCGCCGCCGTTCGCCAAAATCCCCAGACCCCACGTCGAGGACTGCCGTCCAAAGCGGATCAGGCCAAGCATCGTCTTCCACTCGCCGTACGCCTCTTTGACCGAGACCGTTCCCGGGCGGGTGCCGGTGGCGAACGCGAGCAACGGCACGTCGGGCCGCTGCAAGGCACCTGCGTAGTCGGGCGCGCTGCCGAGCAGGTAATTGTCGAACAAGTCCAGAGTCATCGCGATGCGAATCGAGTCGCTGAGGTGCAACGTGGGCGAGAAGCGCAGTCGCACGCTCGTGCCAGCAATGTCGTTGGCCTGGTCGTCGATCTGGTCCTTGAAGTCGCCATCGCGGGTCGCCGGCCACAGGGACAGCGGCGGCAGGATCGCGCTGGTCGTCAGCACGCGCGAGTCGAACTTCTCGCTGCGGACGGCCATGCCAAGGTGGCCGTTCGAGATCAGGTCGGGGCGCAGGCGGAAGTAGCCGTGGTACTCGAAGAACGGATACGCGGGCGGAGCGGGCGCTGCCGGGACGTCCCACGCCTGTCCGCCCTTGTCGCCTGAGTCGATCTCATCCAACAGCGACGGCTTCTTGGGCGCGTCGCCTGGTGGGTCGGTCGGCGTGTCGGTCGGCGTGTCCTCCGGGGGGATCTCGTCGGTCTCTCCCGCGGCGGGGGCGTCGGCCTCATCCGCTGCGGGTGCCTCATCCGCTGCGGGTGCCTCTTCCGCCGCTGGCGCCTTGCCGGCGTCGGGGTCCGCAGGCTCCGCGAACGTCGGCTGGGAAAGTGCCAGCGTCAGACCGACTGCAGCAGCGACCCAGAGTCCAACAGTTCCAAGATGTTGAGCATGACGACCACGGCCCAGCGAGCCCGTGCGGATTGCCGATGCGATGATGCCGTGCCAAGCTGCCACAGGTCGCCTCCCCCTTTGCGAGTGGGGCGTCATTTCACGCTTTATCCGGCCTCGCGTCAACCGATCAGGTGGCCGACCGGGCCCACGAGCGAGACGGAATTCCCCCTCATCTCGAAAAGTTGCCGCAGGATACCGCGCAAATGCCCCCTCTCCCGCCCAACCGCTTGGACTTCGACCGCAACGCGACCTCGCCGCTGGACCCGGCCGTGCGCGAGGCGATGCTGGAGGCGTTGACCGTCGCCCTTGGCAACCCGTCGTCGGTACACGGTTTGGGCCAGACGACACGGCGGCTTGTCGACCGGGCGCGGCAGCAGGTGGCCGATGCGCTTGGGGTGGCTGCGGGCGAGATCGTGTTCACCAGTGGCGCGACCGAGGCCAACGTTCTGGCGTGGCGGGGCGTTCTGGGCCACGGCAAGAACGGATCGGCGGCCGTCACCACCGCCGTCGAGCATCCGTCGGTGCGGGCTGTCGCCGCCCAGCTGGCAGGGGAGGGCGTGGCGGTCGCAAGCGTCGGCGTCGATGCAGAGGGCCGACTGCGGTTGCCAGAACTGGCTGAGACGCTTCAGGGTTCTGCCCCCGGATTGCTGAGTCTGATGGCGGCCAACAACGAGACGGGGGTCCTGTTTCCGGTGGCAACGGCGGCTGCGCTGGGGCGTCAGGCCGGGGCGACCGTGCACGCCGATCTGACCCAAGCGCTGGGAAGAATCCACGTAACTCCGAAGACTTGGGACCTCGATCTGGCCAGCCTGTCGGGCCACAAGCTGGGCGCGACACCGGGCGTGGGCGCGTTGTGGGTGCGGCGGGGTGTGCGGCTCAGGGCGCTGCTGCCGGGACATCAGGAGCTGGGGCAGCGCGCCGGGACAGAGAACGTATTGGGGATCATCGGGTTGGGAGCCGCGATGGCGGCCCTGCCGCAACGCCTTGCACGCGCCGGCGAAGTCCGTCGGCTGCGCGACCGCCTGTGGAGCGGGCTTCAGGCGCGCGTGCCGGGCGTGCTTCGCAACGGCGACGTGTCGGCCGATCTGGAGACTGGCAACACCCTGAACGTCTCGTTTGCCGAAGTCGACGGCGCGACGCTGCTGATGGCGCTGGACCTGGAAGACGTCTTGGTTTCGGCAGGTTCTGCGTGTTCGTCGGGGTCGCTCGAACCTTCCCATGTTCTGCTGGCGATGCACGGCGAGTCGCCCGAAGGTCGCGCGCGCGCACGCAGCGCACTGCGGTTTTCGCTGGGTCTCGACCACACCGACGGCCAAGTAGACCGGTTGCTGGACCTGTTGCCCGCGCTGGTAGCGCGGGTCCGCAGGGCTGCCGTCGGTGGACGGACGCCTGCCTGATCGCTACCCTGCGCCGCCGCTACCGGGACACTTCACCGACCTCATGACGCAAGACCCCGCCCAGACGAACCTTTCAACCGCCGCGTGGCTTTGGGCCGCGATGCGCCTGCCTGCCGGCTCGCGGGTCGCCGTGGCGATGAGTGGTGGCGTGGACTCCAGTGCAGTCGCGGGGTTGCTGGTCGAGGCGGGCTACCGCGTGTTCGGGCTGACGGCGCGGCTGTACGACGTGGACCTGGCAGCAGAGCGACGGTCGGGCACCTGTTGCGCCCCGGAGGACGCCCGTGACGCGCGCGGCGTCGCTGACCGCTTGGGCATCCGTCACTACGTGCTGGATGAGCGCGAGGTGTTCGACCGCGACGTCATCGAGCCGTTTCTTGCGTCGTATGCGGCCGGCGAGACTCCGAACCCCTGCGTCGAGTGCAACCGGTCCTTGAAGTTCGACCGGTTGGTTGAGCGGGCCAAGGCCCTGGGAGCGGACGCGCTCGCGACCGGCCACTACGCCCGGCTGAACCTGAACGCCGACGGCCACGCAGAGCTGCGGCGTGCGGTGGACGCGGGCAAGGACCAGTCGTACTTCTTGTACCCGATGACCACGGAAGTGTCCTGTTTTCTTCGCTTTCCTCTGGGCGACCTGACCAAAACGCAAGTCCGCGCCCACGCCGCACGTTTGGGATTGCCGACGGCGGAGAAGGCCGAGTCGATGGACATCTGCTTTGTGGGCACAGGCAAAGCGCGAGACTTCGTCGCCCAGCATGTCGGCAGCCGCCCCGGATGCATCGTCGACTGCAGTGGCCGGCCGCTCGGCTTCCACAAGGGAATCGAGGGTTTCACCATCGGTCAACGCCACGGACTCGGTCTGGGCACGCGTCGGGCGGATGAGCCGCCTCTCTACGTCGTCGACAAGCGCGCTGACGGCACCGTGGTGGTGGGCGAACACGCGGCGCTGTTGGTGCGCAAGCTGCAGGTCCGGCGCTGCGTTTGGCTGTCCGGCGCGCCTCCCGTGGAAGGCGACGACGTGCTTGTGCAAGTGCGCCACCGAGGCCGACCGGTGACGGCGCGGGTAGCCAAGGTCGATGCCGCAGGCGAGAATGTGGAGTTGGACGTCACCGGCGAGCTTCACGGTGCCGGACGCGGCCAGAGCGGCGTGCTGTACGACGACGACCGGGTGCTGGGCGGAGGAATCCTTGGCGAAGCAAGCTAGCGCACCCGATCCCGTTACCGCGCGTGCCCGGCTATGCGAGCTCTTGGGCCATCGCTTCGAGGACCCGAAGTTGCTGGAGACCGCGCTGACCCACCCGTCCTGGCGCAACGAGCGGGATCCGGGCGGCGTCGACAACCAGCGGCTGGAATTCCTGGGCGATGCGGTGGTCGGTCTGATCGTGACACTGGAGCTGGTCCGCAGGCTGCCGCAGCGCCGCGAGGGCGAGCTGACGGTGCTGAAGTCCCAGCTGGTGCGAGAGCGGTCGCTGGCCGAGCTGGCCGAGCAGATCGGCATTGGCCCCGCCCTGTTGCTGGGAAAAGGCGAGGACCGCACCGGTGGCCGCGAGCGACCGTCGGTTTTGTCGGACGCCTTCGAGTCCGTGCTGGGCGCCGTGCTGCTGGACGCAGGCTATGCCGTCACGACCACGCTGCTGCTGGACCTGATGCACCAGTCCCTCGACGCCGTGATCGCGCAAGTGCAGGAGGTCGCCGGGCCGGGCACCGAGCTCAGCGCGTCCACCGCCAACTGGAAGACGGCCCTTCAGGAGCTGCTGCAGCAACAGGGGGTCGCACCGCCCGCGTATGATCTCATTGGAGAACTCGGTCCGACCCACGCAAGAAGGTTCCAAGTCCGCGCAACGACGAACCTGCAGGGGCAGGAGCGTTGGGCCGAAGGTGTCGGGTCGACCAAGAAGGCGGCCGAAACGGAAGCGGCGCAGCGGCTCTATGCCGAGCTGCGACTGCTGGTTGACGCAAACCAAACCGCATCGACCTAGACGAGTCGGGCGCGCGCCCCTAGAATCTCGCGGTTCGCGGCGCAACGGCTTGGCAGCGATCACAAGGAGTGTCCCATGGGTTTCGGAATGCCTGAGTTGCTGATCGTGCTGGCGATCGTCGTCGTGCTGTTCGGCGCAACGAAACTGCCGCAGCTGGGCAAGGGCCTGGGCGAGGCCATCGGCAACTTCAAGAAGGCGCAGAAGGATGCAGAGCGCCAGATCACCCGCGAAGAGGTCGACGCCACCCCGCAAGTCGAGGCGAAGCGGCCCTCAGACAAGCTCGAGTAGCGTCTGTCGGACCTGATCGCCCGGACCGCTTGCGTTTCGAGCGTCGTCCCCCTAGACTTCCGCGCCCGCTGTCCCGCTCGGGTCGGTAGCTCAGTCGGCAGAGCAGCAGACTTTTAATCTGTGGGTCGCGGGTTCGATTCCCGCCCGACTCACCCAGCGTCGGCCGAACCGGGCGGCCGGTCCGCGAAAGACAGCGCAACGAGAGAGACGGCCACAGGGCCAGAGAGAAAGTCAGAGGTTACGTCCGGTTCCACGTCCCCGTCGTCTAGCCCGGCCCAGGACACCGGCCTTTCACGCCGAGAACGCGGGTTCGAATCCCGCCGGGGACGCTCCCTTCCCGTTAGACTGAAACGCAAACGCGCTCACGCTCCGATGGACTTCACCGTCCGCCGGGTCGTGAGCGCGCTTCGTTTCAGCTTGGCGTTGGGCCACCGACTAGTGGTGGTGATGGTCGCCTTCCCCGTGCACGTGGCCGTGGGTCAGCTCGGTGGCGGTGGCCTTGCGCACTTCGGTGATCTTGATGTGGAACTTCAGCGTCTCGTCCGCCAGCGGGTGGTTGCCGTCCAGCATCACCTGGTCGCCCTCGACGCCAGCGATCCAGACCGGGAACGACTCACCCTGCTCATCCTCGAGCTCCAGCGGCAGACCGGGTTCGATCTCGAAGTCCTGCGGCAACACGCTGCGCGGCACCGCGATCAGCTTCGACTCGTCGCGGACGCCGTAGCCGTCCTCGGGCTGGACCTCGATGTCTCGCTCGTCGCCCACGGTCAGTCCGAGGATCTGCTTCTCGAGTCCCGTGACGATGTTCTCGTGGCCGATCAGAAAGCTGAGCGGGCCTTCGCCATCGGACGAGTCGATGACTTCGTCGCTTCCGCCCAGGCGCAATTCGTACTCCATGCTGACGACGGTATCCTTTCCGATCTTCATGTCTTCCTCGTCCCGACGGACGCGCGGTCGCTCGGGGGCGGCGGCAGGCCTGGACGAGCCGGAGACGGCCTCGTACCTCGTCATGACCCTGTTCGGCGCGGAGTCTAGCGACAAAAGGTGACCGCGGACAGGGGGGTTGACCTAGGGTGCGAAGTCGTCAGCGGATCTGGGCAGCAGCTTGTCCGTGCCGTACGAGAGCGTCAGGATCCCGCAGATCAACGAGAAGGTGTCGCCCGTCTGGGGCCGGTCGAGGGTCTTGCCCCAAGTGATCAGGTCATCGCCCACGCGCAGGCCACCTTCCAGCAGCAGCTCGCCGTAGTCGTTCCCCGCGGCCTCGTCGGCATTGCTGGCCTTGACCGTCACGTCCTGCACCTCGACCAGCAGGGAGCGGAAGGGCAGCGATCCCGGGGTCTTGCACAATGTCGCGGGAGTCTCGACCCAAGGCGTGACCGTGTGCCCGCCGTCCAGCACCTGGATCGACGTCTCGGACAGCGCCTTCAACCCGTAGAAATTCGCAACCTTGCCGGTGGCGACGATCCGGTCGCCGACCTTGACCGTGATCTTGGTGCTCTTCGGCAGCTGAAGTGCGATACCACCCCACGGCGCCACGGGCTCAGCTTGCGCCCAAACGGTCGGTGGCGTGGTGCCCTTCTGCGCCACCGCCCCGGTCACGTACAAGTCCTCGATCTTGACCAACTCTCCCTCCGGGTATTCGCCGCCGTCCTGATTCAGCACGTCGACCGCCACCAGCTTGGACGGGCACGGCTCGTCGCCCGGATTGGCGCCCTTGGGACAGGCGTCGCAGGTGTCGCCCTTGCCGTCGTCATCGGCGTCTTCCTGCGTGGCGTTGGGCTTGTCGGGGCAGTTGTCGACCTCGTCAGCCACGCCGTCGCCGTCCTGATCGCCCGGTCCCGGCAGAGGGCACTCCGCATCTCCGGGCGCCAACGGGCACGGGTCACAGGCATCGCCGACACCGTCGCTGTCCAGGTCGCCTTGGTCGGGGTCGAACACGTTGGGGCACTTGTCGACCTCATTGGTCTTGCCGTCGCCGTCCGAGTCCTTCGCCGACGGAGAAACCGCCGTCCCGCCCGCGACGTCGCACTGGATGAGGGCGTCGGCCTCGGCGCCGCAGAAGAACAGGGGCCACAGGTTGTACGCGTACTCGAACGCCGGAGTGGGACTGTCCACGGACTTTGCGTTGGCCAGCGTAGACTCGAGCTTGGACCGTATGTCGGCCACGGACTGGTTGCCATTGTCCACCGTGGCATCGCGCGCGCACACGACCTTGGCCGCGCTGCATACGTCCAAGGGCTCGCAGTCCGCCGAAGAGATGTCCGCCATCAGTGCCGCGTCGCCGTACAACGGCCTGCCGCCGACCAACACCAGTCGGGTCGTCTCGGGCCGCGCCGCGATCACGGCCGCGAACGGGTTGCCACGATCCCCTGAAAAGACAGCTACATCCGCGATGTAGCCGGTGGCCAAGCGTCCCAGCCAATCGCCCGCGCCCACGGCCGCAGCCGCCTCGACCGTCGCCATCCGCACCAGCTGCTCGTCGCTCAGCCGGCCGCCCCAGCGCTTGGCAGACAGCTTCTTGGCGCACTTCAGCTCGTCGAGCATGTTCATCGACCCCGAGGGGGTCCAGTCGGGACCAATCGCAACGCGTACGCCCAAATTCAGAGCGGCCGGAACGCGAGTGGTGTCCCCGTAGAGGTCCAGATTCGACTGCGGCGACCAGATCAGGTCCACCCCGTGCTGCCGCGCCTCCGCGAGCTCAACGCCGGTCAGACCGGTCGCATGGATCAGCTTCACGCCCTCTTGCACCAGCCCTTTGGCCGCCAGATCGCTCCACTCATCGCGGGACAGGGTGTCGATGCCCTCAGCCAGATGCAGGACCACGCCCGACGTCGCGCCGGACTGCAGGGCGGTCTGCCACTTTTTGACGGTAGCGTCGGAAACGCCAGACAGCTTGGTGACTTGCGTGTAGATCGAGTAGCCGTCCAGACCGTTCGCCGCAGGCTCGTCCAGGTCGCGCACCCACCCCTGAATGCACGTGCCGCCCGATGTCCCCTGCATCGCCGTCGTTCCGCTCACGAGGCCCCGCAGCTCCGCCCACTTCATGGTCTCGCACTTGGCTTTGTAAAACGTCTCGGACTGCGGCGCCTTGAAGGCGTGGTAGGTCGAATCCGCCTGCCACTCATAGCGATTCTTGTAGCGCTTGACGTGCTGCCAGCGCGGCAGGTGGTTGTAGTTGGCGTGATCGTGTGGATTGACCAGACCCGGGGTGATGATGCCGTCGGTGCACACGACCGTCGCCGCGTCGGCGCCCTCGACATCCGAACAGTCCTCTGACACGCACAGCACCAGACCTGTCGTCGCGGAGACGAAGACCTCGCCCTCCGGCAGCAGCACGTCGCCCGTCCAGACCGTTCCTTTCAGCCTCAACAGCGTGGGGTCACCAGACACAGGGGCACAGGGCGCTGGCACAAAGGTCTCGCCACCGATATCCGCGTCGGTCAGCGACGTGTCGGTCACGCTGGCGACATCGCTCGCTCCCGGGACGTCCCCGGTCTGCGCACACCCCGCGGCCACGAGGGCCAAGCCGGTAAAAACCATAACCATCTGGAAATACAGGACGAACTTGGGGCGCATCGAGGCCTCCGGTGGCCCTGGCGCACCAGGGTGGGGGGATGGGGGCGTGCGGCATCGCGGGGGCTGGCCGTCACGGACCCATCGCTCAGTGTAGGGACACCGGAACGGCATGGCCAGAAACCGCGTCGGGTAAGGCGGCGGCCGCTTTCGTGACGGGCAGCACGCTTCTGCTACCCTTGGCGACTCAGGCCCTGCGACGTCCGCGGCGGCGAAGGTGAGGACTGGGATGGCACGGTCGGCCGACACTTCCAACGCACCGCCCCCGTGGCGAAACGTGCTGCTGGGACTGGTGCGCGCCCCGATCGATGGTCTGGACGCCATCGGTGCCGTGATTCTGTTTGCGGCCACGGCCTTGTGGCGCGCCGCCAAGCCCCCCTTCCGCTACGGCAACTTCGCGTCCGCCATGGAGTTCGTCGGCGTGGGCTCGTTGGGCATCGTGCTGCTGACGGGTGCGTTCACGGGAGCGGTGTTCGCCATCCAGACCGCCGTAGCCTTCCAAATCTTCAACGCCAAGAGCTTGATCGGCGGCAGCGTCGCGCTGGCGCTGGTCCGCGAGCTGGCCCCGACCATCGGCGCGCTGATGGTGGCGGGACGCGTGGGTTCCGCGATGACGACCGAGCTCGGCACCATGCGCGTGACGGAACAGATCGACGCGCTGGAGACCATGGCCGTCGACCCGGTGCACTATCTGGTGTCGCCGCGGATCGTCGCCTGCACCCTGACGATGCCGGCCCTGGCCGTGGGTTTCAACGCGGTGGGACTCGCGGGGGCCTATCTGGTCTCGGTGGGCATGCTGGGCATCGACCACGCGTCGTTCTTCTCGCGCATCTACGTGTGGATCGTCCCGTCGGACATCGCGTGCACCCTCATCAAGGCCACCGCTTTCGGCTTGGTCATCGGCAGCATCGCGAGCTTCAAGGGCTTTTTCGCCACCGGAGGCAGCCGCGGCGTGGGCCTCGCGACCACCAGCACGGTCGTCACCACGTCAATCGTCGTTCTGATCGTGGACTACGTCATCACCAGCATCTGGCTGGTGGCCTTCCCCTCGACCGGCACCATGTAGGGATTCAGCAAGCGGTTTCGCGCAAGCTAGTCGACGTTGGAGCCCACCTGCAGCGCCACCGGCCCGTTGGCAGCGGCCAGCAGATACGCCTTGATGAAGCCGTCGATCTCGCCGTCCAGCACCGCGTCCGTGTTCGACGTCTCGTGCAATGTCCGGTGATCCTTGACCATTCGGTACGGAGCCAGCACGTAGCTGCGGATCTGGCTGCCGAAGTTGATGCCCAGCTTGGCGGCCTCGATCTCGTCCTTGGCGGCGTTGCGCTTCTTGCGCTCGAAGTCGATCAGGCGCGCCATCAGCATCTTCATCGCGGTCGCGCGGTTCTTGTGCTGCGACCGCTCAGCCTGGCACGCCACCACGATGCCGGTGGGCATGTGCGTCAGGCGGATGGCCGACTCGGTGCGGTTGACGTGCTGACCGCCCGCGCCGCTGGCCCGGTAGGTATCGACACGAAGCTCGGTCTCGTCGATCTCGACGTGGATCGAGTCGTCTTCCTCCGGCACTACGAACACGCTGCAAAACGTGGTGTGGCGGCGCTTGTTGGCGTCGAACGGGCTGATGCGGACCAGTCGGTGCACGCCGTTCTCAGCCTTGAGGTAGCCGAACGCGAACTCACCGCTGATGCGCAACGTCGCGTTCTTGATGCCCGCTTCGTCGCCCGGCTGCTCGTCGACCAGCTCGACCTCGTAGCCGCGCGCTTCCGACCATCGGGTGTACATGCGCAGCAGCATGGCGGCCCAGTCGCAGCTCTCTGTCCCGCCCGCGCCTGCGTTGACCGACAGCAGCGCGACCGATCGGTCCGTGGGTGCGGACATGGTCCGGGCAAACTCGGCCTTCTCGAGTTCTGTCACCACCCCGTCCAGCTGCAGCTGCAACTCTGGGAGCATCGACGAATCATCTTCCAGCTCGGCAAGTTCCGATAGTTCGAGCACCTCGCGCACCGTAGTCGCGGGGCGCTCGACAATGTCGATGGCGGAGGCGCAGTCGGCCCGCTCTCTCAGTAGTCGTTGGGCGCGGTCGGCGTCGGTCCAGAATTCCGGCTCGCCACTGAGCTTCTCCAGCTCGTCGAGTCGTTCGGTCTTGGAAGCGACGTCAAAGATGCCTGCGCAGCTCAGCCAGTCGTTGCTCGATGGCGGCGGCGCAGGACCGTAGTTCAGCGAAAGTGGCCATAAATGCGGGGGACTCCTACTTCTTCTTCTTGCCGTCGTCGAGGTCGGCGATCGACAGGGAGAACTTGCGGCGAAGCTCCTCAGGCACGGGCGGCAGATTCTCGAACTTGTCGCCTGCTTCCATGGGGGGCAACTCGCTGGGGGTCAGCCCGCCTTCTTCGAAGGTCACGGCAGACATGAACCACGAGGTCTCGCTGAACTTCTTGCTCTTTCCCTTGCCGGCGGCCGCGGGAGCCTGAGCGGCAGCAGCGACGGGAGCGGCAGCAGCGACGGGAGCGGCAGCAGCGACGGGAGCGGCGGCGGCAGGAGCGGCAGCAGCAGCCGGGCGTCCCTGACTCCAAGCACCGGCAAGCTCCGGCAGTTGGGTCGCGCCAACCCACTTCTGCGTACGACCGTCGAACACGTACTCGTCGGACTTGAGGGTGCCGTTCTTCACCATCTCGACGAGCTTCTCGATGGGAAACTGCTTGGGCTGTCCGTCACGCTGAATGTAGAAGGTCATGGCTCTCCGTGATGCCCGCCTCAGAGACCGGGCGGACTGTCATGCGAAACGGCGACGAGCATAGTGCAGGCCGGTTCCCTGCGCAACACGACTGCTCCACGCCCAACGACGTGGTCAGGGGTCGCGGCGACACCACCGCCCGTGGTCGCACTGCGCCCTGCCCTGCGCCTCCAGATGGATCAGATGCGCCATCAGCGACCACAGTGCCCATCGCCACGAACCGGGCGACACGTCGCCATAGACGCGGGGCAACAGGTCCTCTGGCGTAACGACATCGTCGGCCAGCGCAGCGTGGATCACCGCCTCACGCTCGAGCCGGTGGTGCAGGTAGTGCGCGATCACCGTCTGCCCGTCCGCCAAGACCCGACCATGCGAAGGGGCAAGCCACGTCGCCCCCGCCGCCGCCATGCGACGCAGACTCGCCAGATAGTCGGCCATCGTCCCGTCGTTCGGGTCGACGACGATCGTGCCCGTTCCCGCCACCATGTCGCCCGCCACCATCCCGCCCGAACGGTCGTGCTGCAACACCAGATGCCCCGGTGCGTGCCCAGGCGTGTGCAGGGCCGTCCAGCGACTGCCGTCCACATCCTCAGCAACCACGTCTCCGTCCTGAACCAGACCGTCGAACCCCAGGTGAGGCAAGCGCTTGGCCGTCTCGGCGTGGGCCAGGAGCGGCACATTCAACCTCAGGCGAAGGGCGTCAGCCGCGCCGACATGATCGGAGTGGTGGTGGGTCAGCAGCAGCGCGTGCAGCTCCCAGCCAAGCTCTTGGAGTGCGCAAACCAGGTGCACCAGCCGATCTTGATCGCGCAGGTCGGGCGCCGAGGGATCGACCAGCACGGTCCGCGCGCTGCCCACAAGATAGTGATTGGTCGTTGTCGCGGGCGGAATTGTGACGGTGGCAAGGGGCAGGCGCACCAGCCCGCAGGCGACGACCGACGCGTCGGGACAGGACTGTACGGCGCGTTGCAGCGGAAGCAGGTCAGGGGACGACAACACGGCAGGGGGCCTCGCGGTGCGACCCGGCGACACTCGGGGAGGGCGAGTCGACCGACTGGACCTTGACACCAGACGCGTTCGCACGCAACATTGTCGCCCCTTGCGCCCGTCGCAGTGGACTGAACACGCCCGAAGTCGACAGGAACGCGCGCCGAGAGCGACCGTCCAGCGGAGAAGAGCCATGTCCCGTATCTGCCAGATCACCGGCAAGCGTCCGCTCGTCGGCAACCGCGTCAGCCACTCGAACAACCGCACCAAGATGCGCCAGCTGCCCAACCTGCAGTACAAGCGCCTGTGGGTGGCTGAGCTGAATCAGTTCGTGCGCGTGCGGCTGTCGACCCGCGCCCTGCGCAGCATCGCTCGCATGGGCTTCCTGCCCTTCTGCGCGAAGAACGGCATCGACGTCGCCGGCGTGGTCGAGGCCATGCGCGCGGTCGAGCCCGAGTAGCCGACGACGGCCCGCTGCCCCCCTGCGACCCACACGACTTCCGTCGGTCGCCCGCAGCCCGCGACGCAAGCTCCTTCGATTTTTGGACGATCCGACCATGTCGACGCGCCATCGCGCTTCGGCTGTTCAGTCCTGTCCTGAACGCTCCCGCAACCCCTGATATGTCCTGTACAATCCTTGCGCCAGCGCAACCTGCGGGTGCCAGCCCAATGCGTTGGCCCGGGCGATGTCGGGCTTGCGGCGGCGTGGGTCATCGACCGGCAGCGGCTGAAACGAGATCGGCAGCGGCCCTTTGGCGCGATCAGAGTCGGCGGCCGCCAGCGTCTGGATGTGCTGCGCCAAGGCCAAGATGGAGAACTCGTCGGGATTGCCCAAGTTGTAGGGCTCGGCATCGCCTTGCTCCAGAACGGCCAGCACGCCCTCGACCAGGTCGTCGATGTAACAGAACGAGCGCGTCTGGGTGCCGTCGCCCGACACCGTCAGCGACACGCCGCGCAAAGCCTCGTCCAGCATCGTCGGGACCGCGCGACCGTCGCCGACCTTCATCCGTGGACCGTAAGTGTTGAAGATCCTGACAATACGCGTGTCTACGCCGTGGGTGCGGTGAAACGCCATCGTGGTGGCTTCTGCAAACCGCTTGGCCTCGTCGTACACGCTGCGGGGGCCGGTGCAGCTGACGTTGCCGAGGTAGGACTCGCGCTGCGGGTGCTGCAGCGGGTCGCCGTAAACCTCGGATGTCGAGGCGAGCAAGTAACGCGCGCCCTTGCGCCGGGCCAACTCGAGGGTGACGAAGGTGCCGTACGAGCCGGCCAGCAGCGTCTGGATCGGCAGCGCCAAGTAGTCGAACGGCGACGCGGGCGAGGCCAAGTGCAGCACGTCGGTGACGGGTCCGTCGATGGTGAAGGGCTGCGTCACGTCCGCGTGCAGAAAGGTGAATTCCGGGTGATCCAGCATTCCGGTCAGGTTGGACATGCGCCCGGTGCTGAGATCGTCGACGGCCACCACCTGCCAGCCCAGGGCCAGCAGACGCTCGCACAGGCTCGAACCGACGAAGCCCGCCCCTCCCGTCACAACCGCTCGCGCCACGCCGCCTCCACGTTTCCTGCACCGCCAGAACGGCCCGCACCGTCCGGCAGCGGTCCGGGTTTGTCAATGCGACCCCCGGCGCAACGCCGCAGAGAACCGCGATCGGCTGGAACTTCGCGGCCTGTCGTACTACTGTCGCGCCCTTCCGAGAGGCGGCCGCCGAGTGCCGCGGAGCTGACATGACGACCCTGTACCAGCGGATCCGCACCCTTTTGTCCCAAGCCTCGGCTCTGGCCGTCGAGCGGGGCGTGCTGCCCGAGCCCGTCGCCGTGGACGACGTGCCTTTGGACCGCCCGCGGCAGGCGAGCCACGGCGACCTGGCAACCAACCTGTGCTTCCAGCTGGCCAAGGCGGCGAAGTCGAATCCGCGCGCACTGGCAGAGCAATTCGTTGCGCTGGTGAAGGAAGTCGATCACGACGGTTGGATCTCTGCAGCGGAAGTGGCCGGTCCAGGTTTCCTGAACCTGCGGCTGAGTCCCAAGGGCTGGCAGTCCGCGCTGGACGACGTGCGGCGCGAGGCGACGGGGTACGGACAGAGCGAAGTCGGCGCAGGGCAACGCGTTTTGCTCGAGTTCGTCAGCGCCAACCCTACGGGGCCCATGCACGTCGGGCACGGGCGCGGCGCGGTGCTGGGCGATGCGCTGGCGCGCGTGATGCGGGCGGCCGGCTACCGGGTCGAGACCGAGTACTACATCAACAACGTCGGCAACCAAGTGTCGAAGCTGGGCGAGAGCGTCTGGCACTGGCTGCGCACGCTGGCGCCCCTGAACGAGACGGAGCGAGCGGAGCGACTGGTCGAGGATCCGCTGCGGCTGCCTGAGGGCTTCCCGGAAGACGGCTACCGGGGTCGGTACATCGCTGAAGCTGCTGCGGAATTGCTGGACGATGGCACATGGGGCCACGCGCTGGACCCGACCGCCACCTGGGCCGACGACGCCTGGTGGGCGCAGCGGGAGCCCGCGTTTCTGGGTCGCGGCGACGACCGGGCCGTCACCAAGGCCGCCTGGCGCAAGATGCTGCAACGGATTCAGGCGGATCTGGCGGTGCTGGACATCCGGTTCGACCGCTGGTTCAGCGAGCGGTGGCTGCACGGTCTGGAATCCCCCGAGGGTGGCCAGCCGGTCGATGCGGTCGGCGCCGTGTGCCAGCGGCTGCAGATGGCCGACTGGGCCTACCGCGGCGAGCCGGCCGCGGTCGAAGGCGAGGCGCCCGACGCGGACGAGGAAGGCGACAAGGCCGCGCAGCCCCTGCTGTTTCGCGGCACCAGCGAAGAGATGCCCAAGCCGTTCCGCGACGGCAAGGACCGCGTCATGCTGCGCGGCGACGGGCGCCCCACCTACTTTGCCGCCGACATCGCCTACCACGACGACAAGCTCGCGCGTGGCTATGACCACCTGGTCAACATCCTGGGTGCCGACCACCACGGCTATGTCTCCAGACTGAAAGGTGTTTTGCACGCGCTGGGCGACCTGCGCCGCAGGGAGGGCGATGCCCTGGCCGACCGCTGGAGTGGCGACCGGTTGGAGGTCTTGCTGGTCCAGATGGTGGCGCTGCTGCGCGACGGCAAGCCGGTGCCGATGGGCAAGCGGTCCGGCGAGTTCGTGACCCTGCGCGAGGTGGTCGACGAAGTGACGACGGCTGAGCCCGGCAGCGGTCGCGACTCGGTGCGCTTCATCTTCCTGACGCGCAAGGCCGACGCCCAACTGGACTTCGACCTCGAGGTCGCCCGCCGCACCACGATGGACAACCCGGTGTACTACGTGCAGTACGGGCACGCGCGCCTCGCCTCGATCCTGACCCGCGCGGCAGAGGGCGGCCAGACCTATGCGCCCGGCACCGCGCTGGACGCGCTGCAACTGGACGACGAGCGCGAATTGGGCATGTTGATCGCAGAGTTCCCCGAAGTCGTAGCCCGTGCTGCCCGAGGTCGCGAGCCGCACCTGATCGCGTACTACCTGATGGAGGCCTGTCGGGCGTTCCACGGCTACTATTCGCGCCACAAGGCCGATGATCGCGTGATCACGGACGACCGGGCGAAGACTCAGGCGCGTCTGGCAATGGTGGCGGCACTGAAGCAGGTGATCGCCAATGGACTCGCGCTGTTGGGCGTCACAGCGCCCGAGCGCATGGTGTCTCTGCAAGAAGGCGCGACCGAGGAGTAGGTCAGGAGGACCCCCGTGCCACTGCGCGACTTTGACCACGTGCGCGAACGCATCGAGCTTCGGGTCGAGGTGCGTCACCTGATTCAGGGTGGAGCTGGCGTGCTGGCCGCACTGGTGCTTGCGTTCTTGCTGGGGTACTGGACTGGCGCAAGGCAGTCGCCCGATACGGCGGCCCACACCCAAGTCCCCGCGGCGCCGACAGAACCTGCGCCAACCCAGCAAGTTCCCTCAGAGGTGGCGGCCGTCGAAGCCCCCATCTTGCCGAAGGCCGTGGCAGAGGCTGGCGTTGCCCAGATGCCGGTTCGGCCGCCTGAAGCGCCACCAGCTCCCGCTGCGCCTGAGCCTTTGGCGCCGGTGCGGGGGCCGGAACGCATTGCGCCTGCAGTTCCCGCCCCGGTTCCTCGCACACCCGCGGCGCCTGTCGAGTCGCCTGACCCCGCCAAGGCCGCCGCCGACGCGGACGAGGAGGATCCGGAGGTCTCAGGCCGGCGGGACACTCAGGTGCCCGTCAAGAAGGGCTTTCACCTGCAAATTCGAGCGTTTCGCGACGCCACAGAGGCCAAGGCCTTGCAACAGCAACTGAAGTCCCGCGGCCATCCGGCGGTGCTGACGTCGGTCGAGGTTCCGGGCAAGGGGACCTTCTGGCGGCTGCGGCTGGGACCGTATGCGTCACTGGAGGAGACCCGCGCGGCCCAGCGTCGATTCGAGGAGGCTGAGGGGCTGCCGACGATGATTCTGGTCGACCCCTGACCCCTGCCGGACTGCCCGTACCCGCCGTCGGCGCTTGAATCGGTGCGTCGCTGTGATAGACGTCCGGCTCCGGCCTATCCCGGTCAAGAGCAGGAGCCCATGGCCCGCACGCAAACCACCAAGGAATCCAAGCTGGTCAAGCTCGCCACCCCGAAAGGGCTGGAGGCTTCGGCCTGCACCATCACCACCAACCTCGACGCATTCGACTTCGAGACGACCGAAAGCGTCGAGACGCTGGAGTCCGTCATCGAACAGGACCGCGCCGTCCGCAGCCTGGAACTGGGCCTGTCGATCACGCGGCCCAACTACCACGTGTACGTCGCGGGGCCGTCGGGGACCGGAAAGCGCAGTCAGCTGAAGTCGATGCTCAAGCGCATCGCGCCCGACCGCAAGCAGCCCAACGACTGGGTCTACCTGCACAATTTCTCAGACGAAGACACCCCGCTGGCCATCGGCCTCAAGCCGGGAGAAGGGCGCACGCTGAAGGCGGAGATGGAGAAACTGCTGGAGGGCCTGACCCAAGGCCTGCCCGCCGCTTTCCACTCCCGCGAGCACCAGGAAAAGCTCCAGCACACGGTCAGCCAGGGCAACATCAGCTCGACCGACGCATTCGTCGCGCTGTCGCGAAAGGCCGAGAAGGTCGGCTTCATCGTCCGCGCCAACAAGAACGACGAGCTGATCACGCTGCCGATCGTCGATGGCAAGACCCTGAGCGACAAGGAGATCATGGCGCTGGCGGAAGACGAGCGAAAGAAGCTCGACCGCCGACGCGAGCAGCTGGAGCCCCTGTTCACCGAATTCGTGCAGTCCAACCGTCAGGTCGAGCAGAGCACCCAGGCCAAGATCGCGTCGCTGCAGAAGGATCTGGGCGAGCGGATCGCACGGCCGCTGTTCAAGAAGGTGCGCGAGCAGTTCCGGTCAGGGGGCAAGAAGCTGTCGGCGTTTCTGGAAGCGCTGTACCAAGAGGTGCTTGCCCACATGGAGCGCTTCTTGCCCGAGGACGAGCGGCCGCAAGCGCGCGACCAGCCCGGTCCCGACCCGTTCGTGGGCTTCCGCGTCAATCTGGTGGTCGAGAACGGCCAGACCGAAGGCGCTCCGGTCGTGTTCGAGACCCACCCGACCTACTACCGGCTGTTCGGCAAGGTCGAGCGGCGCGTCGAGCAAGGCATCTACTTCACCGACCACACGATGATCCGCGCGGGGTCGTTTGCGCGGGCCAATGGCGGTTACCTGATCTGCCACGCTGCGGACCTGTTCCAGTTCCCGGGCGTCTGGGAAAACCTGAAGGCCACGCTGCGCAACGCGGAGGTCGCCATCGAGGACCTGGGAGAAACGGCAGGACTGCTGCCCACCAGTGGCCTGAAACCCGAGCCGATTCCGCTGAGTGTCAAGCTGGTGTTGATCGGGTCCAACGCGCTGTACCACACGCTGTATCGCGCGGATGACGACTTCAAGAAGATCTTCCAGATCAAGGCGGACTTCGACTACGAGATCCGCCGGTCGCAAGAGTCGGTCGCCAACTACGTCCGCTTCATCGCGACCGCCGCCAAGAACAACGGCTGTCGGCCGATCGACAAGGATGGCGTCGCGGCCGTCATCGAGCACGGGTCGCGTCTGGTCGACTCGCAGCGGAAATTGACCCTGCGTTTCAATCAGTTGTCCAACCTGATGGTCGAGGCGGACTACTTCGCCAGCAAGGGCCGGTCTCGCACGATCCAGCGCAAGCACATCGAGCGGGCGATCGCGCAACGCACCCTCAGCTCCAGCCTGATTGCCGACAAGATGCATGAGGACCTGCTGGACGATCAGTGGCTGCTGGAGTCGTCGGGCACCGGGGTCGGCGTGATCAACGGCCTGGCCGTTCTGTCGGTCGGCGAGCATCAGTTTGGCCGACCTTTCCGCGTCACGGCACGGTCGTTCGCGGGCAGCCAAGGCATCGTCAACATCGAGCGCGAAGTGCAGATGTCGGGCGAGATCCACGACAAGGGCGTGCAGATCCTGTCCGGCTTCCTGGGCGATCGGTTCGCGCAGCGGCGGCCGCTTTGTCTGACCGCGACCGTCACGTTCGAACAGAGCTACGGCGAGGTCGATGGCGACAGCGCGTCCAGCACCTGGCTCTACGCAATCCTGTCCGCCGTGTCGGGTGTGGCGATCGACCAAGGCATCGGCGTGACCGGTTCCGTGAATCAACTTGGGCAGATCCAGCCGATTGGCGGTGTCAACGAGAAGATCGAGGGCTTCTTCCGCTTCTGTCAGGCGCGCCGACTCACCGGCAAACAGGGCGTCATCATCCCGTGGCAGAACGTGCAGCACTTGGTGCTGAGCCGCGAGGTGCGCGAGGCGATCGCCAAGGACAAGTTCCACGTCTGGCCAATTTCGACCGTAGAAGCAGGTATCGAGATCCTGACCAGCGTCAAGGCCGGCGTGATGCGCCCAGACGGCACCTATCCTCCCGGCACGCTCATGCGGCAGGTGCAGGACCGGCTGGACGAGCTTCGCAAGCACGCGGACTTGGCGCGGTCGGCTGGCGTCAGGAAGACAGCGATCCCCTCCGCGGCCGTCCGCGCCGCCCGACGCCACAGCGACGAGAGCGAGTGGCCCGACGAGGTCGGCGACCGAGCTCGTGGCTCCCGTCGGTAACGCAGGGTCAGCCGCGAACGGCACCGCTCCCGGACTTCACGAGTGAGGTGGCCGATGACCACAAGTCAGCCGTTTGAAATCGCTTTCGAGCGCTGGGTGGCAGCCCTGAACCGCTACGGCGACCCGGCAGCAACGGCTGCTGCGGTCAGCGACGACGTCGAGATCCTCCGCCATGGATTCGGGCCAGAACGCGGACAGGTGGTCGAACGGATCCAAGGCGTGGCCGCCGTGGTGCGCTGGCTGGCCCTGACGCGCGACATCTGCCGATTCGAGCTCGTTACCTGCCGCGAAGCCCGAGAGCCGGACGGAGAGACGACCGCTCGCTATCGCATCATCGCAGAGGAATTCGTCGGAGGAGGGCAGTGGATAGCGACGCTTGCCTGGGACGGTCGCATTCACCGGCTGCAGCACATGCCGGACGAGCTGGACCCAAAGTGGGCGATGCCGTGAATGGCTAGCCCCGGCGAACGCGCGCGCGCCACAAGCTGAGACCCAGCAAGGCAAACACAAGCACGAGGCCTGTGCCGGGCGACGGCGCAGGGATCCCGTGCCCCGACGCGCAGCTCCACCCAGCCACACCAGAGTCCGTCTGGCAGCCGTCCTCGTCCGTCTTGCCGTCGCAGTCGTCGTCGAGTTCGTTGCCGCAGAGCTCATCTGAAGTGGGGGCGACCGGCTGCACGTTGCACGCCGCAGAGGTCTGGTCCGCTGAGCACGTCACCTTGCCGACCACGCGGCAGACTCCCACGCCCGCTTCGCACTGCTTGCCCACGTCGAAGCCTTCGTCGGTTTGGCCGTCGCAGTTGTTGTCGACCCCATCGCCGCAGAGCTCGACGCCACCGAACTTGAGACTCGCGTCGCAGATGACGGCACCCGCCGCACCGCACGTCCAGATGCCGTTCGCCGCGCAGAGGCCGTCACCGACGGAGCATGCTTGGCCCAACCCCAAGCCCTCGTCCGTCGCGCCGTCGCAGTCATTGTCGAGGTCGTCGCACAGGGTCTCGGTCGCTTGCCACGACAGCGGCAGCGCACACTGGGCGACGCCACCCGCGGCACACTCCGGCTGGGCCTGAGCGCAGACGCCGATCTGGCTGCAAGTCAAGGAGATCTCGACCTGCTCGTCGGTCTGCCCGTCGCAGTCGTCGTCGAGGCCGTTGCAGACCTCGTCGGGGGTCGCTCCACAAACGCCGCACGCGTTCGCCAGCCCCTCGTCCGTCTGCCCGTCGCAGTCGTTGTCGAAGCCGTCACACAGCGTTTCGACCGCAGCCTCGTAGCCGTAGGAGTACTCGCACCAGTAACCGGCCGCGCCGTTGCACTTCGCCACGGGTGTGCCGTCCTTGTTGGGTACCGCGCACACGCCGTTTGCCAGACAAGTGCCGACCGGTGCCACGACGCCCTCGTCGGTCCCGCCGTCGCAGTCGTCGTCAATGCCGTTGCAGACCTCGATGGCCGAGGGAAACGCCTCGCCGTCATGGTCGTCGCAGTCGCCGTCCTGCACCCGGAATCCGTCGCCGTCCAGATCGCACGACAGGTTGGCCTTGCCGGGCGTGCCCGCAGGCGTAGACGCCGGCCCGGACGGCTGGCACCACAACCCGATGTCGTCATTTTGACACGGGTCCAAGTAGGCGGGGTCCAGCCCCCAGATGCTCGGCTGACCGGGGGTCGCCCCCTCACACTGGTCCCACTCTACGTTGTCCAACTGCCCGGACGGTCCCTCCAGCGAAATCGCCCCCTTGCAGCCTGCGAGTGCGAACTCGCTGCCCAGATCCAGCACAGAGGGTTTCTCGGGACCCTTCGACGGCGGCAAGTGACCAAAGGCCACCGCTTCACCTGGACCCAGGGCCTTCCACACCGAGCCCAATGCCCACATCGCCGGCTTGGTCTCCGACGACTGCACCTTCAACGCGACTTTGTCCAAGCTGACGGCGAGGTTGGAGGTGTTCGTGACCTCGACCCAGGCAGGGGCACCCTTGCCGCCGAGCGCGAACTCCGTCACCACCAAGGTCGATCCGGCCGCACACGCCGGCTTGGGGTCAGCATGGACGACCCGAGACACCCAGACGCCTGCGACGGCGAGCAGCGCGCACAGGACCAGCCTTGCAGGGGGAAATGTTCGGAAGTCGGTGGCGGTACGAAGGAACATCACGCTGCTCAGGATACGGACGCCCGGAAGGCGGCGCCAATTTCTGGCCATCCCCCAAAGTCGACACAGCCGCGATGCCACGTTTCGCGTGACACACGCTGCGATTCGATGTCGCATTTCGCTTGCATCGATCTACAATCTTGCCTCGCTTTCCCCTGCGCGCGTGCCGACCCGTCTCTCCCCACCCATCCGGAGGTCTATCGTGAAGTACCTGTTTCCCCTGTTCATCGCCGCGGTGACGCTGGTCGCCTGTGGCAAGAAGGACGCGCCCCCCGCCGCGCCCGCCGCCGAGCCCGTCGCAAAGGTTGCAGAACCTGTGGCGCCCGCCCTGCCCGCCTTCAGCGAGGACATGCTGAAGCTGTTTGGTTCGGTACCCGCCGTCATCGCGTCGGAGAAGAACCCGGTGACCGAAGAGAAGGTCACCCTCGGCCGCACGCTTTGGTTTGAGAAGCGGATGTCCAAGAACCAAGACGTATCGTGCGACAGTTGCCACACCCTGACGAACTACGGGGTCGATGGCCTGCCGACCTCGACCGGCCACAAGCAGCAGAAGGGCGGACGCAACTCTCCGACCGTCTACTTCGCCGCCGGCCATCTGGCGCAGTTCTGGGACGGCCGCTCACCCGACGTCGAGGACCAGGCCAAGGGACCCGTGTTGAATCCCGTCGAGATGGCCATGAAGGACGCCGCCGCCGTGGAGACCGTGCTGCGGTCGATCCCCGAGTACAAGGTCCTGTTCGAGAAGGCTTTCCCGCCCGCCGCGCCCGGTACTGAGGTCGTGACCTTCGACAACGCCGCACTGGCGATCGCCGTGTTCGAGCGCAAGCTGGTCACCCCGTCGCGCTTTGACAAGTTCTTGGCCGGCGACAAGACCGCGCTGACCGCGGACGAACAGGTCGGCCTTGCCACCTTCGTGCAGACGGGGTGCACCGGCTGCCACTCCGGGGCATACGTCGGCGGCGGGCAATACCGCAAGCTGGGCGAGGTCAAGCCTTGGACGGGCGACCAGGACGAGGGCCGCGCGGGCGTGACGAAGAATGCCGCCGAGAAGCAGCTGTTCAAGGTGCCGTCCCTGCGCAACATCGAGAAGACAGGGCCCTACTTCCACACGGGCGGCGTCACCAAGCTGGAGGAGGCGGTCAAGCTGATGGCCTTCCACCAGCTGGGCAAGGACATCGACGAGGCGACGGTTGCGCGGATCGTCACGTTCCTGAAGACCCTGACCGGCGAGCTGCCCGCGTCTTACATTCAGGCGCCCAACCCGCTGCCGAATGGTCCGGCCACGCCCGCCCCCGATCCGGCGTGACCGACCGCCGCGATACCCCTCGGGCGTCAGCGCGGTTCCGCCGACCTGAATGACGTTGCGGCACCTCGCCAACTTGCACCCGGCCCACATCTGCCGTTCAATGCCACGCCGCCGGCCGACCTGCGTCGCGCGGCCGGAACGGAGATGGCCCCATGTCCCTGATTCGCCCCTTTGCCGCCCTTCGCCCTGCCCCCGGTCGCGCTGACGAGGTGGTGGCGCCCCCCTACGACGTCGTGTCGGCCGACGAAGCCTTGGCCCGTGCCGCCGGAAAGCCCTTCAGCTTCCTGCACATCTCGCGCCCCGAGATCGACCTGCCGCCGCACACCGACCCGTACTCGCCGGCTGTGTACGCCAAGGGGCGCGAGAACTTTCTTGCGCAAATCCAGCAGGGCGTGCTGCTGCGCGACCCTGAGGCCTACTACTACGTCTATCGCCTGACGATGGGCTCCCACGTGCAGACCGGCCTCGTCGCCACCGCATCGGTGCAGGCGTATGACCAGCAGCGCATCCGCCGCCACGAATTCACTCGCGTGGACAAGGAGGACGACCGCGTTCGCCAGGTCGACGCCTTGGGAGCCCAGACCGGCCCCGCGTTCCTGACCTACCGTCACGTCCCTGAGGTCACGGTCATTCAGGACCGGACGGCGCAGGGCACGCCCGACGTCGACGTGGTCGCAGATGACGGCGTGCGGCACCAGCTGTGGGTCCTGAAGGATCGCGGGCAGATCGACCGGCTGACCGCCGCCTTTGACGCCATGGACCGGCTGTACATCGCCGACGGACACCACCGCTCTGCCGCTGCCTCTCGCGTCGCTGCCGCCCGCCGCGCCAAGACTGCGAACCCGACCGGCAACGAGCCGTGGGACTACTTCCTTGCCGTGATCTTCCCCGACGACCAGATGCAGATCCTCGATTACAATCGGGTGGTTCGCGACCTTCACGGGCACGCGCCCGCCGGGTTCCTGGCCAAGCTTGCGCCCTCGTTTGAGGTCGAGCCGGTGGCCCAGGCGGTCAAGCCACGGGGAACCGGCGAGTTCTCGATGTACCTGGACGGCAAGTGGTATCGCCTGCGCGTGCGCCCAGAGCGCGTCCCACAGAACGACCCGGTCGGCCGTCTGGACGTCAGTGTGCTGGCCGCGCAGGTCATCGAGCCGCTGCTGGGGATCAGCGATCCGCGCCGAGACAAGCGCATCGACTTTGTCGGTGGAATCCGCGGGTTGGCAGCCCTGCAAGCGCGCGTCGACAGCGGCGAGATGGCCGTGGCGCTGTCGCCGTATCCGACCTCGATGGCCGAGTTGATGGCCGTGGCGGACGTGGGCGAGGTCATGCCGCCCAAGTCGACCTGGTTCGAGCCCAAGCTGGCGGACGGGTTGTTCTCGCACGTGATCGACTAGACGGCTCCGGCGAGGCCAAAGGGTCTAGCGCAGCTTGCCGATGGCTTCCTTGGCATTGTCCCGCACCAGAGGATTCGGGTCCTTCAGCGCGGCCTTGACCGCGTCGCGCCCCGCCTTGTCCCCCATCTTGCCCAGCGCCTTGACCGACCGCAGCCGCACCCAAGTCTCCGGGTCGCGGGTGGCCTTGATCAGGGCGGGAATCGCGGACTTGTCGTGCAGCAGGCCCACGGCATAGGCCGCCAGGCTGCGCGCGTTGACGTTCGTGTCCTTCTCCAGCACCTCGACCAGCGCCGTCGCCGTGCCCGGCACGTTGTAGTCGGTCAGCGCCGCCGCCACGTTGCCGCGAACGTCGGGATTCGGCTCGTACAGCAGGGAGCGGTTGAAGGCGGCGGCGACCTCTGGGGTCAGCGGCGGCTCAAGCAGTGCCAGCAGGGTCGGCGCGTGGGTCCGGACGTTCTGGTCGTCACACCACATCGCGCTGAGCAACACCGCGTGGATCCTGGTTCCCAGCGCCTTGTACCGGTCGGCCACCGCGCGCGAGGCTCCGTTCGCCTTGAGGTCTTCCAGCGCACTGCGAAGGTCGGGGTCCGCCGTCAGGCTCTCGAAAGCGACGAACGCCTCTGCCTGCTGGCCGGCGCGGGCGGCTCCGCTGTCGGTCGGAACTTGGAAGCCCGCGAGCTCGGGTGCGGGCGCTTCGGCCGCGGGCTCAGGCGCCGCATTGGCCAAAACGCCAGCGGGAACGACGGGTTCGGGCGCGGCCTGACCCAGAGACTTCAAGCCTTTCTCAGCGGAGTCGTGGTTGGAACAACCGGCGAGTCCGACGGCGGCGGCAAGGACGATGAAGAGGGGGGAGCGCATGAGACCTCCGTTGCAGGGGCCGCAAGCCTAATACGGCAGCGCGGCGCTGGATACCCGACAAGCAAGCGCAGGGTCCGGGAAGCGAGCCCTGTCACGCCGGCACGCCCTCACCCGCACTTGGTGGCCGCGCCGACAACGAGATGCGCCGACGCTTGAGATCCACTTCCAGCACGCGGACCTGCAGGCGCTGACCGACCGCGACGACTTCATGCGGGTCCCGAACAAAGCGTTCGCTCAGCTGCGACACGTGCACGAGGCCGTCCTGATGAACACCCACGTCGACGAACGCACCAAACGGCGTGACGTTGGTGACGACGCCCTCCAGACTCATGCCTTGCCGCAGGTCGTCCAGGGTTCGCACGTCGTCGCGAAACTTGGGAGGTTCGAAGGACTTGCGAGGGTCACGGCCCGGCTTCTGCAGCTCGGCCAGGATGTCGCGCAGGGTCGGCTCACCCACGTCGCCGGCCAGATAGCGCCGCAGGTCGATGGTCTGGACCATACCGGCGTTGCCCACCAGCTGCGCCACCTTCACGCCCAGATCGGCCGCCATCCGCTCGACGATGCCATAACGCTCGGGATGTACGGCAGAAGCGTCCAGCGGATGCTCGCCCCCTCGGACACGCAGGAAGCCCGCGGCCTGCTCGTAAGCGCGCGGCCCCAGACCAGACACCTTCAACACCGCGTGGCGACTGCGAAATGGACCGTGCTGGTCTCGATGCGCCACGACCTTGCGCGCAAGCCCAGGACCGATGCCAGCGACGTGGGCCAACAGGGGCGCACTCGCAGTGTTCAGTTCGACGCCCACGTGGTTCACGCAGCTCTCGACCACCTCATTCAGCTTGCGCGCCAGCAGCGTTTGGTGCACGTCGTGCTGGTACTGCCCCACGCCAATCGCCTTGGGCTCGACCTTGACCAGCTCTGCCAAGGGGTCCTGCAGCCGACGCGCGATCGAGATCGCGCCACGAATCGTCAGATCGAGGTCCGGGAATTCCTCCCGCGCGAGGTCCGACGCCGAGTAGACGCTCGCGCCCGCCTCGTTGACGCTGACGACCGGCACCGACGCCCAACCGGCCTTGGCAAGCACATCGCGCGCAAAGGCTTCCGTCTCGCGTCCCGCAGTACCGTTGCCTACACCGACCGCCGTGGGCTGGTGGCGGAGCAGGAACGCCTGCAGGTCCACCACGGCCTTGGCCGAGGCCGCAACGCCCTGACCCGGATACACCGTCACAGAGCCCAGGAATCGCCCCGTCTCGTCCACTGCCGCGCACTTGCAGCCGCTGCGAATGCCGGGGTCGACGCCCACGACGCGCTGCCCACCCAGCGGCGATGCCAACAGCAAATTCCGCAGGTTCTGAGCGAATACGTCGACGGCCTGGCGGTCCGAGCGCTCCTTGAGTTCGCCGCGAACGTCCGTCTCCAGACTGGGCAGCAAGAGCCTTTGCACACCGTCCTGAATCGCCTGCGCCAAGTGGCCGGCGTAGGGCGACCGCGGGCGCAGGCCCATGCGCTGCTCCGTCCGTGCCATCAGCCTGTCGCGGTCGAGCTCGATGCCGACCCGCAGGTCCTCCTCGCGCTCGCCGCGGCACACGGCCAAGTAGCGGTGAGACGGGATGGTCGCCACCGCCTCGGCAAAGTCGGCGTAGCCCTCGAAGCGCGAGGGAGCCGCCGCCTTGTCCTTGCGGGGCTGCGCGACCGACGTCACCCGACCGTGACGGGCCATCGTGTCGCGGCCGAACCTGCGCACCTCGATGTCCTCTGCCACCACCTCGGCCACGATGTCGCGCGCGCCCTTCAAGGCCGCCTCGGCATCGGGCAAGTCCGCTTCCGGCTTCAGATATGCCTGGGCCTCCTGCAGCGGGTTCGCCCGGTCCGGCTGGGCCAGAATGCGCTGGGCCAGCGGCTCCAGCCCCTTCTCGCGCGCAATCGAGGCGCGGGTCCGGCGCTTGGGGCGGAACGGCAGGTACAGGTCCTCCAGCGCCGCGCGAGTGGTCGCCGCGCGAATCGCCTTCTCCAATACTTCCGAGAGCTTGCCCTGCCCGTCGATGGAGGTCAGTACGACCTCCCGCCGGGCCTCCAACTCGACAACCTGGGTGCGGCGCTCCTCGATCGCGCGGATCTGCACCTCGTCCAAACCACCGGTCACTTCCTTGCGGTAGCGGGCGATGAAGGGAACGGTCGCGCCCTCGTCCAGCAGGGCCACCGTCGCCGCGACCCCGCGCAGGGGCAGCGCGAGGTCGCGGGAGAGGAAGTCCATCAGCTGGAGCGCTTCGGCCATGGCGTCGCCTCACAGGACCGGGAGGACGCACCCCGTCAGGGGACTCGGCCGGGTCCAGGGCGCGCTTTTACCACCAATCGCGTGCGATGCGCTCCTGGGGAGGCGCAGATCCGCGGTCTGCCACAGGGGCCGGACGGGCGGCGGCCTGGGGCGGGCGGTTCTCGTGGCGCGACCGGCGCGGCGCCGCGGGCGGTTGCGAGGCCACGGGGCGGCGATCGTCGCGGCGGGGCTCCTGAGCCGGGCGCTGCGCCGAACGCGACTGCGGAGCCTGCGAATGCGGCTGCTGGGGGCGGCCCTGCGGCTGGCGCTGCGACGACTGCGGCCGGCGTCCCTGAGGCTGGGCCTGACGCGAAGCCGGGGCGACGTCGCGAGACGCGTTGGCCTCGAACGCATGGCCCTTCACGATGGGTACTGCCTTGCGGATCAGCTTCTCGATGTCGCGCAGGTAGGGCCGCTCCTCGGCATCGCAGAACGAGATCGCGATGCCGTCGGCTCCCGCGCGTGCGGTGCGGCCGATGCGGTGCACATAGCTATCGGGAATGTTGGGCAGATCGTGGTTGATCACGTGCGACACGCCGTCCACGTCGATACCGCGTGCGGCGATGTCGGTGGCAATCAGCACGCGGGTCTCGCCGGACTTGAAGCGGTCGAGCGCTCGGGTGCGCGCGTTCTGCGACTTGTTGCCGTGGATGGCCAGCGCCTCGATGCCGGCCTTGTCCAGGTTCTTCACGACCTTGTCGGCGCCGTGCTTGGTGCGGGTAAACACCAGCGCGCGCTCGACCTTGGTGTCACGCAGCAGCTCCTCAAGCAGCGGGCGCTTGTCGGAAGTCGTCACGTGGTAGACCGACTGCACGATCCGGTCGACCGTGGTTGCCGAAGGCGTGACCGACACCCGAACGGGATTGCGCAGCAGGTCCTCGGCCAGCTCCTGAACGTCAGGGGCCATCGTTGCGGAAAACAACAGCGTCTGCCGCTGGGTAGGCACGGTCGCCACGATCTTGCGCACGTCGCGCACAAAGCCCATGTCCAGCATCCGGTCGGCCTCGTCCAACACCAGCGTGTCGACGGTGTTCAGCTTGACCAGACCCTGACCCATCAGGTCCAGCAGACGGCCGGGAGTGGCCACCAGCACGTCGACGCCCCGGCGAATCGCACGCACCTGGGGCTCTTGGCCTACGCCGCCGAAGATAACGGCCGAGGCGACGCCGGTGTGCTTGCCATACACCTGAAACGACTCGTTGATCTGGGCGGCCAGCTCACGGGTGGGGGCCAGCACCAGCACCCGCAGCTTGCGGGGACCCGTCATGCCCTTGTCAGCGGCCAGCTTCTGCAGGATCGGCAGGGCGAAGGCCGCAGTCTTGCCGGTGCCGGTCTGCGCACAGCCGAGCATGTCGCGGCCGGTGAGCAGGGGACCGATCGCCTGCTCCTGAATGGGGGTGGGTTCGGTGTAGCCCTCGTCGCGCACGGCGCGGAGCAGGGGCTCGATCAGATTCAATTCTTCGAAACGCATTCTTTCCTTTGCAAACAAAGACCTTGGCCGCACGCACGATGCGCGCGGGTGACTTCCCGTCAGGGGGTTCGTCACGTCAGGTCGGGGGAGGCTCCCACCGTTCTTGCGAAGGGGGGCGGCCGTTACCTGTCTGTTGTCCCTTGGCCTCGTGCCAGGGGGGCTGGTCATTCGCTGACTGCACGCCGAAGAGCAGGGCGTGGGAGGCGAACGCTCCAGAACAGCAGGTCAAACTCACTGTCTCGCGACCCGGTGCAGCCGTTTCGCTGCGCGTGCCTTCGACCACGAGACGGCAACAGGATAGGGGTCCCCGGCGCGGCGCGCAAGGGAAGTGCGCAAATTGCTTGGATCCTTGATCTAGATGTTGAACCGGAAATGAACAATATCACCGTCTTGCACGGCGTACTCTTTGCCTTCCAGACGGTAACGGCCGGCCCGTCGCGCGGCGGCCTCGGACCCCAGCGTCACGAAGTCGTCGTAGCCGATGATCTCCGCGCGAATGAAGCCCTTCTCAATGTCGGAGTGCACGGCACCCGCGGCTCGAGGTGCCAGCGTCCCGTCCTTGATGGTCCAGGCACGCACCTCGTCCTCACCCGACGTCAGGAACGAGATCAGGCCCAGCGCGGCGTAGACCTGACGCACGACAACGTCCAGCACCGGCTCCTGAATGCCCATCGCCTCGCGGAAGGCAGGTCGATCCGCTTCGGGCATGCCCTGGATCTCTTCCTCGATCTGCGCACAACAGACGAACGACGGCAGGCCCTGCACCGGCAGTCCGTAACGCGCCATGACGTCAGCGGAATCCGCCCCCGCGTCGCCCTCTCCGGCGTTGACGACGACCAGCAGTGGCCGCGCCGTCAGGAAGGCGTAGTTGCGCAGGACCGGCGTCGCGGCCAGCGCCGGGTCGGCCCGCAGCGGACGGTCCTGATCCAGCAACGCTTTGCACTTCTCGAGTGCTTCGATCTCGTCGGCCGTCGCGCTTGGCTTGCCCTTCTTCAGGTCGGCCGCGGCGCGGTCCAGACGGTTCTCGATCACCATCAGATCGGCCAGCAGCATCTCGGCAACCACCGCCTCGACGTCGGCCTTGGGGTCACACAGCCCCTCTTCGTCAAATGCGCGCACGACCAGCAGGAAGGCGTCCATCGGCTTGACAAGATTCAGGAATGCGGAGTCGAGGCTGGACCCATGCTTGCCCACCTTTTCCGCCTGGTGCGCCTCAACCACTTCGATGGTCGCGTAGGTGGTCTTCTTGGGCTTGTACATCTCGCTGAGCTTGTCTACCCGGCGGTCCGGAACCTTGACGGTGCCGATCTGGAAGCTGCCCTTCTGGCGGCTGGCGTCGGTGCCGGTCAGGGTGGCGAACAGGGTGGTCTTGCCGCACTGGGGCAGGCCGATGAGGGCGACCTTCATGGGGAACCTCGTTTGTTGTCGAATCGGATCAAGGAGTTGTCAGAAAAGGTCCGACTCCGGCGCGGCGGATGATGGGCCAGAATCGTCTGAGCGGCAACCGTCCCCCGCAACCGCCTCCGGAGGCGGTGTCGCCACGCCCACGATGCGGCGAAAGATGTGCTCGACAAGCTCCGGGTCCAGCTCGCGAGCGTCCATGCGCAGGCGGTCGAGGATCTCGCGTTCACGACGCGGATCGTGGATCGACAGACCCAGCCCTTCCTTCAGCTGCCAGGCCTCTGCCACCACGCGGGCACGTCGCTCGAGCAGCGTCAGCAACTGGTCGTCGATCCCGTCGATCTCTTTGCGGATTTTGGTCAGCCGCTGTTGCCTTGCGTCGTCCGCCGTCATGGCTGGCCCCCGTCGGGCAAGCGCGCGCCGGTCATCGTCTTCATGGTGCCCAGCGTGACGCCGAACTGCTCGTGAACGCCCACACGCCGCACCAATTCCGCTGCCTGAATGCGCCCTTGCAGCAGGTCACCGTACGCTTGCAGCACCGTCGCCGCCTCGGCTTGCGTCTCGCGCAGGAACTCGACGCGAAAGCGCCGCACGCCCTTCTTGACCAGTCCCGCCACCGCCGACGCCGCACTCTGGGCGGCCGCGTTGAACACCGTGTTGCGACAGCCGACGTCGACCACGACCGGATGCTCGTCGCCCTTGTGGTCGCGCAGGGACACGGCATGCGCCTCGCAGGGTCGCCCACAGGTGCGCCAGTCGTTGCCGTGGCTCAACAGGTGCGCGTACACGCAATGCTCGGTGTGGAAGGTCGCGATGTGATGGTGGATTGTCACGGTCAATCGCTCCGCCGGCACATGGGCCAGCAGACCGTGCAGCTGTTCCTCGTCGAGGTCATGGGCCGGCGTCAGCGTGTCCACCCCCATGCCCAACAACAGGTTTGCCGTCAGCGAGTTGGTGACGTTCAGCGAGAAGTCGCCGTGCACCAGCGGCCGCTGCCCCACAATCGGCTCGCCCGCCAGACCTGCAAACTGCACCAGACCGCCCCAGTGGCGCACCAGCACCGCGTCCGGTTGCAGCTGGGCAATTCGGGCGTCATAGCCCGCTTCCCCCGGCTTCTGCACCCGCACGGTCGCGATCGTCACCTTCAGCCCGGCCTCGCGCGCCCGCCGCACGGCGTTGCCCAAGCCGACCAACTCCATCCAGTCCAGCTCGACCTCGGGCAGCCCCGCAGCGATCACGGCGTCCAGCTGGGCCTCGTTGCGGCACAGCGCAACCAGCTGCAGGGTCTGCGCAACCGGCCACGTCACCGGACGCACCGCCGCCGACAGCTCGGCCCGCAGCCGCTCTGCCGGATCGGATTCGTCGGTGCCGTGCCGCGCGGCCGCGAGCACCAGCGCTTCCAGCTTCGTCACCAGCTCGCGCCGCAGCAATTTCAGCTCGGACACCGGCACATGCAGCCCCGGCCCCACCTGCTCGGCCACAAGGTCGCGCAACTTGAACGGCGTGCCGCCCAGCGACCCCAGCTTGTCGTAGAGCAATTCGTAGGTCATGCCGAGGCCTTGCGACACGGCAAGCGGCGTCGTCCCGCGCACGCTCGCGCGCTGCGCCCGACCTGCCGGACCTTGCGCGCGCGCCTCGATCTCCACGGGTTCGCCCTCTCGACCACTCACGTGCAGCACGACGTCGATGCGCCCGGTCGGCAGCCCCGCCTGCAGCAACCGCGCGGTCGCCAGTCCCGGCGTCGGGTCGCTGGTCAGCCAGACGCGGTCCCCGGGCTTGATCCTCGTCAGGTCCGGTCCGGGGTTGCCGAAGCCCAGCAGCCAGCCGTCCTTGGTCGGATTCACCCGGAAGATCGGCCCGCCGGCCTCGTGTTCGTCCTCCGGGTGGCCCGCATCAAAGCCCACGCCCTGCCCCGGCCGCAGCTCCGGCAGCGACGGTTCGAAGATCGGTTCGTCCTGACCCGACACCCGATCGCCAAGGTTCGCGCCCACGCCGCTGGTCGTCGGCCGCCCGTCGGCACGCCGCACCCGCACGGCCCGCGGCTCGACCGCCACAACGGTGCCGATCCACAAGCCGCGGTGCTTGGGGAAACGCCCCTCAACCAAGCTCGTGTGCTGCGCGCCGAGCAGGAAACCGGGCGAGAATCCACGTGAAAACGACAGCGCACTGTCCACCGCATCGTGCTCGAGCCGCTCTGCCGACGCGCGGTCCTGCCAGCCCATCGCCTTCGCGTCCAGCCACCGCCGCCAAGTGCCCACCGCCGTCGCGACGTACTGCGGCCCCTTCTGTCGGCCCTCGATCTTCAGCCCATGGACGCCGGCCGGCAGCAACTTTTCGAGCAGCGGTGCGGCAAATAGGTCCTTGGGACTCAACAGGTATTGCACTTCACCCAAGTCGCGCGTGTGTCCGTCGACCACCAAGTCATACGGCATCCGGCAGGCCTGCGCGCACTGGCCGCGGTTGGCAGAGCGGCCTCCCCACGCCTCACTGGTCAAGCACTGGCCGCTCCACGACATGCACAAGGCGCCGTGGACGAACACCTCGAGCTCCAGCCGCGTGCCTTGGGCCATCTTCGCGATCTCGTCGACCGACAGCTCCCGAGGTACGACGATGCGGGTGATGCCCAGCCGCTCTGCGAACACCGCCGCCTCAGCGCTCGACACCGTCATCTGCGTGCTCGCGTGAACTTGCAGCGTGGGAGCGATGGCGCGCGCCAGCAGGGCGACGGCCGGGTCCTGGACGATCAAGGCATCGATGCCGGCTTGGGCTGCCTTGCGGATCACCTCGGCGACCGGATGCAGCTCAGACTCGAAGATCAGGGTGTTGAGCGTGAGATAGGCGCGGACCCCTGCCCGGTGCAACGCGTCACAGGTGTTGCCCAGCTGGTCCAGCGCGAAGTTGCGGGCGCGCGCGCGCGCGTTGAAGCCGTCGTCAAGGCCGAAATAGACGGCATCGGCGCCTGATGCGACGGCGGCGTGCATCGCCTGAGAATCGCCAGCAGGTGCAAGCAGTTCAGGCTTGCGACGATGGGGGCGGACAAGGGAGTCGATGGGGGGGAGGGTCACGGCAGCTCGTTCTGCCCGAGTCCTGGGGCGAATCGCGCCAGTAGGCCACGGGGTCGAGGCAGCGGCAAGTCGGCAAGCGCCGGGTCCGCGGCTCTACACGGGTTCCCGCCCCAGAGCGTATCGCTGACTCAGCTTGCGGGCGGTCGCTGCGAACTCCTCGCGCAGGTCGGGCGGTCCCAGGACCTCAACCGCCTCTCCGTAGCTCCGCAACCATGCGCGCAGCTGCACGGTGTTCGCTACCGTGGCCCGCAGCACCACGGCGCCGTCCAACAGGGTCTCCAGCGTCTGGTCATCGCTCAACGGCGTCTCGACCACGCGACTGGCGGCCCCGCGGTCAAACCGAACCTCGAGGTCAATGGGACCGTCGCCCAACAGGTAGTCGAATGCGCCGGACTCGATGTAGCTGTCCAGATCGAAGGCGGCCGGGAAGTTTCGCGTCACATTCAGCACTTCTGCCGACCGCATGCGGTGCAGCACCGCCATCCGCACATCGGTGAAGTCGCGGAACGTGCACACCAAATAGGCCACTGTGTCGCGGTACACGAGGCCCAGCGGATGCAGCGTGTGCTCCACCGGTTCCGCGTCGCGCGCTTGGTAGACGACCTTGAGGCACCGTTCTCTCAACAACGCCGTGTGCACCGCCTCCAGCACCTCAGGCTCGATGCGCGGCGAGCGGAACGTCAGTCCCGGCGGAATGACGCGAACCTTGCGCGGCCAGGCCGTCAGACTGTTCTCCGTCAGATCGTCCAACACCGCACGAGCGTTTTCGAAATGCTGATCCAGATGCGAGCGCGTCGTCTCGGGCAGCACCTTGTCCAAGTAGTCTTCCGCCAGACGAAGGGCCAACGCTGTGTGCACCGTCATGCCCGGCACTTCAACCAACGGCGCGGACTTTGTCCACGACCAGCCAGCCGGCTTGAACTCGTCGCTGATCAGCGGAAAAAAGCCTGAGAGCTTCATCAGATCGCGCTGAACGGTGCGCACATCGACCTTGAACTCCGCGGCTTCGAGCTTGTCGCACAGCGCCCGGGTCGAGATCTTGTTGGGCACCCTCGGCACCAGCCTGAGCATGTGCCACTGGCGAATGATGGCGTCGGTCATGACAGCTTCCTCCAGCGATGACGTGGCAGTATGCGCGGGGCGCGGCCGCGGCAGCAAGGGGGGGGAAGGAAGCCGCCATCGTCACTGGGTCATTGACGCCAGAGCGCCACGAGCTCGTCGGGGTCCGGGTCGGGAAGAAACGCCGCGCCCGCCCGACGACAGCCGTCCTCCAACTCATCCAGCAGCTGGCGGCGCGCCGCGGCATCGGCCTGCAGGAGCCCCCGCGCCGTGTCGGCGTCGTTGGCATCCGGAACCAGGTCCAACACGTCACGCTCCTCGACCTCGCGCACCGCAACGGCCAGTACCCGATGGCCCGCCGCCCGGGCGCGCGCGAAGGCCTGCCACAACGGCGCACAAACACCTGACAACCGCCTGAAATCAGAGATGATAACGATGGCAAACGGTCCCTTGCGCGCAGTCATCGCCGCGGCCACTCCTGCGACCAGGCCCTCGACGCGATGCGCGGGAGAGAGCGCACTGCGGTAGGGCAGCGTCAGGTCCATGGCACGGCAGAACCGCCGCAAAATCGCCAGATCAGCGCGCGCACTGGGCTCTGGTCCCCGCAACATCGGCAGTCGCTCGCGCTCGGGTAGTCGGGCCAGAGCAGCCATCACGAGACGTTGGCGAAAGCGTGCCCGAAGGTGGGGCTCCTGGCCGTCCGCAGGCAACGGCACGCGCTCGACCGCAGTCAGGTACCCCGCAACAACGCTTGCGAGTTCCTCTTCTTCCAGAGGCGTCAGGTCCTCCGCCACCGCCCGGCGGATGTCCAACAGCGCCCGATCGGCATCGCGAATGGCCGCCACTCCCTCCAGCACCGGTCGTCTGTCCACCACGCGCCCGTCGACCAGCGCGAGACCAAACGGGTCATGCCCGCGAGCACTGGCCTCCGCAAGCGAATGCACGAGGTCCATCGCCTGATCCAGCGGCCCTCGCCCGGGACGTCCGTCGCGCATGGTCGAGCCCGTGTCCAACACCACGTACAGCGACCGCGTGCGCTCGCGTTCGAAGCTGCGACTCATCAGCCGACCGCGCCGCGCAGACGCCTTCCAGGCGATGTGCTTGAACGGGTCGCCTGGCACGTGCTCTCGCAGCTCGCGCAGGTCGTCGCCAGGTCCCTGCACCTTGTCCGGCCGCTGCGCCCCCGCCGACCGCGGCGCCATTCGCCGCGTCTCTGCAACCCGCCGCAAGTCGATCGGCAGCGACCGGGGCAGCACCGCGATCTCGCAAGGGCTGGGCAGAAATACCGGGACTGACACCAACCCGGCCGGGTCGGTCAACCGCCCGTGAACCCCGAGGATCCGGTGCACGGCCGCATTCAGCGCCAGCGCTTGCAGGTCCAGCTCGACCCCGCCCGCCGGCAACAGGACACTGCGCGGCGCCGACTCGGTCAGGTCGATGCCCGGACTGGTCCACCACTCCCGCAGGTCAAGGCGGCTGGAGGCGAATCCGTCCGGCACATCCAGCCGAAACCGCAACGGCACCCACTTGCCGGCGCGATGCGAAGTCAGCCGCGTCTCGCCCGATGGCGACCGGGCGTCGTGCACCGTCATCCGCGCCGTGACGCCCAGCGGTGGCCGACGCCGACGGGTCGCACCCCGAATCCGCAACAACTCCGCCGTCAAGCCGAGGATCAGCACCACGCCGGCCAACACGGCTCCGGCAAGCGACAGGACGATGCCCGCCGCCACCAGACCGACCGCAATCGCCAGCAGCATCCGTCCCCGGAATTCCAACATGTTACGTCGCGTCTCCCGTGCGCGGGTCCAGAATCAGGTCCGGTCTGGGGACTGCCACACCCGGCGTACCCTCCTGCAGCTTGGTCTTCGCCAGGACGTCCCGCACGACCGCGGAAGCGGAGATCCCCTCGATGGCCGCGTCGGTGGTCACCATCACACGGTGCTCGAGGACCGGCGTGGCCAGCCGCCGAAGGTCATCGGGCGACACATAGTCCCGCCCCGCCAGCAGCGCCCACGCCTTGGCCAGCCGCATCAGCCCCAACGTCGCTCGCGGGGAGGCACCCAGCGCGACACGCCCGTGCGCGCGCGTGGCCTGCACCAGCCGTACGGCGTACTGCATCAGCTTCTCTTCGACATGCACGGCGTCCGCGGCCGCTGAGAAGCCCAGGATGTCGTCCGCTCCGGCAACCGCCCGCACGCCCTGTACCGGTTGGTCATAGGTCTGCAGCATCCGCAACTCGTCGGCAGCACTGGGATAATCCAGACGAATTCGCACGAGAAAGCGGTCGATCTGCGCCTCGGGCAACAGGTACACGCCCTCCTGCTCCACCGGGTTCTGCGTGGCCAGGACCAGAAACGGCTCGGGCAAAGGCAGCGTCTCGCCTTCGATCGTCACCTGCCGCTCCTGCATCGCCTCCAGCAGGGCCGACTGGGTCTTGGCTGGGGCACGGTTGATCTCGTCGGCCAATACCACCTGGGCAAACAGCGGTCCCCGGCGCAACTCAAACTCGTGGAGCTTCTGATTGAAGACGTAAGTGCCCGTAATGTCAGCAGGCAGCAGGTCGGGCGTGAACTGCACCCGACGAAACTGGCAACCGACGGCCTGCGCCATCGCCTTGGCCAGCGTGGTCTTGGCCAGACCGGGCACGCCCTCCAGCAGCACGTGACCACGGGCCAGCATGGCGGCCAGCACCAGCAGCACCACTTCGTCAGAGCCGATGTACACGCGCGACACTTCGGCGGTGACCCGGTCGCGAAACGCCGCCACGGTGGCCAACCGATGGTGGTCCAAGGCGATGGGCATCACGGATTCGTCTGGCGTCATCATGCATTCTCCTCGTTGCGGACCACGGCCGGGTCGCGGGTGTAGCCGATCAGTGACTCGGCCCACTCGACCTCTGCGGATAACCTTGTGAAGTCGGACCGGTTCAGGGGCTCACCATCGTCCCGGCTGACCAACTCCAGTTCGCGGAACACCTTGCGCAGGCGGTCAGCGGCCTGAGCAGAGCATCGACCACGGCGAACCAACCTGTCGATGGTCTGGGTCCGACCGGTCAGTCCAAAGCCCGTGTCCGACAGGATGGCGCCCATGCGAGCCCCCCGACCGGATGGTGCGCGAGGGGCATGGATGGCTTCCCCTTGCCCGTCAGACAGTTCCATCCGCTCGGCGGCCTCCAGTTGCCGCCCCAAGTGGGCCGCCAGCAGCCGGGCGGGGCGACGGTAGTCCGCGTGGTCATGTGACAGCCAAGCGCCGATGGCCGTCAGGCGCGCGCTCTCGCGTCGGAGTCCGGCGGTCCGCGGCGGAACTTCGGGCTGCGGCGAACGCGCCAGACGCCACGGCGGCCAAGCCAGCAAGAACAGCAGAGTCGCCAGCAGTGCTGGAGCCACCAACGGCCCCCGCAGTGCGGTCGCCAGCCACTCGAGGGCGCGCTGCAGCACCTCCAGACCGGACCGCAAGTCGGTGTTTCGGTCGATCGGGAGCCCCTGAAAACGGCCTCGCACCTCGTCAATCCGCACCGCCAGCTTCACTTTGCACGGCCGCGAGGCCACACACGAGTAGCGCAGCACATTGGCAGTGAACTGTTTGTTGTCGTGGAATTTCGAGAGCATGGACGTGATGAACAGGCTCGGATCGGCGATCGCCAGCACCCGCCCCGCGCCCCGATCTGCCTCCGCCAGCCACCCCAACCCCGGCTCATCATAGCGTCCCCACAGCACCGCCAGACGGTCAGCCGCCAGCGCCGAGGACACACGCAACGCCGCAGGATGATTCAGGACAACCGGGTCGTTCACGTCGTGGCTCAGGAACTCCGCTGGCGTCAGCCGTGCCTTGGGGGCCATCCAACGGCGGGCCGCCATCACGGTCTCCGGCTCCGGATCGACGCGCACTTGCGGCAAGTGCTCGAGGTCCAGGAAGCGCGCCTGCTGCCGCCCCGCGCGGTCCAGCAGCTCGATGCCGAACGGACGCAACCACGCGTCGCCCGCCCCAAAGTCATCGGCCACCATCAGGCGGCCGCCGGAGTCGACAAACCGCTCAAGGCTCCGCAACGACTCACCTTGGGGAGCCGTCTGCGGCGCGAGCACGAACAACACGTCCTCGGTCGCAATCGTCGACCAATCCAGCACAGGCAGCAGTTCGACCTCGACCTTGGCCAGCCCGGCGGTCTCGAGCAGGCCAGCCAGGCCATTCCAATCTGCGGATTTCGGGTCAAAATCCTCCGCAGCAAAGGCCGCGGTCGCCGCCAATGCCCACGCGAATGGCAGAAGCAGCCATGCGGTGCGCTTCATCGCTGCACCTCGTCGACCTTCGAGATCGCCTGCTGGGTCTCCTTGGCAGTGTCAGGGTCCGTGCGCGCTCCGTACAACGCCCGCTCGACCTTGCGTACCGCGTCCCGCACCTCGCCGTGTCCGCGCCGCACGCCCGCCGCCCACCGCGGCTCGACGTCGCGCGGGGTCTCCATGCGCCAGTCCACGCCCATACCGGTCACCCGGCGCAGCACACCGGCAAAACTGCCTCTCACCACCGCGCGACAGCTCGACGGCAGCAGCTCACACCCGTCGAACACACCGTCGTGGGGCAGAACCAACCCAATGTCCAGCGGCTCATGCTCGACGCAGGCGACCCTCAGCCGATGTCGGCCGGGGGGCAGCCCATGCAGGTCGAATATCCCAGAAGGACAGGAGATTTCCACCGTCTTCGGCGCCCCTTCCAGCAGCAAGTGCAGCTCTCCGGCAACCGGGCGGCCAGTTTCGCCGTGCACGATCCGACCGCGGACGACGCACGAGGGCTGTCCCCCTGGTCCAACCCGCCGCACCGCCTCGTCCGGCAGTCCCGCAGACTTCGCCTCGTCCTGAGCCAACAGGGCGCGTTCCCGCCGACGGGAGTTCCACCGCAACAGCACCGCTGCCAACGCAAGGCCGATCAGCGGACCACCGTACCACCAGCCCGATAGACCCGGCGGCGGCGGCACATCGACGACTGCGATCGCACTCAGTCCTGTTTCATGAAAAGGAGCCGGCACATAGGCCCGCGCGACCACGCCGACCGCGCCTGGGGGAAACAGCGTCGACAAAACTGCCCCGCGCAACACGCCCGCAAAACGCCCGTCCAAATCCGTCACCAGTAGACCCAGCTGATGCCCGTCGGCGTGCAGCCCCACCGTGGCAGATGGCACCGGGTGACGAACCGCCCCCTCCAACGCAAGAACCGCGCCCGCCAAGCACCAGTCGCCCTCACCGCACACCTTGCCCTTGTGCCCTTGCGTCAGGGACAGCTCGACCTCCACGGCCGTCACGAGCTCCAGTCGACGCCCCGCCTCCGCGCCGTTGTGGACGTCGCCCGGCTCGATCCGGGCCGTCAGGCGGTGAAGCCCCGGCCCGCCCAGCGTTGCCACCGAAAGCTGCGCAGTCGCCCGACCGTCCGCTGCCGTCCGCAACACCAGCAGCGGCCGACCGTCCACGGCCAGCTGCACGGCACCTCCGGCGATCGGCCAGTCGCCAGCACGCGCCTCGACGTCCATGGCAAGCGTGACTTGTGACGAGCGAACTCGCTCCGTCTCCAGCGCCAATACGAGTGTCGCGTCCGGCTTGGCCAGGTCCACCGTCTGCGTGGCCACTGACTCCCCGTGCTCTGGTCCACCTGCAAATCGCCCTTCGATCTGCCAGGTTCTCTCTGTCGCGCCCAGCGCACTGCGCGGAAACAACACCTCGAACCGGCCCGCTGCGTCCGTCGATGCAAGCCGTTCCTGACGGGCGGGCGGTGCTCCGTCCCCCTTGTCGGGCAAAGCGCGTACGACAACGCCGGCAGCCGCTACCGGCTTGCCCCGCGAGTCTTCCAACTGCCCCGTGACGGTCAGTCCCGCACCGCCGACCTCCAACTGCAGCGTCAGTGCCGTGCGCGCCCGAAGTCGCACCCGCAGCGCTTCCGCAGGGCCGGGCAACGAGGCCGTCGCCACGCACGCCAGTGCCACGACCGTCGCCAACCGAACGGCGCGACCGTGCACAGGGCGGCAAGAGCGGGGGCACGGAGGGGACGACATGGACCTTCGAGGGAAAGGACGGTGTTCTCAGCGCCATGGACGGCAGGACTGCTGCCAGCATGCACGCAGGTCAACGGGTTCGCCAGAGCGGCCACGGCTCCGCGCACCCGCCTCCCCATCGGAATGCGCTCCAACCCCGCTGAATTGCAGGCAACATCTAGATTGCGCTGCTGCGACCTCCATGCTAACATCCTCGCGATGTGCGGTGGGGGTGTGTCCCCCGCATGCCGCTACCGGTGCCGTATCAGGTTCTGGAACAGCGCCCAGCCCCACTTCTCCAGCCCTCGCCACGCCCGGCCCCGATGGTCACGGCGCCGAATGCGATGGGCCATCTTCGTACTACCGCCTGCCCCGCGTGGGTCGGTTCGCCCGAGTCGGAGGTCCCGCATGCCCACTCGCTCGCACATCCTCGGTCTCCTGTGGTTGCCCACGCTGGCGTTGCTCGCGTTGGCAGGCTGCACAGAGATCGCCGATATCACGACGGCCACTCCGGAAGAGGCGACCAAGCTCGCGAACGTCCGCGCGGACCTCGAGCAGGACAAGGCGCTCGTCGATTACCAGCGGGACCGCAAGAGGGAAGCCGAGAACCGCGGCGAGAATCCCGACCAATACGACAACGCAGAACTGCTGCGGGCCGAGCAGCGGTTTGCCGAACGTTGGGCGAAGATCCGCGAGGTCAAGTTCCGCGAGAAGCGGGATGCCTATTTGGCGCTGTCGACCGACGTCGTGCGCCACTGCACCGACCGCGGCTTGGAGACCGTGACGCAGAACAACGCACTGGCTGATGAGAATCGCTCGATCCTCGAACGGCGGGCCCGCGGCGAGAAGACTGACGCGGTGAAGCAGTTGGAGAACCCGGCCGACATCGTCGACAAGTGCCTCCACGACACCAAGCCTGAAGGCCGCATCGACTGGCGCATCGTCGGACTGTTCCTTGCGCTGGGCGTGGTGCTCGCGGGTGCTGGTGTTGGCCTGTTCCGCTCAGCGCGTCGGCACATCGACCCGGTGGCACTGGCCGGCCAATCGCTGGGCCTCGCCACCCAACAGGGCTCAGCGACAACGGTGCTGACGGGCGAGTACGAAGGCTTCGTCATCAAGGTGGAGGCCAGTGCGCCCGGCACGGGTCAGGGAGACGGCTTCATGCGCGCCTTGGTGCTGTCGCGCGTGCACGCTCACACCGTCGTTCGCTTCGGCCCGCTTGCGCCCCCGCCCGGCCTCGATCTGCCGGATCTGGACGCTCCGGAGATTCAGGACGACCGCATCCCCGAAGGCTACAAGATGCGCCTGACGCCCGGCACCTCGCCTGAGCCCCTGCTTTCCGGCGACGTCGGCTTCCAGCTCCGCGCGTTCGATCCGATCGATGTTCGCGTGCACGACGGCATCGCCGCGCTGACGACGTGGCAAGTGGCGCAAGGAACGGAGAAGGTCGTCGAATTCATCGACATGGCGCTCGCCGTTGCGAAGCTGTACCCGCTAGATTGACGCACCGTTCGGCGTAGCTCCCTTGAATCGCATCGAAAGGTGAGCCGCCAGTGCCAGACCGACCCCCGCCCCGCCTTCAACCCGTTCGCACGCTGCTCGTTGGCGTGGTGTTGGTGATTTGCGCCCTTGCGCTGGGGACGTTGTCGGGACTCGCGGCTCAGGTCGTCGTCGTATTCGGACTCTACGATGTGCTTGCCGCACTTGCTCTTTCGTTTGTCGCGGTGGTTCTGGCGCATCTGACCCGGGTGCGGCCGTCGCTGGGTCTGACGGCGGCGGCGATCGTGGCGGCCGTGGTGTGGCTTGGAGCCTATCGGGTGGCCGACGCCTACTTGTTCCGTCTGGAGCAAGCGACGCACGTTGCCGAGCACAGCGAGGACCTCGCTGCCGACTTCGCGGCGTCGGGGGCCAACACGCCGCTCGAGCTCGTCGATGCGGGTCTGGTGGCACAAGTCGGTGTCGGAGGCTGGCGCGGTGCGATGCAGGTGCAACTGAAAGCCGGTCTGCTTGCCTGGAGGGCCGCGGGAGTGTCGCGCGTCGCTCCGTTGCCGCTGTGGCTGCACGTGCTGATGGCTGCGGCAGAAGCGGCTTTCGTGGCGCTTGTGGTCCAGCGCGCACTCGGCAACCTGACGGTCGAGCCGACCTGCGTTCGCTGTGGAAGCTATCTGCATCGCAAGGACCTGGGGCGGGTGGACCAGGCGGACGCGGACCGTCTGCGCGCTGCATGGCAGGCGGGCGACCGTGCCGCGCACATGCCGGCAAAGGATGCGTCAGGGTCCATCGTCATGTATGAGGATCGCTGCCCGATGGGCCACACGGCCTCGCCGGGATTCGCTCTGGTTCGGCTGCGCGGCCATGGGTGGTCCAAGGCAGTGCCTGGGCCCCTTGCATCGTTGCCAGCAGAGCTGCACAGGCTCGACGAACCGGCAACATCGCCAGACGCTGACGTCTAGCGGGTGCCGATGCCCTTGCCCGCTTCCTGCGCGGCCAGCTGGGCCTGACGCTTCTCGTCCAACGACGCCGGCGCAATCCACGGCAACGGCCGGGGCGAGGGCTCGAAGCGGATCCTGTCGCCAAAGCCGAACGAGGCGCGACGATGGGCGCCGTCCAGATAGAGCATGCCTGTCGACATGCGCGACACGATCTCAAGGCCGGTGGACGTGAAGCCACCCATCAGCGGCTCGCCGCGAACTGCCCAAGCCATCAACTCCCGCACGCGGTATTGCAGGGCGCGCGAGTCGATCTCCTGAACCTTGCCGCCCGCCGCGCGGATGCCGGCCGTCGAGCCCGCCGCAGTCGCCACCCACAGCCCGGACGACTTCTGGTCCTGATGTACTCCGTCGAGGGAAAGCGTGTAGCGCGAGGTTTCTGCCGGCACCCGGTGGGCCAAAAGGACGTCGTTCAACGCGAGATCGCGCAACGGCCTGTCGTTCAGCGAGACTTGCAGCCGCCACAAGCCACGACTTCGCAGCTGGCCCGCCAGAATCTGCTGGAACAGGGGCTCAAACTCCTCGGCCGACGCGGCGCAGAAGAAGCCGACGGAGGTGCCAGACGCGCTGTTGACCCCGAGCATGGGCGTCCCGTCGCTGTCCGGCGTGGCCGCGATGCAGTGGGAGGCGCGCAGGAAAGTGCCGTCACCGCCCACGGTCACAACGAGGTCGGCCCACGCGGCCCAGCTGCGGTTGAAGGTGGACACCAACCGATGCTCGACGCCGCTGCGGTTCAGCACGTCCAAAACGGTCGCGACAGAGTGCAAATGCTGTTCGTGCGCGGACTTCGTGCGTGCGACCAGCGGGTCATCGCGGTACAGCATCCGCTCGAGCTTGCGGTCGGGGTGGTCGACCAGCTGCTCGATGGCCGTGGTCTTTCGCACCACCACCACCCGGCCAATTCGCACGATGTCCCCTACGCAGTGAAGACGCCGGTCGAGACTCTGCCGGTGCGGAGGGCCGTTGCGCTCGGTCATGGCACGGCCCCCGCTCCGACCGCGGACTTGAAGTCGCCCGTCGGGTCCTGCGGCAAGGCGCTCTCGGCGTCCACAGCAGTGAGCGGCAGGCACATCCGGAACTCGGTTCCCTCGCCCTCGGTCGACTCGAAGGTCAACGTGCCACCGTGCGCCAAGGTGATCTGCCGCGAGATGTCGAGACCCAGGCCCAAGCCCTTGTCACCCTTGGTCGAGAAAAATGGCTCAAAGACCCGGGCGGCAAACTCGGCGGGGATTCCGCGCCCGTTGTCATGCACTTGAACGATGGCGTGGGCTGCGGTGGTGGACAGGCGAATGCCGATCTTGCCGCCGGTGGGCTGCACGGCATCGACGGCGTTGCGGATCAGGTTGATCAGCACCTGCCGGATGCGGTGGGCGTCCATGAAGACAATCGGCCGCTCCGTGGGCTCGAAGCGGATGTCCGCCAGCTTGACTGCACGGTCACATCGCAAGAAGCGCAACACCCCTTCGATCACGCCGGCGAGGTCGTGTGGGGCGATGTTGACCGAGGTCAGGCCGCCGGCCGCGAATGACCGGATCTCGTCCACCAGGCTGAGGATACGCTGCTGGGCTTCGAGCATGAGCTCAGCCGCCTCCTGAATCTCCTGATCATCCTCGTACTTCCGCGCGATCATGTCGGCCAGCATGAAGGGACTGAGGTGGTTCTTCACCTCGTGCGCGATCCCGCTGGCCAGCCTGCCCAGCATGCCCATGCGCTCGGACACGACCAGCCGCTCCTGCGTCGCCAGCAGCTGCTCTTGGGCGGCCTGCAGTTGGACAATCGCCCGCTCGCGCGCCCGAGTCATGTCGATGTTTTCGATGGCAATGCCGAGCATGGACGCGATGACCATCATCAGGTGCAAGTCGTTCTCGTCGAAACCCTCGAGCGTGCGATGGTGCTCGACTTGGATCAGGCCGAGCAGGCGCTCGCCGACCTGCACCGGCACCACCAACAGCGACCGCAGGTTGTTCAGCACGACAGACTCGGCAGCCGAGAAGCGGTCGTCCGAGCTGGCATCTGCCGTGATGATGCCGCAACGCTCTTTCAGCACCCAGTCCGCCACCGTCTTCGACAGCGTCAGCTCAGCTTCCGGTGACGTGGGACCGGTGCCGTCTCGGTAGCGCACGGTGCGGGGCACCAACTCCCCGTCCTCGTCCAAGAGCACGACAGCGCCCCTGTCGCCGTTGACCACCTGAAGCACCAAGTCCATCAGGCCGGGCATCATGTCGCCCAGCTCGGCGATCGGCTGAAGTGCCTTGCTGATCTCGTGCAGGATCGCAAAGTTGCGCGTCTGCTGGCGTAGCTTGTCGAGCTTTTCGGCCGACGGGAAACGGTCGGTCTCGGACGCGCCAATGGCGTCAAATAGTGCCGCAGCATTCACGCTGTCGAGACGGGTCGAGATCGGCTGAACCGGCCAAACGTGGCGCGGGTGCAGCGGCATCTCGTCTTGAATGACGCGAATCGAGGCGGAGTCGTGTCGCTGGTACGCCTCGACCGCAAACTGCGACGTGCCCAAGCGAACCAAGTCGCCGTGAAACAACTGGATTCGCTCGATGCGCTGCCCGTTCACAAACGTGCCGTTGTGGCTCTGCAGGTCCTCGACGAACAGATCGTCGCCCTCAAGAACGAACCGCGAGTGCTCGCGGCTGATGCGGCGGTCGGGGACGAACACGGCGCAGGTCGTCGAACGGCCGACGATCAACTCGTCGTCGATTCGGAACACCTGGCCTTGCAGGTCCCCGCTGAGAACCCGCAACGCTACTCTTGAATGCGCCCTGTGCCTCATGCGCCTCCGCCCCCACCTGTGCCGAAGTATCGGTCGATGCTAGGCGTGGGTGACAATCGTGTAAAGCAATCGCAAGCGGGCAACCAGAACTGGAAACGCCTGCGATTTTCTTTGACCTCGCCGGGGGTCCGTTATCATGGTCCAAATGGGGGACTTCCCCCGGCCCACCGGCGTGGAGTGCGCGTGCCCGATGAAGTGCCGATCCTGCAGGTGACGGGTCTGCACAAGTCCTTCGGCGACCAGCAGGTGCTGCGCGGCGTGGACCTGAGCATCGAGACCGGCCTCATCACGGTCATCATCGGCGGGTCGGGCAGTGGCAAAAGCGTGCTGATCAAGCATCTGGTCGCGCTGCTGCGGCCGGATCAGGGACAAGTGCTCTTCCACGGACGCGACCTGTTCACCATGAGCCACGACGAGGTGCTGAAGGCGCGACGCCACTTCGGCATGTTGTTTCAGAATTCGGCCTTGTTCGACTCGATGACGGTGTTCGACAATGTCGCCTTTCCGCTGCGAGAGCATCGCAAGCTGACCCGGGCCGACGAACGCGCGCTCGTGATCTCCCGACTCGAGGAGCTAAACCTGTTCAACGTCGAACACAAATTCCCATCTGAGCTCAGCGGCGGCATGCGCAAGCGCGTGGCGTTGGCGCGGGCCACGGTGCTCGACCCGGAGATTCTCATCTACGACGAGCCGACGACTGGCTTGGACCCCGTGATGATCGCGCAGGTCGACGACATGATCGCCGAGACGCAAGAGCGCCACCACGTGACGTCGGTCGTCATTTCGCACGACATGTCCAGCACGTTCCGCATCGCCCACCGCATCGCTGCGCTGCACGACGGCGTGATCGTCGACTACGGCACCCCGGACCACATGCGCAGCAGCCACCACCCCGTGGTGCGCGCCTTCATCGAGACCAGCGGCACCAGCGGCCGCCGGACTGCGGAGGCCGAACGGTGAAGAACCTGCGCGCCACGGTCGCCGTCGGCCTCCTCGCCATCGCCACCGTCGTCCTCGTGGTGATCGGCGTGGCGTACTCAAACCGCGGCATCAGCAGCGGCGGCGACACCTATCGACTCGTTGCGATGTTCGACGACGTCACCGGCATCGCGACCGGCACCAAGGTCACCATCGCGGGCTACACCGTCGGCCAAGTCGACGACATCCACCTCAAGGGCCATCAGGTTCGGGTGACGCTGCTGGTGCGCAACCTGGTCGTTGCCTATGCCGGCGTGACCGACCCGCAATCCGGCAACCTGCGCAACGCCGCCCTGCTGACGCGCCGCGAGGCGTCGTTGCTTGGCGACTACTATCTGGAACTGACGCCGGGCGCGGGCGGACCGATCCTGAAGGACGGCGACCAGATCCCGATCGTGGTCACGGCCACGGCGATGCAGGCGACCCTGCAAAAGCTCGAGACCGCCGCCAACATCGTGCCGAAGATCGACAAGATCGCGGGGGACGTGGCGTTGATCACGGACAACGCGGCCAAGGTGTTGGGGTCGGATCAAGGCGCCAAGCGGTTCGAGGAGATCGCCGATAACCTGGTCAAGGCCAGCCGCGAGCTGACGCTGACGACCGAAAACCTGCGCCACCGCCTGAGCGAAGGCACACTGGCACCCGGCGGGGATCTGGATCGCGGGGTCAGGGGCTTTGCCGACACCGTTGCCAAGATCAACCGCATGGCCGATGGGCTGTCGGGCCAAGTGACCAAGGGGGCCAACAGCGCCAACCGCAGCCTCGCCAACATCGAGGTCGTGACCACAACGGTGCGCGACATCGTGGGCCGCAACACAGGGGAATTCGACTCGACGGTGGCTTCGGTCACGGCACTGCTCAAGCGTCTGGACGGCACGCTCGCACGGCTGGACCGGGTCGTGGCCGAGGTCGAGACCACCACCCAGCACGTCGCAGAGGGCAAGGGCACCGTGGGGCGGCTGCTGCACGACGAGACGCTGGTGCGGTCGGCCGAAGAGGTCATGGGCGACGCTAAGGCACTGCTGGACCGCTATACCGCACTGGAAGTTGGTTTGGACTACCGGGTTGCCGCGTATGCCGAGCGGGTGCAGTCGGCACACCAACTCGCCTGGCAATCGCACCTCAGTCTGCGTCTGCAGCCGCGCAAGGACATGTACGTGCTGGCGACCCTGACCAGCGACAACGTCGGACGCACGCTGACGCGCGTGACCACAGGCACCCAGGGCCAAGAGCCGTTGCTGACGGACACTTACCTGCAGGAAGACACCCAGTTCAAGTTCGGCGTGCAGTACGCGCGACGGTTCGGCTTCGTGACACTGCGTGGTGGCCTGATCGAGTCCAGCGCGGGCGGCGGCATGGATGTGCACGCCTTTGCCGACCACGTGATGCTGTCGGCCGACCTGTTCCGCTTCGATGAGAACTCGCGGCCCCGACTGCGCGCGTCGTTGCTGGTCGAGTTCTACAAGTACCTGTTCGCTTGGGCGGGTGGCGACGAGCTGATGTACCCCAGCACCCGCGCCGATCTGTTCTACGGCTTGGGCGTGCGGTTCACCGACGACGACTTGAAGATCCTGTTCGCCAGCGCCCCGTCGATCTCGACGAAATAGCTGTCGCAAGCCACCGTTACGCCTGCACAATCTCCACCGCTTGATTCCACCGCAGCAGTGCCAGCGCGACCAGCTTGGCTCGCTCAGCCACCGTGTGACGGCGAACCTTCTCGTCGTGGGTGTGCGGGTGCTCGCCGACCGGCCCCAGACCGTCGACGGTTGGAATCCCCAGCGCGGCCGTGAAGTTGGCGTCGCTGCCGCCTCCCGTGTCCTCCGCCCCGACGTCCTGGTCGAACTCGCGCGCGACGGCCTGAAAGTGCGCGACGGCACGGTCGGACGCCTCAGAGCGCTGCCACGGCGGCCGCCCCACGCCCCCCAGAATGTCCACGCTCGCTCCCGGCACCGGCGGTCGGCTGCACAGCGCGCGGATCGCCGCGTCGACGCGCTCGCCCTCTTCGACCGTCAGGATCCGCAGATCGACCTCGATCTTGGCCTCGTCGGGCACCACGTTGCGCTTGGTGCCGCCGCGGATGACGCCGACGTTGACGGTGGTGCCACTCGCGGGGTCGTTCAGCTTCGCCAGTGCCAGCACCAGATGCGCCATGCCGACAATCGCGTTGACGCCCGCCGACGGATCCATGCCCGCGTGCGCCGACTTGCCACGCACCGTGATGAAGTAGCGCCCCACGCCTGCCCGCGACCGCACCAGTGCCCCGGTCTTGCGGCCGATCTCGAAGTCGAGCGCAAGATCGCGGTCCGCAGCCAACTGCTGAATCAGATCGCGCGAGGTGGGCGACTGCACCTCTTCGTCGGCGTTGTGGAAACAGACCCAGTCGAACGCGTCCAGCTGCCGCACGGCCTGCAGCGCCTCCAAAGCCGCCTGCGCCACCACCAGCCCGCCCTTCATGTCGCCCACGCCGGGACCGCACAGCCACTCCCCTTGCTGGGTAAACGACAGGAAGGTCGAGGTGCTGTCGTACACGGTGTCAAAGTGTCCGAGGATGAGGATCTTGGGGGCCATCCTGCCTGCGTGCACTTTGGCCGGCCGCCGAGCGATCAGGTGGACCATGTCGCCGGGCCGCGCGACCCGCTCGCAGGCAAAGCCAAGCCGCTCGTAGACCCGCTGCAGCTGCTCCAGACAGACCAAACGGCCGGCGGGGTTGTCCAGGCCGCTGTTGACGTCGACGAGGGTGCGCAGGCGCTCGATCAGCTGGGGCTCGTTGCGGTCCAAGAATTCGATGACCTGGCTGTCAAGGCGGGGGTCGGGGGACATGGGTCTCCTGCGGTTGTGTGCGGGGCAAGGGGAGAATTCGCGGTCTTCAGTTCTCGACAAGCATGGCGATCTTCTGGAACACCGGCACCGTCTCGACGACGGTCTCGCGCATCTGGCCGTCGCACTCCAGATAAACGGTCTCCTCCGTGATCGTCACGCTCCACGCCATGTTGCGGCTGCCGACGGTCTCGAGCCACTGCATGAAGGCGGGGTCGATCAAGTGGATCTCAAGGTGCTCCAGGTGGCGCGGCCGCTCGTTGGTCACCTCGACACGGAAGCGCTCGGCCTCGTCCCGGTCGACGAACAACGCCAAAAAACGCGCGGCCTTGTGATGCCCCAGCGCCCGAATGACCCGCTTCATGGGCGGGTAGCCGCACTCGACCCACAGCACCAACGCCCCTGTCAGATCCAGGGCTTGCAGGTCTGGCTCATGCAAGTCCGTGAAGCCCGACCGATCGGTCAGGGCGTCGTCATAAAACAGCACCTGCGCCAGAAAGCGCAGCAGGATGTGCTCGTCGGGCTCGTCGGGGTTCTGCGCGCAAACAAGCGTGCGCTGACCATAGACTCCTCGGTCAAGGTCGCTCAGCGTCAACCGCACCTGACATCGGAACGGAACGTTGCCCATGGGCACGCCTCCACAGGGCCGGGGAGTCTAGCCCTGTCGGTGCGCGGGGACAACGCGAGGAGAAAAGCGGACCTACTCGTCGCCGACCAGCGCCGCCTGCAGGTAGTCACGGTTCAGCTCGGCAATGACGCGCACGCTGATCTCCTTGGGGCAGACGGCTTCGCACTCGAAGTAGTTGGAGCACGAACCGAAGCCCTCTGCGTCTGCCTGGGCGATCATGTTCAACACGCGGCGCTGGCGCTCGGGCTGCCCTTGGGGCAAGTGAGCGAGCTGGCTGACCTTGGCGCCGATGAACAGCATGGCCGACGCGTTCTTGCAGGCCGCCACGCAAGCGCCACAGCCAATGCAGGACGCCGCATCCATCGCCAAGTCTGCGTGCTTCTTGGCGATCGGCAGCGCGTTCGCGTCGGGCGTGCCGCCGGTCGACACCGACACGAAGCCGCCGGCGGCAATGATGCGGTCAAACGAGCCGCGGTCGACGACCAGATCGCGGATCATCGGAAACGCCTTCGAGCGGAAGGGCTCGATGGTGATCGTCTCGCCGTCCTTGAAGTGCCGCATGTGCAGCTGGCAGGTGGTGGTGGCGCGCTCCTTGCCGTGCGGCAGCCCGTTGATCACGAGCGAACACATGCCGCAGATGCCCTCGCGACAGTCGTGATCGAACGCAACGGGCTCGTCACCCTTGTCGATCAGCCGCTCGTTGACCACGTCGAGCATCTCAAGGAACGACATGTCCTCGCTGATGCCGGGCGCGGCGTACGAGACCATGCCGCCCTTGTCGTTGCCGTCCTTCTGACGCCAGATCTTCAGCGTGAGGTTCATCGCGTGGCTCCTTACTTGTAGCTGCGCTGGGCGAGCTGGACGTTCTCGAAGGTCAGGGGTTCCTTGTGGAGCTCGGGCTTGGCGAAGTCGCCCGTGTACTGCCACGCGGCGACGTAGCTGAAGTTCTCGTCGTCGCGCTTGGCCTCGCCCTGGTCGGTCTGGCTTTCCTCGCGGAAGTGACCGCCGCAAGACTCGGTGCGGTGCAGCGCGTCCAGGCACATCAACTCGCCGAACTCGAGGAAGTCTGCGACCCGACCTGCCTTTTCCAAGACCATGTTGTACGACGCCCCGGTGCCGGTGACGCGCAGGTTCTGCCAGAACTCCTCGCGGATCTGGGGGATGCGCTCAAGGGCCCGCAGCAGACCGGCCTCGTTGCGCCCCATGCCGCACTCTTCCCACAGCAGCTTGCCCAGCTCCTTGTGGAACGAGTTGGGCGAGCGCTTGCCCCCGATGGCCACCAGCTTGTCGAAGCGCGCCCGGGTCTCGGCCTCGGCCGCCTGGAACTCGGGACGGTCGGTCGTGACCTTGCCCTGCCCCGACGTCGCCAGATACTGGCCGATCGTGTACGGGATCACGAAGTAGCCGTCGGCCAGCCCCTGCATCAGCGCGCTGGCACCCAAGCGATTCGCGCCGTGATCCGAGAAGTTGGCCTCGCCCAGCACATGCAGGCCAGGAACGTTCGACATCAGGTTGTAGTCGACCCACAGACCGCCCATCGAGTAGTGGACGGCGGGGAAGATGCGCATCGGCACCTTGTACGGGTCCTCGGCGGTGATGCGCTCGTACATCTGGAACAGGTTGCCGTAGCGCTCGCGGATGGTGCCCTCTCCCAACCGCTTGATCGCGTCAGAGAAGTCCAGGTAGACGCCCAGCCCGCCGGGGCCAACGCCGCGCCCTTCGTCGCACACGGCCTTGGCGTTGCGGCTGGCCACGTCGCGCGGAACCAAGTTGCCGAAGCTGGGGTACTTGCGCTCGAGGTAGTAGTCGCGCTCGGCCTCGGGAATGTCGCCCGGTGCGCGCTTGTCGCCGGCCTTCAGCGGCACCCAGATGCGACCATCGTTGCGCAGGGACTCCGACATCAAGGTCAGCTTGGACTGGTGGTCGCCGCTGACGGGGATGCAGGTCGGGTGGATCTGCGTGTAGCAGGGATTCGCGAACAAGGCGCCGCGCTTGTGGGCGCGCCAGGTGGCGGTGACGTTCGAGCCGATCGCGTTGGTGGACAGGTAGAACACGTTGCCGTAGCCGCCGGTCGCCAGCACCACCGCATCGCCCGCGTACGAGCGGATGTCGCCGGTGACCAGATCGCGCGTGACGATGCCGCGGGCGTGACCGTCGACGACCACGAGGTCCAGCATCTCGGTGCGCTTGTGGTTGACGACGTTGCCGAGGCCGACCTGACGCTGCAGGGCCTGATAGGCGCCGAGCAGCAGCTGCTGGCCGGTCTGGCCGCGGGCGTAGAAGGTGCGCGAGACCTGCGCGCCACCGAACGAGCGGTTGTCGAGCAAGCCGCCGTATTCACGAGCAAACGGCACGCCTTGCGCGACGCACTGGTCGATGATCTCGGTCGAGACCTCGGCGAGTCGATAGACGTTGGCCTCGCGGGCGCGGTAGTCGCCGCCCTTGATCGTGTCGTAGAACAGCCGCCGGACGCTGTCGCCGTCGTTGCGGTAGTTCTTGGCCGCGTTGATGCCGCCCTGCGCCGCGATGCTGTGGGCGCGCCGCGGGCTGTCCTGAAAGAAGAAGCAGTGCACGTTGTAGCCGAGCTCGGCCAGCGACGCCGCCGCAGACGCGCCGGCCAGCCCCGAGCCGACCACCAGCACCGTGTACTTCCGCTTGTTCGCGGGGTTGATCAGCTTCATGTCGAAGCGATGCTTGTCCCACTTCTCAGCCAATGGGCCGGTCGGCACCTTGGAGTCCAGCTTCATCTCAGTTCCCCCGTGGCCTTGGCGAGTCGTCGCGGTCGGCCGGGTGCGGAAGGCGTGGCGCCTCCCAGGTGGTTCGGTGCGCTACAGCACGTCCTTGAACGGTCCCAAGTTCAGCAGGATCGCCAGCGGCATCGAGACGTTGCCCAGCATCACGACCCAAGCGAGCACTTGGCCGCCCCGCGTCAACAGCGGCCGGTACTGATCGTTCACGATGCCGGTCGTCTGGAACACGCTGGCGATGCCGTGGTGCAGATGGGTGCCCAGCAGCAGCATCAGCACGATGTAGGCGCCGCCGTTCGCCGGGTCGCGGAAGCCATGCACGACCATCACGTACACGTCCTTGGGCGCGGTCGGGTCGACACCCTCGATCGGGATGCCGCCGAGGGTGAAGTGCAACAGGTGATAGGCAAGGAACAACAGCATCGCGACGCCGGTCCACCGCATCGTGCGTGACGAGATCGAGGCCTTGGCGGTCGCCTCATTGACGTACTTCACGGGGCGGGCGGCCCACGCACGCAGCGTCAGCCGCCAGGCCGACCACACGTGCGCGACGACGGCGGCAAAGAGCCCCGCACGCACGATCCACAGGCCAGCGCCGAGTCCCTGCAAGAACTCTGCGTACTTGTTCAACTTCTCAGGTCCCGAGTAGACCTGCAGGTTGCCGACCAGGTGGCCGAGCACGAACAGCACGAGCACGAGGCCAGACAGCGCCATGACGAACTTCTGGCCGACGGTAGAGGTCAGGCGGTGGCCCAGACGGCCGAGCCCGGCAGACTGAACAGCGGCGGATTCCATGCGGTCTCCTTGGTCGGATACGAAACGCGGGGTCGAGCGGTCGACGCCGCGCAGGTGCGGTCTCGCTGCGAAGCGGGCCGCCGGAAAGGGACGAGGCAGGCGCGAAAGGCGGGACGTGACCCGAAAGCCCCCTCACCTGCAAGGCGAGGGGCCATCCTGCCGCCGCCCGAAGCCCTCGACAAGCCCCGGACGGCAGCAGGACCCAGACTACTTGAGCAGGTCGGCGACGACGGCGCGCTCCTGAAGCAGTTCCTCGACGGTCAGCTTGGTCTTCTCCTTGGCCCAGTCGGTCGCCGGCAGGCCCTGGACGATGCTGTAGCCGCCCTTGCCGTCTGAGGTAACCGGGAACGACGAGTAGATGCCCTCTGCCACGCGATACGAACCGTCGGACCACACGGCCGCCGAGAACCACTCGCCCGCGGGCGTGGCGCGCTCGAAGTCCTTGATGTGGTCGATGGCCGCCGACGCCGCCGAGGCCGCGCTGGACTTGCCGCGCGCTGCGATGATCGCCTTGCCGCGGTTCTGCACGCTCTTGAGGAAATCGCCGCGCAGCCACTCATGGTCGGTGATCATCTCGGTGACCGGGCGGCCCTTGATCGTCGCGTTCTCGAAGTCCGGGTACATCGACTCGCTGTGGTTGCCCCAAATCGCCAGATTCGCCACGTCGGCGTTGGTGACGCCGGCCTTCTGTGCCAGCTGGGCGACGGCGCGGTTCTGGTCCAGACGGGTCATCGCACCAAAACGCTGCTTGGGAATCGAGCAGTTCGAGGCGGCGATCAGGCAGTTCGTGTTGCACGGGTTGCCGACGACCAGAACGCGCAGGTCCTTGGCGCCGCGCTCCAGAGCCTTGCCCTGACCGACGAAGATGGGTCCGTTCTCCTTGATCAGGTCGGCGCGCGCCATGCCGGGACCACGGGGCTTGGAACCGACCAGCACGGCCCACGACACGCCGTTGAAGGCCACGTTCTCGTCGCTGGTGCACTCGATGCCGGCCAGGGACTTGAAGCCGCAGTCGGCAAGCTCCATGGCGACGCCTTCAAGCGCCTTCTGCACTTCGGGAATCGGCAGGTCGAGCAGTTGCAGGATGACCTTGCGATCCGGACCAAACGTCTCGCCGGACGCGAGGCGGAACAACAGGCTGTAGCCGATCTGGCCGGAAGCACCGGTGACGGCGACGCGAATCGGGCTGGTCATGGAATCCCCCTTGATTGGTGAACGCACCTGGGTGTTGAAAGTCGGGCGCAACGCGGCGCCGACGAAAAACGCGTCAGCGGCCCCGCGCAACCGCGAGCCGGGACGACGAGGAAGAGCGAAAAATGAACCGGAACCGTGCCGGCTGGCCCCCGCCAGAAGGTCGAGATCATCCCGGGGGACGGGTTCTTGTCAAGGCCCGACCGCGTTTGCCGAGGAATCCGCGCAGTGACCACAGGGGGGTTCTGCCTACCCCACTGGATCGTCAAGGGAACTCAATGGACCTTCGGGTCTGGATCTGTTCAAGGAGTCGGCCTCGAGCAGCGCCGTCGCACGCACCTCGACCGCTTCGGCGCAGATCTGCCCGCGCAGGAACACGCGGTGCCCGGTGAAGTCGATCTCTTCCCAGTCCGGCCCGGTGAACGGGTCGCGGTCATCGCGCAGGTGCTCGTCGAAGCGCTCCCCCAGCAGGTCCAGCAGAAGGTCAACGGCCTGACGCTCGCGCAACTTCTCGCGTTTGAGGTCCACGCGCGCCTCAACCGGATACACACGCTTTCTCTGCGCGTCCGCAAGCTCCCACCGCATCGACAGCCAGTCCGCCTCGACCGACGCACTCACCGCCATGCGCTCATCGCGCCGTAACCGACCCAGAAACAGGTCGTGCAGCATCCGCTCGATGCGCCGCGCCTCGAACTCGCCGATCACTTCGCGCGCCGCCATCCTGCGACCTCCCTACAGCCGCCACCACAGGTCCAGCACCGGAAAGACGGTCCAGCGCGACACCGAAGTCTCGCCGACCAACTCTCCCATCATGAACTCACCGACCGACACGCCAGCCAACAGGTGGAAGCGCCCGAAATCATGCAGCCATGCGACCGTGTACGTTGGCGTGTCGACCGACTGTCGCGACATGTCCCAGCGACCAAGGGCTGTCGCCATCAGCAAGTCCGACTCGGTCAGCAATCCGTGCAGCTCGATCGTGCCGGAGACACCGTGCCCCGTGGTGCTGCAAGATCGCCCGTCGATCGCCCGCGCCGCGACACACGAATCCTCGGCAGGCAGCCCCAGCCGCACGTGATACGCACTCCCGAGCGTCAATCCCAGCCGCCGCTCCGGGTACCATGTGGCGATCGGTCCCGCCGTGATCTCGCCGGGAGACGAGCGCGCCTGCTCTGACAGCGCCGCACTTCCGAAAAACGACTGCTTGTACGACGCCGCGCCCGACAGCACCCAAGTCCGCGCCTCTTCGAGCCGATAGCGCCCCGCGACATTCGGTACGAGCAGCAGCGCCAAGACCGGGTGCGACTGAATCGTGAAGCGATCGGTGACCCCATACGCGATCGGCGACACTACGCCAAACGTCAGAGCCCCCTGCTCGAGCACCTGCGCGGTCCCGATCGTCACGGATTGCGCGGTCTTCCACTCGGCGACCGCCACGCCCGGCCACGCGAACACCACTGCGGCAATCGCCCCGAACAGTGCCCGCAACCTCGCACGGCCGCTAGCTATTTTGGTTCCTTCCGGCATATTGGCCCGGCTCCCGGCCGCCACGAGCAGCACGTGGCGCAGCGTAGGCGATCGGCGCGGGAAGGCAAAAGCCCGGACCGTACGGGCACAAAATGGAGCAGACCGAACGGATTGCAGGCTTGACATCACAGGTTTCCTTCCCTAGCCTACCGTTCCCCGAACGGGACCCGCCGCCTTCCGGTTGCGAGTTCTGCTTGGGGCGACAGCCGGGAACGCCCAGCGGACCCGCGAAGTCGAGGTACCCGCTAAAGAAGAAGTCGAGTACCCGCTAAAGAAGGTCGAGGAAGGACTCGGGGCAGGACAGGCTGGGTGTCGATCGCGCAACGCGAACACGGCACCAGAACAGGCGCGTAGCTCAGTTGGTTAGAGCACCACGTTGACATCGTGGGGGTCAGCGGTTCAAATCCGCTCGTGCCTACCAAGCCCCTCCCTTGAACATCCCCCCTCGGCAGCCGCCGCGACGAACGGGGCTGCCGTCGCTCTGAGCGGGACTGCGCAGACCCGGACGGTCACCGAACGGGCCCGCGAAGAAGAGCCCCGCCTGCCACGGCAGCACAGGGCCGAGCAACCCCACCTGACGCCAGAGCGCGCCCGGGACAGGGAACGGAAGGAAGCAGCACCGGGAGTCCCGGAGGCTGCACAGAGAACGCAACCGACTGTCGGGGTGAACGGCCGCATGGCGATCAGCAACACGCCTCAGCAGCAGCAAGAGGACGCTCGCAAGCGCGAGCCCCGCGTCAACTACCGCATCCGCGTGCCGGAAGTTCGGCTGGTGGGCGTCGAGGGCGAGCAGCTCGGGATCGTGGCGATCGAAGAGGCCATGCGGATGGCCAACGAGCTCGGCATCGACCTGGTCGAGGTGGCTGCAACGGCACGCCCCCCGGTCTGCCGGCTCATGGACTACGGCAAGTTCAAGTATCTGCAGAAGAAGAAGACCGCCGACGCCAAGCGCACGTCGACCCACGTCGAGGTCAAGGAAGTCAAGCTGCGGCCCAAGACCGACCACCACGACTACGAGACGAAGCTGAATCAGGCCCGTCGGTTCTTGGTCGATGGCAACCGGGTGAAGATGACCGTCATGTTCCGCGGCCGCGAGATCGCCTACGCGAACACGCAACGCGAACGTTTGATGGAAGTGGCCACGGCCTTGGCCGACTGCTCCGTCGTCGACGTGACGCCGAAGGTCGAGGGCCGCAACATGTCGATGATGCTCAACCCCAAGCGCGGTGGCGGTGGTGGTGGTGGCGGCGGTGGCGGTGGAACACCCAAGCCGGTCGAGCAGATAGCGCCCGTCTCCCCTGCCCCGGTGGCTCCGGCTCCGCGGCCGGCCCCCACGGTCACGACCCGCGGTTCGTCCACGGCGAGGCCGGAGTAGACAGACCTTTCCCTTAGTTCACGCGGTGTCGCAGGCACCGCGGCGGAGTTCGTGATGCCGAAGATCAAGACCAGGCGGGCAGCGGCCAAGCGGTTCAAGGTGACTGGAAGCGGCCGCATCAAGTGCGGTTCGGCCTACCGCCGCCACATCCTCGTCACCAAGTCCACCAAGCGGAAGCGCCAGCTGCGCTCACCGACAACGCTGGACCGCACGATGGTGGGTTCCGTCAAGGCGATGCTTCCCTACGGTTGACGTCCCCGCTGGGCAACGCCCTGTCCGAGTCGGGTCGCCACGCGGTCCGGAGCGGGAGAGGCAGTCCACCAAGGGTCGCTTTCCGGGGGTGACAAACCCCATGGGATACGATAGCTTCGGTTGGTCGGGTCAAACCGAACGGCAGAATGGCAGCTGCAAGCGGCTGCCCGATGACGGCGCCAGAGAAGCACGACGCTGTACGAAAGATGAAGATAGTCGACGGGTTGCGGTACGCCGCCGATGCGACACGATAGCGCCGACCAAAGCGAGATTTGGCGCCAGTGCACTAGTGAGAGCCTAAAGGAGCAAGTCAGATGCCACGCGTGAAGAGAGGATTCAAGGCCCGCCGTCGCCACAACAAAGTGCTGAAGATGGCCAAGGGCATGCGGGGCGCCCGTTCGCGTCTGTTTCGTACGGCGCGCGAGCAGGTCTACCGCGGTCTGAAGTTGGCTTTCAAGGAGCGACGGCGCAAGAAGCGTGAGTTTCGCGCGCTTTGGATCATCCGCATCAACGCGGCGGTCCGCTCACTCGGGACGCCGTACTCGGTGTTTGCGGGTTGGCTGGCCAGGTCCGGCGTCGCCCTCGACCGCAAGGTCCTGGCTGAGCTGGCGCTGACCGACATGGAAGCGTTCAAGGTTGTGTTCAACAAGGTCCGTCTGATCGCCACTGGCGCTTAGACACCGGATTCCAGAGCAGGCTCCGTTTCTGGCACACCCGGGCAGGTGTGCAGCCGACAGACGGGGCGAGTCCAAACCACAGGAAGGGTACCGACATGACGAAGGCTGACATCATCGAGGCGGTTTACGAGAAGTTGGGTGGATTCTCCAAGCGGGAGGCGGCTGATCTGGTCGAGCTCGTGTTCGAGACCCTCAAGGACACCCTGACGAAGCAGGAGAAGGTCAAGATCTCCGGTTTCGGCAACTTCGTGGTCCGCGAAAAGAAGGCCCGTATGGGTCGGAACCCCCAGACCAAGAAGCCGATCGAGATCTCGGCCCGTCGCGTGCTGACCTTCAAGCCCTCCCAGGTCCTGAAGCACACGCTGAACACCTGATTTCGGCGGATTGCACGAGCACGTGGCCCGTCCGAGGCCCCACTTCGTGGGTGCAGCGGTCGGGCTGCGTGCGTTTGTAGGTCACGCTGCACCTGAGCCCTTTGGGCGCGAGAGGCTGCCGGCATGGAGACCGCAGACAAGCTCCCCGACAAGATCTACTTTCGCATCGGCGAGGTCGCGGAGCTGCTGGGCGTAGAACCCCACGTGGTCCGCTTCTGGCAACAGCAGTTCCCCACCGTCCGCCCCGAGCGGTCGGCGGCCGGGCGCTACCTGTATGCCAAGCCCACGGTCGAGCGGCTGTTGCGCATTCGTCAGCTGCTGTACGCCGAGGGCTATACGATCGCGGGGGCGAAGCGCGCCTTGGCAACCGGGGCCGCCGGTCGCGGTCGAAAGGCCGACGCGGGTGGTGGAGCTGCGGAAGTCGCTGCGCCTGCCGGGGTCGCCGTTGCTGCATCGGTGGCGGTGACCGACACCCGTGAAGCGACGAAGCGGCAAGCGGAGCTCGAAGCGGAAGTCGATCGGCTGCGGCGCGACCTGCGGGCACTGACCGCCAGGTTGGAGGCTTCGCAGGTGAGTGAGACGGACCTCCGCTCTCGTCTGGACGGTGCGCGCGCCCGGGAGAGGGCGGTGCTGCTCGAGTGCCTGGCCGAGGTCGACAATCTGGCCGCGGCGCTGTCTTCCTCCCGCTGAATTTGGCCTTCGCTGACCCGGAAGGCCCTTGCGACCGGTGACCCCCGCACGCGAGTGTGGTATTCAGCCGCGCCCCGCGCCCACCGGCGCCCATTCCCGGACACGCGAACCCATGCCCGACGACCTGCTGACTCCAGGCGGCCCGTTGCCGCGCCCGAACGCCGAACTCGAGGCTCGCGCCGAAGAGATCTGCAGCCGTCTGCTGATCGAGCGGTACGTGCCCAAGCGCAACTATCGAGATCTGCTGCTGGATGACGAGCTTCGCGGTATCGTGGCCCGGCGGCTCGGCGGAGTCGGACTGCAGCTGGTCGAGTCGTTTACCTCCGACTGGTTTGCCGTGCGACTGAAGCGCGAGGTCGAGGCCGACGTGTCGTTCGACTGGGCGACGAACAGCCGAATGCCGCGCGGGGCGGTGGCGCTGCTGGTGATCCTGTGGGCCAAGCTTGTGCTTCCCAAGCGGATTTCGGCCACTGAGACCGCGCTGCGGCGGACGCTGGATGCTGAGTCTGGTCAGGTCAGCGCCCCCCCCGAAGACGTCCCGCCAGCCACTGCTGCCGCCGAGAAGCCCGCCGCGCCGCCGGTACCTACCGTCAGCCGCGACGCGTTGTACGCGGAATTCGGACGTAAGTTCGGCAAGACCTCGTTTGCCCGCTATGTCGGGCAACTGAAGAACGCCGGGTTCATCCTCGAAGATCGGCTGGGCAATCTGCGCGAGGGGCCACTGCTCGATCTGCTGGTCGACGGGGTCGAGATGGCTCAGAAGCTGCGGGACTCGGTGCTGTGGGACCTGCTGGAGCGAGATGGCGGCGCGGATCCGCTGGATGACGAGGCGGACGACGCCCCAGGCGACGACGACACGGGCGACGACGCCTGACCTGAGAACGGGCTTGGCCCACGGAGCGCACGCGCACGATGTTCACGTTCAAGTGGATCGAGATGATGAACTGGGACTTCTGGTCCCACATTCGCCTGCCGCTTGACGAGCAGGTGGTGCTCATCGCAGGGCCGAACGGGTCGGGCAAGACGACGCTGCTCGACGCGCTGCGGGTGCTGCTGAACGCCCGCAAGCTGTCGACTTCGCGCAAAATGCCCCAATACCTTCGGGATGATACAGGCGTTGCCGTGATCAAGGCGGTGGTCACCAATCCGTTGAAGCGGGGCACCGGGCGGCGGCCGTTCTCGACGCGCGGTTTGTTTGACGAGGAAGTGACGATCGCGTGCGTGCTCGAACGCAAGCAGGGCGGCTGGCAACGGCGCTACCTGATCACCGGAGGAGATGCGAGTATCGAGCAATTGCGGGCACTTCCGCATGGACTCGGACCCGAGGAGTACTCCCGGGCGCTGGAGGAAGCCCACGTCCCGCGCACGCTGCTGAAGATTCTGGCGCTGGAGCAGGGCGAGACCCACAAGCTCGCTTCGCGCACCCCCGAACAACTGCTGGAATACGTGCTGGAGCTGCAGGGCGACAAGCAGGTGCTCGACCGGTACGCCGATGCGCGCTCGACCTACCTGGGCGGCCAGCGGGACCTGGAGGAGTACGAGAACCGCCTGAAGATGATGGCGATGCATGTGGATGTGCTGCGCCGCGACGCCGAGCAGTACCGCGAGCTGCAGGTGCTGTCCGACCAAGAGCGCGAGGTTCGCGACATCCGCCTGCCCGCCGCGAGGTTGTCGGGCCTGGTGCGCGAACTGAGCGAGCTGGAGCGGGAGCAGGCCCGCGCCAAGCTGCTGCTGGACAACGCAGACGGCGTGCTCGCGGGTTTCAGCCAGGAGTCGGCGGCCCTGCGCCAGGAGGTCGAGACCGTTCGGTCAGGCATCGAGCAGAAGCGTGCGACCTATCAGGAGCTTCTGAAGGACAAGGAGCGTCTGGATGGCCAGTACCGCGACCTGAAGCGCGACGAGGCGGAGCTGGCTGAGCTGGGCGGCCCCGGTGCGTTGGGCGACGCGCCTCCGGAGGCTGAGGCGCTGCGTCTGGAGCGCGGGCGACTGGTGGCGGCGGAGGCGTCGACGCGCGGCGAGCTGCAGCGGGTCCTTCAGAAGATCAGTGACTTGCGTGCGGAACTGTCGACGCTGGATCGCGGCGAGAAGCGGTCGCCTCCCGATTGGGTCTCCCAGATGCTGCGCGAGCTGCGCGTCGAGGGGATCGAAGCGGCCATCGTCGCGGATCTGGTCGAGATTCAAGACCCACGCTGGCAGGTGGCGGTCGAGTCGATCCTGGGGCGCGAGCGTTTTACGGTGCTGGTCGGTGCGGAGCAGCAGCTGGCCGGACGCAAGATCGCCCAGCGACTGAAGTATCGGTGCTATGTCGAGCCGTGGGGCAGCCCGCAGCGTCCCCAAGTGCGCGCGGGGTCGGCGCTGTCGGTCGTGACCCTGACCGACAAGCGAGTGCCGGAAACCGTCGTGCACATGCTGAATTCCGTGCAGCTGGTCGAGTCGGTGGAGGAGGGGCATCGGCTGGGCCGCTCGACCTCGATCACGCCCGACGGCTATCGGCAGGACGCGCGCGGCGGCATCTTCGTGGGCGTGTCGGACCTGTACTGTGGGTCCAGCGCAGGGGGTCACCGCCGCGGTCAGATCGAGAATGAACTCGGGCAGATGCGCCAACTGCGCGATGGGCTGGAGGCGAGCCTGGCGCCGGGAGGGCGGCGGATCGCACAGATCGACGAGCTGCTGCTGTCGGACAAGGTGCGCGACAAGGTGCTGCGGCGCATCGGCGACGCGTCGACCCTGGTTGAGCGGATCGCCGGGCTGTCCGACCAGCGGCGCGCGATGACCGAGCGGTTGATGAACCTGCTGAGCGAGATCGACGCCGACAACAATGTGGTCCTGGACCGAGAGCGGCGCGTTTCGCTGATCGAGTACCGCAACCGCGAGTCGATCATCGAGCGCGATCGGGCCCGGGCGGGCGTGGCATCCGTGGAGGCCAGACGGCTGCGTATCGTCAGCGAGATCGATGACTTGCGAGCGTCGGTGCCGGCCGAAATGCAGACGGAAGCCGCCCGCGAGCTACTGGAGTCCGAGGTCACGCTGATTGAACGTCTGAACTTGGTGCGAGAGCGGATCAGCCGCTTTGAGGGCAACCGCGACCCACGCGCCGTCGGCATCTGGGAACGGGCGTCCGCGGATCTGGCCGAGCACGAGCGCTCTCTGGTGACACAACGGCGGGATCTGACGCATGGATCTGACGAGTTGCTGCTGGCCCGCACCGCCTACAAGCGCGTGGTGGCCGAGACGATCCGCCGCTACCGCACCAACGTCTTGCGGCTTGGGGAGCTGTGCCGGGTCGAGGTTCAGGTCAAGACCCCGGGCGCCGACCTGCTGAAGGACGACAGCGAAGACCTGTTGGGCAAGGCCGGTCTGGAGGTCCGCATCGGCTTCGACGGCAAGAAGCCCGTCGCGGTCGACGACCCCAAGCTGTCGGGCGGTCAGTCCGTGGTGGCCAGCCTGATCCTGTTGATGGCGCTGACGATGCAGGACGGCACCGACGCTGCGGGCTTCTTCATCCTCGACGAGCCGTTTGCGCACCTGTCGGTGGAGCGCATCGACGAGGTCGCACGTTTCCTGCAGGTCACCCGGGCGCAGTTCATCATCACAACGCCGACGACGCACAACCTGCTGGTCTATAACCCCGCGCAATTGACGCTGAATCTGCGCAAGAAGGGCGGGACCGAGCGACACGCACCGGTGCCGACGTTCCTGCGCCGGTAGGCCGAAGCCCTAAGTTAGGGGATCGACCAACTCGACACGCAACCGCTCGCCAAACAAGCGGATCGCGTTGGCGGTGGTCGCGGCTTGGGCCGCCTCGAACGACAAGCCCTTGAGCTCGGCGACCTTGGTCAGCGTCTCGCGAACGAACCGGGGCTCGTTGCGCTCTCCGCGGTGGGGCATGGGCGCAAGGAAGGGCGAGTCCGTCTCGACCAGCAGGCGATCGAGCGGCGTGGCGGCCAGTACCTCGACCAATTCTCCGGGCTTGCGAAAGGTCACGATGCCGGGAATCGATAGGTGAAAGCCCAGATCCAGCGCCTCGAGCGCAAACCGCCGCGTCCCCGAAAAGCAGTGAATGACGCCCCCCACCTCCGCCGCCTTCTCTTCGCGCAGCACGCGCAGGGTCTCGGGTTCGGCGTTGCGGGTGTGGATACACAAAGGTTTATGCAACGCACGGGCGAGGCGGACGTGCTCGCGGAACACGGCCTCCTGCTCAACCGGGGTCGAATGGTGGTAGTGGAAGTCGAAGCCCGTCTCGCCGATCGCCACGACTTCGGGCGCCTGACACAACTGGCTGATCTGCAACCACAAGGTCTCGTCCCAGTGCTCGGCGTCGTGCGGATGGATGCCGCAGATTGCGCTGACCCCTGGGTAGTGGCGGGCCGCGGCCAGCGCCGACTCGGCCTCTGCCACGTCACCGCCCGCCCCAACGCAGATCACGTGACGGACTCCCGCGGCTGCGGCACGGCCAAGGACCGCTGGCGTTCCCCCTTCGTAGCCCTCCATCGCGACATGGGCGTGGGTGTCGATCATGCGTCGGGCGTCACGCGAGCCACGGGGTGCTGACCGGTGGGGCGACGCCCTTCGGCGATCTTCTGGCTGGTTCCCCGGCGATCGCGGCGCACGTCCTGATCGATGGGCTCACCCGTCTCCTTGCGGTGGCGCTCGAGGTCCAGGCGCATCAGCTCATCCATCTCGGAGATGGCGCGCATCAGCATGTCCTGTCGCGTTCGGTACGGCTGGAAGGCCGACTTGAAGCCGTTGATGACCACTTCGCGCACGTCGCTGATCGACACATCGAAGTTATTGATCCACAACATGTATTCGTCGGTGACGGTGGTATCGGTGACCAGCCGGTTGTCGGTGTTGACGGTCACCCGGATGCCGAGGTCGTGGTAGAACTGAATCGGGTGGTTCTCCACGCTATCGACGGCGCGCGTCTGGACGTTGGACTTCAGACAGATCTCCAGCGGAATTCGGTGGTCAGCCACGAAGTTCAGCAGGTCACCGTCCTCGCGCAGCCGGGTTCCGTGACCGATGCGGTGGGCGCCGCAGTCATGCAACGCCTGGTGGACGCTCTCGGGGCCAAACGCCTCGCCCGCGTGGGCGGTGCAGTTGACGTTGTTCGAGCGGATCAGGTGGAACGACGCGGCATGCTTGCGCGCCTGAAAGCCATCCTCTGCGCCTGCGAGGTCGAACGCGACGACGCCCTTGTTCTTGTACGCCACAGCCAATTCCGCAAGGCGCAGCGACCACTTCGGGTCCGCGTGACGCAGGGCGCTGATGATCAGGCCCGACCGGATACCGTACTTCGCCTTGCCGTCGCGCAGACCGGCCAACACCGCCTCGACGATGGTCGTCAGCGGCAGCCCCTTCTGGATGTGCAGCATCGGACAGTACCGCACCTCCATGTAGTGCACGTTCTCGCTTGCGGCGTCCTCGGCCAGCTCCAACGCCGCGCGGTACAGGCCTTCTTCGGTCTGCAGCACCGAGTTCGTGATGTCGAAGCCGCGCAGGTAGTCCGTCAGCGAGTGGCAGATGTCGCCCGCCATGATGAGGCCGGCCAGCTTGTCGGGGTCGTGGGTGGGCAGCTTCACCTTCTGCTCTGCAGCCAGCTCGAGGATGGTCGGGATGCGCATCGAGCCGTCGAGATGGACGTGCAGGTCGGTCTTGGGGAGGCGCCGAATCAGGTCGTAAGTAGGCTTGTACATGGAATTCCTGGTGCCGGTGGGCGCGGCCGGGGCGGTCTTGGGGGGGGGACCGGACCGGCCTGGTTTGCGGGGGGAGGAAGTCGACATGGAAGGGGTGCCTCGCGGGAAATTTGGCGCATTGTAGCCCCCGCGGCGCCGTGGGTCGAGCCGGGAGACGCCGGTGCTATCGTCGCGGGGTGGACGGCAACTGGCCCCGCTTCTATGCTCTGGCCATGCGTTGCGCGCCAACCCATCGACATCCCTCCAAGGTCTGCCTCACGGTGCTGATGACGGCGCTTGTCTGGACAGGCTGCGGCGGGACGCCCAAGCGCGTGGACCGCGACCGGGGGTTGTCCGATAGTCCGCTGCGCGCCGACCTGGACATGGAGCCCGTGCGCGGTGAGCTGGCGGTCGGCATCGGCCTGCTGAAGGAAGGCGAATTCGCCGAAGCGAAGGGCGCTTTCGAGCGGTACGTGCAGGCGTTTCCCCGCTCTGCAATGGGCTGGTACCACTTGGGGCTGGTGGCCGTGGAGCAGTCCGACCGCCGCGCCGCCCGCAGCCACTTCCGCCGCGCACTCGATCTGAATCCTCAGCTGCACGGTGCCGCGAGCATGCTGGGCGCTATGCTTGTCGAGGACGGTGAGGAGATCGCCGCGTTGGAAGTGCTGGAACAGGCGCACGAGATCGCTCCCGAGGACCCTCGGGTGCTGGGGAATCTGGCGGCGGCGCTGTTGCGGCGGGGTCGGTGGACGGAAGCCATTGAGATGTATCAGGAAGCTGTCGCGCTTGCACCTAGTCATGGCACCCTGCTCTACGATCTTGCGCTGGCGCTACGGGACCGTCACGAGGACGAGGCGGCTCTGGCGCGTCTGGACGAAGCCTTGGAAGTGCGGCCGCAATTCGCTCTGGCAAGAGCCGCCCGCGTCGCGTGCCTGCAGGACTTGGGGCGGCTGGACGAGGCCGTGACCTATGCCGAGGCGACGCTGGACGAACTGGACGAGCCTGAACCCGACAACCAGCTGGTGTTGGGGCGCGCGCTGGCCGGCCGCGGCGATCTGGAGGGCGCACTGGATGCGACGCGCAAGGCCCTGAAGCTCAAGGAAGACTACGCGCCCGCACAGTTCGCACTCGCCGAGATTCTGGACCACCGGGGTGCCAAGCCCGAGGCTTTGGAAGCCTATCGCCGGTTCTTGGACAATCCCGCTCGCTCACCGGACGAAGCTCGCCGCGCCCGCGAACGGCGCAAGGCACTTCAGGATGGCACGGCCATCCGCCCCCCGCGCTGACCCCCCCCCCCTGCATCCCCCCGCGAGGACCGCCATGGAACGACCCCATCGACTGCTGAAAGCCCTTCCCCTGCTTGCACTTCTCGCGCTGACCGGCTGCCCGGCTGCCGGCGTGTACCGGTCCGCCCGGACGCTTGAACCCGGCGAGACCGACCTTGGCGCGAACATCAGCGCCAGCCGGTACTGGCTTGGCAAGGTTCGGTATGGGGATGGTACCGGAGACAAGACGAAAGAAGCCTCGGTGTACGGCATCGCCAGCGCCATGCCGGAGGTCCACGTGCACCGGGGCGTGATCCCGAACCTTGAGGCGGGCGCCCGGCTGGCCCCCGCAGCGGGGTATCTGGAGCTCGAAGGCAAGTACCGCTTCTTCCAGCAGGACGGCTGGCACGTTGCCGTAGCTCCGGTGGCCGGCATGGCGCCATGGGGCAATCTGTCGCAAGTGCGCCTGCTGCTTCCGTTCTTGGGCACCTATGACTTCAACGACCACTGGGGCATCACCGCCGGACTGCACGCCGGCTATCGCTGGGTGCACTTGGACGCGGTGGACGAGTTGAAACAGCCCTTGGAGGTCGACGGGCTGCGCTGGTCCATGGGCGACAACAGCCCGGTGTGGGGCGGCGGCATCGGCTTCGACTGGCGGACCACGGACTTCTACGTGCGTCCGATGCTGACGGTCGAGCGCACGGGCGGCGAGGTCGGGCCGGTGGGGCAGAAGGAAGCCTACGGCATCACCGCGATCCAGCTGACGTTCTCTGGCGGTTGGACGTTCGGCAAGGAGATCCGACGCTTCAAGGTCGCTGGCGAGCAACTGGACACGCTGATCCAGGGCCGCACGACGCCCACGGAGATGACGCCCAATCCGCCGACAGAGCCCGAAGTCCCCGTGCAGTAGCGCCTTAGAACGTTGGCGAGCCCGACATCTGCAGCGTGCGCAGGCGGTTGCGCAACAGCGCGCGAAACCGCAGGGCCAGCGAGATGGCTACGGTACACAGCGCGGCCGTCAGGCCCCACCACAGCGTCTGCGGCCCCCAGCCCAGCCGAAACACCGCGTACCACCCGAACGGCAGGCCGATGAGGCCATAGCCCAACACGTTGAACAGCACAGGCACCCGCGTGTCGTCCAAGCCCCGCAGCACGCCAAAACCGATCGCCTGACAGCCGTCGCCCAGTTGGAAGGCCCCCGCAATCGCCACCAGCATCGCCGCGAGCCCCAGCACGGCCGGTTCAGCTCCCTTGATGTACAACGCTGCGAGTTGATGGCGGAAGATCAGCATCACCGCCGCTGAGGTCACCGCGTAGCCAATGCCGACCGCAAGCGCCGTCCAGCCCGCGCGGGCGATGCCCGCCTCGTCACGGCGTCCGATCGCATGGCCGACCCGCATCGCCGCCGCCGTCCCCAACGCCGAGGGCACTTGAAATGCGACGGCTGCAACGCTCATCGCGACCTCATGGGCGGCAAGGACCGAGTCGCCCAGCAGACCCATCCACAGTGTCACGAGCACGAAGCCTGCGACTTCCAAGCTGTATTGCAACGCGAGCGGTAGCCCCGATCGGAGGATCTGCCACAGGTCGGCCGCGACGGGTCCCTGCCAGAGCCCACGCCACCCCAACGGGTCCGGCGCGCGCCGAAAGGGAGCGAACTGAGCGTGCCTGCTGCAGTAGCCGGCGACCATCGCCACCATCAGCACCCGAGAGACCACGGACGCAAGCGCGATGCCGTGCACGCCCATCGCTGGAACGCCCCAACCGCCCCAGATGAACCATTGGCACAGCGCAATGTTGAACAGGTTGGCGATGATGGCAGCCACCATCACCACGCGCGGACGTCCGGCTGCCGAGGTGTAGGACCTCCAGGCGCCGAACCACATCGCCGGCAGCAGACCGGCGGCGGACCACCACAAGTAGGTTTCCACTACGTCGACCAGCGCCGGCGATTGCCCCATCGCGCGCAGCAGCCATGGCGAGGCCAGCAACGCGGCTGTCATGGGCACAGCGCCAAACACGGCCATCCACAGCGACTGCCGGAACAACTGCCCTGCTCGCGCGTGGTTGCCCGCTCCCACCGCCCGGGCGATGTGCGGGTCCAGACCGTTCATCAGGCCGTACGACGACACCAGAGCGAACACGAAGACGGTCGTCGCCAACCCTTGGGCCGCCAGCGCTCCCACGCCCAGCTGGCCGGCCATCACCGTGCCAACGACACCCATCGCCATCTGCGCCAGCGAGGCAACCACCAGCGGGGCCGCCAGATTCAGCAGCGCGCTGAACTCGCGCGGGGCGGGCACCGTGGGGTCTGGCGGGGCGATGGGAAGGGCGGTCGGCATGAGGGGGCGGGAGTGTAGCAGGATTCGCGCTTGTCGAACCGGTCGTCAGGCGCTGCGCAGGCTCGCTGGCCGTGGCGTGACCTGGGCTCCGACCTCTTGGTACAGCTGCGTCAGCCATGCGGCCGTGCGGTCGGCCAGCCCGGGCAGCTCGACGGTGCCCCAAACGAGCGCAAGCAGCCGCCGCGTCTCTGGTCCCGTCTTGGTGCGCTGGGCGTCCTTGACCGCGTTGGCGCACGGTCCGTCGTCGTCGAACAGACACAGCAGTCCTTCGACGTCGATGTCATGGCCGGCAGGGTTGAAGACGTAACGGTCGCCGGGCCTGCCCAAGGCCACTCGCAGCTGGCCGCTGAGCCGGTCGAGGTCCACTACGCTGATCGGCAAACCCGAGTGCAGGGAAGCAGCGTTGCCCGCGTCGGCAGCGGCGTTGATCGACCCAAGCGTTCCCTCCCCCGCCGCACGAGCGAGATACTCGGAAGCCGGTTTGCCCCGACCCGTGGGCTTGTAGCCCCCACGACGCAGCAGGTCGCGGACCGCCTTGTTCACGGCCTCGTCAGGATGGAAGGGGGCGGCGGCATCGGGGCGCAGACGGTCCGTGAGCGCTGGGGGCGACGCGAGTCCTTCGATCGGCGCGGGCAGCTCGATGGTCAAGGCGCGCAGGTCGAGCAGCGGATGTGGGTCGAGGTAGAGCACGGAACTCCTTGAACCAAAGGGTGTTTACGGTTGTCAGTCCCGCCTTGTTTGGGCGGCCAGTTGTTTGCGGACGGTCGGCGCGTTGCGGACGCCGAATTCCAGCCACCGTTGACGTGTCCGCCACATGCGCTCCATCGGCATGTCGCCCAACATCCCCTGATGGGCCAGCTGCACCCGGCGACGCGCGACCACGCCTTGCAGCGACATCGCAAGGGCGACCGAGAGGTTGAAGGACTGCACCATGCCGTACATGGGCAGGATGTAACGGCGATCGGCTGCGGCGCGCATGGTCTCGCTGATGCCGTTCAAGGCGTTGCCGACCACGATGGCGACGTTGCCCTCGACCGGCAGCTCGTCCAGCGTCTGCTCAGCCTGCAGGTCCGACACCCAGATCTGGAAGCCCTGCTGCTTCAACGCTGCCACTGCGCCCTCGGTCGTTTGGTGCATGTGCGCGTCCACCCACTGCTGCGCGGACTTGGCGATGCTGGCCGACAGATGGGGCCCGTGGCGCGGGTTGATCTCGTGAACGTCGTGCAGGCCGAAGCCCTCGCACGTGCGCACGCACGCGGCCACGTTGTGCGGGTCGATGATGTCCTCGAACACGGCCGTCAACGACACCAAACGCCGCCGCAAGACATGGTCTACACGGGCGATGCGTTCAGGAGCGATGAAGGCTTCGATGGGGTCGACATCGGGCCAAGGGAACAGCGTTTCTTCAGCAATCATGCGTGCATCCGGGCAGTGAGGGACAGGATCGGTGGGGGAGCAGAATCAGGGAGCCGTCGGCGGCAGAGGCCCCATCCGCTGGCTGCGCAGGATCCAATGGAGATAACGCTGCTGAACCATGGGCTTTTGCCCCTGCAACAGCGCCAGTTGGCCCGCAGCCGCGTCGCCAGCGTGAGTCTCGATCGCACGTTGAAGCGCGTGTGCGCTGACAGCGAGGGCGGCCTGCAGAGCCTCGGCGGACACCAGCGACGTCGGCTCCAACGGCTGCCCTGAAGCCAACACGGCCACGCCCGCCGGCATCTCCAACGCTTCGGCCATCGTGCAGTCGGTCCGCACGTGCAATTGCGTATCGGGGTCGGCGCGGTCACGCTCCCAGCGGATCTCCTTGCCACCGACGGTCTCGACCAGCTGGCGCAGGGCCTGGATGTGCATGGACTGCGACGGCTTAGCCAGCGCAGGCACGGACGACCAGAACAGGTCCTGCTCGTCCAGGGCCTGCAGCGCCGCCCCCGCCGTCAGCGCCTCCGCGTCGTCACCCACGCGCTGCAGGAACACCAGTCGCGGCGGCCCCAAGGCCGGAACCGCCGGCGCAGCCGCGTCCTTCTCTTGCCACGCCGTCAGCCAGTTCAGGGTCTTGCGACAATCCAGCGCCGTTGGGTCGCACGCGAGCACGACCTGAAATACCGCATTCGGCTCTCCCTGGCTCAACAGCGACGGCAGGTCCATCTGCGGCTCGACACCCGCGGACGCCAGAGAGTCTGCCAGCCGCCCTTGCGCCCCCACCCATTCTTCCAGGGCCATGTCGACCCCCACCAAGGCAAAGAAGGCGAGCACGGCAATCGCCAGCAGCCGCCCCAGACACCCCGCAGCACCGTTGTGGGTGTGCACGGGAAAGGCACCCGAGGGTTCAGGGTTGGACGGCGGCATGGGCGGAATCGCCGGTCCCGGTCGGTGCGCAGGAACTCCGGGAGGAGGCGGAGGCGGAACGGGCCGCGACGCGATGCGCTGCACGACCTGACCGGCGGGCAGGGACGGCGCCCGAACCTGCAGCACGTCCGCACGCACCCGCAGCAGGTCCAGCAGGCCATGCACGTCGAGACGATCCGCTTTGTGCGCAGACAGATAGCCGTCGCCGGCACGGTCGGGTTCTTCCTGAATCTTGCGGTGCGCAAGTCGGACGTCGATGTCGGCAGACGGCTCGGGGGCGGGGGAGGGACGGACGCTGCCCGCGGGGCCCACGGGCTCAGGTCGGCCCCGGCGTGAACCGGGTACGTCGCTGCGTCGGACATCGGAGGTGGGCGCGGCCATCGGTCATCCACGGGTTGCAGAGGAGCAAGACGGAAGGCTGCCGTGCTGGACCTGAGGGGTCAATACGCCAGCTGCAGCTGCAGGAAGGCCGTCCAATGGGTGAACTCGTCGGTGCCCTCGCGGCGAAGCGTGCGGTCCTGCCAGGCGGCCTGGATCTTGGCCGCGTCGCCGTCGAGATGGTAGTTCAGCGCGACGGTGTAGCGCGTGTCGCTGTCGGTGCGGATCGCCGCGTTCGGCTCCCATTCCTCTGCCACTGCGGCGACTTGCAGGGCGCGGTGAAAGGGAACGTCGGCGGCAAGTTGGACGTAGCCGCCGCGCCAGTCGACCGATTTGACCCCAAGGCTGTCGAGGCTGGGCACCTGCGCGTCCGAAGCACGGGCATCGACGGGGTCGCGCGTGCCCTGGAAGCCCTCGGCGCGCGCCTCGACGCCCTGCCAACGGGCCGCGGCAAAGGCTGAGAACGCAAGCGTTTCGTCGTACTGCTTGATCCGCACGTTCTTGTTGTCCTTCAGCGCCGCGTTGTCCTCATAGCTGGCAACGCCACCGCCCAGCCGAACCTTGAACTTGCGGCCGATCGGATGGCTGACCAGGTCGTACTTGCCCAGCGGCGCGACGTCCAACCGCGCCTCGACACGCAAGTTCGTGTTGTCGTTGCCCTCGGTATTCATGCCATTGCCGTTGAAGACGCCGACGGCCGCCATCACGCGTTCGCCCAACCAGTCGCCCGACAGCAGGACGCCGATGTCGCGGCTTCCCCCTGCTTCTTCGGCGACGTCCGGCCGCTCGTGCGTCTGGGACTCTTCCGCCGAGACCAGATAGGTCTGCGAGAAGATCCGCTTGAACTGCCCGAGCTTCAGTCGAGTGCCCAAGCCCAGATCGCGCTCGGCATAGGCGTTCAACAGGCGCACCATGCCGCGGCCGAAGTCGACCTTGGTCCGCAGCTTCCAGTCCAGCACGTCGGTGCCAACCTCGAGCCGAGCGCGCGGCACGGTGAAGGAGTCCGTCCAGGCGGTGGCCAACGGTCCCGTGGCACCGTCGGGGTTGCCGCCGCGCCAGTTGGGTCCCAGCGCATAGCGCAGCTGTACGACGCCGCCGACGGTTACGGGTGGTTTGCGGGCCTTCTTCGCCGCCTTGGCTTCTTTGGTCGTCGGGGTCGGGTCAACAGCGAGGCCGACCGGATCAGCGAAAGCAGGTGCAGCCAAGGCGAGGGTCCACGCGAGGAACGGGACCAGGGCGATTCGGCGGCGAGGGACCCACGGCGTCATGGCGAAACTCCTGCGAGGGGCGGCACATGCAAGCGCGATGAAGGCGAGGGCATTCCCGCGGCGATGATCTTGCCCCGGTTTCGTGGTATCAAGCCGCGCCGGCCGTTGCCGGGCACCTTAGCATCCCGGCCCCCCTTGCCGCCAGAGAGCCAGACATGTCTGAATCCACCCAAGTTTCCATCGACCAGCTCTGCGCCACCACCCTTCGCGGCTTGGCGATCGACGCCATCCAGAAGGCCAACTCCGGTCACCCGGGAATGCCGATGGGCATGGCCGACGCGGCCCACGTGCTGTGGTCGCAGTTCTTGAAGTTCGACCCGTCGTCCCCCGACTGGCCCGACCGCGACCGCTTCGTACTATCCGCTGGTCACGGCTCGACGCTGCAGTACGGGCTGTTGCACCTGTACGGGTTCCCCCTGACCATCGATGACCTGAAGCAGTTCAGACAGTTGCATAGCCAGACCCCGGGACACCCGGAACGCGGACACACCCCCGGCATCGAGACGACCACGGGCCCGCTGGGCCAGGGCCTGGCGAACGCGGTGGGCATGGCACTGGCAGAAGCCAGGCTGCGTGCGGAGTTCGGCCCCGAGCGCATGGACCACTACACCTACGTCATCGCAGGCGACGGCTGCATGATGGAGGGCGTGGCCTCCGAGGCGGCTTCGCTGGCGGGCCACTTGGGTCTGGACCGGCTGATCGTGCTGTACGACGACAACGGCATCAGCATCGACGGCACCACCCGCCTGACGTTCACCGAAGACGTCGGCGGCCGCTTCGCCGCGTACGACTGGCACGTTCAGTACTGCGACGGCCACGACCAAGCCAGCGTCGCCGACGCCATCCGTCACGCCAAGGCTGAGTTGCGCCGCCCCTCGCTGATCCTGTGCCACACGGTGATCGGCAAAGGCTCTCCCAAGCTCGCGGGCAGCCACAAGGTGCACGGCGCGCCCCTGGGTCCCGACGAGGTCGCCGCCACCAAGCGCGCGATCGGCTTGGACCCCGAGCAGTTCTTCCACGTCGCCCCGGAGGTCTACGCCTACTTGCGCACTGGCAACGCCAACCGCAAGACCCAGCGTCAGGCCTGGGAGGGTCGGCTGGCGGCGGACGAAGCGGGCCAGTTGCTGGTCGCGCGGTTGAATCCCGACTTCTCGGATCTGGAGGATCGCGTCACTTGGCCTGCCCAGCCGGTGGGGGCCATGCTGGCGACGCGCAAGGCGGGCAACCAGGTGATTCAAGCGCTGGCCCCCCACGTGCCGGGATTGTTTGGCGGCAGCGCGGACTTGGGCCACTCGACGTTTGCGACCATCGACTCCAGCGGCTACGTGCAGAAGGGCGACTACGCCGGACGCAACATCCACTGGGGCATCCGCGAGCACGCGATGACGGCGGCGGCGAACGGCCTGTCGACCCACGGCGGCCATGTCCCATTCGTCAGTACTTTCTTGGTGTTTCACGACTACATGCGGCCCAGCGTGCGGTTGGCGGCGTTGATGGGGTGCCAGGCGATCCACGTGTACACGCACGACTCGATCTTCGTGGGAGAGGACGGACCGACCCACCAGCCAGTCGAGACGCTTGCCGCCATGCGCGTGATCCCCAACCACGTCACGCTGCGACCCGCCGACCTGGCCGAGACC
>CAYURO010000015.1:70018-105654 GCA_964447285.1 uncultured Enterobacteriaceae bacterium | reverse complement strand
GATTCGCCGCGATTTCCTGCAGAACCTGTTCACACGGCAGGCGAAGTTCGCCGAGGTGGCCACCCGCAACGACCACTACCTGGCGCTTGCCGGCACCGTCCGCGACCGGCTGCTGCAGCGTTGGATCGAGTCGTCACGCACCTTTCGCACGCGCGAGAGTCGTACCGTCGTGTACCTGTCAGCCGAGTATCTGATGGGGCCGCAGCTGGAGCACAACCTGCTGTGCCTGGGGATGCGGGAGGCGGCTGCGGAGGCGTTGCAGCCCTTGGGCATCGATCTGGAGCTGCTGATCGACCATGAGGAAGAGCCGGGTCTGGGCAACGGCGGTCTCGGGCGGCTGGCGGCGTGCTACATGGACTCGCTGGCGACGCTGGGAATGCCCGCGATCGGCTATGGAATTCGCTATGAGTACGGCATCTTCGACCAGCGCATCGTCGACGGCTGGCAGGTCGAGGCCACCGACACGTGGCTGCAGCTGGGCAATCCGTGGGAGATCCCTCGCTACCAGATCGAGCACATTGTCGGCTTCGGCGGCCGTGTCGAGTCCGGGCGGGACGACGCCGGCCGCTACTGGACCAAGTGGACGCCAGAGCGGCGGGTCCGTGGCGTCGCGCACGACACACCCGTGCTGGGCTTCGGCACCGACAACGCGAATTTCCTGCGTCTCTGGACGGCGTTGGCGGTCGAGGAGTTCGACTTTCAGGCGTTCAACACGGGTGACTACGTGGGCGCGGTGCACGAGAAGGTCGGCTGCGAGAACCTGACCAAGGTGCTGTATCCCAACGACGACTCGCTGGCGGGCAAGCAACTGCGGCTGGAGCAGCAGTACCTGTTCGTGACCTGCTCGCTGCAGGACATGATCCGCATCTACAAACAGCGCAACAGCGACCTGCACGGCCTGTCGCGCAAGTACGCGGTCCAGCTGAACGACACGCACCCGGCGCTGGCCATCACCGAGCTGATGCGCCTGCTGGTCGACGAAAACGCGATGCCGTGGGACGAGGCGTGGCAGGTCACGACCGACACTTGCGCCTACACCAACCACACGCTGCTGCCCGAGGCGCTGGAGACCTGGCCGCTGCCCCTGATGCAACGCCTGCTGCCCCGGCACGTGCAGATCCTGTTCGAGATCAACCGCCGCTTCCTGGACGAAGTGCGCGAGCGGCGACCGGGTGACGAGGCCTTGGTGCAGCGCGTGTCGCTGATCGACGAGGGCGGCGACAAGCGCGTGCGCATGGCACACTTGGCGGTGGTGGGCAGTCATAAGGTCAATGGCGTCGCGGCCTTGCACTCTCAGCTGTTGCGGCAGACGGTGCTGCGCGACTTCGCTGACCTGTATCCCGACCGCTTCACCAACGTGACCAACGGCGTCACGCCCCGGCGGTTCGTCCGGCAAGCCAACCCCTTGCTTTCCAAGCTGATCACCGAGTCCGTCGGGCCGGGGTGGGAGACGGACCTGGAGCGCCTGCGCGCGCTGGAGCCTCTGGCCGACGACGCTGCGTTTCGACAGCAGTGGCGGGGCATCAAGCGGGCCAACAAGGTGCGGCTGAACGACTATCTGCAGTCGCACGTGGCCTTGAGCTTCGACCCCGACGCGCTGCTGGACTGCCAAACCAAGCGCATCCATGAGTACAAGCGCCAGCACCTGAACCTGCTGCGCACCATCGTGGCGTTCGACCGCTTGCGCCAGGGGCTGGATCAGGACCTGCCGACCCGCACCGTGCTGCTGGGCGGCAAAGCGGCGCCGGGGTACCGTACGGCCAAGCTGATCATCCGGCTGGTCCATGGCATCGCCGAGGCCATCGCGCAGGAGCCCCGCGCCCGCGACCGGCTGCGCGTCGTGTTCGTGCCGGACTTCAACGTCAAGATTGGGCAAGTGCTGTATCCGGCAGCGGATTTGTCCGAGCAGATCTCGACCGCGGGCAAGGAGGCTTCAGGCACCGGCAACATGAAGTTCGCCCTGAACGGCGCGCTGACCATCGGCACCTTGGATGGCGCCAACGTCGAGATCCGCGAGCTGGTGGGCGCCGACCACTTCTTCCTGTTCGGGCTGACGGCGGCAGAGGTCGTGGCGCGCAAGGCGGCGGGCTACCAGCCTTGGGAAGTCGTCGCGCATGATCCTGAGCTGCGGGGAGCGCTGGAGCTGCTGGCGGGTGGAGCGTTCTCTCGCGGTGACACGGACATGTTCGCGCCGCTTGTGCGCAATTTGCTGGATCGAGATGATTTTCTGGTGCTCGCTGACTTCGCTGCCTATCGCCGCGCACAAGCTGAGGTCGAAGCGCGCTGGGTCGACCCCGAGGCGTGGACCCGGTCGTCGATCCTGAACACCGCCCGCAGCGGTTGGTTCAGCTCGGACCGGTCGATGCGCGACTATGCTGAGCGGATCTGGAATGTTCGGGCCGAGCGGGTGTCGATTCGCTAGCTGCCTGCGCCCCTACGGACCCTCACCTTCGCCGCTGCCCAAGCGACGGAGCCAGGTCCCGTTGCGCACGGCCGGATAGTGCTCGTGCCACTGCGCCATCATGAAGGCGTGGGGCACATCGGCGTACGTCCCGTGGTCCTGCACGTACTCCATGAATCGGCCGCCGTCGGTGGAGAACGCTTGGAGAATCGCGTGGCTCCGGCCGTCCCAGTCCAGCGGGGGGACCTTCAGGTAGTCACAGAGCTCCTTGTTGAACGCCGGCGTCGCGGCAACCCACCGCCCCTCCAGGTACAGCTCCGCATAGCCGTGAAACACCAGCAGATCGGTGCCGAGCATCTGCTGCAGCTTGGCGGTCCCGATGTGGTTGCGCACATTGGCGAAGTGCAGCCGACTGGGGATCCCCAACGCGCGCGCACACGCGGCGAGCACCAGCGCCTTGTCGATGCAGTGGCCACCGCGGTCATAGGTCCGGTCGACGACCTCGCTGGCGCGGAAGGCCTCGGGCTGCAATTCGAGGTTCCAAGGGTCGTAGCGATATCCGTCACGCACCGCGTAGTACAGGGCGACCGCAGTCTCGATGTCGCCTCGATCTGATCGGAATCGCTCGGCAAACGCCAGAATGCGGGGGTGGTCCGAGTCGACGTAGAAGTTCGGCGCAAGGAATTCGCGGGCAGGCTCGGTCATCGCGGGTCAGCCCCCAAACCAGCCGACTTTGGGCGTCAGGTAGAGCTCGGCAGCGCCGTGAAGCCAACGGACACCCACAGACAGAGAGGCAAAGGGTCCGGGTGTTGTGTCCGCCATCGCCATTCCGGCCCAAGTCCCGCCAGCGAAACCGAGGTCGTCGTCGGCCGACGATGTGGTGAACCCGAGGGTGGCGCCGCCGAAGTACCAAGGCTCTGCGGCGAAGTAGGTCACGGTCTCGTCGTCCGTCACCCGCACCCACGGCGTCGCCGCAGTTCTTCGGCCCACGCCTGAGGTTGCCTGTGCTGCGCTCAGACCCGTGGCGGCTTCCTCTTGGGGTCTCGGGGCAGACTCAGCCGTCCGCACGGACTGTCCCAGCGCGCCGTGAAGGAACAAGTGGCCGGCGCTGACCTCCCAGCCATACGTCCCGCCCCGTGTGGGCGACCAGCCGACCACTGGACCGACGGCTCCCAGGCACCCTTGCGACAGGGACACGATCGACAGTGCCAGAATGGCATGGTGCAGCCGTTTCATGAGGCGACGATACCACATGCCCGGCTTCGGTCGCCAACCGGTCCAGACCGTCGCCTTGACCTTTCGCACCTGTCGGGCCAGCGTGTGCGGGTCCACGTCTCTGACGGAGGCCCCATGCGCTGCCCGTGCATCCTCAGCGTCCTGTTCGTCGTGGTGCCGGCCATCAGCGCGCCCGCCGCAGTCCTTGCCGACGTTGCGCCGCCGACGCCAAGCAGCTTGCTTGTCGGCGTCGCGGAGGAGACCGCAGGGCTTGAGGTCGGGGTCGCCGTCAGTCGCGAATCAGCCACCGGCCCGCACTCGCAAGTTGGCATTCGCGCTGGGATTATCGCGGTGCTGGCCGGGGCGTTTGCTCCCCTCGCTCCGGGCGTGCAGGTCTCTGTCGAGGCGCGTCGTCTGTTCCACAACCGCGGCTTTCTGGCAGCGCACGTGGACGCTTCGGCGATGGCGTTGGGGCAGGACACCTTCGCAGACGTCTACGTCGACGTCCGTCCCGGGGTGCGCGTCGGCTTCCGGTTCGGCGACCCGTCGCCCATCGTCTTCACGCCGTGGCTGGGCCTCTCGTTTCCCTTGATGTTTGCAGTGCGCGACGACGGCGGCTGGGAGGGCCGCTTCGCAGACGGCTTCGGCCTGCCCTTCCTGATGGCCGGCCTGCGCTGGGACTGGCGCCCGTGGCAGGAAACCGTGCGCTGACCCGCCCCTGGCGACGCCCCTTGAGGTCGGTTTGCCAGTCGCGTCAGGACTTTGTGTACGTCTTGCCGCCGGCGCCCATCACGCGACCCTGACACGCGTCGCTGACCAGCGTGAGCGTCATCTGCGCCCCCGACACCGCGAATGCGTAGACCCCGACTTGGCTTGCCGGGCAAGCGTTGGTGCCGGTCAGGTCGGTCAGGCTCAGCTGGCAGTCCGCAACCGTGTAGGTGCCGGTGACGTCGTACATGGCCTGATTGGCGCCGACCGCGTGGAAGGTCCCGTCGCCGTTCAGGGTAAACGTGACCATCGTCCCGACCCACTTGCCCACGAGTCCTGCGGCGTTGCAGGTCTGGCCGACCGTGTCCGCGACGACGTCCTGTCCGGCGGTGTCTTGCGGTGCCGTTGCATCGCCCGCCACCGTGTCGGTGACGGCCGTGGTGTCGTTGCCGGCGAGGGTTCCGGTGCCGTCGCTGTTCTCGCACCCCAGCCCGCCCCACGCGGCGAGCACGAAGAACACCAACCACGACGCCATGTTGCGCATCTCGGGCATGGGAAACCTCTCTAGCGGAAACCGCCGATATCGCCGCAATGTGAGGGGGCGACCGGGCGGCGTCAAGCTGCGGTTTGCGGCAGCGTTGCGGTGCTTATCCCCCGACGCAACCTTCCAGCTGCCGCAGCCGCGCAATCTCGTCCAGCAGCGCGGGGTCCTGCACCAGACCGCGCAGGAACTTGCCCTTGAGGTTCAGCTGGGGGTTCGACACGCTGCGCTGCAGGTAGAACCAACCGCGTCCCCACAGCTGCAGGGTGGTGCGTCGCCAGCAGGGGCTCTCGCTCAACAACTTGTAAACACTGGGGTAGTCCAGTCTGGCCATGTGCAGGTAGCGCTGCATGTACCACAGAAACGTCAGCAGCCCGTCTTCGGCACTGGTGCTGTACGACGACTGGTCGGCAAAGGCGTAGTCCACGGCCAGGGAGTTGACGTACTGCATCACCTCCTCCAGCACCATGTCGTAACCCTGGTCGCCGCCATCGAATTTCGCGTCGTTGGGGTTGCCGTCCAGGTAGATGGGCGCGTAGCCGTCGCAGCCCTGCATCCCAAAGCTGGCGCACGGCGGCCAGGCGGCCGAAAACGCGTCGCCCAGGATCAGGCTGCGCGCGAACGATTTGTCGGCGCCTTGGTAGCTCATGCCCTGACAGGTGGACACAAGATCCTTGGCGATCCAGTACTTGTGACTGCCAAAGGTGCCCCAGCCCAGCATGTGCCCGCACTCGTGCACGACCACCGACGCTTGTCCCAGGGCCGCGGCAAGCGTCGATGCCTTGGCCGCATTGAAGAACGCCTGCGTGCACGTCTTGCCGCCGCCCAGCGCGACCTTGTCGCCTTCGAGGACCAGCGTTTTGCCAAACGGATAGCGAGCTTCCAGTGCCTTGAGCATCGCGGGGATGGCGTCGGCCGCGCTGTATCCTGCCTGCGCTGCGGACAGGTCACCCTTGGGATCCGCGGCGGCCTCGGTGTAGTCGCCGTCGGGGCAACCGGGCACGGTCAGCTCGCTGGGAGGCACCGTCGCGTCCGCCGTGACGTCGGGTTTTGTCGTGTCGGCGGCGGTGTCGGCGGCGGTATCCGAGCCCTGCGTGACGTCTCCTACCCTGCCGTCGCCAAGCAGCGCGTCGGTCGGGTACAAGCCGCCGCCGCCTACGTTCGCATTGGAGGAGCAGGCGGTTAGCAGCAGGGCGGCAAGGGCGAGGAGGCGGGGCTGGTTCACGAAGACCTCTGCATGGGAAACGGGGTCCGGCAATCAGCCGCCGCAGCGGTTGCGCCGAAGGGGGCGAAGAGGGCTACACATCCAATTCCTCGGCATCCGCGCTGCCATCCATCACCAACCGGAACCGCGGCGCGGCATCGCGTCCCATCAGCTCGCCCAGCAGCATGTCGGTGGCCGGTCCATCGGTGATCTGCACGCGCAACGCCCTGCGTTTCTTGGGGTCCAGCGTCGTCTCTTTCAGCTGCGCGGGCATCATCTCGCCCAGTCCCTTGAAGCGGGTGACCTCGGGTTTGCCCTTGTGCTGCGCCAGCAGGCGGTCGCGGTGGCGATCATCGTTGGCCCAGTAGGTCTTGCCGCCCACGTCCACGCGGTACAGCGGCGGGACGGCGAGATACAGGTACCCTCCCTCGATCACCTTGCGCAGGTGGCGGAAGAAAAACGTCAGCAGCAGCGTGGTGATGTGGTGCCCGTCGCTGTCGGCGTCCATCAGCAGGAAGATGCGGTGATAGCGCAGCTTGGTCAGGTCCATGTGCAAGCCGGAGCCCGCCCCCAGTGCCTGGATGATGTCCTGCAGCTCTTTGTTCTGCATGACCTTTTCTGACGACGCTTGCTCCGCGTTCAGCACCTTGCCGCGCAGCGGCAGGATCGCCTGGGTCCGGCGGTCCCGCCCCTGCTTGGCCGACCCGCCGGCGCTGTCGCCCTCGACCAGAAACAGCTCGGACTCCGTGGGGTCGTTCGACGAGCAATCGGCCAGCTTGCCGGGCAGGTTCAAGCGGTGCGAGACGGCGGTTTTGCGGGTGACGGTGGCGACTGCGGCGCGGCTGGCTTCACGTGCGCGGGCGGCCAGCGTGATGCGGTTGACGATGCCCTCGGCGATGCTGGGGTTGGCGGTCAGCCAGCGCTCCAGAGCGACGCGCAGGGCGGCATCGATTTCCGCAGTGATCTCAGGGTTGTTCAGCCGGTCCTTGGTCTGGCCTTGAAACTGCGGCTCGGCGATCGACACGGACACGACCGCCACCAGCCCCTCGCGCACGTCTTCGGCCGACGGATTCGGTCCCTTGGGCAGCAGCTTGTGCACCTCGATGAAGTTGCGCACCGCCTTGACGACGCCTGACTTCAGCCCCGACTCGTGCGTGCCACCACCGGCTGTCGGAATTCCGTTGACATACGAGACGATGTGCTCCTCGGTCGCCTCGGTCCACTGCAGCGCCGCCTCCAGCACCAGCCCGCTCTGCTCGCGCTCGGCCGAAAGAGCGAAGGGCGTGTGCACACTGGGTTTGCCGCGCGCCTCGACGACCTTGGCCAGCAGCCCGGTCAGGCCTTCCCCGTGCTGGTACACGATGCGCTCGCCGGTCGCCTCGTCCTTGAAGATGATCCGCAACCCCTTGTTCAGGAAGGACTTGGCCTCCAACCGGTCGCGGATCTGCTCGGCGTCGAAGTGCAGCTTGACCCCGAAGATCTCCTCGTCCGGACGAAACGCGATGGTCGTGCCGGAGCCACGGACTTCCGTGCGCAGCGTCTCCAACGGTCCCGTCGGAACGCCCTGTCGATAGCGCTGCTGTACCTCCTGACCGTCCCGGCGCACCGTGGCGACCAGCTCGGAAGACAGCGCATTCACGACGGAAGATCCGACGCCGTGCAGGCCGCCCGCGTTCTGGTAACTGCCCCCGCCGAACTTGCCGCCCGCGTGCAGCGTGGTCAGGATGATCTCCAGCGCCGACCGCGTGGGGTCCTTGGGGTGCGGGTCGATGGGGATGCCGCGGCCGTCGTCTTCGACCTGTGCCAAGCGGTGATCCTTGGACAGCTCGACGCGAATCGTCTTGGCGTGTCCGCCGATCGACTCGTCCACCGCATTGTCGACGATCTCCCACAGCAGGTGGTGGTAGCCGTGTGAGTCGACGCCGCCGATGTACATGCCCGGTCGCTTGCGCACCGGCTCCAGCCCTTCCAGCACCGTGATGTCGGCGGCGGTGTAGCTGTTGCGCGTCAGCAGGTCCACGTCTTCGATCTTCTTGCTCATTCGTCGTCGTCCCGGTCGTCAAGCTTGGGCGGAGCATCCAGAGAGAACAGGGCCATCTGGCTGCGCGAGGTCTTGCCGCGGCGGCCGGGCACCTCGACCTCGACCGGCGCGGGCACGATGGCCACCAGCTCGACGGTCGCGGGCGTTTCGTTCAGGGTCACGTCCATCCGTGGTTCCGCGACAGCAGCCGCGGCAGTGTCGTCCGGGGTCCGCAGCTCTTCCGTCGACGTATCCACCGAGGCGGCGGGCGCACGGGGAGGCGTTTCCGCAACCTTGCCCGGCGTCCCTCCCCCAGCCGTCACCGACCCCAGCGCCGACTCCGGCACCTGGGCGGCGACCTCGATCACCTTGGCAAAGCCGTCCCGCCGCGCCTCAGGTCGCCCCTTGCCGCCGCGATGCGAAAGCGACCGCACCGAGGGCGGAAACTCCATTCGCTTGCCCTTGCCAGTCTCGACCACCAGCGGCGCGTCCACACTCAGCCCCAGCACCTTGTCCTTGGTTTCCAGCTTCAGCAGCGTCGCGCCGCGCCCCGGTCCCAGCAGCTTGGGCACCTCGTTTGCGCGGACCTGCAGCACGTGTGACCCGCGGCTGGCGACCACCACGATCGCCGTCTCGGGCACCGGCACCACGGCCAGGATCGCGTCGCCGTCGACGACCTTGGCAAACCGCCGACCGGTGCGCGTGGTTGTCTCCAGCTGGCTGTCCAGAGGAAAACGCAGCGCAAAGCCGCCGACAGAGACCGCAAGCAGATCCGGAACTTGTGATCGGTGTCGCGGGTCCAGCGACATCGCCGCCACCACTTGCTCGCCATCGGAGAACTTGAACAGCTTCTGGATCGGCTCGCCGTAGCCGGTGGAGGGCGCGATGTCGCTGAACCGGCACACGTAGGCCGACCCTTGGTTCGTGAAGAACGCGAGCGCCTCCTTGGTGTTGCCGGGCAGCACCGCCATCACCTCGTCGCCCTCGCGCACCCGGGTCGTCCGCACGTCCTTGACCTCGCGCACGCGCTTCAGCCAGCCGTCGCGGGTCATCACCACCTGAGCGTCTTCGTGCATCACGTAGGCGTCGGGGTCGAACGCGATCTCCTCGACCGCCCCCACCCGCGTGCGTCGCTTGTCGGCATAGGCCTTGCGGACCTCGACCAGCTCTTGCCGCACCAGCGCCCACCGTCCTTGGGGCGAGGCCAGCAGCTCCTCGAGCTCCCGCGCCCGCGCCGCCTTCTCCTCCAATTCCTTCAGCACCGCAGCCAGTTCCATGCGGGCGATGCGGTGCAGCTTCAGCTCCAGGATGGCGTCGGCCTGTTCGTCGTCCAAGGCGAACCTGGCGATCAGCTTGACGGCGGCGTCGGCCTTGCCCTCCGAAGCGCGGATGATCGCGATGGCCTCGTCCAGAGCCCCCGCCAGGATCTCCAAGCCTTGCAGGATGTGGATGCGCGCGTCGAGCTCCTGCAGCTCAAACTCCAGCCGCCGCGTCACCACCTGCAGGCGAAAGTCCAGGAAATACCGAAGCATCTGCTTCAGGTCCAGCCGCTCGGGCTTGCCCAGCTGCGGGTCTTCGGTCGGCACCAGACACGTCAGGTTGATCTGCACCGTCGCCTGCAGCGGCGTGTGGCGAAACAGCCAGGCCATCACCGCACTTGGGTCGGCACCCTTGCGCAGCTCGAGGACGATCCGCACGTCGTCGGTCGACTCGTCGCGCACGTCCACCAGCTGCATCAGCTTGCGGTCGATGACGGCGTCGGCAATCTTCTCGACCAGCGTCGACTTCGACACGCCATACGGAATCGACGTGACGATCACGCGCAGCGGCGGCGCCCCCCGCGCGTTCGGCTCGGCCGGTGCCTCGATGATGTACTCGCCGCGCAGCTTCAGTGTTCCGCCGCCGGTCGAGTAGATCTGCTCCAGCTCCGGTCGGGTCGCCAGCAGCCACGCGCCAGTGGGAAAATCGGGCCCCTTGATCCACCGCAGCAGATCCGTCACCTCCAACTCAGGCTTGTCGACCAGCCCGATGGCGGCGTCGACGACCTCAGCCAGGTTGTGCGGCGGGATCGACGTCGCCATGCCCACGGCGATGCCCGACGACCCGTTGATCAGCAGGTGGGGCAGGCGCGCGGGCAGCACGACCGGCTCGGACCGGGTGCCGTCGTAGTTCGGCCGCCAGTCCACCGTACGCAGTCGCAGCTCGCTGCACAGGTCCGTCGCGATCTTCTGCAGGCGGCACTCGGTGTACCGCATGGCCGCGGCCGAGTCGCCGTCCAGCGAGCCGAAGTTGCCGTGCCCGTCGACCAGCGGATAACGCAGCGAGAACGACTGCGCCATGCGCACCAGGGCGTCGTAGACCGAGCTGTCGCCGTGCGGGTGGTACTTGCCCAACACGTCGCCGACCACCGCTGCACACTTGCGGAAGCGCCCGTCGTGCAGCAGCCGCAGGTCGTTCCACATGTCGAACAGGATGCGCCGCTGCACCGGCTTCAGACCGTCACGCACGTCGGGCAGGGCCCGCGAGGTGATGACGGAGAGCGCGTAGTGCAGGTAGCGGCGGCGGGCTTCGGTATCGAGGGCGATGGCGTTCTTTTCGAGCATCTCGGGGGCCTGTGTGCGGGGCTCGTCGGGCGAGCACGCGGACTGTAGGCCGGGATCGGCGATTCGACCAGACCCCGATGCATCAAGGCCGCCTGTTGCACTTCTTCGCGCGGCTCAGCGACTCATGTGTGAAGAAGTGTGAGGAAGCGGCATCGCAGTGCGGTGGACCCCTCGACGCCCGTTCAGCCGGGCGGTACAGTCTGAACCTTACGGGCTTGCTCTTTGGCAGGTTCGGAGACCGAGCGTGACAGGCGTCGGTCAGCTCTTGAGCGCTGAACCCGGATTATCCCACTCGCGCTCGGGTTGACCCTGCCACAGCGGCCGCTGACCATCCGGGGGGAGGGTCAGCGGCCGTTCGTGTTTACGGCCCACGTTGCGTCGCACCCCCGTCTGCCCAATCCAACGGCTCAGTGTGAATCGCATTTGACGCCGCCGTGCGTGCGCGACAGCATGGCATGTGCCCTGCGACTCGCCCACGGTCTCCCGTTCGCGGTTCGCTTCCCCCTTCTCGCTTGGTCGAGGCCCACATGATGCACCTGCCCGAAACACGCAACCACATGAATTGGCTGGCAGGTTTTGTCGCCGCTCTGGCGCTGACGGTCGCGCTTCCCGCCCACGCCGCGGTCCCCTCCCAGGTGTCGATCGAGGGCTATATGCAGTCGACTGGTGGCGGTCCGGCGTCGGACGGCAACTACGCCATCACGTTTGCGCTCTACAAGATCCCGGTGGGCGGCGTGGCTGTCTGGACCGAAGGACCGGTGACCGTCTACGTCAAGGGCGGCATGTTCACACACGAATTGGGCAGCAAAACTCCGTTGACGGCCGCGTTGTTGGGCGGCTTCAGCGGGTCGGCGTGGCTGGGCATCCAGATCGGCAGCGACCCTGAGATCACGCGGCGGCCAACCCTGTCGGTTCCATTTGCACTGCGGGCCGCGATTGCGGAGGGGCTCGATTGCTCCGGTTGCATCGGCCTTGCCCAGATCGACGCCCAGCTGCTCACGCCCTATGCCAAGGCCTCGGCGCTGGCCAAGGTGGCGACCACGGGGCTGTTTGCCGACCTGCTGGACGCGCCCGACCTGACCAGCTTTGCCAAGAGTGAGGACTTCGCCAAGGTCGCATTCTCTGGCTCCTACTTCGACCTCGCCGGCGCGCCCGACCTGACCAAGTACCCCAAGACCTCGGCGCTTGCCACTGTCGCGCTGTCCGGTGCCTATGCCGACCTGTCGGGGACGCCGCAGCTGTCCAAGGTGGCCTTCACCGGGTCGCACGCGGACCTGAACAATCCGCCGACACTGGCCAAGCTTGGGGTGTCCTGCGGCACCGGTCTGGTGGTCAAGGGGCTGAAGGCCGACGGCAGCTACGAGTGCGTGGCTTCGATGGACGCAAGCTCGCTGCCGCCGGACGGTCTGAACGAGATCTCGAACAACTTGCTGACCAACCAGTTCTCGGACACCCGCACGGGCACCCCGGGGCTGAAGCTGCTGGACAACAACCCGGTTGGCGTCTCGGACTTCATCGACTTCCCGGACATCGGTGTGGCGCAGAAGCTGACGGTCTCGATCGACATGGCCAATTCGAACCTGGCATCGGTGACCGTGAGCTTGTATGACCCGAACGCGGTCGAGTACGTGCTGCACGACAAGGCCGCGGTGGGCTCGATCCTGAAGACCAGCTGGCCGGAGCCGACCAAGACGGTCAAGGGCGATCTGACCACTTGGCTGGGCAAGAACCCCAAGGGCAAGTGGTTTCTCAAGGTCGTCGATGGCGCCTACCTGAACAATGGCTTCGATGGACAGGTCACGTCGTGGTCGATCTCGATCTCTACGCTGTCCAGCAAGAAGGTTCAGGTCAAGGGTGACCTGCTGCTCGAGGGCGACGTCCAGTTGGCGCCGGGCAAGCAGTTGATGGGCCAGGCGACCTTTCACGACCTTGTGACCTTCGAGAACTCGTGGTGTCCGACTCAGCCCAACGGGGCGAAGTCGATGGTGGTGGGCGGTGTTTGCACGCCGGGCGTCGGCACGAACATGACGTGGGAGGAGGCGGTGGCGTTCTGCTCGGCCAAGAAGGCGGACCTCTGCTCGGACGCACAGGCACTGGTCCTTCGTCGGTATGGCCTGTTGGGCAACTACACGTCGTATGGCAATTGGACGAACTCCTGGGCCGACAACGACAGTGGCGTCCACAACGAGGCGACCGGCAACATCGGCGATGATCATAGCGCCGGCGAGCGGTGGGCGGCACCTTGCTGCTACAACGCCACTCCCGCGCGGGATACGGACCAGGTCGTCAAGGTGGCGGCCGGTGACAAGGGCATCCGCGTGACCTACATCCACCCCTCCAAGGACGCACCGTTTCAGTACGCTGCGGCCTACTGCGCCTGGCTGAACTCGGACGTGTGCACCAAGTCGAACCTCGTCTACCTGCGGACGGCCGGCAAGATCCCGTCGGCGCAGACCTGGCCCAACGACGGCCAGGACACGGACGGCTATGCCGAATATGGCACGGGCGGCATGGCCAACGACGTCACCTTCCACCAGCCATACGGCTTTGCGTGCTGTGCCGGCGAACGGCCCACTGCAACCGTGTGCCCGACCGGCGCCACCGAAACCGGGGGCGTTTGCACCGCCAAGATCGTCAATTCGGCATCGGTGAACTGGGTCAACGCCGCCAACGACTGCGGCGCGCTCGGTGCCCACGTGTGCTCGGTCTCCGAGAGCTCCGTGCTTCGCAAGGCGGGCGTCCTGACCGTGTCGGGTAACTGGACGGCGGGCATGAATGACTGCGACGGCTACTGTAGTAGCACGTACGGCGCCGGCAGCGTCGGCAACGACATCAACCCCGCCGCCACCTACGGCTACGCCTGCTGCCTATAGCCCAAGCGAGACCACCGCCGGTGACCTCGACCGGGGATCGGCCGTAACACCCCGGAAGAGCTTCTGGTTGTGCGGGTTTGGCGAAACGTCGCGCGGCACCGACCCCGACCGGGCGCTCCCCATCGTCTGGAAGCACCCGGCCGGTCGGTCGTTGGGGACCTACTGCACGTACACGCCGCAGCGGTAGTAGCGGCCGGCGATCTTGGCGTCGACCGAGCCCGCCTGCACCTTCAGGAACAGCTTGGTCGCGCCGTTCGGCACCGGAACTTCGGTGAGCGACGCATTCTTGGTCAGGCTCTCGGAAGCCGCGCCGTTGGCGATGGCTGCGCCCGCCTCGTTGACCAGATTGAGCTGGAACTGCCGCAGACCCGAGCCGATGCGCTGGGCGCTGCAGGTCGCCGAGACAGAGACGGCGCCGGCCGGAATGTCGAACGAGAAGAAGTCCAGATCGCCGTCGGGGTCGAGGTCGCCTTCGACGAAGTAGCCGGCCAGCGCGGCCTGGGTCTCGCTGGGGCTGAGCACTTGGGCCTTCGCGACGGTCTCGTTGTCGCCGGTCTCGACCGGGTTCGACCCTGAGATATAGGCATACGAGAAGTAGAAGTCGTTGTCGCCCTTGTCCTTGCCCGGGTGGCGGACGAAGAGCAGGTAGTCTTCACCGGCCTGAATCGGCGGGGTCAGCTCGCCACCTGCGGCGAAGTCGGTCTCCGCAAGGATCGCGTCGGGCGTGGCAGCTGAGGCCAAGGACACCACACCGATCGGGGTGGTCGAGCCGTTGCCGTCCGCACCCGCCGCCATGGCCGCGTAGTACAGGATGCCGCGCTCGCCAGCGTCCGCCGAAAAATCGGCAGGCACCGAGATGGCGAAGACGTCGATGTCCGTGATGCCCTCGAAGAAGCCCCACAGCACCGTCATCTGGTAGAAGCCGTTGGTGCCCTTGATGAAACTGATCGGGGTCGCGTCTGCAGCCGTGTCGCCCTTCTCTTCGTCCTTGAAGAACGTGTCGGCCGTGGTCGAGATCTCACCGACCAGCAACTGGTACGCGGTGGTGACCTTGTCCTTCGGGTCGGCGCAAGAGGCGTTGACGGCGTTGTTCTCGATCCAGGTCCAGCACTCCTCGATCGTGACGTAGTAGTCGCCGTCGGCGGGCAGGAACATGAAGACCTGGCTGTCGTTCGTGACGCGCGGCTCCATGTCGTCGTTGCGGGCGATCACGTTCTTGTCGGCGTCGTACACGGTCACGACGGTGTCGATGGCCTCGGGGTCGAAAGCGGTCTCTTGAGCCTGAACGATGATCGCGACGCCCTGACCCTGGGTGCCGGTGAACTTGTAGTAGTCGATCTGGCCCGTGGTGTAGAGATCGCCATCGATCGCCTCGCCCAGCACCAACTCGACCGCGTTGTCGAAGCTGGCTTCAGGGTTGGTGTCGGTGTTGGCGTCGTCGATCGTGTCGCCCGGCGTGGTGTCGGTCGCAGCGTCGGTCGTCGTGTCCGTCTTGATGTCGCCGCCGATCGTGTCGACGGTAACGGTGTCGCCTGCCGTGTCCAAGCTGGTGTCGCTCGTATCGGCCGAGGTCGTGTCGGGGGTGGTGGTGGAGCTGGTGTCGTCCGAGCCGCCGCACGCGGTCGCGAGCAGCAGCACGGGGATGGCAAGGAAGGTGAGCGGGCGCAAGAACATGAAACCTCCTGGGAGTGGCCCCGCACCTCTGGGGATGGGGGGGCGGGGGCAAAGATTGTCGCAGGCCAGCGAGGCGACCTCAAGCGACCGAGCAAAATGCTGCCCCAACACAGCCCCAAGCCGTGTCGATGCAGTCGCGTTCGCCGTCAGGGGCGACGTGGCGGGTGGGAGAAAAGGGCAGGGCGGAAGTCGATGCGCCTACTTCGCGATCGTACACCAGGCGGGGAACTCGGTCGGCAGCTGGGTGTAGGGCGCGGCGGGGCCGTCAAAGGTGACGTCGTTGAACAGCTTGCGCACGGCCGCGCTCATCTCTTTGGGGAACTCATGGCCCAACGCGTGCTCGCACGAGACCGTGTACTGGCTGTTCGCGACAAAGACGCCGACCAGCTGCTTGGCCAGTGCGCCCAGGTCCACACCGTACGCCTTGTCCTCGGCACCGCCCTGCACCACGATAGTGGGGAACTTGTGCTGCGGATTCGAGTACTTGACGCCGTCAATCAGGCCGCCCGAGAAGATCGCCACCGCCGCGAACTTGTCGGGGCGGAACGAGCTGAGCCAGGACGTCCACATCGCGCCGCCTGAGAAGCCGACCGAATACACGCGCTTGGCGTCGACGCTGTAGGCCTTGGCGGCGCAGGTCAGCAGGTCGTCGAACAGGTAGCTGTCGGGCGACTCGCTGCTGGACACGTACGACCACTGGGTCGGCACCTTGTCGGTCGACTGGCCCTGCGGCACCACCAGGATGAACTGACCCGCCGTCACCTGCTTGTCGAACTCGGACTGCTGCAGGATCACGTCGATCGAGTCGCCGATGCCGTGCCAGAGGAAGACCAGCGGGGCGGGCTTGGTCTTGTCCAGGCCCTCGGGGGTGAAGACGCGGAAGGTCCGCTTCAGGCCACCGCTCTCGATCTCGCCGTCGCCGTCGGTCATGGTCGGGCACTTGGCGGCGTCGATGTGCTCGAGGGCGACGGGGCAGCCTTCACCAGAGCAAGAGCTGAGCGGCGGGTCGGTAGCCTTGTCGGCGGGCTGGGCAGCGAACTCAGAGCCGGCCAGATCCGCAGCGAACATGGCCAGATAGCCGGTGGCGTTGCCGCAGAACAGGTCGGCCGACTTGACGGAACCGTTCAGCGTCAGGTCGATCTCCACCTCCGAGCCGGTCGGCGAGTAGGCGGCCGGGAACTTCAGACCCTTGAACACAAGCGTGGCCTTGCCGTCGGCATTGATCGCCACGTCGTCCAGTTGCATCAGGGAGTTGCTGACGCCGCACTTGGAGACGGAGCGCAGGCGCACCCACTGCAGCGTCTTGCCGGCGGCGAGCTCGCCCTTGACCTCGAGCACCATCGTCAGCTTGATGCAGCCGACGGGGGCGATCTGCGCGCCCATGATCCAAGGCGTGCCTTCGTAGACGGGCGTGGTCGGGACGCACTCGCCGGTGTCTGCTGCGATGTCTGTCCCGGTGTCCGGGGCCGTGTCGGGGGCGATGGTGTCCGCGGCGCCGTCACTCGGGAGCGCGTCCTCGTCCGTCGTGCCCGCGGAGTCGCCAAGGGTGTCGGCAGTGTCGGTCGTCGTTGTTGCGTCGTCGGTTCCTCCGCAGGCGGTCAAGCCCAAGGAGAGGACAATGGAGAGGACGAGCCACCAAGAACGCAGGGAACGCAAGGACATGTAGCCTCCGGCGAGAGTCGTGCCGCTGTGGGGGGGGAGAGGGCGATAGACTACAGTTCGACGCTGCGGAGAGCAAACCGGTGCAGCAAAGGCCCTCCGCCGTTGACGATCGCAGGCGCGGGCCCCAGCATCCGGATGCGAGGGAGGAACCCGGTGCGCGTGCTGCTTCTGGACAACCGCGACAGCTTCACGCGCAACCTCGAACACCTGCTGGTGGCCGAGGCAGGTGCCGACGTGACGATCTCGGCGCACCCACAGGCGGCCGACGTCGCCGTGCAGCGCTGGGACTTGGTCGTGATCTCGCCGGGACCCGGGCGCCCTTGCGACCACCCCGGCTACGGGCCGTGGATCGACGGCGGCACGCCTTTGCTGGGCGTTTGCTTGGGGATGCAGATTCTGAACGAGCACTTCGGCGGCACCACAGAGCCCTTGCCCGGTTGCGTCCACGGCCGCGCTGAGCCGGTCGAATTTCTGGGGCGCACCCTGCGCGTCGCTCGCTACCATTCGCTGCACGCGGCCACGGTCGGCAGCGGTCTTGAGGTGCTGGCCCGCACCAAGTCGGGCGTCGTCATGGCCCTGCGGCACCCTGAGCGACCGCTGCTGGGCTTTCAGTTCCACCCTGAGTCGTTCCTGACGGAAGATGGCGGTTCCATTGTCCATACCGCGCTTTGCCTCCTCGGTCTGCGCTGACGCCGCGCGGTTCGCCCGCGTCGCCGACTGCCTGGCCCGCCGCTGCGACGCCGACGTGCTGTTGCCGGGCGGCAGCGGACCCGCGTGGTCTGCGGGCTGGGCGGCGTTTGCTCCGACAGACGAGTTGGAGGTCACCTCTGCCACCACGCCTGACGACCTGAAGCACTTTGCGTTTGACAAGCCGGGACTGGTGCTGGGCTTTTTGGGGTACGGCTACGGTCTCCACTTGCGAGGCGTGTCGGTCGACCGTGCGACGCGAGGGCGGCTGGGCCACTTGCGGCGCTACGCAGCGACGGTGCGGTTCGACCCGGTCGCCGGGCGGTTGGAGTGGGCGGCGGACGAACCTGCGCTGGCGGCGGAGGTGCAACGGGCCCTTGCGCGCGCCGAACACCGAAGCGAGGCGTTGGGGCCGCTGCTGCTCGGGCCGACCGGACCGGTGACGGCGTCGCTGGGACGCGAGGACTACGAGGCGGCGGTGGCCGAGACGCTGGCACACATCCATGCGGGCGATGTGTATCAGCTGAACCTGTCGACCTTGCTGACGATTCCCGTATCAGCCGTGGACCCTGCGGCTCTGTTTCAGCACCTCGTGAGGCAGCGGCCGGCGGGATTCCAGGCGCTGTATCGGGCGCCGGGCATGGCGGTGGTGTCTAGCTCGCCAGAGCGGTTTCTGCAGGTGCGCGATGGGAAGGTGCTGACGCAGCCGATCAAGGGCACGCTGGCGTTTGAGCGGTTCGCGTCCGGGTTGGTGGAGCGGTTACGCGGTTCCCCCAAGGAGGACGCGGAGTTGTCGATGATCGTCGACCTGCTGCGCAACGACATCTCGCCGCACTGCGCGTACGGGTCGGTCAAGGTCGAGCGACACAAGGCCTGGTTTCGCGTCGGGCGCCTGCTGCAGCTGTACAGCGACGTGGTCGGCGAGCTGCGGCCGGACCGCGATGCGCTGGACTTGCTGCTGGACGCGCTGCCGGGGGGATCGGTGACGGGATGCCCCAAGTCGACCGCGCTGGAGCTGATCGATGCACTGGAACCCCATGATCGCGGGGTGTATTGCGGGACGGTGCTGGCGCTGCGGGGGCCGCGGGAGCTGGACAGCTCGGTCGCGATCCGCACCGCCGTCTGGCACGAGGACCGGCGCGAGCTGAGCTACGGAGCCGGCAGCGGCATCGTGGTCGACTCAGACCCGGCGCGGGAGTACCTGGAGACCATGGCCAAGGCGCGGCCGTTCCTGGAGTGGACGAAGCCATGACGATTCCCGGCCTGTACGAGACGATCGCTTGGCGCAACGGAGAGTTGCGACACTTGGGGCGGCACCTTGCCCGGCTTGCGGCCAGCCTGCGGGTCTGGGACCGACCGCCGCCTCCCCTCGATCTGGCCGAGCGAGCCGGGCAGGCGGTGCACAGCGGCGGGCTGCAGGACGGCGTGGCGCGCGTGAACCTGTTCATCCGCTTGGGTGCGAGGTCGGTCGACGACGAGTGGGAGGTGGCAGTGATGCGGCACGACCCGGCCGGTGACGGCCCGCTGCGGCTGGCGCTTGCGAGCGACGAGCGGAACGCCCTGCACACGCAGCACAAGATCCTGCACGCCGCTGAGCTGCTGCGGCTGCGCGCCGATGCACGGCAGGGCGGCTGGGAGGACGTGGCGCTGTTGGACGCAGCAGGCTGCCTGACCGAGACGACGATGGCAGCGCTGCTGTTTCAACGTGAAGGGCGGCTGTTTCGCATGGCGACTCGCGACCGGCTGCCCTCGGTGGCCGAAGCGGTGCTGCTCGATGCCCTGGGCGCCGAGCTGGAAACCGCCGAGGTGCGCCCCGACCGCTTGGCCGAGTGGGACCATGCCTTTGCGATCAACGCGTTGCGAGGGGCGCGGCCCGTGGTGGCCCTGGCCGGCCATGCGCTTGCTGCGGACCTGCCGACGTGGGCGAGGCTGAACCAAATCCTCTTGAGTTAGGACCGGTTGCGGGACCTAGCCGAGCTGCAGAGAGCGCCGGGACAAGCTGCCGAACTCCCAACCCGTGACGGGGAAGGTCACGGCAGAGTCGCCGCCCGCGCCGGCCGCCACCAGGATTGGCGTCCAGTGCTCAACCGAAGGGTGGTTGGTGCGGAAGGCAGGCGCCTTGTTGGGCGCGTCGGCCAGCGTATCCCAGTCGCCGCGGGCACTTGTCTCTGCCAGCCAAGCATCGAATTCGACAGCCCAAGCGGGCGGTGGCGTGCGCCCCTGGAAGTCCACCCTGCCCAAGTTGTGCGTCGCGTTGCCGGACGCAAGAACCATCACGCCCTCGTCCCGCAGCGGCGCCAGCTCGCGGCCCAACCGCAGCAGGGCGTCGGCGCTCCACGTCGGCAGCGAGATTTGCAGCACGGGCACGTCGGCGTTCGGAAACAACGGCATCAGGGCAGTCCACACGCCGTGGTCCCAGCCGCGCGAGTCCAAGCGCGTCACGCCTGACGGGCCTACCTGAGGCATCGCCCTTAGCAGCGCCTGCACCCGCGGGGCGAGATCGGCCGCCACCGGCGCATCGTAGCGCAGGTGGTACATGTCGTCCGGGAACCCATAGAAGTCATAGATTAATTCTCGCGTGGTCGTGCTACCGATCTGCACCGCACCGCTCTCCCAATGCGCCGACACAACCAGCACCGCGCGCGGTCGCGGCAAGACCTTGCCCCACTGGACGAAACCGCGGCCTGCCTGGGCGTCGAGGACGCGGGTCGGCGCGCCGTGGCTGAAGAAGACGGCGGGCATCCGTTGTGGTGCGACAACAGAGGGTTGGACAGGCAAAGAAGCAGGGGCCGTGGGCAACGGAGCGGACATCGGGGTCTCCAGCCGCGATCGGGCGGGTGTGCAGGCGGCCAGACCCAGCAGGGCAAGCAACCGCCGGCGGCTCAATTGGGCAAGGCTGTTCATGTGCACAAGCTAGCGTTTCTTGTGCAGGCGGCCAGAGGGGCTTCGCAGGATGCACTGTTCTCGCCGAGAGAACGATGCGGGCGTCACACCGACCGTCCGAGTCGGCAATCCCTGCCGATTGTTCTCTTGTAGGAAACAAACTGTTCCTGATACAGTTCAAAGATTCCCCTTGACCAGTTCAATAGCTGTTCATACCTTGTCCATCGTGAACACCCCGGAGGCCACATTGAACACTTCGACCGCCCCCCGCTCTGAAGAAGCCCTGCTTGCTGGCCTAGCCCGTCATGACGCGGCCGCCGTACAAGCGTTCTACACCCAGTACCGCCACCGCATTCTCGCGATTGCCATGCCCATCGTGCGGGACGACTGGGACGCCGAAGAGGTCTTGCAGGACGTGATCTGGACCGTCGTTCGCAAGGCCGACAGCTTTCGCGGCGACTCGCAGTTCTCGACTTGGCTGTACCGCGTTACGCACAACAGCGCCAAGATGCTGCTTCGCAAGCGCAAGCGCGTTCCGATCCCCACCGAAGGCGAGGCACTGGAGCGGGCGATCCTCGACGGCAGCGACGACCCGACGTCCCTGCGTCCCGAGATCAACTTTCAGCATCGCCAACTGGCCCGTCGCTTCGAGACTGCGCTGCAGCAGCTGGACCCGCTGAACCGCGACATCCTGATGCGTGTAGGCGTCGACGGAGAAACCGCCCAAGAATATTCAGTCGACACAGGGTTGTCGCTTGCCGCGGTCAAGGCGCGCCTGCATCGCGTGCGCCACATGCTGCGTTCCGAGTGCGAGCTGTCGTTCGCGTAGGCCGCGCTTCGGCGCGTCGACTTGAGGTTGCATGACTCGCGCGAGGTCCGTTCCCGATGTCACCGCCGACGGCTTGGCACGGCTGTCGATTGGCGTTCTGGCGCGCGCTGCCGGCATCCCGGTAGAGACGCTGCGGACCTGGGAGCGCCGGTACGGCTTTCCGGCGCCAGAGCGGTCCACCTCTGGTCAGCGAGAGTACACCCCCGACACGTTGGAGCGGCTGACCTTGGTCCGTCAGGCATTGGAGGCGGGGCACCGGGCGTCGCTGGTCGTCGCACTGTCCCAAGAACAGTTGCAGAAGATGTTGGGAGAGCGTGCGGCGGCGACCGTTCCGGAGGGTTCGAAGGCGGACGACGACTCGCGCGATGTGCACGACAACGTCTGGTTGCGCACTTGGATGGGGGCCGTCGGTCGTTTGGATGCCCATACCCTCGACCGCGAGATGAATCGTGCGTTGGGGCAGATGGGGGTCGTGCTTTGCCTGACCCAGCGTCTGGCGCCGTTTCTGCACGAGCTGGGACGTCAGTGGTCTGAGCGGCGGATCTCCGTTGCCCACGAGCACTTTGCGACCGAGCGGGTGCGAGAGCAGCTGGCCCGCACTTGGATGCCGCTTGCAGCCGAGAATCGCGGACCCGTCGTCGTCTTGGGCAATCTGCCGGGAGAGGAGCACGTGTTGGGCCTGCACATGGTCGCGCTGGTGCTGGCCCTGGCCGGCTTGCGGCTGGTGTTTCTGGGCGCCAACGTGCCGTACGCCGACATGGCCAAGGCAGCGGCCCAGTCGAAGGCGACCGCCGTCGCGGTCAGTCTTGCGGCATGGATGCCCGTGCAGCTGGCACGTGCGCGGCTGGCCGAGCTGCGCCGGGTGCTGCCCGCCGATGTCGATTTGGTCGTCGGGGGCGGCGGAGCACCCCGCGCGGTGCCTGGCGTCGTGGATCCGGGGGGGCTGGAAGGTCTGAGCGGCTGGGCCGCCACGCTGGCGCACGCGCACTAGGGTTGTTGAGCGGTTCCGGGAGGATCGATCCCGTACAAGCCGGTGAGTGCCACGTGCAGGTCCACATCGTGGGGCCGCGACGAGAAAGACGCCTTCAGCGACAGCCCCAACGCCGGGATCAGCCCCAGCACTTTGCGCCAGGTCGAGACGTAGACGCGTCCGAACTGTGCGTGACCGGCCCGGTCCCGCAGCCGAGCGCCGATCTGGCGATACAGCCATCCGGCGGCGGCAATTGCCACTCGGCCGCGCCAGGGGATGAATCGCAAACCAACGAAAGCACTTGCATAGTACCGATCTGCCAGCGTCAGGACCCCCAGCACGCTTTCGGCGACGGCGTCCAAGGGGGCCGTTCCGGCCAGCACAGCTTCCGGAGTCGTTCCCGCAGCTTCCAGACGAGCGCGAGGCAGGTAGACGCGACCGTGCTGGGCATCCTCAGCCACGTCACGCGCAATGTTGCTGAGTTGCATGGCCACGCCGAGGTCAATGGCGAACGCACGGCCCGCCGGGTCCCGGACACCCAGCAGTCCGCACAGCAAGATCCCGACGGTGCCCGCGACGTGCCAGCCATAGCGCACAAGCTCGCGATCGTCGGCCAGCCGCACCGGGTGCAGGTCTTGCAGCATCCCGTCAATCAAGCCCAGCACAGCTTGGGGCGGCAGATTTCGGCGCGTCGCCACCTCGAAGTACGCAAGGGTCAAAGGGTCGGTCGAAACGTCGGCCTCGACCTGACTTCGCACGGCACGGAGCACGCGGCCGGCTTCGTCGGGGTCAGGTGTCTCGTCGGCCACATCGTCCAGCCAGCGGCAAAACGCGTAGACCACGGCAACGTCATCGCGGACGTCGGCGGGAAGCCACCGGGCGGCAAAACGGAAGGTTTTGGCGTGCCGGGCGAGCACCGCACGGGCATCGAGCTGGAGCTGCGAGGTCACCTCGCGCTCCGATACTTGTGCGTCTCGATGTGCACGACGTCAGCCGTATCCGGTTCAGGAATCACGCGGTCCAGCACCTTGGCCGACGACAGCACGCCCGGCATCCCCGCACCCGGATGGGTGCCGGCGCCGACGAAGTACAGGCCACCGACATCCTCGGACTGGTTGTGGTAGCGAAACCACGCAGACTGCGTCAGCAGCGGTTGAGGACCAAACGCCGCACCGTCGTACGACCGCAGTTCCTTGGCGAAGAACCGCGTGTCGATGAACGACTTGGTCACGATGTGGTCGCGCAGGCCAGGCAGCAGACGTGCCTCCAGCGACTCGAGGATCTTCTCCTGATAATCCTCGCCCTGCCGGTCCCACCGGATCCCGCTGCGGTTGTTGGGGATGGGGGACAGCGCGTAGAACGCCTCGTGTCCCGGCGGGGCCATCGACGGGTCGCTGCGGGTCGGCGCGTGCAAGTACAGCGAAAAGTCATCGGCCAGCACCTTGCGGTTGAAGACGTCGTCCAGCAGCCCCTTGTAGCGCGGGCCAAGCACGATCGTGTGGTGCTTGAGGTCCGGGTACGTCTTCTTGGTGCCGAAGTAGGTCACGAACGCACTCATGCTCTGACGGACCCCGGCCACGCGTGCGTCGGTGTGTTTGGTGCGATACCGCCCCGCGATCATTCGGGAGTACACCGTCGAAGGATCTGCGTTGGCGACCACGAGGTCGCACGGCCACTGCTTGCCCGTGACGTCGTTGACGGCAACGGCGCGGTCGCCCTGGATCTCGATTTCGGCGACGGGGGTGTTCAGATGCACCTCACCCCCTTGGCGGATCAGCAGATCGACCATCGCCTGGATGATCGCTGCCGTGCCGCCCTGCGCCCAGTGCACGCCCCACTTGCGCTCCAAGTAGTGGATCAGCATGTAGATCGACGAGGTGTCGAACGGATTGCCGCCCACCAGCAGCGGCTGGAACGTGAACACCTGCCGCAGTCGGTCATCCTGAATGTAGGACGACACCAGCTGGTAAACGCTGCGGTGGCTCTTCAGCTTGAGCATGTCCGGCACGACCCGAAGCATGTCTGAAAACCGGTTGAAGGGGACGTCGGCGAGCTTGAGATAGCCGACCTCGAAGATCTTCTGCGCGTGCTGGACCATCCGCAGGTAGCCGTCGACGTCGGACGGGTTGAATTTGCGGATCTCGTCGAGGATGCGTTCTTCCTCGCCCACGTAATCGAAGTGCTCGCCGGTCGTGAATTGCACGCGGTAGAAGGGGTCCACCGGCCGGAAAGTCAGGTGGTCCTCGCGGCGTTCTCCGAACAGCTGCCATAGCTCGTCGAACAGGTAGGGCGCCGTGACCACGGTGGGCCCTGCGTCAAACTGGAAGCCGTCGTGGCGAAACACGCCGGCCCGTCCGCCCGCTTGGTCGCGGGCCTCCAGAACAGTCACGGCATAGCCTCGGGCGCGAAGGCGCAGTGCCGCCGCCAAGCCTCCCAGTCCAGAGCCGATAACGACAGCGTGCGAGATGCGGGGCATGGGCTAACTCTCCGGATCGGGGGAGTCTGGCGGATCCCATGGGAATACGCGGGATGGCGGGGAGGAGCACGGGGCAGGACTTCTGGAGGCAAGCCAACCTTCGCAGGATAGCCTGAAACCACAACGGTCTGCACCCACGCTCGCTTGGCCGCAGTCCATTTCTCGGGTCTTGCGGTCCTGTCCTTCGATGCGCCGCTCTTCGCGGGCTGAAGAGGGTGAGTTCGATGTCCCGTTGCCAGCAGTGGATGCGGCCGAGGGGTCGCTGCGATCTGCCACACTATCCGGCGCATCCCCTGCGCGCCGATGATCATCGAAGATCTCGCCGAGACCGGTGGACGCGTGTAACCATGCACGTTGCGAGCTTGCTGTCGGACACGGCAGCGCCGCTGAAGGGAGAAGAGCCTCGTGATTGTGCTGGACGACGCCCGCTTCCCTCCCACACCGAGCCAGTGGCGGTCCCCAGGCGGTTTCGCTTGGTGGTATCTGGAGTTGCTGGATGACACCACCAGCGGACTCATTGCGATCTGGTCGTTCGGCCTGCCCTTCTTGCCTGGTCAGGCCAGCTCCGTACGCCGGGATGACGCCCAGCTTCCCGACCGACGACCCAGCTTGAATCTGTGCCTGTACGACCACGGTCGCCTTGTCGTCTACTGCTTGCGCGAGTTCTCTCCCGAGGAGGCCCACTGGGATGGGGCCGGCGCTTGGAATTTCGGCGACACGTACATCACGCAGGTCGACAACGGCGGCACACGGTCGGTCCATCTCGAAATTTCGTGTCCCGTCAGTGGCAGCGACACCCCGATTGCCGGCACCGTCGTCGTGACCGGACCCGTGCCGCAGCGCAACGGTGCCGATCTGGGGTTGGGCGACTCGCCCCACGCGTGGACGCCGCAGCTGGGCGTGGCTTGGGGCTGCGTGGCCCTGCGCGCCGGCGACTTCAAGCTGCGGACCCACGGCCGCGTTTATCACGACCGCAACGTCAGCTCGGTCGGCTTGGATCGACTTGGCATCGTGACCTGGCTGTGGGGCAGGGCGGCGATGCCCGACTGCGACCGCATTTTCTACGGGCTGTGGCCTCAGGAAGGAGGCGGACCCGTCGTGCGCGGCGTCGAGGTGGACCGCGAGGGCCACGTGACGGTGATTCAGGACCTGACCTTCGAGCTCGGCGGCGCCCATCGCACCGCATTCGGCATGACCGGCGCGCGATCGGTCACCTTGCGGCAGGGAGACAGCGAGTGGCTGCACCTCGACCTGTCCCGGCGGGTCGACCACGGACCGTTCTATCTGCGGTACTTGCCTAAGGCTCGGGCTGGCGAGACCGCGGCGCTGGGGGCGAGCGCGGAGATCATCGTGCCATCGCGGGTCGACATGGGGCTGCACCGGCCGTTTGTGCGCATGCGGGTGGCCAGCGGACATCGCAACTCACCGTGGCTGCCGCTGTTCGATGGGTGGCGCGGAGATCGCTGGTCGCGTTTGTTGCGACACTTGTCCGGTCACAAGCCAGCGAGCCAGGGGCGGTCTGCTGGCGGGCGAGACGCGTGAACCCCCCGGCCGTCGTGCGCTTTTCCCGGCACACCGCTTGATCGCGCTGGCGTCCTGTGGAATGTCCATGGTCGGCTCAGGTTCGGGCCTTGGCTGCCCACGGCGAGGTCAACGTGAAAGGTACGCGGTCGGTCGCATGGCGGCTCGTGGTCGTCTCCCTGATCTCGGCTTGCGGAGCCGCCTCCGCACCCGTCGTGCAAGCGCCACCCGCACTGCCCCAACCACGGCAGGTGACCGGTCTGGATCTGGGGGACCCCGCAGAGCGCGAGGCAAAGCTCTTCACCTTGGGCGATCGCACCTTCGTCGCGGTCAAGGCGACCGGCGGGGACGGGTCGCCGGGGGCGCGCTGGTACGCTGTCGGTCCCGGCGGTCGCGGCGAGTGGGTTCGCTGGCATCCGTGCCCGGACTTTCGCGGCCTCGAGACGGTCGACTCCGTGGCAGGCCTGCTGGTGTGCAAGGTCGACTACCGCATCGTCGCAGTGAAGCCACAGGACGGCTCGGCCGCTTGGACGTGGACCAGCGATCAGCGTCTGTACATCACTGCATTTGCAGGAGATCGTATCGCCGTCAGCGAGGCCAACCACGCGCTGGTCGTGCTGGATGGCGCGACCGGCAAGCCGCTGCGGCGGTTCGCCCCGATCGACCACGTGCTCGAGGCGACGACCGTGACCGAAAACGGTCGACCGCTGGCACTGCTGGTTGGCAACGGCGAGCCCCGCGCCATCCTCGCGCAACCCATCGACGGTGGCGGCGCGTCCCCACTGGTTGCCGAGCCTTTGTCGCCGCTGTGGCGCAAGCCCTACGCCGGGTGGTCGTATGAGCTGCGCCCGACCGGCAACTTGGTGGTCGGCATGCCGCGCGAGGGACTGCTGGTGGCGCGTGACGTGACGACAGGCCATCCGCGCTGGGCAGAGCCGTCCTCCATCGAGCCCAACATGTCTTTTGGCCGTACGCACGCTGCCGTCAGTGGGCGTCGTCTGGACGGAACGGCCTACGTCGGCTCGGTAGACCCCTTGTGGCGCACGATCCGCTGGGAGCGAGCCTGGCCCTTCGTCTCGCTACCGACCGCCATCGACGAGGTACGCGGGGTCACACTGTACGCCTCGCGCGACGGCTGGCTGGCGTTGCGATCGTCGGACGGGCAGCTGCTGACCGGGGCAGCGGCGGGCAAGGGGCAGGATCTGGAGCACTTGGATTTGTCGTCCGCCGAGGCATCGGTGCTGTTGACGGCGCAAGGTCAGCGACAGCTGTGGCAAGTGCCGATGGGAGCACTCCTTCCCCTGCCCGCACTGCCGCCGACACCCACGGACGCGCGCTGGCTGCGGAAGGGCACGCGCCTTGAGTACACGCTGGTTCCGCACGGCGGCGTGGACCCGGAGGCAGGGGACTACGGCGTGGTGCCGCCGCAGCCGTTCGTGATCACGATCGAGTCGATGGGGCCAGACCTCGTCTATCGCTGGGAGGCCGCAGAGGGCCGCGCCGGCACCCGAACGGTCCCCGCCTCGGTGTTGGCCTCCGCGCATCAGCACTCCGATGTCCACACGATGCGGCAGGGGCAGTCCGTTGACCGCACATCGCTGGTCCTCAGCCGCGAGGTGTTCGAGCACCTGAACACGACCGGCACCACGCCGTTTCAGGATGAGTCGGTGGGGCGGACGTCGACGCTGGCGAAGAAGGGCTGGGCGTGGCACCGCGTGCGGCAGGGCGAGGGCGACGATGCGCCAACCGCAGATCTGGTGGCGATGTACGCCGAAGATGAGCAGCGTCAGGGGCGCTATTGGGTGCTGCCCGTCGCCCGCACGCCGTTGTTGCTGCGGGCTGAACGACCGGGCGTGCTGCTGTACCTGAGCCGCATCGTCACGCCGCCGACCACTTCAGGGCTTTGAGGTCAGGATCCGCACCGAGCGCGGGGCCAGCGCGCCAGTGGGTCCTGCAACAGTCTCGCCGGTCAACTCGTCCTGCCACGTACCACTTTCGGGCAGCCCGGCGGCCTCGACAACGGCGTCGCTGCGGTTCAGCGCCACGTAGACCGTCTCGTCGCCGCTGGCCATGCGGTACACCCAGGCGTCGGAACCGACCCACTCGGTGGTCCGGGTGCCGAGTCGCAACGCCTGGTGGTCCTTGCGGATCTTGCCCAGCTTGCGCATCTGCTCGAGCAGGTTCTTCTGCGGGTCGGTCCAGTCGGTCCACTGCATCGGGCGGCGGTTGTCGGGGTCGCCGGCGCCCGGCAGGCCGATCTCGTCGCCGTAGTAGATCAGCGGCACGCCGCGGTTGGTCATCAGCACGGCCATGGCGACCACCAGGCGCTCGTATGCCGCCTCGTCCTGCACGATGCCCGGCGGGTTGGTCCACGCCGAGCCCTTGCCCGCGTCCCACACGTTGGCGAACAGCGGCGGTTCGGTGGCGTAGTGGATCATGCGGGGCAGATCGTGGTTGCCGGCAAACGTCGACATCAGCGCGTTGGGGCCGTAGAACGAGTCGTTGTCGTTCATGAACTTTTCCAGGTCGCCCAGCTTGCCCGTCCGCAGCAGCAGCACCTCGTCCAGAATGGCCCGCAGCGGAAAGTCGAACTGGCCGTCCAGCTTGGTGCAGGGGTCGACGAACGACTTGATCAGGCCCTTGTCGCCCGTGTAGGTCTCGCCGACCAGCCAGATGTGCTGGGCGCGCTCGGGCTCGAGCTCCTCGTTCAGGCGCTTGCGCAGGTCCGTCAGCCAGCTGCCGTCGATGTGCTTGATGGCGTCCAGACGCAGGCCGTCGGCACCACTCTCTTTCATCCACCACATCACGTTGTCGATCGAGGCCTTGCGCGCATCGGCCTTGCTGAAGTCGAAGTCGGGCAGGTAGTCGCGGAACCAGCACCAGATGCCCGACGGGCCGTCCCAAGGGCACACGCCCGAGCCGCAGATGCAGTCGCCGCCGCCGCCGTTGAGCTTGAAGAACCAGTCGGGATGCTGCTGGAAGACGGGCGAGTCCTTGTGCACATGGTTCATGGCGTAGTCGAGCACCACCTGGATGCCCTTGCCATGGGCGGCCGCCACCAGGGCCTGCAGGTCGGCCATCGTGCCGAAACGCGCCTCGGTCTTGTCGACGTCGCGCGGCCAGTAGCCGTGGAAGGCGGTGTAGAGCTTGCCGTCGTCGCCGAACTCGGCTGCGTCGGTGTTGTCCATCGGTACGGTCAGCCACAAGACGTTGACGCCCAGGTCGGTGAACCAGCCCGCCTGGATCTTCTGCGTCACCCCCTTCCAGTCGCCGCCGTACCAGTTGGAGATGTCGGGCAGCCCCTCGGTCGTGTTCTTCTTGTCGTTGGTCGGGTCGCCGTTGAAGAAGCGGTCGACGAACACGAAGTACATCACGCCGTTGCGCCAGTCGAAGGCGTCGGTCTTGGCCGGGATGCCGCAGACCGTGGTGGGGGGAGGGCAGGTGCCGTCGTCGGGGCAGCTCAGCGGGCCGACCACGCTGTTCTTGCCGCCATAGCCGTCGTCGACGTGGGTCTCGGGACTGGCGGGGTCTGGCTTCCAGGTGCCGTCGATCACGAACTTGTATTGCAGGACAAGGTTCTGCGGCAGCGTCAGGGCGACCGACCACAACCCGCCGTCGCCCAAGGTCATCTCGACGGTCTTCCAATTGTTCCAACTGCCGGCAACTCGAACTGTCGTCTCGCTGCCGGTGCCGGCGTAGCTGAAGGTATGCACGCAGTTCCTCTCTTCTGGCAGGCACGTCGGCGTGATGTCGGATTCGGCGACGTCGGTTGCGGCATCCTCACCGTCCGCGGTGTCGGTCAGGTCGGAAACGTCCGTCGTATCCGGGACGTCAACGACATCCGGCAGGACATCGACCACCGCGTCGGGCACGTCAGGAGTGGCGATGTCCGTGGTGTCGCCGACATCCGATGCCGGGGGGGTGTCGGTCAGCGAGTCATCGCCTTGAACCGGGGCCGCGCACCCGAGCGCAAGGTACGCCAGCAACGCCCACATCACGCCAACTTGGGGCACTCCACGACCGCGTGCGTGCATCATCCGCGACCTCCGACTCGTCCAGGTGGGGGGAAGGCCACGCGGCGCGAGCCGGATTGCCTCGGCGGCACGATGCCCTTGGCCAAGCGAGGGGTCAAGGCGAGGTCGCAAGCGACACGGCGGGGGCGGGTCCCGCACTCCACACTCGGACTTCCGTGACGGCGGACACGACCAGGAGGCGCCCTCAGCGTGTGGGGGTGCCGCCCGACACCTTCGCCGCCAGCATCCCGCACGCCGCGTCCCGCCCCGCGCCGCCGGAGTACCGCCGCACGACGGGGACGCCAAGGGTGCGCAGTGCATCGCGAAACTGCCCCAGCTCAGCGGCGTCGGGTGGCCGGAAGCCGTCCGGGCGAGGGTCATTCACGTCGATCAGGCTCAGGCGCAGCGGCACTCCGCCCAGCAAGCGGCGCAGCCCCTCGACCTCGCGCGCGTCCATGTTGACGCCGGCCATCATCACCCAGGCGACCATGACGCGACCGCCGCGGTCTTGCGCGTGGTCGGCGATGGCCCGCGCCAGCTCGTCAAGGTCATGCCGGGCCGCCACGGGCACCAGCCGTGCGCGCCGCTCCCGAACCGTGGACGTCAGCGAGATCACCAGACGATACGGGTGCTTCTCTGCGGTGTAGCGGCGAATCTGCGGGACCAGACCGACGGTAGAAATCGAAATCGCCTCTGAGGAAATTCGCCCGCCGCACGGGTGCGACAGGACCCGCGCCGCTTGAATCACGGCGTCGTAGTTTGCGAACGGCTCGCCTTGACCCATGAACACGGCACCCGTCACGCGGCCCGGAGTCTCGGCGCGAACGGCCAGAAATGCCGCAACCATTTCCCACGCCTGCAAATTCCGCCGCAGCCCCAATCGCCCCGTCGCGCAGAAGGCGCACTGCATCGCGCAGCCGACTTGAGTCGACAGGCACACCGAGTAGCGGCCCTCCGCCTCCAGCGGGATGCGCACGGCCTCGCACAGCGCGCCATCGGGCAGGCGCAGCAGCAGCTTGACGAAGCCGTCCTGAGGATCCGTCGCACGATCAACCACTTCTGGTACATGACGTTCAAATCGCGCGGCGATCTCGGTCATCAGTCGGGCCGGAAGCGGCCGAGCGGTCGGGAACCCTTGCAGGCCGTGCGAGATCGCGTGCGCGAGCATCCGCCGCGTCTCTGCGGGTCGGACCGCTACCCCTGCGCGCACCAGCAGCGCCTCAAGGTCGTCCGGCAGCAGGCCCAGCAAATGCGGAAGGGTCATGGGCGGTTGATCCGGTGTTGCGGGCAGGGCGAGAGTCCGGTGACGCCTCGTTTGTGGCATGTCTTGGTCGAGGCGTCGCACACGATCGCAGCTCGCCCCCAACTGGGTCACGCTTTGCACTTGCAAAGTCAAGCGAACCTGCCTGCGCATCCTCTGCATTCGTTGCGTCATCCACTCGCACCGGACCTGTCTGACCGCCTTCAGCGCGGCACCTCAAGGGGTTGGTCGGAGCGGCTCAAAATGGGTCAAGACGTTCTCATTTCCAGGGCTCCCGCCTTGGTGCCGTTGACGCGACCGCATTCATCCGTACAGTCGATCCCCCTTCTCCGCGTAGCTGGGCAAACGTCGCCAAAGCTTTCAGCGCACTGCCCGCAAACTCTCCACTTTCGGACCGACATGAACCGCAATCCATCGCACTTCCTCGTCGCCAAGCCTGCAGTGACGGCCGCGTTCGTCCTCGGCCTGCTTGCCGTCAGCGTTTCCGCTCAAGCGGGACCGTTCGTCAACGGCGACTTCGAGACGGATGCCATCGGGACCACGCCGCCCACGGGCTGGACGGTCCTTGCCTACCTGAACAGCAGCGGCGTGTTGGGCACCGCAACGGCCCCGCCGACCACGTATGCGGCGTTGCGGCTCGGTTCACCGGGTGCGGGAAAGACCATCACGTCGGTCGTGGGTGGCGTGGCCGCATCACAGGCGGACCCGGATCTGGGGACAGCCCAAGCGTTCCGGTTTCCCTTGTTCGGCAGCCGGGGTGCGCGGGTCAACTACGGTGGCCCCTCCGTGACGGGCAAGAACAAGAACGCCAACGAGCTGACCCAGACCGCCGTGGCGACAGAGAGCGATATCGACGCGACCGACGGCGAGATCCACGTGCGCTTCGCGATTGCACCGGTGCTGGAGAATCCGGCGCACAGCTACGCCCAGCAGCCGTACTACTACGTCCAAGTCGACAACGTGACGTCCGGCGCCGTTCTCTACACCGACTTCAACACCGCTGGACAAGTGGGCGTGCCCTGGATCACCACCACCAGCACCTTGACCGGGACCACGACGCAGTGGACTCAATGGCAACTTGTTGACATCAAGGCGGGATCCAAGGTGCAAGTGGGCGACCAACTGCGGCTGCGGGTCGTCGCGTCGGGCTGCTCTTTGGGAGGCCACTTCGGCCGGGTCTACGTGGATGGCTTCGGCAGCGCGATTCCAGGCTTGTTTGCGTGGGCGACCGCGGACAAGGCAAGCGTCGCTGCGGGCTCTTCGCTCACCTACACCTTTCACTACCACAACGGCGGCAGTGCCTCGGCGGTCGGCGCGAAGCTGTCGTTCACCACGCCTCCCGGGACCACTTGGGACAACAGCGTGGCGCTGCCGACCGGCTGTACGGGACCCGCGAATGGTGCGGCCGGTGTGATCGTGTGTCCGTTGGGGACACTCGCGGCGGACCAGAGCGGTGACTTCCAGGTGCGGGTCAAGGTTGCGGCGTCGGCAAAGGGCTCTGTCGTCAACGGCAACTACGCGACTCAGGCGGTGAACGCTCCCTACATGCTCGGCTCCACACTGGAAACGCCGATCGAGGCCGCGCCGAACGCCGACGCCCTGACCGACCTGAACATGTATGAGATCGTGGCGTCGCATCAGTCCCTGCTCTGGGGGCAGAACGGTCCCTACTGGGTCGTCCGGGTTCGCAACCAGGGTGCGTTCAACATCAACGCCATCACGTCCTACATCGCGCCCAACAAGCTCACCAACGTCAAGTGGTGCAGGCTGCAGGGAACCGATGCGACCAGCACCTCCGGATGCTCGAAGAAGTCGAAGGGCTCAGGCAGCTTCTCTCACCAACAATTGATCGACGCCGACACCGTGCGCAGTTACCTCATTTGGGCCGACGTCGTGTCGGGGTCCGGGGTCGACCTGTTGACGACGGCGTCCAGCACCAAGCAGCCCGCCGGTTACCTCGACATCGATTCGTCGAACAACACGCGCGGCATGGTGCAGACGATCGGCTCTGCTCGCACGACGCTCAATCTGACCAAGTCGGGGGGCAATAGCCTTGGCGTGGTTTCCGCCAGCCCGGCCGGCCTCGTTTGCGGCACCAGCTGCGGCAGCACGAAGCACGACTACGCCACGACCTACAAGGTGCAGTTGGTGGCGGATCCCACCGCTGGCAACAAGTTCGTCGGGTGGACCGGTGCGGCCTTGGCGTGCGGCACCAGCCCGATCTGCACCGTGACCATGACGGGATCCAGCATGAACCTCACGGCGACGTTCGCTGCCGTGACCGCCAACGTGGCCAAGAGCATCCATGCGTTCTCGGGCACACCGCAGTCCGCGGCGACCACGAAGCAGTTTGCGCAGCAGATCTCCGTGCTTGTTGTCGATGACGTGGGAACCCCGGTCAGCGGCAAGTCCGTCTCTTTCAGCGCCCCTGCCAGCGGAGCAAGCGCGAGTCTGCCGGCAAGTTCGGCCACGACCAACGCGCAGGGCATCGCGGTCATGACGGCGACAGCGAACGGCACCGCTGGAACCTACAAGGTCACCGCGACGACGGCCAACGTCATCGGCAGCGCCGAGTTCGCGTTGACCAACGTCGGTCCGGTCGCCTCGCTGGTCTATGTGACCGGCGGCAAGGCGCCCGACCTCAATCAGGCCCCGATCGGCAGCGCGTTCAACGTGCCGCTGACGGTGCGAGCGGTCGACGCGGCCGGCAGCCCAGTGGCCGGCGTCACCGTCAATTTCGCGGGCGCTGCCTCCGGGGCCAGCGGCACGATGACGGCCGCAAGCGCGGTCAGCGATGCGTCCGGCTACGCGACGATGACGGCGACCGCCAACACCACCGCCGGCAAGTGGAGTGCCAAGGCGTCCACCGGCAGCTTGGCGGCCGTCTTGTTCGAGATGGAGAACCTGCCGAAGGAACCCGCAACGGTCTTCATCGTCAGCGGGTCGCCGCAAGGTGCACCGGCTTCGGCGGCGTTTGCCAAGGCGCTGGTCGTGGCGGTCGCTGATATGGCCGGCAACCCGTTGAGCGGCGTGACCGTCACGTTTGCGGCTCCGGCGAGTGGCGCAAGCGCGACGCTCTCGGCCAAGACGGCCATCACCGACAGCAATGGTCTTGCGTCCATCACGGCGACGGCCAACGCGACGATCGGTACGTACGATGTCACGGCGACAATCGCCGGCGTGAAAGATAGCGGCCAATTCCGTCTGACGAATCTGGGCGCGAGTGTGCTGTCGATCGCCGGTCTGGACGCCATGCACACCACGGTAGGAACGGCGTTTCCGCGAACGCTGGTTGTCCAGTTGACCGACAGCAACGGCGACGCCATCGAGGGCGCCACCGTCACGTTTACGTTCCCTGCGAGCGGTGCCTCTGCCAGCGTCGTGACCAAGACCATCACGACAGATGTCGATGGCATCGCGGAGACGACAGCACCAGTCGCAAACAACGTGGCGGGCAGCTACGTTGTCTCTGCATCCGCCGCGGACGCGTCACCGGTGTCGTTTTCGCTGACCAATGACGCAGGCGCGGCCAAGAACGTGACGGCCATTTCCGGCGGCGGCCAGTCCGCCGGCGCCGGGACCGAATTTGCCGCCGCTCTGGTCGTGAAAGTGACGGACGCGTTCGGAAACGTCGTCGCCAACGCCGCGGTGACGTTCACCGCTCCCGCCAGCGGGGCCTCGGGCAGTCCGAGCACGCCGATTGCAACCACCGGCGCAGACGGAACGGCCGCCACGATGGTCACGGCCAACGACCTCGTCGGCGGATTCGACGTCGTCGCGAGTGTTGCGAATGGAAGCACCACCGCCAAATTCGCCCTGACGATCACCGACCCGTGCGCGACGAAGAACGGCGGCTGCAGCTTGCTGGTCAAGTGCACGGTCCATGCTAGCGTCGTGGAGTGCGGCCCGTGTCCGACCGGTTACGAGGGCGACGGCAAGACGTGTGCCGAGATCGACGCCTGCCAGACGGAAAACGGCGGCTGCGATGCCAACGCGACGTGCACCAAGACCGGCCCCGGCACCAACAGCTGCGCCTGCATGACCGGTTACGAGGGCGACGGCAAGACGTGTGCCGAGATCGACGCCTGCCAGACG
>CAYURO010000015.1:37898-69918 GCA_964447285.1 uncultured Enterobacteriaceae bacterium | reverse complement strand
GACCGGTTACGAGGGCGACGGCAAGACGTGTGCCGAGATCGACGCCTGCCAGACGGAAAACGGCGGCTGCGATGCCAACGCGACGTGCACCAAGACCGGCTCTGGCACCAATAGCTGTGCCTGCATCACCGGTTACGAGGGTGACGGCAAGACGTGTGCGGAGCGCGATGGCGACGGCGATGGATTGACGGACCTGAAGGAATGGGAAATCGGCACGGATTCTGAGAATCCCGACACCGATGGCGATGGACTGAACGACGGTCTCGAGTGGTTGACGTTGGGGACCAACCCGAATCAGGCGGACACCGATGGCGACGGCCTGAGCGATGGGGTAGAGCTGGCCAAGGGCGCGACCGAGGTGTACGAGCCCGGGTCCGACACCGACCCGGTCGATGCCGACAGCGATGACGACGGGCTCAAGGACGGGGACGAGGTGCTCGGCACCGGTCCGCTTGCGGCCTTTGCGCCTACGGACCCGCTGAAGAAGGACTCGGATGGCGACGGCTTGGATGACGGCGTCGAGCTGGGCATCGTCCAGGGCATTCCTGCGTCTGAGGACGCCAGCGGCACGGCCATTGGCGGCACCGCCGAACCGTTCGAGGGCGACGCAGACCCCGCGACAACAACCGATCCGACCAAGGTGGACACCGACAACGGCAGCGTCTCCGACGGCGTCGAGGACTCCAACCAAAACGGCAAGGTGGACTCGGGCGAGACCGACCCCAATGTTGCCGCCGACGACGTGCCGAAGCCTGCCGACGGGGACGGCGACGGCCTGACCGACGAACAGGAGGCCGTGATTGGCACCGACCCGACCAAGGCCGACACGGACGGCGACGGGATTGATGACGGCAAAGACCTGTGCCCACTGGTGCCGGACCCGAGCCAGACCGACACGGATGGCGACAAGAAGGGCGACGCATGTGACCCGGATGACGACGGCGACGGTATCGACGACCTCGTCGACCTGTGTCCGAAGGTGGCCGACCCCAAGCAGGTGGACACCGACGGCGACAAGCAGGGCGACCTGTGCGACGGCGACGACGACGGTGACGGCCTGCTGGACGTGGTCGAGGACAAGAACGGCGACGGCAAGCTGGACGACGGAGAGACCGACCCGCTGGTCAAGGACACCGACGGCGACGGCCTGATCGATGGTCTGGAAGACACCAACCAGAACGGCAACATCGACGCGGGCGAGACGGACCCGCGCAAGCTCGACACCGATGGTGACGGCCTGACCGACGGGCTGGAAGACGCCAACAAGAACGGCAACGTCGACCCGGGCGAGACCGATCCTCTGATGCCCGACACGGATGGCGACGGCCTGACCGACGGCGCCGAAGACGCCAACAAGAACGGCGCCGTCGACGAGGGCGAGACCGACCCGCTGATTCAGGACACCAACGGCGACGGCATCTTGGATGGCAAGGTGAACCCGGCTGACTCAGCGATGATCGCAGGCGGTGGCTGTACGGCTGGTCCCGGCGGCAATGCGGCGGGCGTGCCGTGGCTGATGCTGCTGGGTCTGCTCGGCTTTGTGGTGTTGCGTCGCAGCCGAGCCCGGGAGGCGGCAACGCGTCGTCCCGAGACGGCGGCGGTGGCGGTGCGCGGCGCTCTGGCGGTTCTGGCCATCGTCGTCGTTGGGGCCTTGTTCGCTCCGGCGCAGGCGCAAGCGCAGACCGGAGCGTTCTCCGTCGAGCGGTTTCGCCCCCCGGCCTCGTGGCAGGGCCTGCTGTTCGGCGAGTCCGGCAAGACGCTGGGGCATCTGGTCCCGACCGTCGGCCTGTACCTGCACTGGGACCATCGGCCGCTGCGCGTGATCGACACCGTGAACGACAAGGACCTGTACGACGAGGTGGGCTATCAGCTCAACGCCCAGGTCATCGCCGCGATCGGCCTCACGAAGTGGTTCGAGTTCGGCCTTGCCATGCCCGTGATGCTCGTTCAGGGCGGCGATGCTCGCGTACCGGGCTTTGGCGACACCACCAACCTGTCGGCGGGTTTGGGCGACTTGCGCCTGATTCCCAAGGTTCGCCTGTTCTCCTCGGGGCCGCTGAATCTGGCGCTGGCCGTGCCTATCTCGGTGCCCTCGGGCTCAGCGACCTACTTTTCCGACGACGGTGTCGGTTTCGACCCGCGCTTGGCCGCGTCGTGGGACGAGGACGCGTGGAAGGTCGTCGCCAACGTCGGCATGCGGATGCAGCCCTCGACCACCTTTGCGTTTTCGAAGAGTACGCAGCAAGTCGCAGTCGGCAACGAGTTGTCGGTGTCGGTCGGCGGTCAAGTGCGGGGGCACGAGCTGGTGGACGTGCTGGCGGACACCTCGTTTGGCGTTTCGCTGGAAGACCAGGACGGCGGATCCTTTGCCGGCGAGGTCCTCGCGGGCGCGCGCGTGAGGCTGCCGCTGGACCTACTGGCGACCGTGGCGGGGGGGCCCGGCGTCGGTCAGGGGCTGGGCACGCCGCAGTTTCGCGTCATCGGCGGGCTGGCGTGGGCGCCGGACCCGGAGAAGGACACCGATAAGGACGGCAACCCGGACGTCACCGACGGCTGCCCGACGCGGCCCGAAGACAAGGACCAGTTCGAGGACGGGGACGGCTGCCCCGACCCGGACAACGACAACGACGGCATTCTGGACGGCGACGACAAGTGCCCGCTGGACCCGGAAGACAAGGACAGCTTCGAGGACGACAACGGGTGCCCGGATCCGGACAACGACAAGGACGGCATCCTCGACATCCAGGACAAGTGCCCGCTGGATCCCGAGGACAAGGACAACTTCGAGGACGACAACGGCTGCCCGGACCCGGACAACGACAAGGACGGCATCTTGGACGGCGACGACAAGTGCCCGATCGAGTTCGGCGTCAAGGAAGAGCAGGGCTGCCCGGTGCGCGACCAGGACAAGGACGGCATCCCCGACAAGAAGGACAAGTGCCCAGACAAGGCGGAGACCTACAACGGCATCGATGACGAGGACGGGTGCCCGGACGCGAAGGCGACCGTCATCATGACGGACAAGGAGATCAAGATCCTGGACAAGGTCTTCTTCGAGACGGCCAAGGCGGACATCCGCCCGGTCAGCTTCCCGGTGCTGGACGCGGTGGCGTCGATCCTCAAGGCGTACCCGCAGGTCACCAAGCTGATGGTCGAAGGTCACACCGACGACGTGGGCAACGACCAGGCGAATCTGGACCTGTCGCAGGCGCGTGCGGCGGCGGTGGCGAAGTACCTGACGGGCAAGGGAGTCGACGTCGCTAGACTGGACAGCAAGGGCTATGGCGAGACTGCGCCCCTGTGTCAGGACGTGGCGAAGCTGACGTCGGCCAAGAAGGCGGACAAGAAGGCGATGGCCGGTTGCCGCGAGCAGAACCGCCGCGTGCAGTTCCGCATCGTCGAGATGGGAGGCAAGCCGGTGGAGTCGACGGAGAAGGTCGAGTCCGAGAAGCCCGCCCAGCCCGCGCCTACCGGGACCAAGTAGGACGACCGACCTCATCCGCTCTCGGCGCCCACGCGGCGTCACCTGGCCCTTGGGTGCCGGGGGCGGAAGACCTCGACGATGTCGACCAAAGCACGCTCAACTTTCCGCAACGCCTGCAACGCAGGGCGTTGGACCCTCACGGCAAGCACGCCCCATTACAAGACGGTTTCCGCCGGACGCGCGCCCCGATATGACGCGGATCAGTCCCGTGGAGGAACGGTCTGACGTCGGGATTCGCTTCTGAATTGACTTAGTTGCGCGCAATCGTCATACATCGCCCTCGGACTTTGCCTCGCGTCCGTCGGGGCATCCGTCTGAGTCAATACCGGCCCCCTTTGAAGGTGTACGCCATGCGCGCGACCCGCCTGATTCGCCTCGACGTCAGTGATGCTGAGCAGTCGATTGTCCTCGCCGACGTCACCACGGTCGGCCGCCAGCCCACCAACACCGTGCAGATCATCGACCGGCTCGTATCGGGCGAGCACGCGGTGATTCAGCGGGTGCCTGGCTCGGGAACTTGGCAGCTGAAGGACCTGAGCAGCCGCAACGGCACGTGCATCAACAACGTCAAGGTCGAAGGGGTGGTGACGCTGCGAGACGGCGACGTGCTGCGGTTCGGTACGACGGAGTGGAAGTTTGCCGCCGAGGTCGCCCGCACCGTGTCGGCCGAGACCCTCCCTGAGTCCGGACACCGCCCCTCCGAGGTCATGCCGGCCGTGCAAGCGACGATGCAGGTGCCCTTCGCACAGCAGTTTATGCCCAGCGACATGGTCGAAAGCGACCGGATGCTGCGGGCGGATTATGAAAAGCTCCGTCTCGCCTACACCCTTTCGCTGGACCTGCACGAGGCCAAGGACATCGACACGCTGCTGGACCGCCTGCTGCAGCGCATTTTTGAGTGGCTGCCGGTCGACCGAGCGGCCGTGTTGTTTCTGGACGAGTCCCGCACCGACCATCCGGCGGACAGGTTGCTTGCGGCGGCGGTCAAGACGCGCCCGGGGGCTCGCTTCTCCGATGGCACGGGGACGTTGGTGCCGCGGTCGATCCTGCATCAGGCCATGACCATGAACGCCGCGATCCTCAGCATGGACGCGCGGTTGGACGAGCGGTTCAAGAACGCCGAGTCGGTGAAGATCCAGGGCATCCGGTCGAGCATGACCGTGCCGCTGAGGACGAACGACCGTCTGATTGGCGCGCTGCACGTCGACTCGCTGATCTCGTCGGGCCTGTTCACGGAGAAGGATCTGGCCGTGCTGGCGGCGGTGGCACGGCAGGCGTCGGTGTCCATCGACAACGCCCTGTTGCAGCGGCGGTTGCTCGAAGAAGCGGCGCTGCGACTGTCGCTGTCGCGCATGCTCTCGCCCAACTTGGTGGAGCGGATCGTGTCAGGCGACCTCGTGATCGAGAAGAGCGGCGCGGCCAAGCGGGTGACGGTGCTGTTCGCCGACATCCGGGGCTTCACCAGCCTGACGGAGCGGCTGCCCCCGGTCGAAATGGTCGCGATGATGAACGACTACTTCGAGCGGCTCAGCAACATCGTCTTCCAGCATCAGGGCACGCTGGACAAGTACATCGGCGACGCCGTCATGGCGCTGTGGGGTGCCCCGCTGGGGACCGCCGACGACGAGCTGCGGGCCGTGCAGGCCGGGCACGAGATGCAGATGGCCGTGCGCGAACTGAATTTTGAGCGCGCCAAACACGGAAAAGAGCAGATCTGCGTGGGCATTGGCATCGCGACCGCCCAAGTGATCGCGGGTTACGTCGGTTCGACCCGTACCATGAGCTACACGGTGTTCGGCCGCGGCGTGAACCTTGCGTCGCGTCTGTGCAGCATGGCGACGGCCGGAGAAGTGCTGGTTGCTCCTTCGACCTATGAGGCTGTCAAGGACTACGTGAAGGCCGACGAGCTGCCCGAGACGTTCCTGAAGGGCATGGCAGACCCCGTGCGCCCGGTGCGTGTCTCGTTGCTGCAGGAGCCGGTGTGGAAGTCGATCACGTCTCCAAACAGCAACACGCCTTCGCCTGACGCAGCGGCACCGGTCGCTCCGACCGTGTCGGCGCCTGCCATCCCGCACACGGGACGGTACGAGCCTTCGGCCAGCCCGCGCGCGGCGACGGCATCCTGAAGCAGGCACGTCCGGGGCACTGAGGAACGCTAGGGGTACGAGACCGCCGCCTCACGCCGCAGGATCTCGGTCGTCAGCACTTGCGCTGCGTGCTGCCACTCTGCCTCGAGCATTGCAAGATCACCCTTGAGCTCATGCAGTTGCAGTGTCCGGCAGTGATCTCCCATCGCCTTGAGGTGCACGCCGACGCCGCGCAGGCCGAACTGGGCCGCGGACGACGTCATGCGGTGGCAAACCCGTCGGATCTCCAGATAGTCTTGGTGATTGAGGGCATCCTGCAGGCTGCGGAGGTCGCGCGGCATGTCCGCCACGACAAGACGCATCAGGTCGACCACCAGTCCGGAGGTGCCGTCGGGGTCCAAGACGTCAAGCTCCGCCAACTTGGCCAGATTGACGCCGGACTGCGCCTCGGTCCCGGCGCTGACTTGCCGGTGCGTGTGGCGGTGGGGCGGCAGCGCGCTGGCCAAGTTGGCCAACAGCTCGTGAAGCTTGTCGAATTGCAGAGGTTTGGACAGGTAGTCGTCCATGCCGAAGGCCAAACAGCGGTCGCGGTCTTCCGTCAGCGCGTGGGCGGTCATGGCGATGATCGGCACCTTGCCGCCGCGAGCCACGGGAAGGGCGCGGATGCGTTGGGTCGCTTCGTAGCCGTCCATCAGCGGCATCTCGCAGTCCATCAGCACGACGTCGCAACCGACCGACTCAAGGGCCTGCAGGGCCTCGATGCCGTTGCCCGCCGTGTCCACATGGCAGCCCAAGCGGGTCAGCACGGCGACAATCAGGTTGGTGTTGACGGGGTTATCCTCTGCCACCAGGACGCGAAGGCGGGGTTCGATCGGCGGCAGACTGCGGAGCGTCGAGGACGAACGATGCCGTTCCGGGAGCCGGGCCGTCGGGGCAGCGAGCGTCAGTGGCACGATGCAGCGGAAGGTCGAGCCCACACCCTCGGTGCTCTCGACTTGGATCGAGCCACCCAGCAGCTTGATCAGGCGGTCGGAGATGGACAGACCCAGACCGGTTCCGCCAAAGCGGCGTGCGGTGGACGAGTCGGCCTGCTCGAACGCATCGAAGATCCGCCCCAGCGCCTCAGCGGGGATGCCGACACCGGTGTCGGTCACTTCGATGACGAAGCTCGCCACGTGGGGGCCCTCGGGGGTTGCCGTCACCCGGATGTCGATGTTGCCCTTGTCGGTGAACTTCGCGGCGTTGCTGCAGATGTTGACGATGATCTGGCGCAGCCGGCCCGAGTCGCCGACCACGTGGTGCGGGGCGTTGCTGGGATAGGTCAGGCGGATGTCCACCGGCTTGTTCTTCAGCAGCGGAATCGTCAGCTCCAGCGCCTCTCCCAGCAGAACTTCGAGATCGAAGTCTGTGTCCTCGCGCGTGATGTGGCCGGCCTCGATCTTGGACAAGTCAAGAATATCGTTAATGATCGCTAGTAGTGCGCGGGCTGAGACATCGATCGCCTCGAGATAGCCGCGCTGCGTATCGTCCAACGTGGTGTCCGCGAGCAGTCCGGTCATGCCCAACACGCCGTTCATGGGGGTGCGGATCTCGTGGCTCATGGTCGCCAGGAACAGGCTCTTGGCTCGGCTGGCGGCCTGAGCGCGCGTCGACGCCTCCTCGAGCTGTCGGTTCGACTCGAGCATCGCCGCTTCGGCCCGGTTGCGTTGGATGGCGCTGCCGATCAGGTGCGCCATGAAGCGCAGCATGTGCGCCTCGAAGTCCTGCCACACGCGCTTGCTCCGCACGGAGTCGAAGCCCACGAAGCCAAGCAGGGCGCCCACATGGATCATCGGCACGACGATCAGCGACTGGATGCCTTGCGGTTGCAAGATCTCGCGCTCGGCGGCCCAGTCCTGCGGCAGGTCGGCCACGCTGGAAATGCGAATGTCTCGCAGGGCCTCGAGCTCAACGACCCAGCGGGGCAAGATGGAGCAGGGCACATCGCGCAGGTTTTCGATCTCAGGCGTGATTCCGGGCGCACACCACTCGTGCGTGTTGTCCATCAGCTGGTGGTTCGCGTCGAACTGGAAGACGTAGACGCGGTCGGCTTCGATGAACGTGCCGATACGTCCCAAGGACTCGTTGACGACTTCGTCGACGCCGCGGGTGGTGATGTCCACGAATTCGGTCGTCAGCTCGCGCAAGTGGCTCTCGAACTTGGCGCGATACGAGGCCTCGTGCTCGGCGCGGAGTCGGTCGCTGACGTCGCGGGAAAAACCCACGGTGCCGAGCATGGTGCCGTCCTTGGCGAATACGGGCGACTTGAAGGTCTCGAACCAGATGCGGTCGCCCTCATGGCTGATTTCTTCGACGACGGTCTTCTTGTGGCGACGGGTGAGCACCTCGGCGTCGTCGGCGCGATACGCCTTGGCGAGATCGTGCGGCCACACGTCGAAGTCCGTTACCCCAAGGAATTCTGCGGTAGTCTCCCGCCCCGCGGCCTTTGCGAATGCGCGGTTCACGGCAAGAAAGCGGCTCTCGGCGTCCTTGAGCCAGACCAGGAAGGGAAAGGTGTCGAGGATCGACTGCAGGTAGGCGGTCTGTCGCCAGCTGGCCTCGACCGCAGCCCCTAGCGCATCGATGGCCTTGTTCAGGTGGGTCAGATTTCGCGCGGAAGCCAGCAACTCACCTTGGGAATTGCCGAAAAGGCGCGCCTCGAACTGCTGCCGCCTGCCGGCGACCTCCAGCTCGTAGGTGCAGGTCGTTGGCGTCCCTTGGCGCAGCGCTTGGGCACCGGCGTCGGCAAGGGCCTTGGCCACTTCGGGCGGCAGCACCTCATCCGGGCGCTTGCCGATGAAGAACGAGGGCGGGACAAGCAGGTCGGCTTCGTCACTCGCCTGATAGGACGTGAACCGGCCGTTGGCATCCAGATGGAAGAACAGGTCCGGCCGCGCCTCGAGCAGCGAGCGCAGGTCTTCGGTGCCCAGCACACCTTGGTCCAAATCCTGCCTTGCGGGGATGGCTTTCGCTTCCTGTTGCATTCAGATGCACCATCGCCGCAGTGGGCAACGTGATTTCCGCTTCTCCGGCCGATGCGGCGGGGCCGTTCGCGCGCTGGATGGCGCGAACCTAGCCCGTCTCGGCGAGTCTGGTCAAGTGAAGCCCCGTTGGATTGGACGGCCGACTTCCGTACTGCCTGGCAGGGTTCTGGTCCGACGAGTTCGGCGGTGTTGCGAACCTGCGCCACCCCGGCGCGCACTTCACGTTGACCGGTTCGTGAGAGGGCGCTACGGTCCCCCAGCCGCGCCGGCACCAGATCGCACCGCCGCGCCGGAGTTCCATGCCCAGTCCCGCTGATCGTCACCACGACACAGAGCGCCCGCAACGCCGCGCGATGCTGGTCTCCGTGCAGCTGCCCGACGTCCCGGACGCGGAAGTCTCCGTCTCACTGGACGAGCTCGAACACCTGTGCAAGGGGTTGGGCCTGACCGTCGTGCACCGGCTGACTCAGAAGCGCCCCAATCTGACGGCGGCGCTGCTGTTGGGGGGCGGCAAGTTGCATGAGGCGGCGTCGTGGACCGGCGGTACCGGCGAGATTCACGTTGGACCGCGCAACAAGACCCACGGCGGCAAGAAGGACAAGGACGAAGCAGAGCTGCCGGAGTCGACTCCGGAGCCGCGCCGCGCCGATCTGGTCGTGGTGGACGCCGAGTTGGTGCCTGGCCAGCAGCGCAACCTCGAGCGGGCCTTGGGCGTGGAGGTTTTGGACCGCACCGGCATCATTCTGCTGGTCTTCGAGCAGCGCGCGCGCACGCGCGAGGCTCGGTTGGAGCTGGAGCTGGCCCGGCTGCTGTACGACACGCCACGCCTGCGCGACGACGACAACATCGCGGACCGCGAGGGCGGCGGTGGCGGTCGTGGCGGTCGTGGGCACACGAACTTGGAGTTGGCCAAGCAGCGGACGCGCGACCGCACGGCAGCCCTTCGCAAGGAGCTCGAGACCGTCCGCGCGACCGAAGACTCGCGCCGCGCCCGCCGCACTGAACAGGCGCGGGTGGCGCTGGTCGGCTACACCAACTCTGGCAAGTCGTCGCTGATGCGGGTGCTGACCGGCAGCGAGGTCTACGTCCAGGATGCCCTGTTCGCCACGCTGGGCACGACGGTGCGCGCGCTGCAGCCGGAGACGACGCCGCGTATTCTGGTGGCCGACACGGTCGGCTTCCTGCGCAACCTGCCGCATGGTCTGGTCGCCTCGTTCCGGTCGACGCTGGAGGAGGCGCGTGAGGCGGGTCTGCTGCTGATCGTGCTCGACGCATCGGACCCCGAAATGCCCGCCCATCTGTCGGTGACGCGGCAAGTGCTGGCGGAGATCGGTGCGGGCGAGATTCCGGTTCAGTTGCTGCTGCACAAGACCGACCGGGTCGAGCCTGCAGGGCTGGAGCGTCTGGGCGGCGAGTTCCCGGATGCCCTGAGGACCAGCACGCGCGACCCGAAGACGATGCAGGCGTTGCGGCAGGCCATCGTCGACTTCTACGACTCGCAAATGGCGGCAGCACAGGTCGACGTGCCCTACGCAAAGCTGGGGATGCTGGGCGAGATCCGCGCGGCGACCCGCGTTCTCGAAGAGACCTACCACGGCGAAGGCGTGCGCCTGATGCTGCGCGCGCCCGCTTCGGTGCTGGAAAAGCTGCGGCGGACACTGCGGTAGTCGCGTCCCCGTTCGCCACTGCCGGAAGTCCGCAGCCCCCCGAACCCGGAGTCCTCCGTGACCGTTCTTCGCACTCCCCAGCGCCCCACAAGTGTTGTTTGCATTCCTCAGGTTGTGGTGGTCGGGTGCCCTTCGGTGGACCGGCTGGAGTTGGCCGAGCAAGTCCATCAGGTCATCGGCGGCGCGGGTCTGTTGACCGCACTGGCGGCCCTGCGGACGGGAGCTCGGGTCGGGCTGGTCGCACGCGTGCCGATCGAGCTGCCTACCCAAGTTGCCGTGATGTTTGGCGAAGACGGGTTGGACCCGGGCGGTCTGGCCGTGCACGCGGGGGCACTGCCGTCGTTTCACATCGTCTACGACGGCGCAGAGCAGGCTTCGTATCTGGTCGCCGAGGGCGGCATGGAGGCCGAAGTCGTCGCCAGTGACCTGCCGCAAGAGTGGTTGGGCGCGGACATTGTGCACGTTGCGTCGTTGGGAGGTCGCGCCGAGACGCAGCTGGCGTTCGCCCAAGGGCTGCGAGCCCGCGGGTTTGCCGGACGGTTGAGTGCGGGGACGTACATCCGCTCCGTCAAAGAGGAAACGCAGACCGTGCGGGCGTTGCGCGACCTGTGCGACCTGTTCTTCTGCAACCTCGAAGAGTCACGGATCCTGTTCCCGGACGCTCCGTTGCCAGACGCCCCTGGCACGCTCTGCGTCACGCTGGGGTCCCAAGGCGCCCGCGTCCATCAGCGTGGTCAAGTCCGCGAGCTGCGACCGGAGCCCGGCGCGGTGCTGGTCGAGCCCACCGGTGCCGGGGATGCCTTCTGCGGCGGCTATTTGGGGGCGCTGGCGACCGGGACGGACCCACTGGCTTCGGGGCTGCGGACGGCGCGGGTGGCGATCTCAGCCGTGGGCGGTCAGGCGCTGGCGGCAGGGCTGCGCGACGGCCCTCGCCAGCCCGTGCAGGTTCGGGTGCAAGCGCGTTCCGAGGGCGTCGCGCGCATGGACGCAGCGCGCGTGGCCACCTTGGCTGTGCGATTTCGCGAGGTGGCGTCCGCTTCTGCACTGGACTTCACGGGGCCGCAGTTTCCGGCGGTGGACGCGGCCCACGTCGTTGCGCTGTTCGCCCAAGCCACCGCGCACCAGTTCGGTTTTTGGCACGCCGACGATGCCGGTTTCGTGGGGCCGATGTGGGCGACGATCGATGGCCGGCGGTACAAGGGCTCCGACTACATCTGGCACGCCTTTTCTCGCGCCGCACGGCTCGAACCCGAGCTGCTGGACCCCGCTCGCATGGCTGCGGACCCGCTGCTGTTCGACCGCATCACCACTGCGGACGACGGTCGTTCGCCCGTGCCGGCGATTGGCCTGCACCGCAGCCTGCACTTGGCGTTGGGGGCGCACCTGCTGGCCCAAGGTCCAGTCGAGGCCATGGTCGAGCGCGCGAACGCGACGCCCACGCCGATTCGCACCCTGTTGAACAAGCTGCAACTCGTCCCCGGTTTCGGCGAGGACCGACTGGCCAAGAAGGCGACTCTGCTTGCAATTATCCTGGGGAATCGGCCGGAGCGCTTCCTGGCCCTGCGAGACCCCGACACCATTCGCCCCATCGTCGACTACCACCTGATGCGCGGTTGTTTGCGCACGGGTTGCGTGCAGATTGAAGACCCGGCGGTGCGGGCGACGATGGAGCAGCGGGCGTGGCTGGCGCCTGCCGACGAGGCGGCCGTGCGTGACGCCTGCTACGAGGCGCTGGAGGCGCTGGTGTCCGCGTCGGGCGTGTCGGTGGCGGCCGTCGACGGCTTCTTCTTCGTCAACGGTCGGTCCAAGTGCATCGAGGTGGGGACGGTCGACTGCCCTGCCTGTCCGATTCGCGAGGCCTGCGGGCGGCACACGGCGATGTTCCAACCGATCGTGCGGACGGACTGCTACTGACGAAAAGTGTCGGCAGTGACTCAGCTTCCGCTGGCCATCCCCACGATCTTGGCGCCGATGGCCGAGAAACGCAGTCCGATGCTGGCCGCGTCGCCGATGCCGTTGCCGTCCATGTCGATGTCGAGCTCGACGGCCAGCTCGACCAAGGCCAGCACGTTTTCCTTGCTCATGCCGTACTGGGCAAACAGGGTGTCGTCCAGGGCATTGATCACGTCGAACAGTGCCTGCTGCGGGACCGCCCCTCCCAGCACGCCAGCGACGTTCTGGATCTGCTTGCCGTCAGGCGTGAATTCGACCGTTCCCTCGATGCGCGCACCTTTGACGTACAGCGTGCCTGACTGCGCGCCCAGCAGCGCTGCGTCCATCGCGAACAGGGTATCCGCACCGCCCGCGACCAGCTGTCCCCCCACAACCTTGGCATTCTTGAACGAAAACTTTGGCTTGCATGACGCGTCCATCGCGTCCTGGGTCACCAGCCACTTGCAAACCTGGGTCTGCGCGTCGCAGCCCGCAGACTTGGATTCTTGCGTCATCACACCGTGGTACAGGTTCAGCGTGAACGGGATGCCCTCCCCCTTCCAGCCGTCGAACTCAGCCACAAAGCTCATCGACCCGTCGGCGATTCCGGCGATCAGCGGTTTGTTGATCAGGCCAGACAGCAGGCTTGCGGAATTGTTGATGCCGCCCTCGCAGTTGGCCTTGGGTGAGCAGGTCGCGGGGTCGCCGTCGATGTCCAACCCCTCGCTGGGTTTGCCCGAGCTGCCCACCTGAAACACCGTCAGCTTGCCCGCCATCGTGTCGAAGATCTTCTCGCAGATCGGGCACCACGCGGTCTTGATGCCGATGCACACGCCGCCCGTGCACAGGTCTGGGGTGGTACATGACACGTCGTCGTTGCACGCGGCATGGTTCAGCCAGTGCGCGCAGCCCGACGCCGGCTGGCACGAGTCGTCGGTGCACACGTTGCCGTCGTCACAGTCTTTCTCGTTGCCGCCCGAGCACTTGCCCTCAAGGTCGCAGCTCAGGCCGACTTGGCACTTGTCGCCGGTCGTGCACGCCGCACCCTTGGCCAGCGCGACGTGGCCGCAGCCTTGGGTCTTGTCGCACGTGTCGGTCGTGCACGGGTCGCTGTCGTCGCACGCCGCCGGGTCGGCCACGGCGGTGCAGCCCTCCCCTTTCGCGCAGGCGTCGGCGGTGCAGGGGTCGCCGTCGTCGCACGTGAGTTTGTCCTTGCCGGCCATGCAGTTGCCGGCCTTGCACAGGTCGCTGACCGAACAGGGGTTGCCGTCGTCGCAGCCGCCATCCTGCGCCGTAGAGACACAGCCCTGAATCGGCTGGCACGCGTCGACGGTGCACGGGTTGCTGTCATCGCAGGCCGAGGTCGAACCCTTGCAAGTCCCTGTCGCGTCGCAGCTATCCTCCATCGTGCACGAGTCACCGTCGTTGCAGGGCGTGTTCACCAGTTTGGGCGTCCATGCATCGGTGGCTTTGGCCGGGGCGCAGACCTTGCACCCGTCGCCGGTGGGCGTGGCGTCGGCGGCGAGACACGCGCCGGCGATCAGGCATCCCTGCGAGACTGCGTGGGTGCATCCGCTGGCAGGGTCGCAGCCGTCAGTGGTGCAGGGCAGGCCGTCGTCGCAGTGGGTCGGTGTGCCCAGACACGTCCCCGCATCGCAGGTTTCGCCTTGCGTGCAAGCACTTCCGTCATCACACGGTTGCCCGTCGGCGGCACCCAGACAGTTGGCCACGAGACCGTCACCCGCGATGTCGGCAGAGGCGTCGCCGTCGCTCGTTGTGGACTCCGTCGAGCAAGCGGCCAGCAGCGCAAAGGCGACGGCGGCGACTGCGGGGACGACAAGGGCGCGGCGGGGTGTCGGCTGCAGCATGGACCACCTGAAAGGCGCGAGGCCGGGTTGGCACGCATACGGGGGGGGGGGAGAAAGCCCAGCATAGCCGCGGACGTGCTGGGGAGCCAGAGGACTCGCCACCACACCGGTCGCGCCCCGTTTCCGTGGCTGTCGCTGATACCTTTCCTTGCACCGTCCCCCGGCCCGGGTACCCTGCGACCTCCCCCCGGGAGGGTCTTCATGTGCCGTTTGTTCGGTTTTCGCTCGGTCACGTCGTCTCAAGTGCACCGCAGCCTCGTGTCGGCTGAAAACGCCTTGGCGGTGCAGAGTCGCGTCCACAAGGACGGCTGGGGTGTGGCCTGGTACCACTTGGGGGTGCCGCACCTGATCAAGGGCGCGGATTCGGCCTTCCAGGACCGCATGTTCGCGCGGGTCTCCGGCGTGGTCGCGTCGCGCACGGTGCTGGCGCACATTCGCCAGGCGACCGTCGGCGACATCAACGTCCTGAACAGTCACCCCTTCCAGTACGGCCGCTGGGTGATGGCGCACAACGGCACGGTGTTCGAATTCGCCAGGCACCGCGAGGCCTTGCTGAACCTCATCGACCCCGCGCTGCGGCGGTCGGTGCTGGGCGACACGGACAGCGAGATGCTGTTCATGCTGGTGCTGACGGAGCTGGGGCGCCTTGTCGCGCTGGACGCGCCTGTGGTGTCGGTGCCGCAAGTTGCCGGGGCCATTGAGGCGGCGCTGAACCGGGTGCGGGCGCAGTGCGACGAGTCGGCCGACCGCGCGAGCCGCTTGACCGTGCTGCTGACGAACGGGGACACGATGGTGGGAGCCTGCTCGGGGCGCGAGCTGCACTGGTCGACGTGGAAGCACGTGTGTCAGGACAAGGACGTGTGCGCCTTTCACGCGCCGAATTGCGAGGCGCCGAGCGTGGATGGCAAGGTCAACCACCTGATCTTGTCCAGCGAGCCTTTGCAGGGCGAGAACGACTGGACCGAGCTGCCGTTTGGCGGTGTCGTGGGCGTCGATGCCGACATGCAGTTGTGGCGCGGCAGGTTGGGCGAGGGCGTGACGGCCGTGGGGCGCAGCGGCTGACCCGGCACAGTGGCCCTCGACTACAGGAAGGCGATGGCCTCGACCTCGACCAGCAGCTCGGGCCGGCACACGTCGGCTTGGACGACCACGGCAGGCAAGTTGGGAATGCGCAACAGCTTCGTCACGCGCCGCCAAGCCTGCGCCACCTGAGGCGTCTTGCAGAAGACGGTGGCCATGCGGATGTGCTCCAAGCCCGCGCCCTCCTGCTCCAGCAGCCCGCCAATCGCCAACAGCGTCGCCACGCACTGCGCGTCCGGGTCGTCCAAGTACACGCTGTGGCCAGCGGGATCGATGCTGGCGGTGCCTGAGACGAACAGCGTGCGCTTGCCCTCGGCGACCAGCGCCATGCCGCGCGAGAAGGACGACCCGTAGCTGGTGGCGGTGCCCTGACGGTCACTCTGGCGCAGGGGGCGCACTTCGACACGGGTCGGGTCCTGCGCGTCCAATGCCAACACGTCCATGAAGGCGATCGCCTGACCGCAGGCCCCCTGAATGCCGGTGCTGGCGGGCGGGGTCTCGGGTGAGACGCCATGGCGGGTGTGGTGAGCCCCGCGCGAGCGATTCAAGTCCGCGTAGTCCTTCAACAGTTCGCGCACATAGATCCAGGTGCGAAACACTTGTCCGTAGGTCTGGCCATGACGTGTCAGCCGCTCCTGAGCGCGCTCGAACATGCCGTCGAGCTCGGTCACGCCGCCCGTGTGCGTCGCGGCCTGTACGTTTGCCGCGTGGATCAGCGCGAAGCCGGGACCTTGAAATCGCCGCACTTGGTCCGGGGCCGTCCCCAGCGTCGTCACCAGACCGCGGGGGCCGTCATCCGGGGGAGCCAGCGCCCACACCTGCAGGCCATGGAAGGCGCCGGCGTCCAGCGTCGGGCGCTCGATTGGCGTGACGGGGCAGGTGGGCAGCCCGTTCATCTCCGCCGTCGCGTGCCACACGCGCAGCAGGCCGGGCATGGCCTCTGGCGTCGCGTACAGCTTGATCTGCAAGGGTTCTGCACCGAAGGCGGCCAGTCGTTGTGCGGCGCGATCCAGCAGGGGGACGGCGTCTTCCGAGGCCAGCGAGACAGCGGGCGCGGTGGCGGTCAGGAAGACTTCGGTGTAGCTCGGGCGCTCAGCGGCGCGCAGGACCACCTGGCCCACGTCGGCTTCCGGGCGGGGTGTGATGCCGGACATGCTGCTCCTTGCCTGGGGGACGAACCTGCGCCCGTCTCACGGCGCGACCGTATGCCGCACCAGCGTCGCATTCAAGCCAGATCCCGCCGAAATTCCCCTTTCGTCACGGTCACCAGCTTGTGCTAGCCCCCGCCGAACCGCTTCTTCAGGGTCTTGGTGGGAAAAAGCGTTGCGAATTTAGTCGCTTGCCAGCGCATGAACTTGTCGATGCAGCTTTGGCACAGGTCGACTTCACGGTGCTCGTCGAGGACCAGATGGTGAAATGCAGGCAGGTAGGCGTGAATCGGGCCTCCGCACAACGCGCACGGCTGGGGTTCGGGCGGGGGGTTCGGTACCATGGCGTGCCCTCTGGGTTGTCGCGCAGTCTGATCGGCGCAACACCGGCAGGTCAACCGCGGCGTTTTGTTGCGGCGAGCGACAATGGGAAAGGCCACGTGGCCGCTGCCAAGGATCCGATGCCCACGCCGCACGCTCCGACCCTTCGTCCCTACCAGCGCGACGCCATCGCCGCCGTGATCGCTGCCCGCAAACTGGGGACGAAGCGCATGGTGGTGTGTTTGCCAACAGGATCGGGAAAGACCGTCGTGTTCGCGGAGTTGGCGCGTCTGGCCAAGCGGCAGGTGTTGGTCTTGGCCCACCGCGAGGAGCTCTTGCAGCAGGCCTGCGACAAGCTGCAGGCGGCGATCGGCCTCGACCGCGTCGTCGCCATCGAGCAGGCCGGCCAGCGCGCACCGGAAACGGCCCAGATCATCGTCTGTTCGATCCGGTCGCTGCACGAGTCGCGGTTGGCGCGGGTGGTGCGGGGGCGCGACATCGGTCTCGTGCTCTACGACGAGTGCCATCACGCGGTTGCCGAGGACAACCAGCGCGTGCTCAAGCAGTTGGGCTGTTTCGGCAAGGAGTGGACCGGCACGCTGTTGGGCTTCACGGCCACCACCCAGCGCGGCGACGGCCTGCCGCTGCACGACGTGTTCGAGAAGATCGTCTATCACCGTGGCTTGTTGGAGATGATCACCGAAGGGTGGCTGGTGCCCCTGCGCGGCTTTCGCGTGGCGACGGCGGCGGATCTGACGCAGCTGTCGGGCAGCGGCATGGACTTTCGCGATGACGAGCTGGCCGAGGCCGTCGACATCGAAGAACGCAACGCTCTGGTCGCCCGCTCGATCCAGGAGTTGGCCCGCGACCGCCGGACCGTGGCCTTCTGCGTGACGGTGAACCATGCGCGCAATTTGTGCCATGCGCTCAATCGCTTGGGCGTGCCGGCCGGTATCGTGCACGGCGAGATGGCGTCGGACGTGCGCGCGCAGGCGCTGGCGGACTTTCGCGCGGGGCGCACGCGGGTGCTGACGAACGTGGGCGTGCTGACCGAGGGCTTCGACGACCCCGGCGTGTCGTGCATCGCGATGGCGCGACCGACGCGGTCTGAGGGGCTGTACGCGCAGTGCGTGGGGCGCGGTACACGGCTGTTCGAGGGCAAGAAAGACTGTCTGATCCTGGACTTCGTGGACCTGTCGGCGCTGTCGCTGGTGACGCTGCCGACCCTGTTCGGCCTGCCGCGCGACTTCGACATGCAGGGCCAGGACGCGGCCGACGCGGCGCGGGTGTGGCAGCGGATCCAGCTGGATGTGCCGGGCTTCGATCTGGAGGCCGGGGCGATCACGCTGGCCGAGATCCAGGACCGCGCGGCGCACTTCGACCCGCTGACGCTGCACGTCGACCCGGAAGTGCGGGCGATCTCGGGTCTGGCGTGGAAGTCCTTGGGACGCAGGGGGTTGGCGCTGCACTACGAGATCAAGGCGGGTCAACTGCGCGAGGTGCTGGTGCTGGACCAAGGCGGCCGCGGCAAGCGTTGGGCGGTCACGGTCGATGGTCACGAGAAGGCGCGGTTCTCGCTGGTGGAAGAAGCCGTGCAGGCCGTGGACTGGGAGGTCGAGCAGCAGGGGCCGCGCGCGCTGCAGTCGGCACTTCCCCAGGCGTCGTGGCGGCGGCGCCCGGCAGGGCACGGGCGCACGAAAGGCGAGCAGCTACAGCTGGATGCGTTCGCTGCGCAGTACCCACGGCGGTGACGTTCAGCCAAACGGGTCGTTCTTGCGGCCGCTCTTGTTGGGCACGTAGTTGATCTCGGGATTCTCGAGCAGCCCCTCGAACTTCAGACCGCACTGGGGGCACTCGAGCCGCAGCCAGCCATCCTCGTCGCCGTCCTCACAGGTCAGCTCGCCGCGTTCGCACACGGGGCAGTGCAGGTGTTCGGTGTGGCCCGACGCGGCGGACGTCAGCACGTCCTGCATCATCATCAGCAGCTCTTCTTGGTCGTAGTCTTGGGGGCGCATGGGGCTCCTGAAGCGGCGCGAACCGGGGGCGCCGGGCTGTCAGCAGCGGGTACACGCGGTGGACGAATGCGTCAAGCGCGGGCTGACGTCAGGCACGCCCCATCCGCGGAGGGGGTCGGCGATCCGACCTCCTCCCACCCTGCTTTTGGCACTCTCCCTCCCAATGAACCAAATAAGACCAGATTAGTCCGGTATTGTCAAGCGGAGGATTGGCACGGTCAACCGCCGTCCCACGCTCTGGCCAGACCCACCCCGAACCCCGATTGACCCAACTCCCGCGCGCTAGCACACTCGCCTCCGTCCGCACTCCCCGGGGGCAGCGTCCATGGCCGACCGCGAAGCTACCGAACTCGAACGCCTGGTCGCCGAAGTCGTGCGCGCCGTGTTGGCCGAGTCGCAGGCTGCTGCCGCGCCGGTTGCCACAAGCCCGGTTGCTTTCGCAGGATTTGCGCCCCGCCAGGGCGACTCGGCCTCGCCCGAGCGCCTGTTTTCGACCACACCCAACCCCCGCACCTCGGCCCTGCCCGGGATCGCCCGCCTGGCCCGCGAGGCCGCGCTCGAGGCCCTGACCCGCGCGTCGCCGGCGCGCTTGGGCGTGGGGCGTGCGGGGTTGCGCTATCCGACCCAGACGTACCTGCAGCTGCGGGGCGACCACGCGGTGGCCAAGGACGCCGTGGTGTCCGAGCCGACGCCCGAATTTCTGGCCTCGCTGGGTGCCGTCGAGTTGCGGTCGCAAGCCGCCGACCTGCAAACCTTCTTGCTGCAACCCGACATGGGCCGCGTGCTGGACGAGGCGTCGCTGCAAAAGCTGCGGGCTGAAGCGACGCGCGGCGCGGACGTGCAGGTCATCCTGGCCGACGGGCTGTCGGCGTGGGCGGCAGAGCGCAACGTGGGGCTGCTGCCGGCCTTGCAGCGCGAGCTGGCCGCGGCCGGTTTCAGTGTCGGCAAGCCGATCTGGGTGCACCGGGCGCGGATTGCGGTGGCCGACCAGATCGGCGTCGAGCTCGGCGCCAAGGCCACGCTGATCTGCCTGGGCGAGCGACCGGGCCTGGGCACCGGCGACTCGCTCAGCATCTACCTCGCGTGGAACCCTGCGATCGGCCAGGACAACGCCGACAAGAACTGCATCTCGAACGTGCGCCCCGCCGGCTTCTCGGTCGACGAGGCTGCGCGCCAGGCCGTCGTCCTTTTGAAGAAGTCGCGCGAGATCGGCCGGGGTGGCCTTGCCCTGGGCGCCGCCGACGCGCCGGGGTCCAAGCCATGACCGTACCCGCCTATCTGCCCGACGACATCGCGCCCCTGCGGCCCAAGCTGCTGTCTTGCCGCCTGATTCCGTCCGTCTCGCCGGCCCTGCGCGACGAGCTTGGCTGCGGTCCCCAGCACTACGCGATCGGTCTGGTCACCTGCGACCAGGACGACGCGATGTACGCCGCGCTGGACCAGGCCACCAAGTTCGCGCAGGTCGACGTCGTCTACGCCAAAAGCTTCTACGCCGGCGCCGCGCACGCGTCGGGGCCGCTGTCGGGCGAGATCCTGGGCGTGCTGGCCGGACCGGACCCCGACGAGGTGCTGGAAGGTCTTGCCGCACTTCGCGAATACCTGAATGATCGTGCGTGCTTCTATCAGGGAAAGGGGCTGCCGGGTGCCTCCCCCGCGTTCTTTCCCCATGTGTTGTCCGAGACAGGCGACTACCTGAGCAAGCTCGCCGGGATCCCGCGCGGCGCGCCGCTGGCGTACCTGATCGCGCCGCCCGTCGAGTCGGTGGTGGCCGTCGACGCCGCGCTGAAGGCCGCAGACGTCAGGTTGTGCAAGTACTTTGGCCCGCCGACCGAGACGAACTTCGGCGGAGCGTGGCTGACGGGCGATCTGGCCGCCTGCGAAGCCGCCGCCGCCGCGTTTGCCTCGGCCGTGTTGGACGTCGCGCGCCGCCCGCTGGAAGCCGCTCGAAGGCCCGCCCGCGACCGCGGCTGACGCAAGGATGTCTGTGGCCATGCCTGCTTCGCCCCGTCCACCCGAGATCCCGCTCTTCTGGGGTTCGGCCGCCCTGCGCCGCCAGCTGCTCGCGGCCGCAAGACTCGACGACGGGCTGCGCGTGCTGGACCTGTCGCCGGCCGGTATGCTGGCGGTTCCGGGCGCGAAAGTGGCGACGGGCCGCGTGTGGGAGCTGGACGCGAATCCGCCGAAATTCGATCGCATCGTCGGGTGGTTGCCGATGCAAGGGTTGGGCGTGTCCGACCGCTTGCGATCGCTGGCCCGCTGGCGCGGGCTGCTGGTGGTCGGCGGCGAGCTGCACTTCACGCACGCCACGAATCGGCGGTGGCAGGTGGCCGCGCTGGCCACTTGGCGCAATCCGCGCGATGCCGAGGCGGCCGCCCGGCGCGCGGCCGAGCACGAGGTCGACCTGGCCGACCAGCTGCGTCAGGTCGGGTTTCGATCGATCGGCGAGGATGCCGTCGCTTGGACCGCCCGCGGTCCGGTGTCGCTGTTTCGCGCCGTTGCTCCCTAGAGGTTTGCCGTGGCCGAGCCCGATCCCACCTTGCCCGAGGCTCCGGCCGGCCGCCCCGAGCTGCAGCCGGCGGCGGTGGCGTGTTTGACCTTTCCGGGTCTGGGGTTCCAGCTCGAGGGGGCGTCGGTCGCGGGCGTCGAGACGTGGCTGCGCGTGCAGGCCTGGAGTCTGGCGATCGACGTCGGCCGCTCTCCTGAGGTCGTGGCCCGCTGCAAGTACCTGGCCCTGACGCACGCGCACATGGACCACGCGGGCGGTCTGGGGCAGTACCTGGCGCTGCGCAAGCTGTACGCGATGGGTCCGTCGACGGTGTTCGCGCCGGCCGAGGCGTGCGACGACCTGCGCGGCATCGTGCAGGCGTGGGAGCGGCTGCAAGGGTCGCCATTCCCGTGGACGCTGCAGCCGATGCGCCCGGGCGACGAGCTGCCGATTGGCAAAAGCCGTTGGCTGCGGGCACTTGCGACCCATCACGTGGTGCCCGCGCTGGGCTATGCCGTGGTCGAGCGGCCGCACCGACTCAAGCCCGAGTTTGCCGGGTTGCCGCCCGAGACGCTGCGAGAGTTGGCCCTGCGGGGCGAGACGGTTTCGGCGGCGGTTGAGAGGATTCGCTTGGCTGTGTCTGGGGATACGCGCATCCAAGCCCTGCACGACGCGCCCGAGCTGCAACACGCCGAGGTCATGGCCTTGGAGGCGACGTTCCTGGACGACCGCCGCACGCCAGCCCATGCACATTTGGGCGGGCATGTGCATCTGGACGAGTGGATCGAGCGCGCTGAGCTGCTGCAAGGCCAGTGGCTGGTGCCGTACCACGTCAGCCAGATCTACAGTGCGCGAGAGGCGTTGCGTGTGATCCGCGAGCGGCTGCCCGAAGCGCTGGCGGTGCGGACGCGGGCGTTGCTGCCGGGCGAGCGCGGTCCGGTCTAGCCCGCCGCGCGCGCCGCCCGTCCCCGCCGCCGCGCGGCGTCTACGGCCTGCACCACCAACGCCGCCAGCAGCACACCGCCACCCAGAAGCGTCCAGAAGCTGGGCACTTCGCCGACCCCAAGCCAGGTCCACAGCGGGTTCAGCAGCGGCTCGGCCAGCGTGATCACCGACCCGGCCACGGCCGGAACCGTCCGCAGGCCGTTCAAGAACAGCACGTACGGCGCCGCGATCTGCACCACGCCCTGGAAGGCCACCAGCGCCAGCGCCGCGGCCGGCGCGTCGAGGATCCCATCGGCAAACGGCAGGATCGCCAGAAAGGTCACCAGGTTGTTGATGCTCGTCAGGGCCAGCACGTCCACGCCCTTCAGCGGCCGCTGCAGCAGCACGAAGGCGCCGAAGCCCAGCGCGGACAGCATGCCCAGCGTAACGCCCAGCACCTCGGCCCCTTGCCACGACCCCACCACGATGACGACGACGCCCAGCGTGCCCAGACCCAGCGCCCATGCATCGCCGCGCACCAGCCGCTCGCCGAACAGCGCGAATGACGCGACGGCGACGATTAGCGGGTAGAAGTACTGAAGAAGAATCGCGTTTGCCGCCGACGTCCAGACGTTGGCCGAGACATAGGCGAACAGGAAGGCGGCGTAGACGACCGCCGGTGCGGCGACGCGGGTCCACTTCACGGGCGTCGGATCGCGCCCTGCGGTCGCCACGGGCTTGCGCAACCGCGGCAGCGCCCACGCGAGCACCAGACCCGCCGCCAGACTGCGCACCGACACCAGCGTCCCCGGCGACAGCGCATGGCCCGACCCCAGCAGGACCTTGATGAACAGGCCGCCCGTGCTCCACAGCACCGCCGCAAGCAGGATCTGCAGGCGTCCGTCCATCGGCGTTCTCGGGTGCGGGTGCGGGGTTGCGGGCTACTGGTGGTGCAGTTCGATGGTCTTGGTCAGGTGGATGCCCGGGTTCTTCTCGGCGATGTAGTCGGCCCGAAAGCGCGTCTCGGTCAGCAGGCACAGGTTGCCGCCACCGTCGAGGAACAGGTCCTTGACGTAGGAATTCTCGAACGTGCGGCGCAAGTCAGGCTTGTCGAAGTGCACCCAGCGGCACACCTGCATCTGCATGCCCTCGAACGTCGCATCCACGCCATACTCGTCGCGCAGCCGCGCCTCGATGACGTCGAACTGCAGCGAACCCAGCGCACCCACAACGTAATCCGACCCCAGCAGCGGGCGGAACAGCTGCGCCGCTCCCTCCTCGCACACCTGCTCCAGCCCCTTCTGCAGCGCCTTGGCCTTCATCGGGTCGCGCAACCTCGCACGGCGGAACAGCTCTGGCGCGAAGTTGGGCACGCCGGTGAATGCGAGCTCCTCGCCCTCGGTAAAGGTGTCGGCGATGCGGATGGTGCCGTGGTTGGGGATGCCGATGATGTCGCCGGGCCACGCCTCGTCGACGATGCTGCGGTCGCGGGCCAGGAAGGTCATGGCGTTGCGCACGACGACTTCCTTGCCGGTGCGGACGTGGACCAGCCGCATGCCGCGCCGGAACACGCCCGAACACACCCGCACGAACGCCATCCGGTCGCGGTGGTTCTTGTCCATGTTCGCCTGGATCTTGAACACGAACCCCGAGAACGGCTCCTCCTCCGGCACTACCACCCGCGTCAGCGTCTCGCGCGGCTGGGGCGGTGGGGCCAGATCGCAGAAGCAGTCGAGCAGCTCCTTGACCCCGAAATTCCGCAGCGCCGATCCGAAGAACACGGGCGTGAGCTGGCCACGACCAAACAGCGTCTCGTCAAACGTGGGCGCGGCGCCTTCCAGCAGCGCGATCTCTTCGACCAGCTTGCTGCGGTCCAGACCCAGCAGCTCCTTGGCCTTGTCGCTCTGCAGGTCGTCGATGACCTCGCGCTCGTTCTTGCGCCCGCGCTCTGCCGCCAGATAGAAGTTCAGCGACTTGTCGCGCAGGTCGTACACGCCCTTGAAGTGCGGCCCCATGCCGATCGGCCAGGTCATCGGCGTGCACGAAATCCCGAGTTCCTTCTCCAGGTTGTCCAGGATCTCCAGCGGCTCCATCGAGTCGAGATCCAGCTTGTTGATGAAGGTGATGACGGGCGTGCGCTTCAGCCGGCACACCTCGAGCAGCTTGCGCGTCTGGGTCTCTACGCCCTTGGCCGCGTCGATGACCATCAGCACCGAGTCCACGGCCGTCAGCGTGCGAAACGTGTCTTCGCTGAAGTCATTGTGGCCGGGCGTGTCGAGCAGGTTCAGCGCCAGATCGCGGTAGATGAAGCTCATCACGGCGGTCGACACCGAAATACCGCGCTCCTTCTCGATCGCCAGCCAGTCGGACCGCGCGGACTGCTGCGACTTCTTGGCCTTGACCGCGCCAGCCAGCTGGATCGCTCCACCGAACAGCAGCAGCTTCTCGGTGATGGTCGTTTTGCCGGCGTCGGGGTGGCTGATGATCGCAAAGGTGCGACGCCGCTTGATCTCTCGGTCGAGTTCAGGGTTCATGGGCTGGGGCTCTCGGTGGCCGCGGCGGAGGGTGCATTGGGGGCCGGCGGGGCGCAGCACACTAGCACCAAACAGGCTGGGTGTCTTGGGTTTGCGGCTGTAGCGACCGGCCGGGCCGGATCGGCCGCACTTGGGCTTGTGCGTCCTTTCTAGGCGACATACGATCACTGTTCGGCCGTTTCCCGCGCTCCCCCCACGCTGCCGTCTCGAGGCTTGCCATGATGCCCATGCCCACGTCGACTCCTGCCTGCCTTCGCCGGTCGTGGCGGCGCGCGCCCTTGTGGTGCCTGTCGGGCTTGCTCGCGTTCGCACTCGGCTGCGGCGGTGTGCAGTTCGAAAAGTCGAACTCGGCCCCACGCTACGCGCCCCTGCCGTCGAAGGTGCAGGTGCAGAAGATCGCGAAGATGGAGGACGTTCCGGCCGGGTCGACCGTTCTGGGCGTGCTGCGCTTGCCGCCGACCCGCGACCCGATGTCGCAGGCTGCTGCCGAGCGCGAGCTGATGGCGAACGCCCTGCGCTACGGCTGCGATGTGTTGGCTGAGATGGCGCTTGAGAAGAGCGAGGTCGTCAACCCGATCCGCGTGAAGTCGTACGACTCTGCCGGCAATCCGGTGTGGAAGGACGACGTCGAGACCCAGCTGGAGCACTCATGGGTCGCGAAGTGCGTGCGCACGCCGATGGCGGACATCGCTGCCCGCGCCGCCTCTACGCCAGACGCCCCCGCCGTGAACAAGGATCGTATCAAGGCCGACGCGGAGGCTGCCAAGGCACGCGAGGCGGCGAAACAGGCGGCGCTGACCGCGGCGGACTTCGACGAGAAGGCCAAGAAGGCTGCCGAGGCTGCGGAGAAAGAGAAGGCGCGCGCCGCGACGGAGGCCGCCGAGAGGGAAAAGAAGGCCGCGGAAGCTCAGGAAGCGGCCGAGAAGGCCAGAAAAGCCTCGGAATCCGAGGAGAAGGCACGCAAGGCGTCGGAAGCCGCCGACAAGGAAAAGGCCCGGGCCAACGCAGACGCCGCGCAGAAGGAAAAGAAGGCCACAGAGGCCGAAGAGCGTGCGCGCAAGCTCGCGGAGACCGCGGCCCAGGCCAAGGAGCGCAAGGCGGTCGAGAAGGCTGAGCGCGAGAAGGCCGCCGCCGACGCAGCTGAAGCGGTGCGCGCGAAGAAGGCGGCGGAGAAGGCCGAGCGCGAAAAGGCTTTGGCAGACCGCAAGGCGGCCGCCGACGCCGAGAAGCAGCGCAAGACGGACGAGAAGGAAGCGGCCCGCAAGGCTGCGGAAGACGCAAAGGCGGCCAAGGCTGCGGCAGACAAGGCTGCGGCCGACAAGGCCAAGGTCACGGCCGACAAGGCCAAGGTCGCGGACGACAAGGCGAAGGCTGCGGACGATAAGGCCAAGGCTGCCGAAGCTGACAAGGCCAAGGCCGCGGACGACAGGGCCAAGGCAGTTGCGGACAAGGCAAAGGCCTCCGCGGACAAGGCCAAGGTTGCGGACGACAAGGCGAAGGCTGCAGACGCTGAGAAGGCCAAGGCCGCGGACGCTGAGAAGGCGAAGGCCGCAGAGGCAGAGAAGGCGAAGGCCGCAGAGGCAGAGAAGGCCAAGGCCGCGGAGGCCGAGAAGACCAAGGCTGCGGAAGCGGAGAAGGCCAAAGCCGCCGACGCTGAGAAGGCCAGAGCTGCCGAAGCCGAGAAAGCAAAGGCGGCAGACGCCGACAAGGCCAAAGCCCAACCCGCGTCGGGGGCAGACGCGGCCGCGGAGGCTGCCAAGCGGGACGGGTCGGTAACGGCTGTCGTCGCTTACCTGACGACCTATCCGACGGCGCCCCAGTCTGCGTCGCTGTACGGTGCGTTGCAGCGCAGTGCCCCGGGGCTGGATTGGTTGTCGGTTGAACCCGCGGTCATCTCACCCGTCGAGATCGAAAACGGCCCGACGATGGACCCCGACGCTATGGCACAGCAGGTCGAGGCGATGGGCGGCAAGCGCTGGAAGTTCTTCACGCCCAAGGAGTATTCAGTCCGCTACAACCTGCGCAATCCGACCCAGCATCCACTGGTCATCGACCTCGAGTCCCGTGGCGAGCGGGTGTCACGGTTCGTGCAGCCCGGTCAAGGCGTGACGGGCGAGCAGGTCATCCCGTGCCGTCCGCATGGCGCGGTGACCCCCAAGAAGGTCGACGACGTCATCGAATTCCACTTCGAGTGCGGCACGGACCCGACCATGCGCATCGTGGCCCTGCGTCCCGTCGCCCGCGAAATCATGGTCGACCGACGGGCCACCGACCGCGACGTCCCGTTTGAGGTGATGGCGCGCGTGCTGACCGAGGTACCCGACAGCCGCCTGGCCGAGGTCTACTTCCGTTTGGTGGACGAGCAGTTGGAGAAGCGTTCGCTAGAGTCGGCCGTCTCGGGCCGCCTCAACATCGTGCGCAAGGCAGAGGGCAAGTCGCCCGCCGTCGTCGAGGTCTCGCTGCGCAACACGTCGGCGCGTGACGTCACGGCCGTCTTCGACGTTGGCTCGGGGCGCGAGCAGCGGCTGGCCGTTGCGCGTGGCAAGACCGCCGAGCTGCGGATCGAGGTGCCGGCCGAGTTCACGCCAGCCCTGACCATCAAGGGCGTGCTGCCCCGCATGCGGTCGATGGAGTGGTTGGTCGGAGCGTGGATGACGCCGACCTCGCGGGTGCTGATCCTCCCCAACAGTCGCAATCAGCTGGTCGCGTTCTTCCTTGACGCAGGCGATCCTGCGACCAACCGGCTGCCGCAGGTCATCGCCGCCCAGCTCGACGTCAACGATACCGTGGGGACTTGCCGCGCCACCGTACTGGCCGCCCACGCACGCGGCCTGTTCGGCACTCGCGTTCCGGCCGCTTGCGCCCAAGGTTGCGGCATTCAGTGGACGGTGCGGCTGACCGATCTGGACCAGTTCACGTTCGGCGTCAGCCGCACGCTTCCGGCCGAGATCTTCGTCGGCACCTCTCGCCAGCAGGTCCGGTTCGCGGCGGTGCACTGATTTCGGCGTTTCGCGACCACCGTTCCCTACCTCTCGAGATCGACGAGACGGGGTCCGAGTACGCGTACGAGTTCATCCCCGATTGCACGGGCACCGCGACCGTCACGCTGACCAAGACCGCGTTCGACGACGGCTACTTGGACCTGTTCATCCTCGACGGCACCAAGGCGTGCGGCGGCAGCACCTGCCAGACCGGCACGCTGATGGACGACACGGGAGTGGCCGAGGCGACGTTTGCGGTCAAGTCGGGCCAGGCGTACCACGTCGTGGTCGACGGGTACGACGGCTATGCGGGCAGTGACGAGATCGAGGCGGCTTGCTCTTGTCAGTAGCGGCGAGCGCGGGCGAGCCTGCGTAGGGTGCGGAACGCGGTTCCGATGCCGTTGGCCATGGGCGGATGGGCCCAGGCGCTGAAGATCCGACACATCTCCGTAACCATGCGTGGCGATGTAGCAGTCGCGCCTCTCCCCGCCGCTTCGCGTCACGTCCTCTCCATGCGCGATCCCGTCCCCCGGCTCATCCCCTCGCCCAGGATGTGCAGCGCGTAATTCGGCACCGACGGCAGGTACCACGGCGGGTACTCGATGGCCGCCCACCAGCCATCGCTTCCGTATGCCTCCGGGATCCGATCCACGTGAACGCACTATTCTGCCGTCCGTTGCCGCGTCGCTTGCCCGCATCGAGCGACAATTGGGCGCTGGGACCCGGCGCGTGGCCCGGCGACCGATGGCCGACCTTGCGCGGGGTGAATCAAAAATGATACAGTCGATCGAGCCGCGGCTCCGCGTCGTGTTCTATCGCACGGCGGCTGGAACCGAGCCGGTGCGCGAGTGGTTGCTGAACCTGGCACGGGAGGATCGAAGGCGGATGGGCGAGGACATCAAGACCGTGCAGTTCGGCTGGCCGCTCGGGATGCCGCTCGTGCGCCCGCTTGGCGCTGGACTGTTCGAGGTCCGCACGGACTTGGGGGGCCGCATCGCCCGCGTTCTGTTTCTGGCCGACGGCGGCTGGATGGTCCTGCTGCACGCGTTCATCAAGAAGTCCCGCAAGACGCCGGGCGACGATCTGGACCTGGCCCGCCGACGCGCCGCCGACCTGCGCAGGGAGAACGCCCGATGACCAAGCCCCTTGCCCCCCACCACGTCGGTAGCGACTTCGACGCATTCCTGGACGAACAGGGCCTGCTGGCCGAAGCCGAGGCCGTGGCCGTCAAGCGCGTTGTCGCGTGGCAGGTGGAACAGCAGATGCAGGCGCAGGGCATCAGCAAATCCGACATGGCGCGGCGGATGCAGACCAGCCGGGCCGCCGTCGACCGATTGCTCGACCCGGAGAGCCCTTCGGTGACGCTGCTGACGCTCGAGAAGGCCGCGCGCGTGCTGGGCCGGACACTGTCGATCGAGCTGACGACGCGGCCGACCTGAGGTCCGGGATGCGGGCCGTGTTCCTCAACGAAGTCCAAGCGCGTGCCAGAGGCCTACACGATCCTCATCGCCCACGCCCAGCTTGTCATCGCCCCCATCGAGCGTCACTGGACCGTGCCGCAGCCTCGCGGTGCGCGGAAGCCTGGCTAGGGTGCGCAACGCGGTTCCGATGCCCTTGACCCCGTGCGGCCGGGCCCACGCGTGACCGACCGCCGATCAGAACCGCACGCCCGGCATCACGGACAGACTCGAAAGCGTGAGTCCGAACGCGCGGATGGAGTCGTCAACGTACAGGTAGCCGCCGAGTTGGAGGGGACCGGTGCGGACGAAGCCGGGGTAGACGTTGGCGACGACATTGGGACGCGGGGGGAAGCCGAATTCAAGCGTAGCCATCTGGGAGCCGTCGCGATCCCAAGTCAGCCGAATGGCAGCCTTGCCGGGGCTGACCGGCGTGATGTAGGGGTCGGTGCTCTTTGCCGGGACATAGGAGAACCGCTCCCTCTGCGGGCCTTTGACATAGGGGTACTCTGGGACGAGGGGCATTTGGGTCAGCATCATGACGCCGACCGTGTCTGGCCCCCGCACGGGGTAGCTGAGGCCGAGTCCGCTGGACGGGGCGCCCATCAGCAGAGTGAGCCTCATTCGGGTCCAACTGCCGAGCGTGGTGCGGAGCAGATAGCTTTCGCTGTTGTTGTAGATGGCACCATCGCGCACATCGAGCAGTGGCTGCCCCGGCCAGTAGTACAGGCGCACGTTGTCGTTGGCGAACAGCCGCGCAAAGCCGTCGAACTGAAACGCCAGGATTCCCAAGGTGTTGTTGATGAGCGTGTCGGCCAGCCCGTCCCCGATCGGAACGGTTTTGGCTTCGATGAGCTCGTTCATCTGTTGCGCTGCCACCACGGTGGCAATGGCGAGAAAGCGCGCCCGGCCAAAACTCATCCCTTGGGCGAGGTTGTACTCTTGAAGCTTGCGGGTGAGCATCCCCTCGCCGAGAAAATGAAAGGCGATGTTGGGCAGGATCGCGGACCCGAATCCGGGAACGAACTCCTGCAAGGCCCACTGGCCGTAGCTGCCGTAGCCGCGCGGGATCTGCTTCAGGTCTGTGTACGCGCGGCCGAGTTCCCTCGCGCTGTCGAGGTAGTTCACGTCGAAGGGGCTGTAGACGCCAAAGCCGACGGGCTTGCCGGCGACGCAAAAGCCGACGCTGACGAACGCGCTCAGCGGGCCGAATTGCGACTCCGACCCGTAGTCCTGATCAAAGTAGAACAGGCGCTTCGGAGAACTGGCCAAGGCCGGAGCTGGCGCCGGAGGCTCCGAGGGTTCGACACCCGGGCTGAGCGGCACGGACTCCGTACTGGCGTTTGGCAACGGCGACGGCGTTTCGGACTGGGCGCTGGCGCCACCGGCTGCGAACAAGCCGACAACGACAAAGGGCAATGGCCATAGGCGGTTCACTCCCGTCCGTTGCCCAGTCAACCCTCGTGAATCGGACATCGTACCGCTCCATCGACAAGTCGGCGCGCAACGCATCGACGGGGCTGCTTGTGTCGGAAGTCGTCTCGCTCGTCGAGGACGTTTCGGTGAACGGGTCGCAGCCGCGGCGAACTGCTCGGCGCTCCGCATGCCGGCGACGTCGCGCCGCCCTATACTGCAGCCATGCCGCACTCGCTCGTCAGCACACGCCCGCCGAGTCGACTGTTCGGTACCGCCGTCCATGCGCTGCTGTGGAGTCTGCCAGTCGCGATGTTGGCTGCCGTGGAAGGCGGGGACCAGACCAGGTGGGGCATCGTCACCTTCTGGGTGCTTTGGGTCTTCCTTGGTACCGCCATTTGCAATGGGCTGGCACTCCTGGCTCGCCGACTGCAGGTGCTCTCCTGGCGCCCGGCTCGGCAGGTGCTTGCTGGCATTGCCGCAGCATTCGTCGGTACTCTCACATTCTGCTCGGTAACAGTCCCGTTCGTTCTAGCGACAGCTGGCGACGTCGATGTGACCAAGGACCTTGTCGGCTCGTGCCTCATCGTCGCGCTGACCTTTGTGGCTTGGGTGCCCGCCGCGATGTTCGTGGGACAGACGCAGCGGCTGGGTCAAGCCGAGCGGGAAACGTTGCGGGTGCGTGCCGAGGCGAGCGAGACCGAACTGCGCACGGTGCGCCAACAGGTCAACGCCCATCTGGTGTTCAATGCGCTCAACTCCATCCTGGTGGCGGTCGAGGAACGGGCACCGCAGGCCGCATCGATGGTGCTCGATCTGTCCCGCCTGTTGCGCCAGTCGCTCGAGGCCCTGCCGCACATGGGCACCCTGGGCGACGAGCTCGCGCGGCTGGAGTTGTACATCCGGATCGAAAAGTCTCGCTTCGAGGATGACTTGCGGGTCACGCTGGACGTCGCGCCCGCACTGCACAACCGACCTTGCCTGCCGATGCTGCTGCAACCCCTCGTCGAGAATGCCATCAAGCACGGCATCCCCAAGCCAGGCCAGCCCCTTTGCATCGAGGTGCGCGTGGAGGACCGCAACGGCCTCGTCACGGCCTGGGTGACGAACGACGGTAGCCTCCGCGAGGGCGAGGGGGCGATGTCGCGAACGAGCGAGCCCACCGGAGATGGCGCTGGCCTCGGGCTGCGGGCGACACGTCACCGGCTCGAGCGGGAGTACGGCGCTGCCGCGACCCTGGAGCTGTCGCCGTCGATGGTCGACGGAGGTGATCGGGTGACGGCGACCGTCTGCTGGCCCGCACCGGACCCCGTCGAAGGCTCTGCCGACGGAGTTCTGCCATGAACCAGGCCAACGGCCCGCGGCTACGTGCGCTCGTGGTGGACGATGAGCCTCCCGCTCGACGTCGCCTGCAACAACTGCTCGAGGCGAGCGGTCGGGTCGAGGTCGTCGCGCTGGCCCGAAGTGTCGCCGAGGCGCTGCAACTCGCTGAGGCTCAAGCGATCGATGTTGCTTTCCTCGACGTACACATGCCCGGCGAGGACGGCTTTGCCTTTGCCGAGAAGGTGCCGTTCGACGTCCCCATCGTCTTCGTCACCGCG
>CAYURO010000015.1:0-37798 GCA_964447285.1 uncultured Enterobacteriaceae bacterium | reverse complement strand
CCCAGCAACTCCCGGGCGATCGCTTCACGCGTCTGCACCGAGGCGCCATCGCGGCCACCGACCTCATCGAACGCGTAGAGCTGTTGGGCGGCCGTTGGCAGGTCCATGTCCGCGGGCGCGACCAAGTCCTTCCGCTGAGTCGAGAAGTGGCGCGCGAGCTGGCTGGTCGGCCGCGTCGCCTGGACCGGCCCTAACCCACCGCCCCCATAAAGCACTGCAGCGTCACGTGGCGCAGCTTGGCCGGCGCGACACCCTGCTTGGCCTCGACGCGGGCCTCGTCCTGCAGCGGCACGCACAGCGGATGGTCCAGCGCCAGCAGTGCCTCGCGGTGGCGGTTCGCGTTGACCTGGTCGCCCTGCACGCCTGCCACTCTCGACGCCCACAGGTGCATCCGGCCGGTGTAGAACTCCGCTTGTGGCAGCGACAGACCGTGGTGCAGCGCCGCGGCGGCCTCGTCCAAGTCTCCAGAGCGCATGGCGAATCCCGCGTGCAGCAGCTGCCAGGTCGCCTCGTCCGGGTCGGCGGCGGCAGCGCGAGCGATGTGCACCGCAGTGGCGGCGGGTTCCGCGCCCAGGTTTTCGAGCTGCACGGCGCGCAGGAAGTGGGCGTACCCGGCGGTGCCTTGCGGCGTGTCGAAGCGGCTGGGGCGGCGTGGTGGCTGCTGCGACCGTTCGGCGGCCACCAGCTCAAACCCCGGCTTGTCGCTCCAGTTCCACGGGACCTCGGCGTACGCACCTCGTCCCGTCGGCGCCAGATCGGTCGACACGAAGCACCGCTGGCCGCCGGGGTCCATCACGATGCTGTGCACGCCCATCGGTTGCGCCAGCACGCCACCCGCGCCGCGCTCCAGACCCTCGACTTCGCAGTCTTCGTGGTCGCCCAGAAGCGCCTGCAAGTCCAAGGCGGTCAGTCCGCCGCGCGGCAGGCTCTCGCGCACCGCGCGCACCATGCGCTCCAGCCGACCGTGGCTGTCCGCGGCATACCCGGAATTCGGCGCCAATTCGCCATCTTGCAACTCGCGGCTGAGGTAGTGGTTGGTGCACGCCAGATACGGGTCGCCCGGGTCGGGACGGGTCACGGCCATCCGCCGCGCCGTGGTCTCGATCAGCACGGCCGACCGCTCGTTCGTCGACGACACCAACAGGCCCCACGTCGAGGCCACCGGTCGCTCGCGGGCGATCGCCGCCGCCTCGTCCAAGGTCCTGGCCCGCCTGATGATCTCGTGGCACAGGTCCATCACCGCTGTACCGCCAAAGCGAACCTCGCGGTGCAAGTGCGTGTGCGTCGTCAGACAGATCCCGGCTTCGTTCCACAGGCTGACGACGGGTGCATCGACCCCTCGCGAGCTCGCATAGCCGTACCGCAACCCCTTGTCGGGTGAGCACAACACCACCGTCGGTGCCGCGTCCCACAAGCCGATGCCGGGAAAGTCGAAGTTGCGTGCGTGCAGCAACGCAGCGCCTTCCACCGCCGGACCCCACACCGCCACCGAAGAGCAGGCTGCAATCGCCCCCGACGCCCAACCGCGCGCCGCCGGCACCACCCGCGCCCGCCCCGCCAGGCCCACCAGATTCTGGAACACGTCCATCGTCATCATGTGCCGAGCTTGGGCTGGCGGCAGTCCCAACGCCCGCATGTAGGCCTCGCTTCGCCGCCGCAGCAGCGTCGGACGGTCGCGGTGCAGGCGACGCATCAGCGCATCCACGGCCGGCGCCGCCCAGTCCGGCACCACGCGCAGCGGACCGGCCGGTTGGCTGCCCTTCAACAGGCACACCGGCATCGATGCGTAGTAGGACAGCACCGGCAGGTGGCCGCCGAGCTGCCTCTGGAAGTCGCCGTGTTGTCGGCCCATTTCCCGCTCATCGCCGTGCAGGCGCAGGACGGTCAGGGGCAGGGTGGGTTGGGCGAGGATCATGACAGGCTCCCGGGGGCGGCCGGACGCAGCGGGTCCAGCACGCGACGACAGAACAGGTCCAAGGCGGGCAGAGGGTCGGTGCCCGAGCGAACCTGCTGGATCAACAAGCCATCCAGCGTTGCCGCGCACAGGTCGGTCAGCACCACCACGTCGCAGTCGCGCACCCGTCCCTCCGCGATGGCGTCTCGCAGCAGGTGGGTCGCGGCCTCTTGCAGCGTGCGGGCAAAGTCACGGGCGGCGTCGAGCACGCGCTCGGGGTGTTCGGGCTCGCCAAGTGCCCACAGCTGAACCAGAACCGGCAGCAGCTGCGGGTCCTCGGCGTAGAAGGCGACCACGCCGCGCATCCACGCCTCGACGATCTCGAGTGGACCCTCCAACCCCTCCAGACCCGCCACAAGATGGTCGCGCTGACGCTCGAGGATCACGGCCAGCACGGCCTCGAACACCTCGCCCAGATTGCGGAAGTACCAGTAGAGGGCAGGGCGGCCGATGTCCAGCGCGGTCGCCAGCTCGCTCATCGTCACCCGGCGCATGCCCTGCGAGCGGATGAAGGCGAGGGCGCGCAACGCGAGATCGGCTCGCCGTTCATGGTCGACGGGACGCGGCATAATGGGGGCTCCGGTTGGCTTGACAGAGTGTCAGGTTATGGAATCCCTGACAGGGTGTCAAGGAAGGTGGTAGGGGAACGCCCGCAGACCAGCTGCAGCGGTTGAGCAGGCTGCCCCTGTCGCAAGACCACGCTTCCGGGTATCGTCCGCGGCCTTCGCCCAACGCCCGTCGCGGCGCCCACCCCCTTTGGAACAGGCCCATGCAAGTCCAGACCAGGCTTCCCCAAGTCGGCACGACCATCTTCAGCGTGATGTCCGCGCTGGCCGTGCAGCACCGCGCCCTCAACCTCGGCCAGGGCTTTCCCGACTTCGACCCACCGGCCGAGCTGATCGAGGCGATGGCCCAGGCGGCGCGCGATGGCAAGAACCAGTACGCGCCCATGCCGGGCATCCTGCCGCTGCGTCAGGCGATTGCCGACAAGGTGCAGCGCGAGTACGGCGCGACGGTCGACCCCGACACCGACATTACAGTGATGGCCGGTGCGAGTCAGGCGATCTTCAATACCGTGCTGGGGCTGGTGCATCCGGGCGACGAAGTCATCGTGCTCGACCCGTGTTACGACTGCTACGACCCGGCCATCACCCTTGCCGGGGCGCGCGCCGTCCACGTGCCGCTCGACCCCAAGACGTTCGCCGTCGACTGGGATCGCGTGCGTGCAGCCGTGACGCCCAAGACGCGCATGCTGTTCGTCAACAGCCCCCACAACCCCACGGGCGCCCTGTTCGACGAGCGCGACATCGAAGAGTTGACCCGAACGGTGCATCAAACAGGCATCATCGTGCTGTCGGACGAGGTCTACGAGCACATCGTGTTCGACGGTCGCCAGCACCTGAGCGTGCTGCGCTATCCCGAGCTGGCCGCCCGCAGCGTCGTCATCTCCAGCTTCGGCAAGACCTACCACTGCACGGGCTGGAAGATCGGCTATGCCGTGGCGCCCAAGGTCCTGAGCATCGAGGTGCAAAAGGTCCACCAGTACAACAGCTTCTGCACGTTCGCCCCGGCCCAGCACGGCCTTGCGTTGATGCTGCGCGACCACCCAGAGCATCATCAGGGGCTGGGCGCGTTCTACCAGGCCAAGCGCGATCGCTTTGCGCAGATGCTGCAGCAGACGCGGCTGGGCGTGCTTCCGGTGCTGGGCGGCTACTTCCAGCTGGTCGACTACTCGGCGGTCAGCGATCTCGACGATCTGGCGTTTGCCCGCTGGCTGACGATCGAGCACGGGGTGACGACGATCCCGCTGTCGCCGTTCTATGCCGAGCCTCCGAAGGGCCAGCGGTTGGCGCGCCTGTGCTTTGCCAAGTCCGACGCCACCCAGATCGGCGCCGTCGAGCGGCTGTCACGTTTGTGACCGTTTGGTGCACATTGCGCACAGTTGCCTTGGGGTGCGGGGTTGCATCGGTGCTTGACCTTCGGCCGCACGCATCCGATTCTTCCGCCCATGCCGACCCGCACCCTTGACTGCTTCTACCTGAACCAACCGGAGTTCGCCGCGGCCTATCTGCTGCGCGGCGGCGCCGAGGCGGCGTTTGTCGACAACAACACGGCTCAGGCGGTGCCACGGCTGCTGGGCGCCCTGACGGCAGAGGGCCTCGAGCCGGCCGACGTGCGCTGGATCATCGTCACGCATGTGCATCTGGACCACGCGGGTGGCACGGGGGCGCTGGCGGCAGCGTGCCCGAACGCGACCGTGCTTTGCCACCCCAGGGCTGAGCGTCACTTGCTCGACCCGTCCAGACTGGAGGCGAGCGCGCGCGTGGTCTATGGCGACGAGACTTTCGAGCGGCTGTACGGGGTCATCGCCCCAATCGCCGCCTCGCGGGTGCGTGTCGTGGGCGACGGTGAGCGTGTGCCGCTGGGCAGCCGCGAGCTCGAGTTTCTGCACACCCGCGGTCATGCCAACCACCACATGTGTATCCTGGACGCGCATCGGGGCGACGTGCTGACGGGTGACGCCTTTGGCTTGTGCTATCCGACCTTGCAGCGCGGAAGGCGCTTCCTTTTCCCCTCGACCAGCCCTACCGAGTTCGATGCTCCGGAGGCCCGCGCTGCCGTTCGTCGCATCGTCGCCACGGGTGCGGATCGTGCACTTTTGACGCACTTCGGGCCGATCACCGACTTGGCCGCCGGGGCTGAGGACCTGCTGGACTGGATCGATGCGTCGGAGGCGGTGCTGGAAGCGGCAGTGGTCTGCGACCTGCCCAACGGCGCGCTGGAAGCGTTCTGCTTCAAGCGGATCGATGCGCTGTTCGACCGCAAGCTGGCCGCAGCGGGCATACAGCTGGATACCCGCGAGCGGGAGCTGCTGCGCCACGATCGCGAGCTCAATGCAGCGGGACTCGCCTTCGTCGCAGCCAAGCGGCGCGGCTGACAGCGAAATCGCCAAGAAATACGTTCAAGTCAATCGGGGGGGGGGGCTACTTGGAGGCGTCGGCCCACACGCGCTGGATGGTGCCGCGCACCAGATCCCAAGCGGCGATCGCCTCCAGACCGAACACGCGCCAGTCCTCCGCCAGCTTCTGCTCCACTTCCTGATTCCAATCGCCGGGATAGGCATGCCGCGCGCCGTAACCGAAGGCAATCGCGGGTCGAGAAACGGTGGGTGCAAGTGCCTCGCTGGCCTCGGCCTGCTCGTCGCTGCGGGCAATCACGGCAGCCTTGGCGTCGTTCCAGGCGGTCTGGATCGCCGCATCCCACCATGCGGGCCGGGTGGACGGAGCGCGGGGCTTCAGGACCTTGGCCGGCTTGATCGCGGGGCGCGCCACGGGGGCGGCAGCCTTGGCGGCAGGCGAGGTCGCGGGCTTGCCGGACTTCCGGGCGGCGGTCGCAACGGTTCGGGACTTGGCAGCTTTCATGATCGGACTCCGGGTGCGGGGACCAGTCGGGCGACCTGTGGTGCGGACAACACGGGCCAATGGGCGGGGAGTGTCGCTTGTCTTGGGCGGAAAAGTCAACGAAAATAAAGCAGTTCCGCGTCAATGCGAGGGGATTGCCCAAGGGTCTCGGTGGATCTTCCAGCCGCCAGCGTCGCGGATAGGCGTCGCAGCGCGGTTGGGTTGTACTCCCCCGGAGAAAGTCGGACGCTTGGGTCGTGCTGCCGTGGCAGGTGGCAGGCCCTCAGAGGCGACTGGGCCATGTCGGGCATCGGTCGTCCTCCACACGCATGATTCGGAGTCCGCACATGACGCTTCTGGGCCTGCGACGGCCGCATACGTTGCTCGTTTTCGCCGTTCTGTTGACCCTTGAGGCGGCGGCGTGCGGCGGGGGGGCTGACCCGGCTGATCCAGTGGACGCTGCCGTTGGATGGGACGTGGCCGGCGACGGGTCCGATGCCACGACGGACTTGCCGACGGACGCGACGACGGTCGTGCCCGAGGCAAAGGGGGCGTTTGCGTTCGTGATTCTGGCCGACCTGCACATTACGGACGAGGGCGAGCTGTACCAGAAGTCGGTCGCTGCGGTGCAGTGGCTGAACGCGCACGCCGCCGAGCGGAACATCCAAGTGGTGCTGGTGCTGGGCGACATCGGTTATGGCGAGGGGGTGGCGAGGTCGCGAGATCTGCTGAATCAGCTGTCGATGCCCTATGTTCCGATCATCGGCGACAACGAGTTCCACCACGGCGACCAGGAGCTGTTTGACCAGGTCTTCAGCGCCAACGACGCGACCGTCACGCAGGTTCTCAGCAACTACCAACGGGTGCCCGCGCCCACGACCGACGCCGGTGGCACGAAGTACTGGTTCCAAAGCGTGGCGTTCGACCTGGGCGGCGTGCGCTTTCTGGGCGTCGACACCGGGCCGCGCAACGACGGCAAGATCACGGGAGAGCAAGGCGACCTTCACGACTTTCCCGGCGGCACCTGGCCCTGGTTTGCCCAGCAGATCCAGAACTTGGGCGCGCGGCCCGACGAGAGCGTGGTGCTGTTCTCGCACAACCCCCTGCACCTGTTTCCGGGCGGACTCGACGTGAACGAGATGGCCAAGGTGAACGCATTGGTGGGTCCGGTCGGCAACCTGGTGTACGGCGCGTTCGGCGGTCACTACCACTTCGACTGGCAGGACGTGCAGAAAGACGCGGGGTACGAGACGTTCGTGACGGCGTCGCCTTGGGCCGGCGAGACGGTGCGCTTGCGCCTGGTGACGGTGACGGGGCAGGGCGACCACTTCGCGTATGCGCACGAGCTGGTCGACGTTCCGTTCAACTAGTCAGCGCTACAAGCCAATCATGTGCCGCCACACTTGGGCATACGCGGGCTCGCCGTCGCCGTCCAAGGGGGTCGCTTCGTCCCCGACGACTGCCAGGTGCGGATGGTCGCTGGGCAACGACGTCACGAGCATCCGTGCGCTCAGGTACGGCGGCGCGGCCTTGTCGACGTCGATGTGCTGACCCTTGGCGCCCATTCCCAGCGCCGTCCAGTTGGCCGAGATCGCAGGGAACAAGGGATCTTGCGTGTGCGCAAAGCCGAAATAGCGGTCGAGCGGCGTAGCGTGGGAGCTTGTGACCCAGAACGCGGGCTGGCCCTTGGCCGAGTCGACCACCGACGCGAACATCAGCACGCCGGCCGTCTCGTGCAGCTTGCCGATCATTGCCGCGTGCCCGCCGCCCTGCGAGTGCCCCGAGATCAGGATCGCCGACCACTTGGGCTCGCCGTTGACGACGAACGCGCCCCAGCCGTGGCCCGGGTCGTGCTTGTCCAGGAACTGCAGGGCCTTGACCAGACGGTTGCGGATGCTGTTGGCGGGCGTGATCGTCACCTTGTCCGTGCGGTCGACGCCGTCGAGGATCTCCATCCGCACCGACTCGTAGCAGTACGTCGAGTCGCCGCAGATCGTGGCGACGGCCGGCGTGTTCGGGTACTCGAGCCCCAGCGCCGCGTGGCCCAGCAGTGCCGCCTCGCGCAGAAACAGCTGAGCGTTCGCAGGGTTGCCACCCGTCCCCGACAGGTGCACCAGCAGGCGGTCGGGCAGCAGGCCGCTGGTCTTGACCATGGCGACGTGGGGCAAAAGCGCAGTGTCGATCGCCGGGTCGGTGGCCTTGGGCAGGAACGAGGCGATCAACGGGTCGCTGGCGGTCGCTGGGGTGACGTCGAACGCGTTGTCCTCCGCGCCGTCGCTGTCGGTCAGGCCGGTCGCGTCGCTGATGGTGGTGTCGGGAAAGACCGACGCATCGGTCGCTGCGTCGCCGGCGTAGACGATGTCCTGCGCGGTGGGGTCGGTCCTGCCCTCGTACGGTCCGGGCGTCGGCACCGGGTTGACGATGCAGCCGGTCCACAACGCGAACAGGCAGAGCGCAAGCCAGGATCGCAGGGATTGCAGCGACATGAACGACCTCGCGGGGGGCGGCGCAAGTGCAGAGGTACGCAAACGGTACGACGACGTGGCCACCCGGCAGTCTGCCATTGTCCGGCGTGGGGTGCCAATGCAAGTCGGACTTCTCGCCCCCGCTCGGCAAACCCGCTAACCTGTGCGCCTCGTCCGGCGAATTCCCCCCGGTCACCTGTGGTTGCCATGCGAACCTCTGCCCGCGCCCTGCTGCCCCTGTGCGTCGTTCTGCTGGCCTGCGGCACCGACCCCGCGCCGACCGCAGAGCCCACGCTCGTCCGCATCCAGGCCAGCGGGGCGACACCCGCAGCCTACGTCGTGGTGCTGGCTCCCCCGTCTGGCCCCGCACAGTCCATCGCGTGCCCCGGCGGGTCGCCCACTGCGGGCTTGACCTGCGACCCCCAGGGCGTGACCGTCCTTGCCGGATCCAGCGCCAGCCTGTTGACTGTCAAGGCGACAGGATTCGTCTTCCAGACCAAGATGTTGGGCGATCTCGCCGGCGCCGACGTCACCCTGGACGCGCTGCCTGCCCTCGTCCAGAACCAGAACTACGCGACCGGCTTCGCGTCGGACCAACGCACGCTATTTGAACAAATGGCGCACTCTGCCGTGACGGAGCTGGGGCCGTCGCTGTCGGTCAAGTTCTACCTGCGCAAGCTGGACACGACGCCAGAGGTCTACTTCCAGGACACGAAGAAGTACCCACTGCACTACGTGTTCGCATGGAAGGTGTTGAACTTTCAGGGAAGTCTGACCGCGTTTGAGACGGCCACCTACCACGGCGCCGACCGCACCGGGATGGCGGGCACGCTGGTGCTCTACCCCAAGGTCCACGCCGGCGGCGGCCAGCGCACGTTTGACGCACCGATGACGCTCACATTCTTTCCCAGCGACGATCTGACGCCCGTGCAGGCCGCCCGCGCGCACCGGCTGATCGAGGAACGCATCGGCTTTCTTTCGCTGCACGGACCGCTCGACCGCCTGACCTACCTGCCCGCCGGAGAAGTGCAGGAGCAGCAGCTGACTGCCAACCCCAAGCCTCTGGACCAACAGGGCTCGGCGTGGCTGACGCGGCAACGGCTCTACGGTGGCCTGACGGTGCAGATCCTCAATCCCGGTCTGGCCTTCGGCACGCTGCGGCGCCTCTCGCCCGAGGACCTGCTGACGACCGTCGTGTCGTTTACCGACGTGCTGGTGCTGACCCGGCTGCCCAACGAGCTGCCAATCGTCGGTGGGACGATGACCGAGGAGCTGCAGACCCCTCTCGCGCACGTCAACGTCGCCGCCCGCACCCGCGGCACACCGAACCTTGCCTATCTGGATGCGGGCAAGGACCCCAAGATCACGGGACTTCTGGGCAAGCTGGTGCGGTTTGAGGTGCAGGACGGCGGCTGGGACCTGCGCGAGGCGACGCTGGCCGAGGCGCAGCTGTTTTGGGACGCGCAGAAGAAGCCGCCGTTTACACCGCCCAGCGACGACACGCGCAAGGACCTGCCTGCGTTCGCGGACTTGGGCTTTGGCGATGCCCAGACCGTCGGCGTCAAGGCGGCGAATCTGGCCGAGCTGAAGCACCTGCTCAAGGACAAGTCTCCCGATGGTTTCGCCATTCCGTTCGGCTGGTTCCGCGCGTTCACGCTGACGACGCAAGTCACGCCGGCCGGGTGTCAGGCGGCGCGGATCCGTTGCGCGGGTACGGGCCGGCCGGCGCAAGTGTGCGACGCGGCCAAGGCGCTGTGCCAGCCGCCGGAAGGCAGCGAGACCTTGCAGGCGCACGCGAAAAGGTTGTTGCAGGACGCGGCATTCCAGACCGACGCGGTCCTGCGCGACGCCGTGTTGCTGGGGCTGCGCAACCACTTCGAGCAGGCGCCGGTAGACCCGGCGTTCGAGCAGGCGCTGGCCGACCGGGTGCTGGCGGTGGTGGGCGACGTGGATGTGCGGCTGCGGTCCAGCACGAATGCCGAGGATCTGGCCGGGTTTTCGGGGGCTGGCCTGTACACCTCGGTCGCCGCCAACGCGTCGGGCAGCAAGTCGGCGGCCAAGCGGGTGCGGCAGGTCTGGGCATCGGTGTGGAGCTGGCGGGCGTTCGAGGAGCGATCCTTCTGGAACATCGACCACTTGGCGATGCGGATGGGCGTCGCGGTCACGCCGGCGTTCGCCGACGAGCAGGCCAACGGTGTGCTGATCACCCAGAACCTGGCCGACCCCGGCGTCGCGGGCCTGTACGTCAACGTGCAGAAGGGTGAGGTGCCGGTCACCAACCCTGAGGGCGGGGCGACGCCGGAGATCTTCTCGATCCTGCCTGCTCCCGCGGGGTTGCAGGTGGCGCGGCAGTGCTTCTCCAGCCTGTCACCCGACACGCCCTTGCTCTCGACGGCCGAACTGGTCGCCTTGTTTCTTGCGGCGATGAAGGTGCAGGACCATTTTGCGCCGCTATACGGCCAGAGCCCCGCGGCGATGGCGCTGGACATCGAGTTCAAATTCCACGGGCCACAACGGGCGTTGCTGATCAAGCAGGTGCGCCCTTACGGTGGCTCTGGTCCGGAGGTTTCCCCATGACGCGTCTTCCCCTCTTCCTCCTCGCTCTGGCCGCGACGGTCGCCCTGACCGCTTGCGGCAGCGAGACCAACGCAACCGGCACCAACCCGACCAACGACACCGCCGACTCAGGGGTCCTCGACACCGGCGACGACACGGTCGAGGATGTGGTGCCCGACACGCTGCCCCAAGACACCACGGCGACCGACGTCGCCGACGACGCGACCGAGACCCTGCCCGGCGACTACGGTTTCACGTTTCGCAAGCCCCAGACGCACGCAATCAAGTGCAGCCAAGGTGGCGGCTTCGGAGGCGACGAGCCGCAGGTCTTGACCGACACCGACTGGCTTTGCACGTTCGCCCACGGCAGCAACAGCGGCTACCTCTACGTCCAGGGCACGCCGGTGGACTGCAAGGTGACGATGGGCGCGATTCCGGTGCTCGAGGCCCAGGGCTGGTTCTCAGACGGAACGACCGCCACGCCACTTGCCAAGGTGGCCTACGACTGGGGCGGCGGCCACCACAACGACGCGATCACGTTCGATTGGAACAGCGCGAACTACAAGGCCTATCACTCTTCGTTCGGCTGGGGCTGGCGCGCATGCCAGCCGATGGACTGCCTGGTGGTGAGCCTGAACGGCGCCGTAGTCGAGGATGGCTGCACGACCGCACGCACGCTGCCCATCGTGTGCGAACCGATCCTCGCCGACGGCACCCACGCGCCGTTGGTCGACAAGTTTGCGAAGTGCCAAGGGGATCCGAACTGACGCAAACGCGCGACGTCAGCGGGTCTCGACCAGCTCGACGAAGCCGTTGCCACCCTTCTCGCCCAGCCCGACTTCCACCACCCGCCACTGCTTGCCGGCGATGGCCAGCGTGTCGTCGACGCCCACGTCGCGCTCGCCCTGGTCGGCCTTGGTCGCGTCGTAGCGGCCGACGACGGCGGTGGGGCGCTTGCGGTTGGGGTTGGCGGGGTCGGTGGCCAGCATCACGTTGCCGACCGTGATCTTCCAGCCGTCGAGGGTCGCCACGGTGGTCTCTTCGATGCGGACGGTGCGGCCGGTCATGGCGGACTCCTTGGGCTTGGGGGCAGTCACTGCGGATTCGGGCGAGGCGGTTGCGGGTTCGCTGCGTACCTCGTGCGCGCCTCGTCCGCAAGCGGTGAAGCCAGCGAAGGCAACGACGGCGGTCAACGCAACGCGGCTCACTTCGCCGCCACGTCGACCGAGTCGTAGAACTTGATCAACTTGTCGACCGAGAATGCCGTCAAGTGCTTGACACCCCACGGGTTGCGCAGGTCCACCGTGCGCGCCTTGGCATCGACCTTCAGCAGCGAGTAGGCGTGGTTCAGGACGACGCCTTCGGTCTTGGCCTCGTTCTGCACCGTCTCGTCGGCCGAAGTTTTGGACTTGGCGCCAAAGCTGACGGCCTGACCGTTCGCCAGGGCTTTGGTCAGTGTTTCCAGCAGCTTGTCTGCTCCCATCGAGGCGGGACTGAACGACCGCGACTCGACGCCGGACATCATGCCGAACACGTCGCCGTCCTTGGTCTTCGAGCCCCGGATCTGCTCGTACGAGCCGCTGTACTTGGCAAATGCCTTCTCGATCAGCATCACCCACAACTCGGGACCGGTGCTGCCCTTGTCGCCGGGCTTCGCATAGGCTGCCGTGCCATCCTTCTGCGGGAACTGGCTGTCGACCACGATGGGCGTCGGCACTCGCTTCCAAGGCTGGGCCTTGTCCTTGAGGTGCAGCGTGACCGTGTAGGTGCCGTTGCCGTTGTCCTTGATCAGGTCCTGGATACGCCCGGGATTCGTCCTGGCCTGCGCAGCCAGCTGCGCCACGAAGTAGCAATCGCCCAGCGCACCCTGTTCGACGTCACTGGGGTCGATCGCGTGCTCCTCGCCCTCTCCCTTCACCGCCACCACGCCCGCCGTGTTGGCGTAGGCCGCGTTGGGGGCGTACTCGTTGGTCGGGTCTGGATTCACCGCCGGATCCTGCATGGGTGTCGCAGGCTTGGCTGCGGCCGGGGCAGGCGTCGGCGGCTTGGGCTGCGGCGCAGGCGTCACAGTGGTGTCGTGCTGCGGCGTGGGCGCCGGCCCGATGTTGTCGTTCTTCTTCTTCTTCTTTTTGTGCTTCGGCTCAGGATAGCCGTTGGCGTGCACGGCGGGACCCAGCGTGTCCGTGGGCGACGGGATCTTGGCCGGCGGCTTGGGCTTCAGCGCAGCCATTCCCGCGGCATAGGACTTGCCCTGCGCGGGGCTGGGCGCCGGCGCCTTCTGGGCCGGTGCGTTGGCCAGCGGGGCAGGCTTCTTGGGCTCGGGCTTCTTGGCGTTCGCGATGGCCATGGTCAGCTCCACAAAGATAGGGCCGATTCTGTCGTCCACCCGCTTCATACCGCGTCCGGCGTCCGGTCACCCAGCCCGCAGTTCTCGGGACCTTGTCGGGGCGGGGCGCGCCGACCCCCATGCGAAGCGTCCACGACAGATTTCGCAGATTCTTCGGCAACTGTTGTCGCCGCGTTGCCACGATCCCTGCCGTGGGCCTACCCTTGCCACCTTGCCTTGAGGGTTTCATGGACCGCATCCGCTATCTCTGCTCCGCGGTGACCTTGGCCTTGGCGTCGGGCCCTGCGATGAAGGGGACGTCTTGGTCCATCCAGGTCTGTCCGTGACACCGCGCCCCTTTGCCGCATGGCCCCCCGACGAACTGATCCGTGCGCTGACTGACCGCGGAGTCCGTCCGGGACAGGCGCGATCCGCCGTGCGTGGGCTTGCCGCTGCTTTTCATCGCGACGGACAGCCTTGGGAAACCGTGCGGGCGCTGGCACCCAAGACCGTGGCGCCCCATCTGGCTGCGCTGTGCCTGCCGGAGCGGCCACTGACGCTGGCAGAGGACCATGCCGCCACCGACGGCACCCGCAAGCTCGTGTTTTGCACGTTGGATGCACACCGGGTCGAGGCGGTGCTGATTCCGGCCGACTCGGGGCGTCGCACGACCCTCTGCGTGTCCAGTCAGGTGGGCTGCGGCAGGGCCTGTCCGTTCTGCGAGACGGGGCGCGCGGGCCTGCAGCGCAACCTGGCCGCGGACGAGATCGTGGCCCAGCTGCGCGGGGCGTGGACGCTGTGGCAGGCGTGTCGGGGCAAGCGGCCGCCGATTGGCAATTTGGTGTTCATGGGGATGGGCGAACCCTTGGACAACCTTGCGGAAGTGCTGGATGCCGTCGCCGTCGTCACCCACGATCTGGCCTGGGGGCTTTCGGCGCGGCGCGTCACGGTCAGCACCGTTGGGGTCGTCTCGCAGCTGCCCGCCTTCTTCGCCGGCACCCGGGCCGAGCTGGCGCTGAGCCTGCACGCTGCGGACGACGCCAAGCGCGCTCGTCTGGTGCCGGCCAACCGCCGTTGGGGCGTCGTTGCACTGAAACAGGCGCTGCTGGAGCACTTGCCGCCCGGCCGCGACGTATTTGTCGAAGTGGCGCTGTTCGCCGGGGTCAACGACGGACCCGAGGACGCCGACGCCCTGCTCGCGTGGCTGCACGGGCTTCCGGCACGCGTCAACCTGCTGCCTGCCAACCCGGGACCGGACCCGACGCTGGTGGCGCCGGACGCCGACACGGTGCGCCGGTTCCAAAAGCGCTTGCTCGACGCCGGTATCCGGGCGATGGTCCGCCACCCGCACGGCCGGGACGTGGGCGGCGCCTGCGGACAGCTGGCCGGCAAGCGCCCGGGAGACCCTGCATGACGTCTGAGCATCCGGCCGCTCCTCCCCCGCTTCTGGTCGCCCGGGGGTTGGTCAAGCGGTACGACGGCCGCCGCGTGGTCGACGACCTGGACCTCGACTGCCGCGCGGGCATGGTGCTGGGGCTGTTGGGGCCCAACGGCGCGGGAAAGACCACCACGTTGAGGATGCTGTACGGCTTCATCGAGCCCGAGGCCGGCGAGATCCGCTACGACGGACGCTCGTTCGGGACCGACCGCGAGGCGCTGGAGCGTCTGATCGGCGTCTGCGCCCAGGACGACACGACCGACCACGACTTCACCGTCGAGCAGAACCTGCGCGTCTACGCCAGCTACTTTCGCCCCCGCCCGCCCGACCTGGACCGGCGCGTGCAGCAGCTACTCGACCAGTTCGGACTGCGGGAATTCGCCAAGCATTCTCCAGATGAGTTGTCGGGCGGCTATCGGCGTCGGCTGATGATCGCCCGCTCGCTGGTGCACGACCCCAAGCTGCTGTTTCTGGACGAGCCGACGACCGGCCTTGACCCCGCCGCGCGACTGGACGTTTGGCGCCTGATCGCGATGCTGCGGGCGCAGGGGCTGGCGATCATCCTGACCACCCACTACATGGACGAGGCCGAGCGGCTCAGCGACGAGATCGTGGTCCTGGCCAAGGGCAAGGCGGTGGCGCAGGGGGCTCCCCGTGCGCTGCTGGACTCCGTGATGGGCGACCACATGGCGGTGACCCTGGCGGATGAGGTGGACGCTGCGCGGTTGACCGCCTGGACTTCCGACCGGTTGGGAGCGGCGCCGTTGCGCGTGCTGGACGAGTGGCACGTGCCGCTGACGGCGACGCAGCTGACGCAGTTCTCTACGGATTTTTCGGATGTGCGCTTCAAGGTGCGCGACCCCACGCTGGAAGACCTGTTCCTGAAGCTGTCGCTGGATCCGTCCGAACCGCCCGTCGAGCCCGCCCGCGGCGCGCAGCCGACCCCGAAGATGTCCGAGGACCCGGCGCCTGCCAAGGTGCGCTGGCGGCCCCACCTGCGCCACCTGCCGGACTGGCGAACGCGGGCGGTCTTCCTTCGCAACGCCCAAGTTTACCTGCGCAATTGGCGCACGGCCTTCCTGCCTCCCGCGCTGGAGCCGATCGTCACGTTCCTTGCGTTCGGTCTGGGGCTGGGCGGCTATGTCGGCGCGATGACGTGGCACGGCACCGACGTGAACTACGCGACCTACATGGCCCCCGGCCTGCTGGCGCAGACGGCGTTCGCGACGCCCTTCTTCGAGGCCCTGTACTCATCGTATGTCCGTATGTTCTATCAGAAAACGTGGGACGGCATCCTGGCCTCGCAGGTCGAACTGCGGCACATCGTCTGGGGCGAGATCACCTGGGCGGCGTGGCGCGGGTTCATGAACACCACGGTTGTCGCGCTGGTGGTGGGGACGCTGAACGCGCTGGGGCTGGTGCACCTGCGCTGGGAGTGGCTGCTGGCGCTGCCGCCCCTTGCCTTTGTGGTGGGCTGGGCGTTCTCCGCATTCGCGCTGATCTTTACCGCCACCGTGCCGTCGATGGACCACATGAACTATCCCGTGTTCATCGTGGGCGTGCCGTTGGGACTCGTCAGCGCCACCTTCTTTCCGATTCCCGCCGGCAGTCCGTGGCTGCTGGCGGCGATGCAAGCCAACCCCGTGTATCACCTGGCCGAGACATTTCGCGGTCTGCTGCTGAACGGCACGGTTGATGCACATTTGGGCTGGCTCGCCGTGACCTCTGCCGCGATGCTGGTGGTGTGCGCCACAGTGGCGCAGCGACTGGTGCGGCGGCGCGTGCTGGGCGAGTAGATCCCTTATCCGTCCAAGGTCTTTCGTCCGCTTCACCCGGTCCGCGTCTCGCTTGACCGTCCAACCGGCGACGCGCATTCTGCCGGACGGGGACTTCGCCTACCGATCGACCATGCCGCGAGGCTCGCATGCATCCGTCCATTCCGTTCTTTCACCGACTGCCGTGGCTGACGTTGGTCCTCGTTGGGGCGCTTGCGGGCTGCGGCAGCGACGCCGTCGTTTCGGAGGCAGGTGCCGACGCCGACCAGACCTTGGACCAGAACGTCACCGACGGTCAGGTTGGCACGGACGCCGCTGCGGAGGACCTGATCGTTCCGACCGACCTGACCGACACCGACACCGTCGCCGATGGCGATCCCGATGTCGCGCCGCCGCAGGACACCACGGCAGACACCACGGCAGACACTGCTTTACCCGATGCGGATGACGCTCTGGATGCCGTGGAGGCGGATGCCACCCCACAGGACGTACAAGTCCCGGATGCAACTGTAGAAGTCGATGCTGCGCCCGACACTGGCCCCGAGGTGGTGGTTTGCCAGCAGGACATCGACTGCGCGGCCGCCGGTCCTGCGGCTGCCTGCCACACTTGGCTTTGCGACCAAGGCGCCTGCGTCTCAGCGCCGCTGCCGACCGGCACCGCGTGCGACGATGGCGACGCCTGCACCTCGGGAGAGGCGTGCGACGGCGAGAGCTGCTCGGGCGGCAACCCATGGATTTGCAACGACAACAACGTCTGTACCAGCGACAAGTGTCTGGCTGGCGTGTGCGTGTTCACCCCCGGCGCCGCCTTCTGCAACGACGGCGACGCCTGCACCTACAGCGACGCTTGCAGCGATGGCAAGTGCGCGGGACAGCCCAAGAAGTGCGACGACGGCGACCCCTGCACGCTGGACGGCTGCGCGACCGGAGAGTGCACGCACGCGGAGCAGGATGGACCATGTGTCGCCGCCAACCTCTGCTCGCCCGCCGGCACCTGTCAGGCGGGACAATGCGTGTCGCTCAAGCCCGTCGATTGCGACGACGGCGACGTATGCACCGACGACTTCTGCAACCCCAAGCTGGGCTGCCAGCACGGCGCGAACGCAAGCCCTTGCCCGTTCGGCAGCGCGTGCGTGCTGGGTCAGTGCTCGGGCGGCTTGTGCAAGTCCACGGGGGGCAAGGGCTGTGACGACGGCAACCCGTGCACGCAGGACGTGTGCGACGTGGGCAAGGGCTGCATCTACACGCCGGTCGCCGAGCAAACGCAGTGCGCCGCGGGCACCGCGTGCGTGGCCGCCAGCAAGTGCGTGGCGGGCAAGTGCGAGGCCGGGGCCGTCAAGAGCTGCGACGACGGCGACGCCTGCACCGACGACGCCTGCCACCCGGTGCAGGGCTGCCAGTGGACGTTCAACCAGGCCCCCTGCGAGGACGGCAACCTGTGCACCAAGAAGGACGCCTGCGCGAACGGGAAATGCACGGGTGGTGCACCTGTGGACCCCAAGGTCGACTGCAACGACGCCAATGCTTGCACTGCCGACGCCTGCTCGGCCCTGACCGGCTGCACCCACGCCCCCACCGACGCGCTGTGCAGCGACGGCAACCCCTGTACAGAGGGCGATGCGTGCCAAGCGGGCAGCTGCGTGCCGGCCAAGATCCTGTGCGACGACGGCAAGGACTGCACGGTCGACACCTGCAACCCCCAGACGGGCGAGTGCTCGTGGACCTCCAAGGTCGGTAGCTGCAACGACGGCAATGCGTGCACGGTCGATGACGTATGCAAGGCCAGCCAGTGCACGCCCGGTCCGCTGAAGAGCTGCGACGACGGCGAGGACTGCACCGCAGACAGCTGCGACATGACCAAGGGCGCGTGTGTCTGGGTCGTCAAGCCGGGGGCCGAGGCTGCAGCGTGCGACGGTTCGGTGACCGGCGGCCGCTGCGTCAAGGCCACGAAGAACAACCTGACGTGGGAGCAAGCCGAACAGGCGTGCGTCACCTGGGGCGGTCACCTCGTGCACGTCCAGTCGGCCGACGATACCAACAATTTGCGCAACTTGGCCAACCAGGTGTGCGGCAACGGTGCAGAAGCGTGGATTGGCCTGACCGACAAGGACGTCGAGTACCAGTACAAGTGGACCGACGGCAAGCCGGTGACCTACACGAACTGGAGCGGCGGGCAGCCCGACAACTGGGCAGGCGGCGCGTGTGCTCAGGTGGGAGAGGACGTCGTCCACATGCTCTGGAACGGCACCTGGAACGACATCTGCATCAAGGATGGGCGCGGCTGCTACCTGTGCGACCGACCTCTGCCGTCGGTGACGTGCGGCGACCCCGCCAAGTGTCAAAGCAAGGGCGTCTGCACCCAGGGCAAGTGCGTCGGCGCCGTGTCGACCTGCGACGACGGCAACCCGTGCACGCAGGACGCGTGTCAGGGCGGCGGCGGCTGCGCCAGCGCCCCCATCGCGGACGGCGCGCCCTGTGGCTCCAGCGGCGTGTGCGGCGGCGGAAAGTGCAGCGCCGGCAGCGACATCGGTGTACCGGCGACGTCATGCGCGCAGGTGCAAAAAGCCAACCCGGGGGCCAACGAGGGGCTGTACTGGCTGGACCTCGACGGCGCCGGTTCTGCCCCGCCGTTCCAGGCGCTGTGCCGGTTCGATCTGGCGGGCGGCGGCTGGACGCTTGCGGCCGTGGTCAGCAACGACAACCAGAACACGTGGACGTGGAACCAGCGGCAGCGGTGGCAGGACTCCACCACGTTTGGCAGCCCCGCCGCCCTGACCCAAGACTTCAAGTCGCCCGTGCTGGCGGGACTGCCCTTCAAGGACATGCTGTTCGTGCACGCGCCGTCGCAGGTCTGGGCGCAGTACGCCAACGTGGGCGATGGGTTGCAGACGCTGGCGCAGAAGATCGCCGGCTACGGCAACGCCCCAGTCTGCTGGCAGCCCGACACGGCGTTTGCCTTGGCGGATGGCACGTTGACCAAAAGCGGCAAGCTCTGCGACACCCGCCTCTACTTCAACGCCCACGACCACGACGGCAAGGCGTACCAGTGCGGCGACGACGAGTACACTTGGGGACCAGGCTGGAGCTCAGGCGACGGCGGCAACGGCTGCCCGCTGGACGACCCGGGGGCCATCAGCTCGCTGGGCGCTTGCTACAACCAGGCGAACACGGAAATGAACACCACCGGCTTCGGCCAGGCGCTCGGTCTGAACTCCGGCCAGAACGGCACCGGAGCCAACCACATGCGGGTGTTCGTGCGTTAGGCGTCCCGATGATGCGAATGACCGGAGTCTGCGATGCTCAGGCGACGCTCAGGTGCCTGGCACTTGAGACGAATTCGTACGGCCTGACAACGGGTTGCAGCGTGGAGTCACGGTGACTTGGGGGGCGTTCGCGCGGCCAGATCCCACGCCTTCAGCCAAGTCACGCCGGCCCGTCGAAAGCCCAGCTTGCCCAGCCGCTGCTCCATGTCCTGCATGTGCCCGGCGCCGTAGAAGATGCCCAGCCGCTTGCGCCCTTGCTGCAGCTGCCGCTTCACCACGCCGACAACGACCTGATTGCGTTCGGCGATCAGCACGGCGCCGGCCGCTCCCTCGCCACCCAGATCCGTCAGCATCGCGTCGGACTCGATCAACTCGCGCGCCAGAAACTTCTTCAACGCGCGCGGGCGATCGGGCTTGGTCAGGGCCCACAGCAGGTCCAGCGTGCCCAGCCTGGGCGTGCCGTCGTCGTACTGCCACTTCGCCATGTCGACCAGACTCCACTGCAGCAGCGAGGCCATGATGCCGCCCGCTTGGGCCTTCAGTGCCGCTGTCAGTCGGTCCGGGGCGATGTCGGCGTGCACGAAGTTCGGGCGGGTGTAGTCCAGCTCGTCCAGCTGAAACGTCAGCGCCAGCAGGTCCTTCATCGACCGCTGCAGTGTCCCGGTGCCGCCTTCCGCGCCTCTGATGCCCGACAGGTCCGTGCCTGCGTCCATCACCAGCTCGAACAGCAGCCGGTCATACGTCGCAAAACGCCGTTGCAGTTCAAGGTAGTACGCCAGATCTGCGATGTGGATGGCCGACACCAGGTCGACCGTCGCGCCCCTGGGCCCTTGCAGCGTGACGACCGAGGTCTCCAGCGCCTCTTTGCCCTGCGTCGACACATAGCGCATGTGACGCTCGGGCTTGGCGCGCGGCGCGACCGACGCCGGGGGCGCAGCGGACTGGGCCACCGCCACGTCGGGCAGGGCACTCGACAGCGCAAGGGCCACCAACAGCACGCCAGCGACGGATGCGGCCTGCTGGAACCTGAACTGGAACAACGCGTACCCCCCGATCACCAGACCCACCGCCACCGCGGCCTCGACGGGCTTGTCGATGGCACCCGCCACCAGAATCACCGAACAGGCCAGCAGGTAGGCGTACGGCACCCAAGTCCAGACGCGGAACGGCCGCACCGCATCGGGCTGCTGACGGCGCAACACTGGCACGGCCGCGACCACTCCCAGCGACAGCAGCATCATCGCAAGGGCAGACCACCGCAGCAGATCCTCGAACGTGCCGGTGGTGATCAGCACCGAGGTCCATGCCGCCTGCGCCATCAGACTGGCCACCGGCGTTCCCCACCTGGGGTGCCTGCGGCCCGCCGCGGCGAAGAACAGTCCATCCTTGGCCATCGCGTAGTAAATGCGGCTGCCGCCTACGATGGTCGCCAGCACGCTGGACAGCACCGCCACCGCGATGATGCCCGCCATCACCTGACCGCCGACCGGACCCAGCAGGACGGTGGCGGTCGCCGATCCGGCCTCAAATGCCTGTGGCAGGTCAGGCAGCACCGCGACGAACGCCGCGCACAGCAACAGGTACAGCAGGCCGACAGCCGACGTCGCCCAGATCAGCGCCCAAGGCAGGTCCGTTGCCGGCCGCTCGATCTCGGAAGCCACGTAAGCGGCCGTGTTCCAACCCGAATAGGCAAACGACACCGCGGCCGCCGCCGCCAGCACACCCAACCACTCCGTCGCACCTGCGTCCGGCACGACCGGCGCATCGGCCTGAGCCCCGATCGCCAACGCCCAGCCCGCCCCGACCAGCAGCACGGCGAACAGACTGCCGACCAGCACCAGCTGCACGCGCCCCGCCACCCGCACACGCAGGCAGGCAAGCCCGGTCAGCGCCCACACCAGGCCCAGCGCAATCGCCTGATCCAAGCCGAACTGCCCGGAACGACCCAAGACCGTCCAGGTCGCCAGTGGCTGCAGCACCGCCTCGCCGAACAGCAGCTGTCCCTGAAAGTGCGGAATGCCGACCGTCATCGCCGCGATCGCCCCTGAGAACGACGCCAGCAGCGACACCTGTCCGTACAGGAAGGCGGCAAACCTGCCGTAAGCATGGCGCAAATATACGTAGTCGCCACCCGCGTGCGGCAGCATCGCCCCTAGCTCGGCGACCGACAGCGCGCCGGCAAGAGCCACCAGCGCCCCGGCGGCCCAGATGACGAAGAACAGCGGTCCGGTGCCCGCGGCCTCGGCCACGATCCGCGGCGTCAGGAAAATGCCGACGCCGATCATCGTGCCTGCCACCAGGGCGGCGGCGTGCCAACGCGACAGGTGGCGCGGTGCGCTGTCGGCGGACGGGCCGGGGAACGGGGCGGCAGCGGGCGTCGGGTCTTGCGGCATGGGGTGAGGGTGCCACAGGGTGCGTTGGGGAGCCAGCGGGCAAGGGTCTGCGTTGCCCAACGCCCCCAGCCGTGGCACAACCCCCTACGCGCCACCCGCTTCTCCGGGTGCCAAGGACCGCCATGACCGCCGCGAAGAAGAAGGCTCCGATCGCCCGCACCCCGGCCCCGCCCCGCCAGCGCCACGACCGCGCCGACGACTACTTGGGCTGGCTGGCCAAGGCCGTCACGCCGCATCATGCGGTGGCCGTGTGCGCGGACGTGTTGGAGCGCGCCGGTTTCCAGCCGCAGCTACTGGCCGCCAACTTCGAACCACGCCCGGGCGACCGCAGGTACGTCGTGCATCCGGACGGCAAGTCATTGATCGCGCTTGTGATTGGCGAGCGGTCTCCGGTTGACACCGGCTTTGCGCTCATCGGCGCCCACACCGACAGCCCCGACCTTCGCCTGCGCTTGAACCCGGTGGCGTCGTCCGCGGGTGCGCTGCAACTGACCACGCAGCTGCACGGCGGGCTGATTCGTCGCTCTTGGCTCGACCGCCCGCTGGGCCTTGCGGGCGTGGCCTACGAGGTGGTGCGTGACCGTCACGGCGCCCCGACCTTCCACCCGGTCACGGGCGTGCCGGTGCTGCTGCGTCGGCTGTTGCGTATCGACGAACCCATCGCGATCATTCCGGATCTGGCCATCCACCTGGACCGCGACAAGAACGACAAGGGCGGCATCAACCCCCAGAACCAGCTCAATGCGGTGCTGGCGGGCGGCGATCTCGAGCAGCCCGAGGTGCTGCGCCTGCTGTCGACCCGCGCCGGTCTGGATCTGGACCGCGTTGACGGCTTCGACCTGCATCTGGTGCCGGTGCAGAAGCCGATGCGAGCGGGGATCGACGGGTCGCTGATCGTCGGCGGTCGCCACGACGACTTGGCGATGGTGTACGCGGGGTTGTCGGCGCTGCTCGAGTCGGTCGAGGACGATCCGAACCCCGTCCGCACCCGGGTCGCTGCGTTCTTCGACGCTGAAGAGACGGGCTCGCTGACGTCGTCCGGCGCCGCCTCGAGCTTCCTGCGCGACGTGCTGGTGCGGACCACCCGTCGCCACCCGGCCACGGACTCGGCCGCCGATGCGGAACAGGCATTTGCGCACACGGTTTGTCTCAGTGCCGACATGGCGCACGCCCAGCACCCGGCGCACCCAGAGCTGCACGACAAGCAGCACGCACCGCTGATCAACCGCGGTGTGGTGCTCAAGGCGAACACGAATGACCGCTATGCCACCACCGGCGAGACGGGCGCGCTGTTCACGGCGCTGTGCGAGGCGGCGGGAGCACCGATCCAGGACTTCGTGATGCGTCAGGACCTGGCGTGCGGCTCGACCATCGGCCCGATCACGTCAGCGTCCCTGGCCGCGCGCACGGTCGACATCGGCTGCCCCATGTGGGCGATGCACTCGTCTGCAGAGACGATGGGCGCGCAAGATCTGGACTCGATGGTCGATGTGATGCGCACGTTCTTTGCCGGGCGGAAGGCGTAGGCCGCGCAATGCACGCGTGATGCACGTGTAAGGCATGTTTAGCGCACGCTTACCGCACACCTACGCTCATCAGCTTGGTGCCGACGTTCTGGTGGCCGTTCTCGTTGAAGGCCACGCCGTTGTACGAGCTCTTGTCGTCGCCATCCATGCGGAAATACGCCGAAGTGGTGTCGCCGCACCAGCCGCCGCAGTCCTTCCAGCACGCGTCGTTGTGACCGGTGATCATCAGCCCGGTCCACATCCAGCCCGCATCGCAGACGTTCATCTGGTACTTGATGCCGGCGTTGGCGACGCCGCCCGCGACCGACCACTCGCCCAGCACCGAGCCGTTGGTCTCGTAGTTGGTCGCCGACGCCTTGACCGTTTGGCCGCTGTCGCGCTTGAACCAGGCCGTCTGATTGTTGGCGTGGTTGACGTACAGAACTTCCGTAAAGCCGATGTCGTTGCAATTGCTGCGATAGCCATTCTGGCCATAGGCGGTCAGCGACGAGACCTCAGTCTTGAAGTGCACGGTCTCGCTGCCGGTGTAGCACATGGTCCAGCCGCCGCCGCCTGTCGTCATGTCGCAGTACGCTTCAAAGGCCGCTCCGGTGCTCGGCTTCAACCAGTACTTGCCGTTCGTCGATGAGGGCGCGGCCGCAAGCAAGGCTTTGCAGCTGAGCGCGGGGTTGGCTGGCGTGCCGGGCGGAACGACCAGCGAGATGACGGCAAACGCCTCGCCGTTGCAGATGTAGACCGCCTTGTCCTTCTTGTTGGCGTAGAGATAACCGAACCGGTCCGCCGTGCACTGCACCGGGTGCGCGTCGGCGACCGTCAGCTGCAGCCCACCGTTGGCCGTCAGCAAGCCATTGACCGTAAAGTCCTTGTTCGCCGCCACGAGGCCTGAGGACAGCGTCTGGAAGCTGACGTTCCAGCTTGTCACCGCGCCGTCGGTCGTGTTGTTGGTGAAGCCGGTGTCGACGACCAGCAACCGCCAGGTTCCCTTGGGGTTCTTGCCGACCCACCCGCCCAGATCGCCCGACACGGTCTTGGTGGGTGCGGGCCACGTGGTCTTCAGCGCCGTCCCTGGGCCGGACTTGTCGTACAGCACGTACGCCGCGTTGGCCGGGTCATACAGCGTCAGCTTCAGCTTGGAGATGTCAGAGTTGGCCAACTCGACCGACACCGACAGCGTTTGCGCCACGCCGACATCCGGCACGACCAGCGACGTCTCGATGCCCACCGGGTTGTTGTCAGGAATCGCGATGGGCAGCTTGGTGGGCAGCGTCGTGGTGATGAACTGATTGGTCAGCAGCTTGTTCGAGATCTCGTCCAAACCGTCGGCGGGCAGCGCGGTCGGGTCCATCGCCTTGACGCAGTCGTACGAGCCGTCGGCCTTGAGCCCCTGGATCACCAGACCGGTACCGCACGCAGCGCCCAGCTTGGGCAGCACCGGCAGACCGTCCAGATCTGCGTATTTGTTGGTGGTCGCGACCTTGGCCAACGTCGGAACGCCCTCCAGATCGGCAAAGGCACCCGAAGTCGCCACCGTCGCCAGCGAGCCCGTCTTGGCATAGCTGGAGAGGTCTGGCGCCCCCGCCAGATCGGCATAGGCCCCTGAAGTCGCGACCTTGGCCAGTGACGCGGACTTGGCGTAGGGGGCCAGCAGCTGCGGGTCCAGATGCTGGGCGGTCACGCAGCCGGAGCAGTCGAGCGCGTCCGCCGTCGCCGCACGCAGGGCGTACAGCATCGACCCGACGGGAGAGCGGGCGAGTGCCGGATCGGGCTCGACCTTGACCTCCAGAAACGCTCCGGTCAGCCCGGCAAGTGCGCTGGCCGCCAGCGGATTGGTGCTGCCCAGCGTGTGCTGGAACAGGCCGCCCTGCACCACGACGTCGAGCGGCCCCTCTTGCCACACGGCGTTGCCGCTCTGGGCCTGGGCGAACAACCCGAACGAAACTTGGTACTTGCCGTCGGCGACCGGACCGCCGCCTGTCGACGTCAGCAGCCCTTCGACGCGGGTAAACGTGGGCACTGCGGCCAGCGCGGCGGTGGCCAGCAACGGCAGCAGCAGCGCGGCGAGCAAGGCGAAGAGTCGCGGCGAAGGGCGAGCGATCCGAGTCATGGCGGTACTCCGTTCAGAGAAGAGGCCTGCGTCGGGGGGAGAGTCGATTCGGCCCCCATGGTCGCGCCACACCGGTCGGCGTGCAACCCCGCGGACGCTTTGGCCGATGGCCAAGGTGCCGAAAGTTGACCGGGAGCCCCTTCGTGGTCACCATCGATCCCCGTCACCCACTTTCCGGGAGGTTCCGATGCGACTCAAGCTCCTGAATGCGGCGACACTGGTCCTGGCCGTGCTGGCCGCTTGCGGACCCGAAACCACGCAAACGCTGCCGCCGCCCAAGCCCTTGATCCCGACCGAGGCGCCGCCGATCGCGCCGGAGCCGGCCAAGCCCGAGCCCAAGGTGATCCGCCTGACCTCTGCATCGCCACAAGCACTTGCCGCCTTCGAGCAGGCCAGCCAGCTGGCCGATCAGGCGCGGTACGGACAGGCGTTCGACCTGTACCGGCAGGCGACAGCGCTGGACGCCGACTTTGCCGCGGCACGGGCGTTCTACGGCGCCAACCTGGCCGGTGCTGCCGGCGATGAGGAGCTGACGCTGGCGCTCGACCTTGCCCATAACCGCCATGAGACCGAGGAGTTGCTGGTCGAGATGCTGTTTTACCAGCGCCGCAGCGACTTGGAGAAGGCCGGTTCCGCCGCCACCCGTCTCTCGCTTGCCGCCCGTGAAGACAAGCGCGCGCACACCTTCGCGGGACAATTCGCCTATGAGACCGGCGACTTCGACAACGCCGCCAAGCACCTGAGCAACGCGCTGGCCATCGATCCACGGCACGGCCCCGCGCTGAACCTGATGGCCTACCTGAACAACCGCATGGGCAAGGCGGACCAAGCGGTGGCGTTTGCCAAGCGCTATGCCGAGGCCTATCCCGACGAGCCGAACGCGCACGACACCTACGGTGAGATCCTGATGAACGCCGCCAAGTTGCCGGAGGCCGAGGCTTCGTTCCTGAAGGCCACCGAGCTTGCGCCGACCTTCACGTACGCTTGGCTGGCGCTTGCGCAGCTGCGGGCTCAGCGGGGCGATGCCAAGGGGGCGTCTGCCGCCCTCGCGCAGGCGAAGCTCCAGGCGACCGTGCCGACAGAGGTGCTGGTCGCCCAGACCACGCCTGCGTGGGTCGCGCTGGCGCAGGGCAACGCCGCAGGGGCCGCCGCTGCATTCGACGCGGCCGACAAGGTCATCGCTGCGCAGTACCCGTCCCTGGCGCCGCTGGTGACGTTGCAACGCGCCTGGATGGCCTATCTGCGCGCCAAGCCTGCGGATGCCGTGCGGTTGGCCCAGGCCGCGGTGGACCAGTCGGCCGCCCCGCAGGTGGGAGACCCGCTCGCGGCGGCCGTCAAGCGATGGGCAGGCACGGTCACGGTTCTGGGTCTGGCGCGTCAGGGTCAGGCCGCCGAAGCCGAGCGTGTGCTGGGGGTTGCCGAGGCTGACGCCGCAAAGGCCCCGTTCGAGTCGATGCTGACCTCGCGGCTGACGCACGCCAAGGGCATGGTGCTGGCGGCCGGTGGCAAGGTCGACGCGGGGATCGCAACGCTCGAGACCTGCGCCAAGACCGACTTTGCGTGTCTATGGGACCGCGTGCAGCTGCTGCAGCAGAAGAGCGGCAAGGTGGCGTCGCAGGCGGCGCGTCAGCGGCTGATGGATCGCACCGACCGCGACCCGACGTATCCGTTTGTGCGTAAGCTGGCGTCCGGCCGGTAGAATCCAGCGCTGAAACCGACCAAGAATGCAGCGGACCGGCGTCGTGTGGAGGCTACTGCTCCCAGCCGCTGGACTGCGAGACCGTGCTGAGGTCGTCGACGAAGGACAGACCGGCCGGCAGTGCAAGGCTGTTGTTGTAGAAACCGAGCATCAACGGGCGCTGGTAGCCGTACGTCGAAGACGAGTACGTGTACGGCGGGCCCGAGCCGACCACCACCACCACGGTATTGACGCGGTTCGCCAGCATCGTCACGGTCTGGCCGACGGTGCAGTTCGAGGCGCAGTTGTTGGCCGGTGCCCAGATGTTCGAGCCGTTCACCGCGATGCTGGGGTACTCGTTCCACGACGCGTAGGAGGTGTAGTAGAAGTTCATTGCCCAGTTGATGTTGGCGGCGGTGGAGTTCTTCACGCGGAAGAGCACGCCCGCATGCTTGCCAGACGTGCTGGAGCCGTGCTCGCGGTACGTCTCGGAGATGATCATGGCGTTGGGTCCACCGTAGCCCTTCTTGTTGAACAGGGCGCGCAGCAGTGGCTTGTTGCTGGTCAGACTGGCGGCGAGGCCGTTGCTGTCCGACCAGGTCGAGGGGGCGACGCCGCCGAACAGGTCTGAGTTGTTGCCGGCCAACCAACTGTTGGCGTAGTCGTAGGTGGGACCCCAGAACGCGTAGCGGTACTGCGCCGTCTCAGGCAGCACCGGATCCTTGAAGTTGGCCGCGTACAGGTTGCCGTCGATGACCAAGTCGCCCTTGACCGTGACCTTGGTGCTGGACAGCGTCTTGACGTCGATCGAGAACGCCTTGACTTGGCCGTCGCTCGTGTTGTTCAGGAAGTCCGAATCGATGACCTTCAACGTCCACTTGCCTTTCGGGTTCTTGCCCACCCAAGTCGTCAGATCGCCAATCGCCGCCTTGGTAAGGGTCGGGTACGAGGTCTTCAGCGACGTCCCGATGCCGGTCTTGTTGTGCAGCGTGTACGTGGTGTTGGCCGGGTCGACCAGCGTGATGACGAGTGTGTTGATCTTTGAATTGACCAACTCGAGATTGACCGTCAGCGTCTCCGCAATTCCGGAGTCCGCGACAGTCAGGTCGGTGCTGACGCCCAGCGGGTTGTTGTCCGGGATGTTCAGAGCGGACGCGAGGGCGTAGTTGTCCGTGTATTGATTCCACAAAATGCCGTTCGACACCTCGTTCAGGCCGTTGACGGGCAGGTCGCTCTCCGTGATCGCCGCCACGCACTCGTAGCTGCCGTCTGCCTTCAGTCCCTTCATCACCAAGCCGGTACCGCAGGCGACGCCCAGCTTCGGCAGGGTCGGTGCGCTGGCCAAGTCCGCGTAGGTCCCTGAGGTGGCGACCTTGGACAGCGTCGGGGCATTCGCCAGATCGGCGTAGGCGCCAGTCGTCGCCACCTTGGCCAAGGAAGCCGTCTTGGCGTAGGCACTGATGTCCGGGGCCCCCACCAGATCGGTGTACTTGCCCGAGGTCGCGACGGTGGCGAGGCTGGCCAACTTGGCGTACGGACTGAGATCTGGGCCGCCCTCGAGGTCAGCGAACTTGCCGCTGGTGGCCACCGTGGCGAGCCCAGCCGTCTTGGCGTACGGCGCCAGCACCTTGGCGTCGAGGTGGTCGACGGTCAGGCAACCGGAACAGCCCAGACTGTCGGCGCTCTCCGTGCGCAGGGCGAACAACACAGAGTTCAGCGGCTGGCGCGGCAGCTCAGGCTCTTCGCCGATCTGGATGCCCATCCACGCTTCAGAGCCGATCTGGCTGATGACCTGCTGGCTCAGCGCCGCCTTGACGCCCAGCGTCTGCGTGAAGTGGCCGCTTTTGACGGCGATGACGATGGGGCCCTCGGTCCACAGGGCCTGAACGGCGGCCGCCTCCGTGTAGATCCGGAAGGTGGCCGTGTAGTTACCGTCCGTCGCAGGGCCGCCGGCGGTCGAGCGAAGCACGCCTTCAACCAAAGCGGTGACGGGCACAGCGGCTTGGACCCACGCCGGGGTTAGCACTGAGGCGAGAACCGCGGCAAGCAGGGTGGTCCGGAGTCCGTTGGCGGATCGGTGCTGCATGAAGGCCTCGTCGGTAGGGGCTGGAAGCTGGACAAGTCCTGACGGACCGTCGCACGCATGCGTCAGGAATCCTGCGTGTGCAAGGCGTTCAGGTCAAGCGAGTTTCGCAGCTTTTCACAGGGATGTTGGGTACGGCGGCGCTGGAATGCAACGGGGCTACCGCTTGCGCTTGGCCTTCTCACCGGGTCGGGTCACCGGCGGTTGCGCCGCAGCAGGGACGAGCACGAGTGGAATCGCGTCCTTGGGCTGCTTCAGGGCGCGCGCGATGATCCAAAGACCAGCGACCACCGGGATGACGCTGAGCCATTGGCCCATCGTGAAATGGTATTGAATCGAACGCTCGAAGTCCGCGAGCGGTCCCGTCCCCGTGCGCAGCTGTTCCGTTTGGAATTCCTTGAAGAACTCGACCACAAAGCGGAACGAAAAGTAAACCGTCAGAAACACGCCAGCCGACAGACCCGAGCCCGCCCGTCGGATGTCGCGCTTCTGGACCTGGACCAGCACCCACCACGTCACGAGACCCATGGCGAACTCGTACAGTTGCGACGGGTGACGCGGCTCGCACGAGGCGACGGTGATGCCCTCCATCCGGCAGTAGCGCATGAACTGCACGCCCCACGATCCGTCGGTCGCACGGCCCACGATCTCGGAATTGAAGAAGTTGCCCAGACGCACACCGCCGGCCGCGATGGCGACCGCTGGGGCCAGATAGTCGGCAACGCGGAACCAGCTGCGGTTGTGGGTGCGGCCAAAGCCCCACAAGGCCAGCACCAAGCCCACCGCCGCGCCGTGCGAGGCCAGCCCGCCCTGCCAGAAGTACAGGATCTTCCAAGGCTCCTTGAGGTAGTCCAGCGGCTCGTAGAAGAACACATGACCCAGCCGCGCGCCCGCGACGATGGCGACCACGCCCCACCACAGGAACGACTCGGCGAACGCCTCGCTCTCGCCGTGCTTCAGCGCCTGCTGCCGCCAGATGTAGAACCCAAGGTAGATGGTCGCCGCAAAAAGCAGTCCGTAGTAGCGGATCTGCAGCGGTCCCAGATGCAGCAGGACGGGGTCAATGTCCCAGACGATCGCTCCAAGCATGGACGTGTTCCTTCAGGTGGTCAGGGGGCGCCGTTCTAGTCCCGCTACCGGCGACGTGCAAGCCTTCCGGCGCTTCGGTTCACGATTCCGCGTCTGCCGTCAGGGAGTTTCTGGCGGGTCCGACGTCGGACGCGGCGTGCAGGGTCAGGCTGCGCCGCCCGACCCGGTCGAGCCGAAGCCTCCGGTCCCTCGCTCCGTGTCGTCCAGCGCATCGACCACCACGAACTGTGCTTGGGCCACGGGGGCGACCACCAGCTGGGCGATCCGCTCGCCGCGCACCAGCGTGACAGGGTTGGGCGTCAGATTGATGACCAGAACTTGCACCTCGCCCCGATAGTCGCTGTCGATGGTGCCGGGAGCATTGGGAATTCCCAGACCACGCGAGAACGCCATCCCGGACCGTGGGCGGACCTGGCCCTCCCAGCCCGGCGGGATCGCCAGTGCCAGACCCGTGGGCACCCGCACCCGCTGGAACCCTTGGATCGTCAACGGCTCTTGCAGCGCGGCCACCAGATCGCACCCGGCGGCCCCGGCACTCATGTAGGTCGGCAGCGGCAGATCGGCGTCGCGGTCCGGGTGCAGGCGCTGCAGGCGGACGACGGGGGCGGCGGGCAAGGTCACGGCAGGCTCCAGGACGGGCAGGGCAGGGCCATGGTGGATAGCAGGAACCCCGGGCGGGGGCAATCGTTCCGCGTCGCTGGGACGACACCCGATGCGGTCCCGTGTATCCTGCTGCGGCTTCGCATCCCCCCACGAAGCGTCTGTCGGAGGTCTTCATGCGTCAGGTCGATCTGAGCCAGCCCCTTGCCCTGCAGGACGTGCTGGACGTCGCATTCGCTCGGGCGCACGGCGTCTGCGGTCCGGTGGCTCGGCGGCGAATTGAGCGTGCACGGGCGGTGGTGGACGCGTTCCTGCTGGAGCACGAGACCCCTCGCTATGGCATCAACACCGGCTTTGGCGCCCTTGCTGAGGTCGTGATCCCGATCCATCAGGTCAAGGCCCTGCAGACGAACCTGCTGCGGTCGCACGCCACGGGTGTCGGCGCCCCGTTCTCGACCGAGATCGTTCGTGCGATCATGCTGTTGCGGGCCAAGGTGCTGGCGCAGGGCCACTCTGGTGTGCGGCCGGTCATCGTCGATACGTTGTGCGCCATGCTGCAGGCAGGCGTGCATCCGGTCGTGCCGTGTCAGGGCTCGGTCGGGGCGTCGGGCGACCTGGCGCCGCTGGCTCACCTTGCGCTCGTGCTGATCGGCGAGGGCGAGGCCGAGTTCCGCGGCGAAGTGCTGCCGGCGGCCCAGGCGATGGCGGCCGCGGGCGTGGCGACGGTGGCGCTGGAGGCCAAGGAAGGCCTCTCGCTGATCAATGGCACGCAGGTGATGACGGCGGTGGCGGTGCTGGCGTGGCAGCGAGCCGAAAACCTGTTGCGCTGCGCGGACATCGCTGGGGCAATGACGATCGAGGCGCAGCTGGGCTCCGTCAAGGCATCGGACCCCCGCATCGCCGCCCTGCGGACCTACGAGGGGCACGCAGCGGTAGCGTCAAACGTGCGCGTCTTGTGCGCCGGCAGTCCGCTGGTGCACTCGCACGCGCACTGCCACAAGGTCCAGGACCCGTACTCGCTGCGCTGCATGCCGCAGGTGCACGGTGCTGTGCGGGGCGCGGTGAAGTTCCTGCGCGAGACGCTGGAGGTCGAGGTCAACGCCGTCACCGATAACCCCCTGATCTTCCTTGAGGAAGGCCAAGACCCCCGCGAGGGCGAGATCCTGAGCGGCGGCAACTTTCACGGCCAGCCGGTGTCGATCGCGTGCGATGTGGCGCGGCTGGCGTTGGTGTCGCTGGGCAGCATGAGCGAGCGGCGCATCGAGCAGCTGGTCAACCCGATGCTGTCGAGTGGTCTGCCGGCGTTCCTGGCGCCCGACTCTGGCCTGAATTCCGGCTTCATGATCGCGCAGGTGACGGCCGCGTCTCTGGTCAGTGAGTCCCGTGGTCTGGCCATGCCCGCGTCGGTCGACTCGATCCCGTCCAGCGCCAACCGCGAGGACCACGTCAGCATGGGCCCCATCGCCGCGCGGCGCCTGCTGGACGTCGTCGGCAACCTGGAGCACGTGGTCGCCATCGAGGTGCTGTGCGCCGCCCAAGGCATCGACGAGCGTGCACCTTTGACGCCCGGGAAAGGCACGTTTGCCGCCTGGCAGGCGTTGCGTCAGGTCGTGCCGGTGCTGGACAGCGACCGGGTGCTGTATCCCGACATCCACGCGGCGACGCGGCTGCTTCGCTCTGGTGAACTGCTGACCGCCGTCGAGGCCGGGCTGGGTCAGCCGCTGGCCTGAGACATCCGTTTCCCCAGGAAGAACATGCCGTTGCTGCAGTTGCCCGCGCCTCTGGTGCTTGCCTCGACCTCGCGTTACCGCCAAGCGCAGCTTGCGCGGTTTGGTCTGCCGTTCGCTTGCGTGCGGCCCGACTACGACGAGCAACCGGTCGAGGGGCTATCGGCGCGGGCGCTGGTGCGGCATCACGCCGAGCAGAAAGCGTTGGCGGTGCACGGACTTCCGCAGCATGTGGCGAGTCTTGTGTTGGGGGCGGACCAGGGTGCGGTGCTGCGAGACCCGGCGAGCGGGCGGGACAAGCTGTTGGGCAAGCCGGGGACGGTGGACGCGGCCGTGGCGCAGCTGCAGGAGCTTGCGGGGCGCACGCATGAGCTGTGGACCGCGGTGTGTCTGATGCTGCCCGACGGGCGGCGACTGGTGCGTGAGGTCGGTATCGAGCTGGAAGTGCGCGCGCTGACGAGGGAAGAGGCGTTGGCGTACATCGAGTTGGATCAGCCGCTCGACTGTGCGGGGTCGTACAAGATCGAGGCAGCGGGGCCGTGGCTGTTCACCCGGGTGCGCGGCGACGACCCGACGGCGATCGAGGGGCTGCCGATGATGGCGGTCGGCGAGCTGCTGCGGCAGGCGGAGGACCTGCTGCGGCTTGGCGCACTGGATCGGACCCCGCGGCAGTCGTAAAGTGCCGCAACCGCCCATCGGGCATCACGGAGTTTGGACCATGCTGCGTCATATCTTTCTGGTGCTGTCGCTGACCCCGATGCTGGTGGCTTGTGGCGCGACGGGAGAGAACGGAACCGCCGTCTTCATGGTCGGGTCGAGCTGGCAGCCGGCGGTGCCGATCGCGGCGGGCTCAGTATTTGCCATCTCCGCGCACCGCAACGATTTTTTTCAGACGTCGTTGGCTGTGGAGAGCGACACGCCGACCGTCATCGCCGCCAAGGGTGGAGCCTTCGAGGCGCTGGCGCCCGGAGCCGCCGTGATCAAGGCGCTGGACCCGTCCAGCAACGCCGAGGTTGACCGGATCGGCTACACCGTCGCCAAGACCGCCACCGCCGGGCTGGCGTACTGGCCCGACGTGCTGTTGACCCCGACCGCGCGCGTTGCCCCGGAATTCGCGGTGCTGGCCGGCGCCCAAGTGCCCCTGCGCGCTCGCCTGGCCGACGCGCTGCAGCGCGAACTGAACCATCAGGCGGTCGCAAGCCTGGCCGCTGCGGCGACGGCGACCACGGCCGTGTCGATCGCCGTCGATGCCGAGCAACGCGTGTTCCAGCTGACGGCTGCGACGCTGCCTGCCGAGGCGTCGCTGACGTTCGCGGTGGCGCGGGGCAGCGAAGCGGCGCTGACCGCGACGCACACGGTGCACGTCGTCGACCTGGCCGCTGTGGCCAAGCTCGAGATCGGCAAGACGCAGGTGCAGATCCAGGCCGAGGGCACGCCCGGCAGCGATACGGCCCAGGGCGCCCCGGACGTCCAGGCCGGCAAGCGCCTGTATTTCGTGCGCATTCTTGCGACGACTGCACAGGGCCTGCGGATCTACGGGGTGCCCGCGGTCTGGACGGTGACGGCGGGCACGGCGCAGCTGGGGACCACCGCGCCCAGCGAATACCAGTACTTCGAGTTGTCCAACGGTCAGGCCGTGACGCTGCAGGCCGTGGCGGGCGGTCAGATGGCTGAAGTCACAATCGCGTACTGACGCCTTCTGAAGGGGGTGCTGTCAGAGTATCGGCCGCAGGACCTGCACCAGCCACCCCAAGAATCGCTGCCACAACGGCCGCTTGCGCCACGCTTCCGCGGTCAGCAGCCGGGCGTCCTGACACAGATCGTCGAAGTAGCGCCTCAGCACGCGGGCCTGCTGCTCGCCGATACCGACCACGTTGGCCTCGAGGTTGCGCTGGTGCGACAGCGGGTCCAGGTTGGCCGAGCCCACCGTCCACCACTTGCCGTCGACGATGCCAAATTTGGCATGGATCATGCGGTGTTCGCTGAAGTACACCTGCACTCCCGCGCGCAGCAGCCGGCCCAGCGCGTGCGTGGACGCGAGGGAGACGATCTTGACGTCGCTGGTCGAGAACGCGGGCAGCACGATTCGCACGTCGCGCCCTGCCTTGGCGGCCTTGATCAGCGCACGCTCCAAAGCACGCTCTGGCAGAAAGTACGACTGGGCCAGCAGGATCGACTCGCGAGCGGCGCGCACGGCCTGAAGGTAGCGGCGGCTGACGTCGGCTTGACGGATTCGGCCGCGGTTGAAGGCGACGGTGGCCAGCGTTCGCGTACGCTGCGGCTCTCTCGCCGACTGCAGGCGCAGGTTCTCGGTCTGGCGGTCGGCACGGGACGGTCGCCGGCCCTTCCGCCAGTGGCGCGCAAGCTCGACGACGACGTCGGCGACCAACGGGCCCTCGACACGCACGCCGACATCGGCCCACGAAGGCGCTCCCGGCTTCAGCGCGAAGTAGTCCGCTGAGACGTTCATGCCGGTGATGTGCACCACCCGGTCATCGATGACGAACACTTTGCGGTGGTTGCGTCGCGCCCAGCGGCTCCACGGCTCTGACAGCCGCAGCGGCCGGAAGAACTGCGTGTCGACGCCAGCCTCGTGCAGCCGCAACAGCAGCTCGTCGGTCAGATCCATCGACCCAAGGGCATCGAGCATCAGTCGCACCGACACGCCGCGCCCACACGCCAGCACCAACTCGTCCACAAAGGCGCTGCCGACCTCGTCGGGCATCAGCATGTACAGCTCGATGGCGATCGAAGTCCGCGCGGCCCGCAAGTCCGCACGCAGTGAAGTCCAGGCCAGATACGGGTCGGTCAGCAACCCGATGCGGTGGCCTGCCCGCATGCCCACGTGCAGCGCGTGGCGCCGGGCCACGGAGAGTTGGGGAGTACTGACCCGTTCGTGTGTCATATGACGAAGATGATCCCTGCGTTGGCCTTGGTACGCAAGGCGGCGGTTTCGCTTCCGCGGACACCCTGCTACAACGCCAGCACTGGCCGGTCCGGGGTCGTGATGGTTCCGCCCTGTCGACGGCTTGGAGGCTTCGCTATGACGACCCGTCCGCCCGCGCCGCCCAAATCCCCCCGCAAGAGCAAGGTTCCCGAGCCGCCGCCTGTGGTTGCGCCCGACCCGCCCGCGCCTGCAACGCCCGCCGCAGACACAACGACCGATGTGCTGTTGCAGGTCTGGACGCCGCTGGGCCAGTCGCTGGACATTCGCATTGGCCTTGCCGCTTGGCCGCAGCTTGCCGCGGACCTGCTGGCCGACCACCAAGTGCCGCATCTGGCCCACGACAGCGGGGCGGTGTCGGCGCGATCGGCGCGCGTGCTGTTTGCGTGGTGTCGGGAGCAACAGTCGGTCGGCGCGCTGCCAGAAGAGGTCGTGCTGGTCGAGCTAGGCATCGGCACTGGCTTGCACCTGCGCTATCTGCTGGATACGTTTCGCGATCTCTGCACCGAGGCTGGGGCCGACTACTACCAGCGACTGGTCGCACTGGGCACCGACGTCAGCGCCGCAACCGTGCGCAAGGCGTTGGACCGCGGGCTGTTCACGCCCCACGCTGGTCATGTACGGCTCGGCTTCATGGACGTGAACCAGCCGGGGTTGTTCGGCGAGATCGACACCGGCGTCCAGTTGGACCTTCGCGGTCGCGTTCACGTGTATGTCGCCAACTACCTGCTGGATCTGCTCGCCCACGACGTGTTCCGTCGGCTGCCCGCCGGCTCGGACCGGGGCCGTTGGGAGGCCGTGCTGGTCCGAACGTGGCTGCGCCACCCTGAACTGCTTCACGTCGTCACTGAGCTGGGACTCGACGACGTCCGGCGGCTGGCCCAGGACGGCTCGCCACAAGCCTGTTCGCAGCTTGCGCCTCTGTACGACCTGCTGCAGCTCGAGCTGCGGGCATGGGCCATTGACCTGTCGAACCACCCGGATCTGCAGGAGATCGAGCGCTGTGCGGATGCCTTGCAGGCCGCACTGGGACCCGATCACGAGCTGCTGGCCCAGGGCATCGTCGTCAACCACACCGCCGGTGCGATGGGCGCGGCCCGTGCGCTGGTGGCCGAGACCGCCGAGTCCGGTTTCCTGCTGGTGCGCGACGTCGCGATGACGACGGCCGAAGAGGCCGGCAGCCCCCGTGTGCATCAGAAGTACGGGCCGACCGGCGCTGCGGGCGTCAATTTCTTCCAGCTCGACGGCTTTTTTGCGTCGCCGCTGGGGCAGGGCGTCCGTTGCATCGCGCCGTTGCACGACGGCTTGCGCCAGCAGGCATCGCGGTTGCTCACTCGCTTCGATCTGCCTGCCACGACGGCGGAATTCCGTGCGGCTTTCGATGGCGAGGACATGAGTCGTGCGGGTGCCCTGGCCACCGCTGCCCGCGCCGAGCCCGACCTGGCCGCCGCGATGGAGGCCTATCGGCAGGCCCTGCTGCTCGAGCCCGGCAACTGGCACGTGCTCACAGAGGCGGCCCGTCGCGCCTTGGTGCACGCGCGGCGTCCCGATCTCGCATTGGCGATTGCGGTCAAGGGTATTGAGATCAATACGGAATTCAGCGCTGATCTGTGGTCGGTGTTCGGGGATGCTCATGCGGCGCTAGGCCGTCCCGACGAGGCGCGCGCGGCCTATGCTCAGGGTCTTGCCGTTGACCCGCGCAGTGCCCGACTGCATCACGGCGCCGCAGTGTTGGAAGCAGCAAGAGGCCGTTATGACGCGGCTTTCCGCCACATCGGCGAGGCACTCGCGTGTGACAGGGCCGGCGACCTGCGCGGCGATGTGCTGCAGCTGCTGGATGCGTGTCTGCGGGCGCAGGCGTCGGCGTACCGGGCGAGCCAAGAGCGGCTGGCCTCGCGGTACGCGCGCTAGAATTCGCTACGACAGCAGGCCCTTGGCCTTGGTCACGGCGTTGTCGACGGTCAGTCCGTAGACTTGGGCCAGCACCTTGTCCGGTGCCGACGCGCCGAAGGTGTCGATGCCAATCGAGTCGCCGTCCGGACCGACGTACTTCTCCCAGCCCTTCGTCAATCCCGCCTCGATGCTGAGCTTGCGAACTTGAATCGGCAGCACCTGCAACCGATAGGCCAACGGCTGAGCGTCGTACAGCTCGCAGCTGGGCATCGACACAACCCGCGTGCCGATGCCTTCGGACTGCAGCACGTCGCGCGCCGCCACGGCCAGATGGACCTCCGAGCCCGAGGCCACGACGACCACCTTCAGCTCGCCCACGGCTTCGTGCAGGATGTACGCGCCCTTGGCCACGGCCGTCCGCACGCCGCCTTCGCAGGCCGAGTGGTCCAACTCGGGCAGGTTTTGGCGGGTCAGCGACAGCGCTGTCGGTCCGTTGGTCCGCTGGATCGCGATCTTCCACGCCGCGCCGGTCTCGGCCAGGTCGGCGGGTCGCAGCGTGACGTGGTTGGGGATCACGCGCATG
>CAYURO010000014.1:0-107840 GCA_964447285.1 uncultured Enterobacteriaceae bacterium | reverse complement strand
AACACGACGGACGGTCAGGTGGTGAAGTGGTCGGTGAACCTGCAGACGCTGTCCAACAAGAGGATTCGCATCGCCGGCGATCTGATTGTCGAGGGCGAGATCGTTCAGCCGAATAAGCCCGTCGTCGCAGCGGCACCGTCCCGCACCTACCGCTGGATTACGTTCGACACCTTTGGCGACAACCACGGCGGCTGGGTGTTCCAGAACGACGCGAACATGTTTGCCGGAGTCAACCCCTCTGCCTGGACGGACGGCAACGCCAACGTGGCAAGCCTGTCGGCCAACAAGGACGCGATTCGCAGCCTCTTCACTCGGAAGGGCTGGTTCGGACCCAACGCGATGATCACGTCGACCGTCTATCGCAAGTACGGCTCGACCAACGGACGCGTCACCCTCGCGCTGTTCCGCATCGCCAACAACACGGCCAACGCGATCAACTGGACGCCCTACATCTACTTCACCGCCTATCAGGGGTGGGCAGAGATGGCGAGCATCGCCGTGAACGGTTCGAGCAAGTGGACCGGAGACTGCGGTGGCAACACCTGCACCGCGGCCCCGACCCTGACCATCCCCGCTCAGAAGGTGAACACAGTGATCTTCGGCGTGCCGTCATCGTCTGAGTGGCATAACTCGCGCATGAACGTGTTCGGCTTCTACAATAGCAGTCTGAACCTGCCGAACGGTCTGCAGTTCGTCGACGACCTGGACACGGCGACGGGCGACTGGACCCAGTGATCAGCCCTCCCGGGTTCCTGTAACGACGCGGAAGCCCGGCTCCCCAACTCAGGGGGCCGGGCTTTCGCCGTTTGCAGCGGTCGGCAGTTTCGCCAGAAATCGGGGCGTCGCGGAGTCGCGCGAGGACTCAGCGGTCGGCTTGCAGCAGAACCTCGGCCGGACACGGCCGGTTCCACTCCGCCGCTTGGACCCCCAGCTTGCGGCCGCGGGCGACCATCTGCCGGGCTTCGCGGCGCACGCGGGTGGGGTGAGGGGCGCCAGGAAGATCGCGACGCTCCAGAGACTTGCGCACGTCCAGACGAGGAGCGACGGCGTCTTCGCCCACGCCCAGTGCCTTGGCGACGGCGCGCGGCCCCTCAGAGGCGAAAGTCCGCCCCCTGCGGCTCAGGTCCGCCACCAAGGAAGCCACGCGCTCGTGAGCCTCGCGGAACGGCACCCCAGCCTCGACAAGTGCGTCGGCCAGGTCCGTGGCCAGCAGGAAGCCGCGGTCCAGCGCATCCAGCAAGGCCTTTCGCTGCCACTGCGCCGCCGCGATCATGTCGGCCGTCACCCGCAAGCACGCATCCCAGGTGTCCAAGGCGTCGAAGAGGCGTTCCTTGTCCTCTTGCAGGTCCTTGTTGTACGCAAGCGGCAGTCCCTTTAGCGTGACCAGCAGCCCCATCAGGTCGCCGATCACCCGTCCCGCCTTGCCGCGCACCAGCTCTGCGATGTCCGGATTCTTCTTCTGCGGCATCAGCGACGAGCCGGTCGTAAACGCGTCGGGCAAGCGCACGTAGCCGAACTCGGCGGTGGCGAACAGGACCAGCTCCTCGCCCAGCCGGCTGAGGTGGACGGCGCCCAGCGCGGCCGCGGCCATCGCCTCGACCAGATGGTCGCGATCCGAAACCGCGTCGAGGGAATTGCGGGTCAGCGACGAAAAGCCCAGCAGCTGAGCGACCTTCTCGCGGTCAATGGGCAGCGTCGTGCCTGCCAGCGCACCCGACCCCAGCGGGCAGGCGTCGTTGCGGCGCTGCAGGTCCAGCAGTCGCTGCGCGTCCCGCACCAGAGCCTCCGCGTGTGCGAGCAGGTGGTGCCCCAGCGTCACCGGTTGGGCGCGTTGCAGGTGGGTGTAGCCGCACATGGGCCAGTCTGCGTGTCGGGTCGCCAAGTCGGCCAGGACGTGGATCAGATTGGCGAGGCTCGCGCCGATCTCCGCCACCCTCCGACGCAGCCACAGCCGCTCGTCCAGCGCCACCTGATCGTTGCGGGACCGGGCGGTATGCAGGCGTCCCGCTGGGGCACCGATGCGGTCACGCAGTGTCGCTTCCAGGTTCATGTGGACGTCTTCGCGTGCCTCACTCCAGACAAAGCTGCCAGACTCGACCTCTGCGAGCAGCAGCTGCAAGCCGCCAAGAATCGCTTGGTAGTCGTCCTCGGTGAGCAATCCCTGGTCGCGCAGCATCGTGGCGTGGGCCGTCGAGCCGATCAGGTCCTCTCGCGCCAAGGCCTGATCGAACGAGACGGAGGCGTTCATCGCCTGCACCAGCGGGTGCGTGGCTTCCGTGTAGCCCCCGCCCCACAGGCGGTCGGTGGTGGCTGGCTTCATCGCAGTCCTCCGTCGGGGTCGTCGTCATTCTCGGCTTGGGCCAGCAGGGCCTCGATGCGTCGTTCCAAGGCGTCGACCCTCAGGTCCTGCTCGCGAACCAAGGTGTCCAGCGTCTCGACCAAGGCTGCCTGTTCCATGTAGCGCAATTCCATCTCCATCAAGCGGGCTTCCAACTCAGCGGCGGTCGATGGGCTGCGTGGCATGGCGGGCTCCGGAAACGCTGGGCGGTCGCGGCCTCATGCCGGTCGGCTGGACGCGGCAGTCGTCAAGCGGCTTGTGCACCTGCGCGACCGCCGCTGCGGACAGCAACAGCATGGAAAGCTTGTCTTCAATCGGGTGGTTGCGCGGCTCAGCAGAGGAACTCACTCGGGGTTCGCAGAGGTCGTGACCGCTGGCCCACCCGTGAACCCGGCCCTCGACAACGCGGGCATGGCGTACGGCGCAACGAACGGGCTAGATGGCTTCGATCCGCACCGCGATGCACGTCACATTGTCCTTGCCGCCGTTCTCGCACGCCGTCTGGATGAGGCGGCTGACCATCGTTTGCAGGTCGCCATTCTCCCGGGCCATGATGTCGCGGATCTGCTCGTCGGGGACCTCTCCCGATAGGCCGTCGCTGCACAGCATGAAGATGTCGCCGACCAGCGGCTTTTGCTTCTGGACGTCGACCTTGACGTCTTCCTTGAGGCCACACGCCCGCACGATGATGTTCTTGTGAGGGAAATTGGCCTCTTCCTCCGGGGTCAGGACGGCCATGCGCTTGTAGTCGTTCAGCAGCGAGTGGTCTTCGGTCACCTGATCGAGGTGGCCGGCGCGGAAGCGGTAGCAGCGCGAGTCACCGACGTGGGCGACCGTCACGTATTCGTCGTCGATGTGGAAGCCGACGACCGTGGTGCCCATGTTCTTGAAGCGGTTGTCCGCGTGGCCCTTTTCCCAAATGCAGTAGTTGCACCAGCGGATGCCGGCGTTGAGCATGTTCTCGGACTCGGTCAGGCCGCGTTCTTCACGCCCCGGCCAGGTCGCTTCGGGGTCGCCCAAGGCGCGGCCAAAGTAGTCGCGCATGTACTCGACGACAATTTGACTGGCAACCTCGCCGCACGCGTGACCGCCCATGCCGTCCGCAACAACGAACAGGTTCCGCTCGGGGAAAACGAGCAGATTGTCCTCGTTGTGCGTGCGCTTGCGGCCCACGTTGGTCTCGCCACAGCTCGTCAAGCGGATGGCCACTCAGCACCTTCAATTCGCTTCGTCGCGTCGTCGGCTTTGGCAGGTGTCGGGCTCGACGCCTCGGACCTACCTCAGCGGCAGCACCGGAGGATAACGACCGCACCTTGGACCGTCAACGCAACCTCGGCATCCACGGAACGGTTATGGGGAGTGGAGGCACGCACGGGACACGGTCATAGGGCGTACACCTCGAGATTGTCGAAGCGCACGTCGGTCAGCCAGTTGTTGAAACCGAACCACTGGCCGCGTACGGCGTCTGCGTCGTCGTAGGACAGGAAGAACTTGCCGTCCACGTACCACCGCACCACGTTGTCGTTGCGGACGATCGTCCATGTGTAGGTGCGCTGTGGCTCGACGGGAATGTGCGCGGACTGCACGCGACGGGTGGTCTCGTGCTCGCCCTTGCGGGCGATCGTGTTGATCGTGTTGTTCCAGCCGCCGAAGATGATCGAGTACCCGCCCTCGTGGGACTGTTCCGTGGCGAAGACCTCGCACTTGGTGTCGCCGGAAGGGGAGAGTGAGCGGGCCTGGAAGACGATGCGCGCCTTGTCCGGCAGCGGCTTCTGCAGCCAGATCCCTTGGTTGCGTGACTCGGCCGGGTCGACGCGGTGTGACCTGAGCAGACCGCCTTCGATCGTCCATTCGTCGGTGTGCTTGACCGTCCAGTTGGGGCCCACTTCAGCTCGCTCGAAGTCGTCGCGGAAGAGCAGCGTGCCGCCCTGAAGTCCGTCGGAGCGCTTGGCCTGCACGGCCTGAGGGTCCACCGACTCCGTCACCGACTCAGCCGAGGTGGCAACGGGAGGGGCAGGGCGTGGCGGTGGTGGCGGTGGCGGCTGGCAGGAGACCAGCACGGACAGGCCCAGCAAGGCAGCAGGCAGCACGAAAGAAGGCACACGTCGCATGGGAACCTCAGCAGGGAGCAGCAGAGCGATGACACATCGTGGTACAGCAGGCGGGGTGTGTTACAGCAGGCGGGTGACCTTCAGTGCCGTCAGCTCGTCGCTGGTGGCGCGCAAGCGGGCGTTCATCATGCGGACCAGGCCCCAGAGGAGCTTGACGGCGGTGGCTTCCTCGCCCAGCAGCGCGAAGAAGTTGGACCGTTCGATGACGAGAAGAGACAGCGGGGTCGTGGCCCGGACGGTGGCGGTTCGGGGCGAGCGCTCGATCAGGCTCATCTCGCCGAAGTGGCCGCCGGGAACCAGCCGGGCGATCTCGATGCCGCTCTTCAGGACCGATGCGCGACCGCTCAGGATCACGAACAGACTCTCGCCCAGCTCTCCCTCAAGGAACACATCGTCGCCGGCCTTCAGCTCGCGTTCGCTGGCAATTCCGGCCACCCGCACCAAGTCGGCGAACGGAAGGTAGCGAAAGACCGTCACACCATGCAGCGCCTCGAGCTGGCGGCGGACCCGCTGGGCTCGCTCGGCCGTGTCGTCGTCGCGAACGTCGACCACGACCAGCGTCGCATTGTCCGGAGCACCGCCCTCATGAGTCGCCTGCATGACGCGCAGGACGGCGTCGTCGGGCTCCTTGGTGGTCAGCAGAGCCAGCAGCGTCTCGTCCTCGAGCACGCCGTGCACGCCGTCGGTGCAGAGCACGAATCGGTCGCCTGGCAACGTCTCGAGGTCCAGCAGGTCGGCGCGTGCCGAGTTCAGCACGCCCAAGGCGCGGGTCAAAGCGTCCTGAAAGACCTGACCAATGTGTCCCTCGGGGGCACGCCCGCGGCGGCGCAGGTCGCTCATGACGCGGTGGTCTTCGGTTAGCGGATGCAGCACGCCCTGGCGCAACAGGTAGACACGGGAGTCCCCCACATGGGCGACGAACGCGTGGCTGCCCGAAATCAAGAGCACAGCGGCGGTTGTGGCCATGCCGATGAGCTCAGTGTGTTCGCGGCTGTGGCGTTGGATGGCCGCGCTTGCCTGGTGGATGGCAGTCTCGAGCAAGTCGGCCAGCTCGTGCACGGACACGTGGCCGGCGGCAAACGACTCGAGCAAATCTCGGTGCGCTCCGACGACTGTCGCGAGCTGATTGGCCGCGATCTTGCTCGCCTCGGCGCCGCCGGCTTGTCCGCCCACACCATCAAAGACCGCGAACACCTGATGCAAGGGGTCCGCCAGCAGGGCGTCTTCGTTGCGGGGGCGAACCAACCCGCGATCTGTCTGCTCGGCGTGAACAATCAACATGGTCAGAAGCGACTCCTCCACTGCGCCGTCACTTGTCCGCCCGTCCGGCGGTCCAGCGCATCACGCAGAGGCCGGGCGGGCATGAATACACCCGTGGCGATCAGCAACTCCGCGGAAGGCGTCCACGGCCAGTGCAGCAGAACATCGACCTCGGACCCCAGCACCGGCCACCGGCCGCCGCCTTGGGGCGGAACCAGAGCGCCCGGGATCGGCGCGTCTTGACGGCTCGTGAACATCCGGGCATCGACTTCGCCGTGGGGGCGACTGAGTTCGCCAAGTCGATAGCGCAGCCCACCAGTGCCTAGATTCGTCATCGGAAAGAGTTGCAGCAGGCCGACTTGCTCGTCGAGAGAGCCGTACAGGGGCCGCCAAGCGCTGCTGACCTGGTCCGTGGACTCGCCGTCGCCCGACCAAAACTGGGCGTGCAGGGTCAAAGCCATCGGCACGCCGACCACGGCTTCGTAGGCCAGACGGGCGGCGGCCATCACCGCCAAGTGGTCGACGGGCTCCACTCCGACCGGACGCAACTCGCCGACCTGCACTGCCGCCTCGCCCTCCGTAGTCAATCCGCGAACCGGCCGCGCGTCCAACCGCAAGCCCATCGTCAACAGCTGTGCCGCCTCACCCCCCCGGCCATCTTCGACGTAGAGGACATAGACGTCTGAGCGCAGGCGGTCGGTCGGCAGTCCTGTTGCGTAAAGGCCAGTTAGCCGGCGCTCTTGCTCAGGTTGCGCGGCGTCGCGGCGGATCTGCACGGCAAGCAGGTGCAAGTCGAGGTAGCGCCCGACCGTCCAGCCGATGTCGACACCGTCGAAGGCGTGGCCGATCTCGTGGTAGTCATAGCGGCCAATCTGCCGACCTGCGCCAAACTCCAGCGCCATGCGCCCGGCCGTCACGCGAAGCCCGCGCCAACCCTGCGGATCCCACCGCAACCAGCCTTGCTGCAAGCCGACGGTCAGGGGCTCGTCATCCGGCCCAGCGTCGCCCATCGCCCCCGCCGATTGCAGTTGCAGGTAGGCGGACAGGTCTTCGCGCTGGAACGAGGCTCCGAGCCGCACGCGGTGGAAGGCGCCTTCGCGGACGTCGTCGAGGCCAGCGGGCAGTCCGTGCAGCCGGGTGGTCTGGCGAGCCCGAAGACGCAAGTCCGCGTCGACAGAGGTCAGTGAGGGTGTTTCGGCGTCAGGGGGGGCAGGCGTCGTCGCCCAAGGATCGTCGGGACCCGATTGCGCGAGTGCGACAGGCAACCCCGTACCCCAAGTCGCAACGAGAGCCGCCGCGAGCAGCAAAGTCCGTGCATGCGTCAGGACTTGCTTGCGATTCATGGGGTTTCGGGATTCCGGTGCCGGAGGAGGGACTTGAACCCTCATGGGCTAATGCCCAACGGATTTTGAGTCCGCCGCGTCTACCATTCCACCACTCCGGCTTTGCGAACGGCCCACGCCGTCAAGCAGCGCTACGTTCGACGACGCTCGACTCCCTGTCAAGATCCCGATCGAAACCGGATGCGCTTAGGGCATCACCGCGAGGCCGCCGTACCCTCCGTCGCCACGTCGGTACACGCCGGGAACGCGGCGGCGCGGGGAGTCTTCGTTGGCCGGCCCCCCCAACGTCTCGAGTCGCGCCGCCCGCAAGTGCTGAAGGGCGACCTCGGGCAGGGCACAATCGACCTCATCGAGACAATAGAACCGGGCGTGGATGTGGTCGGCGTGGCCCTTGAGGTGACGGACGATCGATTCTCGCGCGCGCTCGATCGGTCTCGGGTACTGGAGCACGGGCTCGAGCGACTTCGGGGTCTCTCCCGCTCGCAAGGCCGCCTCGTACAGGGGCTTCTGCAACCCAATGTCGAGAAAAACGTATTGCAGGGAGTTGGTGGCCAGAAACGCGCGGAGCAGCTGCCAAGTGCGATCGGCGTCCAGCGTCTCAGGTGTCGCGAGGCCCAACCACGACCGTTGGTGTCCGCCACGCATGTAGAGGCCCAGATCGACGTCCAGCCCGCCGCGGTGCGAGCGGTGGGGCGGCAGGCAGCCCCCGCCCTCCTTGCTCAGATCGCCCACGATGAGGCGGCTGCCCTGAGGCGTCGATGCGTGGACCGTGGCAATCGCGTTTCGCAACACATCGACCAGCAACGGCTTTCCCCAGCCGCGGTGCGGTCGCTGCATGCCGAAACGCTCTATGTCAGCTTCGAGCAGCACGCCACCCGTCAGCACCACGCCTTCCTGCGGCGACTTGTAGACCAAGTAGCGCTTGCCGCCCTTCAGTCGCCTGATCTTGGCGTCGAGGCCGTTCATCGCGCGCACGGTGCCGGCCGACACCCGGTAGCGGCGAGCGAATGCGGTCAGGGACTCCTTCTTGCGCGCAGTGCCGTACTTGCGGCCACAAATGGAGCCGCTGGACTGCGACTTGGCCTGGGCGGCGCGAAACGCCTTGCACTGCTTGGTTTTTCGGGAGGGTCCCTTGGCGCATTTCTTGGCCAGGCGGGCGTTCTCGGCGTCCTGAGCGCGTTCCTTCGCCTCGGCAAGAAACACCTTGCATTTCGCTGTCTTCTTCTTGGACTTGGTCGCGCACTCCTTGGCCAGTGCCTTGCGCTTCTTCAGCTCGGCTGCGCTGGGCGCTTTGGCCTTGACCGTTTGGGCGCCGCCTTTCTTCGCCGCAAGAGCCCTGGTCTTCCCGACGGACTTGCCCTTGGCAGCCTGGGCCTTGGTCTTCCCCTTGGTGGCGGCCTTCGACTTGGTCTTGGCGGCGGTGTGCGAGGCGGTGGGCTTTGCTTTGGGTCTTCCAGCGGCAAAGGAACGGGCCGCAAGCCCGAGATCGGCGCCCACGAGCGTCAGAACAAGCCAGCAGATCAGCAGTGGACGAAGGGCGGGCTTCATGGGGACCAAGCCGCCGGGGGTGAGCGGCGAAGGGCCAGAATCCCAGCAGCCCGGGACCGTGTCAAAACAAAGGCGGCAGAGAACGCAGAACCTCTGGCTGGGCAGTGCGGGGGGGGGCGGTGTTGGTGAACGCAGTTGACGCCAAGTGCCGTCCGTGCCAGCGTTCTCGCACCCCTATTGGGTTTGCTGGCGCTGTCCCGATCGGGTCGCCAGAGTCGCGTTGACCTTCCAACCGGGCAACACCGCTTCCACCAGGAGTCCACCGTGCTGCAGCAACGTTCGATCCCGCTCTACGTCATCCTGACCCTCGTCACTTGCGGCATCTGGGGCATCGTCTGGTTCTTCCAGCTGGGCGGCGACATCCAGTCCCTGCGCGGCGACGGCAAGCCCAGCCCCGGGACGGACTTCTTGCTGACGATCGTGACGTGTGGTCTGTGGGGGATCTACGTGTCGTACCAGTGGCCGACGCTGCTGATCGAGCCCTTGCGCGCACGCGGACGCCAGGTCGACTCGAACCTGCCGGTGATGTCGCTTGTGCTGACGCTGTTCGGCCTGAATATCGTGGGTTGGGTGCTGATGCAGCAGCTGCTGAACGACGAAGCCGTGCGCGGTGGGCAGCAGTAGACCCTAGCGTTTCTTCGACGATTCAAGGTCGGCCAGGTCCAGCTTCACCCGCGCGAGTAGATGGTCGCATCCCGAGTGGCACAGCTGGTAGACCAGCTCGAACCCGTCCGGACCGCTCGAGTACGGGTCCGGGACGTCGTTCGTCGCTGATGTGGGGTCCAGTGCGAGCAGCAGGTGCAGCCGTTGGCGCTGCGCGGGCGTTCTTGCCATGCGTTGCAACGCACTGAGAACACTGGAATCCATCGCAAGCACGTAGTCGAATTCGTCCAGGTCCCGGACGCTGAATGGCCGCGATCTGCCGGTCAGCTCCAGTCCGTGGCGACGGCTGGCGGCGCGGGTACGCGGGTCCGCCAGCTCGCCTTCGTGGTACGCAGAGGTGCCGGCACTGTCGACATGCACGATGTCCTGCAGCCCCGCCTCGGTGACCATGCGGCGGAAGATGCCCTCAGCTTGCGGTGACCGGCAGATGTTGCCCAGACAGACGAAACAGACGCGGATCATGGGGTTGGGCTCCTTGCGACAGAAAGGCGGTGGTCACGGACGGCAGATCCTGCCACAGCCGCGCGCCGCGCCAAAGGACGCGAGGGTGGCCGCGCCGGAACCGAACAGTGGCGGGCTGGCTCTTACGCCCCGAACGACATAGCTTCGCACCCCTGAACACTTGGAGTTGCCCATGATGACCGGAAGGCCCGTTGACCAGCTCCCCTCGCCATGGCCGGGTCGCATCTGGCGTTTCCTTCGCTCCACGCTGATCACCTTGGTCCTGTCGGTCGGCCTGTTTCTCGTAATCAGCACCCTTCGCGGTGGTGTGGCATTGCCTGAAGAGGCCCCGGACTTTCGCGCCACTACTCTGGACGGCAAGCCGGTGCAGCTGTCGGCCCTGCGAGGCAAGCCCGTGGTCCTGTACTTCTGGGCGTCCTGGTGTCCCGTGTGCAAGGTGACGAGTCCGAGCGTCGACGGATTTGCCAGTCGCCACCCGGATGTGCCGGTGCTGGCCATCGCCATGGAAGATGCAGATGTCGCCCGTGCCTATCTGGCCGGAGCCAAACGCAGCTATTTGCCGGTGGCCGAAAACGACGAGCTGGGGAAGGCCTATTCGGTCGTGCGCGCGCTGCCCACGACGGTGGTCATCGATGCCCAGGGCAAGGTCGCGTGGAGTCGGCAGGGGGCCCTGCTGCCGTTCGAGTTGGACCTGCGTGTGCCCTAGGAGCGTCGGCCCAGGGCCTCGCAAGAACATTTGTAGAATCAGTGGTTGAGCGCAGCGACGGTGACGTCAGCGGTCCTGCGGGGCCGTCGATCGCGCAGGCGCTTGGTGCGATGGGGCCGTGCGGCAGGTCGCCAGATCATTCTCGGCGGCTGTCCAGCGAACGGCAGCCCACACGGCCAGACTCAGTACCGCGATGAAGGCCACCAGCAGCCCCATCGCCAGTCGCTGCCACGATCGGGTCTCAGACTGCAAGACGTGAAGCCGCTGTTGGTACTCTTGTCGCTCGACTGTCTGGACCAGGGCCTGGCGCTGGTTTTCGTCCACCTTGCGTGTCAGCTTGCCCTTGGGACCCGTGTAGGTGTCCGTCGAGGGCACCCAGGACGACTCGCCGGACGACTCGCCTTCGGCTGGTGGGCTCAACACGTCGTTCAGTTGTGTCTCTTGCGACGGCACCGGGGCCGGGGCGGCGCGGCGCACCTGCGCGGCGGGCGGCGCCGGCTGGGCGGAGTCGGTGCGCCGGAGGAGGCTGCCGGGCCGCTGGCCGGGCATCGGGGTCGTGGCGGCGATGGGCTGCGACCTTGCGGACGCCATGCGGATGATCGGCAGCGCAACGGCTTTTTGAGCCGCGTGATTCGTATTGATCGGCGACGCCCGCCAGACCGAGGCCATCCCCGCGATCTGCATCCCGTTGTCGGGCGTTCGGACCGAGACGATGGGCATCGACTCGCCCGAGGCTCGGCGTTCGGCGTCGCTCGGTTCGTCCTGAGCGGCCGCACGCTTGGTCACCAGCGGGCCGGCAAGCGTCGGCCCCGGGCCCTCGTCGCGCGGCTCGGCAGGCGGCACCGGCGGTGGCGACGTGTGCAGCGCGGGCATCGCGGCGGAGCGGAACGCGGCGGCCCACTCAGGTGCCTCGGCAGCGGCGGTCCACTGGGAATAGCCCTTGCGCCACACGAGGGTGTCGGCGGTCACGGCTCCGTCGGCGATGCCCTGACGCAGGTTCTGCGAGGTCATCCGCTCTTGATGGTCGTCGTCGATCGCCACGAACCAAACAACCCCCAGCGGACTGGGCGCGCTGCCCTGCTGCGCGGTGGCCATGCGCGACGGGCCTGCTGACTCGGCGGCGGCAGCTGTCCTGACCGGTGCCGAAGTGCGTACGGCAGACGGTGCCGGTGCGGCAGCAGGAGCCGCAGCCGCAGCCGTTCCCGCAATCTCGACCACAATGCGGTGCTGGCAATGTCGGCAGGTGAACTGCACGCGCCGACCGGGCGTCAGACGCTCGTCGGGCAACGTGTAGTTCGAGCTGCACTTTTCGCAGATGACGCGCATCGGCATGGGGCGGTTCCGGCGCGGTGGGCCTGAGCGTACTTCGAGAGACCCGCCGCGAGTCCCTAGCGTTGTTTGGGCACGGGGTCCACGTCAAGGGTCAGGTCGCGGCGAAGTGCAGGGAGTGCGGCACGCGGGCCACCTTGAGGTCGCGCGCTTGGGTCAGTCCCCGCAGCGGCGCCGATGTCCTGCCGGTAGTGCACTCCCTCGAAATGGATGCGGTTGGCGCCCAGGTACGCCGCGCTGCGCGCCTGCTGCAAGTTGCTGCCCTGCCCGGTGACCGAGACGACGCGCCCCCCTGAGGTCACGACGTGACGCTCGACGCCACGGGTGCCGGCGTGGTGAACCACAACATCCTGTTGCGCCTCCACTTCCTGCAAGCCCTGAATGGCATCTCCCGTGCGGGGCGAGCCGGGATACCCCTCCGCCGCCAGCACGACCGTCACCGCCGCCCCACGTGCCGTCACCGGCGCTGCACGGTCCAACTCGCCACGCGCGGTGGCCAGCAGCAAATCGGCCAGGCCTGGTCCCAACCGCGGCAAGAGCGCCTGAGCCTCGGGGTCGCCGAAACGGACATTGTACTCCAGCACTTTGGGCCCCTCGGGCGTCAGGATCAGCCCCACGTACAGCACACCGCGGAAGTCGATGCCGTCGCGCTGCAGCCCCGCCACAGTCGGTGCCAAGACCGTCTCGTGCCAGTTCGCGAGCAGTTCCGCCGAGACATCTGGCACCGGGCACACCGCACCCATGCCGCCGGTCATGGGGCCCAAGTCCCCGTCAGTCAAGCGCTTATAGTCGCGACACGCGTCGAAGGCGAAGAACCGTCGGCCGTCGCACAGCGCCATCAGGGAGACTTCCGGCCCTTGCAGACGTTCCTCGATCACCACGGTCGCGCCAGCGCTGCCCAACCTTCGCTCGACCATCAGCCCATGAACCGCCGCCTCTGCGTCCGCCACGGTCTCGGCCACCACCACGCCCTTGCCAGCCGCCAAACCGTCGGCCTTCACGACCAGCGGCGCGCCCCACCGGTGCACGACCGCAAGCGCCTCAGCCTCCGTCGTGCACGTCGCATGGCGCGCCGTCGGGATGCCATGGCGACTCAGGAAGGTCTTGGCGAAGGCCTTGGATCCCTCCAGACGCGCGCCGTCAGCCCCGGGGCCCAGTACGGCATGTCCGCTTGCCCGCAAGACATCTGCGAGTCCGGCGACCAGAGGGCCCTCTGGACCCACCACGACGAGATCGGGGGCCAGCAGCGCCGCGGCTTCGACGAGTCCCGGCAGGTCGTCTGGTGCTACGTCGATGGCCCGTGCGTGGCGCGACATGCCGGGATTGGCAAGCGTGGCAAAGACCTCCGCGCCGTCGTTGGCCAGCGCCCGCACCAGAGCGTGCTCGCGACCACCGTGCCCGACGACCAGGATGCGCATGGGGAATCGCCTCGTGCGGACGTGCCGCGCTGCGTCAGTGGCGGAAGTGGCGCGTGCCGGTCAGCACCATCGCGATCCCCAGCTCCTGGGCGGCCGCGACGACCTCAGGATCCTTTTTTGAACCGCCGGGTTGCACGATCGCGCGCACGCCCGCCCGCGCCAGCACTTCAACCCCATCCGGAAACGGGAAAAACGCATCGGAGGCTGCCACCCGCAGCCCCTCCGGAAACTGCGCGGCCTTGTCCGCCGCAATCGCAGCAGAGTCGACTCGGGACATCTGCCCTGCGCCCACCCCTAGCGTCCCGGACTCGTCACCGATCACGATTGCGTTCGATTTCACGTGCTTGACGACGCGCCAGGCCAGATCGAGCGCTTGCCATTGGGCCGCAGTCGGAGCCACCTCAGTCACGACGCGGGCGCAGGATAGGTCCAGCGGAGCGGTGTCCGGCGTTTGCAGCAGCACCCCCAGCCGAGTCACTTGCAACACGCGCCTCACAGCGTCGGGGTCCGGCGCACCCATCGCCACCACGCGCAGGTTGGGCTTGCGCGACAGGTACTCCACAGCGTCGGGCGTAAACGAGGGCGCCAGCACCACTTCAAGGAAGCGATCCGCAAGAAACTCGGCGGCTGCCAGATCGAAGGGACGGTTGAGGGCCAGAATCCCGCCAAACGCGCTGACGGGGTCGGCGGCAAAAGCGCGAGCGATGGCACGGGCGACCGACCCCGGCGTACACCCCACCCCACATGGGTTGGCGTGCTTGACCACCACGGCCGCAGCACGGTCGGTCGGCAGGTCGGCGATCAAGGCCCAGGCAGCGTCGGCATCGACAAGGTTGTTGTAGCTGAGCTCTTTGCCCTGATGGAATCGCCAGTTGGCCTGTTTGACCAGCACGGCGTCAGCGTCCAGATGGCGCCATGCGGCTTGGTGCGGGTTCTCGCCGTAGCGCAGGGGCTCGGGGTCCGTCAGGCGCACCGTCAGCGGCTGGGGCGTGGGCGCGAGCCACTGGGCCACCGCCGCGTCATAGGCGGCCGTGTGGGCAAACGCCTTGGCCGCCAGCCTCAGGTGAAGCTCGGGCGCCGTCGCGGCTTGTTCAAGCGCCAAAGCCACTTCGGGGTAGTCCGACGGATCGACGACCACCAGCACGTCGGCGTGGTTCTTGGCCGCCGACCGCAGCAGCGCAGGGCCACCAATGTCGATCTGCTCGATGCCCTGTTCTCGGGTACTGTCGGGATGCGACACGGTTTGTCGGAAAGGGTACAGGTTGACGACCACCAGATCGATGGCTCGAAAACCGGCCAGCTCCAATGTCTCGACATGGTGCGGGTCCTGCCGCCGCGCGAGGATGCCGGCGTGCAGGGCGGGGTGCAGCGTCTTGACCCGTCCACCCAGCATTTCGGGTACGCCTGTGACGGTCTCGACAAGCGTGACGGGCAGTTGGTGGTCGCGGAGGAAGGCCGCAGTGCCGCCGGTCGACACGAGCTCGAAGCCCAGTCGCACGAGCGTGTGCCCCAGCTCTGCGAGACCTTGCTTGTCAGAGACGGACAACAGCGCGCGACGCATCCAAGCCTTCCTGGGGTGTAGAACGGCCCCAGAGGGTAGCCCAGGCAGGCGCAGGGGGCGAGGACCGAAGGGCCGACTCGCAGCTCCGTCGTCGTTTCGGGGGGCTAGCTGCGGAAGACGTCTTCGAGGTCGCTGGCGATGTCTTGCTGCTGCAGCTTCTCGAGACCGCTGACCTCGACCTGCCGAATGCGCTCGCGGGTCAGGTTCATGATCGCGCCGACCTCTTCGAGGGTGACGCCGCCGCGCTCCGCGATGTCGAGGGCGCAGGTGTCCTGCATCTCCCAGACCTCGAGCTCGGGAAAGTTGATCTTGATCGAGCCGGTGGTCGGGTTGACGTCTAGATACAAGTGGTGCTTGCACGCGACAAACGGGCAGGGGCGCAGACCCTCCGCGCAGTCAGCGCGGCTGGCGGGACGCCGGTAGTCCATTGCGTCGGTCAGCGCAATGCCTTCCTGAATCTCAGCGCGGGAGAGGCGATGCGGCGGGATCGTGCGCGGCCGCGGGCGGTCCTTCTTGCTATCGCTCATGATGCTCCGAGCCTGGCACGTCAGGGTGCCTTGGGTGCGTTGCAGCCTCGCCAGTGCGTCCATTGCCGTCCCCTCCGAACAGCGACGAGTCCCGGATCAAACGGCCGCGCAACGGCCGCGTCCACTCCAGGACCTTCCACGACTTCCTCTATCGTTCCAGTGCGCGGAAAGAGACGACCGAGGTAGAGTGCCGCCCCGCCGCGTCTCCGCTGGGGGCGTCCCGACCCGTCTCATGGGTTGCATCATGTAGGGACGCTTCCAGCTTGACAACCATCTAGCTGGAGACTTTTGCGCAAGAGATCAAAGGGTCGTTGCGGCGATGCAGCGATGTCCTGTGGGTATCTTGTGATAACGATCTGTAAACAGTAGGTTCTTGGGCTGGATTCCGAGTGTGACGATCGTCTAGTCGAACGCCGCCGATCACTAGCCGATCGCGTGATCACGACCCGGCCGCTCCGTGCGATCATGCTTGTAAGCACATGAGACAAATAGCGATTCCCTGTAAGCCTCCATTCACCCAACGAACGGTGCGGAAGAAGCGCTCTTGGCGATCGTCAGATCGCCGTGGGCCACGCGATTTGGCGATCGTCAGATGGCGATCGGCAAGCCCCGTGAAGCATCCCTAGCGGTGTGATTGCTAGATGGGAATCTACTGAAGCGGGACGCTCTTGTCCGGGGTGACCGCGACGAAGACGTCTCCGATCTTCAGTGCGACGATGCCCTCGATCGGCGGCGACCCCGTCGTGCGGATGTGTGCAACCACAGGTCGGGCCTCACGATCCCAGCCAATATGCAGCAGCTCGACCCGTGGCCGCGCGCCCTTGACAGCGCCCACCTTGGGGTTCTGGGCGAACTTGCCGTACGACGCCGCGCCGTTGCGCGCCAACTGGCCCTCGCGCATGGTCAGCGAGGGGATGGCCGCAGTCTGCAGCTCCAGAAACACAAAGCGACCCGGGCCCGTCGTCAGCATCGACGTGTCGGTCGTGGCGGCGGCGGCATCCACGCTGGCACGGGCCGGCACGAACGGGGCATCTCCCACTGCACCAAGCGCTGCGCCACCCGGGACGGCCACCGTGGGGGCTGCGGTCTGGGGGGCGCGGGCAGCGCGCGAGGCAGCAGGCGCCTTGGCCTTGGCTGACGGATCGACCTGCGGCGCCGCGACGGGTGGCGGGGCCGGAGCTGCAGGTGGCGGTGGTGGCAAAGCGACCGCGGACGGCGCCTGCTCCGGCGGGACTTGAGACCGGCCGAGTGCCAGGTACCCGACGGTCAACCCCACGATTCCACTTGCCAACAGCGCGATCAACGCCTGCCACTTCAACTGCATGCTGGGTCTCCTGGCCGGAACTGGATGGCTAGCGGCGGTGGCCGGCTGAGGCCGCAGGTCCGCGCGTGCTGGTCTTGGGTGCCGTCGAGCCGACTGCCGGCTGCCGCGAATCTGGCCCCTCGAGCTCGACGAGGTCGCACATCCCCGCAAGCCGCGAGGCAATTCGCTCGCCGACACGGTCGGTCAGCGTCTCGAGCCGGGTGTCGCCAGCCGTTCGGGCGCGCGCCGCGTCGTTGTAGTTGCCGGTCGCCACCACGGCGGCAAACGGGTAGTTGGTGCTGAAAAACGTCGTCAGATTGCGGTTGTAGCGCTCGCTGACGATCGAATCGAGCACGCTGATCTCCCACTCGCTGCCCCGCCCCTTGCCCATCTCGTCGATGCAAAGGACCTCGATGTCGACCAACGGCGCGATCAGCTGCACCTCACCCCGGCCTGCGTCGAAACCGGCTTTCAGCGACCACAGCAGGTGCGCGAAGTCCGTGAATTTGACCGGCACGCCCAGCTCCAGCACCAGATAGCGCGCCAAGGCGGTCATCAGGTGCGTCTTGCCCACGCCCGGCTGGCCGGACATCCCCACGCCCTTGGTGCCGCGCGGCAGCTTACCGCCGGGCTGGACCACGGAGCGTAACCGCTCGCGCAGCTTGATCATGTCGTACTTGACGGTCTGCTGGTTGCCGCCGCGGTTTTCGAACGCCTCGAGCGTGACACCGTGGTAGCTGGGCGGGATCCCCGCCTGATTGAACATCGCGATGCGCTTGCGGAGCCCTTGAAGCTCGCAGGGTTGCATGACTTCGTAGCCCGCTGCGTCGTTGCCGGGACGAAAGCCCGACCCGTGGCACACCGGGCACGAGGCGAGGTGGTCGCACAACGTCGCTTCGGCCGTCTCAACGCCCGGGCGCGTCAACACGCCTTCGTCTCCACACTTTTCGCATCCGAGGATGCCTTGGGCTGCCCTGCACCGAGTCATGTCGTCTCCTGCAGCGAGGGCCGCGGCCCCGTGCGCTGAGAGGATGCCCTCAAACGTCGCGCGGGTCGATCCAACCCGCTCGTGTCGGCATCCGCAAGCCGAAGCGCGCCGCCAGCTCGCGGTCCAGCAGCGCCTGCCGTCGCCCCAGCAGCGCCTTGCGCCCCAACTGCCCGACGAACGGGCTGAGCTGTCCGTCGACCGCCGCGTCCACCACCGCCATCTCCGTATCATCGAGACCGGCCAGCACCGTGCGGCGCAACAGCGCTTGGCAGCGATCGATTTGCGCATCCAGGTCGCCGGCCGGTTCGTCGGCAGCCAGCTCGGCGTCCTTGGCTGGGTGCAGCTGCTTGTCCAGCCACGTGTGGGCCTTCCGGTACGCGATCGCGACGACAGGGTGGGAGGCTGCCTTGGCCAGATCGGGAAGGGGATCGAGCAGGTCGCCCAGCGTCGCGTGGTCGGCCGGATCCGCACCATCCAGCGTGTCTTCCTGCGTAGCGGAGGGAACTTGTGCGGGGCGACCCTGCCTGGCCAAGTGGCGGTGTTGCTCCAGGATGGCCTTGTCGTACCACGCGAGTCCCACCGGCAGTCGAGCGTCGTCGCCGTGCTGGTACCGCCACGCCTTGGCACGGGCGCGCAGCACCCGCAGGACGGTACCCAGCGGCACGCCCATCGCATACCAAGACTGCGCACGAGCGGCATCGGACGGCGACCACTGCACGCCACGGCCCCGTAGCTCGACGAACCAGCCCTCTATCGCCTGCACATACGCGGCGACGGCGGTGGCGTCGGTGCGCCAGTCGGTCGGATTCGGGCGTTCGGTCGTCATCGGTCCACCTCGATCGGACGGATCCATGCCACCCTTGCGACGCCCCCGCAATCCCGCGAAGTTCGCTGCCGCACCTTGACCGATGCGTACAATGTGGAAACCCTGATGCGCACGGGACTCCCAGAGGCCCGACGGCCCGCCGATTCGTCTGGGGCGATGCACGCCGAAACGAGATCGCGGTCCAAAGGCAAAGCGATGCCCGCGCAATCCTGGCCCGTTGTCGTTGCCGGACTCGAGCCGTTGGGTCTTGCCGTCCTGCACCGTCTGCACGCCTTGAACGTGCCGGTCCGCGCGCTGGTGACGCCCGCCGAGCTTGAGCGCTATGGCCGCGAGCTGGCGAGCCTGAACATCGAGACGCTGGTCGGTAGCCCCAATTCGGCGACGGATCTCGAGCGCTTGGACCTGCCGCACTGCGGGGCTCTGGTGCTGGGTGCCAACGACGCCGCACTGAACGTCGATGCGTGCCTGATGATGCGCCGGCTGAGCGGTCAGGCCCCGCTGGTCGTCCGCGTGGGCGACCCGACGCTAGTGCGCTTTCTGCGGATGACGGTGCCGCACGTCCACGTCTACTCGATGGGATCGACGACCGCACCCGTGGCGGCCGATCTGGCGATGCACTTGTTGGCCGAGCGGCGCGGACATCACCCCGGTGCCCGCCGAAGGCGACCCGCGATTCACCGGCTGCCGAGGGCGAGCGTGCTGTTGCTGGCGATGATGGCGTTGCTGCTGCTGACGCTGTTGCCCGCGTCGCTGTACCTGGCCAGCGCGCTGAAGCTGAGTCTGTTCGAAGGGTTCTACACGTCCTGGACCTCGATGGTCTCGGCGGGCCACGGGGATCCGCACATCTTGCGGGCACACCAAGGCGTGCGAGTGGTCGCGATGGCGCTCTCGGTCGTCGCACCGCTGCTGCTGGCGGGCACGATCGGCATCCTGGCCGACTGGCTGTTGACGCGGCGGTTTGCGGGAGCAGGGTTGGTGCCGGTGCGCCTGCAGGACCACGTCGTCGTGATGGGCGCGGGCAACGTCGGCACCCGGGTGGCCGAGTTGCTGCACCAAGCCAAGGTCAAGGTGGTCGTCATCGACAGCAACCCCGTGTGCCGCAACGTGCATCGGCTGCGGTCGGCGGGCATTCCCGTGGTCGTCGGTGATGCCAAGGTCGAGGACACGCTGGACCTAGCGGGAGCGTGGTGGGCTGGAGTCGCGCTGGCGCTGACGGACTCCGACACCGTCAACCTGCACATCGGCCTGCAAATGAGCGACAGGAAGGTGGGGGTGCCGACGGTGGTGCGGCTGCTGTCGCCTGAGTTGGCGGAGAGTCTGGCTTCGTACCCCGACGTGACGCCGCTGTCGCCAGTGGCCGAGACGGCGGCGGAGATCTGCCGGGTCATCGAGCGCGTGCGCAGTGATCGTCAGAACTTGCGAGAGGGTGGGGAGGCTCTGCCCGACGGGAGTCGCTCGACCGGACGCTATGCCGGCCGCGAGTTTCAGTCTGGTGCCGCACCCGTCGAGACCGAAGCGTCACAGACCGCAGCGCCCCCTCAAGCGTCGGAGACGGTGTCCGCGCGCGCCGCGTCGAGTGACTCGCCAGACGAAAGCGACTCCAGGCGAGGTCCCGCATGATCGTTCACAAAGTCAATGCATTCGGCTTGGTTGCGCTTGCAGGCGGACTACTGCTTGGCTGCGGCGCTGCGCCGGTGCAGGCCTCCGCAGTGCCCGTAGCTGCGGCCGACGAGACTCCGGCCCAGCCCCTGCCACCGGCGGCCGAGGCAGAGGAAGCCCCAGACCACGCGTCACCGGTCGACCGGTTCGCGTCCTCCGATGAAGCGGAAGCCCCAGAGCTGCCTGGTGATTCCCGCGATCCGGTCCAGCCTGTCGCCGCCTCGGTGCCTGAGTCGGGCAGCTTGCCGACCGACGCCGAACTGGAGGATAGCTGGGCGCGGGTGCTGCTGCGCGCCAATCCGGGGCCGTTTCAGTACGTCGCCTATGAGCTGACGGTGCGCGGATCCGCAGGTATCGCATCGCATGTCCGGGGGGCGATGGGGCGCCGGGACGTGACCGCCCGCACGGAGCTGCTGTCCCGCGAGACCCTGCGCAAGCTGCTGGGCCACCTGCGGGATCTGGGCGCGATGGACCTGCCCGCGCCGCCGTTGCCGCCCGCAGTCGAGAAGGACAAGGCCGCCTACGCCAAGCTGGTCAAAGACCGCGAGGAGGCCAAGGCGAAGGGCCAGCGCGTCGAGCCCGAGGTGCTCGAGGACTGGGTCGGGCCACCGACATCTAGCGTGCCACTCTACGAGTTGTCGTTCCGTCTGAACGGCAAGGAGAACACGATTCTGGTCGCGGACCCGTATCGACTGGACGATCGGCGCTATGCCGCCTTCATCGACGCCGTGCGCCAGCTGGCCGTCGCAACTGCGGGAGACGTCGGCTATCAGGCGCCGTCGGGTCCCTCCGGGCAGGAGGGCTACTTGTTCATCGACAGCGTGCCGGGGGCCAAGGTCTTGGTCGATGGCGTGGCGTTGGACATGGAGACGCCCATCCTGTCCTACCCCGTGTCGCCCGGCAGCCACATCGTCGTGTTGGAGAACGAACGCTTGGGGCTGCGCCGTGAGTACAAGCTGAAGGTCCAGTCTGGAATGACGACATCGCTGGAAGTGGATCTGCGCTAAACGCAACAGGAAGCTCGCATGCGCGCCCGTGTCACCATCGTGCCCCGTCCCGAAGTGCTGGACCCCCAAGGCCGCGCCGTCGCCCATGCGCTGGACGGCTTGGGCTATGGCGTCGTGAAGAGCGTTCGCGTCGGTCGCATCGTGGACGTTGAGCTGCTGGAGGGAGTTGATCGCCAGGAGGCGCAGGCCAAGATCGAGCAGATGACTCGAGAACTGCTGGCGAATCTGGTGATCGAGGACTTTCGCATCGACTGGATGGATTGACCGAACGGTCAGGATAGAATTCCGGAGCTCCCGATGATCGTCGCCGTGCTGCAGTTTCCCGGGTCCAACTGCGACCAGGACGTCGTGCACGCGCTGGGGACGGTCCTGGGGGCTGACGCGCGCTTGGTGTGGCATCGCGACTCGGGCCTACCGGTGGGAACCGCGCTTGTCGTCTTGCCCGGGGGCTTTTCGTACGGCGATTACCTGCGCAGCGGCGCGATCGCTGCCCGGTCGCCGATCATGGGGCCGGTGCGCGCCTTTGCCGACGCGGGCGGGGTCGTGCTGGGCATCTGCAACGGCTTTCAGGTGTTGACCGAAGCTGGGCTGCTGCCCGGGGCGCTGTTGCGCAACGCGGGCGTGCAGTTCGTGTGCCGCGACGTGTGCTTGCGAGTAGAGAGCCGGGCAAGCGCCCTGACCGCCGGGCTGCAGCCCGGCAGCCTTCACGCGATGCCGGTCGCGCACATGGAGGGCAACTACTTCGCGGATGCGTCGACGTTGGCCACGCTGGAGGCGACCGGACGGGTGTTGCTGCGCTATGCCGACCCACTCACCGGCGAGGCGAATCGTGCGGTGAACCCGAACGGATCTGCCCACGGCATCGCGGCCATCGCAAACGAAAAGGGCAACGTGATCGGCATGATGCCGCACCCAGAGCGGGCGGTGGACCCGGTGCTGGGGCCGGTCGGCGGACGGGCGATGCTGGAAGGTCTGTTGGCCGAGGTGCAGCGCGGTAACTGACCATTTGGTCAGGCGCGGCTAGTGGGTATGGCCGTGTCCGCCGCAACCACATGTGCCGACCGCCTGTGCCGGAATCAGCTGGCCCGCCAGAAAGTCCCGGATCGCCGCCTCGGGGTCCGACTCGTCCGTGACAACCGCAGTGATCCCGGCGGCATTCAGCGCGCGCACCATGCCTGGGCCGATGCCGCCAGTCAGCACTGCACTGCAGTCCGACAGCGCCTCGACCATCGTCTCGTGCGACCCATTCGGCAGACCGCTGCCTTCCGGCGCGTGGATGGGCTGCACCAAGCGCAGCTCGCGACCCACCGGCTGATGCTGATCGACGGTGTAAATGAAAAAGCGGCCGGCGCGACCCAAGTGGCCGCCAACGGTGCGGTCGTCGTACGTGGAGATGGCGATCTTCATGTGGGGCAAGAACTCCTGTGATGCAGCGAGGGCCGGTTTTCAGGTCGGCGGGAAGGGACGCAGGGCCAAGAGCCGGGGCTCGGTGTAGTCGCGGATGGCGTCGCGCGGACCTTCGCGGCCCACGCCCGAGTCCTTGACGCCACCGTAGGGCATGTGATCAACGCGGAAGGTTGGGACATCATTGTGGATCACGGCGCCGACCTCGAGTGTCTCGTACGCCCGCCAAAGCACCGCCAGCGAGTCGGTGAAGACCCCCGCCTGCAGGCCGAACGGCGAGTCGTTGACCCAATGTAGCGCGTCCTCCAGGTGGTGGTAGGCCTCGACGCACACGATCGGACCGAAAGCCTCTTGGGCGGCGATCCGGACGTGGTGGGGTACGCCTTCCAGCACGGTGGGTTCGATGACGTTGCCGTTGCGTCCGCCGCCGACGATGATCCGCGCGCCGGCTGCGATCGCTTCTTGGGTCCACGCCTCCAACCGGTCGGCCGCGGCGGTGTCGATGACGGGACCGCAGACGATGCCGGGCTGGTCGGGCGAGCCCGTCGGCACGCGGTCGCGCACCTGGCGGATCAGGGCGTCGCGCAAGGCATCGGCTTGGGATCGGTGGACGTAAACGCGTTGGACCGAAATGCAGGACTGCCCGGCATACGCGAAGGCTCCAGCAGCGATGCGAGCCGCGGCGAACTTCACGTCGGCGTCGGCATGGACCAGCACGGCCGCGTTGCCTCCCAACTCCAGCACTACGCGCTTCTTGCCAGCGCGAGACCGCAGCTGCCAGCCGACGTCGACGCTGCCGGTGAACGTCAGCAGGTGGACACGCGGGTCGGTCACCAGAGGGTCGGCGTCTTCGGTCGAGCAAAGCACCACATTGACGCCACCTGAGGGAAGGCCTGCGTCGCAGCACAACTCGGCGAGCGCGAATGCAGAAAGTGGGGCGTGGGGGGATGGCTTGACGATGATCGGGCAGCCCGCGGCGATCGCCGGCGCGATCTTGTGGGCGACCAGGTTCAGCGGAAAGTTGAAGGGCGTGATCGCGGCCACGACCCCGACCGGAAAGCGACGGATGACGCCGTAACGCCCTTCGCCAGCTGAGGCGACGCCCAGATCCAGCGCCTCCTCGTCGTGGCGGCCGGTCTCGTCGGAGGCAAACGTAAAGACGTCCTCGGCCCGCATCACCTCGGCCACGGCCAGATCGATGGGCTTGCCAGCCTCGCGGGACAGCGTCTTGGCGAACTCCGCACGGCGCAAACGCAATTGGGAGGCCACGTGGTCCAGGATCGCGCGGCGTCGGTGGGCGGGCAGGGCGGCCATGGGCTCGCGGGCCTTGCGGGCGGCGGCGAGAGCGGCCTCGACATGCGAAGCGTCAGCCACATGGACGGCCCCGACCGGTGAGCCGTCGTAGGGGGACGTGACCTGGTGGAGCGAAGGACCTTCGAGCCACTGGCCACCGATGAAGCTGGGGAACGTGCGCATGGGGGGAGCCTCGCTGGGCAAAATCGGGACGAGAGAATACACGATCCGCGTGCAGGACGGCGACTGCCGAGTCTTCCAAGTCGTCATGTGGTTCGGAGAGGAATGCGCGAACCGGGCTCGAGCGTTGACAGGTCCGCGGGATCCGGGCTGGATCGCGCGCCGCCCCTTGCCGCCCCCAGGAGTTGCATGACCGCGCCCGTGACCCGCACCGCCGCCATTGGCCGCGCCTTGTGGGTGCTGCTGGCGGTCGTTGCGGTTACCGCGGCCTACCGCGGGTTGCCTCTGCAGCAACTGACGGGAGAAACGCGCTTCGCCGTGTCTCAGGACCTGCGCGGTGTGGACAGCGGCAGCGTGTGGACGAGCCTGACGCAGGCGTGGGGTCAGCCGGTCGAAGACAACGCAGGTGCCAGCTGGCAACCCGTGACGCGCACGTGCTTTTTGCTGGAGCAGTGGATCTTCCGCGGGTACGCGGCTGGCCTGTTGGTCGTGCACCTGTTGTGGCTATTGCTGGGAGTCGTCGGCGTGCAGGTGCTGGCGCGCACGCTCGGGGCGGGGCGAGGGGGTGCCATCGCGGCAGGTCTGCTGTTCGGATTGCACCCGGCGGTGGTCGAGCCCGCGAGCTTGCTGTTGGCGCGGAGCGAGCTGGTGGCGGCCGTGGGCGTGATCTGGTCGCTGGCGGCGTGGCTGCGGGCACGACAGGCGCGATCCCGACCAGGTTTCCAAGGGTTCCGCCGTTGGCGGCTGGTGCATCTCGGCTTTCTGGCCGTCGCGCTGGGCAGCTCGGGCACGGCCGCTTGGACACTTCCGGTGCTGATCGTGTGGTCGTGGCTGGACCGTGATCGGCAAGGTACCGTGCGGTGGACGCCCTGGCAGGTTCGCACGCGGCTGGTTCTGGCTTCGGTGGCGCCGGCCGCCGTGCTGGTTGGTGCATGGGTAGCGCTGCGGTTCACCGTGCTTGGCGCGGACGGCTGGCCGGCGGTTGCGGTCGATCCGGTGCGCTGGGTGGTCGGGCTGGGGAGTTCGGTACTGGGAGTCGCTTCTCTGGGCTTCGAAGCCGGATTGCGCGACCTGACCCGCAGCGAGGCGACGGAGTGGTCGGTCTGGTTGCCGACCCTTGTGGCTTGCGTGGTCGGGCTGGCCGCATTGGCAATCGCTTGGAGGCATCGGTTTGCGGGTGCGCGAGGCATGACGCGCGCTTGCGTGCTGGGGCACCGACCCTTCCTGCCGCCGTCGCCCGGTGCCCCCCCGGACCGCGTCGTGGACCCGCAGCGAACGGAAACGGCCGGCGCGGCGCTGGCGCTGGGGACTTGGGTGCTGGCCTCGCTGCTGCCGGTTGCGCTGCTGGCGGACTTGGACGGCGCGGTGGCGGAAGGTCGAATTCCCCTATCGGACAGCCGGCTCTTGCAGGCGGTCGCGGCGTTTGCCGTGCTGGTGCCGCTGCTTGCCCGCCACGTACCCAGTCGGATTCGCTGGATTCCGCTGGGCTTTCTGGTCCTGTGGTCCGGCCTCGCACTGTATCGCTCGGCCGATGCGCGGGCGCCCTACCGCAGCGAGCCGACGTTGCTGCAGCTTGCGGAAGTCAGGTATCACGCGACGCGAGAGCCGCTGCGCACGCCTGCCGACCGCTGCCGTCACGCGACGCGCAGGTTGGCGCTGGCGAGGGGGCCCGGGGCGCTGGACGCGGTGCTGGCGGAGAACGAGAAGCTGCCCGTGGATTGTCGTGTCGATGCCGAGCATCGCTTTCATGTGTTCGCTGCGCTTGCCGCAAGCAATCACACCATGCAAGCCCGCGCGATGCTGCCGGATTTGCTTGCGCACCCGCCGACACCTCGGTGGCTGCAGGCCACCCTGCTGCATCTGGGGGGAGCGTTGCTGCTCGAGACCGGTGAGCCCGCCGACGCCGTGCGCCTCTTGCGAAACGCAGACGCTATGGGGCAGCGCGACTGCAGTCTGGCGCTGCACTTGGGGCGCGGATACCTGCTGACCAGCCAGCCAGCGCGCGGGGCCGTTGCCTTCGAGCGCGCGGCGCGATGCACGGCAAGGCGGGGCAAGCCGGCGGATCCGCTGCTGAAGCTCGCAGCGGCCCAAGCCTGGTCCGACGCACGCAACATCGACCGCGCACGACTGCTGGCGGACGAGGTGCTGAAGCGTGCAGACCTGACGCCCGAGCAGCGCGAGCTGGCAAAGGCGATGCGAGCCAGGCTACTGCCAGGCAAACGCTGACGCGCCCCCACGATGCCCTTGGTCAGCCACGACCCGCGAAGGCGCGTGTTGCGTCGACGTGATCGCCTCTCCGTCAGCACTTCTCGCTGAAACCGGCGGTGGGGTCCCCCAAGACGTCTTGTGGCGAAGATCGCGATCTGTATTGATGTCAACCAGTTGCCGTAACGGTTCGCGATCTGGTGACGGAATCGTCCAGCAGCAAGCGAGAGCGTTTGTGTGTGAATCGGAAGAAATCGCGTTCAAGGCCGCTTCCCTCCTTGTTTCTGGCAAGGGGAGCGCGAGCCTTGTGGCGAGGCGTCGATTGCGTGACGCCGGGCCAGCAACGACATGTCCTCGTCCTCCCCCCCTCTTGTTCCTGCCTCTGCTACATCGACAAACACGGACTCGCGGAACGCCACGGCCCCGCGCGTGGGCCGGTCTATGCGACGTGCAATCGCTGTCGTCGTTTTGACAGGCGTCACGACGGTTGCCTCCTACTCGCTGCTGGACGGCCATCATGCTGCGCGAGACGCCGAGCTCTCAGTGGACGTGCAGAGCTGCGTGGCGCAGGCGTTGGCCGCCGCGCACTCGCCCCTGCCCCCACCGCAGGCCTCCGCGATGGTTGCGATGGAGCGCCCCCGTCCCAACCCCGTCCAAATGGGCAAGCCTCTGGATCCGAAGTGGCAACAGCAGCTTGCTGCTCGTCTGGCGCGGCTGCCCGCGACGACTCAAGGGCTCTCTCTTCCGGTGGGGACCGCCGATTGGCGGTCGGCGGGGAAGGTGCCGATTGGGCCGTATTCGTACGTCCTGCACGGCATCGTGCGGTATCCGCAGATTCCAGGGCAGCATCCGTTCGTCCTGTTGATGCCCGGCAACCACGGTCAGTGCCGCAGCGCGGCGGGTGGCGACCGCTGCATGCAGGATGTCACCAAGGGGTGTCCAACCGATGAGATGCCGGTCGACACCACGGGCGGTCTCGTCTGGGCCGCGGACTTGCTTGCGTCGCGAGGATGGATAGCCGAAGTCGTCGATGTTACACCGCTTGTCTGCGCCCAAGGGCCTGAGGCGGTGGCGGTGCGCGCTGAGATTCTGATGGCTCACCTGCGGCGGTGGGAAGCCTGGCGCGCCGGGGTCCCCGGGGAGTTGACTGCGCCTGTGGTCGGACAGGTCGACCTGTCGCGTGTTGCCCTTGTGGGGCATTCGACGGGCGCCGATGGTGTGTTGGCGGCAGCCGTCCTGCTACAAAACCAAGAGAGCAGTGGGTTGAGCAGCGTCCAGCTGCGCAGCATCGCGTTGGTCGCCCCGACCGACCAGGTCGCGGGACCGCCGCCTCCGGTAGAGATGGGCATCATCCTGCCCACCTGCGACTTCGACGTGCACCCGCTGAGGGGCCGCGGTCTGCTCGACCGCGCCGACGTTGGACAACCTGGCACCCGGATGGCCATGTGGCAGCTGGGGGGAGGCAGTCACAACGCCTTCAATCAGTCGTGGCGCGATGAGACGCTCGACATCGGATTGTCCAACTGCGACCCCGGCTATCGATTGGGTGCTGACGTGCAGCGGGTCGTGCTTGGACGTTTGATTGCGGATTGGCTGCAGGCTGGCATCTCAGGCGAGCCCTTGCCTGAGTGGCTGTATGGCCGGGCAAGCCCACCGATCGCAGCTGCGATCGACTTGCGGGCGGTCGTGCTGCGCGCGGGGCGACGCACGCCTGACCAACAGCGCATGGTCAGCCAAGGCGTCGACAGCTTGACCGCTTGCGAGGGGCAGCAGTGCCCCAGCGGCGTGACGCGCACGCTACCGACCTGGGTGGCGGCGTGGAGTCGTGAGAAAGCCTCGCTCACATGGTCATGGCCCGCGGGTGACCCGGCAGCGGCCACCCACGCCCAAGTGCGCATCGCTGCGCTGGACGGGTCGCCGCGAGATCGGCCGCTGTTGCTGAGGGGAGTGTGGGTCGATGGCGCCGGGCGCGAGACCCCTGCTGGGACGGCCGAAGTGCTGCCTCCGCTGGACCAGGCGGCGGAAATCAACGAGGTCGGAAGTCGCCCCTGGCCCTTGGCTGCCATCGAGCTGCCGTTGCCCACCGGCAAGGCGCGGTCGACCTTGGCGGGTCTTCGCATCTATCTGGACCCGACGACCGCCGGCGTGATCGCCTTTGGTGAAGTCTCGCTGGTCTCGCGTCATTTGGGGACCAGCCAACCCTAAGTCGGCACGCTCAAGGCCGAAGTCTGCAAGGCGGTACGCGGACGGCTTCCAGGCAGGCTTGGCTGATTTCCCGCCGCACGCCACACTGCGCGCCATGCCCGACCTGACGCCAGAGTTGATCGCCCGGCACGGCCTGACCCCCGACGAGTACGCCGAGATTCTGCGTCGCTTGGGCCGGCCGCCGTCTTTTGAGGAATTGGGCGTGTTTTCGGCCATGTGGTCAGAGCACTGTGCGTACAAGTCGTCGCGGGTCCACTTCGGGCTGCTGCCTGTGACCGGTCCGCATGTCCTGATAGGGCCGGGCGAGAACGCAGGTCTGGTCGCCATCGGTCCCGACCGCCAGGGCCGTCAGTGGGCCGCAGCGTTCAAGATGGAGTCGCACAACCACCCAAGCTTTCTGGAGCCCGTTCAAGGAGCTGCGACGGGCGTAGGCGGGATTCTGCGCGACGTGTTCACCATGGGCGCGCGGCCGGTCGCGATCCTGAACGCGCTGCGGTTCGGCGCCCCCGACCATGCTCGCACCCGGTCGCTGGTGGCTGGCGTGGTTCAAGGTGTGGGCGGCTATGGCAACTGCATCGGCGTGCCGACGGTCGGCGGAAACTGCGGCTTCGACCCCTGCTACGACGGCAACATCTTGGTCAACGCCTTCGCGCTGGGCGTCGTGCCGGTCGACCGGGTGTTCAAGGGCGCAGCGGCGGGCGTGGGCAACCCCGTGATCTACGTCGGTTCTGCAACGGGCAGGGACGGTCTGCACGGCGCAACCATGGCGTCAGCGGCGTTCGACGCGACGGCGCAGGACCAGCGGCCGGCGGTGCAGGTGGGCGACCCGTTTCAGGAAAAGCTGTTGCTGGAGGCGTGTCTGGAGATCTTCGCCGAGGACTGGCTGGCAGGGATTCAGGACATGGGCGCTGCCGGGCTGACGTCCTCCGCCTTCGAGATGGCGTCTCGGGCGGGTCTGGGCATGACCTTGAATTTGAACGCGGTTCCGATGCGGGCCGAGAACATGACGGCGTATGAGCTGCTGCTGAGCGAGAGTCAGGAGCGGATGCTGCTGGTCGCACGTCGCGGTTGCGAAGACCGGGTCCGCGCCGTTTGCGACAAGTGGGGGCTCGAGTCCGCGGTGATCGGTGTGGTGACGGAAACCGCGCGCATGGTCTGCCAATTCCACGGTGCGGCGGTGGTCGACGTACCCGTGGCGGCAGTGGTGGACGAAGCTCCCCGCTACGACCGTCCGCAACGGCCGCCGGCGGACCTGCAGGAGCGGCGTCGACTGGACCTGACCGACCTGCCGGACCGGGTTGACCCGGCCGACCTCGTGGCCCTGCTGGCGCACCCCGACATCGCATCCAAATGCTGGGTCTGGCAGCAGTACGACCACACGGTGCGCAACGGCACGAGGGTGGGACCGGGGGCGGCGGACGCTGCGGTGATTCGGGTGCATGAGAACGGTGCTCGGCTCGCGCTGGCCGTCGACTGCACCGAGCGCTACGGGTTTGCCGACCCGTGGGCCTGTGGCGCTTTGGCTGTTGCCGAAGCCGTGCGAAACATCAGCTGCGTGGGCGCAGAGCCGCTGGGCCTGACCGATTGCCTGAACTTTGGCAATCCAGAAGACCCCGAAGTCATGTGGCAATTGGTCGAGGCGATGCGAGGCGTCGGCGACGCGGCGCGGGCATTGGGGGCGCCGGTCGTGTCGGGCAACGTCTCGCTGTACAACGCCACGGCCGGCAAATCGATCTTGCCCACGCCGATGATCGCGGTGGTGGGGCGTCTGCCGGACGGCGTTCAGCCCGTGCGCACGGGGTTTGTGGCACAGGGAGATGAGGTGTGGCTGCTGGGGCGCTTCCAGCCCTCTCTGGGGGCGTCGCGTTGGCTCCAGCAGAAGCGCGGGCGGCATGAGGGGCGCGTGGCCGCAGTGGACCTTGGCGCAGAGGTCGCCGTGTCGGCGTTGGCGCGCCGACTGATTGCGGATGGGCTCGCTCGCAACGCCCACGATCTGTCCGACGGAGGACTCGCAGTTGCGCTGGCTGAGTGTGCCCTGGCCCACACCGACCGACCCTGCGGTGTGGCGTGCAGGCTGCCCGAGCCTGAACAAGCTGGCGGCGCGGTGCGAGAGGACGAACGTTTGTTCGGGGAGACCGGGGCTTGCGTGCTGGTCGGTGCGCTGTCCATCCACGCCGACCGGATCGTGCAACTCGCCGACGAAGCAGGCGTTTCCTTCACGCGCTTGGGCCTTGTTGGCGCCCTGGGAGGCGAATTTGTCTTGGGACCGCTTGCAGTGCCCTTGCGTGAACTGGCTGACGCCCATGCGCACGGCTTCGAGCGCGCCGTCCTCAGTGACGGCGTGGAAGTCATTGTCCCTCCTGGGTTCTGAAGCGACGGCGCAGGCCGACAGGGGCCGGCACCACATGCGAGCGAAAGTTATGAAGGGCAGTCACCGTGCCGCATTGACGCCGATGCGAGTTGCGGCGACCATCCGCCCCCTTCGCGGCGAACCCGGTCCATGGCGGGGACGTCCGCGGGAAGCAGTTCTCAGGTATCGGGAACGGAATCATCGGACCGGCGGGCAAGCCCCCAGACCGGACGCACATGAGGGAAGTGCATGAAGCTCGACCAGGACCTTCTGACCTCGCTGGGTCACTCGCTCGTCGACGGTGACCTGACCGACCGGGACCTGCTCGCTCGAACCGGAGACACGCCGAACATCCGCATCCTTCCGGACGCCTGCACGCTGAAGATCGGCGGACAGAGCATCATCGATCGGGGCAGGGTGGCGGTGTTTCCGATCATGGACGAGGTGGTCCAGAACCTCGGCAAGCACAAGATGATTCTTTGCACCGGCGCCGGGACCCGAGCGCGGCACGCCTACAGCGTCGGTATCGACCTGCAGCTGCCCGTCGGCGTTTTGAGCGTTCTGGGCACCTTCGTCGCCATGCAGAATGCACGCCTGTTGCACTACTTGCTGGCCAAGTATGGCATCCCGTACATCGAGCCGAGCCAGTTCGCCCAGCTGCCGCTCTACCTCGAGGAGCGCGGCGCGGTCGTCACTCGCGGGATGCCGCCGTACATCTTCTGGCAGCGCAACCCGATGGCAGGACGTATCCCCCCGCACCGCACCGATACGGGCTCGTATCTGGTCAGCGAGGTGCTCGGCACCCAGACGATGATCTACATCAAGGACGAGAAGGGGCTGTATACCGCCGACCCCAAGAAGGACCCGAACGCCAAGTTCATCCCGAAGATCAGCGTCGATGAGCTGATCGCGATGGACCTGAACGACCTCGTGATCGAGCGGCCGGTGCTCGAGATGATGAAGACGGCCCAACACACCAAGCAGATCCAGATCATCAACGGCCTGGAGCCCGGACTCATCACCCGCGCGCTCAACGGCGAACACGTCGGCACCATCATCCACGTCTGAGGCACCATGACGGCCACCCCTGACAAACGAAACCACATTCACTCGCTGCTGATGCGCGAGAGCCTGCTCGACAAGCAGGTGATCGCCAGCACCGAGAGCCAGATCATCCGCCAGCTGCCGACCGTGCACGTCATCAAGATCGGCGCCCGGTCGATCATCGAGCAGGGACGCGCCATCTGCTATCCCGTCGTCGACGCTCTGGTCGATACGATGAAGGACGAGAAGCTGGTCATCGGCGTGGGCGGCGGCGCGCGGACCCGACACTTGTTCTCGATCGGCATTGACCTGGGCCTGCCCACTGGCGTGCTGGCCGAGCTGAGTCAGGCCGACGCTCTGGGCAACGCGCACATCCTGGGTGCCCTGATGGCGCCCCACGGAGTCGTCGCGGTGCCGCCTGAGATGTTCGGTCACCTGCTGCCGCTGTTCATGTACCGTTCGCAAGGCGTGATCTTCGACGGCGTGCCGCCCTACTCGTTGTGGGAGCACCCGCCCGCGGTCGGCAAGATCCCGCAGCACCGCACCGACGCCGGCTGCCTGCTGCTGGCGGAGACGTTTGGCTGCAAGTCGCTGACGCTCGTCAAGGACGTCGACGGCCTGTACACGGCAGACCCGAAGCTGCACCCGGACGCGGAGTTTATCCCCGAGATCACGCTGTCCGAGATCAAGGAGAGGGGCATCAAGACCTTCCCCTTCAACGAGATCTTGGTCGACATTCTGGCCGCCTGCCGGCTGGTCGACTCGTTCCAAGTGATCAACGGCCTGCACCCCGAGCGCATCCGCGCCGCCGTGAAGGGCGAACACGTCGGCACCATCGTCCGCAAGGGCTAGGCGCCGCGATTCCCTAGGAGGCGCGCCATGCGGCGTCGCTCGTGGTCGGGAGCAGGGTTGCTGTTGGTTCTTGCGTTGGCCGCGTGCAAGGGACCGGGCGATGGCACCGGGGGCGGCGGTGGTCGAGACGAAGGGGAACCCCGCAGGATCACGGTGTTCGCCGCTGCCAGCTTGCGCGATGCCCTGACGGCCGCCAACGAGCGCTTCCGCAAGCAGACGGGCGTCGAAGTGCTGGCCAACTTTGCGGGTTCCAATGTGCTGGCCCAGCAGATCATCGCCGCGGGCAAGGCAGACGTCTTCATCAGTGCAGATGAGTCGTGGATGAACCGAGTCGACACGGCCGGCCGCATCGCACCGGGTACCCGTGCCGAGTTGCTGTCGAACTCGCTGGTCGTCGTCGCCAACCACGCGTTTCCTCTGCAGATTCATCAGCCGCAGGACCTGTGCACGGTGGCCTTCCGCTACATGTCCATCGGCAATCCGGAGGCCGTACCCGAGGGGCGTTACGCCCGCCGCTGGATGCAGTCGGTCGATTGCGCCGGCACCACCTTGTGGGACCGGGTCAAGGACCGCGTGGCCCCGGCCATGGACGCGCCGTCGGCGCTGGGTCAGGTCGAGTCGAACGAGCAGGCCGTGGGCGTGCTGTACCGCACGGATGCCGTGAAGTCCCAGCGGATCAAGCCGTTGTTCGACGTTACCGGTTCCGGCGCCCCGCACATCGTGTACATCGGTGCAACGGTCAAGGAACGTCCGAACCCCAAGATCGCGCTCGAGTACCTGACTTTCCTGCAAGGCGAGACCGCGGGCGCCGTGTTCATGCGCGCCGGCTTCTTGCGCCCCGAGCCGCCCGGTGCGCCGGTTGCTTCGCAGCCCACGTCCACCGCTCCCTGATTTCAAGGCGAATCCATGTCCACGGCGCTCTGGTTGACGCTGCAGACCTCGGCCCTGGCGGTGACCCTCATCGTCCTGCCGTGCGTGTTGCTGGCGTACGTGCTTGCGCGCTACCAGTTCCACGGCAAGGGCATCGTGTCGGGGTTGGTCGGGATGCCGCTGGTGATGCCGCCCACGGCCGTCGGCTATTTGCTGCTGCGGTTTCTGGCGGATGATGGCTGGCTGGGTTCCGGTGGTGTGGATCTGGACCTCGACATCCTGCTGACCTGGCGAGCGACGGTGGTGGCGTGCGCCGTGATGGCGACGCCGCTGCTGGTGCGGACTGCGCGGGTGGCGTTCGAGGGCGTAGACCCGCGGCTGGAGGCGATGGCGCACACGCTGGGCATCAGCCGCACGCGCACGTTCTTCCGCTTCACCCTGCCGCTGGCGTTTCGCGGCCTCGCGGCTGCCGTCATCCTCGCTTTCACACGTGCGATCGGAGAGTTCGGCGCGACCATCACCATCGCCGGCAACATTCCCGGCAAGACACAGACGCTGTCCACCGCGATCTTCACCGCGCAGCAGGTGGGCAACGACGCAGAAGCCTATGCGCTGCTGGGGGTTTCACTGACAGTTGGCTTTCTGGCCATCCTGTCGTCGGAGTGGTTGGTGCAGCAACGTCCGGCGCCCCGGAGGCGGTCATGAGCGTCTCCCACCAGCTCGAACTGCGCGTGCACCTGCCGTTGGACCGTTTCGACGTCGATGTCGATCTGCTGCTGACCCGCCACGTGACGGCGATCTTTGGCGCTTCCGGCAGCGGCAAGACCAGCCTGCTCGAGTGCATCGCCGGTCTGCGCAACGGCGTGCGAGGCCGTATCCGTCTCGATGACCACGTCTGGCTGGACCGCGATGCCGGCGTGCGCGTGCCGCCGACCGGGCGCGACATCGGGTTCGTGCCGCAAGAGGGGTTGCTGTTCCCGCACCTCGACGTGCGCGAGAACCTGGCCACTGGCGCGCGGCGGGCTCGCATGCGGGGCTTCGAAGTCGAGGCGCACACTCGAGAAATCGTCGACATGCTGGACATCGGCCACCTGCTGCACCGCCGCGTGACCACGCTGTCGGGCGGCGAGCGGCAGCGGGTGTCGTTGGCGCGTGCACTCTGCTCGGGTCCGCGGCTGTTGTTGCTGGACGAGCCGATGGCGGCCATCGACGCGGGCCTTCGCCGCAGGGTGCTGCCCTTTCTGCGCAAGGTGCGGGATCGGTTTGAGATTCCGATTCTCTTGATCTCGCATGACCCTCTGGAGGTCCAGGCCCTTTGCGATGAGGTCGTGGTCCTTCGCGATGGCAAGTCGGTGGCCCAGGGCGACCCGCGCGTCGTGTTTGCCGACCCCAAAGTGCTGCCGGGTGCCGCGGGGCAGGGGCTGTTCAACTTCATGGAAGGCGTCGTCGCCCGCACGGAAGACGGCTTCAGCGTTGTGCTTTTGGGCGGTCCTGGCGGTCTCGAGCTGATCACCCCGCCCGCCGCCAGCCGCGTGGGAGAAAAGGTGCTGCTGGGCGTACCTGCCGACGATCTGCTGCTGGCGCGGCAACGGCTGGAAGGGGTGTCCGCCAGCAACCTGCTGCCCGCGACGGTGGCGGCCATCACGCCGTCGGGGGCGCTGCGCATCGTGCACCTGACCGTGGTGCCCGAACTGCCGCCCTTCCTCGCAACGCTGACCGAGCGGTCGTGCCTCGCCCTGCAGCTCGCCCCCGGCGTTGAGGTGTTCGTTGCGGCGAAAGCCAGCTCTTTCAAGCTGTTCGAGGCCGGCGTCACCGCAGAGTAGTCCGCGCTGCTTGCCTTGACGCTGCTTGCGCCGGACGCGACACTGTGCCCGCTTTTGTTCGACCTTTTGCGTTCGTGAGGTGACCCCGTGCGTCGACCTGCTGCCGCTGCTTGCAGTGCCGTCCTTTCCCTGTGCGTCGCCATGTCCGCTTCCGGACAGCCCAAGCCGGTTGCGCCGCCGCCCGCCCCGCCTGTGGTTGCTCCTTCGTCTTCCGTCGCAGCGCCTGCGGCACCACCTGCGTCGACTGCCGACCAGATCGAGGCGACCAAGGAAGCGCAGCGCGTGGAGCTTCGCAAGCTGGAAATCTTCCCCAAGGGTGCGAAAGAGCGGTTGAATTTGGACAGAGTGATCCTCGACTGGACGGCGGATGGCCATGTGCGCGCAGCACGGGTCGCGTCGGCCAAGGCGAAAATGACCGCAGCCGAGCCCGGCGTGACCGCGCTGGACCCTGTGGCGCAGCTGGACCAGCTGGAGCAACTGGACCTGTGGGGCGTGGCCGTCGCGGACCTGACGCCGATCGAGGGCATCACCACGCTGAAGGCGGTCGACATTCGCGGCTGCCTGAAGCTGACGGCGCTGTCGCCGCTGGCCAAGCTCGGGGCGCTGACGCGGCTGCACCTCGAGGCGATGCCGGGCGTCAATCTGCCTGCGTTGCTGGGGGTCTTGACCGGTCTGACCCAGCTGGAGCTCGTCAACCAGAACGTGACCAATGCCGCACTGGTGGCCGACCTGACAGGGCTTGAGTATCTGGACCTCAGCAACAACAAGAAGTTGCAGGATGTCGGTGCACTGGTCCGCCTGACGAATCTTCGCCACTTGGACCTGACCGGCACCGGCGTCATCAAGGTCGATGTGCTGGCCGGCATGGACACGCTGCGGGTGCTGCGGGTTTCGCGGAAGGTGGACATTCGGCCGCTGCTGGGCCTCAAGGCGTCCCGGGGCCTGCGGATCGAGGTCAAATAACCTGCGCGCACCACTTCCCGACGCCCGCGCCTACTGCTATCGCTGCCACAAGGCGCAAAGCGTCTGCATCTGCGCGGTGTTGCCACACGTCACCAACCGCACCCACGTCCACGTGTTGCAGCATCCGCGTGAGAGCCACTGCCCCATCGGCACCGTGCGCTTCGCCGAACTGGGCTTGGAGCGCTGCACCGTCGAGGTCCACGTCCCTTGGTCGGGTGAGCCGTCGTCGCTGGCCCGGAACCGTCCGCCGCGCACTGCGTTGCTGTTCCCCAGTCCGCACGCGCAGGCGGTCGAAGGCCTGTCGCCTGCAGAGCGTCCCGACCACCTGATCGTCCTGGACGGCACGTGGAATCAGGTCAAAGCGTTGCTGCGTGCCAACCCGTGGCTGGACGACGTGCCGCATCTTCGTCTGGCCGCGCCAGAGCCGAGCCGCTACCGCATTCGCGCCGAGCCGCAGGTGGATTATCTGTCCACTCTGGAGGCGTTGGTCGCCACGTTGCGCCGGCTGGAGCCCGACACGACAGGCTTCGACGAGCTGCTGCAAGCGTTCGAGCAGATGATCGACACCCAAATCGCCCGCAGTGCAGCGCGCGAGGTCCGCAGGCGCACGCCGGCCGTCCCAAAGCCGGCAGCGCCGCCCCTTGAGCTGCAGCAGGCCATGGACCGGCTGGTGCTGGTCGACGTCGAGACGGTGGGGCCGCAGAAGGTCGCGCGGCCGTTCCAGATCTGCGCGTGGCGACTGGGTACCGGGGAGTGGTTCGAGGCATTCGTGGCCTGCGATGCGGCCTTGGCTGCCCGCAAGCGCTATCGGCTGGAGTTGCCCGACGAGGCCGAAGCGCTGGCCGCGAACGAAGCCACTTTCCGCAAGAGTTGGGCTGAGTTCATGCGTCCCGATGACGTGCTGTGCGCCTGGCACCAGCGGTCGCTGGATGTGCTGGGGTCGGACGGTGGCGGCGTACACCTCAAGGCGCTGTGGTGCAACCTGGCGCACCGTCAGGCCGGCCACCTGTGCGATGTGCTGGTGGGCGAAGGGCTGCTGCCGGTGCCCTCGCCGTTCCGGGGCCTCGCAGGTCGGCATATGGGGGAAGCCAGAGCGTTGATCGGCGGCTTGTTGTCTCGCGGCCATTGACCCGACCCCGGGGCAAGCGGAGCATGCGGACGCGTTCGAGCCTTGTCGGAGGTCACTGATGAAGTTCCTTGTTTGGCCGTCATCTCTTCTGATCGGGTTTGCCTTGACCGGGTTGTTGCTGGTCGGTTGCGGCGACGACACCGGGACCGGGGCGCAGGATGACAACGCCAACGCAGGGATGACCGACGGCGTCCAGAACGGCGGCACTGATGCGTGGGCAGGCGACTCGATCTCGTTCAGCGATGTGTCGGGCGGCACTGGCGACCCCAGCGCGTCGGACGCCTCGGACGCGTCGCAGGACGGTGTAGCCAGCAGCGATGCGGGCGCCACGGGCACGGACACGGGCGAGGTGCCGCCGCCGGATGCCGTTGCCAATGCCGATGCGGACACCACCGACGTCGACACGGCAGAGGACGTTTCGCCCCAGTGCAACCAGACCGACCCGGTGATCCTGTACCTGTCGGCCGACGACTCAAATTCGATGGCAAGCGCCACCCTTGCTCGCGGCCTGATCGCGCAGGGGCAGCTGGCGTACAAGGCGCTGCGGACTTACGAGTTCTTGAATTGGTTCGACTTCGCGTATCCGCCGGCCCAGCCCGGCCACGTCGCGGTCAGCGCGCAGATGCGTGAGAAGGACGGCGAGTATCGGCTGCAGATCGGCGTGCGCGCTCCCGATTTCACGATCAAGGATCGTCGTCGCGTCAACCTGGTGATGGCGGTCGACACCTCGTCGTCGATGGGCTGGGGCGTGCCGGGCAAGACGGGCATGGACCGCGCGCGGGCGGCGTGCCTGGCGCTGGCGGCGTCGCTGGACCAGGGCGACCTGTTCTCGTTGGTGGCGTGGGGCGGGGCGGTGTCGCCGCTGCTGTCGTCGTATGCGGTGGCGGGGCCAGACGACGCGAAGATCCTGACGGCCTGCAACAGCTTGTCGCCCCTGGGATTCACGGACTTCAGCGCCGGCCTGACCGCGGCGTATGCGTTGGCCCAGAAGGACTTCGCAGCAGACCGCATCAACCGCGTGGTGCTGGTCAGCGATGGCGGCGCCAACGTGGGAGAAAAGGACGAGAAGCTGATCGCCGAGGCCGCCAAGGACGCAGACAAGGAGGCGATCTACCTGGTCGGCGTGGGCGTCGGCGACCCGTGGAACTACAACGACACGCTGATGAACACCGTCACGGATGCCGGCAAGGGCGCGTACGTGTTCCTCGACACAGCGGCCGAAGCGGAAATCACGTTCAACGACGGCTTCTTGCGTCACGTCGAAGTCGCCGCGCGCGCCGTGCAGGTCGAGCTGACGTTGCCGCCGTCGTTCGAAATGGCCGCGTTCCACGGTGAGCAATACTCGACCAATCCCGAAGAGGTGGAACCCCAGCACCTGGCCGCCAACGACGCCATGATCTTCCATCAGGTGCTGAAGAGCTGTGCGCCCAAGAGCCTGACCGGCGACGAGACGATCACGGTCAAGGCGAACTGGAACGACCCGATCACCAAGGAGAAGAAGACCGACACGTTCCAGGCCAAGCTGTCTGAGCTGCTGGCGGCCGATGCCTCGCTGCTGGCCAAGGGCGACGCGGTCGTTGCTTACGCCGAAGCGTTGCAGGACGTGCGCTCCCTGACGGGCAAGGCGGCGCTGGACCGCGTCGACGTGGCCATTGCAGCGGTCGAGGCGGCCACGGTGGCCCTGCCCGCGGATCAGGAGCTCAAGGACATCCGCGACCTGCTGATCGCCTACCGCAAGGTCTTCGAGTCGGGTCAGGCCGACCTGTATCCGACCGGCGGTACCGGCGCGGCGCCCATCGCCGTCGACTGCAGCAAGTGCACCGGTGTCGGGCCGACGCTGGACAACCTGGCCTGTGCGCTCGACATCTGTGGGACGGGGCTACTGTTGGGCCAGACCTACTCCTCACCCACGCAGTCATCGACCGAGGGGACCTACGCGGCCGTGAAGCACTTCGGCAACGAAACCAACGACCTGAAACCGCAGGTCGGCGGGTCTTACGCGCTGATGGCTACCGGGCCGGCAACGGGAGACACCCACCAGACTGACCTTGGGGGCCAATCGATCTCCGATCCCTTCGCCACCGGCGGCCAGGGCGTGTTCAACGCGGTGGAGTGGACGCTGCACCTCAAGGCCCCGGCCGGAGCCAACGGCTTCCGCGTGCGTCACGTGTTCTTCTCGCAGGAGTACGATGAGTACATCGGCTCGTCGTACAACGACAAGTTCTACATGGTCATCAAGGCCGGCAGCACCAACGGCGGTCAGGCCACGGTCATCAACTACTCGGCCTGCCGCAACCCCGACCAGTATTACGACTTCGTGTGCAGCCCCGGCATGCAGTTCTGCAATCCGCGCGAGCGTTACTGCTACATCGCCATCAACACGGCGGTATCAGAGTGCTGCTCGCTGAACGGCTGCCCGAACGGCACGGCCAAGACCGACATCAGCGGCTCTGGCTATGCGTGCATGGAGGGCGGGTCGTCGACCGGTTGGCTGACGACAGAGTGGCCGATCGAGCCGGGCGAGGACTTCTACCTCACCTTCCACCTGCATGACACGGGCGATGGCATCTACGACAGCGAGGCGATTCTGGACGGCCTGCAATTCGTGGGTTCCGTTACGCCCGGCACCTGGTCCTATGTTCCCCCGATGTAGCGCTGCGTCCTGCGTTGCGGGGTAGCGCAGGCCCGCGGAATCCGCCACACTCCGCGCTTCCTGCGAATACCCTCGCGCACCCCTGCTTTCACGTGACTCAAGCCTCCCCAGAACCGCTTCCTGACCCGCCGACTGTTCCGGTCGCGACACCCAACTCGTCTGCCCTGAAGGGGTTTGGCGTGCTGGGTTACGCGCTGGCCCTTGGCGGCACGGTGGGGCTGACGGCGTTCGCGACCAAGCTGCACAAGGTGCTGGCGTCCGACGCGGCTGGCGGGCTGGCTGGCTTGCTCACCGCGACAACTGGCGAGCTTGCTCTGGGTCTGGGTTGGGCGCTGCTGGTGGCGGCTGCGGTGCGTTGGCTGTCGGGCCGGGCGCGGCGCGCGGTGTTGGTGGCGGCCCACGTGGTCACGTTGCTGTTGCTGGCGGCAACGCTGAGCGAGCACGCCTTTTTTCTGGCCACCGGCTCAGTCGTCGACTTCACCATGCTGGTCTACGCCGTGGACCACTTCGCGATGGTGCGGCGTGTCATGGCCAGCGAGATCGGCTTGGGGACGGTCGCGGGCATTCTGGCCGTCGTCGCTCTGGCGGTCTGGCCCGTGTTCTTTCGCAGCGGCCGCGTCCTCTGGCGGCAGGCTGTCGTGCCGCCGCAGCGCAAGGAATTCGCGGGGTGGCTGGTTGCTGCAGTTGGCATGGTCGCGTGTCTGGGTGTCGCGTCACTGCCCGTCCCCGACGGTCTGGAGGTCCTGCACGGCGCAGCGCTTGTGGACCTGGCCCAGGGCTGGCAACAGGCTTCCAGCGACCTGAGCGATGACGATGACCTGGGCGACGGCTCGCAAACCCCTCCGTCTGAGCCGCTGGTGGTCACCCACTCCGACAAGACCAAGCCGTACAACGTCGTATTCGTGGTGCTGGAGTCGACGCGGGCCGTGTCCACCACCCCGTACTCGCCCCAGCTGCAGACGACGCCCTTCCTGTCCAAGCTGGCGACCGAGGGCACGCGCATCGACCGCGCCTACACCACGATTCCGCACACCACCAAGGCGCTGGTCGCCATCCACTGCGGCCACTATCCCCGCGTGGGACAAGGCTTTGCCGAGGCAACTCCGGGTGCGCTGCCCAGCGACTGCCTGGCCAAGGTGCTGGCGCGTCAGGGCTATGCAACGGCCTACATGCAGACGGCTGAGTCGGTGTTCGAGCGACGTCGCGACCTGGCCACGGGCATGGGCTTCGAAAAGATCGTGGCCAAGGAAGAGCTTGCGCCCGCCAAGGGCTTCGAGATCGTCGGCTACTTCGGCTATGAGGACAAAGCCGTGGTCCAGCCGGCGATCGACTGGGCGGCCGCGCAGAAGGGGCCGTTCTTTCTGGCGATCACCACGGTGACCACCCACCACGACTACACCCTGCCCAAGAAGTGGACCAAGCACACTTTCGTGCCCGACAAGCGGGTGAACAACTACCTGAACACGATCCGCTATACTGACGAGTTCTTGCGCGACCTGATCACCGGCTTCCAGAAGCGTGGCTTGGACAAGAACACGCTGTTCGTCGTCATCGGCGACCACGGCGAGGCGTTCGGCGAGCACGGCATGTTCCAGCACGACGCCTCGAACTACGACGAGGCGGTGCGTGTCCCGCTGGTTCTGTGGGGCGTGGGTGTGCCGAAGGGCAAGGTTGTGCTGGGCGCGTATCAGAACGTCGACGTGATGCCGACCGTGCTCGAAGTGCTGGGATTGAACGTGATGGTGGGCAAGCTGCACGGCCGCAGCCTGCTGACCGCGCCGCCGCACGACCGCCTGTACCTGTCGTGCTGGAACAAGGACCGCTGTCTCAGCGTCATCGACGGCACGCGCAAGACGATTGACCACTTCGGGGCCAAGCGCCCGGAGGTGTTCGACTTGGTCACCGACCCCCAAGAGAAGCACAGCTTGGTCCCGCCGGCGGGGCCGATCCCGGCCGAGATCCAGACGCGAATCAAGGAGATGGAGCGCTGGCGCACCGAGGTGAATGCCCGCTACGAGAAGCAGGGCAACCGCCGCAAGACCAAGTTCATTTCTCGTCAGCGGCCAGAGCAGGTGGGGACGCCCGTCGCCATGAAGTTCGACGACAAGGTCGAGCTGATCGGCTACGAGGTCGAGAACGCCAAGGTCGCGGCCGGTGATGCCACCTGGATCACGTCGACATTCCGCGTGTTGAAGAAGCCGCCGCCGGGCTGGAAGCTGTTCGTTCACCTGCACGCTCCCGACGGGGCGATGCAGCGCGCGGACCATGTGCCGGTCGAGGGGAGCTATCCGGTCTCGGAGTGGAAGGCCGGCGAGTACATCGTCGACCGCAACTGGGTGCGGCTGGGGCCGGGCTCGGTGTCGGGCACCTACGATGTCTTCATGGGCTTCTACGACCCCGACAACGGCAACAAGCGCGCGGAACTTGAGGGCAGGGGGCTGCAAGTCTCTCTGGACAAACGCATCTTCGTGACGCAACTGGAAGTGACGAACCCCGACAAGCCGCGCAAGCCGGTGACATCGGCCAGCTTCCTGCCCGATGACCTCAAGCCGTTGGTCGTGCACCAGGCGCCGCCAGAGAAGGGCCGCATCGACGTGCGCATCGGCGACTGCGTGCAGCTGACCGACGTGTTGCTGCCCGTGCAACCGGTGCGCGCCGGAGCCGAGCTGGAGCTGCGTTACGTGATGCGCGCCCAGTGCGCCTCGCCGCGCTTTACCGACCTGTTCGTGCACTTGTTGGGGCCGGGCGGGCGCTTCCACAACCTGGGGCAGGCAACCGTCAATCGCAAATTCACCCCCGACCGGTGGCGTGCGGGCGACAAGATCACCGACTTCCACAAGTTCACGCTGCCGGCGAACTGGCCGGCGGGCGAGACGAAGATCGGCATCGGCCTGTGGAATCCCAACCTGACGGGATCGCACCATCGGCTGCCGGTCAAGGGACCGGGCGTGCCGACGGATGAAGAGGGGACCCGCGCCCTTGCGGCGACCCTGAACGTGGTGCGGCCGTGACGGACATCTCCGGACGGATCGCCCGCCGTCAGGAACGCATCCACGTCGCCATCGGCCCGACCTGCAACAACAACTGCCTGTTCTGCATGGAAGAAGACCGCGCCAGCCGCGAGGTCGTCAACGGTGCGATGACGCCTGATCGCGTGCGGGCCATCCTCGAGTCGCGCCGCGGCGCCGAAGAGGTCTGCTTCACCTCCGGCGAGCCCACGTTGGTGTCCGACCTGCCGCGATACGCCAACTGGGCGAAGAAGCTGGGCTACCGGCGCATCAGCGTGATGACCAACGGGCGGCGGCTGGCGCATCTGGCCTACGCGGAGCACCTGGCCAAGTCCGGAGTGAACTGTTTCTACGTGTCGATTCACGGACATACGGCCAGACTGCACACGGCGGCCGTGCGTGAGCCCGAGGCGTTTGAGCAGACCGCGCAGGGCATCCGCAACGTCGCTGCGCTGAAGCACGCCGGGCCAAGCGGTCGCTTGGGCCTGACGCTGCACACGAGCACGGTGGTGACGACGCGCAACTTGGCACATATGAAGGAGATTTACGCCTTCCTGCGCGACCTGGGCGTGGACCAGTGCGTGTTCAACGTGATGCAGGCCAATGGTCGGGCGCACACGCACTTCGACCTCCTGTTTCCGACCTACGCTGAGATCGCCAGTGCCTTCAAGCAGTTCCTGGACACGTGCGGCGAGCCTCAACCCCAGGCCTTTCTGGTCGACATTCCCCTGTGCACGACCACTGCGATCCCCGACTTCCACCGGGGCTACGTCGAGAAGTACGTGCACTACGAGCCCAAGGGATTCCAGGAGATCGAGCTGTTGACCCCCGACGCTCCCGAGCAGGCGCCCGACCTGGTGGCGGTGACGCGCGCCGACCTGGACCACGCCCGCCGACAGAAGCGACCCGAATGCGCAGCGTGCAGGTATGACGCGGCGTGCGAGGGTGTCTGGACCAACTACTTGGCGCGGCGGGGATGGGCAGAGTTCGGGCCGGTGGCGTGACCTCACCCCCGCAACCGGGCACACTCCGCAGCCCTGCAACGAGGTCTACCAGCGCATGTGCGGTGTTTTCGGCGTCCACGTCCATCCTCATGCGGCCCAGGTCGTCGCCGTCGGTCTGCAGGCGCTGCAGCATCGGGGGCAGGAGAGCGCCGGGCTTGCGGTGTCGACGGGACCTGACCTGCACGTGCACCGGGCGATGGGCAGTGTGGCGGACGTGTTTGACGAGGCGACGTTGGCGGGGCTGCCCGGGCAGGTGGCGATCGGTCAAGTACGGTATTCGACGACGGGTTCAAGCCTTCTGAAGAACGCCCAGCCGCTCTGTGTGGAGTCTGCGCGGGGCGTGCTGGCCATCGTACACAACGGCAACCTGACCAACGCGCTGCCGTTGCGCCGCGAGCTGCAGGACCACGGCGTGGTCTTTACCTCCAGCACGGATACCGAAGTGGTGCTGCATTTGCTGGCGCAGCAGACCGAAGGGACGCTGGCCCAGCGGCTGCTGCGCACGGTCGAGCGGCTGGAAGGCGCGTTTTCGCTGCTGGTGCTGCAGGGTGACGAGCTGGTGGCGGCGCGGGACCCGCACGGCTATCGGCCGCTGGTGTTGGGCAAGCGAACGGATCCAAACGGCAATGTCTGGATGGTGGCGTCGGAGTCGGCGGCCCTGTCGCTGTGCGGCGCCCAGCTGGAGCGCGAGGTCGAGCCGGGCGAGGTCGTGGCCTTGGGTCTCGACGGTCCCGCCAGTCTGCGCATGTCCAGGCAGCTACAGCGAAAAGCGTGTGTGTTCGAGCACGTGTACTTCGCGCGTCCTGACAGTCAGGTGTTCGGCCAGACGGTGTTTGAGGTGCGCAAGCGATTCGGGATGCAGCTGGCGATCGAGCAGCCGGTGCCGGGTGCTGAGGTGGTGGTGCCGGTGCCCGACAGTGGCGTCAGCGCGGCGCTAGGCTACGCGAGTCAGGCGGGATTGCCGTATGAATTCGGTCTAATCCACTCGCAGGTGGTCGGGCGCAGCTTCATCCAGCCCACCAAGGCGCTGCGCGAGACGGGGGTGCGCCGCAAGCTGGTCCCGGTGGCGGACGTCGTCGCCGGTCGCAGCCTCGTGGTCGTCGATGACAGCTTGGTGCGGGGCACGACCTCCAGACAAATCATCGGGTTGCTGCGGGCAGCAGGTGCGCGCGAGGTCCACCTGCGCATCGCCGCGCCGCCCACCGCCTGGCCGTGCTACTACGGCATCGACACGCCCGACCGTGGCCAGCTGATCGCCTCGCGCATGGATCTCAAGCAGATGGCTGCGTTTTTTTCGTGCGACTCGGTGGCCTACCTGAGCGAGCCGGGGCTGCTGGCCGCCGCAAATGGCCAACCGGGCGGCTGGTGCACCGCGTGTTTCTCGGGCGACTACCCAGAGCCGATGCGTCGCTAATTTGGCGCAGTGCGAGCGGGGAGCGTAGAGTCGCGATTGCGTTTTGCGGATGCGCGCTTGCGTCCGCTGAGGTTCTGCGATGTCGAAGTTTTCGCGGCTGGTGCTGGTGCTGGCGTCCTTGTCCCTGTTCGCGTCGTGCTCGGGGTCTGAGACGCAGGCAGGCGACCCCCAGACCCGACAGGACGTGCCCTCGCGCCGCCTGCAGTGTCAGGAAGCCTTGCCGAACTGGAAGACCGTGTGGGAGGCGAAGGCTGCAGAGACAGTGGCCGCCTCGCCCGAAGACCGCCGTACCATCATCACCGACATCGAGAAGCGCGAAGTCGCCTTGCAGGAAGAGGCGTTCGTGCGGCTGTGCACCAAGCGGTCCGGCAACGACCACGCCTGCATCGTCGGCTATCCGGAGCGGCGCAACGATCCGACCTGCAAGGAAGCCTACAGCGCCATGTATCTGGACTTGAGCGAGGTTCTGGACCAGGGCGGTCGCTAACGGCCTGACGGGTCAGTCCGCACCCTTCCGTCCGCGCCGACTGACGGTGACTGCAGCCAACCCCATCAACAGCAAGCCAATTCCCGCACCCGCGGTGCCAGTTCGGTTGGCTGAGCAGCCGCTGCCGCCGTCGTCGGTGGTCGTAGTCGCGTCGGTCGTCGAGTCCGCGCCGCCGATGCCGTCGGTCTGTGTGGCGTCTTGGGGCAGCGTGGTATCGTCCGAGGTGGTGTCGGCGGCGTCCGGGTCGGCGTCGGGCTGTGGGGCCACGGGCTTGGCAAATGCCTTGGCGCCGGCGCCGCAGTTCTCGTGGCCCGCAAGGTCAATCGCGCACACTTGATAGGCGCCGTCCTCCAGCGAACCCAACGTGCTGGCCCACGCCAGATACGGGGTGCCGGCGGCGCCGGTGGTGGTGACGAGGAAGCTGCCCACGATCACCTTGTCAACCGGAGGAACCTGCTTGCCACTTGGGTCCAACTGCCGATAGACGTTGTAGGTCAGGTCGTTGGCGTTCTGGTCGTCGGTGGCGGGTTCCCACAGCAGGCCGATGCGGTAACCAGCGTACGGTCCGCAGCAGGCGCCGTTGTCGCACTCGTCCCAGCTGGTGGAAAAGCCGGTCAGGCCGGCAAACGTCGGCGCGGTCTCGTCCAGCTGCGATCCCGTCGTGAACGAACCGGCAACGACCTGTGCGTGCTGCGGAATCCCCCGCATGAACGGCGCGAAGTCCTCGGTCGTGCCCAGGTCGTCCAGCATCGTGTACGAGGCCTCGGCCGCCAGCGGGGCAACGGGGCGCAGGATGAAGACCGTGCCTTGGTGGTCGACCCGCTTCTCGACGCCGACCAGCACCGGCTGCCCTTGCGCGTCGCGCAGCGTCGGGTTGGCCATCGCGTCGATGAAGCCCTCGTCGTTGTGGCCTTTGAAACGCAAGCGGATCTCGGTGTTGCGCGGGATGCCGGTCGCGTCGCGGGTCGGTTGCATCGCGCGGGTGACGCCGGGGGCCGGTGCGGTGCACGCCGTGGCCGGAGTGGCGGGGCAGAAGGGCAGGGCTGCAGCAGCGATGGCGGCAAGGAGAAGGGGTCGGAGAGTCATGGCATGGCTCCTGGCGTTCGAGGTCGGAAGGCACGTCTTCTTCAAGTGCAACGGGTTCTTCAAGTGCAACGGGTTCTTCAAGTGCAACGGGTTCTTCAAGTGCAACGGGCGTGCCACAAGGTCACAGCGCAGAGGACCGATGTACTGCGAGTCCGGCACGGCGAGCCCGGCCCCGGCGAGCGCCGGTCGCGCCAGGCAGCCAAGTGTGGCAAATGACCACATGAGGCAAAACGCTACAGTTCGCCGGCCCGCCGTCGTTGGTCCACCCATTCCGAATGTTCCCGTTGCCTCGGGACCCGAAAGAGGCTTACCGTGGCGCTACATCACCACCCCCGGTCGCCCTTGCGCCGGGCCGAGGACCACCATGGAATTCACCCGACTGGTGCACGAGCGGGCGAGCACCCGCGCCTTTACCTCCGACCCCGTGCCGGTGGCCGACCTTCGCGAGTTTGCGCGTCTGGCCGGGCGGTGCCCCAGTGTCAACAACTCGCAGCCGTGGAGATTCATCGCGATCACGGACAAGGCGCTGCTGACGGCGATGGCGGTGGCCGTTCGGGAGCGGTTGGAGTCGCTGCTGCCCGCCAAGGCCGATGCGGAAGCGAAGCGGATCGTGCATCAGGTCATCGGGTACTCGACGTTCTTCGATCACGCGCCGGCGGTTTTTGCCATCGCCACGCGCCCTTACGAGGCCGTCGCTGACCGCGTGCTGCTGAACTCGCCGGTGACCCATGGCGACATGAATCGCCTGCGCGGGCAGCCCGACGTCCAGAGTCTGGGAGCCGCGGCCCTGACCATCCTGTTGGCCGCCCAGGACATGGGCTACGGCGCCTGCTGGCTCAGTGGTCCGCTGGTGGCGCGCGATGCGCTGGAGGCGTTCCTTCGCATCGAGGCGCCATGGCGCCTGGGGACGATGATCGCGGTGGGCAAGCCGGCGCATGTGACCGCGCCCACGGAGCGAAAGCCAATCGGTGAGATCTTCGAGCTGATGGCCTAGCGGGGCATGGGTGGCGGCGGTACAGCGCAGACGCCACCGATGGCCTTGCAGCGTCCCTCAGACTCGCACACCGCGCTCTTTCGGCACTCGCGGTCGCGACCGGCCACGCACTGCATCGGTCCTGCTGCGTCGCGCCTGGCCGTACACAACCCGCTCGCCTCGCAAGCGTCGGCGCGTTGACAGTCCTTCGAGCTGCCGATGACGCACGCGCCCTCGACCGCAGTGCAGCGGGCTTCCTGACGGCAGAACGGGGCTTGGCGACAGTCTTCGTCGCGGTGGATGCCGCACTTGCCGCCCATCGCGCTGCAGGCGCCCGCCGTCAGGCAGCCGGGCGCCGCCTCGCAGTCCTGGTCGCGCATGGCCAGACACGCGCCGCCGATCGGGGTGCACGCGCCCAACGCATCGCACTGCTTGCCTTTTCGGCAGTCGCCCTCGGTCACGGCCTCGCAGCCGCCCTTGACGGCAGAGCAGCGACCCAGCGCAAGGCACATCCGGCTGGTCAGACAGTCGCTGCCGGTCGCCACGCAGACGCCGTCGACGTGGGTGCAGTGTCCCTGGTCGGCGCACCCGACGCGTGACCGGCACAGGGCGTCGCTGGGGGGGACGCAACCGCCGGCGAACAGCTCGCACGCCTTGCCTTCGACGCAGGCCTTGGCGGTTCGGCAGTGCTCTGGCAGGACGGCCATGCAGGTCGGTACGCCCGTCTGCGGATCCTTGCGAGCCGCGCACAACCCCTGTTCGCCACACATGAAGCTGGTCTTGCAGTCGGTGTCGCTGCCGGCCACGCACTCGCCGCGGTCGTCGATGGCGCAGCGGCCGAACACGGCGCAGGTCTCGCCGCACCGCGCTGCAGAGCGGCCGCCGAACACGCAATTCTGCTCGCGGGCCAGGCACTTGCCTTGCCTGGCGCACACCTCGGCGCCGACGCAGTCCTCTGCAGTGGCGATGCACTGGTCGTGGCGGGCGGTGCAGCGGCCGTCGCGTCCGCATACGAGGCTGGATTCGCAGTCTCGGCGGGTGACGGCCACGCACGCCTCACCGCGGGCGGTGCACAGGCCCTGATCGACGCAGTCGTGGGTGACGCGGCAGCCCTCGGGGTCGCTGCAGATCAGGTCCTGACAGACCAATTCGCCTTGACAGTCTGCGCGGTTGCGGCACGGGTCGCCGACGCCGCCGTACGCGAAGCAGCCGGTCAGCAACGTGAAAGTCAGCAGCGCAAGGGTCGAGCCAGAGCGTCCGATCATCCCCAACCTCTTGCCCAGCCGGTGAAGGTTGCCGCGGTCGACGCCCAACCGTCGCGCAGCCTCGGACCAGTTGCCGTCGCTCGTCTCAAGGGCTTGCGTCAGCACCCGCTTTTGAAAGTCGTCGGTGGCTTGCGACAGCGTCCCCCCGCCGATAACCCGATCAGGGTCTACGACGGATGGTGCCGCCGCGGCAACCAGAGACATGGAACCGGGGGACAAGTCGAGGGCCCGCGACTCCAACGTGACGGGCTCGTGCCGCCGCCCACCCGAGGACCGCAGCGCCGCCCGCAGCAGAACGTGTTGCAGCTCGCGGACGTTGCCGGGCCAGTCATAGCGCCTGAGGGAATCGCGCGCCCCCGGCGTCAGCCGGATCGGCCCAAGTCCCAAGCGGATGCGAGCGGCGTCGAGGAAGAAGCCGGCCAGCACCTCCACATCCTCGGTGCGGTCCCGCAGCGGCGGAATCCGCAGCGGGTACACGCTGAGGCGGTGGAACAGGTCGGCGCGGAACCGGCCCTCGCGCACCTCTTCGACGAGATCGCGGTTGGTGGCGCCCAGCACGCGAACGTCTACCCGAATCGCCCGGTCCGAGCCGATCCGCTGAATCTCGCCGAACTGAAGTGCGCGCAGGAGCTTGGGTTGCAGTGCCAGCGGCAGTTCGCCCACTTCGTCCAACAGCAGCGTGCCGCCATCGGCCACCTCGAACTTGCCTGCTCGGGTGTCGGTCGCTCCGGTGAAGGCGCCGCGGACGTGGCCGAACAGCTCGCTCTCGGCAATCGACTCAGGCAGGGCAGCGCAGTTCACGTAGATCAATGGCTGGTTGCGTCGGGCCGACTGCGCGTGGATGGCGCGGGCGACCACCTCCTTGCCGACGCCAGTCTCTCCCATCAGCAGCACGGTCAGGTCAGACCCGGCAAGCAGCGCCACCTCGTCGCGCATCCGCCGGGCGATCGCGCTGACGCCCAAGAACTCCGCACCCTCACGCTGCTGTGCTTCACGCCCCAGCTGGGCGGCCACGCGCCCCTGTTGGGCGGCAACACGCTCGGTCGCCTCGATCAGCCCTGCAGTCCGCATGGCCGCCGCCGCGAGTGCGGCAAACATGGCCAAATCCGCATCGGGCACCGCGTCAAACGCTCGGGGGTCCAGCGCGTCGACCGTCAGTGCCCCCACGGTCACACCGTCGACTCGCAACGCGCAGCCCATACACGCATGGACGGACTCGAGCTCGCGGCCGTTTTGCAGGAAGCCGTCGAAGGGGTCGGGCAGCGCGGCATCAACAAACCGTACGGGACCATTGGCCGACAGCACTCGCCCCAACCGCGGATGGTCGGCGGGCACGAAGCGGCGTCCCAACACGTCTGGCACCAGTCCAGACGTCGCGACGGGCACCAGGATCCCTTGGTCCAGCCTCAGGATGGCGGTGGCGTCGCAGGGCACGACCTGCTGCACGGCGGCGACCAGGCGCTCGTAGCGGTCGGGGGCAGCCAAGTGGGCCAGCAGGTCGGTGGCGATGTCGAGGAGGCGCATGCGTCGAAGTGTAGTCGAAACGACAACATGTTGTCAAAGGAACATCAGCAGCCAGCGTGTCGATTCGACAACGAAAGCAGAAACATTACGTAGAATCATGTTGTTGCCGTTTGGCATGGAGATTGCTCTGCCCTCAGGCACCGGCCACGGTCGGCCGCCAACCCCAACGGAGCTCCATGAACGCGTCACTTGCCGTCCACACCCCCTCGCTGACCCACCAGTCCACGCTCGCAGACATCGCTGCGACGCATCCCGTGTCCCTGAAGGTCTTTCACCGCCACGGTCTGGACTTCTGCTGCGGCGGGCAGCGGGCGCTGTCCACGGCCTGCGAACGCGATGGGCTGGACGCGCAGCAGGTGCTGGACGAGATCGCCGCGCTCGAAGTCACGCAGGAAGACGTGCGCTGGGACTCGGCGCCCCTGACCCAACTGGTCGACCATATCGTCGCGCGTCACCACCGCCCGCTGGACGAGGAATTGCCGCGCTTGGAGGCGATGGCTCGGCGCGTCAACACCGTGCACGGCGAGAAGAATCCGGCGAAGTTTCAAGCACTTTTGGACACAGTTCTGGCCCTGCGCGAGGAGTTGGACACGCACCTGGTCAAGGAGGAGACGGTGCTGTTCCCGTGGATCCAGTCGGGGCGTCCCGCGGCCGACGCGCAGGCTCCGGTGCGGGCGCTGATGCTGGAGCATGAAGCCGTGGGCGAACTGCTGCGCCAGACTCGCGAGCTGACGGACGACTACGTGGCCCCGCTGGGAGCGTGCGGCACTTGGCGCGGATTATGGGCGGGGTTGGCGGAGTTGGAGATCGACCTGCACCGGCACATCCACCTTGAAAACAACGTCTTATTCCCCAGGGCGCTCCAGGTGGCGTAGCCCGCACCCTGCCGGACGAGATTGGCGCTCTGGCCAGTCCTGCGGCCGCACTCGAAGGCCTAACTGGGGTACCGCGACGCCAACCATCGGCCGACGGGAGGCGCCACCAGCCAGCCGAGCGCGCGCTCGACCCAAGCCGTACACAGCAGCGCCGCCAGGGCGACCGCGCCCACGATCAGCGCGGCCTGCGACGCCCGCGTGGACAGGACGGCCGGAGCCAGCCACCCCGCGGCGATGGCACCGCGCACCAAAAAGCCATGCAACAGGAAGGCTTGCAGCGTCCGCGAGCCAAGGTCGCTCCATGCCACCCGTCGTCGCGGCACCCACGCCAGCACCGCCGCACCCGCGACCGTCGCCACGACCAGCAGGCCCAGGCGCACCGCCATGCCCGTCCACGGCCCGACGCCCAGACTTGCATAGCCCACACTTGCGTACAGCCACCGCTCGCTGACGTGGGGAGCCAGCCGCCACGCCGCCGCCCCCAGCCCCAACAGCACCACAACCGACGCCGCGCGCGCCCACCGGGTCGACAGCCACGCCAGATCCTGCCCACGCGTGCGCCAGCCCAGCAGGAAGAAGGGCAGGAACACCGCGGTGCGGCTGAGGCTGAATGCGTAGTCGATCGAAGGGGATAGCCCCGCCGTCAGCGCCACGACCACCGACAGGGCCATGGCGCCCGGCAGCACCGCGAACACGGGCACCAGCAGGCGCCACGTCAGCAGCGACATCAGGAACCACAGAATCCAGTAGGGCCGCACCAAGCCGATCTCGACCGCTGGCGTGCCGTTGGCCCAGTGGTGGAAGACGGCGTACAGCACCTGAAAGATCAGCAACGGCAGCAGGATGCGCTCGACCAGCCGAATCGCTCGCGCCCGTGTCAGCTCTGCCGAGGCGAACCGACCGGCAAGCCACACGAACGCGGGCATGTGAAAGGCGTACAGCGAGAGGTACAGCGCCCGCATCGGCCGGTCAGGCCCCTGCCACGGCTCGATGGCGTGCCCGATGAACACGAGCGCGAGCATCACGAAGCGGGCGTTGTCGAAGAAGGCGTCGCGCAACGGCGGCCGCGCCGCCAGGAACAGCGGGGGGGCAGGCGGGATGTGGGTGGGCGCGGCGGCGGTCATGGGGCGAGTGTCGCACAAGGTTTCGCGGTGCCAAGTAGCGCGGGGGCTTGTCCCCCGCTATCGGTCGGCCGCCCCCCCGGGGACCGCGCGCCGTTGTCGCCGCCGGTCACCTCTGCCATCCTGCCGCGCATGAAGCACTTCCCCAGTCCACGTTCCCTGATGGTGTCCGTTTTCCTTCTGCTGCTGGTCGCGACCACCGCGCTGGCCAAGCCCGTCGCTGCCCCGGCAAAGGCCGCCACGCCCGCGTACGAGCTGGTGCTGACGGTGCCGGCAGAGACCGATCTGGGTGTGCCCGGTGTGAGGTCGCCAACCGTCGTGTGGCCCGAGCTGTTCGACGGCGCCAAGAAGCGCATCGACATCGAGCAGTTCTATCTGGCGCACGAGGAAGGCAAGGCGCTGGAGCCCGTGCTGCAGAGCTTGGAGAAGGCGGCGAAGCGGGGCGTGCAGGTGCGCGTGCTGGTCGAGCAGGTGTTTCTAAGCCAGTCGCAGCCGGTGCTGGACCGCATGAAGGCGTGGCCGAACACCGAGACGCGGGTGCTGCCGTGGGCCAAGGTGGGCAAGGGCGGCATTATCCACGCGAAATTCATGATTGTGGACGGCAAGTTTGCCTTTGTCGGCAGCCAGAACTTCGACTGGCGCGCGATTTCCCAAATCCACGAGACCGGCTTGAAGATTGCCGACCCCGAGGTCGTGGGTCAGGTGCAGGCGACCTTCGACTTCGACTGGACGGCGGCGGCGCTGGTGGCCGAGGGCAAGACCGTCGAACCGTTGCAGCAGACCCCCCCGCCGGCGCGCATCGACCGTCCGGGTTGGCTGGTGGCGAGCCCCTGGGCGTTTGTGCCGACGGGCGTGGGCGACTCGGAGGGCGAGCTGGTCCGCCTGATCGGCACGGCGCAGAAGCAGTTGCAGATCCAGGTGTTGCAGTACGCGCCCCTGCGCCACGGCGGCGGCTTCTACCCCGTGATCGACAACGCACTGCGGGCGGCGGCCGCGCGTGGCGTGCAGGTGCAGCTGATGGTGTCGAACTGGAACGCGGCCAAGCCGGACATCCAGTGGCTCAAGAGCCTGGCGTTGGTGCCGAACGTCGCGGTGAAGATGGTGGTGATCCCCGAGATGTCGACGGGTTTCGTGCCGTACTCGCGCGTGGTGCACAGCAAGTACATGGTCGTAGACGGCGAGAAGCTGTGGCTGGGCACCAGCAACTGGCAGGGCGGGTATCTGGACGAGTCGCGCAATCTCGAGGTCGTCGTGGCCGACCCGGTGCTGGCGGCGCAAGCGGCGGCGGTGCACGTCAAGCTGTGGGACAGCAAGTACGCCGAGACGCTGGATGTGATGAAGGACTATCCGAAGGCGCGGAAGAAGTAGCTTGCCCCCCGGGGCGCGCGCGTCGAGTCGCCACCGACGGGAACGAGGGCACGACACGATCAAGCCCCCGAAAACCTGACGAATTCGTCACAGTTTTCCCGACACTCCCGTCAGTTTTCGCCAACCAGTGAACCCCCTAGCCAAATCCCCCGCCGCCACGTGCCTTGCCGGGGTTTGATGCCCCAGCTCCCTGTGTCACGCGACTGTCATACCGGACCGTCCACGTCGCCTTTCGCTGTCGCACCGGCACCTGTCGCCGTACCCTCCGCAGGCCAGTTGTTCGGGGGGATGACTGGCGCTGCCGGACTGGGGCCGGCGCGAGGTCTTGCATATGTCCAAGTGTTTCCTGGGGATCGACATCGGCGCCGAGAGCGTCAAGCTCGTCGAGCTGGAGCAGAAGGGCGACCGGCTGCACTGGACGCGGCGCTGGACTGCCGAGCACCACAAGGAGCCCGATGCGGTCCTGGTGCAGAAGCTCGCGTCGTGGGGGTGGGAGAAGCTGGACGGCGCGGCCGTGACGGGGCGCCTGAGTCGCCAGACGACCTTGCAGCGGGTGCCCGTCAAGCAGGCGCAGGTCCTGGGCTTTCAGCACCTGTGTGGCGACGAGCCGGCGACGCTCGTGTCCATCGGCAGCCACGGCTTCTCGGTCCTCGAGCTGCGCGAGGGCGGCCACCACGTGTTTCGCGAGAATTCGCGGTGTTCGCAGGGCACGGGCAACTTCCTGCGCCAACTCGTCGAGCGGTTTGACCTGACGATCGAGCAGGCGACCGACCTGTGCGCGGATGTCGCGGATCCGGCGCCGCTTTCGGGCCGCTGCCCGGTCATCCTCAAGACCGACATGACGCACCTGGCCAACAAGGGCGAGAGCCGCGCGCGCATCCTGGCGGGTCTGTTCGACGCCGTGTGCGAGAACGTGCAAGTGTTGGTCAAGCCACGTCTTTCTCCGCCTCGCGTGGCGCTGTTGGGGGGCGTGGCGCGCTCTCCCCGCGTGCGCGCGCACTTTCGCAAGTTCCTGGAACGGCGGGACATGGAGCTGCTGGACCTGGACCCCGAAGAGGCCGTGTTCGTCGAGGCCCTGGGCGCGGCGGTGCTGGCGGCCGAACGGCAGGCGCGGCTGCCTGCGCTGAACGACGTGCTGGCGCCGCAGGTGCACGACACGCTCGAGCGGGTGCCGGGGCTGCACGCGGCGCTGGCCAAGGTCAAGCGGATGCCGCCGGAAGTCATGCCCGAGGTCGGCCTGGGGCGCACGCTGGTGCTGGGGTTCGACATCGGCTCGACCGGCTCCAAGACGGTGGCGCTGGACGTGGTCACGCGCGAGACGGTGTGGAAGGGCTATCTGCGCACGGGAGGCAACCCCGTCGGCGCGGCGCAGAGCCTGATGCAGCAGTTTCGCGACGGCCCCGCCGGGCACCTGCCGGTCGTGGCGATGGGGGCGACGGGAAGCGGAAGAGAAATCGTGGGTTCGCTGCTGTCGAGCTGCTATGGAGCGAACCAGGTCTACGTCCTGAACGAGATCGCGGCGCACGCCGAGGGCGCCGTGCACTTCGACCCGCGCGTGGACACGATCTTCGAGATCGGTGGCCAGGACGCGAAGTACATTCGGCTTTCCGGTGGTCGCGTGATCGACGCCGCCATGAACGAGGCGTGCAGCGCCGGCACGGGCTCGTTCATCGAGGAGCAGGGTCGCAAGTTCCAGGGCATCGACGACATCGTGCAGCTGGGGCAGGTGGGACTCGATGCGGAATCCGGGGTTTCGCTGGGTCAGCACTGCAGCGTCTTCATGGCCGAGATCATCGACGAGGCGGTGGCGGCGGGCGTCGAGCGGCCGGCCATCGTCGCGGGCATCTACGACTCGATCGTGCAGAACTACCTGAACCGTGTGAAGGGCAGCCGATCCGTCGGTCAGGTGGTGTTTTGCCAGGGCATGCCGTTCGCCGCCGACGCGCTGGCCGCCGCCGTTGCGCGCCAGACCGGGTGCGAGGTGATCATTCCGCCCGACCCCGGCACCACCGGCGCGCTGGGCATCGCGCTGCTGACCGTGCGCTACGTCGCGCTCGACGCTGAACCCATGGATCCCGAACGGTTCCTGTCCGCGCGGGTCGAGGGCAAGGACACGTTTGTCTGCAACAGCACCCAGGGCTGCGGCGGCGCCGGCAACAAGTGCCGCATCGACCGGCTCTCGACGGTGGTCGACGACAAGCGCGCCCGCTTCACCTGGGGCGGCGGCTGTTCGCTGTACGACAAGGGCACGCGGCGCAAGAAGCTGCCCGACCGCTCGCCCGACCCGTTTCGCGAGCGCAGGGAGTTGACCGAGCAACTGGTGGCGAATCTTTCGGCGCCGCGCGGACTTCCGACCATCGCGATGACCGACGAGTTCCAGCTCAAGGGCCTGCTGCCGTTCTTTGCCACCTATCTGCACGCGCTCGGGTTTGACCTGCAGGTGCGGCTGGGCGCGACGCAGGCGATGCTGAAGCGGGGCATCGAGGACGCGCATGTGCCGTTCTGTGCTCCGATGCAGCAATTTCACGGACTTGCGACCGACATGGCCAGCGGCGGAGCGGACTGGCTGTTCCTGCCGATGCTGCGCGACCTGCCCCGGGTGGGCAACGAGACGAACTCGGTCGTGTGCCCCATCGTGCAGGCGGCGCCCGACATGCTGCGCTGGGACATGGCGGGCTCGACTGCGCCCAGGCAGCTGTCGCCGGTGATCGAGATCGGCGCAGGTAATCTGGAAAGCACGGCGTTTCTGGCGAGTTGTGAGCGGCTGGCCAAAGAGCTGGGCGTGCGCGGCAAGGCTTGGCGCAAGGCGCATACGGTAGCGCTGGAGGCGCAGCGCATCTTTGACGCCGAGTGTCTGGCGCTTGGGCTGCGGGCGCTTGCGTTCTGCGAGGAGAAGCACCTGACGCCCGTGGTGGTGCTGGGGCGCTCGTACACCATCCACAACACGGTGCTGAACTCGAATGTTCCCGCGATCTTGCGCGAGCAGGGGGCGATTGCCATCCCGGTCGACTGCTATCCGGTCGCCGACGACGTGCCGGTGTTCCAGGACATGTTCTGGGGGTACGGACAGCGCAACCTGCGGGCGGCCCATCAGGTTCGGCGCACACAGGGCCAGTACGCGCTGTACTGCAGCAACTACTCGTGCGGGCCCGACAGCTTCACGCTGCACTTCTTCGCCTATCTGATGGAGGGCAAGCCGTTCGCCATCATCGAGACCGACGGCCACTCAGGCGACGCCGGCACCCGCACGCGCATCGAGGCGTTCCTGCACTGCGTCAACGAGGACTTGGCGACGGGCGGCACGGCGGGGGCGGGCGGCAGGCTGGACGCCATCGAAGCGGACCGGCAGCAGATGCTCGACGTGGTGCGCGAAAAGGCGACCGTGCTGATCCCGCGCATGGGGCCGGGGGCCGGTGCGCTGGCGGCGTGCCTGAACGGAATTGGCGTTCCCGCAGAGGCACTTCCGCCCACCGACCGGGATGCGCTGCGTCTGGGTCGCCGCTACACGTCGGGCAAGGAGTGCGTGCCGATGACGCTGACGCTGGGCAGCCTGCTGGGGCGTCTGGAGGAGTCGCGCGACACCGACGAGAAGTTCTCGTTCTTCATGCCCAATTCGGCGGGGCCTTGCCGTTTTGGCGTCTACAACACCCTGCACAAGATCACGCTGGAGAAGCTGGGGTGGCAAGACCGGGTGCGCGTCTGGACGCCGTCGGCCGAGGGGTATTTCAAGGGTGTTCCCGCGGGGTTTGCGACCCTTGCGTTCGCCGGTCTGATGGCGATAGACCTGTTGCTCGAGGGCATGTACGACGCGCGGCCGGTCGAGACCTGCAAGGGCGCAGCGCAGGAGATCTACACGAGGCGTCAGGCGGAGCTGCACGCGGCCCTGAAAGCGGCCGGCAAGTCGGGGCTGGGCTTGGGCGAGGCACTGCTGGAGGTCGCAAGTGGTCGACTCTACGGCGTGACCGAGGTGCTGGTCGGCGCGGCCCGCGAGTACGCGGCCATCAAGGACGACCGCGAGATTCCGTCGGTGTTGGTGGTGGGCGAGATCTACGTGCGCTGCGACCCGTTTGCCAACGACTTCGTGATCGACCGACTGGAGGAGCGCGGCATCCGCAGTCGTTTCGCTCCCTTCTACGAGTGGGTCGAGTACTGCGACTACATGAACGCGGTCGAGGGCCGCACCAAGAGCCTGGGAGACAAGGCGACGACCCTTGTGCAGCAGATGGTCCAAAAGACCTTGTACGAGGCGATGGCGGACGAGCTCGGGTGGCCCACACGGATGACGGTGCAGGACTCGCTGGAAGCGGCGAAGCCCTGGCTGCGACAGAAGCTGGAGGTCGAGTCGGTGCTGACGCTGGGCGGTCCCGTCTACGAGTGGCAGCGCGGGCACATCGACGGCGTGGTCAGCGTCGGGCCGCTGGAGTGCATGCCCAACAAGATCGCGGAGTCGCAGTTCTTTCACGTCGCAGAACAGGAAGGGCTGAAGTCGTTGACGCTCTCGTTGAACGGCGACCCGGTGGATCCGGAGGTGTTGGACCACTTCGCCTTTGAGATCCACGAGGACTGGAAGCGGCGCAAGGCAGGCGGCAAGGGCGGACACGGCACGACCACTGGCGAAGGGCAGGGCAACCCCGCGCGTCGACTGTCGATCTTTCGGTACCTGCCGGGGGCGAAGCAGCCAAAGGTTCAGGAGCCGTCGGCGACGGGCGCAAATGTGTCGAGCATCTAGCGATTCTGGCGTCGGATGTTGACACAACGCCGCTCTCGGGCGACTCACGGTTCCTCAGGGGGGACTGTGGACATGGGCAAACGCAGCTGGACGAGGGGACTCTGGGTGGCGTGGCCGCTGGCCGTTTGGGGCTGCAGCCAGGCGGCAAGCCCACAGGTCGAGTTTCCCGACATGCAAGAAGAATCGACCGGCACCGACGTCGCGGTCAGTTCGGACGTCGGGGAGCCTGAGACGTCGGAAGACGCGGCGCCCATCGACACCGCGCCGGAGTGCACGCTTGCCACCGAGTGCGCCACCGGCGACGCGTGCTTGGTACCCGCCTGCCAGAACGGCCAGTGCGCGAGCAGTGCGCGCGTGTGCGACGACGGCAACCCGTGTACGGACGACGGCTGCGACCCGGCGATTGGCTGTACCGCCCCCGCCAACACGCTCCCCTGCAGCGACAGTGACGCCTGCACCGACGGCGACACTTGCAAGTTCGGTGCTTGTCAGGGGATCGCCACGCCATGCGACGACGGCAACCCTTGCACCGACGACGCCTGTGCCCCCGCGACCGGGTGCCTGTTCGTCCCAAATGCCGTTGCGTGCAGCGACGGCGATGCCTGCACGGCCGACGACAAGTGCGCGAACAGCAAGTGCTTGGGCTCGGCGATCCCGTGCGATGACCAGCTGCCGTGTACCAGCGACTCCTGTGACCCAACCAGCGGCTGCGTCCACACCGCCAACGACGCCGCGACCTGCGACGACGGCAACGCGTGCACCCAGACGGACCAGTGTCAGGGGGGCAAGTGCTTGGGCAGCAACGCGAAAAGCTGTGACGATGGGGACGCCTGCACGGTCGACCAGTGCGCACCGCTGACCGGACAGTGCAGTCATCTCGGCGACGCGACACCCGGCGCGCAACTGTGTGGCATCGTGGACCGGCACAACTTCGTACGGGCCAACGCGAAACCTGCCCCCGCCTTGCCCCTGCCCCCGCTGACGTGGAACGCCGCGCTGGCCGTCACCGCGCAGGCGTGGGCCAACCAATGCAAGTGGCAGCACAATCCCGACCGCAGCTTGGGTCACCCGTATTACGTCGGCGAGAACATGGCGGCGTCGTCGACCATGCTGACGGTCGATCAGGTCACGGACATGTGGGCCAGTGAGGTCGCCTTTTACCATTACGACACGAACACTTGCGACGCCAACCAGATGTGCGGGCACTACACGCAGCTGGTCTGGAGCACGACGTTGGAGGTCGGCTGCGGTCTGGCCAGCTGCCCCAGCATCGGCGGGCTGGGGTGGGGCGGCTTGGTCTGGGTCTGCGACTACGGGCCGGGCGGCAACATGGTCGGCGTCAAGCCGTATTGATCGTCCGGCGCGTTGCGAGCTTCCGCGGCGGCACGGGCGACAGCGGCACTACTGCCGGTTCGGACCCAGCCACACGACGTCGCGCGGGGCTACTGCAGCATCAGGTCAGCGTCCGCAATTCCCGAGGCAAGGTTCAGGTGCCGGAGTAAGGCTTGCAAGCCTCGGTCTCCATCGCGCTGAACGTGATGCCGGCCGTACACTTCTTCAGTGTCGGGTGGCAGTACGGCGCGGTTGCTACGCACTCGTCGGCGCCCGGCGTGCAGTCGCCGCCAGAGGCGATGCGGTCGGTGCAGGTGCCGGTGGTGTCGCAGCGCAACGTGGACAAGCACGGTCCGGGTCCCGTCGCCTGTCCAGTGGCGCTGCAGGGCTGGCCCTTCACGACGTTGGCCTGGCAGATCGGCAGACCCGACGCGTTGGCGGCGCAGTGAAAGGCGGCCCCGCAGATGTCGCCAGGGTTGGCGCAGGGCTGGCCGCTGGCCTTGGCGGTGGGCGTGCCACAGAATCCCTTGTCGCAAATCAACTTTCCGGAGCACTGATACGTGCCAGCAGGGCAGGCCTCCAGCGCCTTGACCGTGCCTGCCATGACGCGCTCGCAAGCGTCTGCCACGGCCGCCTGCTCCGTTGGCGTGATCGGCGTGACCTTGACGTACAGGGCCTTCACCTTGGCGACGCACGCTTCGGACTGGGTGGCCGAGAACACGCGCCCGAACGATGCGGCGTCGGCCGCGGCAGTCTCGCACAAGGTCTGGCGTTGGGTGGTGCAGGCCGTCACGTCGGTGCCGCAGCGGGCTGCAACCTGGCATTCTGCGGCGGCTTTCGCGGCGCAGAACGTCTGGACCGTCTTGGCCGGAACGGGGTCTTCGGACGCGCAGGCGGTCAGCAGGCCGGCGACGGCAAGAACGCGGATCAGGTGTAGCTGCATGGATTTCCTCCGGGCGGGGCGGGCTCTCCCGGCCATGGTCGATGTCGGGCACGCTACCGCTCCCGGCGCGGTGCCGCAAGGCTCGATTGCACGGTGGGGCGCTGGCCATGTGGAGCGAAGGGAGAAGAGTCACCGCCAGACCCGGCGCTTCGCTGGACTGCGGGGCCCGGTTGCGGTAGGAACCTTTCGGCCCGGAACCCGAATCCCCCCGACGAGGTAGTGAACATGCGAGGCCTATTCTTTCTCGCGCTGGCGGGCGCGGCTCTGGCGACGGGTTGCTCGTCCACGGCATCAACGCCGCCCTCCTACACAAACAGTGACGTCTACACCGGCGACTTGGCCAGTGACGGAACGATGACGGTCGACCCCGGACCCTGCTCGCCGACCGGTGGTTACCGCTCTGTGGTCTTGGTTGCGGCGGCCGCCGACCCTGCGCTGCTCCCTGCCTATGCTGCTGCCTTGAAGGCCGCCGGTTATCAGGCAGCGTATTGGGACCCTGCCGCTGCAGCCGCTGTAGACCCGTCCGCTCCCCCGCCGGTGCCGGCGCAGCCCTTTGCCGGTGGCATCAACCCGTTGGGAGATCGGGTGTTCCTGCTGGCGAACGGCGACCTGGCGGTTGCGTCGTATTGCACGCTGGACGATCTGGGGCAGGTTCGACGCCTTGATTATGCACTCGCGGCGGCTTCTCAGGTGTTGGCCAGCCTGCAGACGCAGCTGGACTACGTTGCCGTGACGCGGCGATGGGCGCAACCGACCGCCTGGTATACGCAACGCGCGGGTCAGTATTGGCGGCAGTACTTGCCCGAGTCGATCGACCTGAACCAGCAGCAGACGGGCCAGTTCACGTTCTCGTCGGCGCCGATTGGGGCTGGATTCGGGTTGTACGGACACGCCGACATCCCGTCGAAGAACGGCGACATGGTGGGCATCGACACCCTGACGGTCGATGGAAAGTCAGCGACGGTCAAGACGAAGATCACCAGCACGGCTCAGGTCGCTCTGGCGTGGGACATGCTGCCGTTCGTCGGCGCGGGTGAACACGACTGGACGGCGCGACTGTTCGTCGCTGACGCCAGCATCGAGTGGAAGATTGGATTCTATTTGGCGTTCTTCGAGGCGCTGTACCCTTCGGAAGCCAAGGGGCCGACCTTCAGCGTCACCCAGCAGGGCAGCTTGCCGGGGACGGTCAAAGTGTCGCGCGCGCTGACCGAGATCGACCTGCCGGCCACGATCACATTGAATTGATTCGGTATTCGGCTACGCCCGTCCGGTCCGCCGTCGCGTCAGACCCCACAGCCCCAGCAGCGCCAACAGCAGCAGACCACCCGTCGCCGGTGTCGAGTGCGGGGTGGCCGTGCAGCCGCCGCCACCGGGGTCGCTGGGCTGGGCGGCGGTTGCCGTGGCGTCCGAGGCGATGTCCGAGATGTCCAACGTCCCCGCGTCGTTCGGCATCATCGGCGCGGTCACCGCAGCGTCCTTGAACGGCGTCCACTTGCCGGACTTGCCCTGCACCGCGATCTGCGCGGCCTCGGCAAAGCCGTGTTCCGCGACGATGGGGGCGTCTTCGCGGGCGACAAACGCCAACCCCAAGTCGGTGAAAGACTCGCCGGTCAGCTCGACCTCGACCTCGTCCTCTCCCATGTCGTCCAACAACCGCGCCGGCTTGCCGTCCAGCAGCACGAACACCCGGTACAGCCCTTGGGGCAGGTCATAGCTGTACGTAAAGCGAACGCCCGTCTGGGGTTGCGCAAACTCACGGTGCACCACGACGGCGCCGTGAGGCGCGTGGTCCAGCATCGCCCAGGCCCGCGAATGTTCAAAGCGCACGGCACCCGGCGCCGGACGGTCGTCGCGGAAGCCGGCAGCACGCGGGCTGTACGCCGACCACCAACCCTGACGCAGCCACTCGACGTTGCGAACCTGCGCCTCGGCCGCATCCGACATCTCGCGGTCTTGCGACACGCCCAGTCGCACCGCCAGCCAGTTGCCGATCGCAGGAACGTCGAACGCCTGCAGGTCGCTCTGGCCCAGAACCGTGTGGGCGACCTCTCCATTCGCGATCACCTGCACTTGCAGCGACGGATGGGGCAGCACGGTGCGCACCTGACCGCGGACTCGCTCAAACGGCGCGCCCTTGACCTCCAGCACCGCCTCAACCGCACCCGTGGTCCACCAGCCGGGGGAATCGTGGCGCAGGGTCACGTCCAGACCGCGGGCCAGCAGGTCGACGTCGGGCGAGATACCGCCGCTGAAGCCCCAGGAGTTCTTCTTCGCGATCGTCCACGGGCCATCGGTCTGCACATCGTTTTGGTGCACCCGGACCTTCGAAAACGCCACGGCCGCGGTCGGATCCAAGGTCGTCGGCTGCTCCAGCCGCAGCTGCACAGCCAGCTGCTTGCCGGGCGTCACGGCTTGCACACGGCCGCCCTCCGTAGCGACGTAAGGCTTGCCGTCGATCAGCAGCTCGGCCACGCCACCCTGAACGGGCGCCGTCCCCAAGCTCAGTTGGTACGACACGGCGTCGAACGTCTGCGAGAAGTCGTGCCACGCCCGCGCCCAACCCTGTGCGGCGCCACCCGCCGGAGAACGCGGCTGGAACACGGCCTCATCGGCTCCCGGGCGACTGAAGGTGAGACCTTCGGTGTCATAGCGGTACGAGTACCACCAAGGCCCTCGCTGCATCCGCAGGCTCCGCAGCACGGCCATCGCGGCGGCGGGGGCGTCGACCATCGCCAGTGCCTCGGTGCGCACGCAGATCTGGGTGCCCTTGCCGACAAATGCGAATGGCTCGCTGCCTGCAGGTCCTTGCCACGCCTTGGCTTCCTTGCCGTCGATCAGCACCTTGGCGACAAAGGGCGCACCGGCCAGATCCCACTCGGCCAGAGCCTCCACCGCGTCGAACGGCTGCACGCCCGGCTGGGTGCACGTGTCGACGGTGCCAGAGATGGGATACGGATAGCCGGCCGGGTGCTCGTTGCGCAGGGCGAGGTTGGGCGGGTCGACCTCAGGCAGCAGCACGCTCATGCCGGCCGAGTCAGTGCGCGTGACCGTCCAAATGCCCAGCTGACCCACGCTGTTCTCGCACAGGAAGCTCTTGGGCCCCAGCGTGGTCGTGCCGGCCGTCTGTGTGTCGGCGACGACAGCGGTGACGGCGTGGGGTTGGCCGTCCTTCAGTTCAGCGGGCACGGGCCACGCAAAGCCGCGGCCATCGTGGTTGGGATAGGGGCCTTCCGCGACGAACTTGGCCATCTCCGTGCCGTCGACCTGAACGGCCAAGTGCACCTTCTCGCCCTGATTGTCGGGGTCCCACGCCCAGCCGGCCGCCTGCGCGCACGTCGGGCTCAATTCGCCGCTGGGCAGGCACTTGCAGTCGGTGGGGCAGGTTTCGCACTGCTCGCCGTAGTCGCAGGCACCGTTGCCGCAGCACTTGCCGCAGTCCTTGTCACAGGTACTGCAGTTTTCGCCGTTGTCGCACTGGCCGTTGCCGCAGCACGAGCCGCAGTCCTTCGAGCACGACCCGCAATTCTCGCCGTTGTCGCACGCGCCGTTGCCGCAGCAGGATCCGCAGTCCTGGCTGCAATTCGAGCAGTTTTCGTTGCTTTCGCACTTGCCGTTGCCGCACACGGGTCCCAACTGGCCCTTGCGGATCACGTAGCCCGAGTTGAAGTAGCTGGCGTCGTACGACCACGTGCGGGCGCCGCCCTTGCAGGTGCCACAGCAGTTCTGCTCGGTGACGGTGATCTTGTTGCCGTTGACGGCCGTGACCCACGCGACGTGGCCGTAGCCGCCCTTGGTGCTGGTGGCGATCGAGTTGGGCACCGGGTAGTTCAGGACCTCGAAGTTGCCGTTCTGGCTGGCATAGCTGGCCCAGGTGTTGGCATTGCCCCAGCCGGGCAGGCCAACGCCCCACCCGCAGCAGGCCGAGTGCCACGCCCACCAGGTGCAGTTGCCGTTGTTGTCGCAGCACGGATACGGATTGTTCTTGCCGCATTGGCAGTTGTCGGATTGGCCGCCGCACGAGACGGCGAGGGCGGCCTCGGGTACGGCGGTCGCGGCAAGCGCGAGGGCGAGGCCGGTCAGCAGGGGCAACAGGCGGCGGATCATGGCTTCCTCCGCGCGGTGACGGTTCGGGCGCTGGCGACCGGGCGAATGGTGGCGGCGGCGCGGTCCAGCACGGCCCGCGCGTCCGGGTCGTCGCTTCGCTCGCAGGTCAGGCGCAGCAGCGCGGAACCGTCAGAAATCAGCACGATGTCGCGGGCAGGGGTCTGCGGCGTGCGGGGCTGAACGAGGCGAACGGAAGTGCGCTTGCCCTTCATGGGCACGTCCGTCACGACGCTGCCCGGCATCACCAGAAATGCCTGGTCGCCGGCCAACCACTGACGCGCCGTCAGCTTCTGACGATTAGAGAACGACTCGATGCGGGCGACCATGTCTTTGCCGCGCAGGATATCGGCCGCGTAGACCGCTTGCCGTGGCAGGGCGTCGGGGAACGACTCGCCTTGGACGGTATGCTCGGCGGCGGGCACGTCCACGCGGAAACCATCGCCGCGCCAGGCGTGAAAACGCAGGCCGCTTGCAGACTTGCTCGCGGGCATCGCAGCCGGGGTGGCGGCGTGCGCGGTGGCCGGCAGAGCGCCGGTGGCGAGCGCACAGGCCAGTGCACAGGCCGTGATGACCGCGGTAGGGAGGATGGGCGTCACAGGGAGCCTCCTTCGGACGAGTCACGGTGCCGTCGACGGGCGGCCGCGAGGGCGGCGCAGGCCGCAAACAGCAGCACAAGCACGGAGTTCGGTGTGGGCACCGTGGCAGATACAGTGCAACCTGCCGATGTCGGTGGAGGGGCCGTCGCGCCGGTCGCGGTGGCATCCCCGGGTAGTTGGAACTCCCAACTGAAGCTGTCAGGTGAAGGCGGAAGGGCGTTCGGGTCGGCGCGCAAGTCTGCAACCACGGCCTGCCAGGTCGGGTTCGCAGCCACGGCGTCGTATGCCCGCAGGGTGAATTCCACTTGCTGCCCCTTGGCTTCCGGCCAGGTGAACGCGGCGGGTTCGAGCAAGCCTGAAGCGAAAAGCTCCAGCGGAAGGCCGTCGAGACTGGCACGGACGACCAGCCCTGCACCCGGCAGCTGCTGCGCATACGTGAACGCCAAAGAGTCGACGCCACCTTGGGGTTTCCGCGCCACGGTCAGGCTGCCGGTCAGCGGCCACTCGAGCTCTCCCCAGTCGGGATCGACGCCCAAGCGCAAGCGGTCATCCGCCTCTGCCCAGCCGGCGAGTCCGGCGCAGTCGGGGCTGTACCAGAAGGTCCATCCGTTGCGATCGAAGCCCACGCCTTGGACTTGGACGGACCATCCGGTCGGCGCCGCGTCGGTGGTCTGGATCTCGACGCCCAACGTGCTGCCGGCCATCGCCAGCTCAAGCACGCGGTCCTGCGGTCCCGTGCCGTCCAGCAGCTCAGCGGGCTTGCCGTCGATGGTGATGCGTGCGTGGACCTTGGTCGGGTCCAACTCGTACAGCACGTGCATCCGTACCTTCTCGAATCCGTTCTCGAAAAAGGGAATCTCGGCGCGTGTCACGGCGGTGACGTTGGCCTCTCCGGTTGGCACAACGCGCACGGTGGAGCCCAGTTCGTCGGCGGCGGGGAAGCTGACGGTCAGGTTGGGTGCCTGCTGGACCACCCAAAGCCCCAAGTACTCGGGCTTGGCCCAAGCAGTCGACGAGGTGAACACGAGCAAGACCGTGGCCAAGGCCAAAGCGATGCTGCCGGACACAGGAAACCTTGCGCGTTGCATCGGCCGCCCTCGTTTTCACCGAAAGGCCACGATGCCACTCACGACACGTCGCGTCAACTGCGCGATCTGCTTGGAAACTCAGTCAATTGCCCGAATTCTCTGTTGGCAGCCCGGGGCGCTGCCGCCACGTTCGGTACAGCCCCACCGCCAACACCGCTGCGGTTGCCGCCACCAGACCGCCGGTCACTCTCGCCGCAACGTCCCAGCCGGTCGCGATGGCGGCCACACCCAGGTACACCGAGGCAAGGTGCAGACCGAGGCCGACCTGCTGCAACTGCGCTGGCCACAAGCGATTCATCGGAGGCGTGGGCTGCAGTCCGACCAGCCGCGAGAACCGATGGAACCACACCAGAAACGGAACAATGCGCGTCAGCATCCCGTGCACAATGAGCCCCGCCCAGCCCCAGACGGCCAACCATCCGAACAACAGCGACGGCGCAGCGGCGGTGGACAGCAGGGCGGCAGCCGCCAGTGGAGGCAGCAGGAACGCGTGCACCAACCCGGCCTTCCACGCAAGGAGGCTGGGGTCAGACCGCCGCCGCTTGCGCGCCCGCAGGCTTCGCCACAGCAGCAACGGGTGGGCCCAGCCGACCGCCAGAACAACGGGAAGGGCCGCAAGTCCGGCCGCCAGTTGTGGATCTGGCCACCGCAGCCCCGCGTGCGCGCTCACCAGCACCATCAGTGCTGCCGCGACCCCAAGGGTGACCCCTCCCAGCACCACGCGGCGCCACGCCTGCGGAACCGGGGCGGCCAGATAGAACATGGGGACCACCTGCCACGACACCGCGGTGACGAGGCCCCCGACCCAGCCACCCAGCGCCACGGTCAGGTGCACCTGTGTCCACAGGCGACGCGACCCGGGAAACTGGAAGTCCACGTATCCCCAAGCCATCCACACGCCCAGCACCGCCAATGCGACCAGACACGCAACGGCCAGGCGCATCCCTGTGACGGTTTCTCCCGGCGTCCGCGACCGACTCAGGGCCACCGCCACCGGCCCCACGAACAGCGCAAGGCCCGTCGCCAGTGCCACCAGCGCCGCCCCGTTGCGCCACGCGGGGCTCGCGCCCAGCCCCGCCGCCAAAGCCGCCGCCAGCCCCGCCGTCCCCACGGCCACCAGCCCTTGCACGCCATGGGCCAGTCGCACGGAGGGCACGGGTACAGCGGCGACCACAGGCGTCATTTGGAACAGCGCGCCCAGCATCGCCATGCTCAGAAAACCAAGTGTTCCCAAGTGGGTCAGACCCAGCGTCACCGGCGACCAAGGGCTTGAGAACACGCTTGCCCCGTCCGTCACCAGCACCCAACCTGCAACGCCCAGAAACAGCGCCGCCGTCGCAAAGAACGCGAGCGGTACGCGCAGCGGCGGGGCCTGGTCCAGTCGGAGTCCGTCTTGGTTCAAGCGGGCCTCCGGACATGCAGCAGCGCCGAACCGTCGGGCTGAGGGCACGGTGTGGCGTGCAAACCCCGCTCCGCCAACAGGGGCAAAACCAGGGCCGGCATTCGGGGGACACGTGCGAGCAGGGACTGACCCGGCAGCAGGCGGGACGACCGCAACAGCACCTGTTCCAAGGGTTCTGGTGCCTCCAGCTCTCGCAGGTCCGCGACTTCGGGGGCGTCGGGCCCAAGGACCTCGACCTGCCACAACGCCGAGCCGAGCAAGATTGCCTCACACCGAAAACCCTGGCCCGTCAGCAGCGCCAGCAGTGGCGCGGGTCGGAAGGGCGCGATCACTTGCAGCATTCCGTCCGGAGCCACGGTCTGCAGCGCGGCCAGAATGGCGTGCAGCGGGTCGGTTCCAGTCGCCAGAATGGGCCGCACATCGAGCTGCACTAGGCCCGCGTGACCCGCGTGCGTCGGCGGCTGAACCGATGGAACGGGCGCGTGACAGTCCGGCATCGACGGGTGCCCGGTCGACGTCGGCTCTCCCGCGCGCAACACGCCTTGAAGAAAGGCGATCAGTACCTCCGCTCGCATCGTCAGGCCGTCCGGGCCCGGGTCTTGGGGTGCCCCCGCCAGTCGCCACTGCAGCAGCGTTCCCTGCAGCAGCGCGACGAACAACTGCCCAGCGTGCTCGGGAGCGACGGTGTCGGGGATCTCTCCCTCTCGCTGTCCCGCCCGCACCAGCTCGGCCACCAGTGTCCGCTGCATGTCGACAAGGGCGTGCAGCATCGCACGCAGCTGCGGGTGGCCGGCCCCCGATGCATCGTGGAACAGGATGCGTGGCAGCCCCGGGTGGCGCTGCACATGGCAGAACAGGGCGCGGACCAGCGCACTCAGGTCGCGCAGGCCGCCCGACCGCCCGGCCAGCTCGCGCGCCGCCAAATCAGCAAGACCCTCGCGAGCGTGGGCCACGACGCCTTCCAGCAACTCGTCACGCGTGCGGAAGTGCCGAAAGATCGCGGGTTGCGACAGGCCCATCCTCAAGGCGATCGCGCGGGTCGAGAGCAGCTCCACGGACTGGTCGGCCAGCAGCTCAAGCGCGACCTGGACGATCTGCTCGCGGCGTTCTTGCGTGGGGCGGTGGTCGGTCATCGGGGGTTGCCTCGGAAGTTATCGGATGATAACATTGGCGTCCGCATCGCACAACGGGCCTTGCCGCCCTCCTCAACCGCCGGAGCCGCCATGAGTCTTGCCGACCGACCTGACACACTTGCCGCCTTCTTCGCCGACGACCATCACCGCTGCGACGATGCGTGGGGTGCCATCGAGCAGGCCATCGACCGACGCGATCCGGCCGCCCTGACCGCGCTGTGGGAAACCTTCGAGCAGACGTTGCGGCAGCATTTGGCGATGGAGGAGGAGGTGCTGTTTCCGGCCTTCGAGGAGGCGACCGGCATGACCGGCGGACCCACTTACGTCATGCGTCTGGAGCACACCCAGATGCGCGCCGTGTTGGCGCAAATGGCGAGTGCGGCGGTGCGGGGCGACTCGCAGGAGGTTCTGGACCAAGGCGACACGCTGCTGATGCTGATCCAGCAGCACAATGCCAAGGAAGAGGCGATGTTGTACCCGATGTCCGAGCAAGTGCTGGGTGGCATGTGGGCGGGGCTGCGGGACCGCGTGCAGCCGTACGTGGCGTAGCTGCTGCAGCGGGTGCTAGCGTCCGCCCTTCCTCACCGGCACCACGTCGGGACGCAGGGTCAGAACGGGCAGGTGCGCAAGCTTCACGACCTCGCCGGAGACCGAGCCCAGCACCAGCCGTTCGAGACCACGGCGGCCGTGCGTGCTCATCACGATCATCACCGCGTCCAACGCTGCGGCTGTCTTCACGATGGTGGCGGCGGGCGTGCCGGCACGAAAGATGACCCGACGCGGGCGGCGAGGGTCGGGCGCACGAGCCAGAAACAGCTCCAGCTGCTCTTGCAGGTTCGTCACCAGCTTGCCCTCGTTCAACAGGCCGTCCATCAGCAGCTCGGCCGCCTTGGGGTCGATGCCGCCGTCCTGGACCTGCGTCGACCGAGGCACCACATGCAGCACGGTGACGTCCGAGTCGTAGACCCGCGCCATCTCGTCGGCGAACTGCAGGGCGGCGAACGAGCCTTCGCTGAAGTCGACGGCGGCGAGCACGGTCTTCATGGAGCTCCTGGCGGCTAGCGGGGATTCAGAGGTGCAGCGGTCAGTTGCACACGCCCAGATTGTCCGGCGCGGGGACCTGAGCGTCGCCCAACACGATGCCAACGCAGGTCAGCGGGCTTGTGCACTTGGGCAGCGCGCCGGTGGTGTTGCAGCGCAGCTTGCACTTGGGGCCGTTGTCTTCCATGCAGATGTAGGCCTTGGTGCAGTCGCTGTCGCCGTTTAGGCAGGCGACGTTCAGCGTGCCGGTGCCGGCGGGAACGCACATCTTGCCCTCGACGACGGGGCTGCACGCCATGCCGCTAGGGCAGCCGACGCTGGTCAGGACGTTGCACGTGTCGCCGCCCAGACATGCGCCGATGTTGTAGCCCAAGGGCTTGCCGCCGCTGGAGAGCTCTGCGCACTTGGCAGGCAGCGCGCAGTTCAGGCCCGCGGTCTTGCCCGACGTGTCACAGACCGCCGCGCAGACGCTGTTGACGCACAGCATCCCCTTGGCGCAGTCATTCAGGTATTGGCAGGCAGACCCCTTGGTCAGCGCGCCAACCGGGCTGCACGTCGGATTGGTCATGGTGGGTGTGTAATAGCACTGCTGCGCGGCGGTACAGAGTTCTGACGTCAGCGGGTTGCAGATGCCCGGACACATGCCGCAGTCCGCCGGGCAGGTCTTGCAGTCCTCGGGCGACTTGCAGCTGCTGTCCCCGCACGAGGGCGGGCAGACGCCGCAGTCCGCGGGGCAAGTCTTGCAGTCCTCAGGGGCCTTGCAGGTCTTGTCTCCGCACAAGTCCGGGCACTTGCCGCAGTCGTCGGGGCAGGTCGAGCAGTTCTCGCCGTCCTTGCACGTGCCGTCACCGCACGGCACGGGGCAGATGCCGCAGTCCTTCGGGCAGCTCGTGCAATCCTCATCGGGAGCGCTGCACTTGGCGTCGCCGCACTTGATCACGCACGCGCCGCAGTCCTCGGGGCAGGTCTCGCAGGTCTCGCCGTCGTCGGTCACGCACCACTTGTCGCCGCAGGTCGAGGGGGTTCCGTCGGGGACGACGGCGTCCAGATCGGTGACGTCGGGCGTGTCGGTGGCGGCATCGGAGTCGTTGCCATCGGCGATGGAGACGTCGATCGGGTCGGTGTCGACCTTGGCATCCGTCACCGTGTCTGTCTTGGTGTCGGTCGTGGTGTCTGTGTCCGGCACGTCCTTGGTGAACACCGCGATGACGTCGGGCTCCTCGGTCGTGGCGCCGATCCCGGAGTTCGCAGTCGAACCGCAGGCGGCAAGGCCGATGGCCAGCAAAATCCAGAGGTTGGGCATGGGACGCATGGTCGACTCCACCGGAGAGGAGGGCCTGCACGTGGCCGGTCGGCAGCGCGCAGCACTTCCAAGGTAGAGAGAATTCCTCGATCTCACAAGTCGCGGTTCACATCCGCTCGAAAGCCGCCACCGCGCGCTCGATGTGGTCGGTCGCGCAGGAGAACGCGAATCGCACATGGCCGGCACCGGCGGGACCGAAGACCTCGCCCGGAGCCGAACCCACGCCGAACGTGTCGAGCAGCCAGTGCGTCATGGCCCAGCCGTCGCGCTTGCCCTCGATGCCCTCCCACGCCGGATCGATCGCGGCCCAGACGTAGAAGGCGCCGTCGGGCTTGAAGGGCTTCAAGAAGGTCAGGCGCTCCAGCCCCTTCAGCAGCAGATCGCGGCGGTGCTGGTACACGCGGTTCATCTCGACGGTGAAGTCCTGCGGGCCGGTCAGCGCCGCGATCGCGCCGTATTGGGTGGCAGAGTTCACGCCGTTGATCGTGCAGCGGGTCAGCTTGGCCATCCGCTCCATCAACAGGTCGTCGTCGCAGGCCACGTAGCCCACGCGAAGTCCGCTCATCGCATACGACTTCGAGTACGAATAGATGCTGATCACGCGGCCTTCGGCACCCGGCAGCGAGCCGATGCTCACGTGCTCGAGCCCGTCGTAGATCACGTGCTCGTAGGCTTCGTCGCTGACGATCTTCAGGTTGTGGCGGTGGGCCAGATCCAGCAGGTCGGTCAGCGTCTGGCGGTCCAGCACGGCGCCGGTCGGATTGTGCGGCGTGTTCAGGACGATGGCGCAGGTGCGAGGGGTGATCAGGGGCTCGACTGCTGCGGCCGTCATCTTGTAGCCGGTCTCGGCCGTGGTCCGGCAGCCCACCGCGATGCCGCCGGCCAGGCGCACGTTGTCGGCGGTCTCGGTCCAGGTCGGGTCGGGGACGATGACCTCTTCGCCGTCGGAGCACAGGGCGCGAAAGGTGATGTACAGCGCGTGCATGGCGCCGTTGGTCACCAACACGTGGTTGGCGTCCTTGATCGCGATGCGGTTGACGGTCCGCAGCTTCTCGAAGATCGCCTTGCGCAGTCCGGGGATGCCTGCGCCCGCGGTGTAGTGCGTGTGGCCGTCGCGCAGCGCCTTCTCGATCGCCTCGCGCACGTGGGGGGCGATGTCGAACGAGGGGTCGCCGGACTCCAGACGCATCACGGTGCGCCCCTGGGCCTGCAGCTCGAGCAGACGGTCCCGTACCGTGACGATACCCCCCATCGGGATGAGATCGACCGGATGGGGGCGGTGGGCGGCGGACTGTGAAGCAACGGCTTGGGAATTGACAACAGTCATCATGGGATGCGGGATCCTTGCCCGGAACTGGCGGGCGAGAAAAGGGGCCGGATTTGGGTGCCGGGGGCGAAAGTGTCCATGCGAGTCGGGATCGGCGCAACCCGTGATCCGCAACTTCGCGTCCTTTGGTCGGATTTGCGCTGACCGGCAGTCTCGCCGGCGGCGAAGTTTGGCCAGAAGGTCAGGCCGAGCGTGCCAACTGCTGCAGACGTTCGGCGTTCTCGGTCGTCAGCAGCCGTGCGGTCGGAGTGGTCAGGAAGCGACGGGCCAAGGCAGGGTCGGCAAGATTGAGCAGGCAAGTGGCCTGAACCTGAGCCATCGCCGCCGACGCAGGAAGTCGTTCGGCGAATCGCAGTGCCTCTGCGAACTCGTGCAGCTGGGTGGCGGACAGGGCCAAGACCTGCCAGACATGCTCCAATTCCTGATGCGATAGATAGGGTTCCGCCCGCGCTTGGTGAGCAGCCCGCATCGCTGCGTCGAAGTCGCCGGCCTGATAGGCCTGATGCGCGAGGTTCAGCAGCTCGCGGACACGGTTGTGCTTCATGTCCAGGTGGCGCGCGGGGCTTTGGTCCAAGCGCTTGAGCATTTGCCAGTTCTCGTATGCGGCAAGGCCCAAGATCACGGTCACGAAGAGCTTCCCTGTCATCAGGCCTGCGACCGCGAGCACACCGCCCAGAATCAGGCCCGTCCAATACGCGGCGCGGTCTGCCTTCAGTGGCTTCATGAAGCGGTTCAGCAGCCACTTCAGCAGCTGGCCGCCGTCCAAGGGGAAGATCGGCATCAAGTTGTAGGCTCCCCACACGATGTTCAGCAGCGCTGCGTAGTTGGCAAGGTCGGCGACGATGCCCTCCGCCGAGACACCGACGGCAGAGAAGGCTGCCGCCAGCACGAAGTTCATCGTCGGACCCGCCGCCACGACGAAGAACTCATCGCGAGGTCGCTTGGCCGGCTGGTGCATCGTGTAGCCGCCGAAGCCCGTCAGCATGATCGCGGGCTCGAGCCGCAGCATCAGACTGACAAGCGCGTGTCCCATCTCGTGCATCAACACGGAGAAGCTGGCCGCCACCATCACGCCGATGCCGAACGCCGCATTCTCCTGCAGGTAGGGGTAGAACAGCATCAGCAGCAGCAAGACGTGCCAGATCGAGATCCCGACCGGGATGCCGAACAAGGTGAACAAGGGGCGGGTGGGGGGCTGCTCGAACATCTTCCTCCAAGCACGGGTGACCCGCTGCCGGATGGGTGGGGGCGAACGTCGACCCAAGGTAGCACGCAAGGTTTCGTCGGCAACGTCGCGGAGAGGGACTGGGCGGAAAGAAGCCTTGTGCCGAGACCTCTTGCGACCTTTCGCCTGGGTCAGGGGCCGCGCGGCGGCGGGGGCCTCAGCGGCGGAGCGAGGCGCGGAATGCGCACGGGGTCCAGACGCGGGAAGATCGGAGCCGACGCACGCTCAGGTGCCACTGCGGCGTCGGGCGGCGGGAGTGGCCTTCGCGCCGGCGGAGGCGAGGGCGCAAGTGCCGGTGCCACCTGCGGAACTTGCGTTGCGCGCGGCGGAACCTGGGGCGGCGGCTTGGGCGGGTCAGGCGGCGGCGGGTACTTCACGACGTCGTCGTTGCGGAACACCTGCCACGGACCGCGCTGGTAGACGCGGGTCAATGCGCGCAGCCAGATCTCGAACAGTGGCGGCTGGATAGACGGGTCGCGCAGCACGGCGACGTAGTCGTAGAAGCGGCCGTGGTCCTGCCACGTGAAGCTGTCCGGTTGGTCGGGGGGCGGCGCGGGGCGGATGCGAGAGGGGCGTGGACGCACGGGCAGCGTCGGGTCGCCGGCAAACGTCGGCGGGGCATAGCCTTTTCGCAACGCGGCCGCGTAGTCGCCGACCGCACTCCACGGCGCACCGCGCACGAACGCGCTGTCGGGTTGGGTTCGCAGCGTCAGCACCGACTTGCCCTTGGGCACGACGGCCAGCGCCTGCCGCATCGGCTCGATCTCGGTCGACGCAAGGGCAAAAGCGTGCAGCGTGACCATCGGCACCACCACGGCCACGACGCCCATCAGTAGGGTGCCGACCCAGACCCGAACCCGTGCCGTGGGCGGCGCATCGTCGGGTCGCACCGGCAGCGCGGCGACGGCCAGCACGCCCAACAGGGGAACCAGCACGGCGTTTGCCTCGCCCAGCGGCAGGGGTGACCACAGGTCGCGTGGCAGCCCGAAGTAAGCGGCGAACAGCAGCGCCAGCGCGCGGCCCAGATAGGCCGTTCCGTTGATGTGACGCGGGTTGACGACGAGCCGCGGCTGGCGTGCGGCACCCACGGCCCACAGCGTCAGCGCCAGCAGCCACAGGCCGCTTGCAAGGTCACCGGGCCTGCCCAAGAGTAGATCGTTGAAACCATTAAGAACTTCAGAGCGCGGCGCCAGATGGTCGAACAGCCGGTCGGCCAGATGGTCCAAGTTCTCCTGCGGCAGGGCGTGCCGGGCCTTGTAAACCGGTCCCGGCCCTGGGTGCCGCAGCACACCCACGATCCACGGCAGCATCAGCCCGACCGAGGGCAGCGCGATGACCAGATCCCGCAACGGCCACGCAACGGCCTTGCGCCAGCCGCCGATCCGCGCTCCCTCCCACGCGGCCAGCACCGGCAGCAGCGCCAGAAACACCAGCCACGGCAGCCAGTGCGACAACGCCAGAAGGGCCAGCAGCCACGCCAGAATCGCCGCACGCAGCAGGGTCGTGCGACGCAGCCACGACAGGTGCGCTGCCAGCACGCCCAGCGCAACCGGCAGGGCCACGATCTGCGGCAGTCGGCCAGCCACGAGGTCTGCCCCCAGCAGCCACGGCAGCATTCCCACCACCAGCCACGCGCTGTGGCGGGCAGTGCGGACCAGCGCAAGTCCGGCCAGCGGAACAGAAATCAGGGCCAGCGTCAGCAGCAGCCGCGCACCCGTCTCGACCCCGCCGAACACCGACAACAGCCGCACGCCGCCCAGAGACAGCCACGTCGGCACCGGGACCGTCACCCACTCGTAGGCTTGCGCGTAGGGCCCGTGCAGGGGCGCCGACATCCAGACCGTCGTCGCGTGCAGGTAGGGCGGCAGATCGAGCAGCGGCAGCCACTCTGCGACCCACAAGGGCAGGACCGCCAAGGCCGTCAGCGCCGCCAGCACGGGCAGCAGGATGGTCAGGTATCGCGTGGGGGGCGGGGCAGGGTACATGCGGCTCGGCGGGTTCCATTGGCAGGACAGTGGGTTGCGTTGCTCGACCGGAAGCCGGCGCAGCACTGCAGCATACGGCAGGGGACCCGACCCGGCAACGTCAGCGGTCGGTCGGCTCGACGGTCATCGGCTGCAGGATCGCGGTGGTGAACGTCGCGCGCAGGTAGAAGCCCAGCGGCGCCACGGCCGCGCGGAAGCCGTCGGCGTCCAGTCCCGGCACGCGAACGCCAGAATGGGCTGCCTTGGGGCGCACTTGCAGCACTTCGCCACGGCGTCCGTCCAGCTCGTCCAGCCGACCCAGCACCACGGACTCCATCAAGTCCTCCCAGTCCGCCTGCAGCAACGCGAGCTGTCGTGCGCTCGGCGACCACAGGATGGGGCGGCCGACCACCCGACCGGTCTCGTGGGGCAGCAGGGGAATCCACAGCACCCGCGCGAGCTTGCGGTACACAGCAGAGGTCTCCCAAGTCTCCTGGTCGTTCAGCAGGGGGACGGTCGTGACCCAGGTCGACTCGGCCGGCCGGCCGTTGGCTCGCAGGGGCAGCGTCTTGAGCTCGACGCCCAGGTGCGGAAAGTCCGGTTCCGCCAACGACCCGGCGGAGGCCCCCAGCATCCGCTCGAGCACCTGCCCCGCCAGTCCCTTGTGCCGGCGCGGATCCTGAGGCGGCAGGCCCAGCTGTGCGGCGAGACCCGCGACCGTGCAGCCTTGCAGGTCGTGGGCGAGCACCAGGAGGTCGGCTTCGCAGGTGGGCGACGGCGTCATGTGCGGCAGCATCCCATGCCAGAACGCCGTTCGCCTAGCCACTTGTTCGACCTTTGCGGTTTACCCCACCGCCAACCTGTGCCAACGTCATGCGCCCAACAGCGGCGCGGTCGGTACCTCCCCCCCCCCCACCGTCGCGCCCAGGCGAGGCCATGACCCCCCACGATCCCACCTTTGACGTCATCGTAGTCGGCAGCGGCATTGCCGGCCTCAGCTTCGCCCTCGAGACCGCCGAGCACTGCACCGTCGCCGTGCTGGCCAAGCAATCGCTCAGCGAGACCAACACCCGTTACGCGCAGGGCGGCATCGCTGCAGTGCTGGACGACGGGCAGGACAGCGTCGGCAAGCACGTTCAGGACACGCTGGTCGCCGGCGCGGGGCTTTGCCGGCGGGACGTGGTCGAGATGGTCGTGGCAAGCGGTCCTGCGGCGATCCAGCGGCTGGTTGACCGAGGCGTGGACTTCGACCGCAACGACGAGGGCGACCTGCAGCTGACGCGTGAGGGCGGCCACCAGGCCCGGCGAATCGCCCATCACACGGATATTACGGGAGAAGCCATCGAGCGGGCACTGCTGGAGAAGGTTCGTGCCCATCCGCGCATCGCACTCTATGAGTATCACCAAGCCGTTGACCTGATCACACGCGGTCGGCTTGCGAAGGGGACCGGCAGTGGCGTGCCTGGTGGCAAGGGCGACCGCGTGCTGGGTGTGTACGTGCTTGACCTGAAGACGTCGCAAGTGCACGCGATGGCGGCGCGGGTCGTGTGTCTGGCGACCGGCGGGTCCGGCAAGGTGTACCTGTACACGTCGAATCCCGACGTGGCGACGGGCGACGGCGTGGCGATGGCGTGGCGCGCAGGTGCCCGGATCGCAAACATGGAGTTCTTCCAGTTCCATCCGACCTGCTTGTTCCACCCCAAGGCCAAGAACTTCCTGATCTCTGAGGCGCTGCGTGGTGAGGGCGGTATCTTGCGCAACCGGCGTGGCGACGCGTTCATGACGCGCTATCACCCGCTGCGCGACCTAGCTCCGCGCGATATCGTGACCCGCGCCATCGACGACGAGATGAAGCACAGCGGTGAGGAGTCGGTCTTTCTGGACATGACGCATCTGCCGGCAGACTTTCTGGTCGAACGCTTTCCGACCATCCACGCCCGCTGTCTGTCGCTGGGCATCGACTTGCGCACCGAGCCGATTCCCGTCGTCCCTGCGGCCCACTACCAGTGCGGCGGCGTCAACGTGGACCTCGACGGCAAGACCAGCCTGGCGGGCCTGCTGGCAATTGGTGAGGTGTCGTGTACCGGTCTGCACGGCGCCAACCGGCTCGCGTCGAACTCGCTGCTCGAGGCGGCCGTGTACGCCGAGCGGGCGGCCAAGGTGGCGGTGAGGATCGTCGCAGAATCAGGACGTTCCGAAGTGCTACGGGTACCCGACTGGGACACCGGCAGCGCGGGTGACGCCGATGAGGCGGTCGTGGTGACGCAGAGCTGGGAGGAGATCCGCCGGCTGATGTGGAACTACGTCGGCATCGTGCGGACCAACCGACGGCTGCTGCGGGCTCGACGGCGGCTGCAGATGATCTCGCAGGAAGTGGGAGAGGATTACTGGCGCTTCCTGCTGACGCCCGACCTTGTCGAGCTGCGCAACATCACGGCCGTCGCCACCCTGATCGTCGAAAGTGCGATTGCAAGGCAGGAGTCCCGCGGCCTGCACTACTCGTCGGATTATCCCGACACCGAAGATGAGCACTGGAAGCACGATACGGTCACGGCGCGGTCTCGTTCGACTTGATCCCGACATGAAGCCGAAGCGTGAATTCGGACCCTGACGTCAGTGGTGCGTGGAGTCTCCGGGCGGCATCACTTGGGGGCGGAGCCGAAGACCAGAACCGGGACGTACTCGGCGTTGCTGGCGAAGCCGGCGCCAAGCTGGCCCGAGCTGTTGTCGCCCCAGCACCACACAGACCCGTCGAGCCGCAGGGCGCAAGTGTGTCGCGCGCCTGCCGAGATGGCGACGGCGCCTGTCAGGTTCGAAACCTGCACCGGCGTGTGCGAGTCCGCGCTTCCGCCGTTGCCCAGCTCACCCTCCGAATTGCGTCCCCAGCACATCACCTTGCCCAGTGCCACCAGCGCGCAAGTGTGCTCGTCGCCGCTCGTCAGCTTCTCAGGCAGCGCCAAGCCTTGCACCGCAACCATGGGCGCTCCGACCCCGCCGACTCCGCCGACACCAAGCTGCCCCCGGGAGTTGTTGCCAAAGCAGACAGCGGCGCGGTTGACGGTGCCGACGAGGCCGCACGTGTGCTCCAGACCGCCCGCGACATCACTGGCGCCCAAGGAGCCGGGTACGGACTTGGGACTACTCCAGTCGTCCACCGTCGCAAAGCCGAGCTGCCCCTTGGAGTTGCTGCCCCAGCACACCAAGTGCGCTTGGATCTCGCCCGCCGGCTGTACAACGGCGCAGGAGTGGAACGAGCCGGCGTGGAGGATCTTGGCGTCTGTGATCGTGGTCAACTTGGGGGTCGGCACAGGGTCGCCGGTCGCGGTGCCCAGCTGGCCCATGGAGTTGTCGCCCCAACACGCGACCTTGCCTTGGCTGACGATGGCGCAGGTGTGCCGCTCTCCCGCGGCGAGATTCAGGAAGGCGATGCCGGACCCGAGCGTCAGCGCAACGGCGGTGGGCTTGTTGGCATCCTTCAGCGTGCCGATACCCAACTGACCGTACTTGTTGGAGCCCCAGCACGCGGCCCCCGCGCCGCCGCCGGTCAGCGCGCACATGTGGGCTTCACCGCCGCACAACAGCGTGGCCGCGAACGAAGCGGGGATCACGACCGGAAGGTTGGACGGTTGGTTGCTGCCGTTGCCGAGCTGTCCCTTGCTGTTTGCGCCCCAGCACGCCACCGACCCGTCGACGCGCACCGCGCAGCCGCTGTCGCCACCCTGCGCCATCGCCTTGGCCCACGGCGTGGCGCACTTGCCCGTCCAACAATACTGACCCAACCCGCACGGAGTGGCGTCCGTTACCGGTGTGTGCAAACAACCGGTCGACGGGGCGCACTCGTCCTTGGTGCACGGGTTGCCGTCGTCGCAGTCGAGCTTCACCTGCACACACTCTCCCGCCGACCCGCAGCTGGCTGTCGCGCACTTGCTCGCAGCCACACACGACATCGGACCCGCAAGGCACTGGCCGCCTTGGCACTTATCCGGACCCGTACACACCTTGCCGTCCTCGCACGCGACGTCGGCCTGCACGTAGTCGCACGCGCCGGTGCCGCCGTTGCAGCTGACGGTGTAGCAAGCCTTGGAAGGGCAGGTCACGATGCCAGACGTCACGCACTTGCCGCCTTGGCACACGTCTCCGGTGGTGCAGGCGTTGCCGTCGGTGCAGGCGCTGCCGACCGGAAGGTTCACGCAACCATTCAGCGGGTCACATGAATCGGCGGTGCACGCGTTGCCGTCGTCGCAGCTTTTGGTCGTTCCCGCGATGCAAACTCCCGCTGCGCACGCGTCGTTCACAGTGCAGGCGCTGCTGTCGGCGTCACACGCGGTCCCGTTGGCGATGGCCGCGGCCAGACACTTGCCTGTCGCGGGCACGCACTTGTTCGACAGGCACGGGTTGAGGACCGGCGCGCACAGCTTCACGGACCCGGGCAGGTTCGCGCACTTCTTGTTCGCGTCGCAGAACAGGGTCCCGTTGCACAGGTCGCCGTCTTCGAGTTTGGCGCAGTCTGCCGTCACTTGGCACTGACAACTGTTGGCACCGGGAACACACAGTGCAGACTGGCAAGCGTCGCCATTCGTGCACGCGTTGCCGTCGTCACATGCACCGACGATGAGGGCATACACGCATCCCGCCGCCGGATTGCAGCTATCGGCCGTGCACTGTTGGCCGTCATCGCACGGAAGGGGCGGTCCGAAGCACTTGCCTTCCGAGCACTTGTCAGGCCCCGTACACGCGTTGCCGTCGCTGCACTGGCCGGCCCCCGGCTGAGACATGCACCCCGTGACCGGGTCGCACCAGTCCGACGTGCAGGGCAAGCCATCGCTGCACGTCACCACGCTGCCCTTGCACTTTCCGCTTGCGCAGACGGCGGCCTGAATGCACGCATCGCCTGGGTTGCATTGGGTTCCGTCGTCGCGGTCTGTCGTCGAGCACGTTCCGGTGAGCGGATCGCAGTGGGCCAGTGAGCAGGGGCCGCTGGGACATGGCTTGGCTCCACCCGGGCCGCACTTGCCGTCCTGGCACTTGTCGTTGAGGGTGCAGGGGTTGCCGTCGTCGCACGCGCCGACCGACATCACGGCGTGCGTGCAGCCTTCGGGGAAACTGCACGCGTCGGCCGTACAGGGATCCGCGTCATCGCAGGTCTTTTCGTCGACGAAGTTGTCGCAGTCGTTGTCATTGCCGTCGCAGATCTCTGCCTGAGGCTGCGGTGCGTCACACGTCCCAAGGCCCGTGAGTCCGCAGGCCCGTCTTCCCTTGCAAGCTCCCGCATCCGGGCCCAATTCCGACCCAGCGCCGCGCTCGCAACTGGTGGAGCGCTGTAGCTGCGACGCGAGCTTGGAGCAAGGGCACGCGCCTGGCTCACCCTGCGGGTCGGAACCGGAAGGCAAGCGTCGGCACTGTTTGGATGTTCCACCCTCGACGGTCGTGGCCATTTCGCACGCATAGCCGGGCGGGCAATCGCCGCTCACGTCGCATGACGCTCCGCAGAACGAGCCCTGGGCGGTCGGGCCGACGCACGCGGCGTCCGGATCCCCCGGGTGATGGCACGCTTCCGACGTGTCGCAGGGGTCGCATAGGGTCAGCCAGTTCGGCACGCACACATTGGCCGTGCCTCCGGAATTCACGGGGACGGGCGTGCACGCCGACCCGGCCTCGCAGGAGCCTTCACAGGTCGCCGCGCACCGGACGCCCTGGGGCGTGGGGATGCACGCGCCCGAACGACACTCGCTGTCGGACGTGCAGTCACAGCCGTCGGCGCCGGGGCAAGGTTCGGGGGTCGTATCGGTGGTGGCGACGTCCGGCAGCTCGGCGTCGGTGGGCGTGGCGTCGGCGGGCATGGTGTCGACTTGCGCATCCGTCGTCTCTGTCGGGGCGTCCGCCAGTGCGCCGTCGGGGACGTCCAACGCCTCGAGTCGCTTGTCTAATTCTGCTTCGGTATCCAGGTCCCCCAGACATCCGGACAAGGGCAGCAGCGTCAGCGTCACCGACAAGAGTCGGCGCCCAAGCATCTGCTTCGACTTGTTCATCCCTGCAGAAGCCATCTGTGGGTTCGGTCCTTTCACTGGAACTGCCCGATCAAGGTCAGAGATTGTCCGTCCGTCACAAGGCGGGGCCAGCCCGAAACAGGAGTGCCGCTGGCCGGGGTGGTGGGCGCCAGCCATTGCCATGCGCCCCAGCCCCAAACGGCGACGCCTGCCACGGCGGCGGCCACCGAGAAGTTTCGTACGCCCCTCGCCTGGGACGCCAGATCGAGGTAGCGGGTCTTGTCCTGTGGGGTGCGGACGTCGATGGCCCGTGCGTCGTCAGCGGCCGACAGTGCGAAGCCGTACCCGATCAAGCTGGTCGCGACAAGGGCGGCACCACCCCCCACCTGCCACCACGGAAGCTCGCGTTGAACCAACGACTTGTCGATGCCGACGGGGGGCGTCGCCAGAGGAGGGGGCGGTGGCTGTGGCGGAGCCGTCGGATGCGCGGGGACGACTTTGGGCGAAGGGCCTGCCACCGGCGGTGGATGGTCGTTCTCGCGGTCGGTCACGCGCGAGTCCATGTCGGTCCGCGGCGCCGGAGCGGGAGCCTTACCGGGGTCCGCCGAAGTTCCGGCGAGCTTTGCCTCGATGTGCGCGATTCGCGCGTCGGCGTCGGCCCGACCGGAATCGTCCACGGCAGGCAAGCTTCGGTAGGCCTTCAACAGCGCAAGCGCCTCGCGCAGGTTGCCGCCTTCCTCATACGATCTCGCGGCGTTGTACATCAGCGACGGACGCTGGGAGAGGGCGTAGGCCTCCATGAACTTGGACGACGCCTTGTCGAAGAGTCCGGCCTGAAAGAACGCCTTGGCCTCAGTCGCCAGTGCCTCTGCCTTGGTCAGACGGTCAGAATCGATACGAGTCTCGGCCAGAACGATGGGCGCAAGCAGCAGCAAGAGCACAGTCAGCAGAACCGGCAGCCGCCGTCTTTCCCTTGACAGCGAGCGTGCATGACCCGGTGAGAGAAGCATGGCGCTACCATAGGCAACCCCCAGCACCGTTGCAACACATCGCTGGCGCGGAAGTCGGCCGTTTTTGCGTCGGCTCCGCCCCTGCGGTTCAATGCAGCTTCCGGCACACCCGCGACGGCCGTTACGCGCAAGGATGCTGATGACACATTATAGTGCAATTCTTGATGGTTACCCGGCGCTGTCGGACCCGATTGGCGCCCCGCCTCGCCCCGCGGCGATGCTTGAGGTGGCGCGCCTTGCCGGGGGCCTGATCAACGACACGTTCTCGCTCGGAGAGTCCCATATTCTTCAGCGGTTGCACCCGATCTTCGCGGCTGAGGTAAACCTCGACATCGCGGCGATCGTTCCGCAGCTGCGGCGTGCGGGCGTGCCTGTCCCCAACATCGTTCTGGCGCGAGACGGGCTGCCTTGGGTAGAGGTGTCCTCCGTCGAGACCGAAGTGTCTGGAATTTGGCGGATTCTGACTCGCATTCAGGGCGAGACGCTGCACCGACTGACCACACCGTCACAAGCGCGGTCGGCGGGACGGCTGGTGGGCCAGTTCCACGGTGCGTTGCATCACAGCGACCACATCTTTGCGTTCACCCGCCCGGGAGCGCACGACACGCTGCGGCACATGGCGGTGCTGCGAGAGGCGCTGGTCGCCCACACTGACCATCGGCTCGCGGCGCAAGTGACTGCGTTGGCGAACGAACTGCTGGATCGTTGGTCCCGCCACGGGCCTTTGCCGGCGCTTCCGACCCGGTTGGTGCACGGGGACCTGAAGGCCAGCAACCTGCTGTTCGACCGTGCGGGAGAGGCGGTCGGCATCCTGGACCTCGACACAATGGCGCACGGCACCCTTGATGTGGAGCTGGGCGATGCGCTGCGGTCCTGGGCCAACCCGACCACGGAAGATGACCCGGAGCCAAGGCTGGACGCCAACTTGTTCCTGGCTGCGGTCGACGGCTATCTCGACGCGACGCACACTTGGGTCACACCTGCCGAGATCCGCTCGCTTTCCGCTGGGCTGGAGCGCATCTGTCTGGAACTGTCCGCCCGCTTTGCTGCCGATGCCCTGAACGAACGGTACTTCGGCTGGGACCCGCAGAAGGCGCCCGGTCGTGGGGAGCACAACTTGATTCGTGCCGAAAACCAACTCGCACTCGCCCGCAGCGTAGCGGCCGCGCGGCCGAGGTTGGACGCGGATCTGCAAGGGTTGTCGGTGCGTGCGCGAGGTTGACACTCCCCCCGCCGCCCCCGATCATCCCGCGCGTGCCAGGGGTTTCTGCCTTTGCGCGGTCTGACCCCGGTTTCGCCCCCCTCCAGACGAGGAAGCTCATGATTTCTGCTCACTTTCGCTCCACTCTGACGCTTGTTGCGGCGACGATGCTGTTCGCTTCAGTCGCCTCGGCCGCCCCGCAGGGCAAGCTGACCCCCCGCACCAACGCGCAGTACATCCTTCGCGGTGGCATCAAGGCCGCGGACTTCACGGCGCGCGGCATGGCCTACCGGGGCCTCGTGTTCGACCGGTCGAACAAGGACTTGGTCAAGCAGCTGGAGGACGGCACCCAAGACCCGCAGTGGGCGGTGAGAAAGGGTGTCGCCGAGGCCTTTTATGCGATTGGCAACGCCAAGTGGAAGCAGGTGATCAAGGACGCGCTGGCGCTGCCCGTGCTGAACCCCTACGACGTGCTGCCGACGCTGGACACGATCCCGGACGCGCAGGCGTTTGCGGTGCTGGTCGAGTCGCTGTCGGATACCGAGCACTCGCAGCAGGACAAGATCATGGCGGCGTTGGTCGGGCGTAACCGTCCGAATCTGGGCGGATTCCTGAAGCTCGCGGTCGCGTCGAAGGCCCCGCTGGCCCGACAGACCGGCCTGAAGGGCGTCGCGGCTCTGGACCCGGTGCTGCAGGCCGCGCATCTGGACGTGGTCGCGAAGGGGCACGCCGGTGACGACGAGGTGATTCGCATCCTGGTTGACGTTGGCGCGGCCGCAGATGAGCGCGTGGCGCTGCAGTTTCTGGCGTCGGTCAAGCCCAAGGACGCCTCGCTGGCCAACCGCATCGTGGTCCTGCGGGCGCTGCACGGCGACAAGGGCGTGTCCAAGGCGCTGCTGAAGGTTTGCCAGACGGAGACGGCAGAGGCGCAGATCGCCGCCCTCGAGGCTTACAAGAAGGTAGCGGACAAGGCAGACGCGCCCGCGCTGAAGGTTTTGGTGGAGTCGGCGGCGAATCCGCAGCTGGTGTTTGTGCTGTACGAGATCTTGGCGCGCTTGGGCGACCGGTCGCTGGCGGCCGAGGCCCTGAAGCTGGCCGAGTCGACGGACGTGGAAGTGCGCGCTTCCGGCGTGTTTTACCTCGGTTGGGTCGGCGGCGCAGGGCGGTTGGGCGAGATGCACGACTACCTGCGCGACGGCATTCCGTCGGTGCGTATCGCGGCGGCTCGCGTGGTCGGCTACATCGCCTCGCCGGTATCGGTGGTGCCGCTGCGCGACCGGCTGGACAAGGAGCGCGACGATGGCGTCCGCATCGAGCTGATCAAGGCGCTTGCGTCGATCAAGCACCGCGACGCCTACGAAGGCCTGATGTTCTACACGCGGGAGAAGAACACCGAGCTGCGTCAGATCGTCGTGCGCGCGCTGGCCGAGTCCGGTGAGTCGTTGGCCCGCCCTGGTCTGCAAAACGCCTTGAATGACAGTGATGTGCACATTCGGACCGAGGCCGTGCGCGGCTTCCTGCTGTCGGACATCGCCGAGGCGGTGAAGGTGTGGCGGCGGTCGCTGCAGTGGCTGCCCCGCGGTGCGCTGCTGGACCTGACCCGTGAGCTGGGCAAGACCATGGAAGGCTTCATCGAGATCGGGCTGTTCGAGACCCGCAACGACGAAGCAGGCGTGGCGCTGCGCGAAGAGGCCTTCATCGCCCTGCAGCTGCTGCCCCAGGCGCAGGGACCGATGCTGCGCAAGGTCGAGCAGATCACGGAGGATGACGACCTGCGCATTCGCGTACTGACCCGCCTGTTCGAGCTCGAGGGCTCCAAGGTTGCCGTGGAGATCAAGACCCTTGCGATGTCGCAGAGCCCGCGCGCCCGCATCGCCGGCCTGCGTCTGCTGGGCAAGCTGAAGGGCGACAAGGAAGCCCGCGACATCCTCGAGAAGGCACTGGACGAACCAGACGAGCGCATCCGCATCGCCGCCGCCCTGACCTATCTGGGGGGCTAGTTGATGGTGGCGTCCAAGCTTGGGCCCTGGGTGTTGCTGGGCCTCGTCCTGGGCGCGTGCCAGCAGGCGCCTCCGGCGGAAGTCCGCGACTACGCTCTGGAAGCCACGGCGCTTGTGCAGGGCCTCACCGCCACCTCTTGTCGCAACGACCGCGACTGTGCCGTGGGCCATGCCAGCGGCGCCTGCGTGCTGGGCACCTGCTTTGGTCTGTTGACCAGTGATCAGCGCTCGGCCCGCCGTGTTCTGGCCGACCGGCTGGCCGATTCGGACCCACAAGTCCGCGTCGCTGCGGAGAAATTGTTGCTTGGGGCGATCAGCCCACCGCCCGTGTCCCTGCGAGAGCGGCTGGGGGCGATCGAGGGCTTGGGCGCCCTGCTGGAGGTCGACGCCGACAAGCCCTTCGTGTGCGGCAAGGTCTGCATGGCGTTGCGGTCAGAGACGGCGGCGAGCGACGAGCGGGTGGCGGCGGCGGCGCGACGCGTCCTCGGCAGGGGCGGTGACCCCACCGTAGTGGCTGATCTGATTGCGGATCTGGAGCTTGGGACCCAGCTGTTGCGGGCCGAGGCGGCGACGGCGTTGACGCCATTTGTCGGGCGTGGGGATGATTCTGCCGTGGTTCAGGCGTTGATCGGCAGGCTGCGGGACCCGTCGGCGGTCGTGCAGGAGGCCGCCTTGCGTACGCTGCTGCCCCGTGCCGCTGATCCGCAGGTCAGACAGGCACTTGCGGGGCTGCAGCAGTACGGCAGTGGCCTTTCTTATGCCGTCGATCAGGCGCTGGCGGGCACGGCGACACCGACAGCCCGGTAGCTGCATTTCGCATCCGGGGGGACGATGAAGCGCTCCACAGTCCTCGTTTGGACACTCCTTTTCCTCCTGCCCATCGTCGCTTGCCAGCGTGCCGCAGCCCCCGCGGCGACGGCGGCGTCCGCTGTCCCGGCTCCGCCTGCGCCACCTGTGGTGGGTGACGGCCCCGGCGACTTCCTGTTGCGGTACTTCACCCCGGCAACGGGCGAGCTCGTTGCGGTTGCGGCAAGGACCGACGTGCCCGAGGGCGCCCGAGGTCAAGTGCTTGTCGTGCCTCAGGATCCCGCCAAGCTGGGGCCGTGGTTGTACGTGGCCGACCTGACCAGGAAGTCGGGAAGTCACTATGAGGTGCGCGTCGTGAATCGCGCCGACTTGGAACGCCAGGTGGCCGCTGCCCGCCCCGCGCCAAAGCCTGAACCATCTGCGGCGGCGGCAGCGCCCGCGGTGGTGGCCGGCGAAGTCGTGCTGTACCGGACGACATGGTGCGGCTACTGCAAGAAGACGGCGGAATACCTGACGCTGAAGGGAGTTCCGTTCGTCGAGAAGGATCTGGAACGCGACCCGGGAGCCCGCGAAGACATGCTTGCGCGGGCGGCCAAGGCCGGCGTGGGGCAGGACCAGTTGACGGGCGTGCCGATCCTCGCCATCCGCGGGAAGATCATCGCCGGCTTTGATCGCAACGCGATCGATCAGGCACTGCGGTGACTTGTGCGCGAGGGCAAGCGGGGCCCCGGATTTCTTGACGACCCGCGGCGGCAGGCGAGGATGGCGAGGCGCCCAGAGCACGCGCCGAGGCCGACCCGATGCACGCCCAGCAGAAGCCCGACACCGCCGATAACGTCATCCGCTTGAGCGACCGCCGGGTGCGCTTGCACGGTCAGGGGGGCGATGACCGCGAGGCGACCGCAACGCGCGTGGACGCCGACGGCATGTTGATCGTGGACGCAGGGGACGTCGACATCGGCCGATTCGTCTGGCTGGACGTCGACATGCCGGACGACGAGCCGGTGCGGGCGCTTGGTGAAGTGCTGTGGCGCGACCCCGTGTCCCTGGCGCTCGACATCAAGTTCAAGCACCTGTTTCCTGACCAGAAGCGCCGGTTGATGCGCGCGCTGGACAAGTCGGAGCTGGGCCAGTAGGCCCGAGCGACAGGGCGATTCACCAAAACATCAAGGGGATCAGTCGATCTCGAGACCGCCGTAGCGGCCGTCGCCGGGGCGTGGTGCTGCGGCGGGCTGGGCAGGCGCGGCGGCTGGGCGGGACGGGGTCGCAGCGGGACTGGGCAGCGGGTCGCGCATCTGCGGGGCCTGACGCACGGCGGCTCGCTCGGCACCGGTCAGGCGGATCTCCTCGCCGCTGACGCCGCGGGCGAAGACGTGGTCGCCATCGACGCGCAGGTTGGCCAATTCCGGAGGTCCACCACGCCCTTGCAGCTCGCGCACCATGGCGGGGAACGACAGGCGCAACAACACCGTCAGCGGGTCCAGTTGGCCCGAGGTCGCCGCACCCGGGGTGGCCGCTGTCGTCTGGTTGCCCCGCAGCAGTGCGGCCGCAGCGACAAGCGCGGTGTGCTCGACCGGCAGGTGGCGCAGACGCTCGAACACGTCCAGCAGACTGGTGCCGGCCATCTGGATCTCGGTGATCGTCGAACCGGCCATCTCGGCGCGCTCGGTCTTGACGTCGATCAGGACCGCGTCCTTGAAGCTGACGCCCACCAGATTCGCGTCGCGCAGGTCAACACCGATCAGCACGGCGCCCGTGAAGTTGGCGCGGAACAGGTTGGCTCCACGCAGGCTGACACCGCTCAACACCGCACCCGACAGGTTGGCGTTGTCCAGCACCGCGCCGCCCTGACGCGTGTCGGTGAACTTGGATTGGATGATCAGTGATTCCGACAGGTTGGCCTGATTCAGGTCGGCCATCGCGAACTCACAGCCGACCAGCAGTGCGCGGCCCAGGTTGGCGTTGGTCAGCGGTGTCTCGGTGAAGCGGCAGTCGTACATCCGCGCCGCGGGCCACTGAATCTCTTGCGCGTGCGAGGCCGACACGTCCCAGTTGCGCAGCTCGGCGTGCTCGAAGCGGGTGCCGCGCAGGATCACGCCCCGACACTGCACGCGAGCGGCCTCGAGCCCCGCCAGGTGCAGGCCGACCAACTTGGTGCCCGTGAAGCGCACGTGGTTCATCTGCACGCGACCCGCGTCGGTGGGCGGCAGGTCCACGGCCTGAACGTCCAGCCGTTCGAGAGAGCCCGCGTGAAGGGCGTTGCGCAGATCCGACACATTGACGATGGAAGAGAGATCGCTCATGGCCGTGCAGCGTAGCATCGCGCGCCGCCGGGTTGAAGGGCGGATCCGCTTCGGTTCCGGTCGTGGGGGATTCGTGCCACACTTCAACACCTTTCCGTGGGGCGACGGCCTGTAGACGACACACGAACGGACTCGGCTGCGCCCGGATCTTCCCTTGCGGGTCGAGCAGGTGGTGCACAAGGGCTTGTCTCAGGTGCCGGAACGCAGGTATCTCCACGCCTCTGCCTTTGTTCACGACTTGGAGGAAGCCTTTGGGGGGACAGGGACTGGATAGCGGGCAGTCGCGGAGCGGGTGGACGCGCTGGCTGCGGGGAGGACGGAATTGAAGAGCATCATCGCCTTGTTGGCGGTCGTCACGCTGGCGATCCTGAGCCTGCTTGCGCTGTACCAGGGGTTGCGCTGGCTGGCGGCCGTGCGGGGACGTGAGGACGGTCTGGCCGCACCGCAGGACGCCGAGCGCATCCGACTGGAGGACGAGCGCCGACGTTTGCTGAACCATTTGCGAGAGATCCGCTTTGATCACGACACTGGCAAGCTGGACGCGGACGACTTTGGCTCGCTGACGGACCGCTATGAGGCCGAGGCGATTGCCGTACTCGAGGAGATCGACCGCATGGAGGCGAATCGCGCGGCCGTGGCCCCCCGGAGGCCCGCATGAATCCACGCATATGGGCGGGCGTCGCCTCTGCCTTTCTGTACATGGCAGGTGCCGCTGCGGCGCAGACCCCTTCGGCTCCCGCCCCGGCCCCTGCACCGGTCGCTGCGGCGGAGGTGGGCGCGCCGACACCAGATCTCGGTCTGGAGTCGCTGACCTTGACGGCGAAGGCACAAATTCAGGTCGACGAGGGCAAATTGGTCGTCACAGCGGACTACACGCTGGTGGTCGACCGACCAGGCACGCTTCGCTTCGAACGCACGCCCTTGGACTTGCCGTTGCTGGCGCCGACGGTGCGTGGCGTCGTGGTCGACCGGGGTTCGCTGCCCCCCACCGCCCAGACCATCGAGACCGAGGTACAGGGCGGCGTGACCGTCGAGCGCGTTCAGGGCGCGCTGCAGGTGCGCGGCTTTGTGGACCCGTCGAATCCGGGCGCGGTGCGGGTGCGCTATCCCGTCGCGTTCGAAGACGCCAATCTGGCCTTGGGGTTCCGTGGAGCCACGGGCAAGACGACGCTGGAAGTGGCCTTTGGCTACCTGCCGCCGGTGCGGTTGCAGCTTGAGGTCGACCGGGGCGCGCGCGTGTCCCGCTTCGAAGAGGGGCGCGAGCGCGTGGTCGGCGCCTTTGTGTCCCAACCGCTGCGTCAGGGCGAGCACGTGACGATTCAGATCAGCGACTTGCCGGCCGTCCCGCATGGCCCCCGACGCCTGCTGCTGATCCTTGGCGCGCTGCTTGCTTTGGGGGCGGCGGTGGTCGTGGGGCAGGGCGTAAGGGTCCGGTCGCGGCGCAGTGCTCCACGTCAGGAAGGGGCATGACCTCACGCGTCACGACAGCGAAGCCGCCGCGGTTGCAGGCGATCGGTGCGGCGTGGGCAGCGGGCGACCGCTTCGTCCTGTTGGACGCCTGTCTGGACGTCACCGCAGGCGAGTGCGTTGTGTTGGTCGGCGAGAACGGCGCGGGTAAGTCGACGCTGCTGGACCTGCTGTCGGGCGTTCGCACCCCTGCTCGCGGCTCGCTTCGGCTGGATGGCGTGCCGCTGCCGGACATCGACCCCGGGCATCTGGCGCGGCGCATCGCCAGGCTGGGGCACCGACCGGGCCTGTACCTGGACCTGAGCGCCCATGAGAACGTCAGTCTTTTTGCGGCGCTGGCGAATCAGCCCGCGACCGCCGCCAACATAACGGCAGAACTCACGCTGGTCGGCATCGCGCCGCGTGACCAAGACCGCCCCGTGCGTGGCTTCTCGCGGGGAATGCTGCAGCGCACGGCGTTGGCGCGGATCCTGATGAGCGGCGCGGACGTCTGGGTGCTCGACGAGCCCTCGACCGGGCTGGACACCGCGGGCACCGCGCTGCTGGTCTCGACGCTGCGGCGCGCGCGCGAGCGAGGGGCGACGATCGTGCTGGCCACCCACGACGCCGCGTTGCTGCCGGTCGCCGATCGAAAGCTGTGTGTGCGCGGTGGGTTGGTCGTTCCTGAGCAGGAGGCCGCATGACCGCCCTGCGCCTGACGTGGCTGCTGTTCCGCAAGGACGTGAAGATCGCCGCGCGGTCCCGGGAAGTCTTGGGATTCATGTTGCTGTTCGCGTTGTTGTGCGTGGTTGTGTTCGCTTTCGGCTTCTTGCGTGAGGGGGCGGCAGCGGCCGACTACGTGCCGGGCGTGTTGTGGGTGACGCTGCTGTTCTCGGGTACGGTGGGCCTGCTGCGTCTGTTTGGCCCCGAAGAAGAAGGCGGGACCTTGGAAACCGTCCAGCGCTCGATCGCCGGCAGTTCGCCCCTGTTCTTCTCCAAGTCACTGTTGCAGTTGGCGTTTTCTGGCATCGTGACGGTGCTGCTGGTGCCGGTTGTGGCCATCTTCTTCGACGCGCCCGTGCGGGGCGCAGCGACGGTCGCCGCGGCGCTTGCGCTGGGACTGGTCGGCCAGGCGGTCTTGGGGACGCTGTGTGCGGCGCTGCTGGTCCAGGTGCGGTTGCGCGAGGTGCTGTTGCCCTTGGTGCTGTATCCGCTGCTGGCTCCGGTGCTGATCGCGGGCGTCAAGGCCACCGCGCTTGCCCAGACCGGCGCGGGCGACGACGCCGTGGCAGGGTGGCTGGGCCTGATGCTTGCATTTGACGTGCTTCTCCTCGTGATTTCGCCGTGGTTGCACGCCAAGGTGGTGAATGGCTGACGGGCGCGGGGATGCTGGACCCGCCCATGACCTGAAGGAATCCGCCGTGGCTCTCGCCTCTACCTCTGTCCCTGCCGCCAGCCCGACCCCACGGGTCGTCGTGCGCCTGCCTTGGGGCTGGCTCGGCTTTCTGGCCGCAACAGCGTTGCTGGTGCAGGCCGCACTGTACGCGGTGACGGCCTATGCGCCGCCGGACGTGACCCTGGGAATCGTCCAGAAAGTCTTCTATTTCCACGTCGGCGGCGCGTTTGCGATGCTGCTGTGCCTGGTGGGAGCGTCTCTGGCGGGTCTGGTCGATCTGGTGTCGCCGTCGCCGCGGATGGACGCGTTGGGTCGGTCGCTGATCGAGGCAGGGCTCGCGTTTTCCTGGATCGTGCTGACGTCGGGTCCGCTGTGGGCGCGCAAGTCGTGGGGAGCGTGGTGGACCTGGGAGCCGCGCCTGACGTTGACGCTGCTGGTGATGCTGATTGCCCTTGCGGTGTTGGCCGTGCGCGACCTGTCGCAGGGCGAGGTCGGTCGTCGCGTCGGCTCGGCGATGGCAGTGTTGGCGGGTCCCATCGCCTGGCTGATCCACGTGGCCGTGCAGAAGTGGGGCGGTACCCACCCGCAGGTCATCCAGGGGGGCGGCGTGCAAAGCCCCGAGATGCGCGTGGCGTTCTGGATGTCCGTGTTCGCGCTGCTTGCGTTCGCGACTGTGCTGGTGGTGGTGCGGTACCGCGGGCTGCGCTTGGAGCAGCGGGTGCTGGCCTTGAGGCTGGACCTGTCGGCGAGAGACCTTCGCAGGGCGCGGGCCGAGCAGTAGCCCAAGACGAGCATGGGAACTGGGCAGTGGTAGTAGATAACCCCTTGTGGGCAAGGACTTGGGATGATGACCTCTCGTGGAACCGCTCGATTGCTCCTTGTCGCTGCGACGCTGTTGACCTGGTCCGCAGCGCTTGCTGACGTTCCAGTCCCCAAACCGGTGACGGCCGAACCCGCCGCTGCCGACCCGCAGGCTGGCGCGCCCACGACGGTCTTTGCCGCCGCGCCCAGCGATCTGTCGCGCTACAAGGAAGAGCCGATTCCCGGCGGCAACTTGCTGGTCGCCGCCTATTTCGTGATGTGGCTGATCCTGGCCGGATTCGTCGCCCGTCTGCTGATGCGGCAGTCGCGCCTCGAGGCCGAGATCCGCTCTCTGGAAGACCGCATCGAGCCCGGAGACACCCCGTGACGACCGCCCACCTGTTCTACATCCCTCTGGTGATCCTGCTGGGGACGGCTGCTGGATACGTCATTGGCCGCAAGCTGTTGTTGGCAGAGCAAGAGGAGCAGCGCCGCGTGGCCGAGCGTCGCGCCCGACGGCAGGCTCAGGAACATCCGCCCGCCGCTTGACGTTTCGCCCCGATGACCGGGGCACCCGTGACCGCAGGCCGCACCGCTTGCTCTCGGCGGGGTTGAAAGGCCCGGGAGCGGGTCGTAGGCTGCTACTGCACTTGCCGACGCGCAGGGACGCGACCTCAGGCAGTCAGGCCGCGAGGTCGACCGCGCCCGGAAGAAGGGGAAACCATGAGCAAGCTTGCCGTGTTTGCAGGGCTTCTGACCGCAGTGGCGCTTGCCCTGACCGGGTGTGGCGACGCGTCGTACACCTACGGTGGCGGCGTGGTGACCGATGCCGCGGACGCAGACTCGACCAACCCGGACGGCATCACGGGCACCGACGCGCTGGCCGACACGCCGTGGGACGACACCACGCCGTACGAAGTCGATGCCTACCCCGACTCGCAGCCCCACGATGTGCCGGACACTCACACCGACATTCAATCGGACATCGCGGACGTCAAGCCCGACACCGGTCCCGACGGCTTCGACGGCTGGTGCGGCGACGGCCTGTGCGGCTGGAACGAAGACGCGAATTCGTGCCCGGTCGATTGCTTCCAGACCAAGACCCCCATGACCTGCGTCAACCTGGCTTGTGGCCCCGCGATCCAAAAGTGCGCGACCTTGCAGACGTGTTCGAAGTTCCTCGACTGCGCCGAAGCGTGCCTCAACAACGCCTGCATCATCCAGTGCAGCCAGAAAGTCGCCATCAGCGGCGCGATGGTGACCGTGCTGCAGTGCGGCGCCGACGCCGGTTGCATCAGCCTGACGCCCACGCAGTGCGGCAACGGCAAGTGTGAGGATGGCGAACAGGACACCTGCCCTGAGGACTGCTACACGGGTCCCGTATGCGGCAACGGCATGTGTGAGGATGGCGAGCAGGACGCCTGCCCTGAGGACTGCTACACGGGTCCCGTCTGCGGCAACGGCATGTGCGAGTTCTACGAGAGTTCGTTGACCTGTCCGGTCGACTGCAGTGGCAGCGACCCGATGGCGTGCGCCTCGCTAAACTGCCCGAAGGATTGGGAAATCTGCAAGAGTCAGCCCATCTGCGCCAAGGTGCTGGAGTGCGCAGCGCAGTGCCAGGGCTCGATGGACTGCATCCAGATGTGCGCCGTCGAGGTCGGTCCCGAGGGGTTGCAGCAGTTCATGCCGCTGGCTCAGTGCGCGCAGGCTGCGGGTTGCGTGAACGGCGGAACCGTGTGCGGCGACGGCCAATGCGACGCCGGAGAGGAGTACTCCTGCCCCGGCGATTGCCCCGTGACCGACGCGTGCGGCGACGGCACTTGCGGTCCCAACGAGTCGCATGACACGTGCCCCAGCGACTGTGGCCCTCCCGGCAACCCGATCTCGTGCGCCAAGGAGGTGTGCCCGGATCAGTACATCGCCTGCATCAACGACAAGGCCTGTGGATCGCTGTTGAATTGCGCGGTCCAGTGCTCGTCCGCCGACTGCGTGCAAAAGTGTCAGGACATGTGGCTGCAGGCGGCCGCGCAGTGGTTCATGCCGTTGGGGGAATGCGCATCGGCCAAGGGCTGCAACGGCAGCGTCCTGTGCGGCAACGGCACCTGCGACGCGGGTGAGCAAGACACGTGTCCTGAGGACTGCGGCACGCCGCCGACGCCATGCAAGACGATTCAGGATTGCGGGGCGGGCGAGATCTGCTGCAACACCGGCGCCGATCAGGTTTGCGTGCCGTCCGGGCAGTGCGGCTAGGGTTCGTCAGCCCACTTGCGTCAGCTCTGCGAACCGCTGCAGGAACAGCTCGGCCGCCGCCACCGGGTCCAGCCCGCGCACGTTTGCGCCCACGCCCGGCTCGGTCGCCCCCCACTCCGCGTCGCTCGCTGCCCCGTCCAACAGGGGAGCCATCAACACCTTTCGCTCGTCGCTGAGCAGCGCCGTGTCGATTCGCTTCACTTCGGGCGGCTCGACCACCCCCACCAGACCAAATCGCACGGCCACCGCACGCAGCACCGCCGCTTCCAGTGCGTGAAAGCCCGTCAGCTGCTGCTTGACCGGCCGGGGCACGTCGGCCAGATACGCCTCTCCCGCGTCGTGCAGCAGGCCCCACAGCGCGAGTTCTGGCGCCAGGAATTGCGACACCAGCACGCTGTGTTCCGCCACACTGTAAAACCGCAGGCAGTGCCCACCGTACCGGCACTTCATGGCCAGCGCGTGGGCGATGTCTTCGATGTGCACGTCCTCAGGGCGCGGGTCCAGCGGCCAGAACTTGCGTCCGGTGCGGGTCTGGATCCAACCACCTTGGCGGGCGGCGGGCGGGGCGGGTGAAAACCACTGCGCACTGGTGGGCTTGTCGGTCATGACGCTGCTCCCCCCCCCCGACGATGATGGCTGGGGCGGCGAAAGGGCTGGCGGGCTTTGGTTGCGGACCAACGGTGCCCGCGACCGGCTTGGCGAAGCTAGTACGGACGGTTCAAAACGCAAGCGCAACGGCCTCGGAAGCATTGACCGGGGCAGCCGAACTGCTTAGCCTCATGCACGCCTCTCTGCGCATCACCGACCCTGCGGAACCGCCGGGATGACGGAGTGCCCGGAACACTGGAGACCCCCCCCCATGAAGCCCACGATCAAGCCCGATTGCCCCAACTTCTCGTCCGGTCCCTGTGCCAAGCGTCCGGGGTGGACGATTCAGTCCCTTCAGGGGGCGCTGGTCGGTCGGTCGCACCGGTCCAAGCCGGGCAAGGCCAAGCTGGCAGACGTCATCCACCGCAGCCGCAAGATCCTCGGCATCCCCGACGACTACCGCATCGGCATCGTGCCCGCGTCAGACACCGGCGCCGTCGAAATGGCGATGTGGTCGCTGCTCGGGCCCCGCGGCGTCGACGTGGCAGGCTGGGAGGCGTTCGGCCTTGGCTGGGTCACCGACCTGCAGAAGCAGCTGAAGCTGCCGGATGTGCGCGTCTTCAAGGCGCCCTATGGCAAGTTGCCGAATTTGACCGAGATCGACACCGACCGCGACGTCGTCTTCACCTGGAACGGCACCACCTCTGGCGTGCGCGTGCCCAACGCCGACTGGATCAAGGACGATCGCAAGGGCCTGACCATCTGCGACGCGACCTCGGCCGTGTTCGCGATGGATCTGCCCTGGAAGAAGCTCGATGTGGTCACGTGGTCCTGGCAGAAAGTGCTGGGCGGCGAGGCTGCGCACGGCATGCTGGTGCTGAGCCCGCGTGCGGTCGAGCGGCTGGAGAGCTACACGCCGTCGTGGCCGATGCCGAAGATCTTCCGGATGACCAAGGGCGGCAAGGTCGAGGAAGGCATCTTCCTGGGCGACACCATCAACACGCCGTCGATGGTGGCGGTTGAGGACGCCATCGACTCGCTGGTGTGGGCCGAGCAGGTGGGCGGGCTGCCAGGGCTGCTGAGCCGGTCTCGGGCCAACCTGCACGCATTCGAGCGCTGGGCGGAGCGGACGCCGTTCATCGACTTCCTGGCAGAAGACCCGGCGACGCGGTCGAACACTTCGATTTCCTTCAAGTTCGTCGATCCGTGGTTCACTTCCCAGAGTCCGGAAGATCAGGCCATCACCGCCAAGAAGGTGTCGAGCCTGCTGGATGCCGAGGGCGTGGCGAAGGACGTGGCGCCGTATCGCGATGCGCCTCCCGGACTGCGGTTCTGGGGTGGGGCCACCGTCGAGACCAGCGACATCGAAAAGGTGTTGCCTTGGATCGAGTGGGCCTGGAAGCAGGTGAAGGGGTAGACACAGCGGCTTCTGCCGATTTCCCAGAGCAAACAGGCGAGTTCAACAATTCGCTTCGTATCGGTCGCGGGGGCAGGACCAGCTCCAGGCCTGAACGGCTGCAGACCGCCCCCCCGGAACCCCCAGCCCCTGCTTTCCTTGCGGCCCCCCGTTCGCGTGGCTATCCTGCTGCCCGCGACGCACCGCTGGGCAGCGGTGCTGCATCCAAGCCGATAGACCAACGAGCAGCCCCCCTTCCTCGTGCCTGCGAGTCCGCATGACGTTGCTTCTTCGCCTTCGCGCCCCGCTCGTCCTATGGGTCGGGCTTTCCTTCGCCGTGTCTTGTGGGGGCGGCGCGGCCGACGCTACGGATGCATCGGTCGACAGCACACCGGCTCCGCAGTTTGTTCGGGTGCCGGTCGATCTGGCTCCGATGGTGGGCGTGGGGACGGCCAAGGGTGCGTATCTCCGCAAGATCACTGACGAGAAAGACCTGATCGGCGGTATTGCCGCGCAGGGGCGGGTTGGGGACTACCTGATTGGCAACGGCGACGTGCGCTTCATCATCCAAGGGCCAGACAGGCACTCTTCGCCTTGTCCTTGGGGCGGGACCGTGCTCGATGCCGACATCGTTCGGCCGGCGGGAGAGGCCGGGCACGACAACATGGGCGAGCACTGCTTGCTGTTCAACCTTGGCCGCACGCAGCTGGCGACCGACTTCGAGATTGTGGCGGACGGGTCCAAGGGCGGGGCGGCGGTGCTTGCCGTCACCGGGCCGGACACGCTGCTCGACTTCATCAACCTGCCCAACATCGTGTCGCAGTACCTGCCCGGCGTGGATCTGGAGATGCCGTTTGACCCGGATCAGGACGAACCTGTCACGATTACGCGCTATTTCGTGCTTCGTCCCGCGGAGCACGCGTTGCGGGTCACTTCGGCGTTTCGCAACGACGGCGACAAGGAAGTCGCCATCCTGATGGGGGAATTTGTCGAGTCTGGTGGCAGCGTCGCGTTCTTCAACCCGCTGTCCACCACCAAGGGCTTTGGCTACAAGTACACGCCAGAGCCGGTGGATTACCTTGCATTTCGCGGTGATGCATCGAGTCACTTCATCGCCGTCGCCCCGCTGCCCAACGGCAAGCCCGGTGCAGCCTGCCTGACCATTACCGGCTGTGCGGGGTGCATGTTCGGCACCGATCAGGGCCTGCCGTTGCTGCTTGCTGGCAAGGCAGCGGCGCGTGCCAATCCGGCGACGCTGAAGATCGCTCCCGGCGCCATCGCGTTCCGGACGCATCTCGCGGGGGTCGGTACCGGCGAGCTTGCGACCGTCACCACGGCCGTCTGGCAGGCGCGGGGCACGGTGACCGGGACGGTGACGGGGCGAGCGGTCGAGATGCCCGGCGCCAAGCCCTTGGCCGGAGTGCGCATTTCCGCGATCCAGGACGGACGCGCGTGGACCCAGTTCATCACCGCTGCGGACGGCACGTATTCGGGCGCGCTGTTGCCCGGCAAGTACCAGTTGGCCGCCGACGCTTCCGGGCGCGAGATGATCGAGCCGGGCAGCGTCGAAGTGAAGGCAGGAGAGACCGTACAGGCCAGCGACACCACCTTTGGACCTGCGGGGCGGCTGGAGGTGCTGGTTCGCACGCCCGATGGCGCGCCCATGCCCGCCAAGGTGACCGTGTACTGCGAAGGCGAGTGTCAGAAGGTGGGGCAGAGCCTGTTCGACGACGTCAGCGAGGATCCGCTGCCCGCCGGGGCCGCCGCGCTGGCGTTTGCGGGCCCGGACGGCAAGCTGTCGTTCGATCTGGTTCCCGGCGACTACCGGGTGGTGGCGACGCGGGGCCCGACGTACTCGCTGTTTCCTCCCGACGGCTCCGGTGCGCCCGTGACGGTGGGGGCCGACAAGCCCGCACAGATGTTTGCGGAATTGGGCAAGGCGGTGGACACATCGGGGTGGCTGTCGGGCGACTTCCACGTGCACGGCGTCAACTCGCCCGACAGTCCGGTGGCCAACCGGGACCGCGTGTTGTCGTTTCTGGGAGAGGGTCACGACGTGCTGGTCTCGACCGACCATGACTATGTCACCGATTACGGCCCCTACGCCGTGGCACTGGAAGCAGGCAAGTTTCTGGCGACCGTGCAGGGCGTCGAGCTGACCACGTTCGACTACGGGCACTACAACGCATTTCCACTGGTGCGGGACCCGACCGACATCATTGGCGGGGTGTTCGATTGGGGCGGCGGCGAGGGACCCGGTCACACGCCTCCCGAGATCCTTGCGGCGCTGCTGGCCAACAACCCGGGCGAGCGCGTGGTGCAGGTCAACCATCCCGACGGAGGCTATCTGTCCGCGATTCAAGCGGATCTGTCGCAGGGCATCAGCCTGGCCGACCCCACCAAGTTCCGCATGCCTGCGGTCACCCCCGACCCCGTGACCGGCGACACCGGCCTGTTCACCACCGGCTTCACCGCCATGGAGCTGATGAACGGACAGTCGCGCAGCCGCTTCGCCACGATCGCCAACTGGTGGTATGCACTGCTGTCTCGCGGTGTGAAGTGGACCGGCACCGCCGTGACCGACACCCACGACCGCCACTCCAGTCTGTCCGGCGGTCCCCGCACGTGGGTCTACGTCGGCGCGGGCAAGGACACACCCACCACCTTCGACGTGCAAGCGTTCGCTCACGCCGTCAACGGCCAGCGGGCATTCGGCAGCAACGGCCCGTTCGTGCGCATGACGGCGTGGTCCGGCGGCGGCGCCAAGGTGGGGTTGGGCGAGACCCTTGCGGCGGCCAAGGGCACGACGATCGATCTGGAAGTCGAGGTGCAGACGCCCGATTGGATGCCGGTCGACACGGTCGAGCTCTATCGCAACCCGACCGACACCACGCCGCCCGCGGGAGAACGCAACGAGACCCCCGCCAAGCCCTGGCAGGTGCAGAAGATCTCGCTGAAGCCCGAGGACAAGGTCGCCGGTGTGGCCGCTGGTACGTCGCGGTGGCTGGTCAAGGTGCCGTTCCAGGCGGTGGTCGACGGCGATGGCTACTTCGTCGCCTACGTGTCGGGCAGCCAGTCGATGCCCAGGGCGCTGATGGGCGATGGGACCGCCAAGCCGTTCGCCTTCACCAACCCGATCTTCGTCGACGCGGACGGAGGCGGGTACGACAAGCCTCCGCTGGGCAAGCTGGGGACGGGCACCAAGCGAGCCCCTCCGCCGCCGCGACTGCGCACCAAGGCCCCCGAGGGCACGAACTGGTTGCCCGTGTTGGAGGAATTGGAGCGCTGCAACCGCCCGGGTCATTGACCGGGGGGCGGTGGGGACGTACACCCTGCCGCCGGACCGGGACGTGGACCTGAACAGGACGGTGCGCTCGATGAGGCCTTGCCGCGCGATAGTCGTGCTGTTCGTGCTCCTGCTGCCGGCAGCCTGCTCGGATACTGCAACCGTCGATTCTATCGATGCTTTCGACGTCGCTGAGACCGCCGACACGGACTTGCCCACAGACGCCACCGCGGCAACCGATGCGGCCGCCGACGCCGTCGACACTTCAGAACCCACCGACACGCCTCTGGATCCCTGCCCCGGCGGCGCCGGTTGTCCGTGTGCCAACGACTTCGACTGCGACGACGGCGACCCGTGCACGTGGGGCGCCGCGTGCGCCGAGGGCTACTGCTCCAAGGGCTTTCAAGAGTCCTGCGACGATGGCAACGGCTGCACCACCGACACCTGCCTGAAGGTCGGCGGCTGTCAGAACACGCTGCAGAACGGGGCGTGCCAGGACGGTGACCCCTGCACGGTCGGCGACTTGTGCATCGACGGCGCGTGCGTGGCGGGTAAGTCGCGGGTCTGCGACGATGGCAACGGCTGCACCGACGACGTGTGTCAGCCGGGTCAAGGCTGCGCCTACATCCACAACAACGCCCCTTGCGCAGACGGCAACGCGTGTCTGGAGCCGTCGAAGTGCCAATACGGCTACTGCCCGCCCGGGGACGACAAACCCTGCGACGACGGCCAGACCTGCACCTACGACACCTGTGACCCCGTCAAGGGCTGCGAGCCTCGCCCTGAGCCCGCGCCGCAAGCGTGCTCGGGGTCCGAGCAATTCGGTCGCTGCTACGAGGCGTTTGGCGGCAAGGTCACGTGGACCCAAGCGCGGGCGGCTTGCCAGGCGTGGGACGGTGAGCTCGTCAGCATCCACAACAAGTACGAAAACAAGTACGTACGCGAGCTTGCCACTGCCGAGTGCGGCGTCCAAGCGTTGTGGATCGGCGCGACCGACCGGGCCCACGAGGGGGTCTGGCGCTGGAGCAACGCGAAGAAAGGCGGCTTTCAGGGCTGGGCAGGCGGCGAACCCAACGACGCGGGCGGCAACGAGGACTTCGCCGAGATGTACGACAGCGGCGTCTGGAACGACGTCCCGGACATCGAGCTTGGCTGCTACGTCTGCGCCCGTGCGACCATGACGCCCTGCGACGACGACAAGGCGTGTGAGACCGGCGCGATCTGCGGCGGCGGCAAGTGCCAACCCCCCACAGTTCCACGGGATTGCAACGACGGCAACCCCTGCACCCTGGACGGTTGCGAGGTCGGTCTCGCCTGCGCGCACACCGTGGTCGATGACGGAACGGACTGCGGCCTTGCCGACCAGAACCTCGCCGGCACGTGCAAGTCAGCGATCTGCCAGATCAATCAGGTCATGCCGGTCGCAAGCTGCGCGGCCCAGCACTACGCCCACCCCACGGCCCCCAGCGGCGTCTACACGCTGGACCCCGACGGTGCTGGCCCTATCGAACCCTTCGCCGCGTACTGCGACATGCACGCGGACGGCGGCGGCTGGACGCTGGTGCTGAAGGTCGACGGCACCGACAAGGAGGCCGGCTTCACCTCACCGCTGTGGACGGAAGCCAAGCCACTGAATGCTCAAGCTATTTTGCCAGACTCGCAGCAGGCCAAGCTGCCGGGGTTCTGGACGTTGCCGACCCAGCAGGTGCGGGTGGCGATGCGCACGGGCAAGCCAGAAGACAAGGCAGGCGTGGTCGAGCGGTGGCTGACGTTGCCCGCCGTCGGGACGTCGCTGCGGGACCTGTTCGCGGCCGACAAGCCGGTGCCGACGCAGCTGGGGTTGGTCGCGTGGAAGTCGTTGATGCCCAAGCCAAGTCTACAGGCGAACTGCCACGCTGAGGGGCTGAACGCCAGCGGCGGCGGCACCCGCGTCCGCATCGGCATCCTCGGCAACAACGAAGACGACTGCGCGACGCCTGACTCGTGGTTGGGCCTGGGGGGCACGCCGGGCATCTGCGGCAACCCCGGCCTGCCGACCACAGGCAACCTCGCCTGCTACCTGACGGACAACGGCTACGCCGACTCGGCAGCGGTCGGGTGGGTGTTTGTTCGGTAGGTGAACGAAGCCGGAACCAGCACGCGCGCCAGATGCGCGCCCGCCCCCACTCAGAACGGCGCAGGCGCGTTCGGCACCTGAACAAACGCTCGGCACGGCTGCGCCCGCAGCGACGGGCAGGGCGGCAGCGGCTTGCCGGCGGGGATCTGCGCCCCGGGCAGCAAGGGCAGGGCGACGCTGGACGGGAAGGCGGCCGTGTGCGCGATGTCGTACTTCACCGGCTTGCCGAACTCGAGCAGGTTGAATCGCCACTCGGCGCGGCTGTCGCCCGGCGTGTCGATGGCGATGCGGATGCGCGATCCCTTGCGAAACGGGTGCGAGAATCCGGCGATGGCCACGCGCACCGGCGTCCACTGGCCGACCGGCAGCGGCTGCAGATCCGGCAGGTACAGCGCGGGCTCGGGCCACAGTGTGGTGGCCACCGCCGAAAGCTTGCGGAAGCTGGCCCGCAGCCAGCCGCTCTGCACGTACCGTTCCTGTCCGTCGGGGCGCACCTCGCTCAAGTTGACCTCCAGGTCGGCATCGGTCACCGCCGGATCCGTCGTGCGCAGCCACAGATCCACGCTGCCGGTGCCGACGTAGACCATGTCCTGCTCCAGGGGCGGCGAGAGGAAAGCGACCTCGTTGCCCTGCGCGATCGGCTTCCACTTGATCTTCGCGTCGTGCTGCCAGGTGCCCTGGACGTCCATCGTGCGGTGGCCCGCGTCGGGGTCGAGGGCAAAGCTGCACGCGGCCTCGGTCTGGGTGGGCGGGGTGGGCAACAGCGCGCCGTCGGGCTGGAAGTACCACCGCTGCGTCTGCGTCTCGGGCGGCGGCCACGAGGCGAAATCCATGCGGAAGTGCCCTTCCGGCGCGCCGACTTGCGGTCCGGCACCGTTCTCGAACAGCACCACCAGCTCGGCCTCTTTGCGCCAGGCGGCCAGCGCGTCGTCGTACGACTTGAACGAGGCAAAGCGGTTGGCGGGCAGTTGCATCTCGACGCCATACACCGAGTTCGTGAACTGCGGCGCCAGCAGGGCCAGATAGGTGGGCAGCTCGGGCACGCGCTGGGCGACAAACAGGTCAAGGAACGCCTTCCACTCGGCCACCACCTGCGGCGCAAACCCGTCGGAGTGCACGCCGTTGAAGACCATGAAGCGGCGGTCGGGGGCGTTGACCAGCTTGTCGAGCAGAGTGAAGAAGAAGGGGCCGGTCTGTTCGTCTTGCCACGACCCGGTCAGGAACACGGGGACCTGGATCTTGCCCGCCCACGCGCTGGGGTTCAGCGGTTCCATCAGCTCGGGCGTGTAGTTCACCGTGCTTTTGGCCTGCTCGACGTTGTCGACCCGCTGGTCGTGCAGCAGTTGGTTTTCCTTGCAGATGTTGTCGCCGCCGTCGACCCGCGCCTGCTCCCAGCCCTGGCCATAGGGCGCTGCCTTGGCGAACACGTTCTCGATCCAGCTGAGCGCAAAGCCGTCGTTCAAGATGCCGCCGGGCACCAGCGTGGTGGCGGTGTTGCCGATGACCGACAGGGGCGTGATGGCCGCGAGGCCAGGGGGCTGCATCTTGGCGACAAACAGTTGCGTAATGCCGGGATACGACAGGCCGACCATGCCGACGTGGTGGTGCAGAACCCAGTCTTGAGCCGCGGCGATCTCGATGACGTCGTAGCCGTCCAGCAGCTGCAGTTCCTCGAAGTAGTCATAAGCACCGCCGGAGCAGCCGGTGCCACGGATGTTCACGTTGACCGTCGCATAACCACCCACGGCCATCAGCAGCGCGTTGGGATCCGACGGCGCGTCGCACAGCACTGGAATCAGGTCGCAGAAGACCTTCTGGTCCTCGCCAACCACGGGCTCGCCCGGGCGCGCGGGCGAATATCCCGAGTAATTCACGATGGTGGGGTACGGCCCCTTCTCCACCGGTCCCGGCAGCGTGGCGAAATAGGCCAGGGTGGTGCCGTCGCGCATCGTCAAGTAGCCGTAACCGGGAAGGATCTTCTGGGCGGCGTAGAACGTCGTCGGGGGCAGGCTTGCGGCGGACCCCATCACGTCCACCGGAGCCGAGCAGTCGTTGGGACCGGCGTTGGCGGCCCACACCCGATAGTCGTTGCCCGGTGAGACCTTGCGAAACACGTGGCTGCCCAGGTAGTCGGCCTTGGCTGAGGCAAGCACCGTCCCGTCGGCCGACCGCAGCTCCAGCGTCAAGTCCGGGGCGGCGTGGGTCACGAACACTTGACCGACGCTTCCCTGTGCTTGGAAGGTGGCGTTGCACGGGTCAGGGGTCGTGTCTGCCGTGATGTCGACGGTTTCCGTTGCGTCATTCGCTGCATCCGCAGTGTCGGCGACGTCGGCTTGCACCAGTGGGACGTCGGTGAACCCGTCCGCCGGAGTCGTTTCGCAGCCGGTCAGCGAAAGGCCGGCGAGAAGCACGACGGTTGAGGCAAGTGCTTGGATAGAAGCGCAGGAGAAACAAGGGCGTGCAAGCATCGTCGGGAGTCCTCGGCGGGCGGCGAAACGTGGGGGCGTCAGGGGCGAACCGCGCATCCTAGCGGCGTGGGGGCGGCTGTCCATGGGGGCTGTCGCACAAGATGCCATTTTCCTGGTTTCGACTTCTTGGGCCGCCCCAAGGGACCGGCGGCACGCTATCCGCCGCGCGCGCAGTATGTTATGCACCGCCGACTCGGTTGATCGACCCCACCAGCACCGGTGGGGCGCGACCGCGAATGGGAGGGACCCGTGGGATCGTCCGTCGCGAACAACGAAACACCGGAAGCCGGTCAGCAGCGCAGTTGGATCGTCCAGTACTTCATGGACTTCAAGGTGCTGGGTGACAACCCGCCCGCCTTCTGGGCCATCCAGTTGGTCAATCTGGTCGACTCGATCGCGTACTTTGCCCTGCTGGGCATCGTCACGCTGTTCCTGAGCCAGAACATCTCGATGGACAAGGTCTCGACGGGCTACACGGTCACCGGGTTCACCACCTTCATCACCGTGTCGCTCTTCATCGCGGGTTTCGTGACCGACTCGCTTGGCATCAAGAAGTCGTTGTTCCTGGCGCAATCGCTCGCGCTCGGCACACGTCTCGTCATCGCGGCGTGCGGGTTGATCCCGGATCTACCCGGTCGAGGCTGGATCGTGACGGCGGCGCTGGTCCTGATGGCTCCCGGCGCGGCCATGACCCAGACCGTGTTCCAGGCCGCCAACAAGCGCTTCTCGTCGAAGAAGAGCCGCTCGGCCTCGTTCAACATCTGGTACCTCATCATGAACATCGGCGCGATGGTGGGTGGCTTCTCCATCGACATCGTGCGCGTCACCCTCAACGTCAACCTGTCCTGGATCTTCATCGTCGGCGCCATCGCGGCCGGTGTCAGCGTGATCACGACGCTGTTCTTCATCCACAAGACCGACCAGGTGCTGGGCGAGGGAGAGGAGTCTGACGAGGCCAAGGCCGCCGCCCAGCCCAAGCGGAAGGGTTTCGCGCTGTTGAAGGCTGTGTTCGGCGAGTCGGCGTTCTGGCGCTTCATCGTGCTGATGGCCGCCGTGCTGGGTGTGCGCGCGGTGTTCGCCTACATGTACCTGCTGATGCCGCAGTATTGGGTCGAGGTGATCGAGCAGACCGGCAGCGCCAAGACCGACCAAGGTCTGCTGCAGGCCATCAACCCGATCCTGATCGTCGTCGGTCTGATCCTCTTCATCCCGATTGCCAACCGTTTCAACGTCTTCAAGATGCTGGTGACGGGCGCCTTCATCAGCTCGTGCTCCCTGTTGGTGCTCGCGATGCCATGGCAGTGGTTCGGTCCGACGATGGCGCAGGGCTACTTCGCGATGTCCGTCGTGATGTTGATCGTGCTGTCGATCGGCGAGCTGGTCTGGAGCCCCAAGCTGACGGAATACACCGCCGCCATCGCGCCCCCGGGGCAGGAGGGCACCTATCTGGGCCTCTCGATGATGCCGTGGTTCGCCGCCAAGCTGGCTGTTTCGGCGCTGTCGGGTCACATGCTGAACCGCTGGGTTCCGTCCGGCAGCGGCCTGAAGACGATGTGCGGTGGCGTCGACACCTTCTGGGACACGCCCGAGGCGATGTGGTCCGTGCTGTTCCTCTGGGCCGTCGCCGGTCCGATCGTCGCCCTGATCTTCAAGGGTTGGCTCACGGCCGGTGCCGACCTCGACCCCGCCGTCAAGTCCACCCCCGAGGCCTCGCGCAGGTTCCGCATGTACAGCGCGGTCGCGGGCGTCGTGGTCGTGGCCGCGATTGGCGCGTTCTTGTACTGGAACGTCTCGCAGCCCGTGCCGACCATCATGGGCGTCGACGGCAAGCCCCTGCCGCCCAGCGTGCGCACGCAGAAGGACGCCGACACCTGCGCCTGCTACATCGCCGACAAGGCCGCGCTGGGTCCGCAGCTGTGCGCCGACGCCAAGCCGGCCGGCATCGACGAGGAGAAGGGCAAGGAATTCCGCAAGGAATGCCTGACCGGTTGGTACGCCGACCCCGCCCTGAAGTGCGCCGAGCTGTGCGCCAAGGCAAAGGACCCGACCGCTTGCGCCAAGCAGTGCCCGTCCGACGCGCCCAAGCTTGCCGGCGCCGTCGTGAACTTCTGCGCGCAGCGGATTGTGGGGCTCGAGTAGTCGTTCGATTGATTCAAGAAGCCCGCGCGGGCGGGGCTACCAGAAGCGCGGTCGAGCCGCATGTTCCGGCACGCCCCCGGACTCAAGTCCGCGGGCTACGTGTCGAGAAGTCTGCGGCGATGACTTCGCAGACTACAGGCGCGTCCCCAATTCTTCAGGCGGTCACCTGGCTTGTGACCACCGTCCCGTGCGCGTCGCCGTTCGTGTGTGCGCCTGCGCCCCCCGGACACTCCCATCGGAGGCTCAAGGGACGCGGGGTGCCGACCGTGGCCCTGGTGCGAGTCCCGGCAGGGACTTCTTGAACGGTAGCCCAC
>CAYURO010000013.1:0-110141 GCA_964447285.1 uncultured Enterobacteriaceae bacterium | reverse complement strand
CAGCTTCGGTCAAGCAAGGCGGCGCTGGTAGGCGCTCGTCTTCGGGGGGTTACGGAGTTCCAGGCCTGCAACCTGTACGCGGGGCCTACCGGAACTCCGTCACCGGCAGGTGCTGCGTCGATCAACACGTGACGCGCGGTCAGGACTCACTACGGCATGGAGGTGGCACAGCGGAACCCGTGGTCGCCGCTACCGGAAGTGGGGGCGCTTCCGACGCGAATGGACGCGCGTAGGAACAACGGGATGCCGGAAGCATAGCCACCGCCTCGGCTGACCCGATCGGAACCCGTGGTCGGTCCCTTCGGATTCGCTGGAGGTGAGGAACCATAATAGGAACCGTCGTAGCGGTCTTCCACCGACTCCCACACGTTGCCCGCCATGTCGTACAGGCCGTAGCCGTTCGGTGCACTGGCAGTACCCACTGCCCGGGTACCGCCCAAGCCACAACTCGAGAACACCGCCGTGTTCTTCTGACCAGGTGTGCACGTCGGCGACTCATCGCCCCACGGATACTTCTTGCCGTCCTCGCCACCGCGCGCCGCCTTCTCCCACTCGGCTTCCGTCGGCAGCCGACCGCCTGCCCAGTTGCAGTACGCGACCGCTTGGCTCCACGTCAACTCGTTCACCGGATGCTGTTCTCGACCGAGCACGCCCCAGTTGTGGTTCGGCGCAGCAGTGCCGGGTACCGTGCATTTCTGAGCGTCCACGCACTTCTTGTACTTCGCAACGGTCACCTCGAAGGCGTCGATGGAGTACGCGTCCAGGATGACCGTGTGGCGCGGCTTCTCGCTGATCTCGCACTCGCCGTCACCCGGTACGCACCCCATCATGAACGACCCGGCCGGGATCAACACCATCCCCTCGGGAACCTCGTTCACGCAAACCCCCGCTTGGCAAGCCATCTTGTCGCCGCAACTCGTCCCGTTCTTCGCGGCCACACTCCCGCAAACCCCGTCCTTGCACGAGTCCACGGTGCAAGCATTGCCGTCATCACACCCAACCTCAGTCCACCCACCCCCGTCGCCTGAGCAAGTCGCCGCCTTGCCCTGCGCCGAGCACACCTTCGCCCCCGGCTGGCAGACCAAGCACTTCCCGTCCGCGCAGACCTTCCCGGTCGCCGAGCAGTCCTCGCCCGCCAGCCAAGCCGTCGCGCCAGCATTGCAAGTCAGCACCTTGCTGGACTCGCACTTCACCGCCCCAGCCGAGCAAACCGCCGCGACACACTGCCCGCCGATACAAACCAGCCCCTTCACCGAGCAATCCTCGCCAGGATTCCACCCAGTTCCCGAAGCGTTGCACTCGACCAGCGTCTTCCCATCGCACTGCACGACCTTGGGCGTGCAGCTCGCCGCCACGCACTTGCCATCCAGGCAAGTCTGCCCCGTGCCACCGCAGTCCTCGACGTTGACCCAAGCCGTTCCACTGCCGTTGCAAGCCGCCACCGACTTGCCCTGGCACCCCATCGTCCCGGCATCGCAGACCTTCGCGACGCACTTGCCGCCCGAACAAGTCTCCCCCGACGGGCACGCCTGCAGCGTCCACCCGGTCCCATCCGGCGTGCACGTGCCCAACTGCGCGCCCTGACAACTGATCTGGCCAGCCGTACACACCTTGGCCTTGCACGCGCCATTCACGCAGACTTTGCCCTTCGCGCCGCAATCCTCGACCACCACCGTCTTGGTCCCCGCCGCCGAGCACTTCACGGCTTTGCCACCCTCGCAGCTCGCCGCCGCAGGTGCGCACACCACCGCCAGGCACGCGCCGTCCTCGCACGCCTTCCCCTGTCCGCACGCCACCTTGTCATAGCCATCGCCCGTCGCCTTGCACGTCGCCAGGGTCTCGACATCCGCGCAAGCCTTGCTGCCCGCCGTACACGCCGCCGGCTGGCACGCCCCGTCCAGGCACAACTGCGCCTTGCCTGCACCATCCGGCACGCTGCAATCCGCCTTGACCGCCGCCAAAATCCCTTGCGCATCGCACACCTTGGCCGTCTGCCCGTCGCAGAAGCTCGCCCCTGGCACGCACGCCTGTGCCTTGCATTCCGCCGTCGCGCCCGTTTGCACGCACACCTGCGGCTTGCCATCCGCCGTCTTCGGGCAGACCCAGTTCATCTCGCCCAAGCCGTCGGCCGCGCACACGTCCATCCCGCCTTGCGCGTTGCACTTCTTCTGGTTGGGGGTACACACCTGCGGCTGGCACACGGCATCCTTGCAGCTCGTCGCCGCCGGACACGCCACCGCGTCGCCCCACGCCGTACCGGTCGCGTTGCACGTCGCCACCCCGTTCTGCCCTTGGGCGCACGACTTCGCCCCCGCCGTGCACACCGACGTCGCACAACTCCCCGCAATGCAACTGGTGCCGCCGGTGCACGCCTCGCTGGTCCAGCCACCGCCGTTCGCCGCGCACGCCTTGCGCGTGCTGCCATCGACGCAGGCCGTCGCGCCACCGTGGCACACGTCCGTCACGCAGACCGTCTGCTCGCAGTGCGCCAAGTCGTCGCAGTCGTCGTCGCTCAGGCAGCCCACGCACTGCGCGGCCGGCTTGTCGCACACCGTTCCCGACGCGCAGTCCTTGCTGGTCCCACACGGCGCCGGTGCGTCCAGGCACAGATGTGCCTTGCAGGACTGACCGTCGTTGCAGTCGCCGTCGACCAGGCATTGCACGCACCTGCCATCCTGCAAGTCGCACACCTTGCCGAAGTCTGCGCATTGCTTGTCGGACTTGCAGGCGACTTGCGCGACGCACGTTTGCACAACGCATTGGTCCAACGGGCCGGGACAGTCGGCGTGGACCTCGCACGTCGCCGCGGCGTCTGCCGGGGCGTCCGTCCCGTCTGCAAGGTCGCCGTCGGTCGTGTCGGGCGCGACTTCGAGCTGTTGCATGTCGGGGGCCGGTGTGTCAGCGGGGCCGGTGCATGCGGCGAGCGCGAGCAGCGTGGCGAGTGCCGCACCCACGCAACGACCTAGGATCACGAGGGAACCACCATTCTGTCGAACGCTCATCACGACCTCCACCGGCCATGCTATCGGTTGGCCCCGTGCCCGGCAACGTCCCACCGCGCACTCGGGGAATTGCAGCGCTGCAATTCCCCGGCGGCCGCCCGCCGCGGTTCCACCGTCGCGTCCACGGCCGCGCCTTCCTCAGCCGCCTCGTCCTCTCGCATCAACCGCGCGACCAACTCATCGGCCCGCATCGCCGCCGCTTCGAACCACACCGACAACTTGACGGCCGACGCCCAACCTGTCTCGAGCGCCTCGGCCGAAAGCGAGAACGTGAACCGCCTGAGCGCAGCCTCGTCGCACGGAATCGACGTGATCTGGCGCGACATGGCCGCGACCTGCCGCGCGGCCTTGACGAACTTCGGCACGCTGGGACGGCCGCGCCGGGGCGGGCCACTCGCTTCGGCTTTCGCGCGCCCGATCTCCTCCGCCAACTGCCTGGAGCTCCAGTCGTTCGCCTCCGAGCGCGGCGCGAGGGCGAGCTTGGACGCGACATCGCGCACGGCCAGCAGGGCGCAGTGGTGCGACAGCTTCAGGTTGGGATAGCCGGCCCGGGGTAACAGAAGGGACTGACCGAGAATCCCGATGTCGCGACACAGGGTGCAGTGCGACGCTTCGAGGTCCGACCGGCCGGCGAGTTGTCGCAAGGAGACGCGTCCGGGCGTCCTCGGTCGCTCGAACGCACACACGTCGCCATCGAAGAACGTGTCGACAAGGTAGCGGCCCGTGGCGAGCGCGGTGTCGAGGGCGTCGCCAGCGGCAAGCGCATTCAGATGTGCGACGGCAGCATCCAGGTCGATCGCGGGGTTGGTTGCTGGTGCAGGGCGTGCGGTGCTGGCAGCGTCGCCGACGGGCGGCGATGGCACATCGTGGCCGCGCGCCGGGGATGGAACTGGGAGGGTGTCCATTGTGAGTCCAACCAGCTGCAGGCCAGAGGCAGCGGAGCGTTCGTTGCCATCGGGTCTCACCAAGCTTGCGCTCGCGACTGGAAGGCTGACCAAGTGCGTACTCACGATGCTGGTCGCGGTTGGGCGGGACGTCAAGCACATGTGCCACGGTTGATTCATCACTGGTGTGCCGCCACGCGCCAGCTTCCGGCCCATTGGGGCTGGCCAACCGGACAGCGAGCGTGTCACCGCGAATCACGTGCGTTTCCAGAGTATTGGATGGCGCACAGCCACTGAACTGGCGGGCCATGATTGCGACGCCCACCTTCGCGGGTGTCCCGAGCCCGCTCGTCCACGAAGGTGGACGGGGCAAACATAGCCCGGGGGTTCAGCCCCTGGGCCTGGTTGGCGTTCGTCGGGTCGCCCGCGATCGTGCTTCCTTGCGGCGGCTGGCGCGGATGCGCGTGGCTCTGCGGCACGCGGCGCGCACGCCCGATGCCGAGTCGGCTTGCGCGTTTGGCGACGTGCGGGCTGACCCGATCAAACGCGAGGTCAGCCGCAGAGTTGCGGTGGTTCACCTGACGCCGCGCGAGTGCAAGCTGCTGGTGATCCTTGTGAAGAATGCCGACCGGGTCGTGACGCATCGCCAGTTGCTGTGTGAGGTTTGGTGGCCCAATGCGGTCGAGCACACGCATCACCTGCGGCTGGATATGGCGCAGTTGCGGCAGAAGCTCGAGGTGGAGCCAGCGCGGCCGCGGCATTTGACCACTGAGGCCGGCGTTGGGTATCGGTAGCGGGTTGAGGCGGGGTGATCGCCGGGTAAACTGAGCCATCTGGTCGCCACCGCCAGACGCCCTCCATCCCCCTTGACGCAGAGCGAAACCGACCGCAATCTCGCCGCCAGACCGAGATAATGATCGTTGCAGACGTCTGCAACGATCCCTTCCCACCGGTCCACCAAGGAGTCCTTGCCCATGCCCACGGACATGACTGCTGCGACAACCAACGAATCCTTCAGCGAAATCCTGGGTGAGCTCCGCGCCCTGTCGCGTGACCATTTGCTCTTCTATCGCCTGGAAGTCGGCCGCCTGCTGCTCGACCACTTCTTCGAGGGCAGTGCCGCCGACTACCGCGACAACTCGCACACCAAGGTCAACCGGTTCACGACCTTCGCAACCACCTGCGCCGACAACCTGCGCGTGTTCGGCCTGGGCGAGCGGACCCTGCGCGACTGCATCCTCGCCCGCATCGTGTTCGACACCCTGCCAGGGCCGGTTCGCGATTCGTTGGGCTTCTCACACGTCGTCGAGCTCACGCGGGTCTCTGACCCTACGATGCGCGCCCGACTTGCCCATGCCATTGTCGACCAGGGCTGGACGGTGCAGGTGCTGCAGCAGGCCATCGACGCGGCCAAGACGGGCGACTGGTACGACACTGACCCCGCGACTCCCGGTACGCAGGCGCCACCGCTGCCCGGCCCCAAGGTCAAGCGCCTGCCGCCGGGTCGCTTGCTGGCGCGTGCCCGGAAGTGGGTGGCCGAAACCGATGCTTGGTCGGAGCAGTGGGCCGCCGTGGCGCCGGGCAAGCTGACGCGGGCGCAGCGGACCCAGGCGGTCGAGGCGGTCCAGGCAGCCAAGGCGCGGTTGGACGCGTTGCTGCGGACGCTGGGGTGACAACGCACTGGCCGAGACCGGTGCCTGGTCGAAGAACGCCGCTCCAGTGCTGGGGCATTTGGTCGCATCCTGGACGCCAAAGCACAGCGCTGGGGAGGCACTGACGATGGGGAAGGTCGGCGTCGCTGGCGCCGTGCAGTCGTCTTCCCGCGCGGGTAGCGAACTCGCCCCCCAGTCGCCATACTTGCCGCCGCTCGACCCGCTTGACCCCCAAGCCCGGATGCACAAGCCCATGCCCGACAGGATCCTGAAGCGGTTGGAAGAGGTGCTCGACCGGCGCGTGCTGGTCCTGGACGGCGGCATGGGCACGCTGATCCAGCAGCGCAAGCTGGACGAGGCGGCGTGGCGCGGGGCGCGGTTTGCCGACCACCGCAGCGACGTGCGGGGCAATTCAGACCTGTTGGTCCTGACGCAGCCGCAAGTCATCGCCGACATCCACGACGCCTACCTGGCGGCGGGCGCAGACGTGGTGGAAACGTGCACGTTCACGGCCACTTCCATCGCGCAGGACGACTACGGTCTGGGGCATCTGGCGCACGAGCTCAACGTCGCGGCGGCGCGCATCGCCCGACTGGCGGCGGACGAGTGGACGGCCAGAACGCCGCAACAGCCGCGGTTCGTGGCGGGGTCGATCGGGCCGACGAACCGCACGCTGTCGATCTCGCCTCAGGTCGAGGACCCGGGCTACCGCGCCGTGACGTTTGCCCAGATGCGCACCGCGTATGCCGAGCAGGTGCGCGGGCTTGTGCAGGGTGGCGTCGATCTGCTGCTGGCCGAGACGGTGTTCGACACACTGAACCTCAAGGCCTGCCTGATGGCGATGGAGGACGTGTTTGCCGAGCTGGGGCACCGGCTGCCGGTCATGGTGTCGGTGACGATTGCCGACCAGAGCGGGCGCACGCTGTCGGGCCAGACGGTCGAGGCGTTCTGGACCTCGATCGCCCACGCCAAGCCGTTCTCGGTGGGGCTGAATTGCGGGCTGGGCGCGGGGCAGATGCGGCCGTATCTCGAAGAGCTGGCCGCGGTGGCCGACGTGCACCTGTCGGTCTATCCCAACGCCGGGCTGCCCGACACGTTTGGTGCCTACCGCGAGACGCCGGCAGTCACCGCGAGACTGGTCGGCCAGCTGGTCGACGAGGGGCTGCTGGACGTGGTCGGCGGCTGCTGTGGCACGACGCCGCAGCACATCGCGGCCATCGTGCAGGCGGTGCAGGGCAAGCCGTCGCGGGCGGCGCGGGTGCGGGCGGGCGAGATCCCCTTGCCGCCCAAGAACTTTCTGCGCCTGTCGGGGTTGGAGCCGTTGGTGGTGCGCCCCGACAGCAACTTCATCGTCATCGGCGAGCGCACCAACGTCACCGGATCCAAGCGGTTCGCCGACCTGATCAAGTCGGGCGCGTTCGGTCAGGCGCTGGAAGTGGCGCTGGACCAGGTGCGGGGGGGCGCCAACGTGCTGGACGTCAACATGGACGAGGGGTTGCTGGACTCCGAGGCCGCCATGACGACGTTTCTGCGGCTGGTGGCGTCCGAGCCCGAGATCGCCCGGCTGCCCATCATGGTCGACTCGTCGAAGTGGTCGGTGCTCGAGGCCGGTCTCGAGTGCCTGCAGGGCAAGGGAATCGTGAATTCGCTGTCGCTGAAGGACGGCGAGGCGGAATTCCTGCGGCGCGCGGCGGTGGTCAGGCAGTTCGGCGCGGCCGCGGTCGTGATGGCCTTTGACGAGGTGGGGCAGGGCGACACGGCCGCCCGCAAGGTCGCGATTTGCGAGCGGGCCTATGCGCTGCTGGTCGGGCAGGGCTGGGACCCGCAGGACATCGTGTTCGACCCCAACGTGCTGGCGGTCGGCACCGGCCTCGAGGAACACGCCCGCTACGCACTGGAATTCCTGGAGGCGACCCGCCAGATCAAGACCCGTTGCCCGGGCGCACGGGTGTCGGGCGGCGTCTCGAACCTGTCGTTCGCCTTCCGCGGCAATCAGGTGGTGCGCGAGGCGATGAACTCGGTGTTTCTGGGCCACGCCATCCGCGCCGGTCTGGACATGGGCATCGTGAACGCGGGGCAGATCGCGGTGGTGGCCGACATCGAGCCCGAGCTGCTGGAGCGCGTGGAAGACGTGCTGTTGGACCGTCGCCTGGACGCGACCGAGCGGCTGGTCGAGCTGGCCGAGCGGCTGAAGGGCAGCGGCAAGAAGCGAGAGCACGAGCAGGCCTGGCGCACGCTGCCGCTGCGGGAGCGCATCGCCCATGCGCTCGTGTCGGGCACCGCCGACTTCATCGAGGCCGACGTCGAGCAGGCGCTGCGGGAGTTCGACCGGCCGCTGGACATCATCGAAGGCCCGATGATGGACGGCATGCGCACGGTGGGCGACCTGTTCGGCGCGGGCAAGATGTTCCTGCCGCAAGTGGTCAAGTCCGCGCGGGTGATGAAGAAAGGCGTGGCGACCGTGCTGCCCCACCTGCAAGGGGCGGGGACCGATGGCGAGCGTCAGTACCAGGGCACGGTGTTGCTGGCGACCGTGAAGGGCGACGTGCACGACATCGGCAAGAACATCGTGGGCGTGGTGCTGGGGTGCAACAATTACCGGGTGGTCGACCTGGGCGTGCTGCAACCGGCCGACAAGATCCTGGACGCCGCCGTGGCCGAGAAGGCCGATGTGGTGGGGTTGTCGGGGCTGATCACGCCGTCGCTGGACGAGATGGTCCACGTCGCCAAGGAAATGCAACGGCGCGGCCTGAAGTTGCCCCTGCTGATCGGCGGCGCGACCACCAGCCGGCCCCACACGGCCGTCAAGATTGCGACCGAGTACGATGCCCCGGTGGTGCACGTGCTGGATGCGTCGCGCGCGGTGAACACGGTGGCCTCGCTGCTGGACCCCAAACAGTCGCCCGCGTTCGCCGACGAGAACCGCAAGGAGCAGGCCAATTTGCGCGAGGTCTACGCCACCCGCCATGACCGGCCGCTGACGCCCCTGCGCGAGGCGCGTGACCGGCGGCTGCCGTGGGTGTGGAAGCCAGAGCACGCGACGCGCCCCGCGTTTCTGGGCCGGCGGCACATCCACATTCCGCTGCAAGAGCTGCTGCCCTACATCGACTGGACGTTCCTGTTCGTGGCCTGGGAGCTGAAGGGCAAGTTTCCGCAGATCCTCGAACACCCGACGCACGGTGCCCAGGCCCGCGAGCTGTATGACAATGCCCAGGTGCTGCTGCAGCGGATCATCGACGGTCACCTGCTGCAAGTGCGCGCCGCGTATGGCTTCTGGCCGGCCGAGAGCGACGGCGACGATCTGGTGCTGTTTGCCGACGGCGAGCGGCGGCGCGAGCTGGTGCGTTTTCCCATGCTGCGGCAGCAACAGCAGAAGACCAACGACAAGCCGCATCTGTGCCTGGCCGACTTCGTGGCCCCGCGCTCGAGCGGCGTGCAAGACTGGGTGGGGGCGTTTGCGGTCACGGCCGGACTGGGCTGCGACGAGCTGGCGCGGTCGTTCGAGGCCCAGCACGACGACTATCAGGCCATTCTGGCGAAGTCGCTGGCAGACCGGCTGGTCGAGGCGGCGGCGGAGTATCTGCACGAGCACGCGCGCCGTCAGTGGTACGCGGTGGGCGAGAAGCTGACGCTGGACCAGCTGCTGGCCGAGCAATTCCGCGGCATCCGTCCGGCGTTCGGCTATCCGGCGTGCCCCGACCACACCGACAAGCGCGGCCTGTTCGACATTCTGGGCGCCGAGCAACTGGGCATGGGGCTGACGGACCATCTGGCGATGACGCCGGCCGCCACCATCTCTGGGCTGTACCTGGGCCACCCCGACGCAGACTACTTTCCCGTCGGCCGCATCGGACGCGACCAGCTCGAGGACTATGCGCGGCGCAAGGGGATGTCGACGGCCGAGGTCGAGCGGTGGCTGTCCGGCAGCGTGGCCGAGGTGTAGGCGACTCGGAGTCGGGGGCAAAGAGGCTACGAGTGGGCCTCCGGCCGGCGACCTCACGTCAGGGATGCAGCGACAGCACCGAGTTGTGGTCAGCGTCTGCTCACTGGCGCCCCTCCCCAGCGCTGCCGCGCGTTCCCCTCCCCATTCCGTAGTATTTTTGTCGCGTTCAGTGGTTTCGATGGCGGAATGTGGATGGGAACTCTCCCAACCGGTCGCGACACTTTGGGGTGCGACGTCCCAACTCGGACGGTGCAAGCGAGGACATGGCAAGTGTGCCGGCGCGGCCCGGCCCCGGGGGTCTAACGACAGATAACCCAGAGCCCCATCCCTATTGCGCCAGCGAAAATACAATACGTTTCAATAGATCACGCAATGGGGAGGGGGCGCGCGGAAGCGGGGGGAGGGGCGCCAAGGTCCGATTGCCCGCTGCGGCCGAGACACGAGGCCATCCGCCCGCCTCTGCGCCGCTTGGCTTCATGCGATAGCCCTGGCGGGTTGGGTGGGGGCTCGAGGCGGTCAACCGCACCGCAACGGGCGCGGCAGACACCGCCCGGCGCTTGGGGAATCCTTGGCGATTCGCGGACCTGGGGCGTCCGTCTTTGGTGGGCGCGCTCGAGACGTCGCACTACCAAACCGCGCAGCGCTGCGCGGGGTGCATCGGCGTGCCTTGGGCGCACTGAAACGCCTCGGCAAACGCGGGCAGCTGCGACAGCGGGCCGTTGACACGAAAGCGCGGCGGCGAGTGCGGGTCCGTCTGCGCCGCCAGCCGCACTTGGGCCTCGCGCACGTTGCCGCACCAGGTCTGCGCCTGCGCCAGAAAGAACTGCTGGTCTTCGGTGAAGCCGTCGGCGACCGGCGTCTCCCTGGCCTGCGCCCGCAGCCGACGATACGCGGCGAACGCAAGCTTGACCCCACCCGCATCGGCGATGTTCTCGCCCAGCGTCAGCTGGCCGTTCAGCGGCAGGTCGGGCAAGGGGCGGTAAGTGCTGTACTGTTCGGCGATGCACTGGGTCCTGGCGCGGAACTGCTCGGCCACCGTCGGCGTCCACCAGTCTCGCAAGTCGCCCTTGGCATCGAATTGCGCCCCCTCGTCGTCAAAGCCGTGCGTCAGCTCATGCGCCACCACCATGCCGATGCCGCCCAGATTCACGGCCACGCCCGCACGCACATCGTAGAACGGCGGCTGCAGGATGCCGGCGGGAAACACCATGTGGTTCTTCTGCGGGTCGTAGTAGGCATTCACGGTGGGCGGGCTCATCTGCCACTCGCGCCGGTCGACGGGCTTGCCGATCTTGGCAAACTGCCTGCGTGTCTCGAACTGTCTGGCCGCCAAAGCATTTTGTCCGTTGCGGCCCGCTTCGATGGCGAAGTCGTAGTGGCGCGGCGTGTCCGGATAGCCGATCAGGAACTCCATTGCCTGCAGCTTGACCCCGGCCTTGACCCGCGTGGCCTCGTCCATCCAGGCAAGGTCAGCGACGGCCTGACCGAATGCCGCGCGAATCGCCTCGACCATCTCGACGGCGGCGGGCTTGCTCTCGCCCGAAAAGCGCCGCTGGACAAACGGTTGCGCCAGCGCCTCTCCCAACGCACCGTCGGTGGCGTCGATGCAGCGTCGCGAGCGCGGCTTGGGCTCGTCCTGTCCCGTCAGCACCTTGGCCATGCGAAACGACTCGTCGAACAGCGCCTGCGTCAGCACGCCCGCCGTACTGCGCAGCACGTGCCAGGTCAGATAGGTGCGCAGGACCGGCAGGGGCGTCTTGCCCAGCAGCGTGCTCATGCCGGTCACAAAGGCAGGCGAAGTCACGTTCATCCGCGTCACGCCTGCGGTTTCCAGTGCCGCCAGCCACGCCTGCCAGTCCAGCGCTGGGGCCGACTGCCGCAACGCATCCAGCTCGGTCGCGTGATGCATCCCCTTCGGGTCGCGCCGCTCTACGCGGGTCTTGGTGACGGTCGCCAGCTCGGTCTCCAGCCGCAACACATCCGCCGCACCCTTGGCCGCTGCCTTCACGTCCAGCCCGCCCAGCCGCAACATCGCCTCCACGTGGGCCAGATAGGCCTTGCGCAGCCCGGTCGCACGCTCGTCCTGCGAGAGGTAGTCGTCGCGGTCGGGCAGCCCCAGGCCGCCTTCGTCGATCTGCAGCATCACGCGGGTGGCGTCGTCCAGGTCCTGCTCGGCCGACGCGCGAAACAGCGGCCAAACGCCGTGGCGATTCAGCTCAGCCAGCACCCCGGGCAGATCGCGCAAGTTCTTCAGACCCTTCACTTTTGCCAGCAGCGGCGCGACCGGCGCCAGTCCCTGCTTCTCCGCAGCCGTCTCGTCCATGCACGCGCCGTAGAACGTCCCCAGCTGCTTGACGACCGCGTCGTCGCCCGGGTTCTTGGCCGCGTCCTCCAGAATTGCCAGCAGGTCCACCTCGTTGCGGCGCTGAATCTCGTCGAAGCTGCGGTACCAGCTCGCCTCGTCGCCGGGCACGGGGGTCTTCTGCAGCCAGCCACCGCACGCGAACTGATAGAAGTCCTCACAAGGATTCACGTTCCGGTCCAGGGCCGTCGCGTCCAGACCCACCTCGGCCAGCGTCACCGGCACCGGGCGCGGAACAGACAGCATCGGCTCAACCGAGGCCACCGGTGTCGGAGGCACCACCGGCGCGGCATGACCGCAGGCCAGCGCGAACAGGGCAAGCAGGGCAGGGGCAACGAAACGCATGGGGACCTCAGTGGTTCTGGCCTTCGTTCGGCGGGCCGTCGTCGCCCGACGACTCGTCTACAGGGGTGTGGTTGGGTGTCGCACCGTCTTCGGGCGCCGGATCATCGATGGGCGTGGGGTCATCGGGCAGGTTCAGCACCTCGATCCGGTCCTGACAGCCGGTGGCGGGACACTTGAAGCGGACGTGAAAGTGATTGCCGTGTCCCGACCCGTGGTTGGCGATGGCTCGGGTTCGTCTTCCACCGGCCGAAAACCACTTGGCGATGGTCGGCGCCGCCACCCCCTGCCGACGCGCCTGCGACCGCAGCTGCGACAGGACGCGCCGGTCGGTGATGATGCGGTCGACCTGTCCCGTCTCCAGCAACGTGCGCAGGAACAGCAGCGTCCGACGGCCGTCCAGCGTGCCGTTGGTGCCACTCTTTAGCCGTTTCCCCGGGTCAATGCCGTGGTGGTAGAAGCCGACGTCGACCTCCAGCCCGCCCCGATGCTCGATGTGCGGGGACATGCAACCACCCTTGGGAAAAGACAAATCCTCAAACACCAGCCGATGCCCCTGCGGATAGCGCTCCTGGACCGTGCGCGCCGCCCGCTGCAGCAGATCGACCACGAAGGGCTGGCCCCACGCGCGATTGGGGTTGCTGACGACGTAGTTTCCCGTGCTCGCGCCCATCGACACGCCGCCGTACAGCCGCTCGCCCACGCCGCCCCGCGATGTCACATAGCGGTGCCGATGCACCAGCTTGGCGTTCGGGGACGTCCCCTGCATCCCATTGAGCGCCAGAAACGTGCGAACAGACAGGCGATGGTGGCGGGCATAGCTGGCGACCGTGTCGCGAAACAGCGCCTTGGATCGGTGCGTGCCGCAAGAGTTGGGACGGTAGCCGTGGCGTCCACCGCGCTTGTGCCGGGTGTGGCGGGTCTTGGCGCGTTTCCCCGTGGCGTGCGTGGACTTGGCCTGACCGGCGGCCGCGGACTTGCCGGATGCGGCATGGGACGCGTGGGCCGGATGCGGCGCGGCAAGGGCAGGGGCATCCAGCGTGCCCGTCGCCGCCAGCAACGCCAGCACCAGCAGGGGCAGGCGAAGCATCCAGGGCGGGCGATTGGCGGACTGGCGGCTTTCCTTCACCTTTCCTCGGCTTGCGGCGTCCGGCTGTCGTGGCCAGAGCGGGCGAGCCTAGCGGGTGGAGGGGCGGTGGGCAACCGGAACGCGTGCGGTAAGGCGAGGCCCAAGTTTCGGGTCCAGCCGGGTACGAGCGGGCCTGCGGCCGGCGACCTCGGGTTCCCGTTGCCGCTTCAGCGACGGCGGCGGCGGTGACGGTTGCCGCCCGTGCTGGGGCGCTCGCCGCTTTGCTCGCCTTCAACAGTCAGCGTCAAGCGCAACGGACCCGTGGCGTGGCGGACGCGCAGCTCGCGCAGCAGCTCGCTGGCGGCGGACATCACCAGCTCAGGCACCAGATCGGCGTTGCCGTTGCGCGACACCGTCACGCTCAGCGGAGCCTGGTCGCGTGCGGGGCGGTCCTGTGCCTCACGTTGGCGGGCGGGCCGGTCTTCGCGGGGGGGCTGGGGCGTCCTGTCGCCTTCGCTGTTGCTTGGCCCCTCGTCGCTGTCGTCGTCGTCGCCGTCCTCGTCGTCGCCGTCCCCGTCGTCGTCCCCTTCGTCTTCATCCACGTCGTCCGACGCAGCAGGAGTCGGAGGGGCAGGCGAATCCTTGCGCAGCGCGGCCATTTCAGCCTCTTCCTCTGCGTCCAGATCGGCAACCGTCACCTGGGGCTTTTGACCGAACAGGACGTGGAAGCGCGGCGGCGGCAGCCCCGTCGTCTCGCACACGCGCGACCACAGCCGCAGCATGGTCTTGTCGCGCAGCACGCCCAAGAACGAGGTGATGGTGCCGTCGGGGGCCATGGCCTGCTCGAGCGCCGCAGCGGCCTCTTCGAGGGCCTGGATCGTCATCTGGTCAATGGCGCTGACGCCGGCGTCGCGGCGGGCTTGGCTGAAGCGCTGACTGCCCTCTGCAAGCTGGCCGCGGCTCAACGCGTAACCGCTCCACAGCACCTTGGTAAAGGCGCGCATGTACGGATTCTGGTGATAGCCGAACTTCAGCAGGCCGTCGGCGTCGGGGCCTGAGGCCTCGGTCTTGCCGATGGGCATGTTGGCGAGCGTGCGCTCGAGGAGTTGCACCTCGTCGCGGCTCAACTGGCCGATGGTCGCGGGCTTTGCCATGCGGACTCCTGGGAAGTGGGCGCACAGTGGCGCCGGGAGACGGCATCGATCGGGGTCCGGCGTCGGTCACCCAGGTTTGGGCGTCCGCCAGCCGGCCCGTAGTGCCGCGCGGGCCGTGGAGCGAAACAGCATCCACGGGCCCTGCAGGACGCGAGTCGCTTCGCCGGGCGGCAGCACTGTAGCAAACCGCGCAAGCGTGCGGCAACGGTCGGGCCCCACGTGTGCGGATTCGCACGGCTCGCACGCCCCGGTGACGGGTCGGGCAAGTTACGGCGCGGCGTCCGGCTGGATCACGAACTGCACGCGGCGGTTCTTGGCCTTGTCCGCCTTGGTCGTGTCCGGCACCAGCGGCACGGTCTCACCGTAGCCCTTGGCCGTTAGCCGCTCGGGCTCGATCCCGCGATCAACCAGATACTTGACCACGGCTTCCGCGCGCTCCTGCGACAGCTGCAGGTTCTTCTGGTCGTCCCCGTCCGATTCGGTGTGGCCTTGGACCTCGACCTTCCGGATCTCGTCGTGTTCCAGCAGGATCACCAGCACTTCGTCCAGAGCGTCGATACCGACCGGGAGGATGTCGGCCTTGCCCTTGGCGAACTCCACAGACCCGTAGATCACGATCTCGCTGCCGATGCGCGCCGCCTTGCAGGCATTGGTCGCGTCATCCGGGCACTTGTCGGCCGCGTCGAGGATCCCGTCCTGATCATTGTCGGGATCGGGGCAGCCGTCGCCGTCCTGGAACGCGTCCTTGTCCTCCGCCTGGCTCGGGCACTTGTCCGTCGTGTCCAGCAGGCCGTCCTTGTCATTGTCCGGATCGGGGCAACCGTCATAGTCCTCGAAGCCATCCATGTCTTCAGGAACAGTCTTGCAGCGGTCGTTCTCGTCGAACACGCCGTCCTTGTCGGCATCCAGATCGGGGCAGCCGTCGTTATCCTCAATGCCGTTCTTGTTCTCCTGCTGATTTGGACACTTGTCACTTGCGTCCGGTATTCCGTCCCTGTCGTTGTCGACGTCAGGGCAACCGTCGTCGTCCTCGAAGTTGTCCTTGTCCTCGGCGGCGTTCGGGCACTGGTCGGCGCTGTCGGCAATGCCGTCCTTGTCGTTGTCGGGGTCGGGGCAGCCGTCGCCGTCCTCGAAGGCGTCCTTGTCCTCGGCGGCGTTGGGGCAGCGGTCGACCGCGGCGACCAGACCGTCCAGGTCGGGGTCTTTGGGCACTGGCGCCGCGTTGAACGCCACCTGGAGCACGGCGCGCCAGGCGGGGCTGCCGATCGCGTCGTTGACGCCGGGTCCCGCGGCCAGGGTTGCGTCCGCGAGCACTGACCGCAAGGTCAGGCCGGCCAGCACCTCGGCAGGGCTGTCGTTCAGCATCGACAGGGTCTTTCCGGGGTTCGACGGGTCCAGCGAGTCGGTCGTCTGCAGCGCGCCGGAAGCCGTCACCACCCAGCCCAGCGGCCCGGCCAGCGGCCCGGCGCCAAACGCGCCCAAGCGGACGCTGTTGTCGTGCTGGACGTCCACAAGCGTCGACTGCGGTCGCAGCAGGAACCCGGCGTTCACGCCCGCCTGCCAGTCGCCCTTGCGCCAGTCGACCACCAGCCGCGGCTCGAACCGCAGGCCGTCGTCGCCGTGAAAGGCCGTCGGGTCTCCCGTCGGCAGCCACAGGGTCAAGCGCAGGCCCACGCCCAAGCCATCGTCAGCTGGATTGCGCAACCCCGCCAGCGCCCACAGGTCTGCGCCCGCCGTCAGCCGCACGTCGCCCAAGCCTGCCGTCTGCAGGTCCGCCACTGTGCGACCCGACAGCGCCAAGTCCGGGGTGCCCAGCGTCCAGGCAAGGGGCAGGGCGGCCGACAGCTCGAACCAGTCGAACAGCCCGATGCGCCCCAGCAACTCGCCGCGCAGCAGCCCCGGCACCACATCTCCGACGGCCGTCTCGACCCCATCCTTCACTTGCACCAGCGTCAACGGCTTGTGCGCATAGCCCAGCGACAGGCCCGCGCCCCACTGCAGGTGCTCCGGCGACCGCGACTGCCACTGGTTCAGCGCGCCGCTGCCTACCGGGACCGCCTCGAACTGCTCGACGTCAAAGCCCGCCTGCGCCTGTGCCTGCGCCGGCAGCAGCGCCACAACCGCGAGCGTCAGCCCGGCGACCGCACGCGCCGTCTCTCGCTGCGACTGCGAGGTCCGCCGAAGCCGCACCAGCGCCAGGATCCCCAGCAGCAGCAAGGCGATGGGCGCACCCGTCACAGGTGTTGCCCCGGAAGTGCAGCCGCCGCCGCGCAGCGAGTTCCCGTCGGCGCCGACATCGCCTGGGCCGACCATGTCGCCCTCGTCCAAGTCCACCCCGTTATCGACTGTATCGAGCGTATCGGCATCCCCGGGCGCCACGCCGTCGCCGGCCACGTCGGTCGGGACGTCGGGCTGCACATCGGGCGCCACGTCGGCATCTTGGTCAACGTCCGACTCAACGTCGGGGCTAACTTCCGCTGTCGTGTCCGCGTCTTCGGTAGCGATGTCGGTTCCGTCCGCCTCGCCGTCTGCCTGCGCGTCGTCGGCGTCGGGTGCCGCCGTGTCGTCCGCGTCCAGACCGCCTGCATCCACGTCGCCGCCGAGATCCTCACCGGCGGGGTCGCAGGCGTCGCCCTTGCCGTTGTTGTCGCCGTCCTTCTGGTCGGCATTGGGCAACACCGGGCAGTTGTCGTCGAAGTCCCAAACGCTGTCGCCGTCGGTGTCGGCCAGGCGCGGGTCGGTCTCGCCCTCGTCGACCAGGCCGTTCAGGTTGGCGTCCTCGGCGTCGTCGGGCAGGGCGTCGCCGTCGGTGTCCGGGTTGCGGGGGTCCGTCTCGCCGACGTCCAGGAAGCCGTCGTGGTTGGCGTCTTCGAGTCCGTCTGGCAGCTGGTCGCCGTCGGTGTCGGTGATGCGCGGATCCGTCTCGCCGCCGTCGAACTTGCCGTCACGGTTGGCGTCTTCCACGCCGTCCAGAATCCCGTCGCCGTCGGTGTCGGGGTTGGCAAGGTCCGTCTCGCCGGCATCGAACAGACCGTTGCCGTTGGCGTCCTCCACCGAGTCGGCCAGGCCGTCGCCATCGGTGTCCAAGCCGTCGCACGTCAGGCCGTCGCCCAAGAAACCCGGCGCGCACGAGCACTTCCATGTGCCGGGCAGGTTGGTGCACACCGCCCCAGCAGCGCAGTCGTTCTGTCCCAGCGCGCACTCGTTCACGTCGGTGCAGGTCACACCGTTGCCCGCAAAGCCGTTGCCGCAGGTGCACGTGAAGCTGCCGTCCGTGTTGGCGCACGTCGCGTCGGCCGCACAGCCGCCGTTGCCCACGGCGCACTCGTCGATGTCGCTGCACACCTTGCCGTTGCCCACGTAGCCAACGTTGCACGCGCAGGTCACAGAGCCCACGACATTGGTGCAGATCCCGTGCGGCGAGCAGCCGCCGTTGTCCTTGACGCACTCGTCTACATCACTGCAGGCCTTGCCGTCGCCCGTGTAGCCGGTCTTGCAGGTGCAGGTCGCACCGCCTGGGGTGTTGGTGCAAACGGCGGTGGCCGCGCAGTCGCCGTTGTCGGTCTGGCACTCGTTGACGTCCAAACAAGCCTTGCCGTCGCCGAACCAGCCGGACTTGCAAGCGCAGGTCGCCCCGCCCGCGATGTTGGTGCAGGCGGCCTGCAGAGAGCAGCCGCCGTTGTTCTGCACGCACTCGTCCACGTCCGTACAGGTCGTGCCGTCGCCCGACCAGCCGGGGTTGCAGACGCACAGCGAGTCACCTACCGTGTTCACGCAGCTGGCGGTTGTCGCGCAAGTAGCCGAGCCGTCTATGCATTCATCCACGTCCGCGCAGGTCGTGCCGTCGCCGACGAATCCCGCCTTGCAGGTGCACACCGCGGTGCCATCGACCTCAGAGCAAAGTGCCTGAATCGCGCAGCCACCGTTCTTCAGCGCGCACGGTCCAGTGCCGGCTTGGCAGGTCAGGCCGTCGCCCTGGAAGCCGTCGTTGCAAGAGCACAACCGCGTGCCTGGGCCCGTCTTGGTACACGCGGCGTTTGCATCGCAGCCACCGTGGTCGGTCTTGCAGGGGTCGATGGCGGAACAGGTTTTGCCGTTGCCCGTGTAACCTGGCTTGCAGGAACAGCCATTCGTGGCAGGTCCGGTTGCAGAGCAGGTCGCGTTCAGCGCGCAGCCGCCGTTGTCGGTCGCGCAGCTGTCGATGGCGGCGCAGGTCTGGCCGTCGCCTTGGTAGCCGGTCTTGCAGGCGCAGTAGTTGATGCCGGGGCCAGAGACCGTGCACGCCGCATGGACGTCGCACCCGCCGTTGGCGACCTTGCAGTTGTCGATGGCCGCGCAGACCTTGCCGTCGCCCTGATAGCCGTTCTTGCAAACACAGGTGCTGGCTCCCGGGCCAGTCGAGGCACACGTCGCGTTGGCCGAGCACCCGCCGTTGTTGGTCTTGCACGCGTCGACGGCGGCGCAGGTCTTGCCGTCGCCCACGTAACCGCTTGCGCAGGTGCAGGAATGGGTGCCAGGACCGGTCGACGCGCACACCGCATTTGGCGCGCAGCCGCCGTTGCCGACCTTGCAGTTGTCGACGGGCGTGCAGGTCTTGCCGTTGCCCTCGTAACCCGGCTTGCAGTCGCAGGTGTGGGTGCCGGGGCCGGTCGAGACGCAGCTGGCGGTCGCAGCGCAGCCCCCATTGGCGGTCTTGCAGGTGTCGACGGCGGTGCAGGTCTGGCCGTTGCCCAGGAAGCCGGGCTTGCAGGCGCAGGTAGCCGTCTTTGGGCTGGTGGGCGTGCAGATCGCGTCGACGTCACAGCCGCCGTTGGACAGGGCGGGGTCGGTGCAGGCGTTGCAAAGGTCGGGCGTCACGGTGCAGTCGACTTCGGACGTGCAGGACTTGCCGTCGCCGGTGAAACCGGGCTTGCATGAGCAGGTGCTGGTGCCGGGGCCGGTCGAGTTGCATAGGGCATCGACTGAGCAACCTCCGTTGTCGATCAGGCAGTTGTTGATCGGGATGCACAGCAGGCCGTCGCCGCTGTAGCCGACCTTGCAGGCGCAAGACCGGGTGCCGGAACCGGTCGATGTGCAGGTGGCAAAGGTGCTGCAGCTGCCGTTGTTGACCAAGCAGGCGTTGACGGCGGAGCAGGTCTTGCCGTCGCCCTGATAGCCGGGCTTGCACGAGCAGGTGTTGGTGCCAGGACCAGTGGCGATGCAGAGGCCGTTGGCAGAGCAGCCGCCGTTGAGGATCTTGCAGCTGTCGAGTGCGGTGCAGGTGGTGCCGTTGCCGATGTGGCCGGCCTTGCAGGTGCAGGTGTTGGTGCCAGGCCCGGTCGAGGCGCACAGGGCGTTGACGGAGCAGCCGCCGTAGTTGACGTTGCAGCTGTCGATGGCCGTGCAGGTCTTGCCGTCGCCCTGATAGCCCGGCTTGCAGGCACAGGAATGGGTGGCCGGGCCGGTCGAGGTGCAATAGGCGGTCGCCGCGCAGCCGCCGTTGTTGGATAGGCAGCTGTTGATGGGCTTGCAGGTCTTGCCGTCGCCCTGATAGCCGGTCTTGCAGGCGCAGGTGTTGGTACCGGGGCCGGTGGGCGTGCAGAGGCCGTTGACGTTGCAGCCGCCGTGATTGACCAGACAGCTCTCGGTCAGGGTGCAGGTCTTGCCGTTGCCTTCGTAACCTTGCTTGCACGCGCAGGAAGATGAGCCCGGCAGGTTGGTGCACAATGCATCGAGGGAGCAGCCGCCATTGACGGTCTTGCACTCGTCGATGTCCTGGCAAACTTGGCCTGCGGGGGTATAGCCGGGCTGGCAGCCCAACAGGAACGTGACGGCGTCGGCAGAGCTGGGCAGGCCGTTGAAGCCCGCGGTGAACGCCTGGACCTCGACCGTGGTCCCAAACGCGAGCTTCCAGTCAGCAGGGACCTCAAATGTCCATGTGCCGTCCGAATTCACCTGCGCCAGAGCCTGCTTGAGACCCGACGAGAATTGGATCTGCGCCGAAGGGGTGGCGATGCCTGTGAGGGCGGGCGTCGTCGTGTAAAGGGTCTCGCCATCCTTGGGGGTGTCGATCTCGACGTACGGACCCACTACGACAGGCTCGGTAGCTGCAAGCACGGGGTCTACGGGCAGGGCGTCGTCCCAGCAGAGGTAGTCCGTGTCGAGCGAGTACCCGTTGTTCGACGTGCCGAACCACAGCGTCAGCTTGCCCACTGAGACCGGGTGCTGGTCGTTCTTGGTTGCATCGACCAGATCGACGAGCGGAACGGCGAATTCGAGAAACGCGTCCGTATTGTCGGAGAAATTGCTGCCGTCGGCCGTCGCCTCGGTCACCTTGGCGTAGCCGTCGGTCGCCGCGTTCTGCGACCAGGTGAAGACCGCGTTCTTGTCGTTGGCGCGGTAAAGCGCCATGGTTTCGTCCACGCCATTGACGATGATCGTGTACTCGTAGCCGTTGGCGACGTTCGCGTCCGCGTCGACGGCCATGCCCCAGCTGAACTGCGCAAGCGGTCCCGACCCGCCAAGAACCAGCGGCGACTCGTCCAAGCGGATTCGCGCCCAGATGTACTTCCCGTCGGTCGCCCACGCCGCTGCGGGATGGGTCGCGTCGCCCACGACATCGCGTTCCTTGATGCCCGCAGGCGCATCCGAGACCTTGTCGAACGCCACACCGCCACCGCACTGAAACGCCGTGAAGTCGACCGGCCACGTCTCAGGCGGGGGCACCTGCGCCACCGCGGGGGCTGCGATGAGCAACGCGGCGAGGGCACCGAACAGCCGCAAATGGCGGCAAATCGATGGAAGGTGCTGAAAGCAGATGGAGTTGGACATGCAGAGGCTCCGGTCGTTCCCGCGCAAATGGGACGTGACCCTAGCGACAGGCGCAGGTTGCGGTCAAGACGTCATTTTGAGTTCTTGCCGCCGCACGCGAAGAGAGGGGTGTGCCTCGCGGCGGAATCGTGCAATCCCGAGTCGGGGAAGATCCCGAGACGTCGCGCTTGAGGGAAGTGGCGCAGGCGCAGGCGGCCGATCTACCGCGACGCCTTGAGATCTACTTGCCAAGGGAAATCGGCAGAAATCTGGGGATCTGCACCTAAAAGTTCGCATCTCCGCCGGCGCCATCCAACCCGTTCCCGCCGCCCTGACCCAAGCTCTTGCCGCCGGCGCCGCCCATGCCTGCTGTTCCCAGCAATTGCACAAAGTTGGCCTTCTTCATCGGCGCCGGGTCGAGACCATTCGCGTTGGCCACGAACAAACCGAAAGACACACCGCCGCAGCCACCGCCGCCGCCGCCACCGTGACCGCCCTTGCCACCCTTGCCGCCGGTGCCGCCCGCGCTGGCGCACCAAGCCAGGCCGCCGCCGTCATCTGCGCCGCCGAAAGCGCCGTCGCCGCCCACACCGCCCACGCCGCCCTGACCGCCCTGGCCGCCGTCGCCGCCGTTCCCCGTGACGAACAGGTTGTCGGTGGCGACAGGCAAGCCCAACGCCGCGTCGGTGTAGACGACAAAGAGCGCGAACGAACCGCCACCTGCGCCGCCTGCCTTGCCACCAGTCGCGCCGCAGCCGCCTGAGCCTCCGCCGCCGCCCGAGCCGCCGATGTCCGGGTACTTGAACTTGGGGTCACTGCCCTTGCAGGCCGTGCTGACCTCGACGCCGCCGCCCGCCGCGCCGCCGCCGCCGCCCGAGCCTGTCAGGCCGTCACTGCCGCTGCTGGCCAAGTCGGGCTGCCACTTGCCGCTGAGGACCTGCCCGCCGTTGTTCGCGCACGCTGCGCCAGGGTTGCCCAGCGAGCCGTCCTTGCCGTTGCCGCCGTTGGTGCCCACGGTGTCCAGGAAGGCACTGGCCTCGTCCTTGCGCGGGACGTTGCACAGGCCGCAGCTCGAGCTTCCCTCCCAGATCAGCGAGTCATACCCAGAGCTTCCGCCGCCACCGGCGTTGGGACCCTGACCTGCCGTGCCCTGTTCAGCCGCGGTTTGCGTCTGCTTGTAGGGGCTGGACTTGGGCTGTGTGCCGTCCTCGTCGTAGTCCGGGCAGATGCCATTGCCGCCCTTGCCGCCGCTGACGTTCTGGCCGCCGCAAGTGCGGTTGCCACCGTTGCCGCCTGCGGACTGGTGCTCACTGCCGCAGGTGTAGGCGCCGATATCCTTGGCCTTGGCACCTGTGCTGCCGCCCACGCCGTTGTCGCCATTCACTCCCGCCACGCCGCTTTGGCCGTTGCCGGCGTCGCCCGCGACCACGCGGTTGCCGACGATCTTCAGGCCGGGTCCGGGGTTGCGCACATAGATGCCGTAGGTTGACGCGCCCTTTTGCTTGACGTTGGCGCCGAAGACCGTGAAGCCGTCGAACGTCGCCTCGCCCGCGCCCAGATCCAGCGCGTTGACGGTGCCGGGGGCTTCGGCGGACGGAACCTTGCCCAGCACGGCGGTTTCGTACGCGGCGGGGTCGTGGAAGCGGAAGTCCGCGCTGTACCCGCCGTAGACGTGCACACCCGCCATCAGGACCAGCGTCTCTTCGTACACACCCGACGCGACGTAGACGTCGCGCTTGCCGGCCGCCTTGGCCAAGTCGATGCCCTTCTGCAGGCTGGCGACCGGGTCGTCGCGGGTACCCTTGGCGATGTCGACGCCGGTGCGGTTGACGAAGATGCCGTTGTCGATCTCGCCGTCGATGCCGTCGCAATTCTGGTCGGGTCCGTCCGGCAGGTCCGTGTCCGACACGAACTTGCACTCGCAGCCGTCTTTCGGATTGTCGTTGACATCGAAGTACGGAGCGTTGCAGGTGAAGCTGCAGCCGGTCGCCGTGGCCGTCGCCTGACAGTAGTTCACTGCGTTGGCGAACTTCAGCACGTTGCAGTTGTTGCCGCAGCCGCCGCACGCCTGCACGGTCGTGTACTTGCCCTTGTCGTCCACGTAGCCGTCGTCGATCTTGCCGTTGCAGTCGTTGTCGGCGCCGTCGCAGATCTCGGTGGGCAGCTGGCAGCCTGACCAGCCGGTGTTGCCGCACAGTTGGACGCCATAGCAGACGTTGGGGCCGGTCGACTGCTTGCACGCGCGCACCAAACCCTGAGTGGAGGACGAGCAGTTGCACGAGCCCGTCTTGGGCAGGCAGACGTCGAGATCGCCGCTGCCATCGGGGGCAGGGGTCTTGCCGCAGGTGTGCGAGGCCGGGCAGCCCTCTGATCCGGTGGGGCAGTAGGTCGAGCAGAAGCTCTCGTCGCCCGACGTGATGCACCGCGCGCCACCGCAGTCCAGGTCGGTCTTGCAGGTGTGGCACAGCTTGCTGATGGGGGCGACGCACAAGAAGACCGGCGCCTCGGACGTAAAGACTTTCTGGCACTTGTAGCCGGTCGGGCACTGGTCCTTGCAGGTCTGGGTGCAGAAGAAGCCGTTGTAGCCCTCGATGCAGTAGCCGCTGTCGCAGTCGGCGTCGGACTTGCAGGGGTCGCCGAAGTCGGGGACAGAGCCCTCGATGATCTCGACTGCAGCCACGTCGTCCGTGCCCACGCCGTCGTTCTGGCCGTCGCCCAGGCCGCCCTGGTCCAGGGTGTTGGCGCCGTCAGTCACGAGACCGGTGCCTTCCTGCGACGAGTCTGAGCATGAGGCGAGACCCCACGTCACCACGAGGAGGACCAAGGCCACGGGGAGCACGAAACGCGCATTCTTCATGGGTTCTTCCTTGCGGACCGACCGCTGGCTTCAAACGAGTGCGGAAGTGTAATGCAGCCCTTCGCCAGCGAACAGGAGGTGAGGCGGAATGTGGGGTTTGCAGTCCACGGCCGCAACCGAAGGCCCCCTCTACCCTCCAACCCCGCACGCTGTTACCATTGCGTCGCCCTCACGAGCTCGCCTGTCGCTCAGAGGGTGCCGACCGGCTGTGCGCCGGATCCGGCCCGACGACCTGCCTCCCACCCCTTTAGATCCCCCCAAGAAGGAGACCTCGTGGCTGGCATTCGCAACGTCCTCATCCTCGGCGCCGCAGGGCGCGACTTTCACAACTTCAACACGGTTTACCGCGGTGACCCGGCGTTTCGCGTCGTGGCCTTCACGGCGACACAGATCCCCGACATCGACGGCCGCACCTATCCGTCCGAGCTCGCGGGGCCCGGCTATCCGCAAGGCATTCCCATCTACGCGCAGGACGAGTTCGGCGCCCTGATCGACCGTCTGGGGGTGCACGAGGTGGTGTTCGCCTACAGCGACGTCACTTATCCCCACGTCATGCATCTGGCGGCCGAGGCGATGGCGCACGGGGCCGACTTCCGGCTGCTGGGCCCGGGCGGCACAATGCTGAAGTCGTCCAAGCCCGTCGTGTCGATCTGCGCGGTGCGGACCGGCTGCGGCAAGAGCCAGACGACCCGCCGCATCGTCGAGCTGCTGCGCGAAAAGGGCCTGAAGCTGGTGGTGGTGCGGCATCCGATGCCGTACGGCGACCTCGTTGCGCAGAAGGTGCAAAGGTTCGCCACGCGTGAAGATCTTGTGCGCCATCAGTGCACCATCGAGGAGATCGAGGAGTACGAGCCCCACATCGACCGTGGCACCATCGTGTACGCAGGCGTCGACTACGAGGCGATCTTGCGCCAGGCCGAGCTGGAGGCCGACGTGGTGCTGTGGGACGGCGGCAACAACGATCTGCCGTTCTTCCTGCCCGATCTCGAGGTGGTGGTGGTCGACCCGCTGCGGCCCGGGCACGAGCTGGCGTACTTCCCGGGCGAGGCCAACCTGCGCCGCGCCCAGGTCGTGGTGCTGAACAAGATCGACAGCGCCGCGCCGCAAGACATCGAGACCGTTCGCTCGAACACCCGCAAGGTGAACCCCAACGCGATCGTCATCGACGCAGCCTCGCCCGTGACGGTGGACAACCCCGAGCTGGTGCGCGGCAAACGCGTGCTGGTGGTCGAGGATGGCCCCACGCTGACCCACGGCGAGATGAAGTACGGCGCGGGCGTGGTGGCGGCGCGGCGGCTGGGCGCGGCGGAGATCGTCGATCCGCGTCCGTTCCTGAAGGGCAGCTTGATCGACACCTTCCGCAAGTATCCCGGCATCGGCGCGGTGCTGCCCGCCATGGGCTACGGTGCCGAGCAGATGGCCGACCTTCAGGCCACCATCGACGCCGCCGATTGCGACCTGGTGATCATCGGAACGCCCATCGATCTGAGGCGTTACGTGTCGTTCTCCAAGCCCGCCGTGCGCGTGGACTACCAGTTGCAAGAGATCGGCCAGCCGACGTTCGTCGAGGTGATCGACCAGTTCGTCGCTGAGCACGTCCGCGGTCGCTGAAAACACGACCGCCTGCGTCCGCTATCCCGCCAAATTACTTTCGTGAAGTTCGGCATATGCGCCGGGAGCGGTCGCGTTGCCGGTTGCGTCGATCAGGCCGAGCCTGCGGGATGGGTGTCGCCCGCGGAATGCTGAACGCGTGCAGTAACGCCAGGACCACTTTGGTCCGATATTGTCGTCGTGAACTTCTTCACGGCAGTTTGCGAGACGGGTTGCATGCTCGCAGGGGGAGGTCGATGCTGGCCTCCACACGGTCGCCTGAGACAGTCGGCCGTGTTGCAGGTTCTGGTGCTCTCGCGGCAGTGCACGCACTGCCAACGGCCTCCAGCGAACGCGCGGTCGGTCCCACCAGTTCTCTTGGGATGCGGTCGCACGACGCCGAGCCGAAAGAGGCTTGCTACTGGTCTAGTTCTCCCGTGTCTGGTCCCGGCCTCGCGTCCCCCCGCGCTCGCTTGGACTTTGCCGAACTTCGAAACTCTTTCGACGCGTGTGTGCGGGTCCGTTGGGACTTGTCAATGCGCGCCGCAGCCCCAGGGGCCGGCACATCCCCGGTCCCGCCACTTCAGGAGGCTTCATGCTGCCCGCACAGCAAGCCCGACTCGCAGCTGACATCGCCGAGCTGGCCGATCACCATGGCCGCTGCCGCAGCGCCCTTTTGCCCATTCTGCAGGGCATCCAGCGCGATCATCATCAGATCAGCGACTTTGCCATGCAGGAAGTCGCTCGCCAGCTCGACATCCACCCCGTCGAGGTCTACGGCGTCGTCACCTTCTACTCGTTCCTGAACACCGGGCGCGAAGGCCGCATGGTCGTTCGCCTTTGTCGGACCATCAGCTGCGACATGCAGCATAAGGACCGCATCGCCCGCCAGCTCGAGAACGATCTGGGCATCAAGTTCGGCGACACGACGTCGGACGGTCGCTTCACGCTGCAGTGGGCCCACTGCCTCGGCATGTGTGACCAGGGACCGGCGTTGTTGGTCAACGACCAGGTGTTCACCCGTGTCACCTGCGAACAGGTGCACGAGATCCTCGAGAACTGCCGCAAGACGTTCACTGCCAGCGGTCACGTACTGATGGCCGGCCACGGCCACGGCACTGCGAAGGAGGCGTTCGCCCGATGAGCACTCGCAACCCCATTCTGTTCAACGACATCCCCGCTGAGTCCGGTTTGCGCCGCGTACTCGAGATGCATCCCTTGGACATCGTGGCAGAAGTCCGCGCGTCCGGCCTGAAGGGTCGTGGCGGCGCCGGCTTTCCCACCGCGATGAAGTGGCAGCTCGCTGCTGCGGCGGAGGGCATCACCAAGTACGTCGTGTGCAACGCCGATGAGGGCGAGCCCGGCACGTTCAAGGACCGCGTCCTCCTGTCCGACTTTGCCGATCTGGTGTTCGAGGGCATGACCATCGCCTCGCTCGCCATCGGTGCGACCGGCGGCATCGTGTACCTGCGTGGCGAATACACCTATCTGGTTGCGCACTTGGAGAGTGTTCTGGAGCGTCGTCGGCAGGCCAATTTGCTGGGCAACGACATTCTGGGACGCAAGGACTGGAACTTCGACATCGTCATCCACCTCGGCTCTGGCGCGTATGTGTGTGGCGAGGAGACGGCGTTGATCGAGTCGCTGGAAGGCCACCGCGGCGAGCCGCGCAACCGCCCGCCGTTCCCCGTCAATACCGGCTACATGGGCCGACCGACGATCGTGAACAACGTCGAGACCCTGTGTCTTGCCGCGCGGGTGCTGGCGCGCGGAGCGACCTGGTTCCGGCAGTACGGCACGCACGCGTCGACCGGGTCCAAGCTGTTCTCGGTGTCGGGCGACTGCGCCAAGCCGGGCGTCTACGAACTGCCCATGGGTATCACCATCGCCGAGCTGCTGGTCGAGGTCGGCGGCTTGGGCGCCAAGGCGGTGCAGGTCGGCGGCGCGTCGGGGCACTGCGTCCCCTCACGGCTGTTCGATCGGACGTTGGCTTTCGAAGACGCGCCCACTGGCGGCTCGATCATCATCTTCGGTCAGCAGCGGGACATGCTCGCGGTGGCGCGCAACTTCATGGAGTTCTTCGTCGACGAGTCGTGTGGCCAGTGCACCCCGTGCCGTTATGGCAATTCCGTGCTGCTGGATGGCATCGAGCGGCTGGAGAAGGGCACCTGCTCGATCCGGCACCTGAACGAGCTGAAGGCGTTGGGCGAGACGATGGAGCTTGCCTCCAAGTGCGGTCTCGGCCAGTCGGCTCCCAAGGCGTTCTTGTCGATCATCGAACACTTCCATGACGAAGTGCTCGGGCGTGAACCGCCGCGTTCCGCCGTCTGACGTCCCGATTCCCGACCGTCTACTCCTTTCGGAGGACAAGTTCATGGCATTCCTGAAGCCCATCTCACCCAACACCGCCACCACGCGCGCGCCGCAGAGCCAGCGCCGCAACGAACCCGAGGCGATCGGCCCCGGGACGATGGTGTCGGTGACCATCGACGGCGCCACGACCGAAGTGCCTTACGCCACAACGATCCTGGACGCTGCCAAGAAGCTGAACATCAAGATCCCGACGCTGTGTCACCACCCCGACCTGTGCGTCGCGGGCGTGTGCCGCATCTGCGTGGTCGAGATCGAAGGCATGCGCAACCTGCAGGCCTCATGTGCCTATCCGCTGACCCAGCCGCTGAAGGTCAACACCCACAGCCGCACGGTGCGTCAGGCACGGCGGCACGTGCTCGACCTGATGCTCGCCAACCACTACGGACAGTGCACGACCTGTTGGCGCAACGGGAATTGCGAGCTGCAGCAGCTGGCCGAAGAGTACGGCGTGGACATGACCCGCTTCGGCAGCGTTGTGACGCCGAAGCACGAGATCGACCGGTCGAGCTACTCCGTCGTCCGCGACATGAACAAGTGCATCGGCTGCCGACGCTGCGTGCGCACCTGCATCGACTTGCAGGAAGTGGGCGCACTGGAGGCCACCCGCCGTGGCGCCGAGACGCTGATCTCGACCTTCCAGGACAAGCCCCTGGGCGACGTGGTCTGCATCGCGTGCGGCCAGTGCATCAACCGCTGCCCGACTGGCGCGCTGATGGCCAACGACCCGACCGACGACGTGTGGGCGGCGATCGACGACCCGAAGAAGCACGTGGTGATCCAGACGGCGCCCTCACCCCGCGCAGCGATTGGCGAGTGCTTTGGCCAACCCCCGGGCACCGCGCTGACGTTCGAGCTGAACACCGCACTGCGCTACTGCGGATTCGACAAGATCTTCGACACCAACTTCACCGCTGACCTGACGATCATCGAAGAGGGGACCGAGCTGCTGATGCGCCTGCATCGGGCGCTGGTCGACGGCGATACCACCTCGGCGGTGCCGCAGTTCACCTCGTGCTCGCCAGGCTGGGTGAAGTACCTGGAGCACTTCTACCCCGAGATGATCCCGCACATGTCGACGGCCAAGAGCCCGCAGCAAATGTTCGGTACGATCATCAAGACCTACTACGCCAAGGTGCACAACATCGACCCCGCGGACATCGTCACCGTCGCGCTGATGCCGTGCTCGGCCAAGAAGTTCGAGTGCAACCGTCCTGAGATGGCGGCTTCGGGCTACAAGGACGTCGACTTCGGCCTGACCACCCGCGAGATGGCGGCGATGATCAAGGAGGCGGGCGTCGACCTGCCCAACGTGCCTCCGTCTGACTTCGACGCCCCGTTTGGCACCGCAACGGGCTCTGGCGTGGTGTTTGGCGCGACCGGTGGCGTGATGGAAGCGGCGCTGCGCACGGTCATCGAGCTCGTGACTGGCGAGAAGGTCGAGACCCTGTTCGAGAACGCCAACATCATGCCCGTGCGCGGCTTTGACGGCGTGCGCTACGCGGAATTGAAGATCCCCAAGGTGGGGCCGGTGCCGCCGATCCTGCAGCACCTGTTCAAGGACTTCGAGTGGCTCAACGGCGTGACGCTGAAGGTCGGCGTGGCCCACGGCACCGCCAACGCCAAGCGCGTCATCGAAGACATCAAGGCCCGCGGCAAGTTCTCGGAGTGCCACTTCATCGAGTTCATGGCGTGTCCCGGCGGTTGCTTGGGCGGCGGCGGTCAGCCGATCCCCACCAGCCCCGAGATTCGGGCAGCGCGCGCCAAGGCCATCTACGCGGAAGACATGGGCTATGACATCCGCAAGTCGCACGAAAACCCGGATGTCCTGAGGATCTACGAGGAGTTCCTGACCGACGGACCCTGCGGTCACAAGAGCCACGAGCTGCTGCACACGAGCTACACCGTGCGCGGTCGCTTCATCCTTTAGCCGCCTTCCGCCCTCTGCGGATCGCGGTGCTGAACAGGAGGTTCCCTGCCTTTGCCTTGTGCGGGGCTGCGGGCCTCTGCCATGCTCCGGGCGCGTCCCTCCTCCTTCGCGCCGGAGACACGGCTGTTCGCCGGACGCTGCCCCCCCACGATAAGGAAGGCGCCCGGCGGACGGCCCCTTGGCTCGCCCAAGTCCTCATTCCCCTTGGTGTGTGATGCCCCTGACCGAGTCTGCTCCGACCATCGACCACTCCCTTATCGACGCCACCCTTGCCCAAGTTTCGACCCACGACCCGCAGCGGATCCGCGAGATTCTGGCCAAGGCCCGCGAGCTGAAAGGGCTTTCGTTCGACGACCTGCCGCCGCTGATGGCCATGCGGGACCCCGACCTGCTCGAGGAACTCTTCGACACCGCCCGTCAGGTCAAGCAGCAGATCTACGGCAACCGCATGGTGCTGTTCGCGCCGCTGTACATCTCGAACCTGTGCGCCAACGAGTGCCTGTACTGTGCCTTTCGCGCGTCGAACACCGGCTTGCACCGGCGGATGCTGACCCAGGACGAGATCGCGGCAGAGGTCGGCGCACTGGTCGATGAGGGACACAAGCGCTTGCTGGTCGTGGCGGGAGAGACGCACCGGGCGGCCGACTTCGAGCACACCCTCGAAGCCATCCAGACTGTCTATGCGACAGCGCATGGCAAGGCGAACATCCGTCGCGTCAACGTGAACCTCGCGCCCATGAGCGTGCCCGATTTTCGGCGCCTGAAAGCCGCCAATATCGGCACATTCCAGCTCTTTCAGGAAACGTACCACCGGCCGACCTATGCACAGATGCATATCCGCGGGCGCAAGGCCGACTACGACTACCGCCTCTCGGCCATCGACCGGGCCATGACGGCGGGCATCGACGACTGCGGCATCGGTGCGCTGTTCGGCCTGTACGACTGGCGATTCGAGCTGCTGGCGGTCATGGCCCACGCGGCGCACCTGGAGCAGACGTTCGGCGTCGGTCCCCACACCATCAGTGTGCCGCGGATCGAGCCCGCCGACGGTTCAGATCTGGCCAGCGCGCCGCCGCACGCCGTGAGCGATCAGGACTTCCGCAAGATCGTCGCGCTGTTGCGCATCGCGGTGCCGTACACCGGCATCATCCTCTCGACCCGCGAGAGCGCCGCCATGCGACACGAGACCTTTGCATTGGGCGTGTCGCAGATCTCGGCCGGCAGCCGCACGAGTCCGGGAGGCTACGCCGACGCAGGGCCGGACGACGGGGCGCAGTTCTCGCTGGGCGACACCCGCAGCCTGCGCGAAGTCGTGCAGGACATCGCCGGTTTGGGCTACATTCCCTCGTTCTGCACGGCCTGTTATCGGATGGGGCGCACGGGCGCGGACTTCATGGACCTGGCCAAGCCGGGCGACATCAAGACGCACTGCGAACCCAATGGCCTCGCGTCCTTTCAGGAGTACCTGGAGGACTTCGCGACCCCGGAAGAGCGAGCGGTGGGAGAGAACGCCATTGCCAAGGTGCTGGCGAATCTCGACGATCCGCAGGTGCACGAAAGGGCGCGGCGCATGGTCGACGCAGTCCGAAAGGGCAAGCGCGACGTCTATTGCTGAGCGAGCGTTGCTGAGCAGGCACAGGGGGGTTCGATGCGGTCCACGCCCAAGGCCCAGCGTCTGTCCATCGGCCTGTTCGGTCGCCGCAACGTCGGCAAGTCCAGCCTGCTCAATGCGCTGACCGGTCAGGACCTGGCCATCGTCTCGCCCGAAGCGGGTACGACCACCGATCCCGTCGAAAAGCCGATGGAACTTCTGCCCTTGGGCCCGGTCGTCTTCATCGACACCGCCGGTCTGGACGATGAGGGGCCGGTCGGGCAGCAGCGCGTACACAAGTCGCGGCTGGTGCTGGCGCGGGTGGATATCGCGCTGGTGGTGGCGGAAGGTCGTGTCTGGACGGACCACGAGGCGTCGCTGCTGGACGAAGTCGTGCGTCGCGGCATCCAGCCGGTGGTCTGCTTCAACAAGATCGATCTGGGCGAGCCGGACCCCAAGCTGCTGCGTCACCTGCGGTCCCGCGGAGTGGCGGTCGTCGAGGTCTCGGCGTCGCAGGGGTGGGGCATCGACCGCCTGCGCGAAGCCCTGTTTCACGCGATGCCGCAGGATTTCTACGAATCGCAAGTGCTGATGGCCGACCTGGTGCCACCGGGCAAGGTTGCGGTGCTGGTGATGCCGGTCGATAGCGAAGCGCCCCGCGGTCGACTGATTCTGCCGCAAGCGCAGGCGGTGCGAGACCTGCTGGACCAGCGCGCCATCTCGGTCGTGTGCCAGGACACGGAGCTGCCCAAGGCGTTGGCGGCCCTGCGGGAGCCCCCGGCGCTGGTCGTCACGGACTCGCAGGCCTTTGCCCAAGTGTCCGCCGCGACGCCGTCCGGGGTGCCGCTGACCTCGTTCTCGATCCTGTTTGCCAGGATGCAGGCGGACTTGACCGAGCTGGCGCGGGGGACGGCGGGCTTGGCGCGGCTGCGCAACGGGGACCGTGTGCTGCTGGCGGAGGCGTGCACCCACCACCCGACCGAGGACGACATCGCCCGCGTCAAGATCCCGCGCTGGCTGGAGAAGAAGACCGGCGCGCAGCTGGGGTATGACTTCCAGCGCGGCCACGAGTTTCCCGAAGACCTGACGCCCTGGCGTGCTGTCGTGCACTGCGGTGGCTGCATGGCGAACCGGCGCGAGATGCGGGCCAAGCTGTGGCGGGCCCAGCAACAGGGCGTCGCGATGACGAATTTCGGCATGACCATCGCGTGGAGCCTGGGGATCCTCGACCGCGCGTTGGGGCCATTCCCCGAGGCGCTGGCGGCCTATCACAAGGCCAAGGCCGAAGTGGCGGCGACGGCAGAGGTGGATGCGTGAACCGCGACGAGATCCTCGCCTGGCTGCGCGAGGAAGATCCCGAGAAGCTGCAACGGCTTTGGACGTTGGCCGACACCGCCCGCCAACGGGGCGTGGGTGAAGCCGTGCACCTGCGCGGCCTGATCGAGCTTTCCAGCCACTGCGTGCGATCGTGCGCCTATTGCGGTCTTCGCTGCGGTCGCAAGCCCCTGTCGCGTTATCGAATGTCGGCAGATGAGGTCGTCGAATGCGCGCGGCAGGGCATCCGACTGGGCTATGGCACCGTGGTGCTGCAGACCGGTGAGGATCCGGGCCTGCGCGCCCCAGACGTGGCCGAGATCGTGACGCGGATCAAGGCGTTGCCGACCGGGTCGGGCGCGCCGCTGGCCGTGACGTTGAGTCTGGGAGAGCGCAACGACGACGAGCTGGCGCTGTGGAAACAGGCGGGGGCCAACCGCTACCTGCTGCGCTTTGAGACGTCGGACCCGCACCTGTTTGCGCGCATCCACCCCTCGCTGCCCGGCCGGCCGTCGGACCGCGTGGCGATGCTGCGGCGATTGCGGATGCTGGGCTACGAGATCGGCAGCGGCGTGATGGTCGGCATCCCGGGACAGTCGTGGGACACGCTGGCAGGCGATCTGCTGCTGTTCCGCGAGCTGGACCTCGACATGATCGGCATCGGTCCGTACCTGCCGCACCCGGATACGCCGCTGGGACGCGGTGACCCCGGCTTCGGGCCGCTGGAGCCCGCGCAGCAGGTGCCGTCGACCGCAGCGATGACCTGCAGGGCCGTGGCGATCGCGCGGATCCTGTGTCCGCAAGCCAACATTCCCAGCACGACGGCCTTGGCCACTCTGGACCCGGATCACGGCCGCGAGGACGGCCTCTCGCGCGGCGCCAACGTCGTGATGCCCAACCTGACGCCCGTGCACTACCGCGAGAAGTACGACATCTATCCCGACAAGGCGTGCCTGCACGAGACCGCCGAGACCTGCGCGGGCTGTCTGCGCGGGCGCATCGAGCAGCTGGGCCGGGTGGTGGGAAGCGGGCAGGGCGGTCGCATGGGCACAGAAGCGTGCTCGTCCGTTGCACAAAACGCCGTCTCCGGTTAGACCTTGGGAACTCCGGGCTTTCGGCCCGCCCCCCCCGAGGATCGCGTGCGCCTGCTCTGTCCCATCTGCCAAGAGATCACGGACATCGGTCGACAGCGTTGGCTGGGCCGCTCCGAGCTGCCGGTGCAGTGCCCCCCGTGCGGCACTCGTCTGCTGCTGAAGCGCGAAAAGCGGCGCGTGTGGCCGACTTTGGACCCCTCGCCGCCTGAGCCTTTGTTCACCGACGAGGACAAGACTGAGGACGAGTTGCCGTCGCTGCCGGAGACGGAGGTCGAGGCCGGCGTGCAGGACGAGGGCGAGTGGTTCGAGGACGACCCCTACATCGCCGCCGCAGCCGAACACGATCTGGAGCCGTTCCCTGACTCGGCAACGGTGACCGAAGCGCCGCCGGAGCCAGATACCCTGTCCGCCCCTGAGGTTGCGCCTGAGTCTGGCACGGCTCCCGTTGCCGCGACGACAGCCGCCCCGCTCGCCGAGCCTGCCTCCGCCGCCGTCCCTGAGTCGCTAGCCCCGGTGCTGCCCGCAGCAGTGCGAACGACCAGGCCGCTGGCTCCCTTGCCGGCGCGCAGCGATCCGCCAGTGGCCAACGCTCCATTGCGCAAGGCCAATTCCTTCTGGTCCGATGACCCGTCCTTCGAGCCCGAACTGCCTGACCGAGTCGCCCAGCCGTCGACTGCACCCAAGCCTGACACGCTGACCAGCGCCAAGCTGGATCTGCCGCTGACGCAACAGACGCGAAAAGTCGTCGACGATCAGCTACTTCGCGACATGAGTGTGATGTTCAGGCTGCAGACGAGCCACCGCAAGCGCGACGCGCTGGTCTGGTATGTGGTCGGCGCCGTGTTGCTGGGGTTGGCCGTCTGGGGATTTGCGCGGTGGGTGGGGTAGTTTCGATGGCTTGCTGACACACCGGAAGACGGCAGCTGACGCTAGCAGGCTCCGGCGGCCCGAGTCGTCGCAGGACGCACCAGCCCCATCCGCATCAGCAACCAAAGCGCCAGAATCCCCAGCAGCCACAAGCCGTTTACGGGTGCGGCGGGAGTCGCCTGGCAGCCACCGCCGGTCAACGCAGGCTCCGTGGACGCGACGGGCGTGGTCTCGGCCGCCAAGTCCTGCGCCAGTCCGTCGCCATCGGGTGTCGCGTCGTCGATCGTGTCGCCGGCGTCGGGGGCCGCAGCGCAGGTCTCCAGCTCGTCGGTCAGGCCGTCGCAGTCGTCGTCCAGGCCGTTGCAGACTTCCAGGGGCAGCGCGCACTCGGACCATCTGCAGCCGGTTCCACAAACAGGCTTGCCGACCGTGCCGCACGCGGTGGTGCAGGTCGCGTCATCGGGAGGGGCCATGCCGGCGTCGCACTGCCAGCCCAGCGTAGAGAGTCCCAACACCAGCCGCCCGTTGCCGTAGGAGTCGTCGGGGTCGGCATCGCCCATGGGCACGGCGTCGGCGACCATGTAGGGCAGGGCCTCGAGCGCAGGTAGTCCCATCGATCTCGCGTAGACGGCCAGCAGCCCCGCCGCGTGTGGACAAGCAGCTGAGGTGCCGAAGAAGGCGCCCTGACTCGTCTTGACACCCGTCGGCGCCATCACTTCGGGCTTCAACCTGCCGTCCGGGGTGGGGCCGTACGAGCTGTAGCCTTCCAGCGGACCCTTGTGGTAGTGGCCGTGGTAGATGGCGCCGACCGTCAGGACGTGGTCGCAAGAGGCCGGGTCGTACACGTTGCCGTTGTTGTGCCAGACCGAGAACGTGCTGCCCCCGCCGCCCAGGTTGATGAGTCGCAGCCAAGTTCCCTGCTTGCTTCCCTTTTTTGCCTCGACAACCGCGCCGTAGACCCCCGGCCCCGGGTTGTCGATCTGCAGGGTCTCGTAGGGCGGTTGATAGGGGCCGTGCTCATGGCGCGACGCGTCGACGAGCTCCCACTTGCCACCCTCGCCCTGCCGATAGAGCACCAAATCGAAGTTCTGGGTCCGCAGCTCGTAGTCGTCCCAGTCGAGCGACAGCTGGATGGCACCGCCGTGGCCCTGCACGAAGATCAGATGTGGCTCGCCGGGTTGGAAGTCGTGCAGGCCGTCTTTGTCGTCGTCGACGAACCTGGCCTTATAGAACTGCCCGCCGCTGCTGTTGCCCGCCGCGTTGACCCAAGCGACGCCGGCACCGCGCACGAGGTCGGTCACCGCGCACGCGGGGCCTTCGTGTCGACCGAAGCCCATGCCCAGCCAGATGACGGAGTGGCTGACGATCTCGATGGTGTCGGGGTTGCCGTTGACGATCTTCTTGGCCAGGTTCTGGACCGCAGAGAACGACCCACCCATGACGGGAAGGATGCGTGCGCCGGGGGCGACGTCGGCCACGACCTCTGCGCACATCGTTCCATGGGCGCCGCCGGTTTGGGCGACGTTGCCCAGCACCTCTGGCAACTCGCCCGCCGCCATCGACTTGTCCAGGTCTTGGAATCCGGCATCCAGAATGGCCACGGTCGCGCCCGTACCGTCGCCTCCCAGGCACTCAGTCTGCGCGGGGCGCAGAATCGTCGCTCCCTCGCTCTGGTTCGGTCCTACCGTCGGCACGCCGCGCCACGGCAATTGCGCAAACGCGACCTGGGGATGCGCCCGCAGAAAGGCCGGCAGCCGCTGCGGGGGCAGCCAGGCGTCCATCATGTCCAGGCCGCGCACACCCGCGCGCCCGCCGAACTTCGCAAGCGACGTGTCCGTCAGCGACTCAGGCCGGGCACCGGGGCGCAGATGCAGCTGCAGCTCCAACCGGTCGCCATCCCAGCGGGCGCGGGCTCGCTGGCTCAGTCGCTGCAGAACGACTGGGTCAGGGTTGGCCGTGGCCGCAGCCAGGTCTTGGACCTCACGAGAGATTCTGGTGCGGGGGGAGGCGGTGGGACGAGCCGTGGCAGGCGATGCCAAGGCAAAGGCACCCAAAAGGGTCACCGCGAAACCGTATCGGACAGCGTGGGATGGGAAGTGGTTGGCCATGTCAGCGGACGTACCACCAGCCGTCGTGATTCCAGCTATCGTTGCCGCCCATGCCGCCGCCCCAGTAGTTGCCATAGGCGCCGCCGTTGTTGAACAGCGTCAGGTAGGCCGCGTTGTTGGCCGTTCGCGTGTACCAGCTGCCGGCTGCGCAAGAGTTGCTGTAGCCGTTGGCGGTGTAGGGGCCGGTCAGCGACGTGCGATAGCCATAGCCGCCCAGACCGAAGCAGGGGCAGGGGCCGTAGCTGAAGGCGACGGGGTCGGTGTATTTGTACGCGACGAACCGGTTGACCGCCTTGGCGGCCGCGGGGGTGGGCGTGTCCAGGGCCACCATCATCTCGCTGTGGACCATGTTCGGCAGCACCACGCCGGCCTTGCTGTAGGTCGTGTTGTCGTCTTGGCGATCCGCCCGGTAGGTGCCGGCGTTCTGCTCGAACAGCGGGCCACAAGCGTAGTTGCTGTTCACGTGGGCGAAGAACGTCCAGCCGCCGCCGTCGGTGGTCATGTCGCAATAGGCCTCGAACGAGTCCGACGAGTCGCCACCGTTCGGGTCGATCCAGTACGTGCCATCTTCCAGCGCGGGGAAGTGGGCCTTCAGTTCCTTGCAGTTGGGCGCCGGCGTGGTCGCGGTCTTGCCGTCGAAGCCGTACAGCGCGCCCCAGGCCGTGCCGTTGCAGCCCAGGAACATGGTGCCGTCCCACCGCACGGTGCCGGCCTTGGCCGCGGTGCAGGCGACGTCCTCGTTGCCCACCTGGACGCTGCCGGTGACGATCAGGTTGCCGGCGATGCGGATCTTCTTGTTGGACAGCGTCTGGATGTCGATGCTCCAGTGGGTGACCTCGCCGTCGTCGCCGTTGTTGAAGAATTCGCTATCGACGACCTTGAGATACCACTTGCCGACCGGATTCTTGCCCGACCACGCGGCCAGGTTGCCAGACACCACGGGGGTGGGGGTCGGCCACGAGGTCTTCAGCACGGAACCCGTCGACGACTTGTCGTACAGGACGTGCTCGACGATGGCGGGGTCGATCAAGGTCACCTGCAGCTTGGCGATGTTCGAGTTCTTCAGGTCTACCGTGACCGTCAGCTTCTGGGCGACGCCGATGTCGGGGAATTCGATCAGACTGGTGGTGCCGATCGGGTTGTTGTCGAGGATGGCCATGGGCAGCTTGGTGGGCAGGAACGAGTCGACGAACTGGTTGTGGATCAGGCCGTTCGAGATCTCGTCGATGCCGTCCTTGGGCAGCGCGTTCACGTCGACGGCGGCGGTGCAGATGAATTTGCCGTCGGCCTCGAACCCTTGGATCGCCAGACCGGTGCCACAAGAGGCGCCGACCTTGGGGACCACGGGAGCACCGATCAAGTCCGAGTACAAACCGGACTTCGCTACCTTGGCAAACACCGGCACATTCGACAGGTCGGCGTAGCTGCCGGTCGTGGCGACGTCGGCGAGGGAGGCGAGCTTGGCATACACCCCCAGATCCGCCTTCTTGGCGAAATCCGCCAGCGCACTGGCCTTGGCATAGTCGGCCAGCACGGTGGCATCCAGCGCGCCGACCTTGATGCAGCCCGAGCAGTCGAGGCCCTCGGCCACCCCGGCGCGCAGGGCGAACACGGTCGAGGACAGGGCGATGCGCGGCAATTCGGGGTCGGTCGCGGCTTTTACACCCAGCCAGTATTGCGGCAGCGTGGCGAATAGTTGGGCGTTCAAGGGGGTCTTCGATCCAAGCAGGTAATGGAAGATGCCGCCGGTGACGACGACCTTGACCGGTCCCTCAGACCACAGCGCGTTGCTGCCTTGGGCGACGCCATAGACAGAAAAGGTGAGGTCGTATTCGCCGTCCGGTGCCGGGACGCCGCCGCCAGAGCCCAAAAAGCCCTCTGCGGCAACGGTATTCGGCACGGCAGCTTGGGCGAGGCAGGCGAGGGCGGTTGTGGCCGCAAGGGCCGCACAGGTCAACGCGAGGCGAAGGGCGGGGGAAGCAGGCGACGTCATATCGGCACCTCAATGGGGCACGTAGGCGGGGTTCTGGGGCCGTCGTGTGCGCAGAGGATGCTGGTAGGCTTGGGGGGGCAAGTCAATGGGTTGCGGGGCTATCGGGAAGGTCGGTGTCGCTCTCAAACGCCCCGCCCCAAAACCCCAGCCACAGCCGCCACCTGCCGAACCATACTGGCAAATTCCCCCGGATGCAGACTCTGCGCCCCGTCGCTGAGCGCCCGCTCCGGCTCGGGGTGCATCTCGACGATCACCCCATCGGCCCCGGCGGCCACGGCCGCGCGGGCCATCGGCGTGACCTTGTCACGCCGCCCCGTCCCGTGACTGGGATCCGCCATCACCGGAAGGTGACTCAACCCCTTGGCAACCGGAATCGCCGTCAAATCCAACACATTGCGAGTCGAGTCGTCGAACCCCCGAATGCCGCGCTCGCACAAAATGATCTGCGAGTTCCCCTCGCACGCAATGTACTCCGCCGCCAGCAGCCACTCCTTGATGGTCGCCGACGGTCCGCGCTTGAGCATCACCGGCTTGCCCAACCGCCCCACCTGCTTCAACAACGCGAAATTCTGCATATTCCGCGCGCCGATCTGGACCAGATCCGCGTACTCAGCCACCCACTGCGCGCTCTCGGCGTCGATGGCCTCCGTCACGATGGCCAGCCCAAACCGTTCGCGCGCCTTGGCCAGCAGCTTCAGCCCATCGAGCCCCAGCCCCTGAAACCCATACGGCGACGTCCGCGGCTTGAACGCACCGCCCCGCAGCACCCGCACGCCCGTCGCGGCCACGAATTCCGCCGCGCGCATCAGTTGTTCCTCGCTCTCGACGGCGCACGGACCACCCATCACCACCACCGAGCCGTCGCCAATCCGCACGCCGGTGCCCAACGTCACGACGGTGTTCGCCGGCTGCCACTCGCGGCTGACGAGCTTGTACGGCGACGAGACCCGCAGCACCTCGCGCACACCCGGCAGGCCCTCGAAGCGGTCGGCGTCGATGGGGCGGTCGTTGCCGGTGATGCCGACGGCGGTGCGCTCGGCGCCCGGCATCGCCCGCGGCTCGTAGCCCAGCTCGCGAATGACGCCGCACACCCGGTCGATGTCGCCGGGCAGCGCGTTGTGTTGCATGACGATCAGCATGGGCGGGCTCCTGTGGGGGCGTGCACGGCGTGGGCGGCGGCGGCCAGCTCGGCGGCCAACTCGGCGACGGCCTCGACGACGGCCAGACGGTCGGGCAGGGCGGCCTCCAGCCGGCGGACCAGCGCGCTGCCGACGATGGCGCCATCCGCACCGGCCTGGAACACGTCGCGCAGGTGGTCGGGGGTCGACAGCCCGAACCCTGCAACAATCGGCAGAGGAATTGCAGCCTTGAAGCGGGCAAAGGTCGCGGCCAGACCGGACGCAAGGGCCGTCTGCTCGCCGGTGATGCCGATGCGCGCGACCGCGTAGACGTAGCCCTCGCCCAGCGCAGCCAACCGCGTCAGCCGGTCGTCCGGCGTCAGCTCGCTCGCAATCAGCACCGGAGCGACGCCCGCCGCGCGCGCCGCTTCGATCGCCGGCATCGCCTCTTCCAAAGGCAGGTCGGCCACGAGCACCCCATCCACCCCCGCCGCTGCCGCATCGCGATAGAAGCGCTGTAACCCGTATTGTTCCAGCGGGTTCAGGTACGTCAGCACGCTCACTGGGACATCGGGTCGCCGCCGATGCAACTCGGCCACCAGCTCCAGGCACCGCGACACGCGCATCCCCGCCCGCAACGCCCGCACCCCGGCCGCCTGGATCACCGGGCCGTCGGCCGGCGGATCCGAAAACGGAATGCCGAGTTCCAACACGTCGGCGCCAGCGTCGCACAGCCGCTCGAGGATCTGCAGCGACGTGTCGTAGTCCGGATCGCCCAGCACCATGAAGGGCACGAAGCCGAGCCGCCCCTGGGCGCGCAGGTCGCGAAAGGTCTGGTCCAGGCGGGTCATCGGTCACCTCGTTCCCGAAGCGCCCGGGCCGCGTGCTCCAGGTCCTTGTCGCCACGGCCCGACAGATTCACCACCACCACCGCATCTTTCGCCAGCGTTCCCCGCAGCTTGCGCACGTACGCCACCGCGTGGGCCGACTCGAGCGCTGGCAGAATCCCCTCGTGCCGCGCCAGCCAGGCAAACGCGTCCAAGGCCTCGCCATCGTCGATCGCCACGTACTGCGCGCGGCCCTGGTCCTTCAGCCACGCGTGCTGCGGACCCACGCCGGGATAGTCCAGCCCTGCGGAAATGCTATGCGCTTCTTGCACTTGTCCGTCGTCGTCCTGCAGCAGGTACGACCGCATCCCGTGCACCACGCCGGGCCGCCCCTTGGACAGCGTGGCCCCATGCGCGCCGGACTCCAGACCGTGTCCGCCTGGCTCCACGCCGATCAGGCGCACCGTTGGGTCGTCCAGAAACGCCGTGAAGGCGCCGATGGCGTTCGAGCCCCCGCCCACGCAGGCCAGCACCGCGTCCGGCAGCTTCCCCGTCCGTTCGAGTACTTGCACGCGCATCTCGTCGCCGATCACGCGCTGCAGATCGCGCACCATCGTCGGGTACGGGTGCGGCCCGGCGGCGGTGCCAAAGACGTAGAAGGTGTCGCGCACGTGCTCGGTCCAGTGGCGCAGGGCATCGTTGATGGCGTCCTTCAGGCTCTGCGACCCGCTGCGCACCGGCACCACTTTGGCGCCGAACAGCTCCATGCGCTGCACGTTCGGCCGCTGGCGCTCGACGTCCTTGGCGCCCATGAAGACGGTCGTCTCGAGCCCCAGCAGGGCGCCCACCATCGCCGTCGCCACGCCGTGTTGCCCCGCGCCCGTCTCGGCGATCAGCTTCTGCTTGCCCATCCGCTTGGCCAGCAGCCCCTGCCCCAGCGTGTGGTTGGTCTTGTGGGCGCCGCCGTGCAGCAGGTCTTCGCGCTTCAGAAAGACCTCGCACCCGACGTCGTCTGACAGGGCGCCTGACCGGTACAGCGGCGTCGGCCGGCCTGCGTAATCCCGCAGCAGGCCTGCCAATTCCGCGCGAAACGTCGGGTCGTCGCGCGCGTCGAGCCAGGCGGCCTCCAGGGCTTCCAGCGCCGGCACCAGCAGCTCGGACACGAACATGCCGCCGTAGGGGCCGAATCTACCGAGGGTCTTCACTGCAGGCCTCCCCCATTCGTTCTGGCATGGGCGGGCAGGGCAAGCGCGGCGAGGCGGGCGGTGGCGCAAAACGCCTGCACCCGCTCGGGGTCCAACTGCCCGTCGGTCTCGACCCCCGAGGCGACGTCGACCCCCGCCGGAGCCAGCCGCGCCACTGCCTGGCCCACGTTGCTCGGGGTCAGGCCGCCCGCGACCAGAAACGGCGTGGCACGCGAAACACCCTCCAGCCGCTGCCAATTCCACCGCTGTCCGCTGCCCGCCACGGCGCCGTCGAACAGCAGCGCGTCGACCGCACCTTGAAAGCGCGCCACTGCGGTCGGCAGGTCGTCGTCGACGGGCAACGCCTTGATCACCCGCAGCCCGGCACTCCGCAGTTGACTACAGGCCTCGGGAACTTCCGACCCGTGCAGCTGCACCCACCGCAAGCCCACCGCTGTCGCCACGCGCACGACCTCGTCCGCAGTGGCATCGACGAACACGCCCACCGGGCGCACCGGACCCAGCATTTGCACCAGGCCGCGCGCCAGCTCGACCCCGACCGCGCGTCGCCGTCCTCTCACGAAGTTCAGCCCGGCAAAGTCCACGGCCGACTGCACGCAAGCCCGCGCGCCGTCTGGCGTTCGCACGCCGCAGACCTTCAGGATCAGGCGGTCCATCCCAGCTCCTGCAACCGCACCACCGGGTCGGCGGCGGCCATCAGCGTCGACCCCACCAGCACCGCATCGACCACGCCGCGAAAGGCATCCACGTCGGCGCGCGACGACACGCCGCTCTCGGCGACCCGGATGCGGTCGGCCGGCACGCGCGCCGCCAATCGCGGAACGGTGGTCAGATCGATCTGCAACGTCTTGAGATCCCGACTGTTGATGCCGACCACGCGTGCCGGCGTCGCCAACACCCGCTCCAGCTCCGCCTCGTCGTGTACCTCGACCAGGGCGTCCATGCCCAGCTCGTGCGCGACCGCCAGCAGCTCGGTCAGCGCCGCGCGGTCCAGCACCGACGCCATCAGCAGCACCGCGTCGGCGCCCGCCGCCCGAGCCTCGACAATTTGGTACTCGCCGACGATGAAGTCCTTGCACAGCAACGGCAATTCCAGATGGCGAAACGCCTTCAGCAGGTGGCGTCCGCCGCCGAAGAAGGGCGTGTCGCACAGCACCGACACGGCGCTCGCCACCCGCCCGTAGGCCTTGGCGTACACGCGCGGATCCGCGTCCGGTCGCAGCGCCCCTCGCGACGGCGACGCCGGCTTGAACTCGGCAATCAACGACAGGCCGGGTGCCGACAGCGCCGTGCTCAGCTTGCGCCGGGTCGGCACGGCCCTGCGCCGCAGCTCGGCCAGCGGCAGGTCGGCCTTGCGCTGGGCCAGGTCCTCGCGGGTGCGAAACAGGATGCGATCCAGGACGTTCACGCGGCCCTCGCGATGCGCTGGCTTGCGCTGCGGTACCGCTCGACCACCTCGCGACCCGCCCCCGACGCCATCAGCTCCCGCGCCTGGCCCACGCCTTGCGCCAGCGTCGTGGCCCGGCCGGCGACGTACAACCCCGCGCCCGTGTTCAACGCCACGTGGTCGGCCCGCGGCCCGCGCGCCCGGCCGTCCAGCACCTCGAGCAGCAAGTCGGCGTTGCGTTTGCGGTCGCCACCGGCCAGCGAATCGGCCGTCGCGAGCGTCATGCCCATGTCGCGCGGATCCAGTGTAAAAGCGCGCACTTCGCCGTCGCGCAGCTCCCACAGCCGCGTAGGCGCCGACAGACTCAGCTCGTCCAGTCCGTCGTCGCCCGTCGCCACCAGCGCCCGCCGGGTGCCCAGTCGCGCCAGCGCCTGCGCCATGCGCGGTGCCCGGTTCGCATCGCTCACGCCCAGCAGTTGGCGCGTCGCCCCTGCCGGATTGCACAGCGGTCCCAAGAAGTTGAACACGGTGCGAAAGCCCAGCTCGCGGCGAATCGGCCCCACCACCTTCAGCGCGGGGTGCAGCCGTTGGGCGAACAGAAAGGCGACGCCCTCGGCCTCCAGCAGGTCGCCCAGCGCCTCGGGTTCCAGGTCCAACGCGATGCCCAGCTCCTCCAGCACGTCGGCGCTGCCGCACACGCCCGAGCTGGCGCGGTTGCCGTGCTTGGCCACCTTCACGCCCGCCGCCGCGAGCAGAAACGCCACCGCGGTCGAGGTGTTGGGTGTCGCCTGGCCGCTGCCGCCGGTGCCGCACGTGTCGATCACCTCGCCTTCCGACCGCACCCGCAGCGCGCGCGCGCGCATCACCCCGGCAAAGCCCACCAGCTCGTCCACCGTCTCGATCCGCCGCGCCAGCGCCGCCAGCAGACTGCCGACCTGCGCGGGCGTCAGCGCCCCGTCCAGCACTTCTGTCATCGTCGCCTGGGCCAGCGCGCCCCCCAGCTCGCCTCCCCGCAGCAGCGTCGCCACTGCCTCGCGATACGCGCTCATGAGTCCCCCCTCAGAAAGTTCGCCAGAAGCATCTTGCCTTGCGGTGTCCCGATGCTTTCCGGATGAAACTGCACCCCTCGCAGCGGCCACTCCCGGTGCGCCACCGCCATCACCAGTCCGTCCTCCACCGTCTCGGCCGTGACCCGCAGGCAAGCGGGCAGGGTGGCGCGCTCGGCGATCAGCGAGTGATAGCGCATCGCTTGCATGGGGTTGTTGACCCCCGCGAACAAGCCGTCGCCGTCGTGCCGCACCAGGCTGGCCTTGCCGTGGACGATGACGGGCGCCCGCACCACCCGCCCCCCCAGCCGGTGCACGATGCCCTGCAACCCCAAGCAAACGCCCAGGATCGGCAGGGTCGGTCCAAAGCGGTCAAGGGTCGGACCGCAGATGCCGAAGTCGCGCTCGCGCTCCGGAGTGCCGGGTCCTGGGGAAATCACGATGCGGTCCGGGGCCATGCGCGCGATGCCGTCCAGATCGATGGCGTCGTTGCGCACCACGACCGGCGTGGCCCCCGCTTCCCCCAGCAGCTGCGCGAGGTTGTGGGTAAACGAGTCGTAGTTGTCGAGGATCAGCACCTTCACGCCGCCCCTCCCGTCATCCACGCCTGCGCCCGCCGCACCCGCTCTTTCGTCAGCGCGATCGCCGCCAGACCCGCGCGCGCCTTGTTCCAGCACTCGTCTGCCTCGTGCGCCGGCACCGAGTCGAACACCACGCCCGCCCCCGCCTGCACGTGCGCGCGCCCGGGCTCCAGCACCACGGTGCGGATGGCGATGCACGTGTCCATGTCGCCCTGCCAGCCAAACCAGCCGACTGCACCGGCATACAGGCCGCGTCGATCCGGCTCGAGCGTCGCCAACAGCTCGCACGCCCTGACCTTGGGCGCGCCCGACACCGTCCCCGCCGGAAAGCACGCCTGCAGCACGTCGCACGCGTCGAACCCCGGGGCCAGCTGAGCACGTACGTCGGTGACCAGGTGCATCACGTGAGAGAACCGCTCGATGTGCAAAGGATCTTCGACCCGCACCGTGCCCAGCGCCGCCACCCGCCCCAGGTCGTTGCGGCCCAGGTCGACCAGCATCCGATGCTCAGCCAGCTCCTTCTCGTCGCCCAGCAGGTCTCGCTCGAACGCCAGATCCTGCTCGTGGGTCGCGCCGCGCTTGCGGGTCCCGGCGATGGGGCGCACCAGCAGCTCGTCGGCCTCCAGGCGCACCAGCACCTCGGGCGACGCCCCCGCCACACAGAAGTCGGCAAACTGGAAGTAGAACATGTACGGCGACGGGTTCAGCGACCGCAGCGCCCGGTACACCTCGAACGGGGGCAGGGCGCCCTGGACCGTAAAGCGCCGGCTGACGACGACCTGAAACACCTCGCCCGCCGTGATGGCCTCGCGCGCCTGTTCCACCGCCTGCATCAGGTCCTCGCGGCTGCGGTTGGCGGTCACCTCCAGACCCTGCACCAGTTCCTCGGTCGACTCGTGGGGTTGCAGGCGCGCCAGACGCTCGGGCGGCAGCTCGCGGTCCAGTCGGTCGACCAGCCCCTGCAGCCGCGCCGCCCCGGCCTGCCACGCCGCGGTCCGGTCGCCCGCCAGCGGCACGTGCGTCACCAACACGATGCGGTGCTTCAAGTGGTCGAAAATGCACAGGTCTTCGCACAGCAGCAGGCGCGCCTCGGGCAACCCCAGGCCCGGTGCGTCGGGCAGCGGCACCGGCTCGAAGCCCCGCACGGCGTCAAAGCCCACGTAGCCCACGGCCCCGCCTTGAAAGCGCGGCAGGTCAGGACGAGGCAGCACCGAACGCTGACCCAGCCACCCGCGCAGAACCCCAAGCAGCGTGCCTGCTTGCGCTTCGTCGCCCCGGGTCGTCCGCAGCAGGGTGTGCCCGTCCAGGCTTTCCAACCGGTCGACGAGATCGCAGCCCAGGAACGAATAGCGCCCCAACAGCTCGCCGCCCTCGACGCTCTCGAGCAGGAACGCGCCCGGGCGGTCGGCGGCCAGCTTGCGAAACAGCGAGATCGGCGTCTCGGTGTCGGCCACCAGCTCGACTGACAGCGCCGCGTGCGTCTCCGGGCCGGCGTGGGTCCGCAGCTGGTTCAGGTCCGGGCCGATGCGCAGGCCCCTGCCGTGCAACGCCGTGCCCGTCATCGGTCCCCCATCGGCACGCCGAGCGACCGAAACGCGAGCTGGAACCCGCCGTGACCGTACTTCAATTGCCTGGCGCCGCGGCTGACGGTGGTGATCGAGACGCCCAGGTCTGCGCTGACGCCGCGCTGGCTGTGGCCGGCCTGCAGCAGCTTGGCGATCTCCCAGCGCTCGGTCAGCGCCTCGGTCTCGGCAGGTGTCAGCAGGTCGGCCAGCACCAGGCGCAAGGCCTCGGGTTCACGCAGGTTTGCCAGCAGGCCCAGCAGATCGGCGGGCAGGGCGGGGTGCACGGGTTCGGCGGCGAGGGGCTTCATGAACACTCCGGCAGGTTGCGGATGATCTGGTGTATTACCGTACCAGAACAGTGTGACAGTGATACACAGCGCCTTGGCCGTTGTCAAGACCGCCCACGACGCGGTCCTTGGCTACCCCCAAACCCCACCCTGAGACGGTCAGAATCCCAACCTGTTCGCCCACCTCCCGAGTCCCAGCAGCCATGCTGCTTGCCCCTCCAGCCCTTGGGGAAGTACAGTCCGCGCGCCGCGCTGCGCCCAAGGCGGCGCCAAGGCCGTCGCATGATTCTGGCCACCGCGCCCTCTTCCAAGCCCGAGTCCTCGCCCCCGGCCGCTGCTCGCGGTGACCTGGACGCTTTCGACGCCGTGAAGGGGCTGCTGATTCTGCTGATCGTTCTGGGGCATCTGACGCCGATGCAACATGTACCGGGCTTCGGGTGGGTGTTCCCGGTGCTCTACCGCTTCCACGTGGTCAGCTTCTTGCTGCTGCCGTTTCTGCTGGGGCGGGCGAAATGGCAGGCGCGGTGGCTGGCCGACCGGGCCGTTCGGTATTTGGTGCCGTACGCGATTTGGGTGTCGGCGACGGCGGTTGTGTTTGGCTTGACGGTGGGAGCAGGCGTTGCGCCAGCAGAACTCGTCCGGCGAACGGCATGGGGCCTCTTGACTGGATACGCGCTCGATCTGAAGGCGGCCACCGGCTTTCAGCTCTATTGGTTCTTGCCTGCTTTGTTCACGGTGACGTTGCTGCGGGCGGTCCTGATGAAGGTGCCTCAACGGTGGTTGCCCGTTGTCGTGCTGGCCGCGTGGACGCTTCACGGCACGGTGGCGCTGTGGCTGGGAGTGTGGTCGCACGCGCCGTTGGGTCTTGCCGTCGCAGTTTACGTGTTGCCGATGGGTGTGACGGCGGCTTGGCTGTGGCCTTTCGCGCGACGCTGGCCGTGGATCGTTGCGTGCGCCGCCGTTGCGCTTGCGATCACGACGCGATGGATGGGGCTGTACACCAACGTCGGCGTCCTGGGGGTGTTCGGTTGGCGTAATCCCGCACAGATGCTGATCACGGACATCGACGCGATCGCGTCCTTCCTGGCCATCGTGGCAGCGGCACCGGTGTTGGGGCGCATTCCCGGGCTGCCGGCCCTCGGGCGACTGTCGCTAGGCGTTTATCTGTGTCATTCCGCGTTCTTGCAATCGGTGTTGCTGACCGGATTGCACGCCGGACGGCAGCCATTTGGTCAGGACGCCGCCGTGTTCGCGGTCATTGGGATGGTCGTCGCGCTGGTGGGAGGCATCCTTTCTGCCCGGCTGATGCAACTCAATCGGGTGCAGCCTTGGGTGCTGCCGCGCGGGCTGTCTGACTGGACCGCGACTCGCCGCTGGTTTGCCGGAGTCCGCTCATGATGCCGCTGCTCGTCGTTTTGGTGGCGGCCCTCTTCGCTTGGTCGACCCTGCAGCAGAACATGGCGCTGCCGTTCATCGGTCTGGTGCTTGCCTCGCCCTTTTTGCTTCGACTTGCCCGGAGCCCGGCCGCGCTGGCAGCTCTCGCAATCGCCGCTCAAGCGTGGGGCAAGTACAACTTCGGTCCCTTCCTGACGCCCTTCAAGATCGTCGGTGTCCTGCTGGGTATCGCCACACTCGGCACAGTCTTGAAGCAGCGGCACGTCAGGTCCATCCCCGTCGGCTTCTCTGCCGGCATTCTGGCCATGAGCGTCTTGGTGCTGGTGTCTGAGACGCTCGCACCCTTCGGCTCCTCCATGACGATGCTCTACGAAATCATGGGCACGTTTGGCATGTTTCTGATGCTCAGCCAGATCCCAATGGACGCTCGCGCAGTTCGCGTCATCGGCATGGGACAGGCTGCCGGCATCGTGCTGATCGCGGTCGCTGTGTTCATCGAAGTGGGTTGGGAGCGGTTGGGCACGGGCGTCGTTCGTGCGCGCGGTCCGATGCACCAGCCAAACTTGATGGCTGAGGAAGCAGCTCGCGTCCTGCCTTTTGCCCTTGCACTGCTGCTCGACCGCGAGAATCGAGGGATGGCTCGCGTCTTGGGGCTGTTGGCCGTCGGGGGCGCCCTCTACTGCCAGTTTGCCGCCGCCTCGCGCGGGGGGTCGTTGGGCATGGTACTTGGCCTTGTCGTGTTCGCGGTGGCCTCGGGCCGGTCGGCGGCCTCGCGGTTTGGCAACGTTTTGGTTATCGCACTCTCGATCGGTGCATTTGTCATCGTGTCGCCGCGGTCCTATGACCAACGGGTGTTGGGCACGGTTCGCGCCGACCAGGTCGACGACGACCTGACTTCTGAGCGCCTCTCCCAGCTCGATTTTGCAAAGATTCTGATCCCGGACCGGCCTTTCTTTGGCTGGGGCAGTACGGGCTTCCCTACCATGCACGCCTATCGCGTGTCGGGGCGCGACACTGCGCTGCACTCCTCGATCTTGTCGGTAGTCGTCGCCTACGGCATCCCGATGCTGGTTCTGTATGTGTCGATCGTGCTTGGCGGAGTCATCGTCGGAGTCCGTGGAATTCGGCGCTGGACCTCGCGTCATCTGTACGGCAACGCCGTGCTTGCTGCGGGTGCGGCCAGCTTCTCTGCATCGATTGCCGGCACGACATTGTTTCGACTACCGATGTGGTTCCCCATTCTGTTGCTGTACCTGATCGCACACCACCAAGTGCTGGAGCGGCGGCGTGAGGGCCGAGAAGCAGAGGACGCCGCGATCGATGCGCCGCCCCCCGACCCTCTGCCGCAACCTGAAACCGCGTTGCCCCAGCGCACCTAGCCTGCTGGACAGGTCGGCTCGCACTTTCCTGTTGCGTTAACCGGTGTTGCGCATCCCCGCCGCAATCCCCTTGATCGTCACCATCAGCGCGTCGTCCAGCGTCGGGTCCGTTTGTACGCGCACGCGCCGCAGCAACTCGGCCTGCAGCAGGTTCAGCGGGTCCACGTAGGGATTGCGCACCTGTACCGACCGCGCGAGCACGGGGTTGTCCTCCAGCAGTGCCTTTTGCCCCAGCGTCTCCACCAGCGCTTCGACGGTTCGGTCATGCCGGTCGCGCAGCTCGCGTCCCAGGCCGGCCAGCTCCGGGTTTGCCAGTAGCTCGTCGTAACGAGTCGCGATCGTGGGTGAAGTCTTTGCCAGCACCATCTCGACCATTGCCAGGGACATGCGGAAGAAGGCCCAGTGTTGTGCCATGTCCAGCAGCCGCTCGCGGTCCGGTCCCGCCAGGGCCTCGGCCAGTGCCTCGCCAACGCCCAGCCACGCAGGCAGCATCAGGCGGGTCTGCGTCCAAGCGAAGATCCACGGGATGGCTCGCAAGGTCTCGATACCACCGCCTGTTTGTCTGCGTGCGGGGCGGCTGCCGATGTTCAGGCGACTCAGCTCAGCCTCGGGGGTGACGGCGCGGAAGTACGGCAGAAACCTCGGTTCTTCCCGCACCACCCCGCGGTACACCTGTAGCGACCGCTCCGAGAGCCGATCCATCAACTCGCGCCACTCTGGGTGGCACGGGGCAGGGGGGACCAGCGTCGCCTCGACCACCGCCGTCGTGTACAGTTCCAGGTTGCGCAAGGCGATTCCGGGCAGGCCGAATTTCGACTGAATCATCTCCCCCTGCTCAGTCACCCGCAGCGTGCCGCGTACCGTCCCCGGGGGCTGCGAGCGAATCGCGACGTGGGTGGGACCGCCGCCCCGACCGACCGACCCGCCGCGGCCGTGAAACAACGTCAGGGCCACGCCACGGGTCTCGCAGATCCGGACAATCTCCTCCTGTGCTTGGTAGAGCGCCCACGCCGCAGCCAACCTTCCGGCATCTTTGGCAGAATCCGAGTAGCCGATCATCACTTCCAGCTGACCGCCCGCTCGTTCGCCGTACCCACCCTGGTCCAGCAGCGCCTGCACCGACGCGCCAGCGCCCTGCAAGTCCGCCAGCGTCTCGAACAACGGCACCACCCGCAGCGGAGGTTCGATACCCGCCTCACGCTGCAGCAACTCGACCGCCAGCACGTCCGAGGCAGACCGCGCCATCGAGATCACGTACGCGCCCAGCGAGTCGCGTGGCACCTGCGCCAGCACGGCCATCGTGTCCAGCACCTCTTGGACGTCGGGTGAAGCCTGCAGCCCCCTCGGCACCAGCGGACGCCGGCTTGCGAGCTCACGGCGCAGGAAGGCCACCCTCTCGTCTTCGCTCCACAACGCGTATGCACCCAACCCCAGCTCGCGCGTGATGGCGTCCAGCGTTCGGGTGTGCCGGTCTGCCTCCTGCCGGACATCGAGGTGAACCAGCGTCAGGCCAAAGCAGGCAATTCTCCTCAGGATATCCAAGAGACGACCTTGCGCCGCCACCTCGAGACCGGTCTCGTGCAGCGACCGCCACATCAGCTGCAAAGGCTCGCGCAGGTCTTCGACGTGCAGATAGGCATCGGCCGGTGGCGGCGTCGGTTCCACGAAGCTGGCCGCTGACCACTTCAGCGTCGATTCCAACCGCTCGCGAACCACTCGCAGGAGCGCACGATACGGCTCCTCGACGTCGCCCACGCGCGCGCGCAGCTCTGGGCTGCAGCCGACCATCGACAGCTCGGCGCGCAGCTGGTCGATCTCGCGGTGATACAAGTCGGCGGCCATCCAGCGCGCCACCATGCACACCTCGCGCGTAACCGCAGGCGTGACATTGGGATTGCCGTCGCGGTCACCGCCCATCCACGACCCGAAGCGGATCGGCGCGGCGTCAAGTGGTAGCCCCTCTCCCGTGTGTCCCGTCAGTGCCGTGTCGAGAGCCCTTGCATAGCGCGGCACCGTGTCCCACAACGTTTGCTCGAAGACCAGCAGTCCTCCACGCGCTTCGTCCACGGGTGTCGGGCGGTGGCGCAACACCTCGTCGGTGTGCCACAGGGTCGCGATCTCTCGCCGCAGGTCGTCCAGGCCCTCGCGGGTCTCGCTGGGTGTCAGGTCAGAGCGGTCCAATACCGCCAGCAGCTCTGCCACCCGGTTGTGCTTGTGCAGCAAGGTTCGGCGGTTGATCTCGGTCGGGTGAGCGGTCAGGACCAGCTCGATGCGAAGGTCGCACACGGTCTGCCGCAGCTGTGCCGCCGGGATGCCGGCTGCAAGGAAGCGCGGAAACGCCTCGTCCAGCGAACCCGGCTGAGGCGCCCCGGACGGCTTGCGCAACCAGGCCCTGCGCCTGCGGATCCGGTGGTACTGCTCGGCGATGTTGGCCAGCGACAGGAAGTGCGCGAACGCCCGAGCCACGACGAGAGCGTCTTGCGGTGACGCATCGGCGAGCAGACGGCGCAGCTCGGTCCACGACTCAGCGTCGCCATGACGGGCCGCCTTCGACAACACCCGGACACGCTCGACCAGATCGTACCTCGGCCGGCCCTCCTGCAGCGCAACGGTCTGGCCAACCAGCTCGCCGAGCATCCGGACATCTTCGCGAAGGGGAGCGTGCGGGTCGAGATGTTCAGTCTTCATGCAGAGTCCGTAGCCCATCCTGACGGTGGGCGCAAGCGCGCAGGGGGGGCATTCCGGGGCATGGGGGCTTGCGCGTGTCCCACCGCCATGGTACACGCCCCGCCCGCACGTGCCGAAGGGCCGCGTGCTGACGGGGCGTAGCGCAGCCTGGTAGCGCACTTGACTGGGGGTCAAGGAGTCGCAGGTTCAAATCCTGTCGCCCCGACCAGATGCCCTTGCGAACTTGCGCCGCCCCCTTGCCTTGCGATAAGGGGAGCGGCGCAAGTCGTTTTTGGCCCGACTCGGGGACCCCCGCCCGCTGCCGGCCGATCCCTGAGGGTTTTCCATGCTCGAACGCAACGACATGATGCGCCAGCGGCTCGCCAAGATCGACGCGGCCCGAACCGCCGGCGAGATCCCGTATCCCAACGACTTTCAGCCCACGCACACAGGCGCCGACCTGATGCGCGCGCTGTTTGCCCATCTGGAATCCCACAATCCCGACCGCACGCCCGGCCCCGCCGTTCGTCTGGCAGGTCGCGTCATGGCCGTGAACATCAAGGGCAAGGTCGCCTTCCTGCGGCTGCGCGACCGCTCGGGTCCCGAGGTGTTGCGGTTGCGCAAGGAAGAGAATGCGCTGCGTCTGGCAGCGGGGCTGGAGTCGCGCGAAGAGGGTGCCTCGACGTTTCAAGTGTTCTTCCAGCGCAACGAGGACGAGGCGCTGTGGGACCAGATGTTCAAGGGTGACCGCGCCATCGACATGGGCGACATCTTGGGCGTGGTGGGTAGGCCGTTCCGCACCCAGACCGGAGAGCCATCGCTGCGGGCCTGCCTGACGGACGACACAGGCATTCCGTTCGTGGGTGAGCTGGCGGGGGCCCCTTGCTTGCGCGTGCTGACCAAGGGCGTGCGGCCCCTGCCAGAGAAGTACCACGGCCTGCAGGACAAGGAGACTCGCTTTCGACAGCGCTATGTCGACCTGATCATGAACGATGATACGCGCGAGATCGTGCGGCGTCGGGCCTTGGTGGTGCGCGGCTTGCGGGCGTTCTTCGACAGTCGGGACTACCTGGAGGTCGAGACGCCGATGATGCACACGCTGCTGGGCGGAGCGGCGGCCCGGCCCTTCACGACCCATCACAACGCCCTGGACATGCCGCTGTACCTGCGCATCGCGCCAGAGCTGCACCTGAAGCGTCTGGTGGTTGGCGGGCTTGAGCGTGTCTACGAACTGAACCGGAACTTCCGCAACGAGGGGCTGTCGCAGCGGCATAACCCTGAGTTCACAATGCTAGAGTTCTACCGTGCTTATGCTACCTATCATGATCTGATGGATGAGGTAGAGACGTTGTTTGCCAAGCTTGCGGTCGACGTCACCGGCAGCCCGGATTTGGTCTATGGCACGAACCCGGACGGCACCCCACGGCAGATCTCGTTCCGCGCGCCATTTGCCCGTGTCACGGTCCACGAGGGCCTGCAGCGCTGGGCGGGCGTGGCTGCTGCCGACGTGAACGACAGGGTGGCCCTGCGCAAGTGCGCGGACGCGCTCGATCTTTACATCGACCCGAAGGCAGGCTTGGGCAAGGTGCAGATGGACCTGTTCGAGCACGCCGCCGAGCCGCACCTGATCCAACCGACCTTCGTGATGGACTTCCCGGCCGAGGTCTCGCCGCTGTCTCGCCGCAAGGACAGCGACCCCAGCCTGGTCGACCGCTTCGAGCTCTACGTCGCCGGCATGGAGATCTCCAACGCGTTTAGTGAGTTGAACGACCCCGTCGACCAGTTTGAGCGCTTCGAGGCCCAGCTGGCCCAGAAGGCTCAAGGCGCTGAAGAGACGATGGACATGGATCTGGATTACGTCCGCGCCCTCGAGTACGGCCTGCCTCCGACGGCCGGCTGTGGCATCGGCGTGGACCGGTTGGTGATGCTGCTGACGAACACCGAGAGCATCCGGGAAGTGATCCTGTTTCCGCATATGCGACCAGAAACCCGTGCGGATGCTGGACAAATCGCGGATAACGCGTCGCCAGAATCCACCGAGGGAGTCTAGGTGCATACGCGCCGTCTGGCGTTCCTGCTGGCGCTCGCAGCGCTGGCGGCGGTCCCCGAGGCCCTCGTGCGCTCGGGGAACGACCAGATCGGCTTTCAGACTTGGCTGGTCCTGCAGCTGTTGGGCGTGATCGTCGCCGCGCTGGCCGTGGCCGCCATGTTCTCGGTTCTGGGCTTGGGCATTGTCCGCCTGCTGACCCGGCCGATGCAGAATCGTCCAAGCACCTTCATCGCCTGGTCTTTCCTGCGCGCGCCGCGGCTGGTACGGCCACTGCCGATGCGCTTGTGGTCGCAGCTGTGCGGTGCGGTGGATGCAGTGCCCGACGCCAGCCTGGTGCGGCCTTGGCGCTGGCTTCCCATCGGTGCCATGGCGGCAGTCGCGGGCGTGGCTGGCGTGGTGCAGTGGGGCGTGGTGGATGGCGGCGGCGGCGCACTGACGGTGGCTCTGCGTAACTTTGCGGGAGTGCTGGCCCTTCACGGTGCGCTTATCGCGGTCGCCGGGTTGCCTTGGCCACGGGCCAGACGGGGGCTGCTGTTGCTCGTATTGACGGCGGTCGCGGTGGTGGGGGCTTGGGCGGCGCGACATCCGCTGGTCTTGCAGTGGTTCGATGCGCCTTGGGCGTTGGGAACGTTGGTGGCCGTGGTCGCGTTCACGGCGTGGCGGGCGGGCTCGACCCCGGGGCTGGCCACGCGGCTGCAGCGGCTTGGGCAGATCCTGTTGCCGCTAGGGCTGTTGCTGCTGGTCGCCGCCGCCGTCGCCTTCGCATTCGCGCCTCGGGTTTGGGCAGTGCCGGTGGGGTCGGTGGCTGTGGTCGCCGCGATCGCGGGGCTGTATCTGGTGTTGCAGGGGCAGGCCAAGGTTTCGCTGCCGGTGTTTGTCTCGATCGTGGGTGTCGCAGCGGGAACGTGGGCACTGATCGTGGTGCTGTCCGTCATGGGCGGCTTCGCGTCGGACCTTCGCGCGAAGATGCTGGTGGCCAATGCCCATGCGCTGGTTGAGCGACCCGGACGTGCAGAGCCTCTGGTCGGTGCCGCCCGGATCGCCCGTGCCCTGCGCAACCTGCCGGGTGTGGCCGGTGTCAGCCCGCAGGTCCGCGGCGACGCGATACTGTCGTCGGCCTTCAATGTGAACAATTTCGTGGCAGTCCGCGGTGTCGACGTGCACTTGGACGAAGTTCGCCGTGAGCTTGGTGGCACCCTCGTGACGGGCAGCCTGCGCTTGCTTCAGGAGCCGGCTTCTCTGGGTACCGACCGCGCGCTGGTGCGCCGCCCCACCGAAGAGGAAAGCGACTTGCCGCCGGCGCCCGCGCTGGTGCCATCCAGCGACGTGCAGCCACGCGAGACCATCGATGATCTTTTGCGAATGGCGCCAGGCCCCGCCACCCCCGCGCCGCCCCAGGTGGCCCCACCTGGAAACGGGCGACCGATGCCACGGGTGGAGCATGGTCCGCTCCTGCTGCCTTCCGACGAGGCCGTGCGCTTGGCTCCTGCGGCAGACCCGGATGCCGTGGGGCATGGGGAGCTGCCCGAGGAGTCCAGTACGTTGCCCGATGTGCCGCTGAGCCCTCCGGCATCGCCCAAGCTGATCGCCCCCGACCTGGGTCGGATGCTCGGCGACGACAGCGCGACGCTGCCCGGCGAGTCGGTGGATGTGCCCGTCGCGCCTGGGATTCTCTTGGGTTCCGAGCTTGCGCGGTCGCTGCAGGTCGAGCTGGGCGATCGCATCGAGGTCGTCACGCCCGACGCCGACGTGGGGCCAACGGGTCTGCGTCCCCGCGTCCGCACGTTCCGCTTGGCCGGCACTTTCGAGACGGGTCTGTACGAGGCCGACAGCAAGGTCGCCTACATTGATTTGGGCGAGGCGGCTCGCTACTTCAACCTCGATGGTGATGCAAACGTATTGGAATTGCGGCTGGTTGCTCCAGAACAGCCGGATGCCGTGGTCGCCGCCGCGCGGGCGAAGCTGAAGGAACTGGGCGCTCCCGACGACGTGCAGGTGCTGGACTGGCGGGCGCTGAACCGGTCGCTGTTCTCAGCGCTGGCGTTCGAGCGGCTGGTGATTTTTCTGGTGTTGGGATTGATCATCCTGGTTGCGGCGTTCTCTATCGTGTCGGCGTTGACGATGGTCATCCTGCAGAAGCGGGACAGCATTGCGATGCTGCGGGCGATGGGCAGCTCGGCCGGAGCGATCCGATCGTCGTTCGTGCAGATGGGCGGGGTGATCGGCCTGATCGGCACCATGGCGGGTGGGATTTTGGGGATCGGCACGTGCACGCTGATTCAGACGCTCGGCATCCAGCTTCCAGAGGCCTATTACGTGCGGACCCTGCCGGTGAACATGCAGATCGCCGAGATCGCGGTCGTGGCGCTGGCTTCGGTGGCGGTCTCTCTTGTCGCGACGGTGTTTCCTGCTACAAGTGCGGCCCGCTTGAGTCCGCTGGAGGGGCTGAGGCATGGCTGATGCCCCCCTGAATTCCCCGACACCGACGGCGCAAGTCGGCGTGGACACACGTGTTCCGCTGATCCGCGCGGTAGGCGTCGACAAGTGGTTCGAGCTGGGTGGGCGGCGCATCCAAGTGCTGTCGCAGGTGGATTTCGAGTTGCATTCGGGCGACATGATTGGGATCGTGGGTCGGTCGGGGTCGGGAAAGTCGACGCTCTTGCACTTGCTGGGAGCCTTGGACCAGCCCAGCGCCGGCGCGATCACGTTCGAAGGCCAAACGCTGGATGTTCTGGACGACGCCGAGCTGGCGGCCTTTCGCAACCGGATGATTGGCTTCGTGTTTCAGTTTCACCACCTGCTGCCTGAGCTGACGGCGTTCGAGAACGTGCGGATGCCCACCCTCATCGCCCGTCAGGCCCAGGGACCGGCCCGCGCCCGGGCGCGCGACCTGCTGGAGCGTGTGGGACTTGGCGAGCGACTGGACCACCACCCAGGCGAGTTGAGCGGCGGAGAACAGCAGCGCGTGGCCTTGGCCAGGGCGTTGGTGATGCAGCCGCGTGTGGTGCTGGCCGACGAGCCGACGGGCAATCTGGACAGCCGAACTGCCGAAGAGATGCACGACCTGATGGAGCAACTGAACGCCGAGACCGGCACAGGCTTCGTTGTCGTCAGCCACAACCAGGAGCTCGCCCGGCGCATGAGCCGCGTCCTCCGCATCGCCGACGGGCGCATCGTCGAGTCCAGCGGAGACGTGGCATGACGTTCGGAACGGTCCATCGGTTGCCTCGCGCGGACCAGACGCTGTTGCGTCTGCTGTTGGTGCTGCTGGTGTTTGCGGCAGGCGCGGGAGCGGCGAACTCCGCTTGGGCACAGTCGGATTCGTTGTTTGGTCCCGGGTCGCTGGGCGATGCGCCGCAGGACGAGACCGGCACCGACGACGCGGCTACGGACGACGCGGCCGGCGAAGAGGTGCCGGACGAGCCGGGCGCAAAGGGTCCCACCATCAAAGCAGTGGAGCTGGCGGGCATCGAGCGAGTCGACGAGCAGGCGGTGCGCAAGCAGATCCGCACGGTCGTGGGCAGTCTCTTGGACCCCGCAGTCGTCGCCGAGGACCTGCGGCGGATCTTCCAGATGGGCCTGTTTGACGACGTTCGCGTCGGCCTGAAGAAGGCGGGCGACGACGGCGTAGTCGTGCGCTTCCAGGTGCTCGAGCGGCCCAGCATCGCGGCCATCACCATCCGCGGCAACGAGGATCAAAGCGAAGAGGACGTGCTGAAGGTCGTGGACCTGAAGGTCAACCACCTGTACTCGCCAGCCGACGCCCAGCGAAACGCTGTGAAGATCAAGGAGATGTATGACGATGAGGGCTACTTCCTTGCCAGCGTGACGCATAAGGTCGAGCCGATGAGCGGCAACCAAATCCGCGTCGTCTTCGACATCAAGGAGCGCGCCGAGGTCAAGGTCCGCCGCATCGAGCTGCTGGGCAACGAGGGCATTCCGGACGCTGAGATCAAGGCGGTGCTGAAGACGCAGGAGGGGTCGGTCCTCAGCATCCTCAGCAAAGCCGGGAACTTCAAGCGCGACATGCTGGAGTACGACCTGCAGGTGATCCAGTACCTGTACCTGACCAAGGGGTACGTCCAAGCCAAGGTCGAGGACCCGGTCGTCAGCCTGTCGCCCGACATGAAGTACATCTCGATCGCCATCCGGGTGAACGAGGGGCCGCAGTTCCGCGTGGGCAAGCTCGACGTCACGGGCGACTCGGTGGACCCGCTGCCGGACATGCTGAAGAAGGTCCAGCTGAAGACGGGCGACATCTTCAACTACGCGCTGGTGCAGCAGGACAATCAGGCGCTGGCAGGGGCGCAGAAGAACTACGGTTATGCCCACGCCACGGTGTCGAACGAGAGCGTGCCGGACGTCGAGAAGCGCGTCGTCGACTGGACCTACCACATCCAGAAGGGCAAGAAGGTCTACTTTGGCCAGATCTTGATGCAGGGTGGCGGCTCGACCCGCGACAAGGTGATCCGTCGCGAGCTGACGATCGCGGAGGGCGAGCTCTACAGCGAAAAGGGCATCCAGCAGTCGCAAGCCCGCGTACAGCGTCTGGGTTTCTTCGAGTCCGTCGAGATCAAGACCCGCCCGACTGCGCTGCCCCAGGTGGTGGACGTCGTCGTGGACGTCAAGGAGCGCACGACCGGCACCTTCCAGGTCGGCATGGGCTACTCGTCGCTCGACAACTTCATCGTCACGGCACAGATCGCCAAGGACAATTTCCTCGGCCGCGGTCAACGCATGTCGGTGCAGGGCTCGCTGTCGTCGGTTCGCACGATGTTCCAGGGGTCGTTCTACGAGCCGTACTTCCTGGACAGCAACGTCACGTTCTCGCTGGATTTGTTCAGCTATGAGCAGCTCTACACCGATTTCTCGCGCCAATCGACCGGCGGCGGTATGTCCTGGGGCTATCGACTGACGGACGAACTCACGGCAGAGGCGGGCTACAACCTCGAAGAAGTCTCAACGTCCATCGGCGGGCTCTCTGGCCGCACCGATGTGCCGATCGCCTCGCTGTTCGGGTCCGGCCTGACCTCGTCGATGCGGATGAGCCTGTCGTATGACGACCGCGACGACCGCATGTTCCCGACCACCGGTTGGTTCATGTCGGGCGCGGCGGAGTGGGCGGCGCAGTTCCTGGGCAGCGACAATGAGTTCAATCGCTTCACGGCCAAGGTGCGCCGCTACGTGCCCCTGCCGTTCGATGGCGTGCTGAAGTTCAATCTGGTCGGCGGCCTGATTCGGGCACCGGAAGGCAAGCAGGTGCCGTTGTTCGAGCGCTTCTTCATGGGCGGCATCTACAACGTGCGCGGCTTTGACCGGAACACGCTGGGCCCCGAGATCGCGATTCCCAACAGCGGCGACCCGGCGTCCTCGCTGTCGGGATTCAACATCGGCGGCGTCAAGCAGCTGTACTTGAACAACGAGATCGAGGTGCCGATCCTCAAGGCGCCCATGAACTTGCGCGGCTTGCTGTTCTTCGACGTCGGCAACGCGTTCGGTGAGGCGGAGGACATCACGCTCCAGGACATGCGGCTTGCGGTCGGCTGGGGCGTGCGGTGGTTCTCTCCCGTAGGTCCCCTGCGGTTTGAGTGGGGTGTGCCCCTGAATCGCAAGGCCAACGAGCGGCCGCTGGTATTCGAGTTCACCATCGGCAACAGCTTCTAACCCGCACGCTCCGATTGCCCGCAAACGTGTGCGCTGTTACGGTCGGCATCTGTATGTCGCCGTTGCTGCACCTGTTCTTGCGGAGGCTTCCCATGTCGCTCCTGTCGCTGTCGCGTGTTTTGCTGTCCCTGACTGCTGCGGTCTGCGGTTTGCTGCTGCCGATGCTGGCGGCTGCCGCCATTCCGTCCACAGTGCTGGTGGAGGGCGGCTTGCTCTCGACCGGTGGTGGTCCGGCGGCCGATGGCGACTATCAGGTTGTCGTCTCGCTCTACACTGCCCAGTCGGGCGGCCAGCCGATCTGGACCGAGGGGCCCATGGGCACGCCCATCATGGGGGGCGGATTCACGCAGGTCCTCGGCAAGTACACGCCGCTTCCCGCCACGGTGCTGGCCAAGCTTCCTGAGACCTGGCTCGAGATCAAGGTGGGCAGTGACCCGGCATTGCAGCGCGCCAAGGTGCACTCCGTCCCCTATGCACTGCGCGCCCAGATTGCGGAGGGTCTCGATTGCTCCGGCTGCATCGGCGTGGGGCAGATCGATGCGCAGGTCCTCGCTCCCTACGCCAAGACTGCGGACCTTGCCGCGTACGCGAAGGCCGCTGACCTTGGGACCTACGCCAAGTCCGCGGATCTCGCCGCTTATGCCAAGACGGCTGCCCTTGCGACGGTGGCGACGACGGGTGCGTTTGCCGACCTCGAGGGCGCGCCGGACCTGTCGTCGTACGCGCAGACGGCCAAGCTTGCCAAGGTGGCGACATCCGGTGTGTACAGTGATCTCAGTGGGTTGCCGGTGCTGGTCAAGGTGGGCGCGGCGTGCGGGACGGGGCTGGTCATCAAGGGCGTGAAGGACGACGGCTCTTACGACTGCGTGAAGTCGATGGACCCGGCCGCGCTGCCGCCCGACGGCTTGGACGAGATCTCGAACAACCTTTTGACCAACCAATTCAACGAGGTGGCGGCGAGCCTGAAAGCCCCTGTCAACATCCCCGACAACAACCCCGTGGGCGTCAGCGACCCGGTCGACGTGCCTGATTTTGGCGTGGCCCAGGGCCTGACCATCACGGCCGACATCGCCAACAGCGACACGGCGAGTCTCAAGGTCAGCGCCATCGACCCGGGCGGCGCCAAGTTCGTGCTGTGGGACAAGACGGCCAAGGGAACGGCCATCAAGACGTCGTGGCCCTCGCCCACCAAGACCGTGTCTGGCGACCTGGCCGCCTGGGTCGGAAAGAACCCCAAGGGAAAGTGGTACTTGGAGGTGATCGACACCGGGTTCCTCAACAACGGCATGGACGGCAAGATCAACAGTTGGAGCGTGTCGGTCGCCACGCTGTCGTCCAAGAAGGTCAGGTCGAACGGGCTGTTCCAGGCGGCGGGCGGCTTCCAGTTTCAGGTCGCGCAAGAACACCCGGTCACGTGTGATGCCTCGACGTTTGGCTACGCCTACGCGAATGACAAGGACAAGGCGCTCTATATTTGCAACGGGACCGGGTTCTTCCCGCTGGCACTCGACATTCCCGGCACGCAGAACAACCCCGGCAAGAACTGCAAGGACATCCTGACCAAGATGTCGGGGGCCAAGGACGGCGTCTACTGGGTCAACGGCGGCACAGCGACGGCAGTGCAGGCCTACTGCGACATGACCACCAATGGCGGCGGCTGGACATTGGCGGCGCGCATCGTTGGCAACTCGTACTGCCACATCGACCCGAATGCCGCCGGGACATTGACCGCCCCCAACCAAGCCGGCTGCGCCAAGCTGTCGGACGCCTTGATCCGCGGTCTGTATTCCGACCAGTTCTGGCTGTCCTGCGGCACCTCGACGCCCAGTCGCTGGGGCAAAATCGACGCCATCGCCAAATTCAACACCAACTCGTCGACCGGCGACAAGAACATGACGTGGAGCGAGACCTACGGCGGGGCGACCTACTCGGGCACCGACGACGCCTGCTGCAACTTCGGCGACCACAACTACCACAGCCCCCACATCATCTACTCGATTGCCAAGGGCTATAACGGCGGCAACTACACCACCAGCTGGCCCGGTTGCTACAACAACCTGCAGGGCTGGGGGCAGTCCGGCTTCCTCTACGTGCGCTGATCCGCCGACTTCGTGCTAGACTTGGTCGTCTGGAGTCGGTCGCGCAGGCGGCATGACTCGTAGAGCGCCTCCCCTCCACGCCCTGAGCGCCCATGCCCGGACCCCAGCCCAGCGCGACGCCCGCGCCCAAGGCACCGCGCCATTCTCGGCGGTTCCGTTGGCGTCACAGCCTGTACTCGCGGGCGCTGCTGTTCACAGTGCTGGGGTCCGCGACGCTGCTGGGCGCGGTGGGGGTGCAGTCCTGGATCATGCTCGAGGGTTCGGTTGAGCGGCTGCTGACCGAGCGAACCAATCTGGCGCAGGCGACCGGCGGCTACCTCGAACTGCTTATCCGTCGGGATGTCAACGTGTTGGCTAGCCGCGTGCCTGCCAAGGTGCCCGCGATCGGAACTCCGGAAGCTTTGACGCTGCGGACCGCGCTGGACTCTTACCGCGACACGATGTTCGAAGAGGGCGCCTTCGTGCTGGACGCCCGCGGGGTGCCTGTCGCTTCCGTGCCGGACGATGCTGGATACCTGAACGCCGTCAAAGAGTTTCGCCGCGTGCTGGCCCTTGCCGCCAAGACCGACGGGCCGGTTGCCTCGCGCTTGACCCACCTGCCGCCGGGCCCGCGCGCCATCGTCATCGTCGTTCAGGCCCTGCGTGGAGGGACCCAAAACACGGTGCAAGGTTACGTGGGCGGACTGCTGAACCCGGCATCGAACAACCTGCTGGCGACGTTGCAGGGCGTGCGGCAGGGCAGCTCGACGATCCTGCAGCTGGTCGATGCTGGCGGCACGGTGGTCGCCTCCAGTGCGCCGGGAGGGTTGTTTCGCGCTGCAGACCACCAAGGCAAGCTGACCCGCGCGATTGCGACCCGGACCGAGATCCGCAGCCGCTGCCACAGCTGTCACGCCGACTCGTCGACCACGACCCGCGAGGTCGAGGTGCTGGCGTTCGTGCCCCTGCCCAAGCTCGACATGGGCGTGGCGGTGCGGCAGCTGGAGCAAGAGGCACTGGAACCGGCCTTCACCCTACAGAAGCGCTTGTTCTGGTTGGGATTTACCTTCATTCCGCTGTTTCTGGCGTTCACCGGTCTGTCGGTTCACAGCGTCGTGCGGCCGCTGACGCGCCTGACCCGTGCGGTGCGCAACGCCGAGTCCAGTGAGCAGCGGATGGAGCTGCCTTCGTTCGGCCACGACGAGGTGGGCATTCTGGCCCGGACGCTGGAGCGCTGGCGGTCGGGCATGATCGAGTCGCTGGAGGAGGTTGAACGTCACCGGGCCGCCTTGCGCCATGAGGTCCGCCTGACCCAGCACCATCTGGTCGTCCTGCAGGAAGTGGCCGAGTTCAGCGCGCAGGGGCTGGATCTCGACGCGATGGCCGCCCAAGGGCTCGACAAGTTGCTGGAGTTCTTGCGGTTCGACGCGGGCGCGCTGCAGATGGGGCACCGTGGCCGCGTGTTCATTGCCAAGCGGGGGCTGGGGAACGACCAGTCGCAAAGTCTGGTGGAGCGCTGGCGCGAGCTGTTGGACCAACCTGCGCGCCCCAACGAGCCCACGATGGGCGGCGCCGCGACGGCAGCCACTGGCGCAAGTCCGGCCATCGTCTACCGGATGAGCGTGTTCGAACCCAAGGATTTCGCGGGCAAAGATCTCATTCGCGGCAATCTGGGTGTCGTCGTCATCGCACAGTTGACCACGCCGCAAGGGTTTGAGGTGGTGTGCGTGCTGGGCGCCAGCGAGCCCCGGCCGTTTACAGAGGCGCGTCGGCTGGAGTCGGTCCTGCGCCACGTCGTCCTGAGCGCCACCGGCCGATTGTTTCAGCAGGAACGCCAACTTCGCCACGCCCAGCGACGGGAGTTCCTGCACCGCGTGCTGACCGCTCAGGAAGAGGAGCGTCGTCGCGTCGCCCGCGAGCTGCACGACACGGTCGCCCAAGATTTGGCGGCCTTGCGGTTGGCGTTGGAGCGGGTGGCCAATCAAGAGGGCAACTCGCCTGAGGTCGCAGCGCGCCTGCGCGGTCTCGAGGAAAACGCGCACGAGATGCTCGGCACGGTGCGGCGGATCCTGTTGGACCTGCGGCCGTCGGTGCTGGACACGATGGGCTTCCTGCCGGCACTGCAGTGGTACCTCGAACGGACTGGCCGTGACCACTCGATTCGCGGCAGCCTGCAGGTCGACGGCGACGAGATCGAGCTGGGGCGCGAGATGGCCGTGACGCTGTTCCGCATCTTTCAGGAATCACTTGGTAATCTTGTGCAGCACTCGCAGGCGGAGCACGCGCTGGTCACGGTGGCCTACCTGAAGGATCGCGTCGAGTTGACCATCGAGGACGACGGCGTGGGCTTCGATGTCGAGCGGGTGCAAGCCCTTGCGGTACAGCACGAGGACCACGGTCTGGGCTTGGTCGGCATGCAGGAGCGCGCTCGGTTGCTGGGCGGCGAAGTCACGTTCGACACCAAGCCCGGTCAGGGCACGACGATCCACGTGTCGGTGCCGTTGCCGCATTCGACCGAGACGCAGCCGCCTGCGTCTCAGGAACCCGCCAAGGAGAACGCATGAGCCAGAACATCCGCATGGTGCTCGCCGATGACCACGTGGTGCTGCGGGTGGGGATGCGCGCCTTTCTGGAAGAGCAGAAGGACTTGCAGATCCACGTGGTGGGAGAGGGCTCGTCGGGTGAGGAGGCCGTGGCGTTGGTCGAGTCGCTGAGACCCGATCTGCTGCTGCTGGACTTGGCGATGACGGGGATGGGCGGCCTCGAGGCGACCATCGAGATCCGCAAGCGCGAATTGCGCAGCAAGATCCTGGTGCTGACGCAGTACAGCGAGTCGATCTACCTGCGACGGCTGCTCGAAGCTGGGGCCAACGGCTACATCCTGAAGTCGGCGCGCGGAGAAGAACTTCTGGTGGCGATTCGGGCGGTTCTGGCCGGTGGTACGTACATTGACCCCAGCCTCGCCAGCGTGTTCTTCACCCGTGAGCCGCAAGGTCAGGAGTCGACCGCTGCAGCGTCAGAGGAGGCGTACGGCCGCCTGACACCGCGCGAGAAGCAGATCCTGAAGATGATTGCGGAAGGGCTGAGCAACAAGGAAATCGCAAGCTCACTGGACCTGGCCATCAAGACCGTGATGACGCACCGGGTCAATCTGATGGACAAGCTGGGGATCCACAATCGATCCAAGCTGATCCAGTTTTCGATCAAGGTTGGGCTGCTGCCGATGGAGTAGTTTCCGGCCCTCAGCGGGCCACGCCCTCGCGCGAGGTCGGCAGCCCGTCCAGCACCCGCAGGGCCTCGGTCGGGTCGGCGTTGGTCACCATCCACACGACGCGGTCGCCCGCGCTTCCGGTGGCGGCCTGTCCGTTGCCCAAGCTGCGCGAGAACAGGTGCCAACCCTTGGGGCAGCGCTGACCCGGGGCAGTTCCCAGACAGCTTCCGGCGTTGCCCATGGCGGGAGGAGCAGGCAAGCCCCCGGTTCCCAGCCAAAGTCGGGTCTCTGGGGCGTCAGCGGGGCCAGACTGCCACCACCAGCCGGGGGTGGGGTCCTTGCGCCAGTAGGCAGCCGGCGGCCACTGCCAGCCTGCTGGCAAATAGCCCGGAACGACAGCACGGCCGGCGGTGACGGGGATGGTCTGCAGCGTCGCGGCCTCCTGCCAGCCCCTGGGCGCAGTGGGCCCGAACATGCCGCGGTCTACCGTCCACAGCGTCCCCGCCAGGACAGTGGTCCACGCAAGAACGCGCACGCCGCGCCACAGACCCTTCAGCCGATGGTCCACAGCAGCCCTCCCAACACCAGCATCGCTGACCACGGGCCCAGCGCCGTGTGCCCCTTCTCAAGTCGCCACGCCAGCAGCGCCTTGACCCGGTCGCGGGTCGACGCGTGCTCCGCCCGGCGCAGCACCTCGTCGCGGGCACGGTCCACCAAGTGGGCTGACTCGCGGGCCGGACCGGACGCGTCATGGACGGACAGCAGCGCGGAGGCCAAGGCCGCCGGACGCCCCGTGACGCGTGCAGCCAGTGCGTCACACGTCTCCTCTCGCACTTCGACCAGATGTCGAAACGCCACCAGCGCAGCCGGACTCATCGCCTGCAGGGCGCGCAGCAGCCACATGGCCAGCAGCTCCAGACTGCCACCGGTCGCGGCGTGGGCCAGTTCGTGCGCCACCACCGCCGCCAGTTCGTCATCATCCAGGGTATTCAACAGCTTGCGTGACACCAGCAGGGTGGGGTGGCGCAGGCCATGCAAGGCGGCGGTAGGCTGGTCCGTCTCGATCCGGCGGGCGAGGATTCGGTTGCCGCGAGGCAGGCGCACGCCAATTTCCGCATAGATATGGCGCACTTGTAGTAGAGTCGCTTCCAAGCGCTGGTCGGGCGCGCGGGGCGCGCCCCGCGGCTTGCGTCGGCGCTGCCAGAAAGGGGCCAGCTCTTGCACGGCGAACACTACCGCCGTGCCGCCAAACAGGATCGTCATCGGCACCTGGACTTCCATGCCCCCGCCGGTCAACCAGCCCGCCCAGACGTCGACACGCACAAGTCGCAAACCGTCAGGAAACGGCGGTACCCCCAGCAAGCGCAGGAGCAGAACGACGACGGGCAACGCCAAGGCAAGCTGATACAGGCGCATTTTCGCCGAAGCCGTCCATGGACCAGCCATGCGCTCGACGCCGAACGCCCACCCCAGAGCGACGAGCCCGTGGATGACGTTGGCTGTGAGCAGCTCCGTGACCAAGGCGACCCCCCGCGGCTGCCTTGTAGCCTGCTTGTCGGCAGACGGAAAGCCCGTCAGGATAGGCGACGCTCGGCGCGTTGCCGCCCGGCCCTTTCGCTGCTCCGCTCCAAGCACCTTCGTTCGCCTGAGTGACACAAATCGACTGCCTAGGTACTTTTTCCTAGGCCTACTGAGTCTTCTTCCGCATACCGCGCTGCCTCGTCCCCCCGCATACTGACCTCAGAAGCCACCCAACAAGCGGTGGCGCACCCTGACGAGTAAAGGAGACAGCCATGAAGACCTGGAACAGCGGACAGAAGGTGACCTACGGTGTGTACGTCTCGACGAAGCCCTTCGACGTCCGGTTTGTCGGTGCCGACGACGAGACCCTCGACGGCCGCACCGGCGCCGAGTACCGCCGCATCCCGACGCTGCTGATGGTTGCGATGGCCCCCGTGCTCGGTGGCGTCTTCGTGATGGCCTTCCCGGCGGTCGTGGTCCTGCTGGCGGTGGTCGGTCTGGGCCGCTTCGCTTGGCGGCAGGTCACGGGCCTCACCGGCGACACGGCGCATCTGGCGGTCATGCGCTGGGAGCCCACGACGTCCTACCTGAAGAACACGACTGAGACCCCCGCCGACGCCAAGCCCGCGCCGGACGCCGCCCTGAGCGACCTGCGCGACGAGGTGAAGGCCCGCCGCGACGACGAGAAGTGAGCTTCCCCGCTTCCCGAGGTGCCTGATGACACTCGAGTCTCCTCGCAGCGCCCAGACGTGGGCCGCGCGCTCCCTGCTCCTGGTTGGTCTTCCCGCGGTGGCTGTCCTTCTGCTCGCATCGACGGCATTCGCTGCCGACGAGCCTGCCGGCACGCCAGCCGCCGCGGTCGAAAAAGCCAAGCCTTCCGACCCCGCCGCCGTCAAGGCAGGCACCGAGCCGTGTATGGAGTGCCACTCCAGCGACGGTGACACGATCACGTTTGCCGACGGCACCGAGCGGTCGGTCTACGTCGACGAGAAGGTATGGGGCGGTTCAGTTCACGGTGGCCGCATCGCCTGCACCGACTGCCACCGCGAAATCACGGACCATCCCCACCCGGAACTGAAGGCCAAGACCGCCCGCGACTATACGCTCGAGCGGGCCGTGACCTGTCAGCGCTGCCACTACGCGTACTACACGCGCGTGCTCGACAGCAGCCACTACGACCTGCTGAAGAAGGGCAACAAGGACGCGCCGACCTGCGTCGATTGCCACGGCAGTCACGCGACCAAGAGTCCGTCGGACCCCAAGACGCCCCGGTCGGCGATGAACGCCAGCTGCGCCAAGTGCCACACCAAGCTGTACGAGAAGTACAAGAGCTCGGTGCACGGCAAGGCGCTGGCGGAGAACAACCCCGACGTGCCTGGTTGCGTCGACTGCCACGGCGCGCACTCGATCGCCAATCCCAAGAAGGGCGATTTTCACGTGCGGTCCTACCAAGTCTGCGCACGGTGCCACGGCGACGAGAAGGTCATGAGCAAGTACGGCCTCAGCTCGGACGTGCTGACCACCTATCTCGACGACTTCCACGGCGCCTCGAACCGACTCTATGCCCAGGGCGCAGGCATCCCCGGCAAGCCGATTGCCACCTGCACCGACTGCCACGGCATCCACGACATCGCCAAGGGGGTCGAGGGGTCCAGCCCTGAAGCCACCCGCAAGCGCGTGGCCGACACGTGCCGCAAGTGCCACAAGAAGGTGCCGGACGCATTCGCCGACGCCTGGATGAGCCACTACCCGCCGACGCTGGAGGCCGCTCCGCTGGTGTGGGGCATCAAGTGGGCGTATCGCCTGCTGATTCCTTTCATCATGCTCGGTCTGGTCATCCACATCCTGCTGCACCTGTGGCGCATCCGGACCCACCGCTGAACCTCGCCTGGAGGCGTCATGTCGACCAAGATTCTCCGCAGAGCTGACGGCGTCGTGCTGGTCGAGCGGTTCTCGCCGTTCCGCCGCGTTGAGCACATCGTCGTCATCCTGACCTTTGCCATGCTCGTGCTGACCGGCTTTCCGCAGAAGTTCTACGAGGCGACCTGGGCTTCGTGGCTGTTGCAGGTGTTCGGCGGTCTCGATCAGGCACGCTTCTTCCACCGTGTCGCCGGCGTCGTCTTCGCCGTCCACACCGGTGCGCACTTGCTGCTGTTCATCGCAGGCGTGCTGCTTCACAAGATGCGCTTCTCGATGGTGCCGGTGCCGCAGGACCTGCGCGACGTCGTGGCGACCATGGCGTGGTACTTGGGCTACCGCAAGCATCCACCAAAGTACCCGAAGTTCGATTACCGCCAGAAGTTCGAGTACTTGGGTATGGTGCTGGGCGGCTTCGTGATGATCTTTTCGGGCTTGGTGCTGATGTATCCGGGCCTGCTTGCCGAGTTCCTGCCTGGTCAGGTCATCCCTGCCTCACGCATGGCGCACTCGAACGAGGCCATGCTCGCGTTCTTGGTGCTGATCGTGTGGCACGCGTATGGGGCGATTTTCTCACCGGAAGTGTTCCCGCTCGACCGCACGATGGTCACCGGATTCCTGACGGCGGAAGAGTTGGAGGAGCGGCACGGCAAGGAGTACGACCTCCTCTTCCCCAACGGCCACAATCCAGGTCAGCCCCGGCACGGTCATGCCGACGATGTCGCAGACGCCGCGCCCGTCGCCGCGCCCGTGCCGACTGAAGACGAGCCCAAGGTCGGTTAGCCGCCCGCGCGGTGCACGGCTCCCGATTTCCCAGCAAGCCATTCGGGCGCTCCCTCCCCCCGGGCGTCTGAGTGGCTTTGCTAATTCGTTTGCCGGTGCAAGAGGTTACGGGGCCTGTGTCTCGGTTCCGGCGGTCGTCGCTCCCGTGGGAAGGCCGACAGCGTCGGGCGACTCGCGCAGCTGCACGGCGTAGGGCGTCGGGCTGGCGCGCGGCGGGTCGGCGGTCACCACCACCCGATAGCGACCGGGGTTGACGACCAGTGGCGTGCGGCTGGCGATACCTGCTTCCATCGGGGCGGCGATTCGCACCAGTGAGGCTCCGGTGAAGTCCTCGACGGCGCACATCAGGCCGGGCGCGCCGTCTCCCACGCACGCCAGCTCCAGCCCCACGGGACCCTGTCGCGTCGAGAGGTCCACGCCAAACGCGTCTCGGTCGCCGGCCGGCAGCAGGGCACCGTGGCGCTGCCAACCACCTTGCGGAAAGCTTTCCGGGTCAATGGGTTGTCGCACCAGCAGCTGGGCAGGCGCCCAAGCGTCGCGTCCCGAGGGCTCAACCTCGAAGTCGGGCAGGGCGACCCACTCGAGCGTCAGGCGATAGGCTTCCGTCGGGGCGAAGCCGTCCTTCTCGGCTCGGACGCTCACGATGACGGGAGCCTGACTCGTCTGGCCTCCCAGCGCCAACGTCACAGGATCTCCTGACTTCTCCGCTCTCACCACGGCGGCGTTCGCGCCCTCACCGACCTGCAGCGCCATCAGCAGCGTCGCCGGACCCTCCAGACGCACCAACAGCACCGAGCCTGGCGCGCCAGCTGCCGCGTACCAGTCGACGTCGCCCGGGGCGTCAATCAGGCCAGACACTACGCCGGGACCGGGCAGGGTGATCGCGAGGTCAGAGCGGTCGTTGGGCTCGCGCTCGTTCGGAAGGCGGTCGAGACAGTCGGCCTGTCGCACGCAGCCGGGCGGCAAATAGGGACCGGCCGTCAGCACATACGGCGTGTCCGGTGCTTGGCCGGTTCTGGCGCGAACGACGACGATCGGGTGGTCTCCTGTGCGTCCGACATCCAGATTGGGCACCAGAGCGCCTGCGCCCTTGGCCGGTCGTCGCGTCAGGATCGCCTTGCGCGTCACGGGATCGACGACCTCCAACTCCAGTTCCACATCAGGCACCCCCGTCACGCTGAGCACCAATGCCTCACCCGGCAGCGCCGAGCGCAGGTCCAGCATGAAGGCGTCGGCGTCCTTGGCAGGCGCGAGTGTGCCCTGTATCGGCGTACCGGGCGTCAGCGCCGACAGGGTCGGCACGGTGGGGTCGTCGTTCGGCTCGACCTCGTCCCCGGTCGCGAGGGGACGGGTCCACACGGCCAACCGATAGGCACCGCCGATGCCCGTCTTCGAGCGGCAGGACACGCGCACCAGCGTCGCGCGAGCGACGGGACCGATCGACGGCAGAACAGGCCGCGTGGACTTCCACCACTTCGCCTGCCGGATCACGGTCTTGCCCGTGTCGTCGAACAGTTCAAGGGTCGCACACTCTGGGCCCGAGCGCAGGTCGATCGTCATCGACTGGCCGGCAGGCGGGGCGGGCAGCCGGTACCAGTCCTGATCGACCAGCACTTCCTTGATCTTGCTCTTCTTCTTGGTCGTCTTGGCGGCGGGGTCGGGGGGGGGGAGCGGATCGGCCGCCGTCGCCCCCAACATCCCGTCAACAAACGCTTGCGCTGCGATGGGTTGGGCATCGGCCGCTTGGTCGTTCGGTTCGGTTTCCGGCACGACTTCGACGCGGGCCAAGGCGCCGGTGGCGTTGGTGGCGGCTTGGGCGGAGGGGGCGGTGGCATCGGGAAACAGGACGCCGGGCGCCATTGGCTGGCCCGACTCGCGTCGGCACGCAAACGAGACACCCAGCGCGAGGGCCAGAAGTGTCAGGGAGCGTGCGGCGGTGGGCGACAGCCTCATCGCGGGTTCCTGTTACTGCCCATCGACCCGCTTGATGATTTCGGCGGTGATGTCGAGGGCATCGGAAGCGTACACGGCGACGGCGCGGCTGAGCACCAGACCCAGACCTCGCTCCTTGGCCAGTTGGTCGACCTTGGCGCGGATCTTGTCCTCGATGGGCTTGAGCAGGTCGCCCTCGGTCTTGATCAACTCGGACGCAGTAGCTTCACGGGCGCGGTCGTAGTCGATGTAATCTTTCTCGAACTTGCGGGCCTCGTCCTGAAATCCCATGGCCTTGGACTTCAGGTCCTCGCTGGGCTCTTTGCCTTGCAGCGCGGCGATCGCCGCCTCGATTTCCTTCTTGCCGGCCGCAAGCTTGGCCTGACGCGCGTCCAACGCGGCCTTCTGCTTCTTCAGTGCCTTCTGCTTGGCCTTGCTCAGGTCGTCGAACTTCTTCTGCGCTGCCTTGCCCGCAGCCGTCGACTTCAAGACCTTCTGCAGGTCCACCACGCCGATCTTCAGCTCTGCGGCGTTGGCGGCACTGGGCATCACGCTCATCGCGAACGCGGCAGCCAGGGCGAGACCGAGCCAACGGCTCGAACGGCAAAACACATGCGTCATCGGGATTCTCCGGCAAGGGGGGCGCAGTCATACAGCGCGACGGGAGGCGCAGCGTAGCCGTCCGGCGCCGGGCGGGTCAAGCCATCGTGTTGCCGAGAAGCCTCTGGTGACGCCTTGTATTCCTTCCTGCCGTGTAGAGGGCGACCCGGAAGCCTTTGACACGGCCGTGCTCCATCCCGATCATGCGAGGGCAAGCCGTTTGGCAACACCCGTTTTCTCTGGGGGACCCCATGTCGAAGTGCCTCTTTCGCAAGCTCGCCGCGCTGACCGTCGGCCTGTGTTTGGCACCCGCCGCTGCACTGGCCCAGCCAGCTGCCGCGCCTGAGTCGCCAGCCGCCGCCGCAGAGGCCGCAGTCCCGGTGTTGACGGTGCCCGCTGGTCTGATTCTGCACCGCGTGGTGGGTACGCTGCTGGTGGGAGCCACGGACGACGGCAAGCTGGTGACCTATGACGTCACCGACCCACGCACACCGCAGAAACGTTCCGAACATGACGTGGGCGGCACTGTGATCGAGCTGCGAGTGGCCGACGGCATCGTATTCGCCGTGGTCGCGGAGCAAAAGGTTCAGGCGTTTGCTGTGGTTGAGGGCGGCAAGCTGGCGGCATGGCGTCCACAGCTGCAGTCGACGGTGGCCCAGACGTCGAGTGGAGCCGTGCCGACCAGCCGTGCGACCAGCGTGATCCTGGGCAAGGTGGCTGAGGCAAGGCAGGGCAACGTCCTGATCGAGCTGGACGAGGCCGGCACGTTGCGCCCGGGAGATTTCGTGCTGGTGCGCTCGCAGACCCTCGAGAAGCGCTTGAACCTGTTCACGGGCAAGGATGAAGACGCCGTCAGCAACGCGCCAGTGGCCGTCATCGAGGTCAGGCAAGTGCAAGGGCGCAAGGCGGTTGCGGAATTGGGGCGTGGTGAGGCCGCGAGTCCCGGCGACACCGTCGAGCGCACGGAGCGCCCGAAGAGCCAAGGCATCATGTACGCCCAGCGCGTCGGTCACACGGCGTGGGCGCGCGCAACCCTGCGTCCCTTCATGAACTTCGGCGAAATCGACGTCGGCAGCGTCACCGAGCTGGCCGCGGGCTATTACTGGAAGGCGTTGCACCTGCAAGTGCGCCTGTCCCCCGTGGGCTTGTCGGTGCCGAACGGCATCGATCTGCTCAACGCCCAAGTGATCGCTTCATACGCCACGGATCTGGCGGAATTCGGCGTCGGTACAGGCTATTACCGCAGCGAATTCGAGGCCGAAAACGAGTGGGGCTGCGACAGTTCCGGCTTTCTGGCGACGATGGGCGACGCGGCAGCCTCCAGTGATGGCGGCGCCCCCAAGCCGCAGACTTACCGCTGCAGCCAGTCGGGACCGTCGGTTGTGCAGCACTTGCGTCTCGGTGCCGTCGATGGCCTCACCTTGCGCATGACCAACACGCTCGTCATCGATCGCGGCGAGTTCCGCTTCAGCTATCTGGACGGTTCGATCGACGTTCCGCTGGGCCGGGTGCTCAATTTGTACGGCGCAGGCGGCGGGGCTCCGGGCGTAGGTTGGGGCGAGGTCGGCACCCGCACCTATCTGCGAGGCGTGGGCGCCAAGGACACCCTGATTCTGACTACGGGTTTGGGCCTGTCGAAGCTGAACACGGCAAACGTCTTCGGAGGCACCGTCCAGAAGTTGACGAATTGGAACACCAACACGGAGTACTGGGGCTATGTGGACTCCCAGAACAGCGTGTTTGGCCTGCATGTGACGGTGGGGGTGGAGTCGCGCTTCTGACGCGACATCGTTGCGCGCGTCCCCTTACGGAACCGCAGGGTGTGTCGCCGGCGTGAATTCCGCCCAGAACCAGCCGCGCACGTCGCCCTCGGCAAACCCGACCGCCTTGTCCTGGGGATAGAGCTCTGCGATGCGATCGCGCACGCCGGGCGCGAACGACGTCGCCGGACCGTGGCAGTTCAGACACATCCCCTGGGTGCCGATGACCTCAAGGTAGCCCTGTCGGCCCTCTCCCAGGTCCAGCAGGTGCCTTGGCGTGACGTCCGCTACCTTCCGGTCAGCCGACGCCTGCACGATGGACTCCGCCCAGGAGGGTGAGCGGTTCGCAAGGTTGCGCAGCTTGAAGCTGGTGCGGCCGACCTTCACCGCAGGGTTCTGGGTTGCGGACAGGATGCTGGCGGACTCCATCTGGCACGCCTTCAACGCAGCCTCGACACCGCCCTTGGCCATCTCGCCCTTCAACCTATCCTGCAGCCTCGACTTCAGCAGCGTGATGACCTTGGCGACCGGCTCCGGGGGCCTCACTTCGGGCGTGGCCTGTACGACAGGTTCGACGGGGGCCGGTTCCTTGCACCCGTGAGCAAACGGCATGGACAGAGCGGTCAGCACTGTGCACGCGGCAAGCGTCTGGCGTCGGGTCGTCATGTCGCGTCTCCTTGGGCAAAGAGGGCGGTCGCCGGGCTTAGTGGGCGAGCGGACCTCGGTCGATCTCGTCGATCTTGGCTGCCAGAACGAAGTCGCTCTCTGTCAGTCCACCAATCTTGTGCGTCCAAACCTGCACGATGACCTTGCCCCACGCCAGCTGCAGGTCGGGGTGATGTCCCTGCTGGTCGGACAGGTCACCGATCTTATTGACAAATTCCAGTGCGGATCGGAAGTCCTCGAAGCGAAACACGCGCTCGATCAGATGGCCCTCGATCACGCGCCATGCCGGAACCTCAGCAGCGAACGGTGCGCGCTGCTCGGGGGTCAGTGGGGGGACGCCGCCGCGGCAGGGGACACAAGATTTCTGGGAAAGTGTCGACATTCCAAAGGCCTTTGCGGTCCCGAATGATCGCTGACCGAGTGTAGGCGACAAACGATGCGGCGCGCAACCGGTCCGTCTCGGCACGCCGTCCCAACCTTCGCAGCCATGGGTGCCGCCTTTGGGGCGATCTGTTAGGATTTGTTCTCCCGTGCCGGCCCCCCCAACGCTGGCGCCCCCCCAACGGGATCAGGAGGCCATTCGATGCGCGCACGCCCACTTCGTCTCTCTGTTTCGGACCATGCAGCGCTTGCCTGTGCGGTGCTTGTCGCAGGCCTCTTCCTGCACGGTTGTGGCGATGAAACGGTAGAGGCGCCCTCCATGGACGTGGCGACCGACTCCATGCCCAGCGATGCCTTGACGGACGGGTTGGTGACGGACGGGTTGGTGACGGACGGTGTGACCGACCCCGATGCCGTGACCCCCCCCCAGGACGGTGTCGTCACCGACGTGGCCACGGACGGCAGTACGACCGAGCTGCCCAAGGGCGACAAACCGGTGGGCGCAGACTGCGACGCGGGCGCTGAGTGCGACACGGGGCTGTGCGCCTGGTCGGCAGACCGGCGGCGGTGCGCGATGGCGTGCAACGCGGGCTGCCCCGAGGGCACTGCCTGCGGTCCGACCGAGCCGATGGTGAAGGACTCGCCGCTCGCTTGTCTGGACCGCCACGCCAGCCTTTGCACCCCGTGCGCCAGCGACTCCGACTGCCTGGCCGGTGCTACCTGCCGCGCGGAGACTGACGGGGTGGGCAGCTTCTGCACCACGGCCTGCTCTGCCAAGGACGCGTGCCCGGTCGGCTACTCTTGCGTGGCTGGGGCGGACCTGAAGGGCCTGTGCGTGTCCACTGCGCCGGGTGGCTGCTCGTGCAGCGCGCTGGCCACGGCCCTGAATGCGGCCACCTCTTGTGGAAAGACTGTCAACCCATGGACTTGCGATGGCAGTCGGGCGTGCGGCCCTGACGGATTGACAGCGTGCGACGCCAAGACGCCGGCCGCCGAGACCTGCAACCAGCTCGACGATGACTGCGACGGCGAGACCGACAACGGAATTCCCACACCGGACTGCAAGATCGCCAATGACGTCGGCGAGTGCCCCGGGGTCATGGTGTGCAAGGGCGGTGAGATGCAGTGCGACGGTCCGACACCCGCCAAGGACGAGTGCAACGGCATCGACGACGACTGCAGCGGCGCGACGGACGACGGGTTCCCGAACACCGACAGCGACCCACTGGCCGATTGCGTGGACGCCGATGACGACAATGACGGTGTGCTCGACTTGGCGGATGACTGCACGCTGGCCGCCGACCCCAGCCAGACCAACACCGACGGCGATGGGTTGGGCGATGCTTGCGATGACGATGACGACGGCGACGGCGTGCTCGATGCCGCGGACAACTGCCCGCTGACCGCAAACGGGGACCAGCTGGATACCGACGGGGACAAGGCGGGCGATGCCTGCGACGGCGATGACGACAGCGACGGAGTGTTGGACCTGGCCGACAACTGCACGACGACTGCGAACGAGGACCAGATCGACACGGACGGCGACCTGCTGGGCGATGCGTGTGACGCCGACGACGACGCGGACGGCGTGCTGGACTTGGCGGACGACTGCACGTTGGTGGTGAACCCGGACCAGTTGGACACGGATGGCGACCAGTTGGGCAACGTGTGCGACGATGACGATGACGACGATAAACTCTTGGATCTCGAAGATAATTGTCCGCTGATGGCCAATCCGGACCAACTGGACACCGACGGCGACACGCAGGGCGACGCCTGCGACGGGGACGATGACGGGGACGGCGAGCCCGATGTCGATGACAACTGCCCCCTGAACGCCAATCCCGACCAACTGGATACCGACAGCGACAAGCAGGGCGATATGTGCGACCCGGATGACGACGCTGACTCTGTTCCGGACGAAGCCGACAACTGCCCGGTAGTCTCAAACAACACCCAGACCGACACCGACGGTGACAAGCAGGGCGACGCCTGCGACGCGGACGACGACGGCGACGGTGTGTTCGACGGAGACGACAACTGCCCGCTCGACAAGAACCTGGACCAGAAGGACACCGACGGCGACAAGAAGGGCGACGTTTGCGACCCGGACGACGACAATGACGGCGTGCTGGATGGCGTCGACAACTGCCCGTTCGTGGTCAACGCCGACCAGACGAACACGGACAAGGACGCGCTGGGCAACGCCTGTGACGACGACGACGACGGCGATGGCTCACCGGACGGACTGGACTGCCTGCCTTTGGATGTGCACGTGTTCCCGGCGCAGATCGAGGCTTGCAACGGCATCGACGACAACTGTGACGGCCAGACCGATGTGCCCGGCAGCGCCAATTGCGTCGACTACTACGCCGACGTGGACGGCGACACGTGGCCCGTGGACTTCAAGCAGTGCCTGTGCGCGCCTTACGACAAGTTCACCGCGAAGCTGAAGACGCCTTTCGACTGCGTGGACGTCGACATCAACGTGAACCCCGGCTTGCCCGAGAAGTGCGGCGGCGGCGATGAGAACTGCAACGGTCTGTTCAACGAAGACGACGCGTCCGGCTGCGTGAAGTACTGGCCCGACGCCGACGGAGATGGTTTTGGCGCGGGAACACCGAAGTGCAAGTGCGCTCCCGACGCGACCTACAAGGTCAAGAACGGTGACGACTGCTTCGACCTCAACGGCAACGTCAAGCCGGGTCAAGGCAACTACTTCACGTCCCACCGTGGCGACGGCAACTTTGACTACGACTGCAGCGGCACGACCAACTACCAGTATCCCAACGGCGGCGGGTGCTCCAACAACGTCTTCTCGTGTGGTACCAATCAGGGCTTCACGGGCAGCCCCGGGTGTGGCCAAGCAGGCGCTTTCCTCACGTCCTGCTCTTGGAGTTGGTTCTCGTGCAACGCCAGCACCGAGACTCGTACCCAGGCCTGCAAGTGACGCGAAAGGTCTTGATCGTCAACCTGAATCTGGACCCGACTGAGCTCGGCGGCTGTCGCAATCTGGGCCTCGGGCTCACGGCTGTCTCGGATGGTGCTCTCGAGGCCGTGACGCTTCACCATGCGGAATTACGCAACGCGTCCAACTCCTTGCAGGGTTTCGCCGCCGTGGTGTTGGGGCCGCAGGGCACGCCGTTCTCCGCCTACGATGCGGACTTTCTGCCGTGGCTGAGGGGGTTCGTGGTGGCGGCAAATCGGCCGGTGTTGGGGGTTTGCGGCGGGATGCAGGCGTTGGCCTTGGCTTGGGGCGGCCGCATTGGCTCGGCATTCGGCGAGGCGGTGGGAGCGAACTACGCCAACAACCAGAAGATTCGCGGGCCGCTGCCGGTGCGACTGTTGCACGGTCGGCTGCCCATCTGGTGGCCCGCCGCGGCCGTGGGTCACCTGAGGGACTGGGACTTGGCGGGCGGTTGTGCGTTCGAGAGCCACGTCGAACAGGTCGTGGATCTGCCCGAAGCGTTCGTTGCGGTGGCAAGCAGCGACCCCACTCCCGTCGAAGCCTTTGCGCATCGCGAGTTGCCCATCCTTGCCAGCCAGTTCCACCCGGAGTTGGGGTGGGACCAGGGCTGCGGGGCGGGGCGGCTGTGGCTGCGGGCGTGGTGGGCTGCGCTGGTCAGCTGATTCGCTGTCCGCACGCGCCTCCGTGCGGTTGGCTGCCCGGAAGCTGCGACTTACGGCAGCTTGGCGGTGGCGTCGCCGGTCTCCAACGTCGACCCCAGAAACTCGGTGTAGAGCTGGGCTGCCTTCGCGTCGTCGAAGATCACGAAGTGGTCGGCACCATCCCACTGCGACACCAACGCCGTGACGCCAAAACCGTTTCGCGTCAGGTTGTGCGTCACCGGACCGGTCAGCACCTGGGTTCCTTTGGCCTGCATGGCGTCGCTCATGTGGACCAGCGGGGCCAACACGTCCAAACCCATGCCCGACGCCAATGCTTCGGACGTGGCCGAGGGCGTCGCCGCGTCCAAAAGTCCCTCCGTCAGCAGCACATGGGGCGGGCGCTGGCCGGCGGGGCGCTGCAACACTTCGGGGGCGTAGGCACCCGGGTCAGTCACGTCGGCCACCAGCTGCACAAGCGCAATCGTCGGGTGCAACTCGCTGACTTCATAAGGATCCAAGTTCAGCATCAGACTCAGCGTCGCCGCGATGTCCATCGGGTCCTTGCGCAGCAGGATCGTCATCGACAATCCGGCCCCAGCGCCCGACAGCACGAAGGCCCGAAGGGACGGTTCGACCGCCGCGACCAGCGCCCCGGACAGTCCGCCCTGACTGTGACCGATGAAGGCCATGCGCCCGCCGTCCAGCGCCACCCCCTCATCCCCCGCGGTCTTGGCAGGCAGGTCCAGCTGCCCCTCCTTGACCATGCGGGCGAGGAATACCGTGTCGAGTGCAGACTGGCGAAAACCGGCCAAGCCTGCAGACACGTTCAGGAAGTTAAAGGTCTTGAAGTCCAACTCATCGCCGCTGATCGGCGGGTCGCAGCGGGGGCCATGCAGCGGTTGGTCGATGCTGACGACTGCAAGCCCACGCACGGCCAAGTTGTGACCGATGCGCTGCGTGCCGCCGCCGACGAACGACAGGTAGTCGCCTCCGGTGCCGTGGGCTGACAGGACGACGGGCAGCTTGCCGCCCACCTCCAGCGTGCGGTCGACCGGCACCGCCAGCGCCACCCGCAGGGGCACCGTGCGTTGGACCACCGGGTCGCCATCGGCGTCGAACACGAAACCGCCGGAACCCGTTGCGTTGTAGGGCGGGATCCCCTGCTGGAAGTCGGGGCCCTCATAGATGCCGACGTACAGGTCGAAGCTCTTGTCCTTGCTGTCGATCTTCTTCCACTGCAGCGCGGGCTTGCTGGGCGCCTTGGTCCGCACCCACTCCGCCATGCGTTGCAGCTGCGCCGTCGGATGGCCGGTGGTGAACACCGTCGCCGCCGCCAGATCCGCCACGGGGATCGTCACCTTGCCGTCGCGCCACGCCTGCACCAGCGGCAGCAGCGACGTCGCCAGCTTCTGCAGCGGCTGGGGCAGGGTGTCCGGTGCCTTTCCCAGCGCAAGCGCGTCGATCACTTGGGCAAACAACGGAGCACGCCCCAACGGCAATCCCTTGGCATCGCGCAGGCTTCGACGCACCAGCAGGGCATAGGACGTCCCTTCGCGCAGCGGCAGGCCCCATGCCGGTTGGACGGCCAGCAGGTTGCTCTCGAGATATTGGCCGCGTTGGGGACCCGACAGGTTGGCGTTCAGGGCAATGCGCCTGCCGTACTCTGGGCTGGCGGCGTCCACATCCAGCAGCAGGTAGGGCGCGGTTTGCGCAGGGGCCAAGGCGCTGACCAGACCGTCTTTGTCCAGCGGCGCGTCGAACCGAACAAAGAGGGTGGGCTGCACACCCCAACCGTCGAGGATCTGGCTGGCGTGCTCGAGATAGCCCGTCAGCAGCGGCGATGGGTCGCCTGTGCGCGGAGGGGGAAAGCCGCTCAGGTCCAAGTGGCCGTCAGGTTGGCGGCGTGCGTCTGAAGGAAACGGCTGTCCATGCCAGGACTTATCCTCAAGGTCGTAGACCGCCACGGCGCCGGTTGACTGGCCCGCCCACGGGTCCACGAGCAGCGCGGGGTCCAACGGCACGGCAGCGACCGCGTCGACCGTAGCTTCCGTGACGCTGTCTTGAGAGGAAATGATGTCGCCGGGCAATAGCGACTGCGCGCCAGTGCCGGCCTCACACGCGGACAGCAGGCCCAGAGCGAGGCAAACGCTCACGCTCAACAGGGGAAGACCAAAGACGCCCCCCTGTTGCCGCGCGCGCATCAGTAACCTCCGACGACTCGCTTCGGACCGGCCTTCGGGTCGGCCTTCTCCGTCTGGCCGCGCACGATGGCGACCGACGCGCTTGCGCCGATGCGGGTGGCACCCGCCTGGATCATGCGGTCGACGTCGTCCGCCGTGCGCACGCCGCCCGAGGCCTTGACCTCGACGCCGTCGCCGACGACCGACTTCATCAACTGCACGTCCTCTGCGGTCGCGCCTCCGGGTCCGAAGCCCGTGGAAGTCTTGACGAAAGCCGCGCCGGCGATCTTGGACAGGACGCAGGAGATGACCTTCTCGTCGCGGTTCAGCTCGCCCGTCTCGAGGATGACCTTGACCTTGCGGCTGCCAGCGGCCTCGACCACCTTGCGGATGTCTTCGAGGACCAGCGCGTAGTCGCGGGACTTCAGGGCGCCGATGTTCAGCACCATGTCGATCTCTTCGGCGCCGTCGCGAATCGCTTCCTTGGTCTCGAACGCCTTGGCTCCGGGCGTGGTGGCACCGAGCGGGAAGCCGACGACGGCGACGACGGGCACGCCAGAACCGCGCAGCTCGCGAGCGCAGTAGGCGACGTTGGCCGCATTCACGCAGACGCTGGCGAACTTGTACTGGGCGGCCTCGGAACACAGCTTCTTCAGCTCGTCGCGGGTGACGTTGGCCTTCAGCAGCGTGTGGTCGATGAAGTGGGCGAGGTCCTGCCGCACATGCTCTGCCTGCCCGGGGGCTGCGGAGACGCGATGGGCGCCCAAGTCAATGATTTTCCGGACGTCGTCCGGGCGGCGCGAGGTCGACCAGCCGCAACCGGTGCACTCGCCCTTGCCGGCTTTGCACGGCTGGCCGGGTCGGGGGGCGTGGTCATGGCCGTGGTCGTGCCCGTGGCTGTGGGACGGCGCGGCAGCAGCGCCGCTTTGACGCGCAAGCTCGGCGCGGACGCGGTCGGCGATGGTGGAAACGAGCTGCTCGAACTGGCGATCCTGCGCCATGCTTCCTCCGGGGGGACCTGACGAACGGACGGTCGACGACCGTGGCGAACGGGGACCTGAATCTGGGCCGCATCGCGCGGCGCGCGGGATTGTAGACCTTCGCGAGCGCGACGGCTACCGGTGCGAAGACGGCGAATCGACGGATCAGGCCGACCGACGTCGCAGCGCAACCAGCCCGATCAGCACCAGACCCAGCAGCACTGCAGCGCCGACGCCGGGATCGGGGGCCCCGGCAGCGACTCGGCAGCCGCAGCCGCGGTCGGCAGCCTTGGCACTGGGGGGAGCCTCGACGACGGTGATCTCGAGCGGAAGCCGGCCGCTGGGGTCGTAGGCGATGCGGATCTTGGCGCCCGCAACCAGCGATGCCGCTTGGCCATTCTTGACGACTTGCTGCCATTCCGCAGGACCGCCCTCGATCTGGAACCCGCGGTGCTGTCCGTCCGCCGTCAGCACGAACAACTTGCTGCCGCCGCGGTCCAGCACCTTGGCGTTTTCGAGAACTTCCACGTGCGACGCCTTCTCGATGATGATCTCGGGCCGCACCACGCCGCGTGGGTCGTAGCGCACGGTCAGGACAGTGCCGGTGACCAGATCGTCCAGCGTGCCACCCGCGATCAGCGTCGCAAGAAGCTTGCGGTCGCGCGGCACGGGCACGGCGATCGAAGTGTCAGCGCCCTTTGCCGATTTCACATACAGCAGCGTCCCACTCAGGTCGTCGACCCAGCCGCTGCGCACGATGGCGTACTGAAAGTCTGCGGGCTTGGGGGCGGTCGCGATGGTGTCGGCGGTGATCGCGGTCGGGTCTGCGGGCGGGGCGGCGGAAGGCGGCAGGGTGCCGGGCGCGTTCGCAGCGGGCTGATTCACGGCGGCGTGCGCGGCCGCGAGGGGCGCAACAACCAAGCACAGTGCGATGCCGAGGAGGCGGAGCAACGACATGAGAACCTCAGCCCGGCTGCACCAGGCGGTAGACGTGCGTGGTTCCAAGCACTTGCGTACGTGCCGGTCGTGCGGATCCAGCCCCTGTTCCTACGCGCCTGCGTCGTATGCGTCAAGGTGCGACATGGTCTGCCGCGGGCGCAAACGGGGGATAGGCGAAGGTGAACCGCTGTGGGAGGCCGCAGTGGACCTGGCGGTGCGTCGCAATTTGAGACACATGCTGCACATCCCTTGGGGCGGGCGAGCCTGTGGCGCTGCGACGACTTAGGTGACGCTTCATGGGCTACCGGTCTGCATCCATGGAGGATTTGGCGGGCGCGGCAGGGGTGGCACGCGTCTTGCTCCTGTCGCCGGCGCACGTCTCCCCCCACTGGCGACGCTCCCGGAACCCTGGATGAAGTCCTCTCGCAATCCCGGTCCACTCGTTCTGGACGATCTGGTGTCCCACTTCACGTCGGCCAGCCGCGTCCCCTGCACGGGGCGGGCGTGTCACGTCCACCCGCTGTTGCTTGCTGTGGTGTTGGCGTTCGTCGGTTTGATTGTGCTGTTGGTCGTCCAGTTGGACGTCATCGGCGCCGTGTCGAACTGGTCACGCCTGTCGTCAGCACCTTTGGACAGCAAGACGTTGTCGTCGCCCATGGCGTCTTCGCCGCGCGGGTCCTAGTCCGTTGTCACAGTGGTTTTGACCGGTTGCCGGATGCCAGGGGCTGAACCCCCGGGCCGGGCAGTTCAGTGGCCGGGCAGCTGCGCCCGCCGACCCAACGGATCGAACCCCGTGTGACGGCGTACGAGCCGGTTCGGCGGGCCCTACGGCGCGATCTCGCAATAGCTCGGATACAGTTCAGAAAGGACGCTCGCCAGCGGGCTCGAGCCGTCGCTCCACGTGTGCTGGAACAGGAAGTCGGTCGCCCACTTGGGCCCGCTCGTCGGCACCGAATGCCCCAAGCCGTGGTTGCACGACACGACGAAGTGGCCGTTCTCGCGCAGGTTCTTGGTCAGCGCGGCGGCCGACTCGGCGAAATTGACGATGCCGCCGCTGAACAGGTCCTTTGCGCCACCCCACGCCACCAGCACCGGAAGGCGATACGCCGGCTGGACCCACTTCACGAAGCTGTTGATTCCGCCGCTGAACAGCACAGCTGCGGCCAATTGGTCGGCGCGGTGCATCAGCAGCCACGTGCTCCACAAGGCGCCGGCGGAGAAGCCGGTCGTGTACACGCGCGTTCGGTCGATGGCGTAGGTTTGGTCCAGACACGCCAGCGTATCGTCAAACAACGCGAGGTCGGACTCGGGCTTACCGGCGAAGCCCCAGCCGGTCATCATCGGGCAGCACGCCTTGTTGGCGGGGTGGTTGCAGCACGAGTCGAGGGTCACGACGATCGCGCCGCGGTTCTTGGCGATCGTCTTGTCGCCCATGTAGTTCGCCATGTTCTCCGCCGTGTCGCCCAGACCGTGCCAGATGAAGACGACGGGGGCGCCCTGCGGTTGCTCAGGCAGCGCGACCCGCATGCGACGGTCATAGCCGTTGGATTTCAGGATGTTCGTTCCCGTCTTGAAGGTGGGGCAGGTGCCCTCGTAGACCTTGGGAGCCGCGGGGCCGGTCTGTGCCGTGGCGTCAGAGCTGACGCCCGTATCTTCCGGCAGACCAGAGGTGTCCCCAGTCTCCGTCGTGTCCAGACCGGCTGCCGTGTCGGCGTACGTGGTCGTATCGACGAAGTTCTCCGACGCCGTGGTTTCGGCGGTCGTGCAGCCCAGCAGGGGCAGGGCGACGGCCAGAACGGCGGTCCAAGCGAACATCGGACGGGCAGGGCGGGCGGTCATCAGCGCGTGGAGGGTCATCGTAGCCTCGGGGAAGCGAGAAGAAGGGGGCGAACCGCGCCAAGTCTACGCGAGATCAGGTGCTTTGGTCAGCCCACCAGATGCAGGATCTTCGCTGGATCTTCAACGATCACGGTGGCACCGCCCGCCTGCAGATCGTCGACACCGCGGTAGCCCCATGTCACGCCGACCGCGGTCATGCCGGCCCCGGTTGCTGTGCGCATGTCGACGCCGGTGTCGCCCACGAAGCCGCACTGGCTGGGGAGCAGGCCCAGAAACGCAGCGATCTCGATGGCCACCGTCGGGTCCGGCTTGCGGGGCTTGCCAGGGCGCTCGCCGGCGACGAAAGCAAATGGCACGCCGGGCAGAACGTGGGCTACGACGGCCTGCGTCGCCGGGTTCGGCTTGTTGCTCAATACGGCAAACGGGACCTGACGCTTTGCAAGTCCTTGCAACAGCTGGAGGATCCCAGGGTACGGTTGGGTCAGGGTGTCGTGCTGCTCGGCATAGCGGGCGCGGTACGACATCAGAACCTCGCCGCGAACCTCTGGGCGTTCGGTCGGCACGCCGCGTGCGATCAGGTACTCCACTCCCTCTCCCACGAACTCCTTGACCCGGTCGATCGAGTGCGTGGGCAGTCCGTGGGCGTGCAGGGCGTGATTCAGGGCAGCGGCGATGTCGGGCAGGCTGTCGACCAGCGTGCCGTCCAGGTCGAAGATCAGGGCGTGCAAGGTCATGGAAGCGTAATCTCCATGCCCAGTTGGCGTACCAGGAAGGCCCAGCGGTCGGCGACCTCTTCGATCTGGCGGCTGGTGGGCTTGCCTGCGCCGTGACCTGCCTTGGTGTCGATGCGCAGCAGGATGGGCGCCTCGCCCGCTTGGGCGTTCTGCAGCGTCGCCGCGAACTTGTAGCTGTGGGCGGGCACCACGCGATCATCGTGGTCGCCGGTGGTCACAAGCGTTGCAGGGTACTTCACGCCCGGACGAATCGCGTGCAGCGGCGAGTACTTGTACAGCCAAGCAAATGCCGCTGCGTCGTCGGACGAGCCGTACTCGGGCACCCACGCCCAACCAATCGTGAACTTGTGGAAACGCAACATGTCCATGACGCCGACGGCCGGGATGGCCGCGCCGAACAGCTCGGGACGTTGCGTCAGTGCCGCGCCCACCAGCAGGCCGCCGTTGCTGCCACCGCCGATCGCCAGCTTGTCGGGGCGGGTGTAGCCGTTGGCCTGCAACCACTCGGCGCCCGCGATGAAGTCATCGAACACATTCTGCTTTTGTCGCAGCATCCCCGCCTCGTGCCAGGCCTTGCCATACTCGCCGCCGCCGCGCAGGGCCGGCATAGCGAACACGCCGCCCATTTCCATCCACACGAGGATGCCGGGGGAAAAGAACGGGGTCATCGTCACGTCGAAACCGCCGTAACCATAAAGATACGTCGGATTCGTGCCATCCAGCTTCAGGCCCACCTTGTGCACCACGAACATCGGAACCTTGGTGCCGTCCTTGCTGGGGTAGAAGACCTGCTTGGCCTCGTAGTCCTTTGGGTTCACACCCGTTTCGGCCTGCGCGTACACATCCGTGATGCCCTTGGCGAGGTCGTGGCGCAGGACAACCGCGGGGTACAGAAAACTGTCGAAGCTGAAATACAGGTCTTTCTGGTTGCGGCGACCGCTGAATCCCTCGGCGGTGCCGGGGGCGGGCAGAGCGACCATGCGCTCGAGCTTGCCATCCAGGCGGTACACGCGGACGTCGGAACGCGCGTCTTTCAGCGCGTGCACGACAAAGCGGTTGCCGGCCATCATCGCGACCTCCAGCCGGTCGGCGCCCTCGGGCACGATCTCTTTCCAGTCCGCAGTCTTGGGCTTGCGCGCGTCGACTGCGACGATGCGACCCTTGGGGGCGCCGCGGTCGGTGCGGAAGTAGAACAGGGGGCCGTCGTTGCCCAGGAAGTCGAAGCCGGCGTCGAACTCGGCGATCAGCTCGACGGTGGTGCGGCTGCCCTTGGTCAACTCTTGGAAGAACATGCCGTTTTTGCGGTCGGCGCCCAGCCACACCGGAATGATCAGGTACTTGCCGTCCTCCGTCACGTCGCCGCCGAAGCCCCATTCCTTCTGGTCCTTGCGCTCGTAGACCACCCGGTCGGTCGACTGCGGCTGGCCCACCACGTGCAGGCACAGCTTCTGGAAGAATTGGTTGCCGCTCATCTCTGTACCGGCGACAGGTTCGTCGTAGCGGCTGTAGTAGAAGGCCTTGTGGTCCGTCGTCCATGAAAGCCCTGAGAACTTCACCCACTTCAGCTGGTCCTCCAGGTCCTTGCCGGTCGCTACGTCGCGCACCTTGACCTCGACCCAGTCCGACCCCGAGGCCGACAGCCCATACGCCAGCAGCTTGCCGTTACGGCTGGGCGTCCACAGCGTCAGCGCAACCGTCCCATCCGCCGTCAGCGTGTTCGGATCCAGCAGCACGCGCGGGGGCTTGCCGACCGCGTCGACGACGTAGAGCACCGCCTGGTTCTGTAGACCGTCGTTCTTGCGGAAGAACAGCCTGCCGCCCTCGACCACGGGAGGGGACACCCGCGGATGATTCCACTCCTTCTCCAGCCGCTGCCGAATCGCCTCGCGTTGGGGAACCTTGCCCAAGATCCCGAAGGTCAAGGCGTTTTGTGCCTCGACCCAAGCCTTTGTCTCCGGGCTGTCCAGGGTCTCGAGCCAACGGTACGGGTCCGCGACCTGAGTGCCGTGGTAGTCGTCCACCTGCTCCACCGTCTTGGTCTCTGGATAGGCGTACGGGCGCGGGGGCGGCGCGGGGGCCAGAACGACAGGGGCAGGGGCAGGCGGCGGCAAGGTGACCTCAGGGCCCGAGCAGGCGGAAAAGAGCAGCGCGCAACCGAGCATGGCGGCGGTGGGCGAGGGGAAGGGGCGCATGGGTCACTCCGCGGCGGTCTGACGACCAAGGGAGGTGACGGTAGGCCACGGGACGTGCCGGCGTCAAAGGCAGGCCGTTCGCTGGCTTGTATTTGACGAAACGGCGGGTGTAGGGTCCGAAGCGGTTTGGGCAAGCGGGTCGGAGGTTGGACGTGAAGACGAAGACGCGCAGGTGGATGGCGTGGGTGGTTGTGGCGGCGGGGTTTGTCCCCGCGGTCGCCCTTGGGCTGCCGGGTCGAACTGCGCCCAAGGCCACAGCTTCCGTGCCTGTGGCGGACCCTGCGCTGCCACCGATCAAGGTCGCTGCGGTCAAGGTCGCTGTGGTCGAATCGGGGCCGTTCCTGACGTTGAAGCAGGCGTACGACATCGCCGTTTCGCACAACCCGTCGATGGCGGTGGCAAGGGCGGGCGTCGACAGCGCAAAGGAGCGCGTGGGCGTGGCGCAGGTGCCGTATCTGCCGTCGGCGACCGTCGAGGCCAGCCACTCAGAGTCCACCTCGAATTACGCACCGCGCGCCGGAGCCTTGCCCAGCAGCTCTGGCCTGTCCACCGCCAAGTCAGCCTCCAGCTTCGATCTCTCTCCCTATTGGTCGGCCAGCGCCAATACCCGCTGGACCGCGTGGGACTTCGGCCGCACCGGCGCCTCCGTCGACTTGGCCCGCCGCAGTCTGGACGTCGCCCGCGCCGATCTGGACTCGACCCGCAATCAATTATGGCTGCAAGTAGCCGTCACCTATCTGCAAGCGCTGACCGCTGATGCGGTGTTGGCGTCGTTGGGAGAGTCAGAGCGGCAGGCCGAGCGCAACCGTGACTCAGCGAAAGCCCGTGTCGAGGCTCAGATTCGCCCCAAGCTGGACCTGCTGAAGGCAGAGAGCGATCTGGCCGCCGCGCAAGTGGCCACGTTACGGGCAGAAGAGGCCTCGCGGTCTGCCCGGGTTGCTTTGGCTGTCGCGATGGGACAGGACCGACTGCCTGCGGGTCCGCTGCAGGTGCCGACCTTCCCATCCGCGCAGCTCGAAAGCCCCGAGCTGGGATCGACCGCGTGGCTGGACGAGTCCGTGAAGCGCTCGGCCCAGACGCGGCCCGAGTGGGCGGCGCTGGAGGCACGGGTTGCCGCCGTGCAGACGGAGCTGGAGGCGCTGGACAAGGCGATCCTGCCCTCGCTGTACGTCTCTGCTCAGGCTTCGGTGGCCGGCATCGAGGTGGACGCTCTGGCGTGGAACTACGGCATGACGGGCGGAGTGTCGCTGCCGTTGTCGACGCTGTGGACCCGCTCGTCATCGATGGGAGAGGCCCGCGCGAGGTTGGCGGGGGTTCTCGCGCAGCGCGATTCTTTGCTGCTGGTTTTGCGCGGCGATATCGACACGACGCGGACGGCGTTGCTGCAAGCGCGTAAGCGGACGAAAGCCGTGGAGTCGTCGTTGGAATTTTCTGCCGCAGCGCGCGACCACGCCGCGGGGCGTTATGCAGCCGGGGCGGCGAGCCTGTTCGAGCTGGCAGACGCCGAGACGGCCCTGACCCAGGCGCGGATCCAGAAAGATCAGCATACCTTGGACCTCTCGGTGGCCGAAGCCCGTCTGCTGTTTGCGCTGGGCCAAATCGCACCCTAGGTCTTGGCGAATTCAGAGCTCCGGGGGCTGCGCAGCGGGCGGTCACGTAGTCTCGCACCGCGGTTGGCAATTTGCGCCTTCCGTCAGTTGCGTCTGGACGCCGTCCGTTCGCGTGCCTAGACTCGCGGCAGCACACAAACGACTGCCCCCCCCGATTGGAATCCGATGGAAGCCAAGCTGCTGCGTACCATGGTCGAGAGCTTGGGTGACGGGGTCATCGCCGCTGACATCGATGGCAATATCCTTGTTTTCAACGCGGCGGCCCAGCGGTTGATCGGCGTGGGGCAGCGGGACGCGTCGATGCAGGCGTGGTCTTTGGCGTACGGTCTGTACGGCCTGGACATGAAGACGCTTCTGCCCGTGGACGAACTGCCGCTGATGCGCGCGATCCGCGGCCAGGAAACGAACGACTTCGATCTGTTCGTGCGCAACGCGATGCTGCCTCGCGGCCGCTGGATCAGTGCGTCGGGCAAGCCGTGGCGCGACGCGGACGGCAAGCTGCTGGGCGGCGTCGTGGTGGTGCGCGACGTCGAGGCGAGGCACCAGGCCGAAGAAGCCGTGCAGCAAGCAAACCGGTTCCTCGACTCGATCCTCGAGAACGTGCCCTCGATGATCTTCCTGAAGGAAGCCGAGAACCTGCGCTTTGTTCGCTTCAATCGCGCCGGAGAGGACCTGTTGGGTCAGTCGCGACACGCGCTGCTGGGGCGCAACGACTACGATTTCTTTCCGAAGGACCAAGCGGACTTCTTCGTAGAGCGTGACCGCGAGACGCTGGCTGGCAAGCAGGTGGTCGACATCCCGGAGGAGCGGATCGCCACGGCGTCCGGAGAGCGCTGGCTACACACGCGCAAGGTACCGCTGCTGGACGACCACGGGCAGCCGCAGTACCTCTTGGGTATCTCCCACGACATCACGGAACAGCGCATGGCCAAAGAGGTCTTGCGCCGATCTCACGAGGATCTGGAGGCGCGGGTTCGCGAGCGGACGGTCGAGCTCGAGCAGGCGAACACCGAGCTGCGCCGAGAGAGCGCGGAGCGCGTCAAGGCAGAGGAGGCCCTGCGCCGCAGCGAGGAGCAGCTTCGCCAAGCGCAGAAGATGGAGGCGATCGGGCGGTTGGCGGGGGGCGTGGCGCACGACTTCAACAACATGCTGACGGCCATCCTGAGCTATGCCCGCATGATGGCGGACGAGCGCGCCGAGGGCACGCAGGACCGCGAGGATCTCGAACAGATCTGCGAAGCTGCGGAGCGCGCCGCCAAGCTGACCCACCAACTGCTTGCTTTCAGTCGCCAGCAGGTGCTGCAGCCGGTGAACCTGGACTTGCGCAAGGTCGTGCTGGGGCTGGAGGGGATGTTGCGGCGCCTGATCGGCGAAGACGTCGAGTTGCGCACCTTCTGCACGCAGGACGTCGGACCCGTGCGCGCCGACCCGAATCAGATCGAGTTGGTGATCATCAACCTGGCTGTCAACGCCCGCGACGCCATGCCTGACGGCGGTCGACTGACCATCGAGGTGGGAGAAGTCGATGTGCAGGACGGACTTGCGGCCTCTCACCTGGTGTTGGCCCCGGGTCGCTACACGCTGCTGGCGGTGTCCGACACGGGCGTGGGCATTCCGGCCGACCTGAAGGCCAGGGTGTTCGAGCCTTTCTTCACAACCAAGCCTCGCGGCAAGGGAACGGGTCTGGGACTGTCGACCGTCTTCGGCATCGTGCGGCAATCTGGAGGCGACATCGCGGTGTATAGCGAGCCGGAGCAGGGAACGACCTTCCGCGTCTACCTCCCGCTGGCTCCACCTGAGGGCGACGAGGTCGAAGCGGCGCCGCTGCGTATCGGCCAGACTCCACAGGCCGGTGAGGGCACGGTGCTGCTGGTCGAGGACGAGCCATTGGTCGCTGAGGCTGCGCGTAAGATCCTGGAATCCAGCGGTTATAGCGTCATGTCGGCCAACTCTCCCGCGGCCGCTGTCCGGTTGAGCACTGCGCACCCGGGACCGATCCGGCTGCTGCTGACGGACGTGATCATGCCCGGCATGAACGGTCGCGAGCTGGCAGACCGTCTGACCCAGCAGCGCCCCGGCATGCGGGTGCTGTTCATGTCCGGGTACACCGACAATGCGATCGTGCACCACGGTGTGCTGGACGCGCACGTCGAGTTTTTGGCCAAGCCCTTCACGCCCCACGCCTTGGCGCGGAAGGTGGCGGATGTGCTGAAGAGGTAGCGGTCAGTTCCTCAGCCAGTGACACGTGTAACCGCCCGGATTTCTTTGCAGATAGTCTTGATGTTCGCCCTCGGCTGGGGTGAAGGGGCCGGCGGTCACGACTTCGGTCACGACCGGGCGCTTCGACTTGCCGCTGGCGCTCACCCGCGCGATGACCTCTGCCGCCGTCTTCTTCTGCGCCTCGCTGGTGGCGAAGATGGCCGAGCGGTATTGGCTGCCGATGTCGTTGCCTTGGCGATTGGGCGTCGTCGGGTCATGCATCTTGAAGAACCACTTCTCCAACAAATCCGCATAGGTGAGCTTGCCGGGGTCGAACACGATCCGCACCGCCTCGGCGTGTCCCGTGCGACCGGTGTGGACGTCGTCGTAGGTCGGGTGGGGCGTCGAACCGCCGGTGTAGCCGACCTCGGTCTCGAGTACGCCGGGGACCTTCCTGAGGATCTCTTCCATCCCCCAGAAGCAGCCACCCGCCAGCATCGCCTCCTCGGTGGTCGCTTGGCAGCCGGGCGCTTGGCCGGGGGGAGGGGTGGCGCATACCCCAGACGCCTTGTTCTCGACGGTCGCAGCGGTGCCGGTGAACGTCTGGCGGTACGCACCGTAGCCCTCGGCGTCAAAGCGGTCGACGGGGACAAAGCGTAATGACGCGGAATTGATGCAGTACCGCAAGCCAGTGGGTGCGGGACCGTCGTCGAACACGTGGCCCAGGTGCGAGCTGCCGCCTGCCGACAGGACCTCGGTGCGCTTCATGCCCCAGGCGCCATCGACCTTTTCGGTCACCCGGGCAGGCTCGATGGGGCGGGTGAAGCTGGGCCAGCCGGTGCCCGAGTCGAACTTGTCGCGCGAGCTGAACAAGGGCTCGCCGGTTGCCGAGTCGACGTAGAGGCCCTCCTCGTGGTGGTTCCAGTACGCGTTGCGAAAGGCAGGCTCAGTGGCGCCGCGCTGGGTGACCTCGAACTGCAGGGGCGACAGGCGCTTGCGCAGCTCGTCCTCGCTGGGGCGTGCATAGTCGGGGGCAGGGGGCGTGGTCACGGCGTTCTCCTGGGTCGAGTGGGGGGCGGGCGCATCGGCGCGGTCGTCCACGGTCGTCTGCGGCGCGGTGCGGGCGCAGGCAGAAAGGACAAGCAGGACGAGCAGTTGGCGGTATCTGGTCATGTCGCATCCTCCCCTTGCCGGTGTCGACGGTGTCCACGGGTGTCAAAGGTTGGACTCCGGCCGCCCCCGCTTGGATGCGCGGGGCCACGTGCTTGGTGCAACACCAGGTGGTTTGGGGGGATTCCGGGGGCGACGGGTCCGCTGCCTATCGCGAGATCCACATTCGCTCAGCCACGCACTTGCCCTGAAGGTACTGGGCGCGCGCGGCGGGCGTGGCCTGGGCGACATAGGCGTCGATGTAGCGGTACCAGCACTCCGAGTGGGCCTTGGCCTCGCGTTCGTAGCGCTCCATCGCCCACTGCGCCTCGCCATACCAAGCGGGGGCCAGACCGCAGCGGTCCAGCGCGCACTCGTCGTACGCGTTGCGGTCGGTGGCGGGCAGCAGCTGCAGTCGGTCCTGCATCGACGCCGCGCACGCCGCAAGTGAAAGCGACACGCTGGCGACCAACAGGGTGAAGGGCAGGCGGGGCAAGCGAACTCCGGCGAGGGGGGGGAAACTCCAGACGCCGGGTGCAGGATGGCTGGGAGCGAGACGGGATTCAAGGGGTGCGGGACGACACCTCATCGGTCTCTGAGTCCTCATCTTCCGTGGCCGTTGCATCGTCCGCCGCGTCGGTCGGCGTCGCGTCCTCGGGAGAGGCCACGCAGTCGGCAAAGTCGGACGAGTCGGTTCCGCCCGGCATCGCCGTGTCGCCCCACGCATCGGAGGCCGTAGCGTCAACCCCAGCGCCCCCCATGTCGTCGGTCTTCACGTCGGTCTTGTTGTTCGTCAAGTCGTACGGACCCGGTGTCGGCACCGGGTTGACGATGCAGCTTGTGGCCAGCGTCAGGCCCAGCAGGCAGACGATCAGGCAAAGCAGTTGGCAGCGGCGGTCGACCATGCAGAGTTCCTCCCGCAATCTTCAGGAGCAAGGAGTGTGCCATGTTGGGTGCGTTCTGAAAGTGTTGAGAAGTAGAAGCAATCTTGGTCACCACGAGGTGGCGCAGTGGGAGAGTCTATGTAGAAAATCTCTACACATGTTGGAAATTGCGACATGCCGCGGGGGCCCTTGGCGACGGCGTCTCCCCCTCCTACCTTGCATGGGTCGACGCCGCGTTGGGGCGCGAACAGGACGACTGGCATGGGCATTCTTGCGATGCGGCGGGCCTTGGCCGGTGCCTTGGCGCCGGTGATCACCACGCTGACGCTCGGTCGCGTTCAGGTCGATACGTCGGGTGAGCTGGGCGGCGAAGACATCGCCCAAGAAAAACGAGGCGTTGCCATGAAGCCGCTGGAAGACGCCGACCCTGCGCCACCGCCGGAATGCGCCGCTGAACCGCCCGCCGCACCTGCCGCGGCCGATGCCGCATCGAACCAGGCATGAGCCACAAAATCCGCGAAGGTGACCCCGCCCCCGACTTCACGCTGCCCGACGCCAACGGAGTGCCCGTGCGTCTGTCCGACGTGTACGCCAAGGGCCCCGTGGTCATCTACTTCTATCCCAAGGACGAGACGGCCGGCTGCACCGCCCAAGCCTGCGCGTTTCGCGACGCCTACCAGGACTTTACCGACGCCGGCGCCACGGTGGTGGGCGTCAGCATCGACGATCCGGACAGCCATCAGGGGTTTGCGAGTCACCACCGGTTGCCGTTCACGCTGCTGAGCGACCCCGACGCCAAGGTGCACGCGCAGTACGGTGTGCCACGTGCCTTCACGCTGCTGGCGGGGCGGGTCACGTTCGTGATCGATCGCAAGGGTTTGGTGCGTCTGGTGTTTGACTCGCGGATTCGCATGGGTGCCCACGCCCAGGAGTCGCTGGCTGCGGTGCGGCGGTTGGTGTCGACGACGCCTGCCTGACGCTTGCCCCGGTCCTCCGGGGTCGGCATGCTGCACCCTCCCTTGCGCCGTGAAGGCCAGGAGGGGTGCCGTGCGACTTCGCTTCCTCGTTTCCTCCTTTGGCTTGCTTGCGGTGTTTGGAATGGCGGCCTGCTCTGGCAGCACCGACTCATCGACCCCGCCGGCCAGCGACCTCGATGAAGTCGACGGCGCGGGCGACGCCGTTCTGGACGCTGCCGACGACGCCACCCCCACCGATGCCGCGGGGGATACTGCGGAAGCCACTGATTCCATGGTGGATGTAGAGACAGACCAAGCCGCCGACGCAAAGGTCGATACCACTGCCGACACCGACACGGACAGCGCGGTCGACACCGACACCGGCGGCGAACCCGAACCCGGCCCCTACTCCTGCGCCGGTAACTGTGGCGGCGAGTCCGAGTACTGCTACTGCGACAGCTGGTGCGAGGAATCGGGCGACTGTTGCGACGACTTCCAGCTGCTGTGCGGCTGCCAGAGCGACCTGGACTGCGGCGCCAGCGACGGTGACTTGTGCAATAACAACCCGTGCGTTGCGGGCGTTTGCGAGGTCGATTCGGTGGACTGCGAGGACGGCAACCCTTGCACCGACGACTTCTGCGACCCGTCGACCGGCGGTTGCACCAGCGCTGCGACCTCCGACGGCGTCGAGTGCGACTCGGGCATCGAGTGTCAGTCTGCGGCGTGCGAGGGCGGGACCTGCAAGCCCTCAGGCAATTGGCCGGATGGCGAGTGGTGCTGGGACCAGGACGAGTGCACCTACGACGAGACCTGCGTCTCGGGCGTTTGCGTGGGCGGCTTGGTCGACACCTGTGACGACAGCGACTCGTGCACCATCGACAGCTGCAACCCCGACTGGGGCTGCGACAATGTCGCCGTCGACGGCAACCCGCCTTGCGACGATGGAGAGCCATGCACCTCGGGCGATACCTGCGTCAGTGGTGTGTGCTCGGGCGCCCTTGCCGATGACTCCAGCCCATGCGACGACGGAAGTGCCTGCACCCACGACGATGTCTGCAGCGGCGGAACGTGCATCGGCACCAGCGTGTCGTGTGAGGACGGCAACGACTGCACCATCGACACCTGCGACAAGACGACCGGCAGCTGCTTGACCGAGAACGAGGACGACGGCGCCTGGTGCGGCACCCCGGATGCGTGCAGCGAGGCGGTCTGTCACAGCGGCATGTGCGTCTCGAGCGCCAACAACGTCTGCGACGACAACGACCCGTGCACCGCCGACGCCTGCCAGGACGCTGACGGTCAGCCCGCCTGCGACCACGCGCCGATTCCCGGGTGCAGCGGCTAGGTTACCGATCGCCGCCGGTGAGTCCTGCGTGTCGCAACAGCGCTTGGCTGGATGGGTCGCGGCCGCGAAACGCCCGAAAGACCTCAGCGGGATGCACGCTGCCCCCCAGCGCCAGCACCGTGTCGCGGAAGCGCCGACCGGTCGCCGCCATGGCCTCGGGGTCGTCCAGACCGGCTTCCTCGAATGCGGCAAAGGCGTCTGCGCTCAGGACCTCCGCCCACTTGTAGCTGTAGTAGCCGGCCGCGTACCCGCCCGCGAAGATGTGGGTAAAGCTGCACAGGAAGCGGTCTTCGGGCAGCGGCGGCAGGACCGTCGTTCGTTCGGCGACCTGCCGGTAGACTTGAAAGGCGTCCGCGGGCTCGCCCGGACCCGCCGACTGGTGCAGCTGCAAGTCGGTCGCCGCGAGCATCACCTGGCGCAACAGGTCGCTGCCGGCGCGAAAGGTGCGGGCGGCCGTGATGCGCGCGAACAGCTCGTCGGGCAGCGTCTCGCCCGTCTGGATGTGGCCCGACAGCCCGCGCAGCGTCTCGCGGTGGTAGCACCAGTTCTCCATGAATTGGCTGGGCAATTCCACAGCGTCCCATTCGATGTTGCGGATGCCCGAGGCCAGACCCTGGTCCACGCGCGTCAGCATGTGCTGCAGGCCGTGGCCAAACTCGTGAAACAGCGTCTCGATCTCGGAGATCGTCATCAGCGACGGCTGGTTGCCCAACGGCGGCGACTGGTTGCACGACAAACTGGCGACCGGCAGCCGCAGCCCGCCAAACGTCGCGGTGCGGTTGACGATGTCGCTCATCCACGCGCCGCCGCGCTTCTCCGACGGGCGGCTGTAGGGGTCCAGGAAGAAGGCGGCAATGGCCTCGCCCGCCTCGTTCAGCACCTCGAAGAACCGCACGTCTGCGTGCCACGTCGGCACCTGCCCGTCGGCCGCGCGAATCGTCACGCCGAACAGCCGCGAGGCCAGGGCGAACAGGCCGTCGAGCACGCGGTGCAGGGGAAAGTACGGGCGCAAGTCCTCTTCGCTGAAGTCGTAGCGGTCTTCGCGCAGCCGCTCGGCCCAGAAGCCGACGTCCCAGTGGCGCAGCTGGCTGGCTTCAGGGGCTTGCTTTGCGCTGGCAAGGTCGCGCAGGTCTTGCAGATCCCGCAGCGCGGCGTCGTAGCCCGCCAACCGCAGCTCCTCCAGCAGCCGCGCCACCGTTGCGCCGTCCGGGGCCATCTTCGACGACAGGCTCAGCTCGGCGTAGTCGGCAAAGCCCAGCATCCGTGCCAGCTCCTGCCGCACGCTCAAGATCCGCTTCAGCAGCGGCTGGTTGTCCAACGCCCCGTCGCTCGCTCGCGTGACGTAGGCACGGTAGACGGCCTCGCGCAGGTCGCGGCGGCGGCTGTGCTGCAGAAAGGGCACCACGCACGGTCCGTCCAGCGTCACGCGCCAGGGTCCGGCGGTCGGGTCGTCGTTGCCCTCGCGCGCCCCCGGCACCCCGGCCGCGCGCGCTTGTTGCGACGTCAATTGCAGCAGGCTGGTCGGCAAGCCCTGGATGTCGGCCTGCGTGGTCAAGTCCAGGGTCCAGGCCTTGGTAGCGTCCAATACGTGGTCGGCAAAGGTCGTTCCCAGCTCGGCCAACTCCAGCTGCAGGGCGTTGAAGCGGTCCCGCTCTGCGCCGTCCAGCCCGACGCCGCTCTCGTCCGCGTCGCGCACCCACGAGGCGACGATGCGACGCTGCGCCGGGTCGAGATCTCGGCCCTCGGGACCATCGCGAAGGGCGCGAAACGCCTGATAGATCGGCCGACTCTGGGCCAGCCGCATCGAGAACTCGACGACCGGCGCCTGCATGACCTCGTGGGCGGCGCGCAGCTCGGGCGAGTTCCGCACGGCCAGCAGGTGCCCGACGGTGCCCCAGGTCAGCTCCAGACGGTCGCTCAGACGCTCGATCGGCTCGACCAGCGACGGCCAGTCCGGGCGGGCCTGAGCCTCGATCCCCTCGAGCTCGGCCGTCAGCGCCGTCAGCAGCACGCGCATCGCGGGCTCGACGTGCTCGGCGCGAATGGCGTCGTAGCGCGGCACCGACCAGCGAGCATTCGCGTGTTGCAGCAGGGGGTTGTCGTGGGCCGTGGGCTGCGTCGCCGCGGGGGAGTCGGTCATGGGGCCTCGGGTGTCAGGAAGAGAGGCCTCACGCTATCCGCTCAATTGCCCACGCACAACCCGTCGAGGCACTTCGTGTTCGATGTCGCGGGGTCGCCGTCGTCGCAGTTGGTGCCGTCTTTGAGTTGGGTGATGGCGCAGAGGCCGGTGGCGGGGAGGCAGGCGTTGGTGCGGCAGGGGGTGTTCACCGTGGTGTCGCATTTGACGACGGTGGCCGGGTTGATGATGCACTGGGTTGGGCACTTGGACGTGTCGCACATGAGGGTGCCGTTGCAGGCGTTGCCGTCCTCCCAATTCGCGCAATCGAAGTTGTACTTGCAACTGCAGCAGTTGGGTCCCGCGGAGCAACTCCCCTGATAGCAAGTGTCGTTCTTGGTGCACCAGTTGCCGTCGTCGCAAGCCCCGCCCGTCACCGGCTTGTGCAGGCACCCTGCGGACTTGTCGCAGCTGTCCGTGGTGCAGGAATTGCCGTCGCTGCACGTGACGGACGCTTCGATCGGCAGCCCCGCGCATGCCCCGTCCTTGCACGCGTCTGCCTTGGTGCACGCATCGCCGTCGTCGCATGCGGTGGTCAAAGACGTATGCAAACACCCGATCTTGGGGTCACAGCTATCGGCCGTGCAGCCGTTCTGGTCGTCACAGGCAATCGGTGCACCCACGCACGACTCGCCCGCGCATTTCTCCGCGGCGGTACACGGGTTGCCGTCGTTGCACGGAACGCCTTGCTTGGTCGTGTACGTGCACGCGCCGGTGAGGATCGAACACTTGCCCTCGACGCACTGCTCGCCGGTGTCGCAGGCCTTCTTGGCGCCCGGCACGCACAGGCCCGCGTTGCAGCTGTCGTTGGCGGTGCAGGGGTTCTCGTCGGCGTCGCAGGGCACCAGCCCCTCGGTTGGCTGGAAGCGGCAGCCGAGCAAGGCATCGCAAGTATCCGTCGTGCAAGCGTTCTTGTCGTCACACGCCAGCGCCGGGCCGGGGGCGCACTGGCCGTCGATGCACTGATCGTTGGACGTGCAGACCGACCCGTCGGCGTCGCACGGCTGCGCGTTGTTCTCGTACTTGCAACCGTCCGGTCCGCTGCAGAAATCGTCGGTGCAGGGATTGCCGTCGTCGCAAGTGCCCTCGTCGATCATGCCGTCGCAGTCGTCGTCGGCGCTGTTGCATTGCTCGGGGGAGGGTGGCGGCGCCGAACATGCGGTCAGGCCCCCGCCGACGGGAGCCCCGGGCTTGTCGCCCCCCAGACACGTGCGCTTGCCCTCACAAGTCACGCCGTCGGTCGCGACGAAGCACTCGGTGCTCAGCTCCAGCAACAGGGCTGCTTCGCTGCACGTGCACACGCCGCCGTCGGGGACGACGCACTGCTTGCTGGTCTGGCCTGCAACGTCCTGCGACTCCTTGCAGGGGTAGCCGAACGGACAGTCGTCGTCGGTCTGGCAGGCCGTGCCGCAGAAGGCGCCCTCATCGCCAAGCGATACGCAGCGCGCGCCGCTGTTGCCCGGTGAATCGCACTCCACGTTGGCGGTGCAGGGGTTGCAGAGCTTGACGAACGGCGACGGGGCGTCCTCACACGGAAAGCGCTTCGAGCAGTCGCACTGGTAGGGGCACTCGACCGTGCAGACCCAACCTTCGGCGTGTGGGCTCGGACCGCACAGGTCGGTTTCGCAGTCGTCGTTCGACTTGCACGGGCACCCGTAACTGCCCGGTTCGACAACACAGTTGGGCTCAAAACCGGGGGTGTCGGACCCTTCCGCTTCGTCGTCAACCTCGGCAACCGCGTCGGTGCCCGGCGCATCGAGGTCCACAGCATCTGCATCCGGAACAACCACCGTATCAGGCACTTGTGGGACATCGGCCGCGTCGTCCAGCGAGGCGTCCGCGTCCAGCGTGTCGGCCACCGTGGCCTGACCGTCGGGCTCGTCTTGCTTGGCGCCGGTGCAACCGCTCAGCGACAAGCCGGACAGGGTGAGCCAAGCGAGCATTTGGACGAGTCTCGCGCTGCGCATGACACCCTCCCCACCATGGGCCAAGCCCGATGGTCTCTTTCGTGTGTACGCTTGGCGGGGAAGCGGGTCAAACGTGGCGTTCAGATGGGCTGTGGACAGTCGCTGGCCTTGTTTCACCCGCGAAACCCGTAGATCATCCGCCCATGTCTACCCCCCGCATCCTGCTGGTTGACGACGCCCCGGACCAACGCCTGATCCTGCGCGCCTGGCTGTCGCCCACGTGCTCGGTGACCGAAGCCGAGGACGGGCGTCAGGCGGTGACGGCCGCGCGCAACGCCCTGTTTGACCTGGTGTTGATGGACGTGCACATGCCGGTGCTCGACGGTCCCGGTGCGCTGCGCCAGCTTCGGCAGCACGAGCGCGCGGCCGGATTGCCGCCGGTGCCGGTGGTCGCCCTGACGGCGGGAACGCCGGACGACGCGGCAGCCACGTTGGCGCGCGACCCTTGGACAGAGGTGGCGCTGAAGCCCATGCGGAAAGCGGAGTTGCTCGCGCTGGTCGAGCGACTGGCAGGTTCCCGTCCCACGCAGCCCCAGCGCTTGGCTGCAAGCTCCGCGGTCGACCCGGCGATCGCCCAGCTGCTGCCCGTGTTCCTGCGCCGTCGCCAGGACGACGTTGTCGCCTTGACCGCCGCGGTGGACGCGGACGACCTCGAGACCTGTGCCCGCATGGGGCATCGCATCAAGGGATCGTGCGCAACCTATGGATTTCAGGACGCCAGTGACATTGCACGCGGCATCGAGCAGGGCGCCGTGGCGGGCAACAGCGAAGCGGTCCGAGCCGGTGTGGCGTCGTTGGCGGCGTGGTTGGCGACGCGCTGACTCGGCGCGAGAGCAGGGGCCTTGGCGCGTCAAGACACCTTGAACCGACCCCCTTCTCTGGTACGCTTTGCCGCACTTGCCGGAGCCACTGCGCCGGACTGAGGGGAGCCGATGATCCGACCTCTGCCGCGCATGGAACTGGGCCTGATCGCTTGCTGTCTGGCGTTCTTTGCGTTGTCGTGCGGGGGAACCGCGGCCGAGGGCGCGGACCCCGCGACGGCGGACAGCGGCGACAGCTTGGGCGACGGTGCAGAGACCAGCTTCAACTGCCCGGGGGTGGCCGGTTGTCCCTGCGTGACCAACGACGACTGCCCAGCGCAGAGCGCCTGCACGCCGCGACCTGAGGGCAACACCTGCGCTTTGCCGTGCGTCGCGGGCCAGTGCGGCGCCGACGAAGTGTGCTCGACGGTGCTGAAGACCGACGCCGCCGGCGCCCCCGTGCAAGTGCAGGACCTTTGCGTCCACATGTGGCCCAAGGCGTGTGACCCCTGCGCCACGTCGGACAAGTGTGCGTCCACCATCGACCCGCAAGCGGCGTGCGTCGACTTGCAGGGCGGGCAGGGCGCCAACGGTTGGTTCTGCGCGCCCTCATGCGGTGCAGGCGGCGCGTGCCCGAACGGTTATGCCTGCAAGTCGGTGACCAAGGCTGAGGGCGGCGACCTCGAGCGCTGCGTCCCCGTCTCTGGCCTATGCGCGTGCAGCCCCTCAGCGATCGCCGCCGGTCTGGGCACCTCGTGCAAGCCCGGCGCCTGCCCGGGAGAGCGCGTGTGCACCGTCGACGGCTTGACCGCGTGCGCCGTCACCTCAGGCAGCGCACCAGAGCTGTGCGACGGTCAGGACAACGACTGCGACGGCCTGACCGACGAGTCCAAGGAGCCCGATGACGGCCCCACACCCGCCGCCTGCATCAGCGACGACCCCTGTTACACGGCGACCTGTGGCGGCGCGGCGGGGTGTCTGAAGACGGCGATCACCGCCTTGTGCGATGACGGCGACGCGTGCACCCAAGGTGACGGATGTGTGGAGGGCAAGTGCACGGGTCAGGCGGTTCCGTGCAGTGACGGCAATCCCTGCACCACCGATTCGTGCGTGCCGGCGGACGGTTGCACCTTCCTGCCCGCGACCGGCGCCTGCGACGACAGCGACCCCTGCACCCAGGACGATGCCTGCACCAACGGCAACTGCGAGGGCACACCCCTGACCTGCGACGACGGCAATCCCTGCACCACCGACGCGTGCGAGGGGGCCCAAGGCTGCGTCTCGACCTCGACCCAGGCCCCATGCGACGACGGAGATCCCTGCACCAAGGGCGACACCTGCAACGTCCAAGGCACCTGCGCCGGTACCACGGCCACCTGCGACGACGGTAACCCTTGCACCAAGGATACCTGCGTAGATGGGCTGGGTTGCGAGTCTGCGCCGTCGCAGCAGACCTGCGACGACGGCAACGTGTGCACCGTCGGTGACACCTGCGCACAGGGCTCGTGTGTCGGAACCCCGCAAGACTGCGACGACGGCTTGGGATGCACCACCGACGCCTGCGACCCCGGCAAGGGCTGCGTGTTCACCAAGCTGACCGAAACCTGTGGCGTGGGCGTGCTGCCGTTCGCCGAGAACTTCTCGTGCGACTCCAAGGGGTTCGGACAGTGGCAGCTCAGCGGTGGCGGCAAACCTCCCGCAGGCGCGCCGCCGGTCCGCTGGCAGCTGGCCCAGCTGCCGACCGAGCTTGCGACCGACCCGACGTCGTGCACGCTGGGTGTCCACAACGGGCTGGACCTGACCTGCGGCGCCGGGCAGGCGGCAGTGACGGCGACGGCGGACTCGCCCCAGATCGACGCGACCAAGATCCCCGCGGGTTCTCCGGTGTTTCTGCGGTTTGAGAGCGCCGGCTCTTGGGGCAGCGGGGCGACCGCTCAGGTCCAGATCGCGATCGGGGGGGGCACTTGGACAACGCTTGGCAACCTTCCGGCCAGCGGCGCGGTGTGGGGCAAGGCGCAGCTGGGCCTGGGCGTGGTCGCCGGCAAGACGTTCCAACTCCGCCTGCGGTTCACGATTCCTTCATGCGAGCAGAAAGTGCCAGGTTACGGCTGGTTCGTGCGGTCGCTGGTGGTGTTCCAGGACGTGTGCGCGGTCGGCAACGGCGGTTGCGACGGCTACGCGACCTGCGCCATCGGCCCCGTCGGGAAGAAGGTGTGCACCTGCAACGCCGGATGGTCGGGCGACGGCCTGACCTGCGCCGATCTGGACGAATGCAAGGCCGGCACCGCCGACTGCGCGACCCAAGCGACCTGCGCCAACGAAGAGGGCAGCTATACCTGCACCTGCAACTCGGGCTGGACGGGCGATGGCAAGACGTGCGCTGACGCAGACGAATGCGCCAACGGCACGGCCGGGTGCAGCGCGAACGCGGCTTGCAGCAACTCGCCCGGTTCGTTCACGTGCAAGTGCAAGGACGGCTTTACGGGCGACGGCAAGACGTGCAGCGACGTCGACGAATGCTCCAACGGAACAGCAGGTTGCAGCACAAATGCGACTTGCACCAACTCGCCGGGTTCGTTCACTTGCAAGTGCAAGGAAGGGTTTGCGGGCGACGGCAAGACCTGCACCCCGACGACCGCTGCAACCTGTGTCCAGTACAAGCAGAACTACCCGTCGGCCGGATCGGGCGTGTACCCCATCGATGTCGACGGTGCCGGTCCCAAGCCGACCGTGCAGGCGTACTGCGACATGGCGACCACGGGCGGTCCCTACACCTGGGTGCGGATCAACAACGGCGGCTTGGGCGGCGACCAGAACGCTTATGCCAACCTGTGCAATTCCTATGGCATGGAGATCGTCGTGCCTCGCAACCAGGCTCACGCGTTTGCCATCCGCTCTCAAAACGGCGGCCAGGTGCCGAACGTGATCAACGTATTTCCCAAGTACAACGGCGCAAATGGGCTGGGCAATTGGCAGGGCATCTGCAAGGGTGCACCGTGCGGCTTCTGGATCTCGAATAGCAACAACGCGAATTGCTCCGGCTACGAGCCGAACGGCGACAACAACACCTCGTATCGCCTGTACAGCTACACGGGATCGTCAGGAAACTGCGACTATGGCCAATGGAACGACGCCAGCAACGCGATGGCCGTCGGTGGCTGGGTGATTTGCTCTACGAACGACCGCTGACACTGCAGGAAGGCCCCATGACCTGTCGACCTTTTCGCGCGCCCGTGCTCGGGTTGCTTCTCCTCGCCTCCGTCTCGTGGCTGACCAGCGGCTGCGGCAGCGACGCCATCGAGACGCCGGTCGTCACTGCGCCCGACACCTCCAGCGACGCAGCGACCGATGCGGTCCTTTCCTGCCCGGGGGGATACGGTTGCGCCTGCGCGACGCTTTCCGACTGCCCTTCCGGCAGCGCCTGCCTGCCCACGCCACAGGGGTTGCAGTGCGCCCTGCCGTGCGTGGAAGGCCAATGTGCGGCCGACCATGTGTGCCGCAGCGTGCTCGAGACCGACCCGGCCGGCTCCCCCATCCAGATCGCGGACTTGTGTGTGCATTCGTTCCCGACCGCCTGCGACCCCTGCGTGGACTCCTCGACCTGCAAGACCAAGACGGACACCAAGGCGGCCTGCGTTGCGTTGGGTGGAGCTGCGGGGCCCGATGGCTGGTTCTGCGCCTCGCCCTGCACGGTCGATACCGACTGCGGCGACGGCTATGCCTGCCTGCAGGCCATGGCAAAGGGAGCCACCGTTGCTGAAGGCCGCTGCCTGCCTTCGGTCGGTTGCGCTTGCAGCCCGGCTGCCATCGCCGCCGAACTCGTGACCACCTGCCAGGCCGGCGGTGAGGCGTCGTCCTGTCCCGGTCAGCGCCGCTGCACGATCGACGGGTTGACCGTGTGCGACGCGATGACGCCCTCTGTCGACATCTGCGACGGGCTGGACAACGACTGCGACGGTACGACCGACGAGTCCGTCGACTGCGGGGACGGAAACCTCTGCACGGACGATTCGTGTGGTGGCGCGCAGGGCTGCCTGCACCTGCCCAACGAGGCGACTTGCGACGACGGCGACGTCTGCACGGTAGGCGACCAGTGCGCTGGCAGCGGCTGCAAGCCCGGCGGCCCCGCGAGCTGCGACGACGGCGTGAAGTGCACGGTCGACGCCTGCCAGGCGGGCGTGGGCTGCGTCGCCACCCCGAACGATCTGCCGTGCAACGACGGCGACGGCTGCACCCTCGACACCTGCGACAAGACCGCCGATTGCCAGCACGAATTCAAGAACTTCACGTGCGACGACAGCGACGATTGCACGGAACAGGACGCCTGCGACCAGGGCAAGTGCGTCGGACAGCCCATTCCGTGCACGGACGGCAATCCCTGCACGACCGACGCCTGCGTGACGGGTGCGGGCTGCAAATTCACCCCCACGGTCGATGCTTGCGACGATGGCAACGCCTGCACGGGTAGCGACTCGTGCCAGTTCGCGGCGTGCATTGGCGATGCGGTGACGTGCGACGACGGTTGGGGCTGCACGCTCGACAGCTGCGACCCCAGCGTCGGGTGTGTGTTCGAGCCCGGGCCCGACGCCAATTGCGGCAAGGCTGCGCTGCCTTACACCGAGTCGTTCAATTGCGACGACCCCGGCCTTACCGCCTGGAAGTTCGCGCTGATCCTGGACCCTGCGGCGCAAAACCTGGGCCCCAAGGTGTCTTGGCACCCGGTGGCGACGTCCCTGCCCGGCGAGGCGTCGGCCTGTGCCCTCGAGGCCAGCAACGGCATCGGCGGCATCGCGTGCGGGTCTGAACAGTCGCAGGTGTGGGTCACGGCCGATTCCCCCTCTCTCGACGCCAGCGCGCTTGTGCCGGGCGCACCGGTGCGGCTGAGGCTCGACAGCGCTGGCACTTGGGGAGCGACGGCCAAAGCGCAAGTGCTGACCTCGACGGATGATCTGACCTGGACGGTGCGCACGACGATTCCAGCCAGCGGCGCCGTGTGGGGCAAAGTGCTGGTCGATCTGGCGGCACTTGCGGGCAGCAAGTTCAAGGTTCGCCTGCAGTTCTCGGCGCCATGCGGCACAGAGGGCTTGGGGTGGCGCGTCCGCAGCCTGACCGTCGTGCACGAGGCCTGCGAGGTGAACAACGGCGGTTGCTCCAACCAGGCGGCCTGCCAGTTGTTAGGCAGCGGTCAGGTCCAATGCACGTGCAAGGCCGGTTGGCAGGGCGACGGCAAGACCTGCACCGACATCGACGAGTGCGTCGCCGGCACCGCGGGCTGCCACGCCAATGCCACGTGCACCAACCTGCCCGGCGGCGCCGAGTGCTCTTGCAAGGCGGGCTATCTCGGCGACGGCAAGACCTGCACCGACATCGACGAGTGCAAGTCCTCGCCGTCGGTCTGCAGCACGCAGGCCACATGCACCAACAAGGATGGCTCGTACGCATGTGCCTGCAACAAGGGCTGGAACGGCGATGGCAAGACCTGCTTCGACATCGACGAGTGCAAGGCGGGCATCGCGAACTGCAACGCCCAAGCAACCTGCACCAACTCGCTGGGTGGCTTCACCTGCGCGTGCAAGGCGGGTTACACGGGCGACGGCAAGACTTGCAACCTGCTGGGAGGCGCCGACGCACCGGCCGCGACCTGTCTGCAGATCCTTCTTGGTCTACCCACCAGCGGCAACGGCCTGTACTGGATCGACCCCGACGGCGCAGGCGTCTTGCCCAAGGTGCAGATGTATTGCGACATGACCGGCGGCGGCTGGACTCGGTTGGCGCTGGACACCTTCGAGATCGACGGTCAGGGCTGGTCCCCGGCCGGGCGGTCCACTTGTGGCGGCTGGGGTTGGATTTTGGGCGGCTACAACCAGTTGGGCATCAACGCATCCGTGACCAAGACCTATGCCGGCATGCCCGCGCACAACACCCTGCGCTACAAGATGGATTATGTGCGCATCGACAGTTGGGACAGCGAGCAGGGCCTTCTGTACATCGCCGGCAAGCAGGTGTGGAGCAAGGTCGGCCAGTACAGCGGCGGCTCGTCGGTCTGCGGCGTGATGAATGGCTGGCTGGAGGAGAAGTGGCCCGTCGACGTCACCGTCAGCCACGCCGCAGCGTCCGCCGTGGTCGTGGTGTCCAGCACGCTGAATCAGGATCCGGGCGACGAGTCGTTCGGCATCGACAACGTGGAAGTGTGGGTGAAGTAGGGGACTGCGGGGCTACCCCGGTGCGCTCTCTTCGACCTCGCACTTCGCCTTACACGCACCCGTTGTCCGAGACGCAGGTCAGGAATTCGAGGAACAGGGTCAGCGTCTCCGGGTTATCGGTGTTGTAGCAGGCTTCCTGGCAGGCGGTGTCTTCGGCCGGGCAGGCCTGGATGCACGGGAAGATCGCTCCGCACGCCGCGTCGGTCAGGCAGGCCGTCGCCTCAGCGCCGCACTTCTGCATGATGCACTGGGTCGCCGGGTCGCAGTCTTCGACGCAGGACTCCGGCGTCTCGCCAGCGCCGCAAGTGCCGTCTCCGCAAGTGCCCGCCGCGCTGCAGTCGGCCGGGCAGGTCATGGACGTCTCATCAGCCTCACACGTGCCGTTGCCGCAGCTGTCCACCGGCAAGCAGTCTTTGGTGCACGTGGCCGCCGACTCGCCCTCGTCGCACACGCCGTCGCCGCACACGGGCCCGGGGACGGCGCAATCTTTCAAGCAGTTGCCGGTGGTCTCGCCTTCTTCACACTGGCCGTTGCCACAGACCGTCTGAGAGACGTCTGCCGGCACGTCTGCGGACACATCGGCCTGCACGTCCTCGACCGTGTCGTTGGTAGCGGTATCCAGCAACGTGGTGTCGCTGGCCGTGGTGTCCAAGGCGTCGCTGCCCGCGTCCCCACCGGTGGTGTCGGCCGCAACGGTGCCGCCGCCGGTTCCTGTGGACGACCCGCACCCGGCAAGCGTGAGGGAGAGGGCCAACAGACAACCGGGCACGGAATAGCGAACCATTTGTAACTCCATAGGAAAATGTGTCGGCAGGTGTGGGAAGCCGAGGGCAGGGCGGCGGGTCACGCGGCAGGCTTGGGGTCGTGGCGGTGGTGGCGTGAAGGGACGGTCAGGACCGGGCAGCCCGCCATGCGCACCACCTTGTCCGCGACCGAGCCCAGCACCAGCTTGGCGAGTCCGGTGCGGCCGTGCGTGCCCATCACCACCATGTCCGCCTTGTCTTCGACAGCGTGGCGGACGATCTCGGACGCCGCGTTGCCCATCGCCGTCGCGATCTCGACCTCGGTGACGCCGATCTTGTGGACTTCGGCCTGCCACTCCGCCAGCGAGGCGTGCGTGCGCTCCTCGACCTCGGCCAACACGTCGGGTCCGGCGGTCAGAAATCCCTCCGGCAGGACGTAACCCGGCACGGGATAGACGTGCAGCAGCGTCATGGAAGCCCCGAATCGCTGGGCCAGATCCGCGGCGAACCGCATGGCCTCGCGCGACGTCGAGGAGAAGTCGACTGGACACAGGATGCGGCGGATCTCCGGCATGACATGGCCTCCGGGTTCTCGGGGCGTCGGCTTGCAACCGCAGCGTGCGGCAACAGGCTGGAACGGGGGGGCGACGCCAGCCAGAGGCAGCATAGTCGGGGCGCCGAACCGGGGCAATCGCAAGCTGGCATGGACACCTGCGGCGCTGGCGTGGGAGCCTTGGTCCATGCCCTGACCCCGGAGGCCATCGCCATGCGCCTGCTCGACCCGTCGACTGTCCTCCTCTGGCCGCTTCTCGCGTTTGCGGCGTGTGCCGCCCCCCAACAGGGCGACTCGGATGCCACGGTGTCGCCCACCGACACCGGGACCGCCGCGCCGCAGCCGTGCAGAGCGACCGTCGCCAACCCTGCATGGTGGCAACAGTCCGTGGGCTACGAGATCTTTGTTCGCAGCTTTCAGGACTCGAACGGCGACGGCATCGGCGACTTTCAGGGATTGCGGTCGCGGCTGGACTACCTGAACGACGGCAAGCCGGGCGGCAACGACCTGGGCATCGACCTGATCTGGCTGATGCCGGTCCAGACCTCGCCCAGCTACCATGGCTACGACGTCACGGATTACCGCGCGATTGAGCCTGATTACGGCACCCAGGCCGATTTTGACGCCTTTCTGTCCGACGCCCACGCCCGCGGCATTCGCGTCATCGTCGACCTCGTGCTGAACCACACGTCCAGCGCGCACCCGTGGTTCGCCGACTCGGCGGCCGGTACGGGACACGCAGATTGGTACGCTTGGCGGGCCGATAACCCGGGATGGAAGCAGCCGTTCGGCAGCAGCACGGTCTGGCACCCACACACCAACGCGCAAGGAAAGCGCTTCTACTACGGGGTGTTCTGGCAGGGCATGCCCGACCTGTTGGTGACGACGCCGGCGGTGACGCAAGAGCTGCGCGACATCGCGAAGTTCTGGCTGCAGAAGGGCGTCGATGGCTATCGGCTGGATGCCGTGCGCTATCTGGTCGAAGAAGGTCCCAAGGCCGGCCAGCAGGACACGCAAGCGACTTTGCAGTGGTGGCAGGACTTTGCCGCGGTCGTGGCCCAGACGTCGCCTCAGGCGTTGTTGGTGGGCGAGGCGTGGGCGTCGAACGCGATCGCCGCGAAGTACCACGTGGGCGGCAAGGGCTTGGGCATGACGTTTGACTTCGACATGTCCACGGCGCTGCGTGCGGCGGTAGAGGAAGAGTCGGCCGACAAGCTGCAGAAGGTCGTGTGCGCCTGGGACGCGACATTTCCGCAGGGGGCAGGGCGCGGCACTTTTCTGACCAACCACGACATGATCCGCATCGCCACGCAGTTCGGTGGCGACGAGGCGACGGGCGCGCGGCTGCGTCTGGTGGCCCAGCTGTTGTTTGCGGTGCCAGGGACGCCCTTTGTGTACTACGGCGAGGAGCTGGGGCTGCCGAACGGTGACTCGAACGCCGACGAGGACAAGCGGCGGCCGATGCCGTGGACGACTGGCGCGAACGCCGGTTTCACGACCGGCACGCCGTGGTATCCCGTGGGGGACGTGGGCGTCAGCGCGCAGGCGCAGCAGGCGGATCCGCAGTCGCTGTGGGCGTTGTACCGGCAGCTAATCCAGCTGCGGCGGGTGCATCCGGCGCTGTCGGTCGGCAGTCTGACGCCGCTTCCGGGGCAGCCCGAAGGCGTCTGGGCGGTGTTGCGTCAGGCGGGGGAAGAGCGGGTGGTGGTCGCGTGCAACCTTGCTCCCCAGCTTGCGAATTGGCAGGGCGTTCGGCCGGTCGAGTTGGGCGGCGTGGCGGGCGACGCGCTTGAGCTGGTCACCGGAGCGACGGTTCCTGAGGTCGACGGCGTAGTCGGTGCGGGGACTCTGAATGGGAGAACTTGCCGGTTCGTGCGGATGGCTTCGCCAGACCAGCTCTAGACAAAACTCAAGTAGATAAAGGGCTAGATGGTGGAGGGCAAGCTGCCCCCTGCTGTACCGTGGACGCTGCGCCCCGCAACGAGAGGGTTGCGTGCGCCGGCGGAGGCTCGCAGACTGCTGCCTCGATTCCCCAAGAACGCTGCGTCAAGGCCTTCGCCTCGCATTGGAATGAAATGGCTGACCCGAAGAATTCCTCGCCTGTGCTCAGCGGCCCCAAACTGATCCGGTCATCGCTCTGAAACTGATCCAC